>CAWELM010000001.1:0-152959 GCA_963809815.1 uncultured Actinomycetota bacterium
GCAACTCCACGGTAAGGCCACAACGACAAAGGAGGGACCGGCTCGTCAGCCACGTTGACCGCCAAGTGTCTCGTCGGTTCTGCTTCGGGGTCGACTGCTTCGTCGACTACACCGTGACCATGCCCGCACGCATCACGCTCGACGTTGATGGCGAGTGGGGACATGAAGGTCGACAGCCGTTGCTAACGCGACAATCTCCACCAAGGCCGGACGGGTCCTCGGAACCTCGCTCGGCGCTGGAACATATGAGATCACGACTAATGCTGGCCAGGTCAACCTCAAATTCGCGTCGCCGCCCAACTTGGTCAAGGTGAAGAGCGATGTCGCAGAGGTCGCGCTAACCGTGCCCGGCGGAACGAAGTACGCCGTCACCACCGATACGACGGTGGGCATAAAGAATGTCGAGGTCGAGCAGGACTCGTCGTCGACGCATCGCCTCGACGTGACCACAACCGTCGGCGCCATCACGATCGACAAGGGATGACGCGTTAGGGAGACACTCTCATGAATGTCAGCGAAATGCGGCTTGTGGTCACCACCGAGGACTACGACGCCGCGGTCGCCTTTTATCGGGACACCCTGGGCTTGTCCGAATCGGCCGAATACCTTTCCGAGGACCAGGGACGGGTAATAATCCTGGACGCCGGCCGAGCCACGCTGGAGATCGCAGACCCCGGACACGCCGTATATGTCGACGACGTCGAGGTCGGGCGTCGGGTAGCGGGTCACGTTCGCGTCGCGTTCGGCGTGCCGAATGCAGCCTCGGCGACCGAGCAACTTACCGAGGCTGGCGCGACACTCATCGCTGCCCCTACCCGCACCCCGTGGAACTCGCTGAATTCGCGGCTGACCGATCCGGCCGGACTCCAGTTGACCCTGTTTCAAGACCTGGGCAGCTGACCGATCGCAGCCCGGCGACCCGTGGCCGAAACACGTTCAGCGCGCAGATGTTCGTCCCCGATTGAAGAGAATCCCTCAGCGTTGGCGCGGGTTGTCGCGCGTCGCACCTTGGGTCGCCGGACTGACCGAGGCGAGGGCCGCCTCAAGCTCTCCGGCCGCACCTTGCAACTGGCTCAAGGCCATGGCCATGTCGCCGCCGACCGCCAGCGCATCAAGCCGCGCGCGTGCTTCGCGTACGGCATCGCGCAGGGTACGAGCCTGGCCATGGCCGACGTCGTCGATCGCGGCCGCCTCGAGGGAAGTCAAGCGGTCTTCCGCAGCGATGACCCGATCGGACGAAATTCGCCATCCTCCGGCCATCTGTTGGACGGACGGAGCCTGGCTCAGATGCGGGATGAGCTCGCGGGCGAACCATGCCACATCCGCCTCCGAGGAAGACAACTTGTCGGCCCATGCTTGCTTCCGGTTGTTCCTGCGGATCAGGAACGCGCTCACAACGGCCACTGCCAGCACAATCGCGCCGATCAGCCACCACAACCATGCTGGCGTGGAACTCGTATCGCTCGACGTGGGTGTCACGGCCTCGGTCTGGGCGGCTGTCGGCGTGGGAGTAGGCGTGGCCGGCTGAGGCGTGGGAGCCAGCGTGACCGTGGGTGCCGCGGTCACCGTGGGTGGAAGGGTCACGGTCGCTGTCGTAGTCGCCGTTGCTGTCTCCGTGGGCGCGGGGTTCGCGGTCGGGGTACGGGTGACTGTCGGTCGTGATGTCGCGGTCGATGCGGAAGTCTCCGTCGGTGCGGCAGCCGCGGTCGACGTGGCTGATGGAGGCGCGAGCGTTCGGGACGTCTCGCGAGACAGGGATGGCGACCGCGAGGGTTGACCGGAACCGCTTCCCCCGCAGGAAGAGACGATAAAGGCAACCGCGGCAAGCACAACCAGCTTCGTTGGTCTTGCTGATGTCGAACGCGGTCCCGAGACCATGTCCAGTCCTTCCCGAGCCCGAAGACTCGCCTAGCCGGCCGCGAATTGAGGCGGATGAAGGCTACCCACCTGCGTCACTCAGCTCCCGAGGAGGTCGATTCCGGGGCGATCTGCCAGTCAGATGCTCAGGACCGCGCCCATCGCCTGGGCAGATGGGCATTGCTGAGCGTTATGACCTCGATACGAAGTGTCTCGCGAACGGCCGGGCGGTGAGCCCGTGCGCGCCGACGCTGAGCAGCACGGTCAAGGCAATGGTTGCGGTGACTTCCTGCGCAGCGGGGCCCAGATCCTCGAGGGCAAGGAGAGCAAAGATGACCGAGGCCAACCCCCGCGGGCCGAACCATCCGATGAATGCCACGCTGTACCGGTCGAAACCACTCCCGAGGAGCGCCAGGGCCACCGGAACCATCCGGATTACGGTAAGGCTGAGAAGTGCGTAGCCGATGACCGGCCATTCGAACCAATGACCGATCGCAGGCACGGCAAGCGCGCCGAAGATCAGCCACGAGATCATGGCGGCCAGGTCCGCGGACTGCTCAACGAAATAGGCCTCCTTCTCTCCCCCGGGCCCGGCGGTATTACCGAAGACGAGACCTCCGACGAAGGCGGCGACAAATCCATTGCCATCGACGAGCAGCGTGCCGGTATACGCGAGGAGCGCCAGCGCCAACGTCGCAGGACCGGTCAGCTCTTCCGATAACCAACGCTTCCGACGGGCGCGCCGGATAAGCACGCCACCCGCGCCGCCAACGAGCACGCCCACCAGAAGTCCCACCAGCAGCGCGACGAGGGCGTGGCCCGGACCATGGACGCCGCCGATCCCTTCGTCGGCGGCGACTCCGGCGATGGCGACCAGCACGATCGGGGTAGCGATGCCGTCGTTCAGGCCACTCTCCACATTCAGTACTCGCCGAATCCGGGAAGGCACGGTGGGATCTGACATCACCGACGCACCGAGGGCAGCGTCGGTCGGCGCGAGCGCCGCACCGACCAGCAGCGCCGGCCAGACACCAAAGCCCAGCAGCGCAACGGCAACCAGCCCACCCAGCAGAATCGTCAGTGGCAGGCCGACCCCCAGTAGTCGCACGTACACCATGAGGTCACGCCTAAAGTCGGTCAATTGCACGGCAGACGCATCGGCGAACAGCATCCAGACCAACGTCACTTCAGCGACGACCTTAACCAGTTCTGGGTCACCTGGCACGTGCAGGACATCGAAGATTTGCGTGAAAGCAAACCCCACGGCGACGAAGACGATTGCCGATGAAAGACCGACCCGGCCCAGGCGCGCAGCGAACACCGACCACAGAAATACGGTCGCGAGGATGATCGTGACTGATCCAAGTCCAGGTCCCATCAAGCGCCACCCTATTGGCACGAGGATGCTGTGCCCTTCCCCGACACAGCGTTTGGCGCGCACACCGCGTCACCCGGGACGCACGCGACCGAACGTTAACGCTCTTGAGCGGTCCGACTAGGGCGCCCGTCGTCCGGTGGTAGGCATATCGGGGGGCAATGATACGGGCGGATCATGCCGACGATCGGCAGGTAACTGCTTATCCGGCGGCCCTTGATGACCTCTCCGGACATAGCAGCGAACCTAACACCGTCCCTGACCCGATCTTCGCCTCGAACCGACTTAGCCGGCCGGCTGCTGGGGAACGTTTTCGGGCGTTGGACGCGGTGCGGTGGCTGGGGTGATCTTCGTGGGCAGGAGTACCGCAGCGACCAAGCCGGCGATCGCGACGACTGCTAAGACTGCGACCGCGAGTCCGTAGGAGCGCTCGGGTGTCGAGGTGATGCCGGCGACGAGGATTGTGCCAGCGATCGCGGTGCCCAGGCATGAACCGAGGTTCGACACACTGCGCGACAGGCCGGAGATCTCACCCTGCTGCGCTTCGGCGAAGCTCGACTGAACGATGTTGACCGACGGAGTCAGCATCAAGCCGAGCCCCAGCCCGATCAAGAGGAGTCCTGGAGCGAAGGCCCAAGCACTTGGCGAGCCGGCGACCAGGGACAGGAGGACACCGACGCCGGCGATCGTGACGACGAAGCCGGCCATGATCAGGACCCGCTGGGGCCGGCGCTTCGCCAGGCGCTCGGCGGCCAGAGAGCTGGCCAGGAGACCGACCGTCTCCGCGGTGAAGATGACGCCGGTCTGGATTGCGTCATAGCCACGCACGACTTGCAGATACGCCGCGACCACGAACGACACTCCGGTGAGCAGCAGCCACTGGGTGTTCTGCGTGACCATGCCGAGGTTGGACGTCCGATTCCGGAACAGGCTGGTCGACAACAGTGGTTCCTTGCCAGCGCGCTCCTCAGCCCGTACGAACACGAAGAACCACGTCAGGACGAGCACACCCGCGACGATCAACACGAGCATCAGCCAGAGGTTGTTGTCGGCCGCGAGAATGCCCAGGACGACCAGGGCGAGACCAACCGCCGAAAGGATCGCGCCGGTGGTGTCGAACCGACGGGTCGGATCGGCCGGAAGTGGATCCCGCACCTGTCGGGCTAGCCAGAGAATCGCGACGATGACCAAGGCCTGGAAGACGAAAGCCGCCCGCCAGCTGATCGCCGAAGTGATCAGACCACCGATCAACGGGCCCATCGCGGCGCCGATGCCGCCCATTGCGCTGATCGCGCCGAACGCGCGGGCCCGCGAGGTGACCTCGGTGAACAACAGCGTGGTGAGGATATAGACCGGTGGGATCAACAGGGCCGTGCCGACACCCTCCAAGATCGAATTGCCGAGGATGAGCACACCCAGGCCGGGCGAGAAGGCGCTCAACAGCGCACCGACACCGTACACGGCGAGACCGACCGTGAAGCATCGCTTCCGGCCGAACTTGTCGGTCAACTTGCCACAGGGAATCATCAGCGCCGCCATCACCAGCAGGAAGATGGTGATCGCGACCTGCACACCCTGCACCGACGTGTCCAGGTCGTGGCTGATGTCGTTGATCATCACGTTCATGTTCGAACCGGCGAAGCTGCAGATGAACTGCGCCAAGGCCAAGGGAACGAGCACCCGTCGCAAGGCGCTCGAGGGTCGTCCGGTTGCCTGGCTGCCAGCCACTGTGTACCTGCCTCGGGTCAACGCCGTGATGTCAACTGAACCGGCGCCGACCGGACTCCGCAGCCTTTGCCGGACGCACGTTGCTGACTCTACGGAGCATGGTATTGCCCGCGGATGCCGGGGCGAGATCGTCGCGCGCCGCGCTTTTCGCGCGCAGGAGCTCAGCTGGGCATGTCACAGTTTGCGAGACCCGTCGTATAGCAACTTCGTCCCGAATGCTCCGTCGACCGGCGTGACACCGAATGGGTCAGGAAAGCTCCACCTTGCGTCCGCTCGCGCCGGCGTGCGCGACGAGCGCATAGATCAGTAATACCCCCATGGCGACGTACATCAGCGACCAGACGGGGTAGTACGGAATCCACCAGACAGCGCTGATCGCTAGGACCGCTCCGGCAAAGACCCCAATCCATCGGGCCACCTGGGAGCGGCTAAGCACAAGTGCAGCAGAAATGAGCATGATCGCCGCCACCACGAGGTCGATCCAACCGTAGGTCTTGAGACTGTGCCCGAAGATCGCGTCCTCGAGATTTTGCGGAACCGCGCCGTGATAGCGAAAGGCCCAGATCGCGTCGAAGATCCGCATGATTCCCGCGATGAATAGCACGAAGGCAGCAAATGCCAACCACGCGTCGTCCTGCGTGTTGTCCATTGGAGTCCCCTTTGCCCGATTCGGCCCTTTTTCGATGTGCTCCGCTCGGGGGCGAGATTATCGGCGAGTTTGACTCCACGGGCGGAGGCGCGGCGATGCGAAATCCTCTGGCAATGATCTCGGACCTACCGTGTCAAGAGCTCAGTGGTTCCGGAATCGGGTTGCCGGCCAGGTCCTCCCGCCGGATGCGGATCGCACAGACAGTGATGAGGAAGGCGAGCACCGCGATCCCGGCCGCGACGAGGAACCCCCTTGAGAAACCCACCGCTAATGCGTGGCGGTAGATGGTCGCGGCGGCCGATCCCCCGGAGCCCGGAGGTTGGCCGGCATGCGCGTGGGTCGATGCCGCGTGTGTGTAAGTTGCGACGGTGTTCGCGACGACCGTCCAGGCGACCGTCCCGAGCAAGGCGAGCCCGATCGAACCTCCGACCTGCTGGCCGGTATTGAGCAGACTCGCGGCTACACCGGTGTCCTGCTCGCGTACGTGCGAAAGGGCGACGAGGGACAGCGGCACGAATTGCAGACCAAAACCGACTGCGGTCACAAACATGGGACCAAGCAGCGCGCCCGCGTAGTGGCTGTGTTCACTGATCCGAGATAGCCAGAACAGGCCACCGGCCGTGATCGCCGAGCCGGCCAGCAGCAATGGGCGGGCGCCTACTCGAGGCACGAGCTGCGCTGCGGCCCCTGAGGCAAGCAGAACGCCGCCGGCAAATGGGAGATAGGCGAGACCGGTCTTTAGCGCGCTGAACCCCCAGACGGTCTGCATGAAAATCGTCAGAAAGAAGAACATGCCGAAAAGCGCAGTGCCGACGCAGAGCATCATCAGGTAAGCGCCCGACCGATTGCGATCGCGCAGCAGCCGCAGCGGCAGCAGCGCGTGCGTACTGCGACGCTCGATGATCACAAACGTCGTGAGCAGCACCGCAGCCAGTGCGAGAGACACCACGACCTTGGGCCCGGTCCACTGAGATGCGCCATCCGGGCCAGCGGCCGCGCTGGTCAGGCCGCAGACGAGTGCGACCAGCCCGCTCGTGGCGGTGATTGCGCCCGGGAGGTCGAATCGCCCACGCCGGCGACGCGATTCGGGCAGCACGCGGGGCGCGGCGAGGGCAAGCGCGACCCCGATCGGAGCGTTGACGAAGAACACCCACCGCCAGGACAGGTAGGTGGTGAGCACGCCGCCGGCGATAAGGCCAGTGGTGGCACCGGCAACGCTCATTGCGGCATAGACGCCCATCGCCCGGTTCCGGGGCGCACCTTCCGGGAAGGTCGTCGCGACAAGCGACAGCGCAGTCGGTGCCGTGATCGCGGCGCCGACACCTTGGATCGCCCGTGCCCCGAGCAGCCACGCCTGCGAGGTGGCCAATCCGCCCGCGAGGGATGCCAACGAGAACAGCAGAACACCGAAGATGAAGACGCGGCGCCGACCGAGCAGATCGCCGGCCCGGCCACCGAGCAGCAACAGCCCGCCGAAGGCGAGCGTATAGGCGTTGACCACCCATTCCAGGCCGGAGCCGGAGAAGCCCAACGAACGCTGGATGTGCGGCAACGTCACATTCACGATCGTGGCGTCCAGCACGACCATCAACTGCGCCGTGGCGATGACCGCAAGGGCCGGCCCGAGGCGGGATGGTTGTGGGCCGGCCGGTCGGCCCGCGGTAGGACGGATGACGGTTTGCGCATTGGACATGAGGTGTCCCTACGTGTTGTGTCGGTTGGATCCGGGCCCGATCGGGCGTCTGACGACTTGGAGCCGGCCCTGGACCTGACGGGAGCTGCCCGTCGCTGGTGTAGACCGCGGCCCGTCGCAGGATTGGGCGGTTGCGCGGCGCCCAATTTGGTGCCTCCGCGGGGTCAGTACGTGGTAACGGCGGACAATCCGACGTAGGACACAGCGATGGAGGATGGCGTGGCAACAGCGGACCTGCTCGTCCGGGCCCGCGCTGGTGATGGCGACGCCTTTGCCCAACTTGTCGACCCGTACCGGCGCGAGTTGCACGTGCACTGCTACCGGATCTTGGGCTCAGCGCAAGACGCAGAAGACGCGCTCCAAGAGACGTTGCTGGCGGCCTGGCTGGGACTGCCAGGCTTCGAAGGGCGTTCTTCCTTTCGTACCTGGCTCTACCGGGTGGCGACCAGCCGCTGCCTCAACACGCTGCGCTCGGCCAGCCGGCGTCCGCCGGTGAGTTCACTACCGCCTGGACTCGACCCGCCCGAGCCCACTCGGCTGGGTGAGGTGGTCTGGCTCGAGCCCTACCCGGACATCCTCCTTGATGAGCTTGCCGACGCTGCGCCGGGGCCCGAGGCCCGGTACGAGACCAGAGAAGCCATCTCTTTGGCTTTCATCACTGCTCTGCAGCTGCTTCCGCCTCGGCAGCGCGCCGTTCTCGTGCTCCGCGACGCGCTGGGCTTCCATGCCCGTGAGGTCGCCGACATGCTTGACACGACAGAGGAATCTGTGACTAGCGCTCTCAAACGCGCTCGGACGTCCATGCAGCGTCGCCTTCCTGGGCTGTCGGACGACGAACGGCCTCCGGCCCCGAACTCGACGAGCGAACACAAAGTGCTCGAGCTGCTGACGCGCGCATTCGAGGACGGCGATGTGGACGACATCGTCGCCCTGCTCACCGATGACGTGTGGCTGAGAATGCCGCCCGTGCCACTCGAGTACCAAGGCCGTGCTCTTGCGGCGCGGTTCTTCAGCGCCGTCATGCGCGCCCGTCGCTTCCGGCTGGTGGCGACCCGGTCAAACGGCCAGCCCGCATTCGGTGTCTATCTCCGAGACCCGCATATGCGTGTTGCCCACGCTAATGGGCTGATCGTGCTTACCCTCGCCGGTGGCCGAATCAGCGCTATCACCCGGTTCGACAACAGCGCGCTCGACCGATTCGGACTCCCCCGAACTCTCGTCGAGTAAGAACCGTCGCCGTTCGCCGTTGCGATGAGATCCCGGGGGGACCACCACCCATCTTCAGCTGGCGTAGCCGCGCAGGTAGTCCACGATCAGCCATGGCACCGTCGCGGAATCGTCGCCAGTTGATTCTTCGGGGAAGTCGAAGACTGCGAGCATGATCTGCATCGGGTAGGACGGCGGGCGGCCGCAGCTGCGTATCAAATCGCCGTCAACGAAGAATTCGGCGCTATCTGCGTTCCAACGCACGGCGTAGCGGTGGAACTGCGAGACATCAATCGGCAACGACACGGCCGCGAAGTCCTCGGTCACAGCCGGGTCGCGGAACGGGTGCAGACCCACGCCGACGGCAGCCGATTCTCCAGGTGTGATCGCTTTCCCAAATATCTCGGTGACGCAGATCTCGGCCGATCTCTCCGGCCGGTCCTCAATTCCCGCCAGCCACAACGCGACCATCGATCGGCCTGTGATTACGGCCCGGGCCAGCATCTCGAGGTAGCCATTATCGGGCGTCCAGCCCCAGAACGTCTGCTGCTCTTCTCGAACCGTCAGACCAGTCCGAAACGGCTGCTGCCCGATGGTGCTGCCGACCGGACCGGAGAAATTCCCGGACTGGATACCGGATACGCGGAGCGGCGGCTGATGCTCATCGGCGCACCATAAGCCTTGCTCCGGCGGGATGCTTAGCTGCAGACAGGAGTTCCGTATCTCGTACCTTGCCGCGCTGGCCGCGCGCGAGCTCCACGCCGGGAGGTAGTGCGGCAGCCACGTCGCGAGGTTCAAAACTGGCTTGTCAAAGTCGTCCTCGAATACCAGCCGCAAGCCATCTGGGAGTTGGGCCACTACGACACCTCCTGTCACAGCCCGCCGACGCAGACCGCCGAACTGCATTGTCACAGTCCAAGGACTGGTCGCGATCATGGCGCGGCGCCATGCGCCCTCGATTCGATCATCAGGCGAACTTCGTACGCCCGCTCGATCGCACGGTTCGTAACGACCGGTGCGAGCGTCCCGGAGCCGAGCCGGTCGTCGAGCTCGTCGAGGTACTCTTCGTCGACGCCTGTCAGCGGAAACAGGCTGCCCGCGGCGGCGAAGCCGAAGATCATTCCCCGTTGGCCGATCTCTGGCAGCGCGTCCAGGAACCGCCTCGGGTAAGGGGCAAGGACGCTGCCTTGGCCGGGACGCCAGAACGCTTGACCCACGGCGCCGAACGCGGCAACCGGCACGCTTGGTTCGTCAATGACCGCCCGCCACATCCGATCCTTGTCGCTCACGGACGGGCGTGCAGCGCGAACGGCGAGCGCGCGAATCCACGCGTCCGGATCGGGATCCGCGGTTTCCAGCTCGGATATCTCGGTGTCATCCGCTTGGTCGAATTCAGCCAGTCGGGTAAGGGCGCGCCATCGCAGGTCGGGCGTATCGGCGGCGACATCGAGCAGGTCGAAATGACTCGGTGTGATCGCCGTTCGGGCAAGCCCACGCAGGGCCGCCGCACGATGCTCCGGCCGGTCGCTGAGCTCGACGCAGACGTCCGCCAGCTCTTCGAGGAGCTGATCGCGAATCTGTTGCGGTACCCACCACTCCGCGATCCTGATGGCTAGGTTCAGAAAGGATTCCAGCAGGAACTCGGCCGTTTCGATGCTAATGACGCTCCGCAACGACTGAACGATATCGACGGCTGGAGCGTCGCCAGCGATGAGCACATTCCAGGCCGTGGCGACCGCCACCGCCCGCGCCAGCGGTGTCGGCAGCATTTTCGCCTCCGCCAGTAGCTTCGCGATCGAGGTGGCATCTGCTGTGACGGTCGCGAACGTCAGGTTGTCATCGTTCACCAGCACCACGTCGGCGTCGCCAAGGTCTGGAAGCAACGTGCGCGATCCGGCGACGGTGACGCGAAGGACCTCCGTTCGCAGCAGTTCGTCGTCATGTCGGCGGTACAGGCCGATATTCAACGCATGCGGGCGCGGTGGCACCCCGGGTGGGCCTTCGGCAGCGAGCAGGTCGCCATCCGCACTGCGCTCGAGACGAAGCCGGTCAACGCCGCCAATGCTCAGCCAGTCGTGCGCCCACTGATGCAAGTCCTGCCCGGACGCCGCACTGAGCTCGTCGACGAGTTCGTCCAGGGTCGTGTTCGTCCAGGCGTATCGAGCGAAGTAGGACCGCATACCCGCGACAAACTTGTCTTCGCCGATGTAGGCCATCAGCTGATGTAGCACGGATGCACCCTTGGGATATGTAATGGTGTCGAAGGTGCCGGCCGCGGCCGCGACATCAGGTACTCGTTGTCGGATCGGGTGCGACGCGGGCCCCTGATCGGCTAGATAAGCCTGCAATTGCCCGCGGGCCAAGTGTGCGGCCCACATGTTGGGGAACTCGGTTGTCGACGCCGCCGACCAATGAGCCGCGAACTCGGCGAACGCCTCGTTCAGCCACAGGTCGTCCCACCAGCGCATTGTGACGATGTTGCCGAACCACATATGCGCCATCTCGTGCAACAGGATCTTGGCGCGGTCACTGCGCTCGAACTCGGTCGGCTGGTGGCGATAGAGCGCAGCATCACTCCAGGTGACGCATCCGAAGTTCTCCATTGCGCCGGCGAACTCCGGCATGAAGGCCTGATCGTAGGTGAGTTGTGGAAACGGCATCTCGAACCGCTCCCCGAAGAATGCCAATCCTCGCTCAGTCAGTTCGAACAACTCCGGCGCATCCCGTTCCAACACAGAGCGCAACGAGGCCCGCGCGAACAACCCGAGGTCGTATCCGTCCCGCTGAGTGCGGACCTGGACGAGCGGGCCGGCGAGGACCACCACGTTGTAGGTCGATAGCGGCGGCGTCGCCGGAAACGTCCACGTAGCTATGGCACCGGATCGGCGGACGTCCGGCCGACCGCTGTTGCTCAACACCGTCCATTCAGCGGGCGCCAGCACCGTCAATCCGTGCGTCGCCTTCAGATCAGGCTGGTCGAAGCAAGCCCACACGTACCGGCAGTCATCCGGCTCGAACGAAGTCCATGCGTACACGTTCCCGTCGGCTGGATCGACTGCCTTGTGCACCCCGAAATCCGTGGCGGTTTCCGGTTGCACCGACTCCACGACCAGCTCGTTCTGCTCCTTCAGATCGGTCAACCCAATTCGGCCCGGCGCGATCGCCGAAGCGGCGATCGATTCGTCATTAAGGCGCGCCGACACCACCTGCGCTGCACAGTCGACGAACGTCTGCGCGCCCGTGTCGTGGGATCGGAACCTGATGGTCGAGGAACACCGCACCTCGGAGCCATCGACGAGTCCCGACAAGTCGACGACAACCTGGTATTCCTGTACAGAAATCAGCGCTGCGCGCGCCGCGGCCTCCGTCTGAGTCAAACTCGGCGTCGTCACGTATCCGCTCATGCACCCGACGATACTGCTGATGATCTTGGACTTATGAGCGTTCACGGGCAGCAAATCCCGTCCAACCGGTGATGATCTTGGGGCCGCCCGGCCCACAGCCGCCAAGATGAGCCAATAGCTGGATCGGACGCAACCTCATGGTCTAGCGTCGCGAACCTGGCCCCGAGTCGGCGCTAACGGGCGTGGTTGCCGTCCCAGATACGCTGAGTCGCGTGCGTTGGGTCGGCCGCCTTGTCGGCTGGTATCTGCTGGTTGCTCTCGGCACGCGCATCGCCGAGACAGCGGGTTTAAGAATGTGTGGATGCGCCCGAGAATGCTGGTGTAAGCGTCCGCTGGTCAGCACATTCCGGTGGGTTTTCCCGTACGAACACCGACTACGCGATCCGGGCGAGCAAACTTCTCTGGCGGACGTATAGCCACGAGCAGAAGCGTGGAACATTGATGATCTCGATTCAGCCCGAGCTATGGGTCGATCGCGGCGCGGAGGCTATCGCGTTCTACCAAGAGGCCTTCGACGCGAGGGTGCTGCATGTAGTCGGGAGCGGAGAGGACATCGTGGCGCAGTTGGCCGTGGGTGACGCAGCGTTCTGGATCGCGGCGACCGAGTCAGGCGGCGACCGGCTCGTCCCGCGGACCGTCGGTGGAAGGACCGGTCGCACGCTGCTGGTGGTCGAGGACCCGGACTCCATATTCTCTCGAGCCGTGGCCGCCGGTGCGAGCGCTAAGTCCGCGGTTAGCGAAGAACACGGCTGGCGAGTGGGCCGGATCCTCGATCCCTTCGGTCACGAATGGGAGATCGGTAAGCCGATCGTGCCGTGGCCGCCTACGAGCGCGACTCTTCGTTAGGCGCGGCCTGGTTTCCGTCAGGGATACGTGGATCGAGACCGCGTCCCAACAGACCGACCCAGGCTCGCTGCCACGCGGCAGCTCTAGTTGCGGGGGCAGCGAGTCCACTTCGAGGCTTCGTCGCCGACACACGCCGGTTCGCCGAACTGCTCGCCCTGTTCTGCGATCCGCCTAGCCGACGTGCCGCCCGGGCGGCAGCCGAGACGTTTCCGTGGGAGCCAAGCGTCCGATCGATGCGCGACATCCATGCGATCCCTGCTCACCGTACGGAAGTTCCAGTGGCAATGCAGCTGGTCGCGAGCTGAGATGGGTCAGGTGGGCGTCTGGCCCGTCACACTCGGCGGCTTCGCATGCGGCATGCTCCGGTCGGCGGGTGCTGGCGACTCGATCCCGGCTTCGAGGTCCGCGCGTGTGGCCCGCTCAACCAGAACCGGCACAAAGTCGCGCACAGGCCTGCCATCGAACGCCTCGTAGTGTCCGTTCACGACCGCCTCGAGGGCGTCCGGGGGCACTTCCGGGAATTGCTGGCGGAGCCGCTCCACCACCCGGGCCATAGCCTCAGCTTCACCGCTTCCGTTCCGGCGCATATTTCGGCTGGTGGACCCGCTCATGACGCCCTCCACGCACCGTTGATCTGGTTCCCACGGTCCTCGCACCAAAGGTAGTTGCGCCGTCAAGAAAGCGCAGACAAGGGTGGCGCATTCACAGGGCAGTGAAACATCCCGCGGGTCGTCGTGGCGTCGCTTACGACCCCGACGGCGATCCCGGCGAGCGCTTCCAACGTCCGCCGCGTCGAGAAGTCGGCGCCGACGATCGAGAGGTCGATCGTTCGGTCGCGCGTGTAGGTTGCATCTGGTGATGCCGTGGCGGCCCCGGTGACCACTGGTTCCGATCCGCCAACCGCGGCGGCGCCCATTCCCCGCCCAGTCTCAGCAGTGGCGGTACTGAGCGTCGCGGCGATCGTGATCGCACTGTCGGCCTGGTTGGCGACAGCCGAGAAACGTTGAGCGGGCGCAGACCGGCCTGGTCAGGTGGTTCAACGATCCGCCACAGCCGGTTGCTGCGGTGTTCGCTGTGGTAAATCCGCAGTGTCGGCCAATACCCCTGACATTGTTGAGCGTTGCCTATGTCGGCTGGGTTCTCCTCACTGCAGGCCGGGCGGGCATGCGTCTCGAAATCGTGCGCGCGCTCGTACTCTCGCTGGCCCTGACGGAACTTATGGCCCGGTCATGAAGGATCTCGCCAACCAGCCGCGACCGTTGGCCGTGCTCGGCGACCTCGACACGCAAGGCTACCCCGTCGAACCTCTCGGCAATGCGTATCCCTCGGCGCATACAGCTCTGTTCGTCGGGGCGGCGTTTGCACTGTGGCCATGGATGCGGTGGCCGCAACGCATAGTCGCCGTGGCGATCGCCGTCTCGGTCGGGTGCAACCGGATCTACATTGGCGCGCACTGGCCGGTCGACGTCGTCGGGGGTGCCGCCATCGGGATGTTTGCCGGAGCCAGCACATGGCTCGTCGCGACCCGATGGCCGATCCGCACTCCTACCACCCGCACGGCTTGACTGGCAGTCGTGGGTACACCGTCCGAGCGAGAACGCCGGGTCGGCTCGCCGTGCTGCGGCGCGATCGGCTGGACAGCAAGGCTCTTCTCGGCGTCGCCGCACAACAAACGGCGCGGCTGGAAGAATGTCGGCCCCGAATCTAGGAGACGCAGGCGAGCGACGGCATTGCCGCCCGGTATCTGTCCGCCGTCACCTGACTACGCCAGAACGTCATCGACATGCACGCGGGCGTAGCCGCCCTATGTCACCAAACACATTCGACGCGGTAGATTGTGCCCCGGCACCGGCCGCATCCGCGGCGCGGACGCCGCCACGGGGGTATTCGTGCCGAACAAGCGGGGTAAGTCGCGCGCGGCGGTCAGCCGGCCGCGACCGGTCCAGCGGGTCGCCGGTCGGGCCCGCGGCACGGGCCCGACCGCGGACAAACCGACGGCGGTGGAACGAGGGCGCAAGACGGTCGCCGGTACCGCCCGCGCCTGTGCTGCCCGGGCGGTCAGACGTAAGGGTTCCACCCAGTCGAAGGACCGCAAGCGCCCGTCCAGGCAACGCAAGGCATCCCCGGCAGCGGCCAAGCTGAAGCGGGCCAATGCCCGTCGCCGCACAGACCGTAGCCCGCTGCCACCACGGGTAACGTCCGCCTCGCCTGAGAAATCGACCCCGGCCGGACAGGTTGCAGCAATTGACGCCGCGTCTCCACGCGGTCAATTCGTTCCACCGGATTCGATCTCGGACGCTGCCAGGCCACCAGAGCCTCCGGTGGCGCGCCACCGGCTGGCGTACGACCGTCCGTCCTTCTTGCGTAAGGGTCCGAGGATAGCGTCGCTCGGCGTGGCGGCTGCGGCGATCCTTGGGGCCAGCGTCATCACGATGACGGTGCTTCATGGGGTACGTGGCGGCAGCTCTCCGGTCGGACACGTAGATCCTTCCCTCGCCGCCCCGGCGCCAGGCTCGCAGGCTGCACCCCGGACGCTCGGCGCAGCCCCCAGCCCGACGTCGAAGCGCGGATCAACGCATTGCGCGGGGTGTGCGTCGGCGCCCAATCCTGGCCCGGTTCTTCTTGGAGGTGACCTCCCCTCGTCGAGTCCGGCCGGAGCCCCCGGTACGTTCGGTGCTGCCTCCGACGTGGCCCCGCCCCTAGCCGGCGTCGGCAACACCGGTGCGCCGAGTTCCTCCGGTTCGTCCGTCACACCGCCGCGTACCAGCTCGAGCGTGCGGCCCACGTCCGCCTCACCGAGGCCGTCTTCTCGTACGCCCACGCCGACACCCACATCCAAGCCACCGACCACAACTCCGACGACACCACACACGACGCCCGCCACTACGCCGGCAACCACTCCGCCCACGCCGACACCGACACCGACGCCCACCTCAACTCCGTGAGTGACACTGTTCCAGCCGGGGGAGAACGCGCCGACCTGGTCCAAGCACTGGACCGACATCGTTTCTTCCTGCGCAACACCCTGCGAGGTTGACCGACGAGCAGGCGGCTCAGCGCACGACCGTCAGTGAATTGACACTCGCCGCCCTCATCAAGCATGTCACCGTTACCGAACGACAATGCAGCCGCTTCATCATCGAAGGTCCGTCAGCCATGGGCGCGCCGGATGAGGAGCAGGCCATGTCTAACTGGCTAAATGGCTTCCGCATGCTCGAACGCGAGACGGTCAAGTCGTTGCTCATCGGGTACGAGGCCGTGACGCGTGAGACCGACGAGTTGGTCTCGTCGCTTCCCGACCTGGACGCCAGCCAGCCACTACCGTCGGCACCCTGGTTCGAACCGGGCGCGAGATGGTCGGCGCGCCGCGTCTTCTTGCACATCATTGCCGAAACGTCGCAACACGCTGGGCACGCCGACATCATCCGCGAGTCACTCGACGGCGCGAAATCAATGGGCTAAAAGCTAATTCCCTGCTGGTCGACCCCAACCCAGTCGACCTGAAATCTGGCCGGCCGTCGAACCAGTCGCACCACCGCGGTCGTGATCTTGGACTTAATGCTTAGACAGCGATAAGTCCAAGATCATCTCGATCTGCGGGCTGGGAGACCAAGTCATACCCATCACCGACGTAACCCGCTCATTGGTCCCGTTGCCTGCTCGGCTACTTCTTGTTTCCGCCGACGATTAACGCATGTCGCAGGTCGGTCACCTTCGCATCACGGCTGCTAAGCGGATCCAACCCGTACGCATGCTCGATCGTGGCGAGGATCGACGTCGTGTCGTGCGCCTGGTGGTCGACTCCCGATTTGGTGAAGTTGGCGCCGATGATCAGCGTGGGGATGCGCGTCCCAGGGCCGTACTTATCGTGTGGCCCGTCGGCCGCCGAGGACCCCTGCCCGGGCGGCGCGACGTGATCCCATTGGCCACCGAACTCGTCGTAAGTAACCAGGATGAGCGTCTTCTTGCCGTCTGGGCCGTCGAGAATGGATTTGAGCAGGTCGACCAGATGGCTATCACCGTTGTCGGTGCTCGCGTAGCCAGGGTGCTCGTTCTCTTCGCCGATCGGCTTGACGAACGAGACGGCCGGCAGCGTGCCCGCCCCTGCGGCGGCGACGAACTCGGTCTCGTCCCGCAGGTGCGTCCGCCCGGGCATGCCAGGCGCGTAGTTCTGGAAATAGTTGAGCGGCTGGTGGTGGAACTGGAACAGCGGATCCGCGTGACCAGCGACGGCGTCGTTCCACCCACCGGCGTACCAGTTCCACGAGACGTTCTTGGCGGAGAGTTCATCTCCGATATTCGTCTCGTAGAACGGTTTCGAGGGATCGACGTCGTTGACGCCTGGTAGCACGTTCGCCCCAAAGGCACTTGGCTGCCAGGACGGCTGCATCGTGTTCACCGCGCTGTTGCCGCACGCGAAGCCTTGAACGGTCGTCGGTTGGCCGCAGGCCTGGGTAAGCGGCCCGTCGACGTACGCGACATTCGGATCAGGCTTGTACAGGGGGTAGCCGCTGTTCGGGAATCCGGCCGCGTCCAGAACGCTGTTCTTCCCCGCTGGTACGGCTGACTGCGAGGTGTCCCACCGCGGAGCTTGAGCCGCGACCAGGTACTGGTGATTGAGGAATGACCCGCCGAAAGCTGCCTGGAAGAAGTTGTCGGCGATCACATAGTTCGGCGCCCCGGCAGCGTGCAGATACTGGTAGACCGGCAGTTGCCTCGTGTCGTAGTGACCCTGGGTAAGCCCGGCGGCGTCACTTCCGGTCGAGTAGCGGTCCTGCATACCGCCGTCGAGCTGGTACTGCTCCTGATAAAAGCGGTGCACGATGTCGCGCGTGCACCCGCCCGGCAAGCCGGCTGGGTCGCCCTTCTCGACGCCGTTGCCTGCGAATACCGTCTTCGGCGGGCACGTCTTGTCTGCCGGCGCGATGTAGTCGTTGATCGAGAATGGCGCGCTCGAGGTGAAGTGGCTGTCGAACGCCGTACCGCGAGCTGTCGTGCTGGAGCAACCGGGTGACAGAAGTCCGGGGTGTTTCGTGCCGTCCAGCCAGGTGACAGTGGTTGTCGTCGTGACGAGGTTGTTGTCGTTCTGTAGCAAGCAGCCCAGTGGGGCACCGGACTGGTCGACCTGGGTAGTGCCCGCTTCCGCGTGACTCAGGCCGTTCACCTTCTGGTTGCCGACCTTGCCCCACAACCCGTATAGGTTGTCGAAGCTGTGGTTCTCCTCGTAGATCACGACCAGCTTCGAATACCCGTCGAGCGGGCTCGGCGGAGCCGCGATGGCTGCAGTGCTCGACAACCCAGTAGCGGCGATGACAACAACTGTGATAGCCGCCGCGAATATCGCCTTGCCTCGCATACAACTGCTCCCCTCAGCTGATCATGTGCCGGGCGACGCTAGCCGGTCAGGATCCGATCGAGCTACAGCCACCACCAAACCGCAGGATGACCACTAAGCAAAGGGGGTGAAGACGGGCTTAGTCCAGCCTAAGTACCGAATCGAGTTCGGATCGGCAACACTAACGCGTCCGACTCCTCGAATAGTGCCACAGTCTATGGCACTGTTCGTGTCATGACGTCCCTCGATGAACTCATGAGCGCGGCAGTCAACGCCCGAAGAGTCGCGCAGCATGCCCTGCGGATGGCGGTTCGGGAGGCTCGAGCAGCTGACTGGTCTTGGGACCGCATCTCCGCTGCGCTCGGCGGCTCACCGAACGGAGAAACGCTCCGACGCAATTTCGGCGACGTGCGCTGACCTCTTCCGCCCGTTCCGGCTGCCGGTGAGACGGCAGCGCTCATGACGGCAGCGCATCGGCGAGTGACTTAGCCGATCGCATGCCCGGTGGCAATGTCCCCTGATCGGTTGACGCACACATCAACCGTCCGATCGTCCGTTCTGCGGACGGTGCCGCCGCTGATCCGGCGGCATGGTCGAGGGCAGCAAACGACCACGACGATCACCAAGGGGCATGTGATGAGCAATCGAATCCGTAACGCCGGGCGCCGCGTTGGCCGCGTCATCCGGACCGCCGGCCGCCGCTATGTCGAGATGATGGCTAAGTGCGACCCGAACGGTTACGGCTACTACGTCTGGTAGAGCCGGCCTCGCCGGGGGCTGCACCGGACAGCTACCGACCTTTCCCGCGTCCACTGCGCTGAATGTGCGGCTAACCGGCTCGGCATGTCG
This sequence comes from uncultured Actinomycetota bacterium, assembly GCA_963809815.1. Classification (GTDB taxonomy): domain Bacteria; phylum Actinomycetota; class Actinomycetes; order Mycobacteriales; family Jatrophihabitantaceae; genus CAVVJA01. The sequence goes on from CAWELM010000001.1 coordinate 18,943, forward strand.
CGCGCGCACGTCGGCTGGTGCGAACATGTCGGGGTGGTCGCACGACTAGCCGACGTCGATCCGTCCGAACGCGCGCCGAAGCAGCAGGCGCTCGAACGGCTGGCGGCTGCGCAGCAACGGATGCTCCGGCACCGACTGACGCTTGGCGGCCACCTCGGCAGCGACGAGCTCGGGCCGCCTCTCTGTGTGGTCTTCGAGGGATGGGACGCGTCGGGCAAGGGCGGAGCGATCAGGCGGCTCGTCGAACCGCTGGATCCGCGACATGTCCGCGTCGCGCAGTACGCGGCGCCCACGTGGGACGAGAAGCGGCACCACTTCCTTTGGCGGTTCTGGCCGATTCTGCCGGGGTGGGGCGGAATGGTCGTCCTGGATCGCTCCTGGTACGGACGAGTTCTGGTCGAGCGCGTCGAAGGATTCGCAAATGTCGACCAATGGTCACGTGCCTACGGCGAGATTCTCGACTTCGAGCGGACGCTGGCAGCCGAAGGCATGATCTTGGTCAAGTTCTGGATGCACGTCAGCCCGGAGGAGCAGTTGCGCCGGTTCGAGGCCCGAGCCAAAGACGACCTGCGCCGGTGGAAACTCACGGATGAGGACTGGCGCAACCGTGACAAGCGTGCGCAGTACGAGCACGCCGTCGAGGACATGTTGGCCCGCACCGACCAGCCGAAGGCGCCGTGGATCGTCGTGCCCGCCGATCACAAGCCGACCGCGCGGGCCGTCGTCGTCGAAAACGTCTGCGAGCGCATCGAAAAGGCCCTCGCCGGAGAGTCTCCGCGATTTCGATAGCGCGAAATCAGGGAATCAAGACCAGCTTGCCGCGCAGATGACCGTCCAGACTGATGCGGTATGCCTCGGCGGCACGCTCGAACGGAAAGGTTTGCACCTTGATCACAATCTTGTTCTGAGCCAGCAGGTCGGCGACCTCGTCCAGGGCCTCCGCGGCACGGCTGTCCGCGCCGCCACCGGTAACCCGGACGCCCGCCTCACCAGCAGCGAAGTTGGCGATGGTTACGACCTTGGCCGGGTTGGGTGCCAGGCTGATCAGCTCGTCGACCGGTGTTTTGCCGACGACATCAAATACAGCGTCAATCGATCCGCTGGCAGCGTTTCGCACCCGGTCGGCGACGCCGTCGCCGTATCGCACTGGAATCGCGCCGATCTCTCGCAAGTAGTCCTGGTTGCCCTCGCTGGCTGAGGCGATCACCCGCGCGCCGCGGGCGACCGCCACCTGGACGGCGACCGCTCCCACGCCGCCAGCGCCTCCGTCGATGAATAGCGTGTCGCCGGCTTTGACGTCGAGCAGCCGAAGACCGCGCTCAGCGGTCTCGCCGGACACCCCGGCCGCAGCCGCCACCGCCCAATCGATGGGTGGAGGCTTCGCCGCCCATGAGTCGAGCACGGCATACTCCGCCTGCGTGTGCCGACCGTTGCCGAAGACATCGTCACCCACGGCGACACCTGTCACACCCTCGCCGACCTCGTCCACCACCCCGGCCGCGTCGTACCCGAGGTAGCCCGTACCGACCATCGATCTGCCACCGGACCGCATTCCGGTGAGCACCTTCCGGTCAATAGCATTCACGCTCGCCGCCCGCACGACGATCCGGATCTGGCCAGGCCCAGCATGTGGATCGGGAGCCTCCGCCCATTCCAGAACCTCTGGACCCCCGTAAGCCCTAAACTGCAACGCTCGCATCCAACAATCCTTCCGCATGTCGGTCAGCCGCGGGTTCCCGAGTTGGCATCAGTCACGACATAGTCGTCAAGACCAACTAAGCCGACACGTAGCTCAATCCACGCAGGCAGCCGCCACCCTACAAGGAGCCCTCGCGGAACGAGTAAGGCTCGTGCCGAATCAGCGTCCCCAAACGCGCTCACGTGTGTTATGGATCCTCCGTTCGACGGAGCCGGTGCGCGTTCGCGGTCCAACGGCTCCGCGCGATAATCTCCCCCAGTCGCGCGCGGCCGAACTGGGACAGCGCGACTCCTCTGCGCTGTCGGCCTGCGAGGTACAGATGCTGACGTTTGAACTGGTCCTGATCGGCTTGGCGATTGCGCTGGACCCGCTCCCGCTGAGTGCGTTCATGATCTTGCTGCCGTCCAAAGGCGGCGTCCGAAAAGGTGCAGCGTTCATCTTCGGATGGTTGGTCTCGTTGGCGATCGTGGTCGCGCTTACCGTCGTGGCCACCGGCAACAACCCGCCCAAGCAAAATACGGCCCCGTCACTCGCCGCGCTCGCCGTCAAGCTTGCGATCGGGGTGGTCCTCATCGGCATAGCTATACGGCAGCGCCGCAAAATGGGCCAGCCGAAGAAACCAAAGAAACCACCGAAGTGGCAGGCCAGCGTGGATAACATGTCGCCCTGGTACGCGATCGGTATCGCTCCACTCCTGCAACCCTGGGGGCTGATCGCAGCAGGAGTCGCCACCGTGACGGACGCGAAGCTGTCGAGCGCCGCCAGCTATGTAGCGTTGTTCGTCTACTGCGTGATCGCCACCTCGTCATACATCACTCTCGAAATTTATGCCGGCTTCCGGCCCGAAGAGAGCCAGATCTTCGTGGCTAAAATCAGAAACTGGATCAACACGCATACCGACCAAGTCATCATCCTTGGCTCGCTTATCCTCGGATTCTGGCTTATCGGCAACAGCATCTACTTGATTGTTACGTGACCTCCAAAGCCGTGATGGCGAACAGGGCGCCGGCCCTGTCCCCTGTGTCGGTGGCTGGGATGCATCGTCGCGAACGCCGTCGCATGCGACGCTTCTGACGGCTCGTCACTGCGGCGTAGGCGGCCCTGACAGTTGCGTGATAGCTGATCCCTCGGCCTCGACCCTGATTCTCGGTCCAGTTCGCGACACCGGCGTCGGCCCACGTACTACTGAAGAAGTGGGGATCAAGGCGCCACCGTTCGGCGTCACGGGTACCACGGTCGGCAAGGCCACCGTGCGCGCGATTCGCAAAGACAAGGCCGAACTCGCGGTGCTCCCCGGACCCGGGCGCACGCTGCGCGCCGTCCTGGACCGCTTCCCCATCCTGGGGCCAGCTATGAATCGGGCCACCGGCGTCCGGAAGACCATGCAGACGATCGCTGATCACCGCGAACGCGAGGCACTCGCCGCCAGGTAACCGCGCCCGGCCGGGGTGAACCGCCTCCGCCTCCGCCGGAAACCGGCACCAAGCGGCCCGCTTAGGCGAACGGGCCGCCAGCCCACCAGCGTTCGAACCGCGGCCGGACGGCCGAGGTCACCGGTTCGAGCAGGAAGCCGGAGGGCGCGCGAACATACGTCATGGCGCCATACCCCTTGTCCGGAGGCTTCTGCGCCATCTCCAGTGTCCAACCCGCTGCGACGAGGCGTTCCGTCTCCGCCGCCACATCGTCGACCCAGACCCCGTGATGGTGCAGCCCCGGCGCGTCGGCACCATCCCACAGCGATCCGGGTGCTCCCTGTAGCAACTCGATGTGTTGCGGACCTTCGCAGGAGTAGGTGAACCGCAACGGCGTGGTGAAGGCGCCGTCCGCGGGCGTCCAGGCCTGTTGTTCACGTTCAACGACCGACGCCCAGGTGATGCCGAGTGCCGCGCCCAGTTCCGCCATGGCGGCCTCGAGATCGACCACTCGCACGCCGACGTGATAAAGCGTCCCTACGTAGTCCACCACGATTGCCCTCCGCCCGGGCCCTTACTCGATGCCGAATAGAGTAACCATGCCACCCGCATGCAAGGCGTGCCTGTCATGGCCGTGCTTGCCGGGTCGACACCGAGCAACCTCGATGAAGGAGTTGGCCAGCGATGCAACTTGACGGCAAGGTAGCGCTCGTTACCGGAGGGACGCGCGGAATCGGCCGCGGAATCGCCGAGGCGTATCTGCGTGAAGGCGCCAAGGTAGCGGTCAATGGGCGGAACAAGGACAAGGGTGAGCAGGCGCTGCAGGAGTTCGCCGCTGGCGACCGGGCTGCCTTCCTCCAGGGCGACGTGATGAACCAGAGTGACGTCGAGGCGATCGTTGACGGCACCGTCGAGCGCTTCGGCCGCATCGACATTCTCGTCAACAATGCCGGTGGCTCCTTCGACAACGCGAACGTCGTGGATGCCAACCCCGAATCATTCGAGGCGGTGCTGCGCTGGAACGTCATGTCGACGTTCTGGGCAACCCAGCGCGCGCTGCAGCACATGATCCCGCAGAGATTCGGGCGCATCATCAACATGTCGTCCGTGGAGGGCAAGCACGGCAAGCCCGGTATCTCGGCTTATGTGACGTCCAAGCACGCCATCAATGGATTCACCAAGTCCGTAGCAAAGGAGGTGGCCCAGTACAACATCACCGCCAACTCCCTGTGCCCAGGACTGATTATCACCGACATCTTCCTGGCTGAGGGGCCGAGTGCCGCCGAGGCATTGGGGATCACCCTCGATCAGTTCATCGAGATGTTTACCGCGGAGTCGGCAATCAAGCGCACGAACACGGTGGAAGAGGTGGCCGCCGTCGCGGTGTTGCTCGCCACAGACACAGCCGGTGGCATCACCGGAGCGCTGTACAGCATCGACGGCGGTACTGCCGCTTACTGAGCCAGCCGAGCAGGCCGCTCCCACCCAAGCCAGCGCCTCGTCGCTCGCGGCGAGGGAGTCAAACGGTGGCGCGCTACCTCGGTCGTGATCCTGGACTTGTCGCTCTCCAGCGACGATTCGTCCAAGCCTCATCGAGTTACTGCTTTTGCGGCACGGCGAGCAGCAGCTTGCCCGTATTCTCGCCCGCGAACAGCTTGGGCAGAGCGTCCGGAAAGGCGCGAACACCGCCCTCGAGGATGTCTTCCCGCGAGATCAGCCGGCCCTCGCGGAGCCAGCCAGCGAGAACGGCTCGGGCTTCGGGATAGCGCTCGGTGTAGTCGGGAGTGAGGAATCCGATCATCGCTGCTCGGGCCCCGACCAGCGACAGGTAATTGGATGGTCCGCGCACCTGATCCGGGGCGTATTGCGAGACGCCGCCACTGAGCACGACCCGCGCGCCACGCGCGAGTTGCGTCAGCACCGAATCGAGCGTCTCACCCCCCACATTGTCGAAGAATACGTTGACGCCGTCGGGCGCGTGATCTTGCAATGCGCGCCGGACGTCCTGAGTCTTGTAATCGATGGCCGCGTCGAAGCCAAGGTCTTCCGTAATCCACCTGCATTTATCAGGCCCGCCTGCGATGCCGATCACCCGGCAGCCTGTGATCTTGCTGATCTGACCGGCGACGCTCCCCACCGCACCAGCCGCACCCGATACCACGACCGTCTCTCCCTCGCGGATTCGGCCCACCTCGAGCAGACCGAAATACGCGGTCAAGCCGGTGATGCCGAGAGCCCCGAGATAGGTCGGCAGCGGCGCGAGCAACGGGTCAAGCTTGGTCACACCGTCACCGTTGGACCGCACGAACTCTTGAACCCCGAAGGCGCCGTAGACACGGTCCCCGACTCCGAACCCAGCATGGTTCGAGGCAGTAACCCGGCCGACTGCGGCGGTGTCCATCACCGCGCCGATCGCGATCGGCTCGACGACTGAGGATGTGGCATTGATCCAGGTAAGCATTGCCGGATCGACCGATAGGTATTCGACCCCGACGACGAATTCCCCCGGACCAGGGACCGGGACCGGCTCGGTCGTCAGTTTCCAGTCAGACGGCGTCGGCACGCCGGCCGGCCGGGCGCCGAGCCGTATCTGATGGTTGATTGAGGTCATCCGCGCGGGTCAACACCCATGAGGGTAGGCAGCCGGACATCGGTCACGTCTCAACGCCCTTCTGGCGCGACGGGTGGTTCGACATCGTCGTAGACACGAGCCGCCGCGAGCAGTCCGCCCGGGCCGCGCTCGTAGACGGCGATTCCCGCCTGAGACGGTAGGTCATGGCTGCCCCAGCCGACGCAGTTGTACTCAAGCGCGCAGCGCACGCCGTCGTCGGTCACGGCGCAATGCTGGAGCCGAATGCCGCCGCCTTCGCTGAAACACGCGGCGAAGAACGAGCGCAGCTCAGCGGTGCCGCGGTGGGTGGAGTGCGGGCCGATGGACTCACGGAAGTATCCGTCCCGCGCGAAGGTGGTCACTATCGCCTCCGCGTCGCCGGCAGCCAGCGCGGCGTGGTAGCGGCCGACAACATCACCCAGGTCAGCGGGCTCAGGCTCGAGAATCGGAGGCCTGACGTGTCGCCGTCCGTCGACTGGCCATTGGCTGCAGTAGGTACGAAACACGACCGACCTGTCGTCGGGACAGTCGGCGACGACTGCCACCGGCCACGCCAGTTCCGGCCCGTTATCGGGCATATGCGCGAGGAGTTCGACCACTGCCCGCCCCGGAACATGCGTGCTGGCTACGGTCTCGATACGGGCCTGGCGCTCGGCCAGCCAGGACAGATTGTGACTAACGAACCGCCGTAGCTGCTTGTGGCCGCGGATCTCGCCGGCGCGAGGGTCGTAGACGACTACCTCCCCGGGCCATGCGTTCTCCAGCACACGAGTATCTCCTTCGTTCAATGCGGTGAGGTACTGCGCGACCGGATCAGCCTGACCTTCGATGCGGCTCTTCCTGCGCGCCAGCTCTACCCCACTGACGAAATCCGGAAACCACGGCATATCCACCCCTGTTTCGTCGCCGGCACCGGGCAAATCTCTCTAGACGCTGCTGTCAGTCATCCTCCTGCAACATCCTCATCCCAACCGCCGCGTCAATCAAAGCCCGGGGCCGGCGTTGAAGAGACGCTGATTGCCATCTACTCGAACGACAAGCGACCGATCACGTCACGCGGCTGGCGTACGCACAACCGTGACGAGCACCTCATGGTTCAGCCCACCACGTTGAGGCGGATCACCGAGCCGGGTGGGAAATGGCGTCGAGTGCGACAGTGGCAGCCAGTATCACCACCGGGTTCTGGTCTGGTGGGACTTCCACGCCGTAGGTGTCTGCGACACGGAACCGTCTCTTCGACACGGTGGCCACAGCTATGCGCCCGTCGGTGAACGGGTACTCGTGGTCGAGGATGTTGCCCTGGATGTCGAGGTCATGCGCGGATGACGCTGCTGCGGCATCAGCCGGTCGGGGAGATTCGAAGGACCCCTGGGGGCCGCCTAACCCGTTTGACTTTCCCGGTAGGAAAGTCTTACGCTACTTTCCTACTTGGAAAGTTGAGGTCCCTCATGGACGTTCCACCTCTGGAAGCCCGGGCAGCGTTAGATACGGTCGAGAAGAGTCGGCTGCGAGTGATCGACGAGATCGGACTGCCTCAGTGGTACTGGTGGGGACTCGCCCTCGGCTGGATCGTCCTGGGGTGGGTCACCGACCTGAATTATCCGTGGCTCACAGCCGTGGCCACGTTGCTATTCGGCGCCGTGCATTCAGCGGTTGCCCCGCGCGTCATCAACGGTCGCCATCGCAGCAATCAGCTCAGCGTCAACGCCGACATCGTCGACCGTCACCTGCCGGCGCTGGTGCTCGGCGGGCTCATCATCCTGGCCGGAATAACCGTAGCCGGTGCGGTGGCGATCTCGGCCGACGGCGCGCAGCACCCGGTGACGATCACGAGCATCTTCGTGGCGGTGGTCATCGTGCTGGGTGGGCCGCGCCTGCTGGCCGCAGTCCGACGTCGAGCCGTGCGAAGCAGCGCACGGCGATGATCACGGCACAATTCGACGAGCTCATCCACCCGAGCACCCGGCTATCCATCGTCGCACTGTTGGCCGCCGCAGACTGGGTCGAATTCTCCTTCGTGCGCGATCAGTTGTCGCTATCCGACTCGGCCCTGTCCAAGCAGCTGTCCACCCTCGAGGACGCCGGATACGTCAGGGTCGAGCGGCCTACCAACGGGCGCCGACGCCGCGTGCACGTACGGTTGACCGACGCCGGACGCATGGCGTTCCGTGGGCATGTTGCAGCACTACAGGCGATCGTGGGCGTGGCGCAGTCTCGAAATGGCGAAGCTCAGCCACGCTGAACTCGTGCCGAAGCGCCGACACTAGGCCGGATTCGTTGTCTCGGCCACGGAGCTCCCGCGCTGCGGCGCTGCGACAGCGACCTGCACTCCGCGACGCAACCCGACCAGCTACATCTGCTGCCACCGCCATAGCCCCCGCCATTCCCCACAGCACTACGTGGATGGCGTCGGCGAAGTCGGCGCGAACGAATTGCGGGATCACGCTCGTGGAACCACGTCCTTGCGAAAGAGCCGAGGACGCGACGTGGTGCGCCTGGGCCGAGGGCACCCCTTGCGCGATAAGTCCGGCCTGGGCGCTCACTCAGCGCCAGGTCTTGGAGGCCGCGGGCATCGCGCCACCGTCGGTCGAGCTGGAGGAGACCGATCTCAATGCGACGCGTTGGGTGGAGCAGGGCAACGTCGACTGGATTTTGATCACGCCGTCACTAGTGGGCAGTCATCGGGACGACGTAATCAAGCCGCTCCAACCTGAAGTGCTCGTCCCATTACACCCTGCAGTGGAACCCCGACCGAGCGCAGACGCCGGCTGTTGCCCGGTTCGTCCATACGGCGCTCACGGTCGACCCGCCAGCCGGATGGAGGCGGCAGCCTGGACATCTACGCCCCGCCACGCGTGGTAGCTGGCCCGCGGCGGCGGCACGCTGTCGCGTCGCGCGAACTCCCGCAACCAGTGGGACAAGTGAGCACCCCGGTAGCGATCATCCGCATCACGAGTGCGCGGGAACCGCCGGTCAGAGTCGTCTCGGATGCGCAAGACTTCGATGGCAGACAATGCCTCGCGAGCGACGGCGTACTGGCGCGGGACACTAGCAACGGGTTGACAACCTACGAGAGAGGAACGAACGGATGCGCGCTGACATTGTGCCCGGCGGAACCTTCCCGGACTATGCGCTGACCGATCACACCAAGACTCGGCGCCGGCTAAGCGAGTTGCAGGGCATCGATCCGATGATCGTCGTCCTTTCTCGCGGCCATTTCTGCCCGAAGGAGCATCAGCAGCATCTCGAGCTGGCCGCCAACTACCCGAAGATCGCCGTCGCCTACACCCAGATCGTGACGATCTCGACCGACAACATTCTCGAGACCAATGAGTTCCGCAGCTCGGTCGGCGCCCAGTGGACCTTTCTGTCCGACGCCGGCCGCAAGGTGCAGAAGGACCTCGACATCCAGGAATACACCGACCCGTTCCACGACCCGATGATCCCGCACACGTTGGTGCTCAAGCCTGGGCTGATCATCCACAGCATCTACAACGGCTACTGGTTCTGGGGTCGCCCGTCATTCGAGGACTTGCGTCGCGACTTGCGTGACGTGACACGGGAGATCCGACCGGACTGGGACCTCGCCACCCCCGGCTTCCGCGCGGCGTGGGACGCCGGGGACCACTCGTTGTTCCACCCGTACAAGGCCGGCGACCAGGCGAACCCGGAAGCGCCCGCGCCCAAGGCTGCCGCGCAAGGCGGCTGACGAATCAGGCTTTGATAGTCGCTTCGTACTGTTCGGCGCTCAGGAGCGCATCGGCCTCAGACGGATCTGACAGCTTTATCTTGACCAGCCAGCCCTGCCCATAGGGATCGTCATTGATCACTTCAGCTGAGTCGGCTAGCGCGCCATTGACCTCGACGATCTCGCCTGACATCGGGGCATACACGTCGGAGACCGACTTGACGGATTCGATTTGGGCGTATGGCTGATCCTTCGTCACCTTGTCGCCAACGTTCGGCGCCTCGAAGAACACGATCTCCTGCAGGTTGTCCTGCGCGAACCAGGTGATGCCGAACGTCGCTATGTCTCCGTCGATGCGCGTCCAATCGTGCTCACTGTGATAGCGGAGGTCGGCCGGGTAGCCCTCGTCTGCCATGTCCATGGTCCCTTCGACGCGACGATCATCCAAGATGCAGTCCGCGCCCGGCGAGAGCGAGCACGGTTTCACCGAAAGACTCCGAGAGCGTGGGGTGCGGCTGGATGAAACGCGCAATATGATCCGGGACGGATTCCGCATTCACCGCCAGGTAACCCTGGCCGAGCACTTCGGTGACCCACGGGCCGACCAAGTGGACGCCAAGAATGGGACCGGGGCGGCCGTCGGCCTGGCGCTCCGCCACGACCTTCACCAATCCATCGAAGTCGCCGATGATGCGCGCCCGACTGTTGCCACCTAACGGGTACTTCTGGACCGCGACATCGAAACCGCGTTGCCGCGCCGCGGCCTCGGTCAGCCCTGCGTAAGCCACCTCTGGGTGGCAATAGATGCACCACGGGACACGGGAATAGTCAACCGGTATGACCGGCTCCCCCAAGATGCCCCTGACGGTCAGTATCCCTTCCGCAAATCCGACATGGGCCAGCTGCGGCGTGTCGACTACATCGCCCACAGCCCAGACACCGTCGGCGGTCGTGCGCATGTGGTCGTCGACAACCACGAATCCACGGCTATCGACGGTCACGCCGGTCCCGTCCGCAAGCACGCCCTCCGTCAACGGCCGTCGCCCAACGGCCACCACCACCGCGTCGACTGTGACCGTCTCGTTGTCGAAGTACACAGTCGTCATCGAGCCGTTTGGGCGATGTCCCTTGACCCGGACGCCGGTGTGCACGGCGATGCCACGCTTTCGAAACGAGCGGGCCAGCCACGCGACGATCTCCCGGTCGCACTCCGGGAGGATCGTGTCCATGGCTTCGAGCACGGTCACCTGCACTCCGAGATCGCTGAACATGGAGGCGAACTCGCACCCAATCACGCCGCCGCCGATGATCGCGGCCGAGGCCGGCAGTGCGTCGAGGGCCAGCACCTCGTCCGAGGTCAGCACGCGGCTCCCGTCGACGTCGAATCCGGGGACGCTACGCGCCACCGACCCAGGTGCGAGCATGACGTGACGGCCCGAGAGCTGTAGCTGACCGTCGGCACCTTCGACCTGCACCCGTCGGCCGGGAAGCAACGTCCCGGTGCCCCGGTAGGTGGTGATCCCTCTCCGCCTCATCAGGCCGGCCAGTCCCTTGTACAGCTGCTCGACGACTTTCTGCTTGCGGGCCTGGCTGACCGCGAAATCGATCGACGGCTGACCGGCCGTGACCCCGAAGTCGTCGGCGCCCGCAACGGTGCGGACGACAGTGGCCGTCTCGAGGAACGCTTTGGCCGGAATGCATCCCCGATGCAGGCACGTTCCGCCGACCTTGTCCCGCTCGACAACGGCGATCCGCAGTCCGGCTAACGCACCGTGCAGGGCCGCGGCATATCCGCCTGGACCGCCGCCGATCGCCACGAGATCGAATTCGGCGCTTTCAGCCGTCATCGAACGACACCTCTCACCGATCACCTCGGGCCGGGACAGCTTGGGTCTAGGCGATCATCGTGTCGGCATATCCGATCGTTGTCATCTCTGGCCCGCGACGCTGAGCCCGCACGACGTCACCGCGTCTTTCGGACAGTCGCTCGAACTTCGAAGCTGCCGCGGGATCATCCGGCGTGGACAGTCGAGGGTGCCGATCAGTCCAGTTTTTTTGACCCGTCAGCTCGCTGCGCCGACGGAGACCGAGCCTGCGGTAGACGTTTGCTCGATGCGTGTGGTCCCGCCGGTTGTTCCGCGCCGCGGCCAGGGCGGACATCGTCACTTGCCAGCACGACCCTCGGGCAGACCCCCACCAACTCGCCGACCGGGGCCGCAGTTGCGGCCGGGGGGTCCGATCGCGCTGATGCGAAGTCGACTAGTGAATGACCTGCTCCACGTCGTGGACGATCGCCAATGGATCAAAATAGAAGGGTTGATCGTGCATGATGGGAACGATCCGCGAGACGACGGCACCCGCATTGTGGGCGGCGTTAGCTCCTACGTCCGCCACGATCAGCATTGCCAGCACGGTGGCACTAATCGATTTCGCCCACCGCAGCCAAGCTGTGTTAGCGACCCCCTGCCTGGTGCCGCTTGGTGGTTGTGGAATCGGAACCGGGTAATGCGCGGGCGCCGAGTATGAGCCGCCCTGTGCTGGATTGGCGGCTGCCCAGCTGGTGTGACAGCCGCAGGTACACGGCATTTCCGCAGTGGTTTGGCTAGCGACGCCTTCATATTCCCAGGGTTCCCTAGCTGGCATGGCGTTACCGCACCCCCTGCGTCACACTGCACGGCGGATACGAGTCCGGGCTCTGCAGCTGGATTTGCTCGCTATTCGTGCTCGCTCTCGCCTTGACGAGTTCGTCGCGGAACGGGTTCGGCAGCCCTTGCGGGGATAGTTCGAAACGAACGTCGATATCGTCCGGGCTCAGCACCTGATGATGCGCCGAGGCATACGTATCGAACACGATCTGGGCAATGGCTTGTTTCAGCGTCTTGGGAGGGTTTGCGGTAGCGAAACTGACAATCTTGGCGCTGTTCTCCCGGTTCAGTTCCGAAATCCCGAGGTTCGCGCAGTTGTTCGGTCCGGACATGACCGCGTCATACATGATCAAATGCGCGGTTTTCGCAAGTAGCGAATCGGTATTGTCGACCGGTGATACGAAATCCGAACCCATCGCTTGGGCCAGGGCCTTCGCGGTATCGACGAAGGTGTTGACGAACATATCACCGAAGTTGCCGTGATTCGAGATCCTTTCGCTGGCCGGGTCGATAGCCGCCTGAAGCACCAGGTCGGACTTGTCGGGATCAGGATCGCCACGGAGCACGACCGTGAGCTTGCCGGTACGCGGATCTGGAGTTGCCCTCAGAGACCCCAGTTTCGTACCGACATTGACAACGACATCCGCGGTATCCGTCAAGGTGTGGTTGCGCCAATCCCGAAGAGCGGGAACCTTGTTGAGCACTGGGATGGGATTTTGATCATGCAGAGTCACCTGCGCGGAGACGGTAGTGATCAACTTCGCATCGTAGAGAACCGGCAAGGTCAGGGCAGTGGCTTTGAGATGACGCTCCTGCACGCTGCCACGAACCGTCTCCTTGCCGGCACCGACGATCATTGCCCACAACCCAAGCACGACGCCGCCGACTACCGCACCGGCCAGAAGCTTCTTCCTCATCGGCTGGATTCCATGCGCACACTCACCCGCCCGCGTAGATCGAGGACCAGAACAGATGCCTCGGTTTCCGACATAGTAGATGAATTTCGCGTCAATGGTTACGAGCACTGGATTGGGCGATTACGCAGCGTGGACCATGGGCGGCCTGTGGACGCGTCGTGGCGAGCTTGACCCGCCACGAGCGCAGACCGGCCAAGGATGCTCACGCAGGCGAGATGATCTTTGAGTTATCGTCGAGATCGTCAGTGACTCCAAGATCGCGACTGAGGATCTTGTACCTGACGAGACCGGTTACGCATGAGCCGTTCTCATCCAGGTCGGCAGAGGGACCGCAAATGAGCAACCTGGAACGGAAGCCACAGGAGACGTCGTGCGGAGGACGGGCAGCGGTGGCCGTCGAGCCCGTGCGGGAACTGCAGTTCGGCGCCGCCGTGCCGCTGGGGGGCCCACGGGCCATGTCAGTTACCCGAACGCTGCCCAATGCGGTCCGGCGAATGGTCGGAGCATGGTGCTTCCTCGACTACTACGGACCCGACGACATCAGCGGGTCGAACGGGATGCGCGTGCCTCCGCATCCGCACACTGGGCTGCAAACAGTTAGCTGGCTTGTTTCCGGGGAAGTGCTGCACCGCGACAGCCTCGGTAGTCAGCAACTCGTCACGCCTGGTCAGCTGAACCTGATGACAGCCGGGCACGGTATCGCCCACTCCGAGGAGAGTCCGGCTGCCCACTCGCCGATTCTGCACGGCGTGCAGCTATGGACGGCGCTGCCGGACCGGGACCGTCACGCCAGCGCGCATTTCGCCCATCTTCCTAACCTGCCGGTGCTCAGCGATTCCGGGATCACCGTGACCGTCATCATGGGCGAACTTGGAGGGGCGGAATCATCGGCCGATATCTACAGTCCGTTGGTCGGCGTGGAAGCTGTCTTGGACGCTGCAGCGGACACCCGGCTGCCATTGCAACCGGCCTGGGAATATGCCGCCCTGGTCCTCACCGGCGCAGTCGAGGTCGACGGGCTGGCGCTGCGTCCTGGTCCGTTGCTATACCTCGGCTCAGGGCGGAGCGACCTGCGGCTCGCGGCAGAAGATCCCTCCCGCCTCTTGGTCATCGGCGGTGAGCCGTTCGAGGAACACATCGTCATGTGGTGGAACTTCGTGGGCCGCGACCACGAAGACATCGTCACCGCGCGAGAAGATTGGGTGCGTGCTGACACCCGGTTCGGCACAGTTCACGGCTATCACGGCAACCGGCTTCCCGCGCCGCCTCTGCCGAGTGTGCGGCTCAAACCGCGCGGCCGACACCGCTAGCCAGCACCCGACACTCCGTCGGCTGTTTTGACCGTCCAGCGAAATCGCCGGTGATGGGAACGTCTCGGCTTGCTGAGTACCGTCTGGGTACCGCAAGCCGCCGGATCCGCGAAAGGGGGAACACGACGATGCCATACCTTCCGACCGTCCCACCCGAGGAAGCTACTGGCGAGGTCAAGGACATGTATGACCAGGACCTGGCGCAGCAGGGGTACGTGGCGAACTACACGCGTGCATTCAGCGTCAGGCCCGACGTGGAAAAGGTCTGGCTGGCGCTCAAGGACGCGATTACGTCGAGCATGGATCCTCGGCTCTACGAGCTGGCGACGGTCGCAGCGGCGACGGGGATCAAATCCAGCTACTGCAGCCTGGTGCACGGACGAATCCTCGCGACCAAGTACTACCCGCCCGGCACGGTCATGCGCATCGCAGCGAAGGACACCGGCGATGCGCTAGACGCGGCTGATACTGCCGTCGTCCAGTTCGCGAGAAAGGTCGCCCTGGAAGCCGAGAAGATCACGCAGGAAGATGTCGATCACCTTCGCAGGCTGGGGTTCTCCGACGCTGACGTGTTCAACATCATTCTTGCCGCTGCCGCGCGGTGCTTCTTCAGCAAGGTGCTGGATGCGACAGGCACACTGGCCGATCCCGTCTTGCACGATATGCCGGATCAATTGCGCGCTGCCCTGGCCGTGGGCCGGGAGATCGCGCCGGCATAGCGCGATCGAGGTAACGTCGCGGTGATGGATCGCTTCAACGGCCTCGACGTGCCCGAATCGCTCGCGGATGCGCTCGACACGCGGACACTGGCGTTCCTGGTCTATGACATGCAGGCCGGCATCCTCAGCCAGATTCCAGATGGCGACCGAGTGATGTCCAACGTCCAAAGGCTGCTGGCCGTCACGCGGAAACGCCGCGTGCGTACGGTTTTCACCCGCCACTACTTCATGCCCACGCAACTCGCCGGGGTGTTTCAGCTGCGCCAGGCCAAGATTTGGCAGGGCAAGGCGCATGCCGCCGAAACCCGGCCGCTAATTCCGCACGGATCAGCAGGATTTCAGCTCGCCGGTGGCTTCGAGCCGCGACCGGACGAGCCGGTCATCGACAAGATCACCATGTCGGCGTTCGAAGGCACCCCGTTGGACATCGTGCTGCGTGACTGCGGCGTGCGCGCCTTCCTCATCGCTGGTGTCGCTACTGAGGTAGGCATCGAGCCGACCGTCCGTCACTCGACCGACCTGGGCTATATCCCGATCGTGGTGCAGGACGCGTGCGGAAGCGGCAACGCGACGGCAGCCGACCGGGCGATCGCGAATATCGCGTTCGCCGGCGATGCATTACTTGCCACGACCGACGACGTCTGCGCAGTTCTCGCCGGGGGACTCTGAAACCGCCTGGAGCTGGACGGCCCGATCCCGTCTGAAGACCTGCTCTGGCCGCCATCGAATCGTGAGAGGCTCAGCTGCGACGGAAGGCGGCCGCCCGGCCCGTTTCCAAACCAGCTAGCAGACGCTCGATGGGTGCGACGTGAACGACGATCACGACTCCGCGGATGACGGTCAACCTCCGCTGGAGTCTGCCTTCCTGAACGCCGCCGGCCTCCACATCACCAGGATGGAGCCGAACCGAGTCGAAGGCTTCATCGACGCCGGACCGGACCAGCACACCCCGTGGGGAATCGTGCACGGCGGCGTCTACGCAACGGCAGTTGAGTCGGCCGCGAGCCTCGGCGCGTCCCTGGCGGTCCAGCCGCAGGGACAATTCGCCGTCGGTGTCAACAACCAGACCGACTTCCTCCGCCCCCATGTCTCCGGCCGCCTGGCTGTAACGGCCACGCCGATCCAACAAGGGCGAATGTTGCAGCTATGGCTCGTCGAGTTGACCAACGAGCAAGGAAAGCTGGTGGCTCGCGGACAGCTCCGCCTCGCGAATCAGCCCTTGCGCGCTCAGCCGGCATCGCGAGTGACGACCGGCGATGCCTCGGTCCGATCAAACGCGGCGGAAAACAGGTAGCTGGTCGCCAGACTGCGGTACGGCCGCCATTTCTCGGCGATGGCGAGAACCTCCTGCTGGGTAGGAAGATGGTCCAGCTGATAAGCGGCCTGGACAGCCTTACGGAGCGCAAGATCGCCGGGCAGGACGACGTCTTCTCGATGTAGCGCGATGAGGAGCGCGCCCTGCACGGTCCAGGGGCCTATCCCAGGAATTTCGGTGAGCTGCGCCAGGAGCTCGTCGTCTGGCAGGCCGCTCAAGACGTTCTGGTTCAGGCGGCCGTCCGATAGCCGCTCGGCGAGGTCGCGGAGAGTGTTGATCTTCCGCCACGAGAGCCCGGCCTCGCGGAGCTTGCCCGGCTCTACGCCCAGTAGCTCAATGGGCGACGGAAGATGGCCGTCGAAAAGGGCCTCGATACGGGCAAGCGTCCGGCGGGTCGCTTGGACGGATAGCTGCTGACCGGTGACCTGGAACAGCAGGGCGCCGTAAAGGTCCATCGGCGGCAGCCGGGCCATCCACGCCTGGGGATCGAAGGCGGGCCGGTCGTCGATGAGCCGCGCCAGCACTGGATCGGCGTTGTGAAGGTACCCGCGCGCCTGCTGCAGCCGCATCGCGCGGCCGGAATCCTCGGTCACGAAGTCCGCTCCGTTCTCCCGGCGGATGTCTCACCATTCTGCGGCTCGGGTCTGGAAAATGACCGCCACTGCCCCGCGCGCCAGTTTGGTTCGTGAGGCCGGCTAGCCCCAGGACAGCAGCGCACCACGCTGATTGAAGGTTGCGCCGGGTCCCCAAGTGATCTCCCAGCGGTTGCCCTCAGGGTCGGCGATGAACGCTGAACGGCCGCCCCACGATCGGTCGGTCGCGGCGGCTACCGGGGTCGCGCCGGCGGCCACGGCCGCGGCGAAGGCGCTGTCGACCTCTTCTCGAGTGTTCACGGCACAGGCGAGCGTGACACCCGACCAGCCAGTCGGGTCAGCGGTACCTGGAGCGGCCTCGGAGGTCAGGTCGCGCATGGGGAAGAGCGCCAGCAGGACGCCGCCGAGGAGAAACCCGGTCCATGTGTCGTCACCGCTGGGCAGTTCGGGCCAGCCCAATGTCCGGTAGAACGATCGGAGAACGCCCATGTCCCGCGCGCCGAGGGTGACGATGGACAACCGGGCAGGAATATCGGTCATAGTCGAATGCTGCCAGTTCAACCGGCTGCTACGCCTGGCCGGTCTCGAATCGAGCGATCTGGTCGCCGGACAGCTCGAACCTCCACGCGGTGCGCATTTCGCCCCACCTCGAGTTCGAGTACGCGGCGATGAGCGACTGGCCGTCCGCCGCTTCGGATTCGACGTTCAGATGCCCGTGCGAGGAGAAGATCTCCCGCTCGGTCCACTCTTTCAGATCTCGTTCCGACCCGTCGTCCGACATCGTCGCGTCAGAAGTCAGCACCGCGAAGAACGCCGGCCGGTCCCCCGCGTTGAGCGCAGCGACGAACCTCCGGACAACGGGGTTGGACGGCTCCACGCGGGAGATATTGTCAGGTTCCCAGTCGTGACGGAACACGAGCCTCGTCAGGCGGTGGTGGATTGGCTGTCGAGCTGGCTCCGAATCCGTCGGCTGACGGCGTAATTGACCGCCGCCGGATGAATCTCGTGTTCCTCACAGTGCTCCTCGGCATGCTGCTCTCCGCGCTCGACCAGACGGTCGTGTCGACCGCGCTGCCGACGATCGTCGGGGATCTCGGCGGTGCCGGCCACCTTTCGTGGGTCGTATCGTCATACCTCTTGGCCGACACGGTGGCGACGGTGCTCGCGGGCAAGTTCGGCGATCTGTTCGGTCGCAAAGCGGTCTTTCAGGTGTCGGCCGGGACATTCGTCTTGGCCTCGGCTGCGTGCGGGTTCGCCGGCAACATGACGTGGTTGATCGCCTGGCGAGCCGTGCAAGGTCTTGGTGCCGGCGGTCTGATGGTGACGGCGACCGCCCTCATCGCGGACGTGATCCCGCTGCGTGAACGCGGAAAGTACCAGGGCGCCTTGGGGGCGGTCTTCGGTGTCACGACGGTGATCGGTCCGCTGATCGGCGGGCTGTTCACCGACCACCTGTCGTGGCGATGGGTGTTCTACATCAATTTGCCCATCGGCGTCGGCGTCATTGTCCTAGCCGCGGCCACCGTGCCGACCGCTCGCAGCGCTAGCCGACCGGTTATCGATTACCTCGGGATCGTGTTCGTGTCTCTGGGTGCCTCGGGGCTCACCCTCGCGTTGTCCTGGGGTGGCACGGAGTACCCCTGGACGTCGACGACGATCCTTGGGCTGTTCGTGGGTTCGGTCGTGGCACTCGCTGGCTTCGTCATCGTCGAGACCCGGGCGACTGACCCGATTCTGCCCATGAGGCTGTTTCGTTCCTCCGTGTTCAGCATCAGCGTGATCCTGGCCTTCATCGTTGGATTCGCGATGCTGGGCGCGTTGACGTTCCTCCCGACATATCTCCAGTACGTCAAGGGGGTCTCCGCCACCGCGTCCGGCGTGCAGACCCTGCCGCTCGTGGTCGGGCTGCTTGCCACCTCGATCTTCTCCGGAGTCGTCGTCGGGCGGACTGGACGCTACAAAGTGTTCCCGGTCGCCGGCTCGTTCATCATGGCCATCGGCTTGTTCCTGCTGTCACGCCTGACCGCCGCCACACCGTTCTGGTCGATGGCACTCGACATGCTCGTGCTGGGAATTGGCATCGGCCTGTGCATGCAGGTACTGACCATCATCGTGCAGAACATCGTCGACTATCGCGACCTCGGCGTCGCTACGTCTGGCGTGACCTTCTTCCGGACACTGGGCAGCTCCTTCGGAGCGGCCGTCTTCGGCACGATCTACTCGAATGTGTTGAGCCATCGCCTTCCCGCCGCGATTGCCGCTTCGCCGGGCGTCGACCCCGGAGTCGTCAGCACTCCGGCCGAGCTGCACCAGTACCCGAAGGCGAAGATCGCGCCGATCGTCGACGCTTACGCGCACGCGATCCACGTGGTATTCCTCGCGGCGGTCCCGGTAGCGGGCATCGCATTCGTGCTCGCGTTATTTCTGAAAGAGGTACCGCTCCGGGGAACATCGCGCGCGGCAGCCTCTGATGTCGGCGATGGATTCGGGATGCCCGAGGGGGCTGACAGCGAACAGTGCCTCGAGGTTGCCATTGCCTGGCTGTTCCGACGCAAGGGACGCGACGCGCTCCCGATCATCAGGCGCGACTCGGCCACGACCCTTGACATCGCCGATGGCTGGTGCGTCGGGCAGGTACACCTCCGGGCCCGCGTTCGCGGGAGCGCGAGTCTCGAGGCCATAAGCCGACGGGTTCACGTGCCGGCTCCCGTGCTGCATCCCGCCTTTGAGGCCGCTCGAAAGCACGGCTACCTGACGGGTGATGACGGTCAGCTAGAACTCACCGAGGTCGGTCAGCGCGAGATCGACAAGCTGGTGGGCGCGACTCGCAGGTGGCTCGCTGACGAACTGACCGACTGGGGCGCGGGCGACGACGAGCTGCTCACCCGAGCGCTCGACAACATGGCCAACCAGTTCATCGACCAAGATCCGCAACTGCTTCCCGCTCCAGAGGTCCCTGTCGCGATTGGCGGGCGCCGCGAGAACTCCTGAACCGTCGACGAGGACCCCCTGGTCTCAACTGCCTGTCAGTTGCGGTAACTCCCGTGGCGGAACTCCTCGACCAGTCCGGGATGGGATGGATACCAATCGAGCTCAGTTCGAGCCTTGGCAGCGGTCGTGCTCTGATCGAGCAGTAGGACCTCGGCGAAGTAGTCGCCTAGGCGCGTCCGAGCCTCTTCGTCGGATCCGGCGATGGCTCCTGGAGCGCCGACTGCAACTGCGGCCGCCTCGGTAAGTTCGGCAACGGTTGAATTCGCTCCGTTACCAACGACGTAGTAGCCGCGAGCCGAGTCATTTTCCAGTACGCGACGGAAGAAGTCCGCCAGATCGGCAGCATGAACTGTCGACCAGTGCTGTCGCCCGGTGCCGAGCATGATCAAGTTTCCGGCGTCGTCTCGGGGTGAGCCGAGCAGTACCCCAGGAACACCGCCACCGCCATCGCCGTACGCGACGCCGGACACGATCACAACTCCGCGCATGTCTGCTGCATCGAGTACCCGACGCTCGATCGGTTGCCGCCATGCCACCAGCGCGGGCGCATTCATTGGGGACTCCTCGCTGATGGCGAGGTTGTTCCCGTAGACCCACGCACCGCTGATGTGGAGATAGGGCTTGCCGGTGCCCGCGAAGGCTTCGATCGCCGCATCGGCCACTGCAGCGTCTAGGTTTGCGCTAGTGGCGTCACCCGGACTGGCGGTGTGGACAGCCCCATCGGCCGTGCGCAGCGCGCTGACCACCGCCGGTCGATCGTAGAGGTCGACCACGATCGGTGTGGCGCCGCGAGTTGCGACGATGTCGGCCTGGGCGTCGTCGCGGACGAGCGCCGTCACCTCGTGGCCGTGCTTTTGCAGTTCCGCTAGCACGTGAGATCCGATGAACCCGGTCGCACCGGTAAGTGCCACGTTCATGGCCAGTCCGCCTCCTGTTGGCGCCATACAGCAGTACTTGAAGTTTCAAGTACAGCGCACATAGCTTAATGTGTCAAGTCACTACATGTGACATGACCGGAGACGCGGCAAGCTAAGTCGAGCTGCTAAGCGATGGAACCCGCCATCGCCTCAGAGGACGTCGACCACAAATCATCAAACATTAGGCGATTCTGGCAACCAACGGGTAGTGCTTTAGCTCGTAACCATGACCACGGCGGGTGTGGAAGATGGCCCGCAAAGCGCACAGATTGACTTGAATCATCTAGTGACTGCTATCCTGATCAGGTGACCGAAGGAGCCCAACGCGGAGCCGAAGCACCGCCCGTGAAGTGGCTGACCGCCACCGAGTTGGACTCCTGGCTGTCCGTCGTACGGATGCTCACCTGGCTTCCCTGGTCGATCGATCAGCAGCTGCAACGCGACTCCAGGCTGCGCATGGTCGACTATCAGGTTCTTGCCATGCTGTCCACAAGTCCAGAGCGAACCATGCGGATGAGCTCGCTGGCCGAGGTCACTAACGCGTCGCTGTCCCGGCTGTCGCACCTGGTCAAACGTCTCGAGGCACGCGACCTCGTGCGCCGGGAACCCGATCCGACCGACGGACGATTCACGAATGCGATCCTGACCGAGAAGGGCTTTCGAACAATCGCCGAGGCGGCGCCCGGGCATGTCTCACACGTGCGATCACTCGTCATAGACGTCCTGTCGCCAGAGCAGCTACGACGCCTTGGCCGCGACGCGGACCGCATCGTGTCACGCATCGACACCTCGGGAATCAATTAACATCGCACCAGCGCGTGCCGAGCCGGACGTTACGCCCGCAACTCCCGTCAATCACCTGTTCCGGCCCACGCCTCGCGGCACCAATCGCATTTCGTCGGCCGCTGGTCGACACCTCGCCGCGCCGCGCTCCGCTGCCTCGCCTTGTCGGTCGGACTTGCTGAGCTGGTCAGACGCCGCGCGGCCGGATGTGGGCCGGATGCGGCTGTACAGGCAGGCCACGCAGCCAGAGCCAGATGCCGTGCAGCCGGATCAGGGCCGAGATGCGATGAGTCATCAGCGGTTCGCGGATCCGCATCCGGGCGACGGCCGGCCGCGTCGCGGGTTCGGGTCGCCCTCGAAACGTCGCCACGAAAGCCACCGCGCCGTCGCGGCGCAGGGTCACGACAGTGCTTACCCGGTCCGATCGCAATGCGAGCCGCAGCTCGTATTCCCCGTCAACCGGGAAGAACGGCGAGACGTGGAAAGCCTTGCTGGTTACCGCGATCCCGTCCTCCTTGGGATGCACGACGTATGCATGCCGCTCGCCGTACGTGTTGTGCACTTCGGCGACAATCGCAGCAAGCTGCCCGTTGCCGTGATAGCACCAGAACACCGACAACGGATTGAACACATGGCCCAACCCACGGGCGTTGGTGAGCATCAGCACTCGGCCGCCGTCACGGAGCGGGACGCCGTTCAACGCTAGGAACGTCTCGACATTCGCTTTGATCGTGCGGCGGGGGTCGCCGAGATGATCCGCGCTACGGAACCGTAGCTCAGGCCATCGCCCGTGGAGAGAGTCGAGGTCGACGAGCCATTGGTATATCCGGTGCTGGAAGGCATGCCGAACCGGCCCGTACCGCCGATGGGTGATCCAGCCGACTACAAGTGCCGGGAGCGGCAGATCAGGCGATTGGCTCACCACACCACCCCGAAGTGCCGTGCGGCCGCGACGCCGGAACGGCAGCCATCCTCGTGAAATCCCCAGCCGTGGTACGCCCCCGCATACGCAGTGCGGTCTGTGGCGAGGTCGCTCAGCCGCGACTGGGCGCGGATGGCGTCGGGCGTGTAGATCGGGTGTTCGTAGTGCATCACCGTGACAACGCGGTCGCCGCCGACACGCCCGCGATCGTTCAGAGTTACGAGAAAAGTGTCGGGCGATTGGATTCCCTGCAGCCGGTTCATCCAGTACGTCACGACGGCCGGCCCGTCGCGTCGGCCACAGGCCCTCATGCTGTAGTTCCACGACGCTCGAGCATCCGGCGCGTCCGGCAAGATCGAGCGGTCGGTGTGCAGAACGGTCGCGTTGCTCGAGTAGCTGAACTGCTTCAGTGTGCTGACCTCGGCATCGCTCGGGTCGGCCAGCAGGTCGAGCGCCTGGTCCGCGTGTGTTGCGATGACGATGCGGTCCACCCGCGTGATCTGCCCGGTGACGTCGCGAAGCTCAACACCGTTCTCGCGTCTCGTCACATCGGTCACCGCATGAGCCGCGCGAACGTCGCCTAGCAGCGCGGCAACTCGCTCGACGTAATTGCGGGATCCTCCAACGACGCTGTACCACTGCGGTGAACCTGTGATCTGCAGCATGCCGTGATGCTCGAGGAACTGGAACAGATAGCGGGCCGGGTACATCAACGCCGTATCGCGTCCAGCCGACCAGACGCACGAGACGACCGGAATGGCGTAGTGCGCAACGAAGAACTCGCTGAACCCTTCTTGCCTGAGGAACTGCCCGTAGGTCAGGAGGTTCGCCTCGTCAGCATCGCCGAGGAAAGCTGATGCCCGCCGATGGAACCGGCGGACCTGCCACAGCATGTGCATGAACCGTGGATCCACCAATCGGCGACGCTGGCTGAAGACGCCCCGGATCCCGCGTCCACCTGCGTACTCCAGACCACATCCCTCGCACCGGACGCTCATGCTCATTTCGGTGGGGCGTACCTCGACATGCAGTTCGCCGAACAGCTTGCGCAGCCACGGATAGGTCAGGTCGTTGTGCACGATGAAGGCGCTGTCGACGGCAAGCTGCTGGCCGTCGGAGTCGACGACATCGTGCGTGTGCGCGTGGCCGCCAAGCCGCTCGTCTGCTTCGAACAGGATGACGTTGTGTGTGCGAGCGAGCAGGTATGCAGCGGTGAGACCGGAGATCCCGGCGCCGACGACGGCCACAGATGGCCGCCGACCCAACGTCGTTCTGTTGTTCGTACGCGGTTCCATCGCCAAGCTTCCGTCGAAGGTTTGTCTAGGAAACGCTAGGTTCCATCGTGTCGTTCTGTCAAATGTCTGTCTAAAGATCGTATGGTGTTCATATGCAGCAGCTGCAAGGCGATGGCCCGCTCGTGCGGATCGGTGAGGTGAGTCGTCGGCTCGGGGTCAGCGTCCATGTGCTGCGGGCGTGGGAGAGCCGATACGGGCTCCTGCAGCCGACGCGGTCCATCGGCGGCTTCCGGCTCTACTCCGCGGCGGACGAGGCGCGGATCCGCCGGATGCAGGCCCACCTCGATGAAGGGCTATCCGCCGCGGAGGCGGCGCGCACCGTGTTGCGCGAGAGCGGAAGCGGGGGCGTGGATCAGGCGCAACCGGCCGCGGCGTCTACCGTCGTCGACCTGGCCACGGCCCTGCGGCAGGCCCTTGACGCGTTCGACGAACCAGCCGCGCAGGCGGTGTTGGACCGGCTGATGTCCGAACTCTCGCTGGCAACCGTCCTGCGAGACGTACTCATCCCCTATCTAGCGGAGCTAGGTGATCGTTGGCATCGGGGTACGGCGAGCGTCGCCCAAGAACACTTCGCGAGCAATGTCGTTCGCGGTTGGCTCGGGGGGCTGGCGCGCGGTTGGGGAAGCGGACATGGACCGCGCGCGGTGCTCGCCTGCCCATCCGGTGAGCTGCACGATCTCGCGTTGATGGTCTTTGGCATCGTGCTGAACCGTAACGGGTGGCGCATCGACTACCTCGGCGCGAACACACCGATCGAAGAACTGGACAACGCCATCGACTCGACCCATCCGGATCTGGTCGTCCTCGCAGCAACCCGGCCCGAGATCTTCCGGTCGCTGCGCACCAGACTCCTTGCGATCTCGCGCCGCGTACCGGTCGCCATCGCGGGAGCCGGTGCCACGCCAAGATTCGCGAACTCCGTCCATGCCCGGTTGCTGCCTCGCGATCCAGTGACCGAGGCCGAGCAAGCGCCCTGGCCGCAGCGGCTGTAGTGCTGCGGTATCGCGTATCCGGTTTCGTCAGATACAAGATCCACACTCGTGATCTTGAACCCAGGCCTCAGAGCAACGACAAGGCCCAAGATCACCGCGAGTAGGGCGCGAGTGCGAGAGCAGGCGCGCCAACGGTCGCGACCTTGGATGTATCGCTCGATAGCGCCGATAACTCGAAGATCATCTTGCCTTCGTCCGGCAGACTCAATGCTTGTGGAGGACTTGCCGAGCAGCGACCGGCCTCAGCGAGAACGCGACATCACATTGTCGTCCGGACGAGCGCGCCTCGCCGGCACCTTAACCGTGCCCGACAACGCCCATGGACTTGTTGTGTTCACGCATGGCAGCGGTAGCTCTCGGCACAGCCCTCGCGGTCGATATGTCGCCGCGATACTGAACGCCGACGGTCTGGGCACGCTGCTGTTCGACCTCCTCACTCCCGAGGAGGAACGGCAGCGGAGCAACGTGTTCGACATTGGCTTGCTCGCCGGCCGTCTGCTCGACGTCACCGGCGAACTGCGCACGATGTCCGGCATCCCACGCCGTTTGGGCTACTTCGGCGCCAGCACGGGCGCCGCAGCCGCCCTTTACGCCGCCGCGGATCCAGCAGCGCCCGTCGCGGCCATCGTGTCGCGCGGCGGGCGGCCCGACCTTGCCGGCCCCGGGCTTGCGCAGGTCCGAGCCCCTGTCCTGCTCATCGTCGGCGGCCTCGACCACACCGTGATCGAACTCAACCGCGCCGCGCAATCCGAGCTGCGGTGCGAAAACCAGCTCCGAATCGTGCCCGGCGCCACCCATCTGTTCGAGGAACCCGGAACGCTCGACGCGGTTGCCCACCTCGCGAGCAGCTGGTTCACCGACCACCTCGGTCCGGCCGGGCCGCCAGCGTGAGTCAGCGCGGCATCGTTCAGCGGTAGCCACCCAGCCGTCGAGCGAGCAGATTCGTCAAACGGGCGGAAGCGAAGTTCGATCCAGTAGCTGAGGTCCCCTGCCGGGCGTCCTTGCAGCCGAGTCGTGATCCTCGTCGAGGCGAGCACGACCGAGCCGACCCGACCGCCGGGATCGACACGAGGCGATCCTGGGGCGACCAGCCAAGGACGGCTGGTTAAGAGTATCGACGCGCCCAGACTTCGCCGAGGCCCCGGGCCATCTTGAACCTAGCGCTGCCGGGCAGCGCCAAGTCCAAGATCACTCAGCGACCGCTACTGCGTGCCGCCTGCGGTAGCAGAATCCTGCCGGTGCTCGAGGCGCCACCGCGGGCGGACGTAGTGGCAGGTGTAGCCGTTGGGGTAGTGCTCCAGGTAGTCCTGGTGCTCAGGCTCGGCCTCCCAGAACGGGCCGGCTGCGGTGACCTCCGTGACGATCTTGCCCGGCCACAGGCCTGATGCGTCAACGTCGGCAATTGTCTCCTCGGCGATCCGCTTCTGCTCGTCGTCGGTGTAGAAGATGGCCGACCGGTAGCTCGCGCCGATGTCGTTGCCCTGACGGTTTCTTGTCGTCGGGTCGTGGATCTGGAAGAAGAACTCCAGCAGGTCCCGGTAGGAGAGCCGCGCCGGGTCGAAGATGATCTCGATCGCCTCGGCGTGGTTGCCATGATGGCGATACGTCGCATTGGGCACATCACCGCCGGAATATCCAACGCGGGTCGAGATCACCCCGGGCACCTTGCGGATCAGGTCTTGCATTCCCCAGAAGCAGCCACCGGCTAGCACTGCGCGAGCGGTTGTTGCTGTCGTCATCGTGTCACTCCTTAAGTAAGCACTACCTTAACGTTCCAAGCCGCCGAAGCCTTCCCGCTTGATCCGGGGCTGATTTGGGAACGCCACCTTGGCGGAGTCCACGTCTAACTGTGGTCGCTAGAAGCGCAACCACGCCAATTCTGTTGATCGTCGATGGTGTGTCGCTGGCGTTGCCTGTTCACCGGGTGCTTGTGACCATGGACGGACAGGTGATGGGTAGCAGGGAGTTCGACCGAGGCGGCGCTATGGGCGTGACCGGAACACCGGGTGATCGGCGAGGCGAGACGGCCAGGGCCTTCGTAGGTCGGGCGACCGAGATCCAAGACGTCGTTGCCTCGGCCGACGACGCCGAGCAGGGTCGCCCTCAGCTGGTGGTCATCGTCGGGCCTTCCGGGATCGGGAAGTCGGCCTTGGTCGCTTCGGCCCTCGACCGCTTGCCACACTTTCGACTGATCATGATTCGGGCCGATGAGAGCGAGTCGCTGCTCGACTACTCCGTTCTCGGTCAATTGACCGGCGCTTTGCCACGCCGACAGGTCACAAGCTTGCCTCTCTTGTCGGCGGGGCCGCCTCGTGAAAGCGCTCGGGCGTCGGTCGGCGCGGAGTTGGTGCGCGTTCTCGGAGATCTGGACCTGGGCGGCCCGTTGGCGCTCGTTGTCGAGGACGCGCATTGGCTCGATGTAGCCAGCTCGCACGCGCTGCAGTTCGCCGTGCGACGGCTCAGCGTAGAGCGCGCGTTACTCATAGTCACAACACGGGGAGGCAGCCGACCGGTTGACCTCGCCTGGACCAGGCTGGCAGAAGTGCCGAGCCTGGGACGCACCGTGCAGC
Organism: uncultured Actinomycetota bacterium; assembly: GCA_963809815.1. GTDB lineage: Bacteria > Actinomycetota > Actinomycetes > Mycobacteriales > Jatrophihabitantaceae > CAVVJA01. The sequence continues at coordinate 46,322 of CAWELM010000001.1, forward strand.
TCGGGCCGTTGAGTGTCGCGGAGATCGGCGACTTCGCCCTGGCCGTGCGCGGTCGAGCGCTGCCTCCTGCCGCCGCCCGCCGCCTGCACGAAGAGACCGCCGGGCATCCCTTGCATACTCGGCTGGTCCTGGAGCACTCAACCTGGCAGCAGCTGGCGTCCACGACCGCACCGCTGGCAGTACCACGATCACTGGCCGAGACGGTGCTTGCTCGGCTCCGCCCGCTGTCGGCGCAGGCACAAGACGTTGTCGTGGCCATCGCTGCCCTCGACGTACCCACGTCCCTGACCACGGCAGCAGCTGTCAGTCGGGTGGCCGATACGCCCGCTGCCGTCGAAGAGGCCGTGGCGGCTGGCTTGTTGGAGGAGCGGACCGGTCCGGAGGGCCGGCGGCTGGCGTTTCCGCATCCGTTATTGGCAAGCGCCGCGCTCGAGGGTGTAGGTCCGACGCGGCGACAGGCCGTCCACCGGGCCGCGCTGGCGGTTGTGCAGGGCGACGCCGCACTGCGCCACCGGGTAGCCGCTGCCGCGGGTCCGGACGACGCGTTGGCCGACGATCTGGAACGGTCAGCGGCACGGCTGGAAGCGGCTGGCAATACCGCTCTGGCGGCCGATCGGCTGCTGGCAGCGGCCGACGCCCAGCCGGGGACCAAGGCCTCCGAACGGCGCTTTCTGACCGGCGTGGGCTTGCTGCTGACGAGCGGTGACATGGTCCGGGCGGCCGCCTTGACTCCGCGGGTTCAGGCCTGTCATCCGGGACCCCGGCGAAGCACGATCCTGGCCGGCTTGGCGGCGTTCAGCGGCCAGTTTCAGGAAGCAGTGCAGCTGCTGGCCTCGGCGAGCGACGAAGCTGTCGCGCTGGGCGATGCCCGGCTCCTGGCCGGTGCCAGTCTGCTTGCCGCTGTGGTCAAGAGCATCGCCGGTACCGGCGGCGTCGAGGAAGCGGACGATGTGCTGGCGAACCCGGCCGCACAGCCGGAATGGCGACGCCAGGCCCGGGCGCTGGGTGCGATCTGTCTCGGACTAGTAGGGCGGTCATCGGAGGGGTTGGCCCGGCTCGCCGACCTGCCCACGGCAGTGACTCTGCTCGATCCGGACCAGACATTGCTCATCGCCGCCCGCGGAATCCTCCGCCTCTTCTCAGGAGACGAGGCCGAGGCAATGGTCGATCTGCAAGCTGCTGAAATCGCGATGCGTCGCGGACATTCGCTCACTGGGTTCGCTCCCGTTGCTCTCGCGCTGCTGGCGGAAGCGGAGTTGAGTCACGGCTCCTGGGACGACGCTGCCGTCCATGCTGGTCTGGCTGTCACCGTCGCCGAGGCGGAGAACCGTGGCGGGGCCATGTGCGTCACGCACGCGGTCGCAGGTCGAGTTCACGCCGAACGCGGCAACTGGGCCGAAGCCGACAGCTCGGTCAAGACGGCCCGCCTGTGGTCAGACTTCATTCCATCTCCGGCCAACCGCTTCTACGCTGCCACCGCGGCAGCCAGCTTGGCTCGTGCCCATGGAGACCCACAAGCCATGATCGACGCGCTGGACCTGATCAGCGACGAGTCCCCGTTCCGCCGGGACGAGTCGCGAGTGTGGCGCGCCGACGCTCTGCTGAGCATTGGCCGGGCTGAGGAGGCTGACCGGCTCGCCGCAACGCTCGCTGCCGGGCGATCCTCGGTTGCCCTGCAGGCACAACTGGTCCGCGCGGAAGCTGCACTCGCCCGGTCAGACCTGGTGGCGGCGCGCCGCATCCTCACACCGCTCGCCGACGCGGTGCCGACCACTCAGGCATTTCTCCACAGCCGGGTCGACCTCGCGCGCGGGACGCTGTTGTCAACCAGCCGCCCTGATGGTGGCGGGCAGGCGGCTCTGCAGCGGGCGTACACCACCTTCTCGGCACTCGGCGCCCGGCCGTGGGCAGAGCGCTGCCAACAGATCCTCAAGCAACGTGGCCGGTCAACCGACTGGCGCTATCGGCCCAGTGAGCTGAGCGAACGAGAACGACAGGTTGCCCATCTGGTCGCGAGCGGTTTGTCGAATGCCGAAACGGCTGCTCGTCTATACGTGAGCCGCAAGGCGGTCGAATTCCATCTCACCAATGTCTATCTCAAGCTGGGTATCTCTAACCGCCGCGCGCTGGCATCCGAGCTCGCCGCAACCCGCATGGCTCCCGTCCGGTCCGGCAACTGACTCAAAGCCGGGCCAGGCCACGCCGCACCGTCACTAGGGATCGTCCCTAGTGACGTCGGCCAAGATTGCATTCAGACTTTCGAGTTGACCGCCCGCGAGACAGCGGGCACGCCCGCGAGGTGTCCCTATGTTCTTGATGATGACTCGAGTGCCACCAGCGCTCGCCGCCGTCACGATTGCGTTGGCGCATCTCGCAGTACTGTTTGACATCGCTATTCGGCGCGATTTGCCTTGGTGGCGCCGCGTGGTCACCGCGGTGATCGTGGGCGTGCTGCTGCCGCTCGGCGCGCTCGTCTATCTCCTGCTGCGGCCCGTCGGGGGCCGCATGGACCAGCGAATCGCGCGTCGGCGTGCGAACCTCGCTGCGAAGGGCCGGCTGACACGATCCGGCTGGCAGCGCACGCTCGTGCGCGTAGGTAGCGTCGCGGGTGTTGCCGTTGCCCTCGTTGCCAGTGTGGTGGCCAGTGCCGCCGCGCAACCAACGACGCCGTTCGCCGGCGAGGACTATGGGGTCGCTCTGCTCAACCTGCCGGCGGCCTGGCAGTCCAGCACGGGCCGTGGGGTCACGGTGGCCGTCGTCGACAGCGGCGTCGATCCTTCGAGCTCTTTCCTCGCTCCAAGGCTTGTCCCCGGCCATGACTTCGCGGACGGGACGGGGTCGACCAAAGATGGCTTAGGACATGGCACCCACGTGGCGGGCATCGTTGCTCAAGCCGCACCGGATGCTCGGATCATGCCGGTCAAGGTGCTGGACTCGCAGGGAGGCGCCGCTGTCGCCACCATCGCCGACGGGGTTCGGTGGGCGGCGGACCATGGCGCGGATGTGGTGAATCTATCGATCGACCAAGCCGGCCTCGTGGCGCAGGTTCAAAAGGAGGGTGCCCTCAACGACGCCGCCAAGTACGCCTACGCGAAAGGTGCCGTCGTGTTGGGTGCCGCCGGCAACGAGCACCAGCAGTTGCAGGTCTATAAGTCCGGAGTGCCGGTCATAACCGTTGCTGCGGTCGACGAGAATCAGCACCCGGCATCGTTCACCAACTGGGGGGGCCCGGCTGAGGTCGCCGCGCCTGGCGTTGGAATCTGGTCGACGGCTCCCTCGTATCCGACCACGCTGTTTCCGAACGGAACCGACGGTACCGGCCAACTCGACGGCACCTCCATGGCCACTCCCTTCGTCAGTGGCGTTGCGGCGCTGTTACGCGGACATGGAGCGACGGCGGCGGCCACGCAAGCGGCGATACTGCGCACCGCGCAACCGGTGAGCGGGGTCGACGTGCTTGGCCACGGTGTCGTGAATGCGGCTAACGCGCTGACCTACGCGCAGGCGCATCCACATCCGCTGGTGGGACTGGACTTCGCCCCGCGGTGGTTCCGGTGGGCGCAGCTGGTCCTGCTGGCAGCTGTCGTCGTGAAGTACTCCTGGGTGCTGATTCGCCGGATGCGTCGCCGTCCTCCGCCACGCCGCCTTTCCTCCGAGATTGCGGCGACGGGCGTGACCAAATGACGTCCATCGGGCAAATCACGCGAGCCGGCCGAAGACTAGGGACTGACCCCAGGGATTTTCGGTGCGCCGCAGGTCATCGTCGTTGCGACAATGTCATCGATCTAGTCGCTGCGTGTCAGACGGAAATACCCGGAATGGTGACGGTGCGTCGAGTCGATGAACGACGAAGCCGTACCTGACAGGAGTGGATCATGAACGCATTCCTCGACTCTGTTGGCCGCTGGTGCGCTAGGCGGCACTGGGAGGTCATCGTCGCTTGGGTGATCATCCTGGGCGCGCTGCTCGGGCTGCGCAGCGTGTTCGGTGGTCACTTCCAGAACAACTACACGGTCACCGGAAGCGAGTCGGCGCAAGGACTTTCGGTGCTGAAGAAGGAGTTCCCGGCCCAGGGCGGCTACGCCGGGCAGATCGTCTTCCACGCGCCGACCGGAAGCGTAGCTACGCAGACCAACGCCGTGAACACCGCGATGGCTAACGTGGCGAAGCTGCCGCACGTGCTCAACGCGGTCAGCCCGTTCGCGGTGCCGAACTCGCCCCAGGTGGCCAAGAACGGCACGACCGCGTACGGGAGCGTGTCGTGGGATGTGGTGCCGCCGTCATTGGACACCGCTTATCTCCATCAGCTCGATAACGCGGTCGCGCCGGCCCGGACGGCGGGCCTGCAAGTCGAGTACGGCGGCGGGGCCGGGCAGATCGGGCAAACCACCGATGACAAGACATCAGAGATCATCGGCTTGTCCTGCGCACTGGTGTTGCTGCTGTTCATGTTCGGCTCGGTCGTGGCCGCGGTGATGCCGTTGTTGTCGGCGCTATTCAGCGTGTTCGCTGGCCTGGCCCTCGTCGGCTTGCTGGCCGCCGCGATCACCTTCCCCACCACTGCCCCAACGGTCGCGACCCTGCTCGGGCTCGGGGTGGCCATCGACTACGGCTTGTTCCTCATGGCCCGGCACCGCGAACAGCTCGACCACGGCGTACCCGTGATCAAGTCGGCCGGCCGCGCGACTGCTACCTCGGGGGCAGCGATCGTCGTCGCCGGCGGCACCGTGGTCGTCTCCATCCTCGGCCTGTACGTCTCCGGGGTTCCGTTCGTCGGTGCGATGGGACTCGCCTCGGCGATCGTGGTAGCGGTCGCGATGCTGGCCGCGTTGACGTTGATGCCCGCATTCATGGGCGTGGCCAAACAAAACGTCCGCGCCATCAAGGACCGAAGGGCGGCCAAACGCGCCACCCGCGGCGACGTCGACGAGGCGACCGCGGCGGCGCGGCTCGCCAAGCTGACTGCCGCGAGTGACGAGGCCCATGAAAACAGCGCCTTCGCCCGTTGGGGCCGCAAGGTCAGCAACCGGCCCTGGCCCTGGGCCATCGCGGCCACCGGCGTGCTAGTCGTGCTCGCCATCCCGCTGTTCTCGCTGCGACTCGGGCAACTCGACGCCGGCACTAACCCGACATCCGAAAGCATCCGCCGCGCCTACGACCTCATCGCCACCAACTTCGGGCCCGGCGCCAACGGCCCCCTCACCGTCGTCGTCCAATTGCCCTCCGGCAACAGCCCGCAGGCCAACCAGACGCTGCTGGCGAACACGCAAAGCACCCTGAGCAAGACCCCGGGCGTGGCCGCCGTCGCGGCACCGTCGGTGAACAGCGCGAACACCACAGCGGTGATCAACGTCGTCCCCACCACCTCACCCCAAGACGCCGCTACCACCAAACTGGCTAACGATCTTCGCGACTCGGTCCTGCCCACCGTCCCCGCCAAGACCTACGTCGTCGGCACCACCGCCGGCTATATCGACTTCACCGCGAAAATCGCCAAACGCATGCCTTGGCTCATCCTCACCGTCGTCCTGCTTGCCTTCGTTCTGCTGACGGTCGCCTTCCGCTCCGTCGTCATCGCGACCAAGGCCGCGATATTGAACCTGCTGTCCGTCGCCGCCGCCTATGGCGTTGTCGTCGCCATCTTCCAATGGGGCTGGGGCTCCTCCGTGATCAACATCCACGAAAAACTTCCCATCCCGGCCTTCGTCCCCATGCTCATGTTCGCCATCGTGTTCGGACTCTCGATGGACTATGAGGTGTTCCTGATCTCACGGGTACACGAAGCATGGACCAAGACCGCGGACGCCCACCGCAGCGTCGCCATCGGCATCGGCAGCACGGCCCGCGTCATCACCACTGCCGCCGCGATCATGATCGTGGTATTCACCAGCTTCGTCCTCGACCCCGACCCCACGGTGAAAATGCTCGCGATCGGCATGGCCGCCGCCGTTCTCATCGACGCCAGCATTATCCGCATGATCCTCGTCCCTGCCGTCATGTCTCTCCTCGGCCGCCACGCCTGGTGGATTCCCAGATGGCTCGACCGGACCATGCCCAACCTCGACATCGAAGGCTCGGCTCATCTCGCCCGCGTCAGCCAACAGGAGGAAGCAGCCCTCGCCAGCAGCACTCCTACCCACTAGTCCCACCCGAACGCATAGGTGAATTCGGAAAGTAGACCGATGGGTTCTCATAACACAGGCGCCAAGAATTCACCGAGCCAACCGGGGACGGCTACGCACTCCTGATGACGCGGAGGATTCGAACGTGCCGGAGCATGAAGAACCGCCGCGGCGATCATCCGTAAGACTGCACCACAAAGCCACGGCGACCGCGGCGCGCGTGAAAGCGAGCGCCGCGGGAACGCTTTGGACCCGGCTCAGCGCAGTCGATTTCATCAACAGCTCTCTTATGTTTGCGGCGCTTGCCCTAATGTGCTTCTTGCCGTTTCTGATCGTTCTTTCCGCGGCAGCCGGACGGGATGTCAGGCGGAGCATCATCCTCCGAATGGGTTTGAATCATCAGGCGGCCGCTGCGGTCGACGGGCTCATCTCGTCCGGGCAGTCGGCGGTGACCACCCTGAGTGTGTTCGGCGTTGCGTGGTTGGTATTCGGGGCCTTCGGAATCTCGGCCACCCTACAAGGCTGGTACCGCAAGGTGTATGACGAGCCGCCTTCGCAGGGGGCCGCGAAGCAACTTACCGCCCAGGCGTTCTGGCTGGTTGGATTCCTCGCTTATCTCACGGTCCAGGTGCTAATCGGCCGTCAGGTCGGCTCGTTCGGAGCGCACGTCCTGATCTTCGTCACCGGATTCGGCTGCGCGGTTGTCTTCTGGACGTTCTCTCCGTATCTCCTGTTGCTGGGGAAGATCGCGTGGCGGGCCGCGCTCCCAGGCGGGATTGCCACCGGAGCCTGTCTGACCGGGCTAAGCATCTTTTCCGCACTAGCGCTTTCGTCATCGATCGTCTCCGGCAATGAGAATTACGGGCCCGTGGGTGTCGTCACAGCATTGCTGTCGTACCTCATCGGGTTCGGCGTATGTATCCATCTCGGCGCCGTCTTCGGCCGAATGTGGAACGAGCGCCACGAGTCGTTCACGAGTCGCACGGAATGACTGTTGTGTCCCGCCGGCCGAGGTTCTTCGCCTGTATGCGCGGATCCAGGCGAATGGCGGGGTCATTCGCGACGATCCCGGGGTTCCCGGGAAATCACGCCGACGATACGGGGTCCCCACGAAATCGCGGCGGCGCTCGCCGGTTCAGTGACCACGGAAGGCTTCCTCGAGCCACCACGATGCACGGTCAGCGGTGACCTTGGCGTCGATGAGCAAGGGACGCTCTCGGGCGCCGTCGAGCCACGTCTGGACAGCAGCGAGATCGGTCGAGGCGCGATGACGCTGACGGCATCGAAGCCGAAGCCGCGTCCGATCGCGGCGATGTCGGTGGGCGGGAAGCGCACCGTCGACAGGTCGACCCCGTCCGAACCGAAGTGGTGCACTTCGGCGCCGTAGGCGTCGTCGTTGTAGACGACCACGATCATCGGCAGGGCGAGGCGCCGGACGGTGTCCAGCTCGGCGGCGCTCATCAGCGCGCCGCCGTCGCCGAGCGCGGCGATCGGCAAGCGGTCCGGCTGAGCCAGCGCGGCGCCGATCGCCGTCGCGAGGCCGAGCCCGATCGACTGGAACGCCTGGGTGAAGCAGAAGCCGTATTCGTCAGGCACAGACAGGAACATGCTCGGGTAGCCCATGAAGTTGCCCGAGTCGACGCCGATGACTCGCTCGGCGGGCAGCATGTCGTCGAGCGCGATAGTCAACGTCCGTGGATCGATGCGATCAGCTGTCGACGTGTCGTGGTAATCGACGTCGCGCCATCGGATCCGCTGCTGAATCTCTTCGCGAATTCGCTCGCTCCGGTAACCGACCTGCACATCGGCTATCGCCGCGGTTGCAGCTTGTGCGGTCGGCGTGACCCCGCCGATCACCCCGAACTGAATCGCCCGATGCGCGCCGAGCGCGTCGGGATCCAGGTCAACTTGCCCGACCGTCGCCTGCGGCCCGATGAGGTGACCGTGCCGGGTCGTCCACATGTTCAGCGCGCAGCCCCAGCCGACGATCAGGTCGGCGTCGCCGATCAGCTGCGCAGCGAGCGGCGAAGCGAACCCGCCCGAGACGTCGAGCGACCAGGGGCTGCCGTGGAAGAGCCCTTTCGCGACAGCACTCGTGGCGAGCAGCGCCCCGCACACCTCGCCGAGTTCGAGCAGCGCCTCGCGCGCTCCGGGGGCACGCGCGCCGCGGCCGGCGACGAATACCGGGCGCTGCGCGTGGGTCAGCGTGTCGACGAGTTGGGCCAGTCCAGCGGCGTCGGGTGCCGTCTGTGGCCGGCGCGGCTGCTCTGACATCCTCGTCGGCTCGGCGGTCTTCGTGGCTTGGACGGCGAGCGGTAGGTTCAGCACGACGGTGCGCCGATCGTCGCGCGCCAGGTGATATGCGCGGGCGGCAGTGGCGCCGGCGTCTTCGGCGGCCTCGACCCGCATAGTGATTGCACCGACGGAATCGGCCAAACCGTCCTGGTCGACATAGAAGTTCGAACGCTTTTCGGTGACATCGGCGGCAAGCACGACCAACGGTGTGCGGCTCTTCGCCGCCTCCGCGATGCCGGTCATCGCGTTGGTGAGGCCGCAACCCTGGTGCAGGGTGACTGCGGCTACCGTGCCGCTCATCCGCGAGTAGGCGTCGGCCATTGTCGCCGCCCCGCCTTCGTGCCTTGCGGCGACGAAACGAGCGCCGCCTGAGACCAGGGCATTCGTCACGTGGAAGTTGCCCGAGCCGACCACACCGAAGACGCGGCGAATCCCCAGTCCGGCCAGCGTGATCCCGACCGCTTCCGCCGCGGTCATCAACGTTCGACCAGTGCCACCACGCGGGCCGGGCTGCCTGAGCCGCCGAGGATCTTCAAGGGAGACGCGATGAGGATCGCGCCGGTGGGTGGCAGCAGCGCGAGATTTTGCAGCTGGGTCAGCCCGTACTTGCCGGCACCGTGCATATACGTATGACAGGGGAAGCTCGGATCGAACCCGGCTGCGGCGCCGGCATCGGTGCCCACGGTTTCCACGCCCAGTCCGACGACCGGCGACTCGTCGGCCAGCCACCGCGCGCAGTCAATCGAGACGCCGGGGGTGTGCGGACCGTTGTCGTCGGCGTTGAGGAATGCGTCCTGCAGGTGTGACCGGGCATCCCATCCGGTGCGGTACAGCAGCCAGCCGCCTTCCGGCAACGGGCCGTGCTCGCGCTCCCAGGCGCGGATGTGAGCCACCTCGAGCAGGAAGTCAGGGTTCTCTGTTGCCTGCGCCGAGAAGTCCAGCACCGCCGTCGGCCCGACGAGCCGCCGCGGGGAAACGGATGCGACGTCCTCGCCGCCCTTGCCGGTAATCCAGTGGCACGGGGCGTCGAAATGTGTGCCGGTGTGCTCGCCGGTACGGAAGTTGTTCCAGTACCACGCCGGACCCCGGTCGTCATAGTTGCTGATCTGCTCGAACTCGAACGTCGCCGTCTGGCCGAACTGCGGCGGAAGCTTCAGGGTCGGCGTGCTGCTCGACAACGGCGCGGTGAGATCGATGACCTCGACCGTCCCCGACGCGAGGGCCGCGGCGAGATCCGGAAGGACCGACATGGTGGCTCCTTAGAGGCAGGCCAGCTCGGTGCCCCGCGACGTCGATTGCCAGATGCTCGAACGCTCACCGTAACAGTGAGCTTGACCGCGGCATTGTTGCGCACTCGCGAATGGACGACTCGCAGTCTCGACGACGTTCCCCAGCGAGACGAGACCTAGCTACCCGGTTAGAAAGAGGCTGGAGCGAGGGCGTTCGGTACCAGTGCGCCGAAGCTTATTGGTCGGCCCCGGGTTGGCCAGGCCCGCCTCCCCGAGGGCCGCGGCGGGAGTGTGACGCTGGATGACACGCATCAGCAATGATCGGACGATGAACGATTTCCGAACTTTGGGTGACGAGCCTGCTCCCGATGATTGCCGTTACAGGCCGGCGGACTTGGCGCGCTCCTCGGCGTACGCACGGGCATCGATCGCGTCCAGCGTTTCCAATCGTGCGTTCTCGATGGCCCAACTGGCGTAGTCGAGGGCGTCCATCGCCTCCGCTTCGGCATCGGCCGCATCCTGCATGGCCCGCGTGGCGTCGATCTGATCCGTACGCTTGTCGATCTTTGCCTTGACGTCGTCCATCTTGGCTGACGCATCGGCCTTCATCTGGGCCCACTGGCTTTGAGCGCGGTCAGCCGTGTCAGCGGCCTGCTGCTTTGCGTTTCTCGTTGCCAGGTCCACGTCAGCCTGAGCTCGGTCGATGCGCTGCCGGAGCTTGTCGCGCGATTCTGTGGCCGCAGCCCGCACCGATGCTTTCGCCTCCGCGGCGCGCTTCTGGAGATCGTCGAGCGGTGCTGAGAAATCCATTTGCCTCTCCCCTTCGCTGTACCCGTTGCTTGCCGGAGACAAGCATGGTCCCCGTGACCTCGCCCGACAAGGTCAAACAACCGCGTGTTTCGATCACCTGGACCCATCCTTCCAATTCAACAGAAAGGGACAACCGCATGCAGATCCGCGCCGCCGAACTCACCGCAGACAACCTCAGTAGGATCGTACGGATCGACCACGACGACGACACATTCGTCGTTGGTCGTCTGGTGAAGATCCGGCACCGACGATTCGGGGACGCCGGCGCCCACGACATCGATACGCGGGTGGTGATCGAAGTCCTAGGCGACCAGCGCATCGCGAAGCGATTCGATGCCATCGGCGTGGTTGAGCTTCTGTAGACGTGCCGCTTCGCAGACGTGATCTAGCCACAATTCGAATTCCAGCACAGCGCGCGAGCCGCGTTCCTGACCACCAATGAGAGGTCACCGTGACGGACACGTCCTACCTACGATCGATACGCGAACAAGTCGTCCAACGTCACATTGCCGCAGAGGAAGACGGTGATGTCGCCGCCGTCCTGACAACATTCGCTCCCGGCCGGGTGAGCTATTCCGGTGACACGCTGGGCGGAGATATCGTCGGCGACCAAGCTGTGGGCGCCATGCTCACCGCCGGCCTAGGCGCAATGAGCGACCTCAAGATTGAGATACTGCGCCTTCATCACGCTGAGGACGCAGTTATCACCGAGCTACGCCTGGCATCGACACATACGGCCGACTTCGACGGTATTCCGGCCACGGGTCGGCGTGTTGCCTACCACATGTGCGCGGTATTTCGCTTCGACGGCGCGGACCTGTGGCAAGAAGCCGTCTACTACGACATCGCCACGATAAAGACACAGCTGACCGGATAACAATCTCCACCGGGTGCGCCGATGATCTTGGACTTGTCGAGCTGTTAGCAGTAAGTCCAAGATCATCGGAGGCCCATTCAGGAGCCGCATAGCGTTGATCTATGCCATCGACCGGGATCACTCGGCGAAGGCTTCGACGAATGCCGTGTTGAACGCGTCGAGGTCGGCCGGTTTGCGGCTGGTAATCAACGTCCAGCCGCGCTCTCTACTCGCAACGACCGGCTCGTCCTGCCAATGTCCGCCGGCGTTTCGGATATCGGTCTTCAGGCTCGGCCAGCTCGTCAGGGTTTTGCCCGCGACGAGACCGGCCTCGATCAAGGTCCATGGACCGTGACAGATTGCCGCGATCGGAGTCCCGGCTGCGGCAGCATCGGTGACGAACTTGACTGCTGCGCCGTCCGTCCGCAGCGCGTCCGGATTGGCGACCCCACCCGGTAGGACGACGCCGGCGAATTGGGTGTGATCAGCCGACTCGGTTGTCATGTCGACAGGAAACTTGTCGGCTCTATCGAGATGGTTGAACGCCTGCGCCGAGCCCGGTTCCGGGGCGATGAGCACCGGTGTCCCGCCCGCCTCTTGCACAGCCAGCCACGGTCCAGTCAACTCGACCTGTTCGATGCCCTCGTTCGCGACGAGGAACGCAATCTTCTTGCCCTCGAGTGGATAACTTCTAGCCATGCTGATGGTCTACCCATCCGAGCAGGGTGCGACACCTGAAGCACTGGGTCCTTGGATCAGAGCCACGCCGACGCGCGCTCAGCAAGGGAGGGAGGCCACAAGGTCCCCCGTGGGTGACTCCGCCGGATCGCACAACCCAAGTGGCGGCGGGGCTGACTTCAGCACTTGGTGTCTGTTGTCCCGTCAGCTCAGACCTTTGCGACCCACGAGATGAAAGATGCGACTGAGTTGACGGTAGGGATCTCGTCGGCTGGCTTCGAGTTCGACCGCGGCCGCGGCCGCCAGCTGCTGTGAATCGCTCGGGTCTAACTTGACTCCACTGAAATCGAGCCAGTCGACAAACAGCCATACCCCATACCAGCGCAGTGGTTCCACCCCGTCGCGCCGAATGAGCTCGCTCAGCTCCTCCACCGTGTCGGCTCGGGTTGGCACGCCCAACACCCCGATCTCGCTCCTGGCGTCAAACGACGCCAAGGCGTCGTCCCACCGCCGTTCCAACGCCGGGCGCACCGCCGCCGCCTTGGCGTTGCCCGCCATGATCGAGACGACGCCGCCTGCAGCAGCGCACCGGCAAAGCTGGTTGACCACCGGCTCGGGCTGATCGAGGTACCCGAGCACGCCGTGACATAACACGGCGGCGAAGCGTCGACCACGCACGGCCTCGTCGGCGTGCTCGCCGTCGGCCTGTAGGAGCGTCACCCGTCGCTGGACCTCATCAGGCAGCCGCTGCAATCGCTGTCCAGCTTTGTCCAGCATCGCCGGCGACGGATCAAGCAACGTCACCTCGTAACCGGCCTGGGCCAGTGGAAACAATTGATGGCCCGCGCCGCCGCCGACATCGAGCACTGGCGCTGGAGGCGCAGGTAAATGCTCCAGCAGCTGCTGGTGCAACACGTACGTTCGTACGTACCCCTTCGCCGAGGCATAAGCCTCATCGGCGAATTGGTCGGCCAAGCCGGCCCAGGTGTCTTCGCTCACCGCATCACGATATAAGCAGGTGGTTAGTAAGAATTGCCGCCGGAGAGTTTGCGAATCGCGGACTTCACGGTGCGTCGATCAACGCGATCGCGCACGAGGCCGGCATCGCGCAGGCCTACGTGTTCCGGATGTTCGGGACCAAGAAGGCGCTGTTCCTGGAGCTGGTCGGCGCAGCCTTCGATCGCTTCAGCGACGGTGGCCGCCCTGGACGTCGACGAGCTGGATGAGCCGTGGGCCAACGGGGTGCGCACGCGTATCCAGGCCGGGCTGTTCGAGCACATCACCGCGGACACCAACCGATGAAATCGCCCCTCCGGTCCGGTCCGTCGGCAGATCCCGTGCGCTGAGTAAGATTCGCGCTCGTCGCCCTGCGGCACCACGATGGCTTGGTGAAGCTCAAGCTTGACCTGCACGATATCTATGACCGCGGTGACGAAATCGACCGCGCGCTTCGCTCGATCATGGACGAGGCCGTTGCCAAGAAGGCATCGCGCGTCGAGATCATCGCCGGAAAGGGCTCGGGACAGCTGAGAAAGCGGGTACTTCGCTTTCTCGACCGTAAGGACGTCAGGATCATTTACCACCGAGTGGAGAAGGATCCGCACAATTCTGGGCGGGTGTTCGTCCACTTCCGGTGGAAATAGCGCCGCAACAGCCCAACGCCTACGTTGCCCGAAGCGCCGCTAACGGCGATCCGCATGCTGGCCTTCTGTTCGAACGCTGATCACCTCGTCAGATCCGAGGCACCTGCTCTCTCGCCCATGACCGACCGGCGCGACTACACGACGCGCTTTACCCACGTGCCCCGCGCCTGAATCGTCGCCGGTGTGTCTCTCGCACGCGATGATGCGGCGGCGCCGTCGCGACTGATCAAGGCACTCGACAACGAGACCCAATAGCCGGCCGGTCCGACGGAGGGCGGCCCGTCGCCACAGGCATGCTTGTCGTAGGCGCTAATCCGCTGCCAAAGAGCTCACCCCGCCGAAGAGCACATCGCGCGACTCGCTTCGCAGGGCACGTGAAGAAGATCATCTTGGTTGATCTCGTGGCGACTCCCCGCTTCGCCTACGTTCGTCGGATGACGGAGAACTGGCGAGCGATCAATCTCGCGAACTGGGAGTCGCGCGTTCCCGTGCACACCGGCCCCGGCGGCTATGACCGCACGTCCTTTGACGATCCGGCCCACCTGAGCACCGTGGTGCGTTACGACCTCCCGCGGCTGGGCCGGCTCGACGGCCTCGACGTGCTGCACTTGCAGTGTCACGTCGGGACCGACACCATCTCCCTGGCCCGGCTAGGGGCTCGCACCACGGTCGGCCTGGATTTCTCTCCGGCTGCGCTGCGCGAGGCACGCAACCTCGCCGGCCGAACCGGCACTGCTGTCACCTACATCGAGGGCGATGCCTACCACGCGGTCGAGTTGCTGGGCGCAGAGCGGTTCGATCTCGTCTATACGGGCATCGGAGCGATCTGCTGGCTGCCGAGTATCCGTCGCTGGGCCGAGGTCGTGGCTGGGCTGTTACGGCCCGGTGGGCGCCTGTTCATGCGTGAGGGTCACCCGGTGCTCTGGACGATCTGCGACCCGCGACCGGACGGGCTGCTCGTGGTGGAGTACCCGTACTTTGAAACCGAAGGCGTGCACTTTCGTGAGGAGACGACCTACGCCGGTAGTGGCGTGGTGAACTCCCCCGACATAATCGGCTTCAATCATGGGCTCGGTGAAATCTTCACCGCCTTGCAGGACGCTGGGATGACGATGACGTCGCTGCAGGAGCATCGCGAAGTGCCCTGGAATCCACTTGGCGACGCGATGGTGTCAAGTCCCGACCATCCCGGCGAGTATGTCTTGGCTACTCAACGTGATCGCCTGCCGCTGACCTACACCCTGCAGGCCGCCAAGGCGCCGACAGCGCGCGAGCCGCGACATCCGTCGTGAGCTTGTCTGCTGTGGTGGACTACGCGCCGGTCCAGCAACCCATGATGGCGGCAGCGAGTTGTGAGCCTAGGTCGGTGCGGAGTACCGGAGGCCGACCGAATTGGCTGGGTAGCTTGGTGACGTCGACGCGCAGGGTCTTGTTGTCCTTGAGCACGACAACCGATCCAGCTGGAGCGGCGTAAGCGAACTCGCCGAGGCCAGAGAGTTGTCGATCGGCGGCAAGGCGTTGCTTGGACGTGTCGAAGTAGGCGCGTGCGGCGGCCGGGTCGGCCGATTCCTGCACGGAGAGTGTGAGAAGGCCGGCCGTGAGGTGGTAGACGCACGTGTACACCTGATCGGCCCAGCTCGAGGTGGTGGGGGGCGGGTTGGGCAGACTCAGCATCGCGGCCACCTGGCTGCGGACTTCGATGTCGCAGATCATCCGGGCCGACTCGGACGGGCCCCCGCCTTGGCTACTCGACGAGCCCGCGGAAGCGGCGGTCGTCGGCGTGGCCGGGACGCTCTGGCCTCCGGACGGTTTCGGGCTTCCGGACGGTGTCGCCGAGGCACACCCCGTCAGTAGCACCGCGGATGCGACGAGAAGGATCGGACCCCGGCCGCGACCGTACACACAATTCCCCGTTCGTAGGCGCTGTGTGGCGGACCGGCTGTAGCGCGTCAGCCCGTCCTGGCGGGATGCCTACTGTGGCGCCGATCGTCCACTGGGTTGCTCGGCTTAGGGTAGCCGTCAAGGTGGCGGCAACGTCCCGCGGGACTTGTAAGGCTCTTCCGGGTCGGCCACGGGGTGATTCGATCTCCGGTGAGGTGAGTCGTTAGCGTGCGCGGGGCGCGATGGCTGCTCTTCGCGGTGTGCGTGGTGGCGGCGTTTTCCGGGCTGGCTGTGCCCGCCGGTGCCCACGCCGTGCTGGAGCGCAGTGCGCCGGCAGATGGCGCGGTTCTCGGATCCTCACCCGGCGTTGTCGCAATGGTCTTCGATGAGCCAGTCGGGATTTCGCTGGGCTCGGTCATGGTCTACGACGCCCGCGGTCGACGAGTGGACAAAGGAGGTCCGTACCACCCGTCCGGAAATGGCAAGGCGGTGTCGGAAAACGTCCCGCCAGACCTCCCCGCGGGCGGATATGTCGTTACCTGGCGGGTGGTCTCGGCCGACTCACACCCGGTGCACGGTGCCTTCACTTTCCAGATCGGCGCCGCTGGATCCCGGACCGCGCTTCGCGGCGAAGCGGCATCGCTGCTCGCCCGAGGCCAGGGCAGTCGGGTAGTGGGCGTTGTGTTCGGGGTCGACCGGGCGCTCGGGTTCCTAGCCCTTGCCGTCGTGGTTGGCGGCACCCTGCTGCTAGCTCTCGCCTGGCGCGCAGGCGCGGCTGAGGCGCGTGTTCGATGGCTCCTGTGGGGAGCATGGCTTCTGGCAATCGTCGCCACGGCTGCCGCGATCATGCTGCAGGGCCCGTACGGCGCCGGCCTGCCGTTGCGCGACGTGGTGTCACCGTCGCTGATGGGCGACGTGCTGCAGTCACGGTTCGGCCAGCTCTCGCTCGTCCGGCTGGTTGCGCTGGTCGCGGCCGGCTGGCTGCTGCATCTGCTGCTGTCCGCCAGACGCCAGGCGGAGCCTGCTCTTCCCCGCTGGTGGACACCCGCGGCCGTGGTCACCGCGACGGTCATCCTGCTCACCGTGGGGCTGGCCGGTCACGCCAGCGCCGGACGGTGGGTCGTGCTCGCCGTCCCGTTCGATTTCATTCATCTCGCCGGGGTCGCCATCTGGGTCGGCGGGTTGGCCGTGCTGGTAACCGGCCTCCTGGTCCGCCGCGCTGGTAGCGCCGTGATCCCGTACCAGGCGATCGTGGTGTTCTCCCAGCTCGCGCTGCTGTCGATCATCGCAATCGCTGGGTCCGGCGGTTTCGCGGCGTGGCGACAAGTTGGTTCACTGGCCAACCTCACCACCACGGCCTACGGTCGCTTGGTTCTCATCAAGATCGGGTTGTTTTGCGTCATCCTCATCCTGGGCGCCTGCAGCCGGGTCCTCACGCACGGTGCGCTCGACCCGCCCCTGTTCCGACGACGAAACTTGCCGCTACCTGTTCCGGCGGGGGACCCGGCCAGCATGCCCGCGCGACGTCTGCCGGATAGCGCCGAATCCCCCAATACCTCACCTTCGTTGCCGCAGGAACGACAGGCCCGGCTCCGGCGCACGACCACCGCTGAGTTGGTTGTTGCCGGCGCCGTGCTGGTTATTGCGGCGCTGCTTGTCAACGCTGAGCCCGCGCGGCTGGACGCAACCCGCCCGTTGGCGGCGGAAGTCCATGCCGGCCCGGACGTGCTCGTCGACGTCACGCTAGACAGCACCCGAGCCGGCCCGAACAACCTGCACGTCTATACCTTGTCTCGAGCCGGCACGCAGTTGATCGTTCCCGAAGTCCGCGCCACCCTCAGTCAGCCGGCGCGCAGCATCGCGAACCTGCCGGTACATCTGAGTATCGCCGGAGCCGGACATTTCATCTCGCTCGGCCTGAACATCCCCGTGCCAGGCCGATGGACGCTGGACCTGATCGTGCGGACCAGCGCATTCGACGAATACCACGCAAGCCCGGTGACCTTCTCGCTCAAGTAGCACGTGCAGGCCGTGTCAGGTAATCGGCTGGAAAGCGAGCAGCCCACCGCGCGCGATCGGCCCACACTCGCTGGCAGGTTCTGCCACCTATCCTGGGTCGCCGGTGGCAGAGTCGGCGAGCGTTCGAGCAATTTGGACGACGATCATCCGCCGCTCATCGATGTGTTTGTAGGCCCGACTCGCCAGGGTCTTACGTCGGAGGGATCGCCGCAACCAGCGTGCGGGCTTGCTCAGCCAGGTTGTGCTCGACGAGGACCTCGTACTTGGTCGCGACGATCTGGCTGACCGAGGCAAAGTCCCGCGTCCCGCTTTGGGTGGCGGCCGTGAAGCCGAGCTGGCTCCAGATCAGGCCGAACAGCGCCCCCAGCAACGGGGTGGTAATCAGAAAGCCGAGCTGACCTCTGTCGCTGAACAGCGCGAACGCGATTCCGACGAACAGCCCGATCCACAGCCCTGAGATTGCGCCGGCCAGCGCGACCTTCCCCCGCGTCAGGCGCCCGGTGACGCGCTCGATCGACTTGAGTTCGGTACCGACAATGGCGACGTTCTGCACGGGGAAGTCGTGATCGGCCAAGTAATCGACGACGTGTTGCGCCTGCGGGTAGGTGTCGTAGACCCCGAGCGACATCGGATATTGCAGGTTGAGCCCGGTGCGAGGAATGTTCCGTGGCGTCGCCATGCGCCAAGCATGACACGGTGCCCACGGCACGGCCGAGACTCTCCAGCACGGACGCTCCGGTAGCGCTGGTCTCGCTTGTGCGGCTCGGGACCGCGGCTCGAGATATCGAAACGCGATGGCTGCTCGGGCTCACGCTCGCAGGAATTGGTCCTCCGACGACGCCGGGATGGTCGTGCCGGCCTGCTCACAGCAGGACCACCTGGCGGATAGCTTTTCCCTCGTGCAGCTTGTCGAAGCCCTCGTTGATCTCCTCGAGCCGCAGCGTGCCGCTCTTGAGCCGGTCGACCTGCAGCCGTCCGCGTCGGTAGAGCGCGATGTAGCGGGGTATGTCGCGCGCTGGCACCGCCGTTCCGATATAACTGCCTTTGAGGGTGCGTTCTTCGCCGACCAGGGTGACCGGCGCGAGCGGCATGGTTGCCGTCGGCGGTGGGAGGCCGGCCGTGACGGTTACGCCGCCACGGCGGGTGATGCGATAAGCCAGGTCGAGGGCTGTGGTGGATCCGGCCATTTCGAAGGCGTAGTCAACTCCGCCGCCGGTCGAAGTGCGGATCCGGTCGGCGGCCTCGGCGTCGCTTGCGTTCACGGTCATGGTCGCGCCGATCTCTCCGGCGAAGGCCAACCTGTCTTCGGACAGGTCGACCGCCACGAGCTCGCGCGCTCCCGCTGCCACGGCACCCAGCAGCGCGGCAAGGCCGACCCCGCCGAGTCCGACGACGGCTACCGCCGATCCGGCTTTGACTCCGGCTGTGTTCACCACCGCACCGACCCCGGTCAACACGGCACAGCCGAACAGGGCCGCCTCTTCGAACGGCAGTTCCGAATCGACCTTGACCACCGAGCGACGGGAGACGGTTGCGTGGTCAGCGAACGCCGAGACGCCGAGATGGTGATTGACTGCCGTCCCATCGCCCCGGTGCAGACGACACGCACCAGAAAGCAACGTACCCGCGGTATTCGCCACGGCGCCCGGCTCACACAATGCCGGACGGCCTTCCGCACACGGTTCGCAATGGCCGCATGACGGGACGAACACCAACACGACATGGTCGCCCGGCTTCAGCTCCGGCCCGCCCACTCCGCCTTCGAGCGGGCCTACCTCCTCGACCACACCAGCCGCCTCATGCCCTAACGCCATAGGCACAGGCCGCGGCCGATCACCGTTGATAACCGACAGGTCAGAGTGGCACAGTCCCGCGGCCTTCATCCGTATCAGCACCTCACCCGGCCCGGGAGGATCAAGCTGGAGGGTCTCGATCACAAGGGGCTTCGACGTTGCGTACGGCGGCGCAGCGCCCATGGCGCCAAGGACCGCAGCTTTGATCTCCATGAACGCTATCCCTCGGTGAGAGCTGGAACCTGTGTTGAAGTTTGTCAACCGAACTCGAATGTTTCCTTAAGTCACCCGACCCGGACAATCGGCCGAGACATTTAGCGGCGGTGGCGCGCGCCACCGCGCACGGGCGTGATCTGCGCCGGAGGAGGCAAGGCGACGCGCTAGCTCGCTTGGACGGCTCGTCATCTGTGGCCCGCACGGATTCCCGGCGCGCCGGTCGGCGGTCTGGTTCCAGCTCGGCCTAGGCTCGCACTCATGTTCGAGTCGGAGTGGGACGCGGGACTCGACGACGCGCAGCTCGCCGCGGTCTCGCACTCCGGCGGGCCGCTGGTGATCGTGGCCGGCGCCGGCACCGGCAAGACCCGCACGCTGACCGCGCGGGTCGCGCAGCTGCTGGCCCACGGCGCCGACCCAGCGCGAGTGCTGCTGCTGACGTTCACCCGCCGGGCGGCGGCGGACATGCTGGCCCGAGCCGCGATCTTGTGTGGTGACCGACGCGTGACCGGACGGTTGTGGAGTGGCACGTTCCATGCGGTCGCGCACCGGCTTATCACCCTGCATTGCGACGCGCTCAGCCTGGCGCCGGAGTTGACGGTCCTCGATCAGGGCGACGCCGCCGAACTGATGGACCTGCTGCGGCACGACCATGGCCTGGTCGGCACAGCGGAACGGTTCCCGCGCGCGGACACGCTCGTCGACGCCTACTCCCGGGCGGTCAATACTGGCCGCCCGGCCCGCGAGGTGCTCGCGGCCGAGTTCCCGTGGTGCGACCGGCACACGGAAAAGATCCTCGACCTCTTCCGCGCCTATGTGGCCCGCAAACGGGCCGCCACGCTGCTCGACTTCGACGACCTGCTGCTCGCCTGGCGGTCGTTGCTCACCGATCCCACCCTCGGCCCGATGGTCGCCGGCCGCTGGGATCACGTACTGGTCGACGAGTACCAGGACGTCAACCAGGTCCAGGTCGACATCGTCCGGCGCCTGTGCCCGGCCGGGACCGGACTCACCGTGGTCGGCGACGACGCCCAGGCCATCTACGGATTCCGGGGTGCCGACCCGGCCCACCTCGCCGACCTGGCCAGCACCCTGCCGGGCGTGACGATCCTGCGGCTGCAACGCAACTTCCGCTCCCGGCAACCGCTGCTGGACCTCGCCAACATGGTTCGGCCGACCACCAAGGCCGCCCTACAAGTACGGCTGTCTTCCGATCGGCGGGACGGACCCAAGCCCCGGCTGATCCGCTGCTATGACGCGCCCGCCGAAGCCCGCCGGGTCGCCGAGGAGATCCTGGCGAACGTCGAGGACGGCATGCGGCTGCGGGACCAGGCCGTCCTCATGCGTGCCGGGCACCACAGCGACCTGCTGGAAATCGAACTGACCGCACGTCGCATCCCGTTCCGCAAGTACGGTGGCCTCCGATTCCTCGAAGCCGCGCACGTCAAAGACTTCCTGGCCGGCCTGCGGCTCCTCGACAACCGCGCCGACGAGATCGCGTGGTACCGGCTTCTGCGCCTGCACGACGGCATCGGCCCAGCGCGAGCGCGCAACCTGTTGACCCTGCTGGCACCTGCCAATGCCCCAGACCGAGACCAGCACCCCGAGGCGATCGCGGCGGCCCCCGCCACCGCACGGATCAAGCTCACCGCCACCCTCGCCGCGCTCGCCGCGGCACGCGATCACTGCACTACCGCCGATCGCGTCGCGGCGATCGTCGCAATGCTTCGACCACTACTGACCCGCCGCTACCCCGACCACCACACCCGGCTCGAGGACCTCAACCGGCTCGCGGCGGCCGCTGCCACCGCGTCCAGCCTGGCTGACTACGTCGCCAGCCTGACCCTTGACCCGCCGGCCTCCTCCAGCGACCTAGCCGGCCCACCACACCTCGACGAGGACTACCTCACCCTCTCCACGGTGCACTCCGCCAAGGGCCTCGAATGGAACACCGTCCACGTCATAGGCCTGATCGACGGCGCCTTCCCCTCCGACATGGCCCTGGGCACGGACGCCGGACTCGCCGAGGAACAGCGACTGTTCTATGTCGCGCTCACCCGCGCCCGCGACCAGCTCACCCTCTACATCCCGCTGCGCATGCCCCACCACCGCCACACCATCAGCGACCGACACAGCCTCGCACCCGCCAGTAGATTCCTGACCGACGCCGCACTCACCACACTCGACATCACCGAATCCGCACCACCCGCACCCCGGCCGCGGAACGTGCCAACCGCAGCCAGGCTCGCCCTCCCGACACTGGACGACCTCTGGGCCTAGCCGCCCCGGGACGGTCGCCTCCAGTTCCGTAACGCGCTACGGCCCGGAGCCGCGGCCGGTGGAGGATGGTCGGTGCAACTTGAAGGAGTGACATGTCGGACGCTGCGACGTACCGGGAACTCGCGGAAGCGGCGTGGACATGGACACTCGATCAGGTGCGTGACGACGACGGGCCGTGGCTGCCCGAGTCTGTCGATGAGGAAGAGCCCCAAGCCGCGGCGGCCTGGGACCGCGACAGCCTGTATGTCGGCATCTCAGGGACCGCACTCGCCCTCGCCGAGGTGGTACAGCACCGGTCTCTCACGGAGCGAGAGCAGCGCCTGGCCGACGACGTGGTCGTGCGGCTCCGGCGCCAGTCCCGTGCCACCGACGCCGCGTCGCTCTACGACGGACTCGCCGGATTCGTGACCGCGCTGCGCCATCTCGCGCCGGGGGGCGAACGGGACGCGCTGGGCAGGGTCGGCGAGTTACGCAAGTCGACGGGATGGACCTCACCCGAACCCGGTCCGTACCAAGACACGGTGCTCACCGACATTATCGGCGGGACCGCCGGCATCGTGCTCACGGTGCTGTGGGCCGGTGGTGCCGCAGACATCGTGTCAGCCGGCTGCGAACTGTTGCTCGACGACGCGGACGAGGTGGAGGCGGGCCTGGACTGGGGGATGGTTCCGCACGCCCTGTCCCGGGGGCCGAACTTCTCGCACGGGACTGCGGGCATCGCGTCCGCACTCGCGGTTGCCGGTACAGCACTGGGCCGGCCCGACCTGGTCGCGGCGGCCGTCCGTGGTGCCGAGCATCTCCTGTCCGTCGGGCAGCTCGACGAGCACGGCTTCGTCGTGCCACACACCATCCCGCCCTCGCGCCGGGAGGTCGAGCCGGTGACCTACACCTGGTGCCACGGGCCAGCCGGGACATCGCAGGTGTTCGCCGCTCTCTCCCGAGCCGGCGTCGCTGAGGTCGACGGCTACTCCACCGCGTGGCTGCGGCAGCGTTGCTTCCAAGCGATCCTCGATGCCGGAGTTCCGGAGCGGCTGCGGCCAGGCTTCTGGGACAACGACGGCCGGTGTTGCGGCACCGCCGGCGTCGGCGACGTGCTGCTCGATGCCTATCAGGACGCTGCTGACCAAGACCAGGCCGGATGGCTGCTCGGGGCGGCCCGAAAGATGGGGGACGCGCTCGTCGAGCGAGCAGACCGGGACGATGGCGGAGCGCGTTGGCGCTTCGTCGAATACCGCATCGCTAAGCCTTTGCTGCCGCCGGGGACGTCGTGGATGCAGGGGTCCGCTGGCATCGCCGCGTTCTTGTTCCGGATGGCCCGCGTGCTCGAAGAAGGCCCCGCCACGCCGGTCGTCGACCGCCCCGACCAGTGGTGGGCTGTGCCGCACGAGATCACGACGTCGGGGGCGCCGCCGCTCTGAGCCCGGTTAGCCCGCTGGTATGCAGACCATGGCGGTAGCCGGTCGCACCGTGAACCCGAGTGGTGTGGGTGCATCGGCGTGGGTGGATCGAGATGATGCCGGGTGGTGCCGGCGAGCGCGGCATAGCCGTTACCGCTCAGAAGCTGTCGACATCGACGATCGCCTGGGCGAAGGCCTGGGGAGCCTCTTGCGGCAAGTTGTGCCCGACGCCGCCCGAGATGGTCCGGTGCGCGTACTTGCCGGAGAATTTGCTCGCGTAGGCGTCGGGGTCGGGGTGTGGCGCGCCATTCGCGTCGCCCTCGAGGGAGATGGTGGGCACGGCGATGGCTGGGGCGCCGGCAAGCCGCCGTTCCAGGTCGTCATATTGCGGCTCACCCGGAGCCAGCGCGATCCGCCAGCGGTAATTGTGGATCACGATCGCGACGTGATCGGGGTTGTCGAAGGCCACCGCGCTGCGCGCGAACGTGTCGTCGTCGAAGGCCCACCTGGGTGAGGCGAGCTGCCAGATGAGCTTGCTGAAATCGCGCCGGTAAGTGTCGTAGCCGGCCCGGCCGCGCTCGGTGGCGAAGTAGTACTGATACCACCAGGCGTACTCGGCCCGCGGTGAGAGTGGCGCCTTGTTGGCGGCCTGGCTGCCGATCAGGTACCCGCTCACCGAGACCAACGCCTTGCACCGGTCTGGCCAGAGCGCCGCGACGACGTCGGCCGACCGCGCCCCCCAGTCGAACCCGCCGATGATTGCTTCACCGATCCCGAGAGCATCCATGAGTGCGACGGTGTCGACCCCGAGTGCGGCTTGCTGGCCGTTGCGGGGTGACGCATCGGAAAGGAAGCGGGTCGTGCCATAGCCGCGCAGGTAGGGGACGATCACCCGGTACCCTCGCGATGCCAGCACTGGGGTGACATCGGCAAAGCTGTGAATGTCGTAGGGCCATCCGTGCAGCAAAATGACCGCACGGCCGCGGGCCGGACCAGCTTCGGCATATCCAACGCTCAGTACCCCGGCATTGATCTGCTTCAGCGCGCCGAACGAGGTCTTTGTGGCTGCCTTTGTCATCGACTCCTTTGCCGTGCTCATCCTTGGTGCCGCGCTCGTCGTTTACCGCTGTGTGCCAGCGACGACGCGGGCGGCTTTCAGGATGTGTTCGCTGACGACTTGCGGCTTGGAGATCATGATCACGTGGGAGCCCTCGACCTCGACGATATCTGCGCCCGCACGCCGGGCGTGCGCGCGGACGACATCGGCGCCTGCGGCCTTGTCGCCGGTGGCGACCACTGCCCAGGACGGCAACTTCCTCCAGGCGGGTGGTCCGGACGCGTCGCTGAACGCCGCGGCGGCGACGGGGCGCTGGGTGGCGGCCATCAGCGCGGTGGTCTCCGCGGGCAGGTCAGCGGCGAAAGCCTCCCGGATTCGCGCAGGGTTGATCGCGAACTCGACCGAAGTCTCCCCGTCGCGTCCGGTCGGGTAGGTGTACTGGACCAAGGCCGCGTTCAGGACGCTGTCCGTCGACCCGTTTTCGACATCTCCCAGGTTTTCGCCCCATCCGGGGCGAAGGCGGCCACGTAGACCAGGCCGACGACGTTCGAGGCGCTGGTCGCAGCGTTGGTGATCACGGCGCCGCCGTAGGAGTGACCGGTCAGCTGTACCGGACCGTCGATCTGGTTGAGGAAGCTTGCCAGGTAGGCGGAATCGGCGGCCACGCCACGCAGCGGATTCGGCGGGGCGATGACGGTGTAACCCTCCTGCTGCAGCCGCTCGATGACGCCGTTCCAGCTGGACGCGTCGGCGAAGGCGCCGTGCACAAGCACAATCGTCGGCTTCATATCGGCTTGCTGGGACCCTTCGCCGGTCACATTCACAGGGAACCTCCTGCGGTGCCGAACTGCGCGCTCAGGTAAGCCTGCATCGATATGGATCAACGGTAGGCCCGCGATCGGGACCCGTGAACACCCTGGTTCGAATAGGCGTGATCAACGTGCGGCAGAGTGGATGTTCCTCAGGCCTGGGCTGGCAACGCGGGGGCGAAAAACTCGGTGAGCAGTTGGTTGACGCGGTCAGCCTCGTCGTGATGGACCCAATGGGAGGCGCCGGGCAGCCGCTCGACGCGGTCGAGGTTGGGTACGTCGTCGTGCTCGGGCTCGGCTAGTTCGGGGCCGAGATAGCCATCGTCCTCCCCCCAGATGACCAGGGTGGGCGCGCTGATGGGGCGGATCAGCTCGTCGGCGCGCTTGGGCGGAGTTCGCACCGAGGACCGGTAGTAGTTGATCATCCCGGTTGCCGCGCCAGGCTGAGACCATGCCTCGATGTAGCGGTCGAACTCCTCCGGCGTGAAAGCCGGGTGGGCGTCGCGCAGGAAGTGCCGGAAGAAATGCCAGTTGTCGGCGCGCACGACGGATTCGGGCAGCTCCGGGAGATCGAAGAAGAAGAAGTACCAGGACTTGCGGAGCTGGCCCGGGTGGTGCAGTCCCTGGGAGAGCTTGCGCGGGTGGGCCGCGTTGAGGATGGCCAGCCGGTCCACGACCTCGGGGAAGTTCATCGCGGTGGCCCAGGCGATGGTTCCGCCCCAGTCGTGACCAACCAGCAGCGCGGACTCGGCGCCCCGATCGTGGATGAGGCCGCGGATGTCGGTGGCCAGCTGACGGGTGTCGTACGCTGCGACGCCGTCGGGCTTCGATGACAGGTTATAGCCGCGCGTGTCAGGTGCGACGACCCGGAATCCCGCTGCCGCGAGCGGCTGGATCTGCAGCCGCCAGCCGTACCAGAACTCGGGAAAACCGTGCAGCAGGACGATCAGCGGCCCATCCCCGGCCTCGACGTAATGCAGTCGTTGGTCGCCAACCTCGGCGTAGCCCTCACGAAGATCGCTGCCCTCGAGTCCTGGCACCTGCTGCTCCTTTATCCCGCTTGCGCTCCCGCTGCGGTCGTCGGTTGTACTCACTGCCGCCTCCCTGGGACTGTGTCAGGCATACGCTAAGGATTTCCACCGCTGCGCGCCAGGGGAACTGGATAATTTCCCTTGTCGGCCTATCCGCAGTCCAGGGAGGCTGTTCGCCTATCGCGTGTGATGACCGCGCCGGTGAGCGATCGGCCAGAAATCGCGAATTACGGTGCGCCGCGAAACTTGCTTTTCTTGGCTAGCGCTGGGTCAGTGCATGCGGAAAGGTCAAAGCAATACGGCCCCTTGCCGTTGCTCATCTTGGAGATACGCGCTCACCGTCCGCAGAATGTCGGCCGCAAATCCGCGCCGTCGATCTGGAACACCGCCGCAGATATCACGACGAACACGGACGGATTCGCTAACTGCACCGGCACGGCACAGAGATCCCAGCTGTCGCGTGTTGCGCTCGTCGCCGACAAGGGGGTTGGCAATTCGCGTTGCACGTGATGCCCTGCGGCCGATACTCGTGCGCAGCCGCTTTGGTGAATCCGTTGATCGCAGGCTTGTTCGTGATGTCGTAGCTGACCGCCGGCTTGTCGGCCTGCTTACCCTCGAACCCAGAAAACGTCCCGGGCCGGCGCTTGACGGAGAGGTCTTCCGAGGTCGACCAGCGATGCTAAGGCGAGGACCGATGACAGGAGCACACCATGACCCTCGCGTTCGACGCCGACCTCTCCGCCCGCATCGAGGCCACCTACCGCACGCCGGACGTCGTCGCCCAGCGCCGCACAATCCTCGACGTCCTCGATCCGCGGCCCGGCGAGAATGCCCTCGACATCGGTTCCGGGCCAGGGCTGCTTGCCGCGCAGATCGCCGAGCGCGTCCACCCTTCCGGCTCGGTGCACGGCCTCGACCCGAGCGAGAGCATGCTGGCGCTGTCCGCCGAGCGCGCGGCCACCGCGGGAGTCACGCTCGCTGCGGGCCTGGCGACCGAGCTGCCCTACGTCGACTCGGCGTTCGACATCGTGACCGCCACCCAGGTGTACGAGTACGTCCCGGACATGCCTACCGCGCTGGCCGAGGCCCGACGAGTGCTGCGCCCCGGCGGGCGGCTACTCGTGCTCGACACCGACTGGGACTCGGTCGTGTGGCACTCTTCCAACTCGGAACGCATGCGTCGCGTCCTTGCCGCGTGGAACGAGCACCTCGCCGACGCGCACTTACCGCGCCGGCTGAACCGGCTGCTCACCGAGGCCGGGTTCACCGTCGCCCGCTGCGAGGTTGTCCCACTCCTCAACCGCAGCTACCACCTGCAGACTTACAGCGCCGGGCTGATCGGTTTCATCGCAGGGTTCGTACCCGGCCGCGCCGGCCTGACGGTCGACGACGTCGAGGCCTGGCGCGCGGACCTCGAAGCTCTCGGGCTCGACTACTTCTGTAGCGTCAACCGATATCTGTTCCTCGCGGTCGCCGCATGAGCAGTCGCCACGGCTCGCAACAAGGGTTAGGAGACGGTCACGCACTGCGACGACACACCGTCGGCCAGGCCTGGCTCGCGGTAGCCGAATCGATCCTGTCCTCAGGCGCCGCGAGCAGCTGGGACGGCGAACCCATGCTCGAAGTGCTCCAGCTGACGCTCGTCGTCGATCAACCACAACCGACCGACCCGATCATCGAACGATTCGCCAGCGCCAAACGCCTGGCCTGGATGCATACGAACTTTCACGATCCCAGTCGCGTAGCCGAACTCGGCGACGCCGATAGCTACGCCACCCGCCTCTACGACTACGCGCATAGCGGTAGGAACCAGCTCGCTTGGGTCGTCGACCGGCTCCGCGACGACCCGCGCACCCGCAACGCCACCATCACTACTCTCCAGCCGCTGACCGACACCAGCTACATCCCGTGCGTCAGCCTCCTCGACTTCTGGATCAACCACGGCGCACTGCAGCTCGCCGTCTACGCGCACGGGATCGATTTCGGCACCAAGGGCAACGCCAACCTGATCGAACTCGCGCACATCCACCACCGCGTCGCCACCGAGCTGGGCCGGCCGGTCGGCGCACTGACCTTCCTCATCAAGTCGGCGCATATCTACGACACCGAACTCGACGCCATGCGCGCAATCACCGCCGCCGCACCCCAACTCCAGCGCTAGCCCTCGACATCCGCCCGCCACGTACAGCACCGCGCAGCGGCGGGGCACCGCAATGTCGTCAGCGACCGGGCGGTCAACCGCAACCGCGGCCGGCTAACGAGGCCAACGGACTTGGAAATGCTGCCCGGTGCTGATCGAACCCGCCGCCACCCCACGGGAAAGCCGCTGATGAAGCGGCCTAGTCAGTCAGCTTTCAGCGCTTCCTGCAGCTCGCTGATGATTTCGTCGGTAGTGGCGTCTACCGTGCGCTTGACGACGGGGGCTTACCATCTATGCCGCCCGGCCCGTGTACGAACACCGCCGCGGGTCCGTGCGGGGGCGAGCAGTGCGGTCAGGCGCGCACGTTCCTCGGCCCGGCCGACCAGGGCTGCGGCCACAGCAGCCGCCAGACGGTCTGAGACGGAACCCCGCGGGCGGGGCTGGCTCATCCTGGCATGCTAGCTTCCGCGTCAGGCAACGTCGCGTAAGTAATCCGGCTTACGGATCTTGGAGTTACGACCAAGCGATGCTTCGGAGTGCCGTCCTCGTGGGCCCAGCGCATAGCCGGCGATCGCCGCTTCCCGGGGGGTCGGAGCGGTAGTCGCTGCAGTCGGGGATGAAGTAGCGCAGCGAGGTGAACTCCAACCTCATCTGTGGTGAACGACAGAGTTCCATCAACTCCCCCACGGACCACCGGGTGCGCGGTCGATCCGCTCGCTAGCCAGGGCGAGTTCCGCAACGAGAACGTCTGCATGGCGGGTGATCTCGTCAAACACCAATTCGAGGTAGCGATCGAAGTCCCCTTCGTCACGGGGAATCCGGCCAGCCTCGCCGATGTCCGCGACGTCCCACACCACCAGGGAGTCCGACGGCGTGAAGAGCGAACAAACCTCGTCGCGAACGATCTGGTTCACGCACACTGTCAGGTCCCCGGTGTCGAAGCGCTGCTGCGTAAGTTGGTCACCAAGGACCGGCTTCGCGAATTCGGCGACACCGTGCCGACGCAGCAGCTCTCGGATCCGCGGAACGTTGGGGGCGTTGCGGTCACGATGGATGTCGGCCACCGTGCCGCTCGACATGACGGTGGTCTCGGGGATGCGGAGGGCGTTGATGTACGCCTCGGCGATGACACTGCGCAGGACATTCCCGCGGCAGATGACGTGAATCAACATGCAAACACGATTGCAAATCGGTCGGATCAGCACGTTCCTATTTCGCGCCGCAGCCATCCGCGAAGATGTCAAGCCCGCCTTTTGCGCGCTCGGCGAAGCTACGCTCCTTCTCGCCGGAAGCCCCAGCCGGTGAGTGCGCGTTGATCGCGTCGTCGCGGCTGACGCCTAATGGCCCACCGCGACCTCATCGCGGTCCCGGATGCCGGAAAATCGTGACGTGGTGTCGGATCGGGCCGCCGCCGTTCGTGGAGAGGGTGGAGGGTGGTAGCAGAAGCCACCCGGGCAAGGAGGAGACATGACCGAGTACCTCATCGCCTTCAACGACGAGTGGGTGCCCGACCACACGGACGAGGAGCTGCGCGAGAAGTCCAAGGCTGTCAGGGCGTTGGTGGCAGAGATGAAGGCTGCCGGAGTCTTGATCTTCACCGGCGGCCTGGACGATGCTGCCCCCGTGTTCAGTGTCGACACGTCCAGCGGCACGCCGCTGTTCACCGATGGTCCGTTCATCGAGACCAAGGAACACCTCGGTGGCTTTGCTGTCGTGGATGTGGCCGACGAGCAGGCGGCGCGGCTGTGGGCGGGAAAGATCGCGGCGGCCTGCGGTTGGCCGCAGGAGGTGCGACGCTTCCGGGTCCCCATGCAACTTCCAGAGAGCTCTTGACGGACTTCGGGCGTCCAGGCTCTACCGCCGCAGCAGCGACCGCATGCCTCAGTAATTCGGCAAAGTCCGGCGCTCAGGGAGTCCGCAAGCCATCGCTGACCAGCGGTGGGGGTTCAGCTCGGACGGGACGGTCAGCGTTCAGCCGCGCAAATCGCCGCGATGCCAGACAAGGAAATATCGAGGAGTGCGGTTGACGGATCCAGCGACGTACCCGAACGGGCTCGCCTTCGACGATGCCGACAGGCGCCTCGCTGGCGTCGACTCTGTGATGGCGACGCTCATTGGCCGGCTCGGTCCGATCGAGCTGCCGGTGGTCGAGTCGCCACCCGACTTATTTGGCTCGTTGATCATGGCGATCGTCAGACAACAGCTGGCGACGGCGGCCGCGGTGGCGATCTTTCATCGGCTGGTCGCCTACTTCGGTGGCTCTGTCCCGACACCTGCAGCGCTGATCAGCGCAGGCACCGATCTGCGGACGACAGTGGGGCTGTCCCACGCCAAGGAACACGCGATCCGTTCCCTCGCTGAGCAGGTCGACTCCGGCGATCTGGACCTGGACGGCTTGCACTCCCTGCCGGACGAGGAGGTTCGCCGATCATTGACCGCAGTGCCAGGAATAGGGCCATGGACGGCTGGAGTGTTCATGATGTTCCGCCTCGACCGGCAAGACGTCTTGCTCGCGGGCGATCTCGGCATCCGCAAGGGAGCGCAGATCACCTACCACCTTGATCACTTGCCGACTCCCCAGGCGATCGAGGTGATTGCTGCGCCGTGGCGGCCATACCGGACCCGCGGCTGCTTGTACCTGTGGGCCGCGGTTAGAGACGTTCGATAATGGTCGCGTTGGCGAGACCAGTTCCACTCGTGCTCGTACTCGGCGGTGACCTCGGCCACGACGGTTTCCTCGACACCGACGGTGAGCTCGACCCGACGCTGTCCGATTCGCCCACCTCGTCGGCAACCTCGATCGTCGTGCTCATGTCGAAGTTGCCGGGTTGACCGCGGCTTCGCCGACGACGTGGTCGTCGCCGAGAATGTGGTCCTCAGCGGTGGGCGTGAACTGGCAGCTGACCGCACCGGCATGCGGGCCGGTGCGTCCGGCTTAGTGTCAGGAAGGTGCCAGGGCCTCGCGCTCAGCACAAAAGAAGGCGGGCCGCCCGGCTGATCCGGCACGGCGCGCGCTGCTCGCTTCTGAGTATCAGGCAAGTGTCATTCCGCTCTGTCCTCATAGGAGTGCGAAGATCTTCGGGCCGGGCGGATCCTGAGTGATCAATGCGCGGACCGTGGGTAAGGATCGAGAAGGGATGATCGAAATGGCAGCGCTTGGCCTGCTGCTAGTAATCGTCGTGATCGGCGCGGTCGTCTACATCAGTGGGATCGCGTGGCTAGCGCGGCTCGACGTACGCCAGGACGAGAGCCCGCCACCAGAGACGATCAGCCCGAACCTTCCCAATCTGTCTTCTTGAAAGCGCCAGGCGACATCGGCGAGTAGTTGCCGAACGCAGACGACCAGCCGAGCACCTCGCTTCTCTCATCTTGCTGACGGTTAGATGGCGGGCGATCTGCCGGTTGGTCAGACCGGCTGCGACGAGCTAAGTAGCTGACCTTGCCGGCAGGTCAGCGGCGAGACCTCCGCGTCACGTTTGAACGTGACGTCGCGGATCGCGACCAGGTGCGGTCGAAGTGCGAATCTCGTGGAGCGACTGGGACACGACCGGCGACTAAGAGGACGACGGGCCTACGTGCCTGGTGGTTTCCGCAGGATCCCTTCGACCTCGATGGTGATGTCGATGCGGTCGCCGACCATGACACCACCGCCCTCGAGGGAAACGTTGAACCTCATGCCGAAGTCGCTTCGGTTAAGCGATCCCGTCGCGGTGAACCCGGATCGCTGGTTGCCGTACGGGTCGGCGCCGAACCCGTTGACCTCGACTCGCAGCGGAACTTGCCGGGTTACCCCGTGCGCGGTCAGTTCACCGTCGAGGATGAACTGTTCGCCATCGAGTCGTAACCCGGTTGACCGGTAGGTCATCTGCGGATACTGGTCGACCTCGAAGAAATTCTTTGACCGAAGGTCGTCATCGCGAGTCGGATTATTGGTGTCGATGGAAGTCATATCAATCGTCGCCGATGCCGACGAATCCCCGAGCTCGGGCGCGGTGACGAACGATCCTTCGAATCGGGTGAACCGGCCGCGGACCTTGCTCACCATCAGATGGCGAACACTGAAGCCGACCTCGGTGTGCAAGGGGTCGATATCCCACGTCCCGACCACATACCCGGGTATGTGAATCTGTGCAGTGCTCATAGCTAGCCTCCTGCGGTATCTCAGGCGGTCGACGACATGATTGAGAGTTGAACGAAGCCTATACCACCGTGAACTCGCGATGCTCTCGTGTTGCAGGCCGCTGATCGGTGGGCCAATGAAGGCTCGGGACACGGCCCCGCCGCATCATCGGAAGTCGTCGTCAAGATCCACGCTGGCGACCAAACCCGCGATGTCACTGGTGAGCTATCGGTCCGAGTCCTCGCTGACTGGGACGCTGGCGCCGCACATAAAGAGGCCGTCGCGATCGTTCGGCAATCGCACCTCCATGCGCCCTATTCGGCGCTCCGAACTCTGGGACCTTCGTCGAAGACAAGCGCTGATCAACATGCCAGGATTCGTTTTCGTAATGCGTAGGTCGTCGGTTCGATTCCGACAGGCGGCTCCAGGTCAGAGGCCCAAAACTCGGGACGTCTGGCAATCGGCCAATCCGCGCTGAGCTGTATCAGCGGTACGGCGCCGCAGGAGTGATCACTTTGCGGCATTTCCGCGCGGTCGCCGCGTGCCTGGTGCGGTCAGGCTCAGTCGAGACGTGCAGTGCGAGCTCGTGCAGTAGGGGCTGGGTCAGCATCGAGCAAGCCGAGGGCTCTCGCGCGGACTGCGGCGTCGCGCCGCGTCTTTGCGTCGAGTTTGGTCAGGATGGCGCCGACGTGGGTGTCCACGGTGCGAACAGACAACACCAGCCGCGCGGCGATTTCGGCGTTGGTCAGCCCTTCGGAAAGCAACCGGATCACGTCGGTCTGCCGCTCGGTGAGTCCGGCCGGGTTGTCTCGTGTGGCTTGGACGCGGCCACGCGGGATGCGGCTGACACCGAGCCTTCTGAGTCGAAGCCGCACTTGGTGCGCCAGTGGCTCGGCGCCCAGGGCGTCGAGCGCTGCGAGAGCAGCCAGCAGGTCCGCGGGGTCGGCGCTCTGGGCGCGAGCAAGCGCCTCCTCGTACGGGCAGCCGGCGTGAGCCCACGCCTCGGCTGCGTCCTGCCATTGCCCGTGGGCCAGCAGGGTGTAGGGGTGCTCGGAGTCGTTGATCGGCACGGGCCGGCCGGCAACACGCATTAGGTACCCCAGGGCGGCTGCCGCCGAAAGGCGTCCGAAGCGGCGCACGTCCTCGTATACCGGCGCTATGACTGAAGCGACACGGGAGGTGTCGCCGCGCAGCCACGCTGCCTCGAGCAGAGCCGCTGCGGCGGGCCCGGTTCGTTGTGCCTCTCCCAGTTGCAAGGCGAGTGTCCAGGCCTGTTCTAAAAGGGCCGCGCCGTTCCGGCCCCGACGAGCCTGGACCGTGCCGAGTACGACAAGAGCCGGGCACCGGATGATCGGCTCGGCGTCGACCGCCCACTGAATTTCGCGCTCGGCCTCGTCCCACCGGCCGAGCGCCAGGTACACCATGCTGCGAGTCAGCTGGAGATATCGGCGGAACCCGTCGAACTCGGCCTCTTCCGCCAGCTCGAGGGCGTCGTCGAGGATTCGGTCTGCCTCGGTGAACCCAAGAATGTCCATGAGATGCCAGACCATGTTGACGTACGCGCGGCAGGCGTGTTCGACCTCGCCGGCCTCGAGGGCCACCGACAGGCTCTCCTCCAGCATGGCTTGACCCTCGGGCATGCCGTCGTCCCACAAGGCCGTACCGACGTTGTCCAATGCGTGCGACAACACGGCGACGTCGCCGACGTCGCGCGCCATTGCGACGGCGCGCCGGCCGATCGCGATGCAATCGGGCCGGCGCCCGGCCAACATGTGCAGTTGGGATTGATTGCTGAGGGCCAGTGCCAGGGCACGTTGGTCGCCCGCGGACTCGAGAACCTCGATGGCTTCTGCGCCGCTCGCTTCCGCTTGCGCGCGGGAGCCTGCCCACCAGCGGATTCGCGACAGCCATCGGAGGCTAAGCCCCAACTTGCGCGGATCGTCGAGCGTTCGGCGTAGCCGGACGGCCTCCTCCTGCGCCGGGACACCGACGTCGGAGAGCCCCACGGTGTGGCACTCGACTGCGTACTCGTCCAGGAGATCGGCCTGGATGTCGGGCGGGAACACGTGGCGGTGATTGAGCACCAGCCGGTAGTACGCGACGGCCTCGCGGTGAGATCCGGCCGCGGCGGCCTCCCGGGCGGCCGCCGGGCCGTGTCGGACGATCACGTCGTCGTCGCCGGCTTGCGCGGCGTGGTGGACGATTCGCGACAGGTCGACTCCCTCATGGCGATCGAGCAACGCCGACAGGACGGCCTGGTTGCAGGCGACGCGTCGGGCGGCCGGCATGGAGTCGACGACGGCTCGGCGGGTCAACTCGTGCGCGAACGCGACCCGCGTCGGGGAGACGTTTAGCACGCCGCGCCATTCTGCCAGCGTGAGGGACGCGAGCCCGCCGGGCACGACCGCCTCCACGAGCCATCGCTCCGCCGTGGATGGGATCACCGCGAGCCGCTCCACGGCGTCGCGTGTCGGCCCGTCAAGATCGCCTAGCCTGGCTCGTACAGCTTCCGCAACGGTGTGCGGTACGCCGCCGACGTCGCCGGATGCGAATACTTCAGCAACGAAGAACGGGTTGCCGGAGGTGACGGTGAACACTTGCTCGGTGTCCATGCCGGTGTGCGCACCGAGCTGACGGACGGCTTCAGCGGACAGGCGCGCCGGCGTCAACCGCCGCAGCCGCGGCGTAAGGGCGGCCAGACCGAGCAGCTGCTGCAGTGGATGGCCGCTGACCAGCTCGCCGTCCCGGTAGGTCAGCACCAGCACGGCTGGCAGGCTGACGATGCGCCGTACCAGGAATCTCAGCACGTCCAGTGTCGCCTCGTCAGCCCAGTGCACATCTTCGATGACGAGTACGGTCGGCTGCTCGGGCCGGTCCAGCTCGGCCCGCATGGCGTCGCTGACCCGACTACCGTCAGCTGACTCGAGCGCGTGGGTCAGCGCGCTGCCCACGTTGTCCGTCAGGTCGCGGAGCGGGCCCAGCACTCGCGGCGTGGCGAGATCGTCACAGTGACCGACGAGAAGGCGGGTACCAGGGGAAAGTACCGACCCGACGGCGTTCACCAGAGTCGACTTGCCGATCCCGGCCTCGCCGACGACGAGGACGACCGAGCCGTCTCCGGCCCTGGCCTCTTCGGCTGCGGCGGCCAGCGCCTCGAGCTCCTGCTCGCGTTCGAGGATCGCCCCGCCGCCCACCCCCGGATTGTCGCATCGGCGTCTCGGTAGCTACGGCCGATCCACGTTCGATCTCGGTATCTCCGCGCCCGATATCGGTAGTGACGACGGATCCGGTAGGGGTGGCCGTCGTCGTACAAACTTGTCATGCAGTCGTTCCGCCACACGCACGACGTCGTGGTTGTCGGGGCCCGAGCCGCCGGTGCGGCCACCGCACTCCTACTGGCAAGGCAGGGACACGACGTTGTCTTGGTCGACCGGAACCCCTTGCCGAGCGACACGCTGTCGACGCATCAGCTCGCCCGGCCCGGCGTGGTGCAACTGCGCCGTTGGGGACTGCTCGATGCGGTGCTCCGCAGTGGTGCCCCGGCGCTGCGCCAGATAACGTTCACCACCCCGAACGAGTCGGTCACCCGCGCGGTGAAACCCAGCGCCGGGGTCGACCTGCTCGTCGCGCCGCGTCGCTACATTCTCGACACGCTCGTGGCGGACGCTGCGGCCATGGCCGGCGCGGACCTGCGGTTCGGGGTCACGGTCGAGGGCACGCACCTCGACGATGCCGGTCGCGCCGTCGGTGTGTACGGACACGATCGCAGCGGTGCGCCCGTCGACCTTGCCGCCCGGTACGTCGTCGGCGCAGACGGGCTTGGCTCACGAGTCGCTCGCGCGGTCGGTGCCGAGATCATCGAGAACCGCGGAGCCCCCGGCGCGGTGCAGTACGCGTATTTCGCTGACCTGCCCTGGCCGGGGATCGAGCTGATCGTCGCCGATCGCGCCCTCACCGGAGTCTTCCCCACCCATCACGGCGAAGCGTGCGTCTGGATCTGCAGCCCCACCGGGGACGCCCGCGCGGCGCGGCGCGCGGCGGTATCCCGCGAGGACGCTTTCACCGCCCACCTGCGTCGCACCGCGCCGGACCTGGCAGCGCGCCTGCGCATGGGACGCCGCACATCGCCGGTCACCGGCATGCTGCGCATGCCGAACTACCTGCGCCAGGCCTACGGCCCGGGCTGGGCGCTGGTCGGAGACGCCGGCTACCACCGGGACGCGCTCACCGGCCACGGCCTGTCCGACGCGTACCGGGACGCCGAACTGCTCGCGATGGCACTGCACCAAGCCCTGTGTGGCGACGTTGATCCCGACACTGCGCTGACCGAATACCAGCGCCGACGGGATCGCGCGTTGCGCGCGGTCTTCGAGCTGACCGTCGCGCTGGCCAACTACCCGCCACCCGCGCAGTTCGTCGCGCTGCAGAAGACACTCGCCCGCGCCCTCGATGCCGAGGCCACCGAATTGGCGACCCTGCGACCACTGGTACCCGACGACGAGCATGAGCTCGCCACCGCATAGCCACCCGCGCCAGAACGGCACACCCCCGAGAAGGAGCACCGAAATGACCAGCACGATCAACGCGTCAAACCGTAACGGCGTCGACACCGCCACCCTGTTCGCCACTCTCGACGCGGTCAAGGCCGCACCCGAGGCAGCCCGATTCCAGTTCCGGGCCCACAACCAGTGGCTGCGCGGAACCCACAACCGCAGCACCATCGACGGCTTCTACGGCGTCGGCGAGGAGCGCGCACACGAACGCAGCTTCCACTTCGACGCCGACCACCCAGCCGTGCTCGTAGGCCGCGACAACGGCCCCACCCCGGTCGAGTACGTCCTACACGCGCTGGCTGCTTGCCTGACCGCAGGATTGGCCAACATCGCCGCAGCCCGCGGCGTTCAGCTCACCGAAGTGCACTCCACCGTCGCCGGCGATATCGACCTCAACGGCATCCTCGGCCTCA
Organism: uncultured Actinomycetota bacterium; assembly: GCA_963809815.1. GTDB lineage: Bacteria > Actinomycetota > Actinomycetes > Mycobacteriales > Jatrophihabitantaceae > CAVVJA01. The sequence continues at coordinate 83,661 of CAWELM010000001.1, forward strand.
ACCCGGACGTCCGAAACGGCTACCAGAACATCACCGTGCGATTCACGGTCAAGGGCGACGCCCCGGCCGAGACGCTGCGCGAGATCGTCGAACAGTCCCGAGCCCGCTCGGCCGTGTTCGACGTCATCACCAACCAAGTGCCGGTCAGCATCGAGGTCGCAACCGAATGACCGTGACGCCGCCCAGCCGTACCCCGTCCGGCGAGCTCACCGGACGGGGTGCGACATCCCGCCTCCTCAACGCCCTCAACGCCCTGGACCTACCTGCACCCGGCAGCCTGTTCGTGCAGACGGCGTCGAAACTCCTGACGTCATTACGGCCAGGTGACGAGATCACCGCCGACTTCGAGGTGCTACCCGCCGAACGATCGCCGGCAACTCCGAACCAAGGGAGGTGATCAACATGCACCCCGAGCTTTTCGCCCAAACCGAAGCCGACTATCGAGTCCAGTGTTTTTTGCGAGAGGCAGCGTCATACCGGCTGGCCCGCGCCACCTCGACCCGTACGTTGCGGTACAAATTACGGCTCCGTACCGCCCGACCCGTGGGATCGGTGGGCGCTGGCCGTCGCCGGTAGCGCCACGAAGCACTGGCCCGTTTGTGCGAGCCGCGAGGGTTCACGCCCCCGCAGGCGATCCGCGGCTCACCCAGCCGACAGGTCGGCATAATCGCGAGCTCGGCATAGGTCGACGACGAGCAGCGGGTAGCGGCCGAGGCGGAGCAGTTCGGCTTGCAGCCGTCCGGTGTGTGGGCAGCGGCGAGCCGGTTCACCCACTCGGATGCGGTGCGAACAACACGCGGTGTCCGGCTTGGCACGCGCGGATGGCTAGCCCGGTGGCCAAATGGGTTTTGCCGGTTCCGGAGCGGGTCGAGGAATACCACGTTCTCGCGTGCCGCCACGAAGTCCAGGGTGCCGAGGTGGGCGATGGTGTCGCGTTTGAGGCCGCGGGCGTGGTCAAAGTCGAACTCCTCGAGGCTTTGCGGGCCGGGAAGCGGGCGGCGCGGATCCCGCTCTGTCCGCCGTGGAATTCGCGGGCGGAGACTTCGCGGTGCAGACAGGCGACGAGAAACTCCTCGTGGGTCCAGGACTCCGCCCGGGCGCGTTCGGCCAGCCGAGGCACGGACTAACGCAGGGTCAGGGCCTTCAACGCCCGGGTGAGGAATGCGACCTCGGCTGCGGTGTCACGCGCCCGTATGGTGGCTCGGGTGGCGGGCATTCACGCCACCCCGTCATCGTCAGCCACGCCGAGGGCGATGTCGCAGTCAACTAAGCACCGGACCCCGACGTCCGGCTCGTGCACCTCGGGGACTGGTCGCAGCAGGCCCTGTATGGCCGGGCGAAGTTCGACGTCCTGCGTAAGCGCATCCTTATCGCGGCCTAACCCAGATGAACGCACAGAAATCACGGAATCTCAGCCAGATCCAATTTCAGCCGCTATTGACATCTCTGTCACTTCGGCGCGTCAAAAGGCGCGCCTTGCGCTGATACGATGACGTCTGCTATCTCAGTGGATTGTCAGTACCATACGTGGCGCACGATCGAATTCCGTTTTGGCGACGCCGCAGAGGATGAAACCGATAGCGGTATAGAAACCCATGGCATGAGGGTTGGCGGTCACTTCCAGTCGCTCGACTCCCCGCGCTCGGATGACCTCGGCGATGCCATTCACTAGCGCAGTTGCCATTCCCCGCCTCGTCCAGTCCGGGTCCACAAACAGGTCTTCGAGTTCAGTCACGCCGTCGGCATCCGCCCAGGTTGCGAAGCCCACGACTGAACCGTCCTGTTCTGCGACCAGGGTGCGCCCTTCGTTCAGCCCTTCGGGTCCGAGGATCAGGTGTTCCGGATGAGCGAGCAGGTTGGCCCGGTCACCGGCATTGGACAACGACGCACGGCGGTACACATCCCTTACCGCAGCAAGGTCTGCGAGCACACCTCGACGGATCACCGTTGAAGTATCCACCGGCCAAAGCCGGCCGCCGCCGAGAACAGGTCAAGCCCACCGCACTCCTGACCTCCCCCCACGCGGGTACGGGCATCGGCAGGTCCGTGACGTTGATCAAGTCTTCGGCGCTGGAGTCGGCGAACTAGCAGCCGCCGGCAGGAGTCCACGTCGCCGACTGCTTGATCGCCGACTCCGGAACACTATTCTCGCCAGGTAGTGCGGCGACGTGGATCCCGTTAAGTAACGCGGACGCGCGGCTTTGCCGTCGGCGCGGATGCTGCCGGTGCCGGCTCGGGCACCGGGCCGGGTTCCGAACGGTCTTCGATGTCGGCGAAGGCCGGAGTGTCCGGTTCGTTGGGCAAGCGGGCGGCTAGCGCGACGAACGAGATGGCGTGGTACCAGCCGCACAGCAGGAGAAGGTCGATGGCGCCGTCCTCGCCGACGGCCTTAACCAGCACCTGCCAGGTGGCGTCCGACAAATCGTGGCGGCGGCACAGCTCGTCAACGGCGCGCAGCACCGCACGGTCGCGCGGGTCCGACCAGCACTGGTCGTCGAAGCTGCCCCGCGTCACCGACCTGATCTGGCCATGGTCGAGGACTGCCTTGTCCGCGTACGACGCCAGGTGAACACCCCATTCGTACTCTGCCCCCAGCAGCGCGGTGGTGCGAAGGATCACCAATTCGCGATCGCGCAGGGTCAAGGTGAGGTCGCGGGACAGGTAGTACCTTCCCCAGCCGAGGATGCCGCGGGCACGCGCGGGGCGGCGCGCGAACAACCGGAACAGGTCGAGGGGCGGCCCGAAGGCCTGCAGGACCTCGGCCACGTCCGGCTCGAGCACGCGTAGTTAGCGTCTTCACCACGTCGGCCACGTACCCCCCACAGACCACGCGAGGTCGACGTCATCACAGCCTAGAAGGAGATCCACTACAACACCGCTGACCCGCGTGCACACGATCATGGCTGCTGTCTCTGCGCTCGCGAGGCCGTCGATATGGACGGCAATTCGAAGGCGATGCCGGAATGAGTCATGCACAGAGGGAGAAATCTGTCGTCGTCTGAGTCGCGGCAATTTCGCATCTGTCGAGGGGGCCGTTCTCCCAGGTCATCGTGGCCTGATGGAGCAGCGTGCGTGACGTGTCGTCACTCGGCGATTGGTTCCCAGATTAGTTCGGCAACGTCGATCACAAGGTCGGAGCTGTCCTGGTTCGGATCGTCCGGCGCGCGGACCTCGCCTACACATACGCACACAACGTCGTTGAGGCGGCGGTAGCTTTCGCTGTCGCTGAGGTGAAAGACGCAGCCAACGATCTGCCGTCGGCCCGGTGGGTAGGAGCGGCCGTATCCGTGCCACTCGATCAGGATTGTCGCGCCGTCGTCGGTATCGATAGCAGCGCGAAAGTCAGGACGGAACGGCCCGGCTGCGGTTCGGCGCTGCGGGAAGTTCGCGCCCCGGAAGCGACCACTGATGGAACCCTCGCAGCGGCCCTCAGCGAGAAACAGGTGCTGCTCCCACCCGCCTTCGAGCTCGACCATCCAACTCTCCGGATAGGTGAAGCGAATTCGGTACAGATGCTCGAGTCGCAAAGCTGTACTCCCGCTGCTTGCCGGCCAGACGTCCCTGGGGAGCATTACAGATCAGATCTCACAGCACCACCGGGTAGGTGTGCGGCTGTGCTGACGCATTCCGAGCCGTTTTTTCGCGGCGGTGCGCGACCATTGTTCAGGGTTCTGAAGTCCACACCGCGACCGTTAGGACCGCATGCCGAGTCCCGGGAGGGCACTGCCAATACCCGCCTTGATTCGGCGAACCAAGACGATAAATGCACCCCTGCTCGCTGCCCGGAGGGACCAACCTACAAAGTGAAGCCCGGTCCCAAGTAGGGACTGGGGCTTTCTTACCGCGCCGGTGGATGCTGCGCCGTCCTCACTCTTCGGTTCAGGACAGCTTCAGCTGTTAGTCGGGGGGCTGGGGTTGGGGCACGTGCCGGTCGCTCCGTTCTCCACGTGGGGGGTGTACAGCCCCAGCTTTGCCTCAGCGGCGAGGTCGAGTGTGTCGAAGTACACGCCGACCGCGCGACTTGACACGCTCGCCCAGACAGTTGGGTTGCCCGGCTGGAACCAGGTCACCGAGATCGTCTACGCCGGACGCTACGAACAGATCGCCGACCGCCTAACGAAGATCACCTTGGACGAGCAGGCCCTGCCGCACGAGCAGATGGGTCCGACCACCACTGCCCGAGAATTGGCGACCCTGTACCGGATGATCTGGCTGGACCAGGCCGGACCGGCGCAGGTCTGCGCAGCTGTCCGCGCGGCCGCCGGCCATCAAGAGTTGACCCGCCTGGCGCTCGGCTTCGACGATACGGCCAGGGTTAGCGTCGCCGGCAAGGGTGGTCGCATCCCCGGGATCATCTTGACCGACGCCGGCGTGATCACCTTTCCCGACCGGCACCGCTACGCGGTCGCAGTAGGGCAGAAGTTCGATCGCTTTCAGATCGCCACCGCGAAACAGAGTCAGCAAGCAACGGGCCGCCCATAACATCGCGCGACTAAGCCGATCGCAGACAAGACGCGAAGCACATACTCGGCGATCTTTCCAGATCTGTGCGATGGGCACTGGTCACGCTCGGCGCGGTTGTGGCCGAGGCCGGCCGGCGACAGCGAGGAGCTGACGCGCGTGATCGGCATGGATGAAGGCCTTTGTCGCCGCCCGATGAGCCCTTTTCCCATTGGGTGGTGCGATATTGGTTGAGCGGTGCGATGTAGAGCGCCGCGGAGCTTGTTTTCCACCACGCAACCGGAGGTCGGGCGATGGGCGCGGAGGTCGAGAGCAGGGATTTCAGTCGTCAGGACCGGCAACGCTATCGCGCGAAGCTGCACCAGTGCCTCGATGTGTTCGCGCGGATGTTGAGCGAGTCGAAGTTCGACTTCGAACGCCCGCTCACCGGCCTGGAAATCGAATTCAACCTGGTGGACGAGCGCCAGGACCCGGCGATGCGCAACGCGGAGGTCCTCGCCGCTATCGCGGATGCCGCCTTTCAGACCGAGCTCGGGCAGTTCAACATCGAGATAAACGTCCGGCCGCGCAGCCTTGTTGGCCGGGCGGCTGACGAGCTCGAGTCCGAGTTGCGGGCAAGTCTCAACGCCGCCGAGGAGCAGGCCCGCTCGGTCGGCGCGCACATCGTCATGGTCGGGATGCTGCCGACCCTGACACCCGACCACCTCACCGGCGAGGCGCTGAGCGCGAACCCGCGCTACCGGTTGATCAACGAGCAGATCTTCGCCGCGCGCGGTGAGGACCTGTACATCCACATCGACGGCCCGGAACGGCTGGCCACCCATGCGGACACGATTGCGCCGGAGGCCGCCTGCACGAGCGTGCAGTTCCATCTGCAGGTCAGTCCCCAGGACTACGCCGGCACCTGGAACGCCGCCCAGTGCATCGCGGGTGTCCAGCTGGCGTTGGGCGCGAACTCTCCGTTCTTCTTCGGAAAGGAGCTCTGGCGCGAGACCCGAGTGGCGCTGTTCGAACAGGCCACCGACACCCGGCCGCAGGAGCTAAAGCAACAGGGGGTGCGGCCGCGGGTGTGGTTCGGCGAGCGCTGGATCACCTCGGTGTTTGACCAGTTCGAGGAGAACGTGCGGTATTTTCCCGCGCTGTTGCCGGTCTGTGATGACGAGGACCCGGCCGCCGTGCTGGCCCGGGGTGACACCCCCACGCTGGCCGAGCTGCGGATGCACAACGGCACGATCTACCGGTGGAATCGTCCGGTCTACGACGTCTTCCGCGGCAGGCCGCACCTGCGCGTCGAGAACCGGGTCCTGCCCGCCGGGCCGTCCGTCGTCGACGTGCTGGCCAACGGTGCGTTCTATTACGGCCTGCTACGGGCACTGGTCGAGCAGGACCGGCCACTGTGGTCGCAGATGTCGTTTCCCGCCGCCTTCGACAACTTCGAAGCCGGCGCGCGGCGCGGCATCGATGCGCACCTGTTCTGGCCGGGCCTCGGCGAGGTGCCGGCCACCGAACTCGTCCTGCGCCGGCTGCTTCCCATGGCCCACGAGGGGCTGGCGGCTTGGGGCGTCGACGCAGCGGTCACCGACCGGCTGCTCGGCGTGATCGAGCGACGGTGCACGACGGAGCAGAACGGCGCGGAATGGCAAGCGAGAATGTTCCACCGCATCGACGAGCGGCGCCAGCCGCTCGACCGCCGGGATTCGCTGCGCGAGATGCTGCACCGCTACATCGAGCTCATGCACACCAACGAGCCGGTCCACACCTGGCCACTCGACTGAACGGCCGCAATCGGTCGCTCGCACCGAGAGCCGAGCCACATGCTGATCAGACGCGTACGACGACGCTCGGGTCAGGCCGGCATCCGCCGCTACGCCGGGTCGGTCGCGGCCGACAATCGCCCAGTGCTGGAGTTGCTGCGCGGCAGCGGTGGCCTCGATCCGAGCATCGCCCAGGCCAGCTACGGCATGGTCGAGCACAGATCACCATTCCGCTGCGCGTGTCGGGCAACGTCACGATGAGACCGCACCCGTAGCCAATGCCTCGACGGCGACTGGAGAAGACATGCATCGCTCGGACTGGACATCGGTGCTGGACGCCGCCGGCACGGCCGCGCTCGAGCACCTGCGGTCCCTGCCCGACCGCCGCGTCTACCCGCAGGGCGAGTACGCGGACATGCGCGCCGCGCTTGACCACCCGCCCGCCGAAGCAGGCCTCGACGCGGCGCAAGTCGTCGCCGAGCTCGCTCGCGATCTCGGGCCGTATGTCACGGCGCATGCCGGCGGTCGGTTCTTCGGCTTCGTGATCGGCGGCCTGCACCCAGCGTCCTGGGGTGCCGAGATCCTCGTCTCGACCTGGGACCAGAATGCGGCGCTTTTCCCACCTACACCCGGGGTGGCGGTGGCCGAGGAACTGGCGGCCGAATGGCTCATCGACCTGCTCGGCCTGCCGTCGCACAGCTCGGTCGGCTTCGTCACCGGCGGACAGATGGCCAACTTCACCTGTCTGGCCGCCGCACGTCACGAGGTGCTGCGCGCGGTCGGGTGGGACGTCGAGGCCGACGGTCTACACGGCGCCCCGCCCGTCACCGTCGTGGTCAAGCAGGGCGTGCACTCGACTGTGCTGCGCGCGTTGCGCTTTCTAGGGATGGGTGAACGCGCCGTGGTCGTTGTGCCGAGCGACGACCAGGACAACATGCGCCCCGACGCGCTCGCGCAGGCCCTGCAGTCAATCAGCGGGCCGTCTGTCATCACTGTCGAGTGCGGCAACGTGAACACCGGCGGGTTCGACGACTTCACCGCGGTCGCCGACCTCGCCGACGCGCACCGGGCGGCCGGCAATCCCACCTGGGTGCACGTCGACGGCGCGGTGATGTTACTGGCCGCCGCATCACCCGCCATGGCCGATCGTGTCCACGGCCTCGACCGACTCGACTCCTGGTCCACCGACGGACACAAACTGCTCAACGTCGCCTACGACTGTGGCGTCGCGATCTGCCGGAACGCGGCCGCGCACCGGGCCGCGATGAGCGTACAGGCCAGTTACCTCGAACAGGGCACGAACGCCCGCGACCCGATGGACTGGGTGCCCGAATTCTCGCGCCGCGCCCGCGGCGTCGGCGTGTACGCAACCCTACGATCCCTGGGCCGGCAGGGTGTCGCCGACCTTGTCGACCGAACTACTCGACTGTCGCGCCGGTTCGCCGACAAGCTCAGCGCCAGCGGTCGCGCGGTGATCATCAACGACGTCGTGTCCAACCAGGTGCTCGTGCGATGGCTCGCGCCCGACGGCGACCACGAGCGCCTGGCCGATGCCGTTATGGCCGGCGTCCGCGCCGACGGTGTCGCCTACTTCAGCGGGACCACCTACCGCGGCGAACGCCTCATGCGCATCTCGGTCTCGGACTGGGCCACCGACGAAGACGACGTCGACCAGGCCATCGACGCACTGCTGCGACACGCCGCTCTCGCAACCGGATGAGCAACCGAACCGCCATGCGGCGCCAGGCCAGACCGGAGCGCTCGCATGCGCCTCCAATCGCCGAAGGCGGAACCTCGCCCACCCGACCCGCGGCCCAACTGGAGGAGCCGGCTGAGCAGCTGGATTCGGCCGACCAGCGGATGCAGTGCGTGGGGTAGGGCTGGTCTCACTGAGGGTATATCGCAGGCTGGCAGCCAATGCCAGCTTCGCCCCTGGCGATTGACGACCGGCCGAGACTGGCCCGGATCGGCGCGCACCATGACCATTCTCGGTGATCTTCGGCGCGGCGCGGCGTGGCCGCTTCGGCGACTGGGACTAGAACCGGGCCGTGCGCTGGCCAACGCTCAGCCCTCACCCGCGGAGGTGCAGGCCGGCAGGCCGAGCAGCTGGCCTTCATCCAAGCGGCTCCCCCAGTGCAGTCTGATTAGGCGCCCCGCGAATGCCGAGATCTTGCTGGCGCTACACAAAACGTCACGTGCGGGTCGGCCGTGCCGACCTGGCCAGAACTGGAATCCTGGAGGCAAATCTCAGCAGCGGAGGGTCTGGCGCAGGCAAGCTCTCACGGCCCGAGCCGCCGGTAGTAATAGAGCATCGGCTCGTCCTGGCCGGGCTCGGTATTCGTGTAGCCATGCCGCTCGTAGAAGCGCCGAGCGTCGACGTCCTCGCCATCGACGTTGATCTCCAACACGTCGGCTCCCCGTTGCCGGGCGACTGCCTCGGCCCGGTCGAGCAGTGCGGAGCCGATTCCCTGTCCACGCAGCGCCGGCACGACGTACAGCTCGTCGAGCAGCGCCACCGAGCCCTCATACCAGACATTGGGACGCAAGGTCAGCAGCGCAATCGCAATCGCCGGCTGACCAGCGAGCACGGCGATCACCGTGCCGTCGGCGAGCAGCCGACGGAGCCGGCCGGTGAGGACGGCTGGCCCGGGCGTCGGCGTGTGGTACTCGCGATTGAAGGCATCGAGCAACTCGGCGACCACACCGGTCTCGGCCACAGCGGCGACCCGCAGCGTGCCGATGTGGTCCGGGCTCATGTCGCGAGTGTCGGCGCCGGACCGGCCGATCGGCAAGCCGGCACGGCGTCCGGTGTTACCCATCCCGGGGTGGCCCACGGTCAGCCAGCGCAACCCGTCGCCCATCGTGACGTCGGTGCGTACCTCGAAGCCGAGACTGTCGACGTAGAAGGCGCGGTGTCCTGGTCGAGGCAGTAGACGGAGACGAGTGAGATGTTGGTGATCATGCCAGGACGCAATGCCCTACGGTCGGCCCGGCGCCTTTCCGAGGTTGCTCGATCAGGCGTTGCTGTGCCGGTGGGGCGCACGAGGGCCGGGGTCATGGCGCCAAGCGCTGCGGTATCTCGAGGTCAAGTGATCTTCGGTGTTCGGGGTCCTCTGACGTCCGCCCCGGACGCCGAGGCCGTCGACGTCGCCGCGGTTACCGGCATGGCCGCGCACGGCGCCGGCAAACGCAGCCCCAACCTACGATCGCGTGCGTGACCCTTCTCCTGATCTCCGGCCGACCTGGTGCGGGTAAGACCGAGTTCTGCCGATGGCTCCGCGACACGTACAACTTCATCCACGTCGACACCGACACGCGACCGCAGATCCTCTACGGTCTCGTGGTGCAGACCGCCATTGAGGCTCAGGCGACCAAGGAGTACATGCTCGGCCTCGGTAGCGACGTCGTCGTCGACTGGGGATTCATACCGGACTTCCTAGGCAGCGTCCGGCTGTTGAAGCTTGTCGGATTCGATGCATGGTGGTTTGACGCCGACGAGGCAACCGCCAGAGAGCTGTGGCGGCGGGCGCGGGGTGGGAGTCCTCCTATGCAGCCGTATCTCGCACAGACAGAGCGGATACAACAGGCGTGGCCCAAGCTGAGCAAGTTCTACCGCGACCACATCGTGCAAACCGTGGAGCCAGGGCCGACCTACCCGGCGTTCGATGCGATCGCGGCACGCATCCTTCATTCCGAGCGAGGTTTATGACCGGTGAGCGGCGGTGATCAGCAACCGCGGGCGGCCCGCCGTCAGGTCGAACTGATCGCCGGAAGGGTGAAGACACTCCACCCGGCCTCGCGCTTCCAGATCAGGCCCTCCTGTGCCAGAACCCTGGGGAGAATCCAGGTGTGGGTGACCGGCTGAGGCGGCGCGAGCGATGGCATCTCAAACTCGGCGGCGCCTCGATCATGTCGAGCGGTCAAAGCGAGAGAGATGCCCAAGCCTGCCGGCGTGAACGCGTCCAGCACGATGACTAGGTGTCGCTGCGCGGCCGTAGTAGCGCGGGCAAGCTTCTTCAGTTTGTTGACGCCTTGAGGGGACTGCAAGAGTGCTTGTAGCCAGTCGTCGATGTCCGAGCCGGTCCAACCCAATCCACCGTAGGTGCCGGCACTCACCATGACTGTGGCCTCTTGGCCGGGTTTCGGGTCGTACCCGTACACGGTCTGGATTCCGAGGTTCCGCAGCCGTTGGACATATGGATCCTCGAAGATGTCGCCGATATCGGATGCGCTGCGCCTGCCCACCGCTTCGAGGTCACGCAGCAGCGACCGCGCCTCCTCGCCCAGGGTTTGAACGCGCGCAGTCGGTGAGAGCCGAACGAGCCAGGACATCCGAAGGGAGGGCAGCGTGAACGAGCTGAGATCTTGGCGTTCGAGCTCGGCCTCCAGGGCGAGCCGGTCGGAGTTCATATCCCCGGTTACCTCGACGGCAGCCACCGTCCCATTAGGCAGATCGGCCTCGAAGTCGTGTAGTCCAGGGGTTCCGCCTGGACAGTCGATGCACCGCAAGGGGCCGAGGATAGGTTCCAGGCGAGCTTTCGCGTACAGCTCGGAATCGTTCATGTCCCGTTGTTGCATGGCTGTCATTAGATCCGGCTGCTCGCGGGGCGACTCCACTGGCCGCGACGGGACGAGCCAACCTAGTCCTCGTCGCGCGGAAAGCTCACCGCCCACGGCGGCCGCGGGTGAGGCTCAGCACCGACAGGCCAGGTCAGCCGCGACCCGCCTGCCTGCAGGGGCTCCCTCATTTTTGCGTCGCCCAGGCTGGCTGGCTAGCCGTTCCAGGCTGCCGCTGTTGACTGCCCAAAGCCGCCGGTGAGCTGAATCTGGATTGGCCCGCGCGGAACATCGAAGACGACGTTGCCTCGCGCCGTATGCCCTGCTGCAGCGGTGCCGGCATTAAGCGCCGGGTCGAACCCGATTGCAAATGTGGGCTGCCAGATCTGCCCGTTCCCGGATTGCTCTTGAAAGTCGAACGGGTTATAGCTGTAACTGCCGCTGGTCACCTTGATAGTGACGTCGGCGACGACGTACTGGCCCTTCTCCGCCGGGGTGGTGAACTCGCCGGTGGGCTTCGCGTTGGGGTGGATTACGACGGTCATGGTGAAGTCGCTGGTCGTTCCGTCGTCGTTCGTTGAGGTGAGGGAGGCGGTGTCGCCCGAGTGAAGGTTCATTGCCGCTGCCGCAGCCGATTCGCTGGCGGCTAGCGCCTCCGAGGATGCCTCTGATGCCAGTGATTCGGCCGCTGATTGGGCGGCGGCTGAGGCGGACTGGGCAGCAGCGGCTTGCGATGACGCCGCGGCGGCCGAAGACGAGGAAGCTGCGGCGGCGCGGGCGTTGGTGTCGCTGCTGTTGTTCGCGGCTATGGCTATCGATATCGATACGCCAGCGATGACCGCCACGGCGGCCGACGCAATCCATGCCGACCGCGGAAACCGACGATGCCTCGTCGGTGACGGTGGTGGTGGCGTCCACGTCGGCGGGTAGGGGAGGTGGTGGTGGCGTCCACGTCGGCGGGGTAGGGGGAGGTGGCGTGTCCGCTACCCATTGCGTGCCATCATTCCAACGCCACTGCTCAGTTGGATCAACGGGCTGGTTCTGGGCAGCATCGGGCCCCTCGTCGGTCATTTGTTCGTGTTCCCCCAGTAAAGCTCGTGTGCGGAGTGTGTGCCCCGAGCAGCGGCGCGGTGTGGAACGCGACCGTCGGGTAACGCCGACTACTGACTCACCGCGTTGCGGGTAGTCAGGGTCGCGCATCAGCGTGCCGATCGTTATCGCGCAACATCGACCGGGTCGATCAGCCAAGCGATCGCCTCGGCAGCAGACGCTGGCCTGCTTGACCACCCCGCAATAACTGCCGCGTCTGCAGGCGCCGCGCCGCGGGCGGGTCGGGCTTTCGACTTCAGGGTTCGACAGGCGACTGGATGTTGCGAGACGGACCGACGGAAGTAGATCAGTAGGTAATCGCTGGGAACTCGGCTCGAGCCTGCGCCAACTCACGGGTCCACCTGCGTGGCCAGCCGAAGGCCCGCCGGGCCAGGTCGGTGACGTCGCCTCCAGCCGCGCCGCTGGTGAAGTGGAGGTATTCGCCCCAGGTTAGGTCGCGCACGTAGTGGGTGTCCGCGCCGCGCGGGAAGTGCTCGGCGAGCAGCCTGAAGAACCGCACCATGACCTGCGGGCCGCCGCCGGTGTCCGTCCGCAGTGGACGCCACCAGTCCCGGAACCAGTGGGTGTCCCGGCGGGGGAAGTCGTCCGAGTTGCGGTCGAACACCGTAGCGACGTCGGCCGCCCAGTGATGCCGCCCGAGCGCTGCGTACACGTCGTAGATGAAGAACTCAGCCCACTTGCTGTCGCCCCAGATCGGGAACGCCGGCGATCCCCACGCGCCGTTGTTCGCGCCCTCAACGACATGGGAGATCTCGTGCGTGACCATCTCGTGGATGCCGCTGTCGCCCTCCCGGTATGGGCCGGGACCGCAGTCGGTGACGTTACGGTTGTCGTGGCTCGGGTCCTGGTAGCTGGACGGATGCCCACCGGCGTAACGGCCCTGGTGGAATATCGAGTACAGCAGCGGATCAGGTCCGAACTCCCCGAACGTCTGCTTGGTGTACTGCCAGGCCTCGTCCAGGTACGGCAGCAGCCAGCGCGCGGCGTCGTCGTTCACGTCCGCATCGAAGTAGACCGCGACGTCGCTGGTCGCTCCGGCCAGGTGGAGCAACTGGTCGTGCTCGAACCAGTGCTCCCGCCACGTCGGCGGCGGACCGCTGTTCATGCACTCATCCTCTCCCCCGCACCGATAGCCACGAGATCATGGAGTTGTCCCGCCCGATACGGACGCAGCCTCGATCAAGCTGCACAGATGGGACGGTATGTGCTTCCCGAGGTTGACCGAGCACCTCGGCGCCCCCGAGAGCCCGGACAAGCTGCGCGAGCGGCAGGGCCGCTACGAGCGCCTCGAGAGCGGTGATTGCATGTTCAAGATCGTCGACGTGGTGAGCGGCGTTGGCGTCGGCTCGGTCGGCTTCTGGACGAAGGAGTGGCGCGACGAGCAGGCCTACGAGATTGGCTGGATGATCGTGCCAGAGTTCCAGGGCCGTGGCATCGCGGCGGCAGCGACCGCGCAAGCGATCGAGCTCGCCCGCCGCGACGACAAGCACCGCTTCATGCACGCCTTCCCGGACGTCGACAACGCGCCGTCGAACGCGATCTGCCGCAAGCTCGGCTTCGAGCTGCTCGAGGCATGCGAATTCGAGTTCCCGAAGGGCCACTTAATGACCTGCAACGACTGGCGCTTGGACCTGCGCGCCTAGCAGAGTTAGACACGGTTCGAGCCCTCGTCAGCCCGCGGCCGCAGCGGTCGCGACACCGGGGCGTATCAGACGCGGTGGATTCGTTCGCTTCCGATGGCGCAGGGAGCGCGTTAAACGCGGTCGACCGCCTGGATCGCAGCGTCTAATCGACATAGGGCCCAGCTCGTATGCTCAGTCGTCGTCCAGCCCAGCGGGCGCCGGCAAGGGGATCCCCTCCGGACAGGCGCCCGGTCACGGCAACCGTCCTACCCGATCGCCGCCGCCCTTCGTCGCCCTCCGCGCTCGGAGGCCGGTCCGCGGAGCGCTAGAGGTCCGCTATTGGGACGTGGTCGCCAGCTTGGCTCCGAGTGCGACGAACGTGGCGGCGAAGGCTTGCCGGATGCGCCGGACGACCCGCGGGCGTTCGATCAACTGGCGGCGAGCGGCGGCGGCGAAGAGGCCATACCCAGCGAATACGACGAACGTCATAGCCATGAACACGGCGCTAAGCCCGAGCATCGCTGGGAGTTGGTGGCCGCCCCGAGCTGGCACGAACTGCGGGAGGAACGCGAAGAAGAACAGCGTCAACTTCGGGTTAAGCAAGTTAACGAGAACTGCCGAGCCCACCACCCGCACCGGGGAGCGCGCGGCCGGCTCGCGATCGACAACCAGCGGCGTCCGGTCCCGCCATGTGACCCACGCCATGTACAGCAGGTATGCCACGCCGAACAGCTTCACCGTCTCAAACGCCACCCCGCTGGCGCGCAGCAGCGCTGCGGTGCCGGTGATCGCCGCGGCCAGATGCGGCACGATGCCCAGCGTGCACCCCGCGGCTGCGATCAGACTCGCTCGCGCCCCGCGTGACAAACCCGCCGCAATCGTGAACAGCGCCCCAGTGCCCGGCGTGGCCACGATGACCAGCGACGTCAACAAGAAGGCGACACTCATCAGCGGCTCCCCTCCACCGACCAACCGGACGCTACAGGCCACGGCCCCAACCTGACCCCGCGGACCGATCGGCTTGTGACACTCCGCGTGATCTTCGCGCCGCCTCCAATGGGTCATGTGTCGTAGGCGGTTCCGGCTATCGAGACGCCCAGGCGTCATCCACTGCGCGGTAGCCCAATTGCTGCATCATCTCCTCAAGGTCCGCCGCGAGGTAGCGGTTGGCGGAGATGCGATTGGCCGGGGTGAACGTCACGCAGTTCGCCTCGACCGCGGCCCGGACCGGTTCCGCGGCGTCCCGCGGGCTAAGCCATGCGGACCGCGCTCGGTCCGGAACCGCTGGGCCCGGATGCGCCTCGGCGAATACCCAATCCGTAGGGCGACGACCGAGGTCCGCCGCCGCGACCCATGCACCCAACGCCTCAGCCCAGGCCTTGGTGGCGCCGTACAAGTTGCCCGGACGCGGTCGATCATTCGCCAGCGACTGCGTCCTGTCTGGCCTGGCCGAGATGACGTGCCCCATAACCACGACCCGACGGGATATCTTCGTCGCCACCGGCGCTGGTGGCTCAGCGTATGGACCGGGTTTTGGGACTCCTTCGGCGTCAATGGGACGGCGCATGCTGCATCGGTCGGCGGCTGTCTCGATAACTTTGGCGGCATGACGTGGCCGGTGTGGTCGCTGACGACCGTCGTGGATGGCCGGCCCGCGGTTCGGGTCAACCAGTTGGGCTATCTGCCCGGTCGGCCGATGACGGCGACGGTGGCCGACGGCGCCGAGCAGCCGGTGATCTTTGTGCTGCGTGACGCCTGCGGGACAGTCGTTTTCGAGGGATGGTCGGATCCGTGGCCGGTGCGGCCGGAACACACGTCGGGCCAGTTGCTGCACGTGCTCGACTTCTCGGGCACTCCAAATTACGGCGTGGGCTTCCGGCTCGAGGTCGGCGAGCAGCTGAGCCACTCGTTCCGGATCGGGAATGTGCCTTATGGGCAACTGGGGCTCGACGCGTTGCGGGTGCTGACACTGTTGCGGTCCGGAACGCCGGTGTCGGACGGCGTGGCCGCTGGCTACGCTCGCCCGGCCGGGCACGTCGGGTTGTTCCCGAACCGGGGCGACACGGAGGTGCCGGGGTGGGCAGGCCCGGACGCCGAGCGGCTCTACCCGGGGTGGCGTTGCGAGGGCCACTTCGACGTCTCCGGCGGCTGGTACGACGCCGGCGATTACGGCAAGTATGTGACCAGCGGCGGCGTCGCCCTGTGGCAGCTACTCGGCGCCCTCGACCTGCTGACCGCGCTCGAGGGGGACGCTCCCCCGCTGAATGCGGCGCTGCAGGAGGAGTGTCGGTGGCAGCTGGACTGGATGCTGCGGATGCAGGTGCCCGACCCTGACCCGCTGGCCGGCATGGTGTTTCACCGGGTACACGGAACGGAGTGGTCGCCGGTGCCGGGCTGGCCGCATGAGGACCGGACGAAGCGCGTTCTGCACAGACCCTCGACCAGCGCCAGCCTGCATTTGGCGGCGACGGCGGCGCAGGGGGCGCGACTGTTTCGGGCCGTGGACCGCCCTTACGCCGACCGGCTGCTGGCCGCGGCCCGACGCGCCTACATCGCGGCGTACCGGCATCCCGGCTTGCTCGCGCCCGATGACCATGCCCGGTTCGGCGGTGGCCCCTACGCAGACGCCGAGCCCGGCGACGATTTCTACTGGGCGGCAGCCGAGCTGTGGCTGGCCACCGGAGACGCCGGCTACCGCGAGCAGGTGCTGGGTTCGGTCTGGCATAGCGCCGACCCGGTCGACCTCGACGGCTTTGATTTCGATCGCGTCGCCATTCCCGCGCGCCTCGACCTGGCCCTGCTCGGCCATTCTCTGCCCGGCCACGAGCAGGTGGCCGCCAGCGTCGTCGACCATGCGGTCAGGCTGCTCGAGCTGGCGCACCGGCAGCCGTGGGGCCAGCCCTACGCTCCGGTCGACGGTTGGGGCTGGGGGTCCAACGGCCGCCTGCTCAACAACCTGGTGGTCCTGGTGGCCGCGGACCTGCTTACTGGAGACCGCCGATTCTTCGACGCCGTGAGCACCGGCGTGGACTATCTCTTCGGCCGCAACGCGCTCGGACAGAGCTACGTCACCGGTTACGGCATCGACGACACCCGCCACCAGCGGACCCGCCAGTTCGGTCATGACCTCGACCCGGCGTTTCCGCCGCCGCCGCCGGGTGCGTTGGCCGGCGGGGCTAATTCCAGGCCGCACCCAGACTTCCCCTATGACCCGCGGCTGATCGGGCTGCCGCCGCAGTGTTGCTACCTCGACGAGCCGACGTCGGAGGTCACCAACGACATCTGCGTGCGCTGGAACGCGCCGCTGGTCTACGTCGCGACCTACCTCGACCGGCGACTGTCCGTCACGGAGGCGTCCGGTTCAGGCGACGGCGATCGCCCATGATCCGCGGGGTCAACCTCGGCGGCTGGCTGGTGCTCGAGAAGTGGATCACCCCCGCGCTGTTTGCCGGCACCTCCGCCGAGGACGAATCCCATCTGTGGACCGAGCTGAGCGAACGCGGGCAACAGGGACTTCTTCGCGCGCACCGCGACTCCTTCATCACCGAGCGGGACTTCGCCGAATTGGCCGGTCGCCGCATCGACGCGGTGCGGATCCCGGTCCCCTACTTCGCGTTCGGCGATCACCAGCCGTACCTCGGCTGCGTCGATCACCTCGACCGCGCCTTCGTCTGGGCTGAGCGACACCGAATCGCAGTGCTCCTCGACCTGCACACGGTGCCGGACAGCCAGAACGGCCACGACGGCGGCGGCCTGTGCGGCGTCTGCAAATGGCACCGCAGTCCTCCGCATGTCGCCCTGGCCCTCGATGTGCTCGAGCAGCTGACGCGCCGTTACGGTAACCATCCCAGTCTGTGGGGTATCGAGGTCCTCAACGAACCCATCTCGGCGCAGATGTGGAACCTCATCGACGTTCCTAAGCGCTACCCTCCTGCCGACCCGGAGTACGCGAGAGGCTCAGAGCCCGTCCCGACCGACTTCCTCAAAACGTTCTACGAGGCGGCCTACCGCAGGATCCGTTCGCACGCCCCCAGGGTGCGAGTCGTCTTCCACGACGGCTTCCGAAGCGCGGAATGGTCCGGATTCTTCACCGACCCGGCGCTTCGACGCGTCGCAGTCGACACCCACCAGTACCTGATGCATCACACGATGGCCGTCGGTGACGGCGACCTCGACAGCTACCTCGCCACGATCGCTGGTGACTTCACCATGACGGTGCGGCAGCTGGCGCAGAATGTCCCCGTCATCGTCGGCGAATGGAGTCTGGACACCTCCTCTCCACTCGCCGAACAGAAAACCCAGGCAGAAAAGGTCGGCTACTACCGCGCACTCGCAGACGCACAGCTGCGGGCATGGCGGTCGGCCGTCGGCTGGTTCTTCTGGACCTACAAACTGCAGACCGAAGCCGCTGCCGCCGACCTGTGGGACCTGCGCCGAGCCACCGACAAGGCCTACCTTCCGCGCGCGGTTACCGGAACTCGGTCCCGGTAGCCCATGTGGTGGCGGACGGCGTCCCGGTGACCGGGCGGCGGATTCTGGCGGTCATCGCGTCGCTCTGCGTGTGGGTATTGAAAGAAGCGCCGTCTGAAGGACGTTGGCTGGTATCCATGGCCCTGCGCCAGTCGATCACGCTTGACGGAGGTAGGCCGCAGAGACAACGGTGGCGACTATTGCATCCGAAGGCCGCGATTCCGGGATCTTCGAGCGTCAATCGCGCGCCGAAGCCACTTACGAACGTTTGTGCGGGCCGGAGGGACCGGAGCGTACCCGACGACGATCCCGAGCTCATAGAGATCCTGCGCGGGTTCATCTTCGGAGACGTCTTCGAGACCGGCGTGCTCGACGATCGAACCCGTGAACTGATCACCGTCATTGTGCTCGCATGCCTCCAGACGTTGCCGCAGCTGACGTCGCACACGCATGGCGCGCTCGACGTCGGCGTCGCGCCGGTCGAAATTCGTGAGGCCATGTACCAGCTGGCGCCATTTCTCGGTTCCCGGGCACGCTCAACGCGGTAGCGACGATCAACGAAGTGTTCCGCGCCAAGGGCGTAGAGCTGCCGCTGCCGGCGCAGGGCACAGTCTCGGAGGCGAAGCGATACGCGAAGGGCCTTGCCGAACAGGCTCCCCTGTCCGGAAACGAGATCAAGCACAGCCTGGCCGACCTGCCGGAACCGTCTAACGAGGCACGCCGAGGTTCCTGACTGAGCTCTGCTTCGGCAGCTTCTACACCAGATGCCGACTCACTCTTGCGCAGCGCGAACTCCTGGTCTTGTGCGCGCTCGCTGCCGTTGGCGATACCTCCGCCCAACTCGGCCCGCGCGGACGAGCCTGCCTTCAGGTAGGCAACTCCAAGACTGCTGTCGTGGCTGCGCCGGTTCACTGCTTTCCCTACATCGGGTTCCCACGCGCTGTCGCCGCGATCCGGGCGGTGAAAGACATATAGACCGACTACCTCGCCTTAACCGCGCCCAGGAGCAAGTGGAGCACTTTCCGCCACACGCGCCGCTCCTTGCCAGCGCGCGTTTTGGTCTTCGGACTCGTCGATCTCAAGGAGTTCAGATGTGCTTATCGTGCAGAAAGCTCGTCTTCGGTTCATGCAGTGGCTTCCCGACAAGCGCGAAGTGTTCTCCGGCAGCGTGTCGTCCGCCCGATCCCCCAAAACGAGTTCGGTCGCTCGACGTACCTGGCACGGGTCCCCGGCTCGCCATCGGCGGCGCGGCAGCATCAGGCCGTGAATCTCCTGCGCCGGAGAATCAAGAGAGAAAGAGAGAAAGAGCTGGATTCAGACCAGCGGTATGCGGGGCAGGCTGGAAGTGCGGTCCTCGCCGAGCGTCATACGGCCAGGCCAGGACTCGTCACGTATTGGTGTACTTGGCGGTGTGATGAACGAGAGGCCGCCGCTTCCTCAGGCGATGCGTCGGCGTGCAGTGATCGGTCAAGCGCTGCACGACGCCCTGATCGACGAGCGGGACGGGCCGCTGCCGGCGATGCTGCTGGCTCTCACCGCCCTGGCCGGCGTCGTTGACGCGACGAGCATCCTCGCTCTCAATCATGTTTTTGTCGCAGCCATGACCGGAAACCTGGTCTTCATCGGGTTGGGTATTTCAGGCGCGAGCGGCTTCTCAGTGCGGGCGCCGGCCTGGGCGCTCGGCGGCTTTGTTGTCGGCGCGCTCATCGGCGGGCAAATTTGCCGACGCTCGGGAGCGCACCGCGGATGGGCTTTGCGAAACATTACGGTGTTCAAGGCCGTTCTCGCGGTGCCCGTCACGGTTTTGGTGCTGCTCGCAGGCGACCACCTTTCTGCTGGCGTCCGGACCTTGGTCACCGTGTTGCTTGCCGTGTCGATGGGTGGGCAGCTCGCCTTGATCCGCTACCTGAAGGTCGCCGACCTTCTCACCGCGGTGCTGACGCTGACGATCACCGGTGCACTGACCGAACGCGGACGAAGTCGCTATGACCCGGCGGTGGTTCGCCGCGGACTTGCGGTGCTGGCCTTCACGACCGGCGTCATCGCCGGGGGGCTGCTGGCGCGCCTAGTTACCGTGGGCGCCGCCCTAACGCTCGGCCTGTGCATCATTCTGGCCGTCGGCGTAACGACACACTTCCTGTCTCGTACCCGAGCGTCGTGGTCGAGGCCGAAGTAAACGCGGCAGCGTGCCGGAGTGGGACGGTAACCCGGATGTCCGCTCATCTAGATGCGGACGGGCCCCTCGTCACCGGCATCCCCCCGAAGCCGACTCACTGAGCTGAGATCGCGGTCCGATATGGACGGCATCACGAATTGCCGTCGCCGTCCAGGGGAACGCGCAGATTGCTCATTCTGTTCTGTGAGGCGAGGAGTTGCCGGCGGATTCGGGGGTTCGGCCGTCAGGCGTTGCAGCTTCCGGCTGGTCCGCGGATATTGCCGGGTCGGACCGGCGACATCGCTGCGATCGCCGCCCGGCCGAAACGGCGCTAGTGAGGCTGGCGGTTGCCCATGTAACGTCGGCGCATTGGCACATGTTAAGGGGGACGTCATGGCCGAACATCCCGATGTTGCTCTGGTTCGCCGCGGGTACGCGGCGTTCTCTGCCGGCGATATGGCGACGCTGTCCGAACTTCTTGCCGAGGACGCGCGGCAATATCAGCCCGGTTCTGGTGCAATAAGCGGCGAGTACAGGGGACGTGACGCCATCCTGGCCTTCTACGCCCGGTTGGCCAGTGAGACGAACGGAACCTTCCGGGTCGTGCTCGAGGGCGTGTACACCGATGGGGAGGGACGGGTGGTCGCCTCTTCGCAGACGACCGCCCAACGTGGCGGCCGTCGGTTGGACACCGGCGCGGCGCTGGTGTTCACCATCAAGGACGGCAAGGCCCAGGACGTGCAAGGGTTCCAAGAGGACCTCGACGTCTGGAACGACTTCTGGTCCTGAGGCAGCGTCCGGCCCGGTCGGCGCACACCTGGCCTTGCCCTGCTCGGCTTCCTCGGACAAGACGCCGCGCACCTCGCCGACCGGATCGCCAGCCACCATGCCGGCGCGCCCGCGTGCTTCGGCGTAACGCACGCCGCGGTCCTGGGTGGCGTTGCGAATGTTCCCGGCGGAGCAACTCGAAAGGTGCGCGAAGAGTGCCGGCCGCCGCGCCGGGCTTTGGGATCGAGCGCGGCGAGTCACTGTAGAACGGCTCTGTCAGCTGCCGCTCCAGCGACTCAAACATGTTCCATCATGCGATCTGCTCCGCTTCGCGCTCGAGCGAGAGAGCAGGGCCGTGCTCGTCGCGCCGCGCGACATCGTCGACCGCCTGGTCCGCGTACGTCCGGGGGCTCGTATGAGACCTGCGCCGCGCCGGACAACCGGCGCGGCGCTTCATACCCACGCTGGACCCGTCGATAGGCGCGATAGCCGCCAGCCGAATCGCCGCGCAGATCGATCATTTGGGAGCGCGCCTGGCCTTGTGCGCCTGGCGTGTGGATCATCCGTGGGTGCCACGATCGGCTGAACGGGAACAGCCGAGTTGGCCGTGCGCTGTATGCGGTCTGGGCGCGGTGGTGCGTGGCCGTCGTTTGCGTCGACGCAGCCGCGATCGTCGGGCGGTCGGGACTCGGAAGGCTAGGTTGTGATCGTGGCGCGGTATTTCGACGTGCATCCCCGCGACCCGCAGCCGCGTTTGGTGGCCCAGATCGTCGCCATGCTGAGCGATGACGCGTTGATCGCATATCCCACCGATTCCTGCTACGCGCTGGGGTTCGAGCTAGATTGCCGCACCGGCGCCGATCGGATCCGCCGGATCCGCCACCTCGACGATCGCCACCACTTCACGCTGGTGTCCTCGGACTTCGCGCAACTCGGCGAGTTCGTCCAAATGAGCAACGCCGAGTTCCGCATCATCAAGGCGGCTACTCCCGGGGCATACACGTTCATCCTGACCGCGACCCGCGAGGTGCCCAAGCGCCTCGCTCATCCGCGCAAGCGCACCGTTGGCGTGCGTATCCCCGATCACCCAGTCGTGCGCGCCCTGCTCCGCGAGCTGGGCAAGCCGCTGGTGTCCAGCACTCTTCTGCTACCCGGCGAGGACGAGCCGATGAATGACGGGTGGACCATCAAGGACCGCTTCGACCACGAGATCGACGCGGTCATCGACTCCGGCGCGTGCGGGACAGTGCCGACCACGGTCGTCGACCTCACCCAGGGGTACCCCGAGGTCGTCCGCGTCGGCGCCGGCGATCCGTCGCCGTTCGTCTGACGCGTCGACGACACGAGCTCCAGGTGGTCGGTGATGCCGTCGTAGCCGACCACACCGAGCCGCAGATCCGGCCACCGTCGGGAGCGTCCGCCACTCATGTCGAGCGGGGCAGATGGCCTGGTCGGCGACGTGTGACGCGGCCCGGGGCGCGCGCGGTGGGCCGGGTGAAGGAGACTGGCGGTCCACCGATGGAGGAGCTTGACCGCGTATGAGCGATGACAGAACCCGACTCGCCGTCCTGATCGATGCCGACAACACCTCCCCGAAGCTGATCACGGAGATGTTCGAGGAGCTGGCCAGCTACGGGACCATCACCGTTAAGCGCGCCTACGGGGACTGGACCAGCCCGCATCTGAACGGATGGCGTGCCATTCTCCTGGGCAACGCCATCTCCCCGCAGCAGCAGTTCGCCTACACCTACGGCAAGAACGCCACCGACTCGGCGCTGATCATCGACGCCATGGACCTGCTGTACTCAGGCAACGTCGAAGGATTCGCCATCGTCTCCAGCGATAGCGACTTCACACCGCTGGCCACCCGACTGCGTGAGTCGGGAAGGCGGGTGATCGGCGTCGGGAGACGCACGACGCCGAAGCCCTTCATCGAGGCGTGCGAGAGGTTCGTGTTCCTCGAGGTACTTAGCGGCGACAGGGAGGCAACCGAGCAGGCAACCGAATCGGCGAAGGACGACCGACCGCGGCCGGTCCAGAGCGTGTTGACCAACGCGCTGAACAAGGTCGATACCGACGATGAGGACTGGGCCTCGCTCAGCGCACTGGGAAACCACCTCAATCGCACCGATCCGTCCTTCGACGCACGCAGTTATGGGTTCGGCAAGCTCAGTGACCTGGTCAAGGCACAGCCATTCATCGAGTCGAAGACAGTCACTACGCCCGGGGGTCGCGGGCAGCTGTGGGTGCGTCTCAAGCGGCGTCGACCCGTCGAGGACGGGTCGACCAGTAAGCCCGTGGTCAGAAGCGCCAAGAAGGTGGCGAAGACGTCGGCCAAAAAGACGGCCCGGAAAGCTGCGCCAAACAACGCAGCAGGCAGCACGTAGCCCCGGAGCCTCGGTCCGCCCGCTCATCCCGCGCAGCAGCTCTACAAGACCTGCCCCGGACAGCGTGCGCTGTTACCGCGCGCGAGCCTCGATATGTCCCGCCTCTCGCGCGCGACGCGGATGAGCAGATGGATCATTCTGGCGCAGCGAGCGCTCGTTCGCCTTACGCCGGAGGAGCGAAACGCGATCGAGCAAATCCTCGCCCCGGGTATCGCGTCGAGCGAGCTGCCCAGGCCGCTGCTGATGCTGGCGTCGAGGAGGAGCGGCGGCGCGCGCGGAAGGCTCTGCAGGCGCAAATCGGTCCAATGTACGAGCCGATGACGTGAGTAACCGAAGTCTGATCACTTCAGGCATCAGGATGCCGCGCCACCAAGACGGACGGTTCGACAGACGCTACGAAGCCGCGTCCCAAAAACAGCGCTTACAGCGACGGGACTTGAGCGGCGGCATGGGGGGTACGGCGACTCGTTTGCGGACCCGGAGGCTACATCTGGGACATCGGATACAGCGCCCAGGGAAGAATTACTCCTATGCGGAGTAGTCACCGAGACGAGCATTTAGCGAGTGCGGGCGACCTCGCCCTGGCGGCGTGGCTGGGCCGGCTACAGGACGCGTCCTTCAGCCGGGCCGGTAAGGCGGTGCGCAAGGCGTACCCGCCGGAGCGGCGGATGACCGGACCACAGCTGGCCCGGTACCTGGAGCGCCGGACCTACGCGCTCGCGTCCTCCACCCGGCCCGACGGCCGTGCGCACGCCGCACCGACACTGTTCTGCACATACGCGGAGGCGTTCTGGCTCCCTACGCTCGGCAGCGCGGCCCGGCTCGGCAACGTCCGGGCACATCCCTGGCTCGCGCTGTCCATCGTCGAGGGCGAGCATGACACCCACGCCGCGGTGCTCACCGAGGGCCCGGCCGAGGTGCTGGCAACCGTTCCGAAGGACGTCCGAGGCATCACCGAGCTGCGCAACCGCGGCGGCCACCTGGACTGGGCAACGGCCTGGCTGCGAATGACCCCGCAGCGGCTATTCAGCTTCGCCGAACTCGCCTGGCAGGGGCGCGTCCCCTAGCTCAAAAGCGTGGTGATCAGACACTCCCGATCCATGGTGAGACGGCGATCACCGCGTCCGCACTGGTGCGTTAACCGGTACGGTCAAGATCGATGAGCGACGCGCTCGAGCATCAGAGGCCGTGCCCGCAGGAGTTGCAGGACGGCGGGCCGCGAGCCGAGGACTAGGCGTGTCTCGATCCGGTCGCCGCAACCGTCAAGAGATCGCTGCCTTCACCAACTCGATGACCTTCTTGTCCACGGCGGGCGTCCACTTCTTCAGCGCGTACGACACCGGCCACAGGTCCCCGTCGTCGAGGTTGGCCGAGTCCTGGAATTCCAGGGTCGAATAGCGTTGGCCGAATTTGCCCGCATTCTTGAACGAGACGACGACCTTGCCGTCCGCGTTCGCGTAGGCCGGCATGCCGTACCAGGTCTTGGCCGACAACTCCGGGGCGGTGCCGGTCACCGTCACGTGTACGCGCTCGGCGAGGGCACGATCCTCCGGCGCCATCTTCGCAATGCTGTCGAGCACCGCCTGCAGCCCGTCGGCCTTCTTGACGCCCTGCTTACCTTCCGCGCGCAGCTCGGCGGCGCGCTCCTTCATCGCGACACGCTCCTCGGCGCTGAAGCCGCCGGACTCGGTCTCGGCTGTCTTCCCGGGCATT
This sequence comes from uncultured Actinomycetota bacterium, assembly GCA_963809815.1. Classification (GTDB taxonomy): domain Bacteria; phylum Actinomycetota; class Actinomycetes; order Mycobacteriales; family Jatrophihabitantaceae; genus CAVVJA01. The sequence goes on from CAWELM010000001.1 coordinate 108,658, forward strand.
CTCGGCTTCCTTTCGAGGTTCGGGGCTCGACGTGTCGCCGGCCTTCTGAACGAAGGCTAGAACCAGACGACACGCCGGAGCTTATTGATTCCTGATTGGATCGATGCCAGACGAGGCGCCCGCGGGTGGCGCTCTCGCTCACCGCGACGCGCGCTGTCCGGAGTTCTGTCGACAGTGCCACCGGAGTCGATCTTCGCCGTCCCGAAGAAGGCTCCCAGCCGGAACACCCAGCCGCTGGCTCACACAGGATCCCGATGGTTCAAGCCAGGCTCGCTTCTGCCCTGACAGTCGACGATCTTCCTAGGAAATGGCGACGATGACTGAGGAGCGATGCGTCGAGACCGACTGCAACGGCGACGCCGTCGCCCAGGACCGTTGCGTCGGGAACCTGAGCCACGCTTAGCTGACTTACTACGTAACGCGCCTTGGCATGGCTGAGGTCAGATAGCAATACGCCGTTCCCGCTTAGGTTTCTGGCTTGTCGAAGGTCAGGAACCGGTGAACGGGGAACGGCGTGCGCAACGCCAGGTGTTTCGCGCCTTGTTGGGCGTCGACAAGTCCGTTATCGAGCGGGTGGACGTCGAGGACGGTGGTGACGTTCTGGTCGTGCATGCACGGCCGGCCCGGGCAGCTCGTGGCCGGTGCGGGTCTGCCGCAGGCGGTGCGGAGGCTATGACGCGGGTGAGGGTCGGCGACGCTGGCGGGCGCTGGACGCGGGCACGGCGAGGGTGATCGGCGCGGGCTACGGCGGTCAACTACAGGGCACGCCGATGACGGGTTAGCGGGACGGCAGCAGGGCGTGAGCGGCGCGGACGCAGAAGTACACGGTTACAGGAAGAGCGACCAGAGCGCCGCTTAGCGGGAAGCCGACGCCGCTGGTGCCGTTCTGGACGGCTTGGTCGGCAGAGGCGATCGCGAGCCCGGCGGTGCCGGCTGCGAAGGCGGCGGCACCCAGCGCCTCGACCAGTCCAGCGGGCAATACAGGTGGGAATTTCGCGTGTCGTCGCATGGCGAGGTAGCCGAGCAGCATCAGCAGCCCGACGAGTCCGGCAATGACGCGCAGGACGACGGCGTCGTCCGCGGTCTCGTTGATCGACGCCCCTTGGTCGGCGAAGAAGCGGACCCCGCCGACGAACGATCGGCCGAACCAAAGGTTCATCACGAGAGCGACCAGCCCACTGATGCCGATAGCGACGAGTCCGCAGCCGGCCAGGAACAGCGCGGCGCGCAGCGTCTCGGATGCGAGGGCTGCGAACGATCGCCGCGACGTCGCACGCACGATCGGCGTTACGGGCCCGAATCGGCGGACCGCTTCGGTCTCGGCGTCCTGCCGCGGCATGCCGCCGGCCTCGAGTTCGGTTGTCGCCGCGTGCAGGTGGTCACTTGCCTCGTCGAGCAGTCGTCGCGTCGTGCGCGCGTCGGCCCGGGTACGGCGCAACAGCTCGTCGAGGTAGTCCTCGATCGGGGTCTCGCTCATGCGATCACCGCCTGCATTCTCGCGACGAAGCTCTGCCACTCGCGTCGCTGGCTGGTGAACTCCTTGCGGCCGCGCGGGGTGAGCGCGTACGTCCGTCGCCGCCGTCCCTGTGCCGTCTCGACCGAACTTTCGACGAGGCCAGCCTGCTCGAGACGGTGTAGCGCGGGGTAGATCGTGCCCTCCGCCAGATCGAACTCGCCCTGGCTGCGTTCCCGCAGCGCCGCGATGATGGCGTACCCGTGCGTCGGTCCATGGCGGAGCACACCCATGATCAGCAGGTCCACGTTGCTTTTCAACGACCCACTCGACATACCTAGTTACTCTAGGCATAGTGCTCCTAGGTGTCCAGCCTAGGCTTCCGACCAGAAGATCGATCGACGCGGCGGGCGCTTTGATCATCTGTCTCCGCCGAGTGCGACCAATGGCAAGACGAGACTGGATAGCCCAGGCTGCCGCCACTGCCGTCACGGAACTGCTCGAAGCCGCGCTTCCCGCAAGGAAAGCACAGGCAGAACACCACGAGCATCAGCTCATGCGACATCACGTCCGCCGTAGCCGTCGATCTGCGCCAGGAAGTTGACTGCGACATCTGCGCCGGTGAGAACGCAGCTCGCGCGGACAACCGGTGCGCTCTACCAGACGTAGTAGCCGACATTGTTCGGGTCGTACTTGGACATCATCTCGACGTAGCGGCGGCCGGCGGTCCGGACGGCGCGGCCAACGCGGTGCCCGGTGTTACGGATTAAACGGTTCATCACATGCCCCTTGGTGATCGTCGTGGTCGTTTGCTGCCCTTGACGATGCCGCCAGGCCATTTGCGGCACCGTCCACAGAACGGACGATCCGACTGGCGACGTGTGCCTCCGCCGATTGGGGGACGCTGCCGCCGGGCATGTGGGGACGCGCCTCGATTTTCGGTTTACGGCTGGTCGTCGGGCGGCGGATCGTCGTCGCTCACGATCGGCTGATCGTGCGAATCGCTATACCCGTGCCGAAGGCCGTCCGCGCGGTTTGGATGGCGTGGTGTCTCGGGTCAGCCACCAAAGGCCGACAATCTAACGCTGGCCGGATCATCGCGAAGATGCGGCTTCTGGCCGATCTCCCATGCCGCTGTAGTTCAGAAGAACGGTCGGTCATACAGTATCCGACACCGAACTCCCCCAGCGCGGAAAGGAGGGCCCGATGCCGAAATACCTTTTCCGGTCTCGCCATACACCAGATGGCGCTAAAGGGCTGATCAAGGACGGAGGTACGAGCAGGCGAGCCCAGGCGGAACGAACCGTCGGGAGTGTGGGCGGCAAGCTCGAATGCTTCTATTACGCGTTCGGCGCAACCGACGTGTTCATCATCGCCGACCTGCCTGACAACGCGTCAGCTGCCTCATTGAACCTCGCGATTGCCGCGTCCGGAGCGATTGACAGCGAGACGGTCGTTCTCCTCACCCCGGAGGAGATGGACGAGGCGACGAACAAGAGCCCCGCCTACCGAGCTCCTGGCGCCAGCTAGATAACCGGAAAAGGGCAAGCTCTAGGGCCGCGCTGAGGAACGTTGCACGCCACGGCCCTGGATCGCAACGAGCCCGGTGGCGCTGCTGGCGGCCGCTGGTCTCGGATCGGCGCCGGAGCACGCGTTGACCTCCCTGCTCGCGCTCAACGGCTTGCGCATCAGCGAAGCGCTCAGTGCCGACATCACGGCGATGGCCAGCGAACGCGGTCACCGCACGCTGACGGTGCTGCGGCACCCTGGCTGTTCCCCGGCGGACAGACCGGCCGACCCATCAGCACCTACCAACTCACAGAACGCCTGCGCAGGGTCGGCATACGACCAGCCCAAGCCCGCTCCACCGCGCTATTCAGCCTCGCCACCGAACTGGCCGCCGCCATCCTCGCCAGACTGCTCGGCATCCGGCTCCGCGAGGGTCAACAGCACCTGCGCCCGCGGGGACCGCGCGCGGCGACAGCCTCAGCCAGCCGCTGGTGGTCGAGTTCGTTTGATCGGCGTACGCCGCCGAGAAGCGGGCGATCGCCTTGTCGAAGCTTGAGCCGGCGCCGAGGTAGCCGGCGATGGCGAGCCGGTCGCCGGAGCGGGCGTGGGCACGGGCCAGGGACGATCCGCAGGCGCGGGTGTACGCGGGTAGCCCTGATTCGCTTATCGTTGACAGCTCAATCGAGGCCTTCCAGTCCCAGAGCTGTCGGACGTAGAAGTCGTGCTCCTTGCCGTCGAGACTCGTGCACCCATCGGCTCTATCCGGTTTGGCCGATGTGCAGGATTGGCTTGTGTCCGAGGGCGCGCATGGCATCGATGTAGAGACCGTCCGCGAGCCAGTCGCCGAGGTCTTGCGGGGTCTCGACCTCATGTAGCCGCTGCCGGCCCGCGTCATAGACATAGATGCGCTCGTCCTGGCCAAGGTAGGCCTCGACCTCGTGGTCGTAGTCCTGGGCGATGAGGGTGCCGTGCAGCACGTAGTCCAGCCCAGTTTCGGCGACATGGATCTTGTGTTCTGCACTGTCCGTCAGGGTACCGGCCACGGTGTCGCGTCGTGACCGCTCCGCCTCGAGCTCTGCGCGCAGCGTTTGCGACAGGTTGATCCCGGACTCTTTGGCCCACTGCCCGATCTCGTCGGGTAGCTCGACGGTGATGTTCATGGCAACGCCTTCCACGGGTAGACACGACGATCCAAGCGAATGAACCGTGGCCGAGCGTTCCATCACCGGCGACGACCGCATCGACGAACTCGACCGCCTCGCCACCGGCGTGGCTACCCGGCTGTGCTGCGACAACGGCCCGGAAGTGGCTGCGTGGCGGTGGCCGACTGGGCCGGTGAACGCATCGGCCTGCATTTCCCGCCTGGCATCCGTCGTGGAACCGCTACGTCGAGTCGTTCACCAGCAGGGTCCGCGATGAATGCCCGAACATCAACATCCATAGGCGCTCGCGCAGGCCCGCGTGGTGATCACCGACTGGCAGGACGAGTCAACCTTCGCCGACGACATTTAGCGCTCGGCTACCGAAGAACACTCCGGCGGTGAGTGCGATCTTTCTCGTTCCGGTCATGGCGACTGGTCACTGCGGCCGGTGGGCCGCAGATCGCTGGCTGGTTGTGGGGACATGGCGGTCCTTGCCGCCCCGGGCCTGCGTCATCCCGGGACGGCAAGGGCTCACCGCGCGACGGCTGGCGCTGTCTCGGTCGCGGCAGGCACCCCCGGGGCCGGTGGCGGGATCGGTCCGGTCGGTTCGGCGCGTACCGAGCCTGGGTCGGCGCCGCCCTGGTCGAGCCGGAAGGGCGGATAGTGGTCGGTCATCAGCCCGACGTAGGCGGCGACCCGGAGCGCCCAGCGGTCCATGCCCAGAACGAATCGGTAGAGGGCGACGGGGTAGCCGCCGGTGAACAGCAACACGACGGCGGCGATCAGCACGAGCAGGCCGATCAGCCCCACCCCGCCCCAGCCATTGTGCGTCCCGCCGCGGATGCCCAGCCACAGCCCCCCGCCGACGAATACGGACAGGATGAGGTAGTGCGGGATGGCCAGCAGCCACCATTTCACCAGCACCAGGCCACGGGATAGCCGTGTGGGGTAGGGCACCTCCAGGTGCGCCGGGTAGTCCGGCACGTCGGCCAGGGTGAACGGCGGGTAGCGGTCGGTGCCCAGGGCTCCGTAGCCGTAGTAATGCACCCGCCAGGTCCAGCGCAGCACGCCGACGTTGAAGTCGAAGAGCTTCCTCGGGTAGCGCCCGGTTATCAGGATCGCGAAGAACGCGATCACGCTGACCACCAGGAAGCCCAGCCACAGGAACAGCAGCACCAGGTAGTGCGGGACCAGCAGCAGCCACTTGACCAACCACAGCCCCCGAGAGAGCGATGGATCCAGCGACGTGTCGACGCGGACGGGATACCGGGTTGGGTTCTCGGTCATTGCGCTCTCCTGGGGGGTGGGGTCTGCGTGCTGCCCGGGCAGACGGAAACGACGATCTTGCCGCGGGCCTGTCCGTCGAGCAGGTGGCGGATCGCCGCGGGGGCCTCGTAGAGCGGGTAGGTCCGGTCAATGATCGGTGTCACCTTGCCGGACTCGACGAGCTGCGCCAGGACGGTCAGGTCGTCGGCGTTCTCCGAGTTCGTGAGCGGGGCGAGCGTCTGGCGGACGAACGGGGAAAGCAGCAGGGCGCGGATCGAGCGGTCGAAGCCGCCGAGCCACCGACCACCGGTTTCTGATCCGACGATGACGAGCGTCCCTCGGAGGGTAAGCAAGCGTCGCAGCGTTCTGATCGAGCGGTGGCCGCCGATGTCGAGGATCACGTCATAGCGCTGCCCACGACCAATGTCCTCGACCAGGTAGTCGATTACCTGGTCCGCGCCCAGGGAGCGGACCAGGTCTACCTTGCTGGTGCTGCACACCCCGGTGACGTCGGCTCCGAGCGCCTTGGCGATTTGCACGGCGAACGTTCCTACGCCGCCCGACGCGCCGATGATCAGCGCCTTGTGCCCCGGCTGTAGCCGCCCTCGATCGCGCACCGCCTGTAGGGCGGTGAGCGCGGAGACGGTGAGGGCCGCGGCCTGCTCGAAGCCGATGTTCTTCGGCTTGCGGGCGAGCTTGCCCTCCCGGGCGGGGGCGTACTCGGCGAACGAGCCCTCGGCAATGCCGAACACCTCATCGCCGACGCGCAACCTGCTCACGGCCTTTCCGACCACCTCGACGCGGCCTGCGACCTCCCGGCCCCGGACTCGGTCCTTCGGACGGCGGATCCCGTAACCCATCAGCCGCACCGGGTAAGGCAGCCCGGCCATGATGTGCCAGGTGCCCCGATCCACGCCGGCCGCGTTTACCCGCAGCAGAACCTCCTCGTCGCCGATCGTCGGCCTGTCTATCTCCGCAAGTCGCAGGACGTCCTCGGGCGCGGACCCGTAGCGGTCCTGGACCATCGCCCACATCGTCGTCACGTCCGCGGCCACCGGCGGCGGCGCTCTCACACTGTCAAGCTGCCTGGTTTGCACGACAATCCTCCACACTTCCAAATTGACTTACACTGTAAGGTGCCCTTACGCCGTAAGGCTGCGCTTACGGCGTAAGGTTGTCAAGCTCAGGTCGAATAGGAGTCATAGATGAGCAGCCCGCCGGCTGGGGGTCGAGCGCTCCGTCCCCCGCTGAGCCGGGAGCGGGTGCTGAGCGTCGCCGTCGCCCTCGCCGACGCGAGCGGCTCCGAGTCGCTCAGCATGCGCAAGCTCGGCGAGGCGGTCGGCGTGGAGGCGATGTCGCTGTACTACTACGTGGCCAACAAGGACGACCTGCTCGACGGCATGATCGACGCGGTATTCAGCGAAATCAACCTGCCGTCGCCGAGGGTCGCTTGGAAGACGGCGATGCGTCAGCGGGCGATCTCGGCTCGCCGGGTGCTATCACGTCACGGTTGGGCGATCGGTTTCATGGAGTCGCGAACCTCACCCGGTCCCGCGACCCTACGGCACCACGACTCCGTCATCGGGTGCCTCCGCAAGGCCGGCTTCTCCATCGAGCTCGCCGCACACGCATTCTCCATCCTCAACAGCTACATCTACGGGTTCGCGCTGCAGGAGCGCAGCCTGCCCTTCGACACGCCTCAGCGGGCAGCGGAACCCCCGCAGGACATCCTGGCTCAAATCCCAGAAAACGACTATCCGTACCTGGCCGAACTAACAATCCAGCACGTGCTTCGCCCCGACTACGACTACAGCAACGAATTCCTATTCGGGCTCAACCTCATCCTCGACGGCCTCGAAAGAACCAGCAATAGCGACACTTCGACGTTGATGAAACGTCGGAGGGTGTGACCATCGGTCCGTGGATGCTGAGCAAGCGGCGCTTGACACAGCCGGGTGCTGCCCTCGCTGGCGCGATCATGAGGAACGATCAGCAGGGCGTCGGGCTCCTCATGGACGCCCTGTCGACGGCTGCGCAGTCCCGAAGTAATTCGTTGGTAGCGACAGCGGCTGCTGGCACTTGGGCAAATCGACCTCAGACCGCCGTCGCCGACATGTGGGCTCTTTAGCCGCCCGCCCGCGCGCACCTCGATGAGAAACGCCGACCAGGACGAAATCACCGCGCTCCTAACGGCAATGAGGGCTGGCACCTCATCAAATATTGCGGCGGCTCACTCACCCCGCATCAATGACCGAGGCGCTCTCATGCTGTCCGCTATGGGTCTGGCTGTCTCCCCGGTCGAGACGCTCGCGGCCGAGACGTCGATCCCTACAACCGAGTGGTGTCGAAGGTGGGCGCAGCGTGCGGCCGGCGCCATTGGCGGCAGGTGAAGGTCAACGGCGCGTCGACCTGGTCAAGGGCGGCTGATCGGCGGGGTGCACGCGCCTCACGACGAGTATCCCGTCGCATCCTGCGACCGCCCGCTTGATGACCTCGGCGTCGTCCGCCGCTCCCGGAAGGATGGTGATGCGTCGGTTGAACTGGTCGAGCTTTGCGACGCTTTCCTCTCGGCACACGCCGGCCACCTCGTAGCCCCGATCCAGCGCGTGCTGGACCATGTACTGCCCGAGCTTCCCGGACGCCCCGACGATGCAGACCCTCATCGCGCGCGTCCCGTAGCGGCCTGGACATCAGGTGCGTCTTGCAAATCTCTGTCACGGGATTCTCCTGTTTATGGCCGTTGGTGCGGTCAGTTGCGCCCGCGTTGTCCCGCGATAGCCGATACGGCGCATGGCCGAAGCACTCAGCGATGGCTCGGCAAGAACCAAGATCGAGACCTGACTAACCTGCCTCGGCTGTGCGCTCGTCAGGCGATGCGGTTCTCCGGGTCATCGTGGTGTGGCTTGACGGGGGGCTTCCCGTCGAGCAACAGGTCGACGAGCTGGTCGGCGAGGAGGTCGGTGACGGGTTCGCCGCTGATGAGTATTCGGTAGAACACGGCGCCGGCATACACATCGAGGAGCACATCGGTGTCGACATCTGGGGGGAGTTCACCGCGGGCCGCCGCACGGCGGAGGACCTCGACGACGGCGGATCGTCGTGGCCGGATGAGTTGGTTGCGGAACTGTTCTGTCAACTGCGGATCGGACATCACGTCAGCGGCGAGCGCGGGGATGACGGCGCCTGTGGGGGTGCGCGCGAAGGTGTGGATGACGCGCCGAACGGCGACGAGCAGGTCGTGGTGCAGGTCGCCGGTATCAGTCTGGGTCGGCATGGGAAGGGCGAGGCTGACGGCTTCGATGACCAGTGCTGCCTTGGTCGGCCACCACCGGTAGACGGTTGTCTTTCCGACTCTGGCGCGGGCCGCGACTCCTTCGATGGTGAGCGCGCCGTACCCGGCCTCGGCGAGCAGGTCGGTGGTCGCGGTCAGGATGGCCGCGTGCGCACGTGCGCTTCGCCGGCTCGCCGGCCCAATGACTGCGGGCCGGACCGGTGCACCTTCGGTCATGGCTGCGGTCACTCCTCATAGAACTCTCATACGAAACGATACGTTACGTCTTGACTCTTTCCAAACCGGCGGCGTAGCTTCGGATTGCGCGACCGTCCGACTGCGCCGACCCTTCCATTCAGTGCTGGCATTCAGATCAGCGAGGCCGACGCTCCGGCCGATATGGCAGGAGTCATCCGATGCCCGGTCCCTCGCTGAGTGCCTCCGTGACCGCTCGCCCGTTGTGCGGGCGGTGACCGGCATGTTGGGTGCGCTCGGGCGTTTCGTGTACCGGCGCCGGCGGCTGGTGCTGCTCGGGTGGGGGATCTTGTTCGTGGTCGGCATCGCGGTCGGTGGCACCGTGTTCGGTCATCTCAAGGACTCCAACGGGGCTGGTTCCTCGGAGTCGGTGCAGGGGGCGCAGCTTCTTGACGATGCCAGCAGCACGAGCGTGAGCCTGGTGGCCGTGGTGGACGGCAAGCCCGTCGATGACCCGGCCACCCGCGCGGCGGTCGTGCGGGCGAGTCAGTCGGTGGCCGCGCTGCCGCACGTGGTCGATGTCGTCAATGCTTATGACGCCAGCGATCCTCGGCTGCGCGCCACCGACGGCAGCGCGAGCCTGATCGTCATCACGCTGGACGAGACCACCGATATGGCGACGATCAAGGACGACGTCGCCCAGGTGCGGAAGACGCTGGATGACGCCGTCCCGGGCGCGACCGTGAAGGTCGGCGGCCAGTTGGCCGCGATGAGCGACCAGAACGACGCTACCCAGAAGGACCTGGTGAGAGGCGAGCTGATTGCACTGCCGATTCTGCTGCTGGCGCTGTTCCTGGTGTTCCGCGGCTGGCGTTCGGCGCTGATGCCGGTGATGAGCGCGCTGGTCACGGTGGCCGGCGCGCTGTTGATCCTGCTGGCCGTCACCAAGGTCATCGACGTCGGCGGGTACGCCATCGACGTGGTCGCGCTGTTCGGGATCGCGCTCGCGGTGGACTACAGCCTGCTGATCGTCAGCCGGTTCCGGGAAGAACGCGCCGCCGACCCTGGGGCCGACCTCGCCACGGCCGTGTCTCGCACGATCGGAACCGCCGGGCGCACGATCAGCTTCTCGGCGATGATCGTCATCGCGTCACTGGCCGGACTGTTCGCCTTCGGCGACCCGACGTTCACCTCGCTGGCGATCGGCGGCATCGCCACGGTGCTGGTCGCGCTCGCCGCCGGACTGACGCTGGTGCCCGCGCTGCTGGGTATGTGGGGGCGCAAGATCACACCCGCCGCGCCCGCCAGCGACGAGGGGTTCTTCGGGCGGCTGGCCCGTCGGGTACAACGCCACCCGATCATCGTCGCGGTAGCCACTACGGCCATCCTGCTGGCGGCGGCCCTGCCGTTCCTGAGCGCGCACTACTCCAACGGCGACCCGCGCACCCTGCCCACCTCCTTCGAGAGCCGGGCCGTGAACGACCTGCTGGCCGCGAACTTCCCCGGCACCCAGGCGAACCCGATCCAGGTCATCGCCCGGGTCCCGGCCACCGACGCCCGCGTCACCACCTACGCCGAACAAATCAGGCAGCTGCCCGGGGTCGCGTCCGTCACCATTCAGCAGGGCCTGACCGGGAACGTCTCCGCGATCGACGTCACCCCCACCGGCGCCTCGCAGGATTCCACCGCGCAGCGGCTGGTCCACGACCTGCGCGCCAATCCGCCGCCATATCAGACCTATGTCACTGGAACGGCCGCGTTCCTCATCGACTTCGAGCAGCAGATCACAGAGCGGCTGCCGTACGCGCTGCTCCTGATCGCGTTGGCCACCTTCATGCTGCTGTTCTTGATGACCGGCTCGGTGCTGGTCCCGATCAAGGCGCTGATCATGAACCTGCTGTCCCTGGGTGCGACGTTCGGCGCGCTGGTGTGGATCTTCCAGGACGGGCACCTGTCCGGGTTGCTGGGCTTCACCGCGTTCGGCGCGATCGAGGTGTGGGTGCCGGTGGTCGTGTTCGTGTTCGCGTTCGGCCTCTCGATGGACTACGAGGTGTTCCTGCTGTCGCGGATTAAGGAATGCCACGACGAGGGCTGCGACTCCGACACCGCGGTCGCCCACGGGCTGCAACGCTCCGGGCGGATCATCACCTCCGCCGCCGCGCTGGTCATGATCGTGTTCCTCGGCTTCGCCGCCGGCAGCAGCCTCGGCATCAAAGAAATGGGGCTCGCCCTGGCGATCGCGGTCGCCGTGGATGCCACCCTGGTCCGCTGCCTGCTGGTACCCGCGACGATGACCCTGCTCGGCAAGGCCAACTGGTGGGCCCCCGCGCCGCTGCGTCGCATCTACGAGCGGTTCGGGCTGCGTGAGGCACCGGCCGCTGACCAACCCGCCATGCCGGCTGCGGCGGAGCCGGCACCTGTCCCCTAGCACCGGCACACGGATCGTCCGCTGCCCCTGGAATCGGCCGCGGACGACGACCCGCCCGTGGTCGGCCCCCGCGGCCAGCGCCGGCTGATCCGCCGCTGGATGCCGCGAAGCCGGGAGCCGAGATGCTGGAAGCTAGGCAGGTTCGTCGTTGCGACGGACGGTTTCAGGTCGCGTTCGTCCCAGCGTTCGCGGCGGCTCTCGACGCCGATGTTTCGCCAGCTTCACGGTGCGCACTATTGAGGTCCGATCAGACCTGACGTTCAGCCTGCGGGGTCGGTGGGTTTGCCGTGCATGGTGTAGTGGAGCACGAGAAATGGCAGGCCGAAGACGGAGAAGGCGTGCGCGGCGTGCAGTTGGTCATTCTCGATGTAGACGTCGAGTTGCTCGGCGAAGCCGTGGACGGCTAGTGCGGTGAGGTCTCTGGTGGCGGGGTCGATGTAGGTCAGGTAGTGGCCGGGGTGGTCGAGGTCGCTTCGGCTGGTCAGTACTAGGCCTCCGCCGGGCCGGGCGCGCGGCAGCAGGGTGGCTGTGAAGCTGGCCTGCGGTAGCGGGAACCCGACGCTGACGTACCCGCGATCGTCGTGGCGGTAGGTGGTGTAGATGCCGACGTAGATCGGCTCGTCGGTGTCTGCGAAGGATCGGATCCAGCCGCGCACCGCCACGATGTCCTCGCCGGGCGGGCTGATCGTGTCGATTCGGCTGCGGATCCCGCGCTGGGTGGCGCGCTGGTTCATCGGCACGTTGGCCTGCCCCAGTGGCCGCGCGAGCAGCGTCCGATACAGCAGGTATCCGGGCCGTACCCACAGCCGCCACTGGGGCACGATGTCGAGCCGGAAGCGGGTGGTGTGCTCGTAGAACTCGCGGACCCGCGGGTCGACCGCCGCGGGGTCGAAGTCCGGACCGGCCAGCTCGTCTAGCGACGCAAGGATGCCAACGTCGGGTGCGTCGGCGACGTAACTGCCACCGAGGGTCACGGCCAGGTCCCGGACGTAGCCAGTGCCGACATAGGACGAACGGGCTTCCCGCGGCACAACGAACGGCAGATCCTCCGCCCGGACCCGCTCCGCCAGCAGGCTCACCTGCGCGTCGCGGAACACCAGCGCCGACGTCATCCGGTAGGCGACCATCGTCGTACTGGCGACGATCGATGCCGCCACCGGAGGCCGCCGCAGCGCGAATGCCCGCCCAACCGCGGCGCCGAACACGGGCCCTAGGAGGACCTTCTGCGGCCGGATGCCGAGCAGGCCGGCGAGCGTCCCGGTCGCCGCGCCCACCGCTACCGGTCCGACCCGGCTCACCCGTTCGGCCGCCCATCCCAGCGGGGCGACCAGCGCGGCGCTGCTGGCGATCCGCTGCCACAGGGGCACAATCTCGCCAGGTCGCTGTGCCGCCCGGGCTGCCGCCTCCGACACCGCCAACCCGGCCGCCCCGGCGATCGCACCGATCCCGGCCGCCCGTGGGCCCCGGTGCCCGGCTAGGGCAGCACCGGCCCCGCCGCCGATCACGGCGGCGAACACGACCGATCCCTTCAGCTCCGTTGACCGAGACCGATCCTGTGCCATCCCGGAAACCTACCGGCCTGCTCCGGCCAGCGGCACAGGCAACGCCGACAATGAACCGCCATAGACACGGCCGCACCAGCATCGGCGAACGGCCCGTGCAGAGCTGACTCCGCCGCCGGATCTCGGCATCAAGAGTTCTGTCCTCGGCGGTGAGTCAGTGTGAGCTGATCTCGCCGACCTCAGGGGCCACTGCTGCAACCGCCGTAGCCGCCCGTTCTGGCGGCTGCCAGCCAGCCGAGCCGGATGGGTGAGTGTTTGCGTGCGACTTCTGAAGTGACTGGCGCTCCGTAGGAGCGGCCGAGGCCGCGCGGTGGGCATCCGTCGCCTGCCTGTCGCCGGATAGCGCTGTGCGGTTTGCGCCGAACGCCGAGGTCGTATTTTTCCTTCATGGACACGAGGTGTTCGGGAGCGTGCTAGCGCAGCGGTTCGCGAAAACGGAGGTGGATCTTGTTGGTGGCGACCGGAAGCTAGAGGTGGAATGTGGTGCCGACGCTGTTCTGGATGAATGCGCCAGTTAGCCAACGAGCGATCGCATGGGTTGCCTTCCATCCGGTGCAATGAGCGGGCACGACGACGTCCGGCGCCAACCGTCCGAGGCCGTCGAGGGTGGCGTCGATGATCGGCTCGAATAGCGGGCCGTTGAGGTGGAAGCCGCCGATGATCGCGCGGACCTGCTCAACTCAACGCACTCGCGTGGCCTGCTGGCCACTTACGCCGACTTCGCGCGTGCCTCGACCGGCTTGATGATCGTCCGAGACGACATCGCAAAACTGGATCCACGCGCGGGCTGACGCCGGCACCACTACTTGAGTCGATCGGCGGCCCCATCTTCGGCTGGGCCGGTGGTGGCGTTGGCTGCGATCCAGCCCACCAGCGGAAGGAGGAGCGCGACCAGCTGTTGTCCGCGGTCGGTCAGGCTGTAGTCGACCCTGGGCGGCACCACTGGATAGACATCTCGCAGCACAAGACCATCGGCCTCCAAGGTGCGCAGGGTCTGAGCCAGCATCTTTTCGGTGACCCCCTTGACCCACCGCCGCAGCTGACTCCAGCGCATCGTCCCGCTCGACAGCGCGACCAGGATGAGCACCCCCCAACGACTCGTCACATGGTCCAGAAGTTCCCGGCTGGGGCAATTCGGATCGAAGACGTTGCCCGACAGGTTTCCCCGCGCTAGGCCTGCTATCTGAGCACTTTCGTTCATATCAGTACCTTACAAAATAGTGCGTACCCGCGAATGGGAACGGTTGGCTGAGTTGGCTGGTTTGATCGAGGTAGGCATCCGAATGGAGCTCGTCTCGTGTCCATCGTCGTCACCGGAGCTGCGGCATCACTGGGTCGTCTAGTCGTCGGGCAGCTACTCGAGGGCGGGGTGCCCGCAGGCGAGATCGCCGCCACCGACCGCGGGGCCCTCGCCACCGGATTGTCTGAAGCATTGCCGCAGCGATTCGCCATCCACAACAACACGGAGGGAAGGGAGCCATCTCGTGTCGAACCCTGAGCGCAACAAGCAGGTCGTGGTCGATTACTACACCACCGCATTCGCCGGGAACCCGGAAAGAGCGGTCGCTGACCACTTCGGTCCGCGCTACATCCAGCACAATCCCGATGCCCAGGACGGACCGGAGGCGTTTATCGGGTTCGTGGAATGGTTGCGTGGCGAGTACCCGAACCTGCAACTGCACATCAAACGTGTGATCGCCGAGGGCGACCTGGTCGCCACCCACGCCCACCTCGACCTCGAGCCCGGCAATCCAGACAACCCCGGGCGGGCGCTAGCGGACTTCTTCCGACTCGAGGACGCAAAGGTCGTCGAGCACTGGGACGTAATCCAGGAGATGCCCAGTACCGCCGCGAACGAAAATGGGATGTTCTGATGCGCCGCGAGAAGACGCATCGTAGCTATACACGAGAAGCAGCGCGTCTGCAGTATCCATCCACGGCTTCGAGCGGATGGATAGCCGCGTCGTCATGCGAGGTCAGACCGTCACGCCGGCCCTGTGGTGACAGCCCGCACCTCGCCGATTACAACGCACGCTTTGTCGCCGTGCCACGCGTTGCACGGCTGTAGCACCGGAGAAAGGAAGAGCAGTTGACAACCAGCGCCGGAACGAGCAACCGGACCGAGCGGCTACTAGCGCTCATGAAGAAGGGCGACGACGCCTTCAACGCTCGCGACTTCAAAACCGTCGACACCGTTCATCACCCCGACATGGTCGCGCACATCACCGGGCTGCCGGCGGCGGTGTACGGCAGCAAGGCGCACTCCGCGGCCATGGCGCAGATGGTAGCTGCATTCCCCGATATGTACGTACACAGCGACCCGTACCCGACTCAATTCGGAAGTGGCGACTGGATCACCGTGGTCACCAACGTCACCGGAACGTTCACCGGCGAAATGAGCCTCCCCGATGGGACCGTGGTCAAAGGAACAGGCAAAGCATTCGACGTCGAGTTCGGGCAGACCACCAAGTGGGCCGGCGACCAGCTGATCATCATCTCGGCTTTCTGGGACGCAGCGCTGTTCGCCCGGCAGGTCGGGCTCGGGTAAGTGAGAGCGGCGGCTGGTTCGTCGGATGATCACCCGGACCAGCCGCCGCAGTCATCCAGCCGTGCTGACCTTGACCTATTTCTCGGCGACCGAAATAGGGTCAACCTTGTGTGGGGGTCGAACGAAACAGGGTCGAGCTAGATGGCCGGTATTTGCTGGCCTACATGGCATTCCTACGCGGATCTCGAGTTCATCGCGGTAGAAGGCTGCCCCACGACATCGCCTCGACCCACGCCGACGAGGTAAACACTGCGCTGTTGCCGTTCCTTGCAAGGTAGGAGGGTCCGCACGGCGTGACCCCACCGAGTGGATGCGATGACCACGGCGATCATCGGCCTAAACATGCTGACTGGGGTTACGATCGCGCCCGTCGGGGCCCCACATCATTAGAGCCCTGGGACCAAGACCTTCGAACTGGGCGTTTGGCGTGGGTGCGCAACCTTGGGTATACGCAACACCTTCGACAACGACTGTATCGTCGCGGTCGACAAAACCACGTGCAACTGAGGAACGAGGACAGACCGTTGCCGGAGGTGGGCTTCTGGTTCCATCGATCACTCGACGATCGTGTTCGCGTTGGTGTTCTTGTTATGGCAACTTGTTTGACTCGACGTCGGCATAAACGCCGATACTCTGGAGCGCTCCAGATGTGTCCACGACGTCGCTTCTCTGCTGGCATCGGGCTGTTGTAGACACGTTCCCTGGAGCGGCGTCGCCGACCTGAGAACAGCGATTCCCCTTTCGTCGCTGCGTTCTTGCCTTTGCGCGCTGGTCAAGGGGCTACCGCGACGACGTGTCCGTGACGACGAAGCCCTGCCATTCCAAGGAATTCCCTGACCTCGATCAAGAGAACGCCGATTGTGCCGACCTTCGGATTGTGCTGACCTCGACACGGCACGCGTGGCGCAGCGGGAGATTCCTACTCGCAACATGGTCACAATCCTGTTCGGCTGCCTGGATGCACTCCTGCGCCTCGGCGCCATTGCCCGCGCAGGACTTGCTTCCTGCGACCCGAACCTCGGCGATGGGATTGGAGTGAAATGCTGGCACGGATGAGGTTCGCCTTCCGGCCTGCCGTGCCCAAGCCGCGGCCCGCGGACCGTCACGTGCGCCTCCCCGCCCAACTCGACGACGGCCCGCTCGGCCATCTCCGCGGGCAGCGGTCTGCCGTGCCAGCCCTCGCGATCTTCGATCTCGGAGAACGCGAGGGCTGTACGGGTACGGGCCAGAATCACCGTGGGCCGGTCCGCGTCGGCCGCCTGGGCAAACGCCTTATCAATTTCGCTCGGCGGGACGACGTTGACGCGGTGCTGACTGATGATCGGTTCGGATGAGCGGCGAGCAGGCCTTGACGCGGCGCTCAGGTGTGTACGCCTTGGATGGCGAATCGCTCGACTTGGTGGAGGTGGCCTCCGGTCGAGGCGATGATGGTGAGCACTCCTGATCCGGTGAAGGTAACCGAGGTCGACCACGGGTCCGGGGGGTTGACAGGACCGGCCGGCAGACAGCATGTCTGCCCGACGGGGGATTCGGATGCCAGCTGCCGAACCGTGATCTTGATGTTCTCGTCCACGCCGCTGATGTGGCCTGCCACGGTCATCGGTGAGGAGACCGTCGATCCGTAGCTCGGCTGCTCGAGAGAGAAGGAGGCCAGGTCGTCCTCGCTGCCGACGACCTCCCAGGGGGAGTCCAGCTCGGCACCGAAGCGCACCAGGTGCAGCACCGCGGCGGTGGCCAGGTGCCCGGTGGTGGGCAGCTTGTATCCGACGCCGATGTGCGCGCCGGTGCGGTCGTACGTCGTGCTGGTCACCGTGTCCAACTCCCGGAAGCCGAGCCAGCCCGAGGCGAAGGCCAGTGCGGTCGCGCCGGCGTCGAGATGCCACGGCTGCTGGCCGCCGACGCGGTGCGCCAGCTGCCAGGACTGAGCCTCGCCAAGGGTGCCGAACGGGAACAGCGGCGGGTAGCCCAGGTCGAATGATGCCCGCGCCGTCGAGGGGGACGGTGTCGAGGTCGGTGGCACACCTGACGATGATGTCGACGATGTGCCCGCACGGCCGGCCGATGGTGCGGTGCTTGGCGAGGTGTGTGCGCTCTGCGCAGTGCAGCCGCTGAGTCCGAGGCCGATTACGACCAGGGAAAGGGCGACGCGTCTACAGTTCATGATGTTCGGGTCGCGGAGCTGGGCTGGAAACATCTGTCTCGCCTCCTGGCGAAATTTCTGGTGTGGGGATTGCCTTCACCTTCACCCACCCGGTCGCCGGGCAGAAGCCACCCTAGGTGCGGTGTCCGCCCACCCTGCCTGCGGACAGGCCGCCGCAGGGAGCGGAGCACGGGCATCGGCGGGCGCCGGACTGGTGACTGCGGTTGAGCGGCTGCCGCGGACACGTGGATGCGGCAGCTCGCCCACCCACGCTCACAGCTCGTGTGTCGAGACCAGGCCGTACTGCAGCGCCACTCAGCCAGCCGCGCCCGTTTCTGGTTCTGCGGCAGATGCTCGATGCCGGGTTTTCGGAACAGCATCCGCAGGTGCGTCTTGACCGCGTCGAGGCTCAAGAACAGCTCCTCGGCGATGTGCTGGTTGGTGGCCGGCGTCGCGTAATGCTGCTCGTCCTTATACGGCCGGCACAACGCGGCGAGCACCGCGCTGCGCGGGTGTGAGACGCGCCGCGGCGGGCAGCGGTTCGCCGATGAGCGTATGGACTCCGTCCTCCTCCGCCGGCGCGCAGAAGGTCAGCACCGTGCCGCCTAACCTGATCTGATCCCGGTCGTGCCGGTGGACTCGACCGGACACCCGCCGTCCGTTGACGAACGTGCCGTTGCGGAACAACCCGTTGTCATCGATCGTCCACACACCGGCCACATCCTCCAGCGTGGAATGCACCCGCGAGACGAGCGGGTCGCCATCGATGACCACGTCCGCGCACGATGCGCTGCCCAGCGTCACGACTCGCTCCGGCAGCGGCCAGCGCCGGTGCTGCGCCTGCGCCCCCGGGCGGATCGTCTGTCGGGTCGCCCGCCGCGCCGGGTTAGCCAAGAAGATCAGCCCGCACACCTGCGGCACGCGTTCACTACCGCCGCCCTCGACGCTGGCGTGCCGCTGCGTGACGTCAAGGAAGCGGCGTCGCACGCCGACCCGCGCTCCACCATGCGTTACGACCGCGGACGAGTCTCCTTCGACCGGCATGCCACCTATATCGTCGCCGCGTACCTCGCCGGCGCTGCCCGCTGAAACCGATACCGCCGGTCGGCCGACAGAACGGGCGGGCTTCTTCAGATGCCGCCCGACCGACGGCCCGCCGCACCGTCGATACCAAGCAATTTGACGCTCGGCGGGGGTACTCAGATCGATTACTCTGGCGCGCCTGTCCGGCGGCGCCTGGCGGCCGTGCGGCGGCAACGCAGCCACGCTCACAGAACCTTGTTCTTTCCGCGTGTCCACTGGGCGCCGTTGCACTTTTGCACTAGCGAGTTACTGGAGTAGCTGTGGTGACTGACCGCGAATTAGGTCGCGGTCGCCACCGGCACCAGCCACGGTGTCGGCACCGCAGCTGCGCCTGGCACAAGCCGACGCATCGTGGTCCTCGCCGGCGGCGAGCCGAACACGACTCGCGCCGTTCACCGCGGTCGGGCGAGCGCTGTACAGCTCGCTGGTGGCAACGCGCCCGTTGGTGCGCGACCCAGGATGGGAAAAAGGCGACAATACACCGCACCCAGGCTGCCCCATTCTGAGCATCAGGACGTTCGGTGGCCGTCACCAGCTGCCGCGCGTCAAGATCGACGCGAGTCGTTCGCGCTCATGCATGGTCGCGGCAGTGTGAGCGGTCGCGGCGGCGCCGGCCCGACCGGGCCGCGGTTCCCCGGGGGTTTTCGTTGACCAATTAGTTGTTATGGAGTTTAGTAAGTACGACGGGGCGAGGTCGCGCAGTCGCGCGCTCGTGGTCATGGGGCCGACTGGAGTCGCCGTGCAGATCAAGCGCCGTGTCAGTGTTGTTGTCGCCGCCGTAGTCTTTGGTGCGTTCGCTGTGGTCGCGGCCGCTGCACCCGGTTCCGCGACGCCAGCGGGATCCGCGCTGGGGCCGTCGGTGTCGCCGGCTGATCGGGCGGCTGCGCTCCTCGCGCAGATGACGCTGGAGGAGAAGATCGCGATGGTGCACGGCGCCGGATACCCGGTGCCGTTCAATGGGGCCGGTTATGCCGGGGTCGTCCCGGGCAACGCGCGGCTCGGCATCCCCCCGTTGTACCTGGCGGATTCTCCGGTTGGCGTCGGCAACGGCTCTACTGGAGTGACCCAGTGGCCGGACACGGCTGCTCTCGCGTCGACGTTCAGCACGTCGCTGGCCCGCAGCTACGGGCTGGCGTACGGCGCCGAGCAGGCCGGCAAGGGCAATAACGTCGCACTCGCCCCGACGGTCAACATTCTGCGCTTGCCGGTGTGGGGCCGCGCGCCGGAGACGTTCAGCGAAGATCCGTACCTCACCGCGCAGGCCAGCACCGCCGAGATCCGCGGTATCCAAAGCAATCACGTGATCGCCACCGTCAAGCACTTCGTCGCCAACAACCAGGAGATCTTGCGGAGCTCCATCAACGTGATCGCGACCCAGCGCACCCTTGCCGAGATCTACCAGCCGGCGTTCCGCTCGGCCGTGACGCGGGGCGGCGTGGGTGCGGTGATGTGCTCCTATAACCGCATCGGCGGCACGTATGCGTGCGAGAACGGTGACGAGCTGACTGGGGTGCTGCGCGAGGCCTGGAACTTCGACGGATTCGTGATGTCGGATTGGGGCGCGCTGCACAGCACGGCCGCCGCCGCCAACGCCGGCTTGGACATGGAGATGCCAGGGGCCAGCAGTGAGACCAACCCGACGCCGATAGACCAGCTGTTCGGTTCCTACTTCAACAGCAAGCTGATGGCGGCGGTGCAAAGCGGCGCGGTCAGCGAAGCGACGCTCGACACCATGGTGCGCAACATCCTCACCGCGATGTTCCGCGTCGGGTTGTTCGACCACCCGCTGCCCACCCCGGCGAGTGTCAAGGACACCAACGTGAGCAGCCCCGAGCACCTTCGGCTGGCCACCACGATCGGTGCGGCCGGCACCGTGCTGCTGAAGAACGCGCACGGCACGCTGCCGCTGGACGCCAAGTCGCTGCACTCCGTCGCGGTCATCGGCGACGCCGCACAGGAGCACCCGCAGACCGCCGCCGGCGGGTCGGCCGCCGTGATCGCCTCGCGGCCGATCGTCACGGCGCTGGACGGCATTCGCGCGCGGACGGCGGCCACCGGAGTCACGGTCACCCACGCACAAGGCACGTTGGGGACCGGCGCCCTCGACGCCGTTCCCGCCTCGGCTTTCGGCACCGGCCTGACCGCGACCTACTACCCCAGCGCGGATCTGTCCGGCGCGCCCATCGCCACGGAGACCGTGCCGAATCTTGACATCACCGGCGATCCGGCAGCCGTCTCGGGGCACAGCGTCTGGTCCGCGGCCTATGCCGGGACGCTGAGCGCGCCGGCGACCGGCGACTACCGCTTCTCCCTGAACGCGGGCGGATTCGCCACCGTATGGATCGACGGCAAGAGCGTCGTCCAGTTCCTGCCGGCACGGGAGAAGCTGCAGAACGGGCTGATCCACCTAACCGCCGGAGCGCACTCAATCCGCGTCGAGGTCACCCCCTACCAAGAGCACCTGGTCACCGTCGATCTGTTCGCGGTCACCCCTGGTCTGCATCTGGGCTGGCAGCCGCAGGAGAATCTGCTCATCGCGCAGGCGGTCGACGCGGCGCGCGCGGCCGACGTTGCGGTCGTCGTCGCGTCCGACGTGGCCAGCGAGGGGATGGACCGCAGCACCCTCGCGCTGCCCGCTGACCAGGACAAGCTGATCACCGCGGTGGCCAAGGCGAACCCGCGAACCATCGTCGTGCTGAACACCTCGAGCGCGGTGCTCATGCCGTGGCTGAACCGGGTCGCGGCCGTGCTCGAAGCCTGGTACGGCGGGCAGAACACCGGCACCTCGCTGGCTCGTGTGCTGTTCGGTGACGCCAACCCCTCCGGCAAGCTGCCGGTGACGTTCCCGCGCAGCAACGCGCAGGGTCCGGCTGACCCGACCCGCGAAACGTTGCAGTACCCCGGCAACGGCAGCGACGTTCACTACGACGAGGGCCTGCTCGTCGGCTACCGCTGGTACGACGCCACCGGGCAACACCCGCTGTTCCCGTTCGGTTTCGGGCTGTCCTATACGACATTCCAGTTCAGTGACCTGTCCGTGCAGGCAACCGGCAAGCAGGCGTGGACCGTCACTGCGAAGGTCACCAACACCGGCACACTGGCCGGCGCCGAGGTCCCCCAGCTCTACCTCGGATTCCCGTCCTCGACCAGTGAGCCGCCCAAACAGCTCAAGGGCTTCACCCGGATCACCCTGCAGCCGGGCCAGACCCGCACCGTGACGTTCACGCTCAACGCCGACTCGGTCGCGATCTGGGACACCGCCGCGAATGGCTGGACCGTCCAGCCGGGCGAATACCGCGTCCTGGTGGGCAACTCGTCGCGCGACCTGCCACTCCACGGTTCACTGACCGTCCGCTAGCCGCCCACGCGCTCCACGTCCGAGGGCCGCCGGGAGGGGTGGCCAGTACATCTCATACTTAGCGCCTATCGCACGACACACCGGCGCTCCACGGCCGCACCCGGGCACTCAATACTGCTGGCGGTCAGTCCTTCGACGACCCGGGCAAGTTCGTGTCGGTTTATGCGCGTCAGCCGGACGGTGGTCTACTCCTCACTGTCACGTGTTTCAACCGGGATGCGCCACCGCCGACCGTATGACCTATCGCGCCACCGTCGGGAGCGTCCGCCACTCATGTCGAGCGGGGCAGATGGCCTGGTCGGCGACGTGTGACGCGGCCCGGGGCGCGCGCGGTGGGCCGGGTGAAGGAGACTGGCGGTCCACCGATGGAGGAGCTTGACCGCGTATGAGCGATGACAGAACCCGACTCGCCGTCCTGATCGATGCCGACAACACCTCCCCGAAGCTGATCACGGAGATGTTCGAGGAGCTGGCCAGCTACGGGACCATCACCGTTAAGCGCGCCTACGGGGACTGGACCAGCCCGCATCTGAACGGATGGCGTGCCATTCTCCTGGGCAACGCCATCTCCCCGCAGCAGCAGTTCGCCTACACCTACGGCAAGAACGCCACCGACTCGGCGCGAAGGACGACCAACCGCGGCCGGTCCAGAGCGCGCTGACCAAGGCACTGAACAAGGTCGATACCGACAATGAGGACTGGGCTTCAGCGTGGCGTCACTGTTCGTTTCTCGGAATGCAGGGACACGACGGCGGCAGAACTTCCGCCGCGCCGCGTCGGTTCGCCGGCCGCCAGCACCTGACCATGGCCCAGGAACTCCAGACCGGTGGCGGCACCGATCGTCGGCGGGATCTGGATCGACGGATCGAGCGGCGATGTGTTGCTTATCGCGAAGTGCTGACCAAGGGCCTCCAGGCCAGGCGTCGTTGGCAGCGCGATAAAGTCCGGCTCGGCCTGCGTCGTCGTGCTGTTGCGTTGCGAGGCTCTCGGCGCGGCGATCGCGTCGGGCAAAGACATGCCGAAGTCGATCCGGTTGATCAGGATCTGCAGCGCCGTGGTGATGATCGAGGCGCCACCAGGTGAGCCGATAGCCAGGAAGGGGTTGCCGTCCCGCAGCACGATCGTCGGTGACATGCTCGATCGCGGCCGCTTGCCAGGGGCCGGCAGGTTCGGGTCGGGGGCGGTGCCTTGTGTCGGCGCGAAGTTGAAGTCGGTCAGCTCGTTGTTGAGCAGGAACCCGCGACCCGGGACGACAATCCCACTGCCACCGAGTTCCTCGATCGTGTTCGTGTACGACACGACATCCCCCCACCGGTCGCTCACCACGAAGTGGTTGGTGTGCGTACCGTCGTTGCCCGGCTTTGTGTCCGCGGTGGCCAACGAGCAGGTCGGCGAGCCATTCAGATCACCGGGCGCAACCGGACTGGTCAGCGCATGCGTCGGGTCGATCAGGCAAGCCCGCAGCTGGGCGAACCGATCGGACAGCAGCGTCTGCTGCGGGACGGTGACGAACGCCGGATCGCCGATGTACCGGTTGCGGTCGGCGAAGGCCAGCCGTGTCGACTCGAGGTAGTGATGTAACGCCTGCACGCGGTCCATCGCGGACAGGTCGAACTGCTTGAGGATGTTCAGCGACTCACCCACGGTGATGCCGCCACTCGACGACGGTGGCATGCCGTAAACGTCCAGCCCGCGGTAATTGACGTGCGTCGGGTTTCGGTCGATCGTGCGGTAGGCATTCAGATCGCCCACCGTCATCGGGCCGGGAATCGGCGTCAGGGTCGCGTCCGCCGCGAGCGGCAGGTTGTGGACGGCGTCCACGATGTCGGCGCCGATCGGGCCGCCGTACAGCGCACCCGTGCCAGCGTGCGCGATTTGGCGATACGTGTTCGCGAGGTCCGGGTTGCGGAAAACCGAGCCGACGTCGGGCAGCGCACCGGCGGACAGGAACAGATCCCGCGTCGAGGTGAACTGCGCGAACCGGGACTGGTTCTCGCGCGTGAACTCGCGGAACGTCGCATCGACCACGAAGCCCTGATCGGCGACGTTGATCGCCGGTTGCAGATCACGGGCCAGGTTGAACCGGCCCCACCGGTCCAACGCCCGCTGCCACGTCGCGAGGGTCCCGGGCACGCCGACCGACAGTCCGCTGGTCACCGCGGTGGGGAACGAGTAAGGCTGCCCCGTCGCTGGGTCGATGAACATGTTCTGGCCGTCTGCGGCCGGCGTCGTCTCGCGGCCGTCGATGGTGAACACCTGGTGCCGCTTGGCGTCGTAGTAGACGAAGTAGCCGCCACCGCCGATACCCGCGACGTACGGATCGGTCACGCCGAGCGTCGCCGCCACCGCAACAGCTGCGTCAGCGGCCGTGCCACCGCTCCGCAACACGGCGATGCCGGCCTGCGTCGACGGCACCGTGTCCGAAACAACAGCACCCCCATACCCCTGCGCCACCGGCTGCTTCTGCGGCGGGGATTGACCCGCCGCCGGCGCCGCTGCGATCGCGCCGGCTCCACACAGCACGATGGCGCACGACACGACGAGCGAGCTGAACCGATGACGCATCGCGGGCTCCTCCCACACGGATTCAGGCGGCGAGGCAACGGCACGTCGATTCACGTGCGGACGCTCACCGACCGGAGCAGCTCCGATCGACAACACGACCTTCTACGCCAGCTGATCATCAACTCGGACATTTGCCACAGCGAGTACATACAACCCGGCTGGTTCTCCTGCGTCAACTGCCACGGCCGGTATTCCGCGGGCGACGCGCCGAACGGCCTCGCCGGTACAGAGGCACGGCTTGCGCACGGCGTTGCCCCATGGGTGCGTCGTCGGCTGGTCGAACAGTCCCAGTTGGTCGCTCGGCGGGAGGGGCTCAGCGGGTTCGCTCGCGAGTTCTGGCTCTGGTGGCTGAAATTGGGTGGTCGGAAAAGCTAATCAACAGTTCAGATTGAAAGGTCATGATCTTGGTCGGGCCTATCCTTCGCGCCGCTGCTGCTGCGGGGGGCACTCATCGGCATCGTGCAGAACCGTCACCTTGTCATCGACGTCCACGCGCTTGGCCAGACCTGGACTATGCATGCCTACTGGTGCTGCCGTGCTCCGTCACAGCAGTCGACTTGACCGGCATCAGCTGGACGTGTAGCTGAAACCTGAACATCTCGACGTCCTCGGCTTACAGCGGCGCGCGACGATCCGGCCGAAATCTCGTCCTGGCGCGACCGAGCAGGATCTGGGTGGTGGCGGCCTGGACGGTTTCGTTCAGGTCGCGAGTGTCGGTTGGCCCGACCTCAGGCCGTGACCCGCCGATGTTCCAAGTGTCAATCTGGTGAAGCGACTGGAACATGACCGGCGACTAAGAGGACGAGCGGGCCTACGTGCCTGGTGGTTTCCGCAGGATCCCTTCGACCTCGATGGTGATGTCGATGCGGTCGCCGACCATGACACCACCGCCCTCGAGGGAAACGTTGAACCTCATGCCGAAGTCGCTTCGGTTAAGCGATCCCGTCGCGGTGAACCCGGATCGCTGGTTGCCGTACGGGTCGGCGCCGAACCCGTTGACCTCGACTCGCAGCGGAACTTGCCGGGTTACCCCGTGCGCGGTCAGTTCACCGTCGAGGATGAACTGTTCGCCATCGAGTCGTAACCCGGTTGACCGGTAGGTCATCTGCGGATACTGGTCGACCTCGAAGAAATTCTTTGACCGAAGGTCGTCATCGCGAGTCGGATTATTGGTGTCGATGGAAGTCATATCAATCGTCGCCGATGCCGACGAATCCCCGAGCTCGGGCGCGGTGACGAACGATCCTTCGAATCGGGTGAACCGGCCGCGGACCTTGCTCACCATCAGATGGCGAACACTGAAGCCGACCTCGGTGTGCAAGGGGTCGATATCCCACGTCCCGACCACATACCCGGGTATGTGAATCTGTGCAGCACTCATCGCCAGCCTCCTACGTAGACCAAGCGCTCTACGACATGGTTGAGAGTTAAACGGAGCCTATACCGCCGCAGGCTCGTGGCGACGTCTCGTAGATTCGCGACCTTTTGCGGAATGAGCTGCGCGACTGAGTCACGCCGGGCGTGGAGCCGCCGATTGGTCTCGAAGTATTGCTCAAGCTCCAGCGGGACGGCCCGGCGCACGGCGAGCGCGTCGAGACCCGAAGGGTGTGTGTAACGATCAGCCGTTCGAGGGCACGCCCCCTGGGCCTACATGAAAGGGCGCCGATGAAGATCGCCGTGCTCGCGCACTCGAAGAAGACCGTGGGCGGCGGGCTGCCCGAACTCCGCGCGGAGCTCAAGCGTCGGGGCCAGCTGGATGTCTCCTGGTACGAGGTCGCGAAGAGCAGGAAGGTGCCCAAGGCGGCGCGCGCGGCCTTGGCCGACGGCCCCGACCTGCTCCTCGTGTGGGGTGGGGACGGCACTGTGCAGCGCGCGGTGGACGTCCTCGCCCGCACGCGCGAATCGCAGGCGCCGGTCGGAGTGATCCCGGCCGGTACGTCAAACCTGTTCGCGGGCAACCTGGGCATCCCGCACGATCTGGCGGCGGCCCTGGACGTCGCCCTCGGCGATGAGCGGAAGGTCATCGACGTAGGCAGCTTCAACGGCGAACGGTTCGGCGTCATGGCCGGAGTCGGGTTCGACGCGCTGATGATCGGGGATGCCTCCCGTTCGCTGAAGGATCGCCTAGGCCGCGTCGCATACGTCTACACGGGCGTCAAGAACCTGCGCCGGGCGTCAGTCCAGGCACAGATCGACATCGACGGCGAGCCCTGGTTCCGCGGCCGTGCCAGCTGCGTGGTGGTCGGCAACATGGGCGAGCTGTTCGGCGGTATCACGCTCTTCCCAGACGCCGATCCGGCCGACGGCCACCTGGACGTCGGCGTCCTTCAGGCCGAGAAGCTCACCGACTGGACGCGCGTGGCCGGCCGAGCGCTCACCGGCAACGTGGACCGCTCGCCTTTCCTCACCACCACCTCGGCCCGAAGAGTCGACGTGCGGTTGAAACCGTCGATGGCCTACGAACTGGACGGCGGAGCCCGAAGCCGGACCAAGCGGCTGAAGGTCACCATCCAGCCCAAGGCGATCACGGTGTGCGTGCCCGAACCGGTGGCCGCGAAATGACCCGCGGGATCACGCCGCTGGCGCGATTACCGGCAGCGAGCCGGAGCCAGCCGCGTTTGGCGTCACCGCTGAGCCGATCTCGCCGCTGACCGGGTGCGCATCGCGCTCTAAACCGACGGTCCGTTGCAACTCGGACAGCTCGACGAACCCCGGGCCAGGACTGCGTGACCGCCACCCACGACCGTCAAGACACCAAGCCAACCAGCGCGCATCGGTCGGTTTTGCGGTGGAGCGTGAACGGCTTCCTTCGATTCCCGGCAGAACTGTCTTCATATCTTCGCTCGCGAGAGTGCGCGCTCACGAGACCGGTGCGTTGCGGGATCGGCCTCAGCCGGGGGCCGGCTCGGTTGTATCTCCGGTTGGCGGCGAGCCCGAGGCCTGACCCAGGCGCCCCAGCCCGTGGCGGCGGCCTGCATTACGGGCCTGTGGGGTGAGCTCGGATCGCGGCAGTCCCCAACGGCGTGGGTTCGGAGGTGGTCACGTGTCGCGGTGGCTGGGGCCGGCGTCAGGGGAATTCAGGTGGGGATGTCGTGAGTGTGTTCCGCGCGCCGGGAAGGTGCCCAGTGCGGCGACGTCATACCCCGGCCGGTAGCTGCGGATGTCGGCGCGTCGACTGGCATAGGCGGGCCGGCGCCGCGGCGGCAACCGCCCCACGAATGCCGCACGCGCCCGCAGGGCACGGTGCACGCCCGCGACCAGCCGACGATTCGGTGGCGGGTAGCCCAGCGCGTCGATCAGCTGCGGATCCATCAGCGCCTGGGCACCGCGGCGGACCCACGAGCTCGGCAGCAGCCGTTGCGCCGGGAAGGTGGCCATCAGATCCAGGGTGACATCGGCGATCCGGCGGGAGCTGTCGTTGCGGTGGAAGTGTGCGGCCTCGTAGTCGTCGAGCAGCCGTTCGAAGCCGGCCAGATCGGCGGGGATGTCGTGGATACCCATCAGCGTCCCCAGCCGCTGGTAATAGGCGACGCTCGCGCGCAGCTCGACATCGGTCAGCTGCCGCCAACCGTAGTCCCGCAGCCAGCGCACCGGGACAACCACGAACGCGGCGAGCACGTAACGCAGGTCATCATTGCTGATCGGATACGACCCGTGCATCTGATTCATCCGGCGGATCGCGGCCCGGCCAGTAGGGTGATCGAATCCGTGCTCAAGCACCGCGTCGAGGATGAGCACCGTGTCGTCGTAACGCTTCTGCACCCGAGCGGTGAACTCCCCGCTACGGTGCAGCAGTTCCCCGATACTCGGCACGGCATAGGTCCGGAATAGCGCGAAACTCAACGCCTGGTAGATGTCCCACGGAAACTCCAGCGTCGCCAGCTGCCGATAGATCTCGTGGTAGTCGATGTCGGGGTCACGCCGGGACAAGGCATCCCGCCGCGCGTACCGCCGACCACGCCGATCCCGGACCGGCACCATACCCACACGGCACCTCCGAACGGCCAGCTGACCCGGCTGAGTCTAGATTCCCTCGTGCGGGTCGCCATGGTGCGAACAATCGCATCGGGATCTACCCAGCGTCCCTCCCACCGCACGTGCGACGGTGTGTCAGCGCGATCCGTCGATCTCGCGCACCTGGCTAGCACCCCGGCCACCGCACAGACGAATCTGTTAGAGCGTGCTCTTGCCGATCCGCGCGCGCCCGGCCGTCCGAATGAAGACCCTGGGTGGAGGCGGCGTCGACTCTGCCGTGAGGAACTGAGTGTGGATGTTGCCACCACCCACGATCATCAGGCGGCCGACACCGCGATCGGCCAGATCACGGCCGACGCGCTCCATATCGACGTGCGCGCCGGTGCCCAATAACAACCGCCGAACAACCAAGTTGCCTGGGCAGCTGATCGGCGACTTCGGGCGAGCAGTAGACCAGCTTTTTCGGCGTCGCCGGTGGTGAAGAACGCCGCGCGCGGGTCGAGTTGCCGCTGTGCCTAGACGCGATCGAAGTCGGCGTCGCTCGAGACGGCAAGTCGCCTGGTCGCAGCGCTGTCGTTGAAGCCGTCGATTGGCATGCAGCAGCTGAGCAGCGTCTATAGGCGATCAGCCATTGCGCGCTCCGACCAAGTGGCGATCGAAAGTCGAGGCCGGCTCGGACGCGGCGCGTCTGCGCACTATTCCGGCCACGACGACGATTGCGCCCGGCAAGGTTGCTATCAGCATAAGCACGCCGAACGCAGTCGCCGTCGCGACGCCGTGATCAGCCCCGAGGCTCGCGCTGGCAAACACCCATGCTGCAACGCCCTCGCGCGGCCCCCAGCCACCGATGTTGGTAGGCAGTGCCGCGGAGACCAACACGAGCAACGCCAACGGCATCAGAACGCGCAGACTCACGTGAGCACCTACGGCATGGGCTGCGATGACGAACACCGAGACGTGACCAACCACGGCTACCAGTGACGCCGCGGTGATCGCCGGCCATGCGCGGCGCGCAAGCAAGCCGTGGCGCACGTCAGACGCTGCGACGCGCCACGCATGTGCGGTCCGGGAGAGGCCGGTGCGCGGCGCGAACCTCACGGCGGCGGCCACAAGAAGTGCCACAACGGCGGTGCACGCAAGGAAGAGCGGGAGCGCCGATCGAACTGGAGAAGGCAGTAGGGCGAGCACCAACACTGCGATGATGAGCTGGACGATCTGTCCTGCGATGCGTTCCCAGGCGACCGCACGCAATCCGCGGCTGAGGTCACCGGTGGCTCGGCCATGATCGACACCGCGGTGTACGTCGCCGAGGACGCCACCGGGCAAGACCGTGTTCAGGAACTGCGAACGGTAGTACGCAGCGATCGCACGCGACAGTGACAACTCAACCCCGAGACCGAGTGCGACGACCTGCCATCGCCACGCACACGCGGCAGTCGTGACGCACGTGATGACGGCGGCGACGGTGATCGAGCCTAGATCGACGGCCTGTAGACCGTCGAGAAAGGGGCCGGCTCCGAGGCGCCAGCCGACGACGCCCACGATGGCGAGCCCGCCGAGTACGTGCGCCCGCGCCCACATCGAGCGATTCACGCGGTAGGCCTCCTCAATGCCAGGTCTACCGAGGTATACGGGCGCCCGCTCCAATTCGTTCATACCCGCCGGGTGCAGGCCGAAACTTTCAGACAGGTATGGCCGACAGAACGGCTTCCGCGGTGGCGAGCGGTCTCAACTTCTGCTCGTCACTCATGACCACTCCCCTGCAGTTGTGCCGTCGACGGTTCTAGGGCCGCGAGAACCGGCAGCGAGGAATGCGGTCCCGAAGACCAATTCGATCCAGGACAGATCAGCCAGTTCTTCCTGCATGGCTGCGCGAATCACCTCCCACGGACGGCGCATGATCCATTGATCTATGGACGCGAAAGGCCGGACAGTTCCAGTCCCGAGCCGCACTAGCCACCGAGGCACGTTGGCGGGAATCTTGAGGTCGAGCACGACCCAGCGTCCGCCTTCGGTGAGGGCCCCGGCGCCGTGGCGATGACCTCTGCGCACTCGGGCACCTGCGTCAGGGCGTACGTGGACAGGATCGCGTCGACCCCGGTTGGGAAGTTGAAGTCAGCCGCGTCGGCCTGCACGAGGCTGATGTTGCTCCAGCCGTGCGTCTCTATCCGATCCTGGGCCTGGGCGACCATCGCGTCGGTCAGATCGACGCCGAGATCCGGCCGTCGGGACCGATCACCTCCTCGATTAGCGCGAAGCTCAGACCTGTGCCGCATGCGACGTCAACGACGCTGTCACCCCGGCGAAGGCCGAGTGCTTGTACGGCCCGGAGGCGCTGTGCCCGGTCGGGGTAGCCAGGCACGGGGTAAAACCGGGAGGTGATGTCGTAGTGCTTCGCCTTCTACGGTATGTCTCGATCAGGTGCTCTCGCGTACCGTCGATCCGGCTCACGACGCACTCCCCGATCTCGGCAGTGTCGCGGTAGAACCGCGCACCACCTTCCATCTAGGAATCCGAGCAGCCCGGCGCCACGGACTCAACCGCAACCTTGATTGCCGCCATCACGCGGTCGCTGACGCGCTGGATCCTGCCTTTGACAATAACCACGCTCCTACCAATGAGCGCAGAAGCTTCTTCCGCGGGTCATGGCACCTCCTGGTTACGTTGACTTGTTCGAGCCGGCTATCTGGGCCGGTATCGCAACACGACGTAGCGACGCACCTTCGAACACTTGTAAGCGATCGCCAGCGCCAGTCTTCCTAACGCGACCCGTGTCGATGCGACGCACATAATGCACGCGGCCAAGGCAGAGCCCACCACGGGTAGCGCGGGCCATAGTCGGCCATCGTGATGATCTTCAACGTGAACGGGCGCTGATCTACGCTCACGCAGGGTCACGGTGAGAGTAGTGCGCCGGACCGGTTCGGCGCTGCTCTATGGCCGATGTCAACGGGTGTCGACGCCTGTCCCGATAAGGCGGCCAGCCATGAGGAGATGCGGCAATCCTTAATGGCGGCCGACCCTGTCGACGCTCATGTGCAGGATCACGCGGTCTGCCGAATCGGGCGGCGGCTGCTGATCTGGATTGCCGTAGCGGCGGCCAAGGTGCACGTAGAAGTCGCCCGTCGCATCCGGCTCAACCTTCACGAGCGCGCCGCGCAACTCGATGTAGCGCATCGGGTCGTCCGGATCGACGATGAGCACGCTCATCGACGGGTTGCGCCGCAGGTTACGGAACTTCGCACGGTTGGTGGTGTGCGTGAACTTCACGTACTTGCCGTTGAAGTCGAACCACATCGGGTTGACCTGCACCGTGTTGTCGGGACGGACGGTGCCGAGCGCGGCGAACAACGGTCGGTCGAGCAGATCGCGCAGATCTTCCGGGATCGAGGCAGTCACCTCATCGACAACCTCAGCGCCCGGCGAGGGATTCCGCTGCACGCCCGTTACCGCGCGGGAAGGATGCGGCGCGCAGAACGGCGTCGGCCGCGGATGTAACGGACGCCAAAACGGTGCACGGAATCGGCGCTCGGGGCACGGTATACGACGACGGAGCGGACCCATCTCCGTCGATCTGGCCGGCGTTCGCCGTGTGGACGGGGCGGCTGGCCAGCGCGCTGATCGAGGATCGGCGGTGTGGGTGCTGTCTCCGAGTGGGTGTGGGCTGATGGACCCGCGAAACACATGGTGGTCCACGTGGCCCCGGTCGCGGGGTCGCCCTGTGTCAGTTGCCGAGTGATAGGTAGGGCAGGACGACTGGCGATCCCTTGGTCCAGTCGAGCACGGTGTACTGCGGTGTGGATCCACTGATGATGTCGATGCTGTTGGGGTCGGATGTGTCGGTGTCCTGGCTTGGGCCGATGTTGGGATCCCAGATGCCAGCGCCGCCGCCGAAGCGGAAGGCTTGGATGAACGACGGGCAGTTGTTTCCGTTCCAGCAGTCGAGGCTGTAGACGGGTCGGACGTTGCCGATGCCTTCGCCGTCATCGGCGTCGCTGTACATGGACACTTCGTACTTCGCTGCGGCCGGGTCGAGCATCCTCGCGCCGGCGAGGCACCCAGTCTCCATCCCCATCCAGTCCGCTTCGGGCTTGGACCGCCCCTGCCAGATTCTCTACGGCGACGCGCGCCGAGCCGTCGTTCTGGAACACCGCTGCGGAGATCAACACGAACACAGATGGAGCGATCTGGCTCGCCTCCGGCCGTTGCAGTTTGCCGCGCCGTTACCAGGCGTTTCACCGGGCGGGTTTGCGGGACTCTCAAGTGTCCGACGCTGCTGTGAGCCGTATTCCGCCGGTGTCGAGCCCGCTGGCGGTTGGCCTTGCGAGACTGCCATAGAGCTCGGCGGCGGTGCTGGGGAGCCGGATGCGACGATCGGCGGACCGAGTCGAATTCAATGCCGGGAGCTGAGGTCATGGATGTCCAGTTCACCGCCAGCATTGCAGTGATCAGCCCTGACCTGAGCGTCAGCCGACGTGACCTTGCCTCGGCCGTCGTGCACGGTGACCGACGTGGGGTGACGGGCGAACTCAAGGCGCTCCAGGGAGAGGTCCGGTACCCCGGACAGGTCGGCTCGCACAAGCTCGATGCCGGAACGGTCGGCCGCCGGCTCGAGACCGAGCATCGTGCGTACGAGCAGCAGCACCGAGGCCGACGCCCAGGCCTGGGGCGAGCACGAGGACGGGTAGGCCACCGGCATGGCTACGTCGTCTCGGGCCAGGCCCGCGAACAGCTCGGGAGGGCGACCCTCGAAGTGGCGGGTGGCGTCTAGGGCACCGTCGACGAACAGGTCGACGGCGTCCCAGCACCCGTAGCGGGCTGCGCCCGCGATGCACAGGGCGGTGTCGTGGGGCCAGACGGAGCCGTTGTGGTAGCTGAGCGGGTCGTACGCCGCCATCGACCGGGCCAGGGTGCGCAGACCCCAGCCGGTCCACAGGTCCGGGTCGACGAGACGTTCGACGTATCGGCACGCCTTTTCCTCGTCGGCGATGCCGGACCACAACGCGTGCCCCGGATTCGTTGTGAGGGAGTCGATGGGTCGCCCGTCCGCGTCCAGTCCGAGGACGAAGTAGCCGCGCGGGTCCCAGAACTTCTCGTTAAACCGGTCCTTGAGCCCCTCCGCGCGCGGACGCAGGTCGGCGGCCTGGTGGCCGATGTCCACAACGGCGGCCAGCTCCGCCGCGCCTTGCAGGGCGGCGTACACGTAGCCCTGCACCTCCACGAGGGCCAGGGGCGCGGGTGGCAGGGTGCCGTCCGCCCGGGTGATGCCGTCCCAGGAGTCCTTCCAGCCCTGGTTGGCGAGCCCTCGCGGGTCCCGACGGCGGTAGTCGACGAACCCGTCGCCATCGGAGTCACCGGGTCCGGTCAGCCAGTCGACGGCGCGACGGAGGGCCGGGGCCAGGCGGCGGAGGGTGTCCTCGTCGATCGCCCGCCACCGCCAGGCTTCGGCGGCGAGGCCGACGAAGAGCGGCGTGGCGTCCACCGTGCCGTAATAGCGGCTGCGGGAGGAGAACGTGCCGCTGCCGTGGCGCCGCAGTTCGTGCAGGATGCGACCGGGCTGCTCCTCGGACGCCGGGTCGTCCTCGGTGCCCTGGAGATCGGCCAGGCTGGCGAGCACCCCGCCGGCGAGGGATCCGTCGAAGGGCAACGTCATCCAGGCCGTCAGCAGCGAGTCGCGACCGAACAGCGTCATGAACCACGGAGCCCCGGCGGCCACGACGGCGCGGTCGGGGTGCGCCCCGTCGACGATGCGCAAGGCCGCCAGATCGGCGAGCGCCTGGTCGACGGCGGCCGGCAACCGCGGGTCGAGCGACACCACCGAGGGGACCGACGAGCGCCAGGCGGTCAGCTCGCGGATCGCCACCCCACGGGCCAGCTCGGAGGGGCGCTCGAGGTCGGCCGGAACGCCGGCCGAGACGGGCTGCACCGTGACCGTGACCGTCGCCTCCTCCCGCGCGGCGACGCGCAGCCGCCAGCCCGCGGTGCCGCGAGCCGGGTCGGCCTTGTCCGGCGGCGGTTGCAGGGTCACCTCGGTGCGGTCGTGCTGGTCGTGAGGGGAGCGCAGGGTCCATTGGCCCGGAGCGCTTTCCTCAGCCCGGGCCGTGGCCGGATTGGTGGTGCCGCTCTTGACGTCGAAGACGTGCGCGAAGTCGGCCGCCATCTCGAGCTCGAGGTGCACGCTCACGGGTAGCGGGTGCGGGTTGCGCAGGGTCAGCTCCTCCACGAGGCTGCCGGCGAGCCATCGACGGCGGATCGCCAGGACCTCGGCAACCTCACCGAGCGGCTCAGCGGGGGCGTCAGCGCGGCCGTTGTCCACGCTGGTGAGGACACGCGAGACGACGACAGCGGACAGCGGGGTGGGCGTGCTGGCGGTCAGGAACTCGACCCGTCCGCCGGTGACGGTCATCCGCAGCCGGCTGAGATAACGCAGGTCGTCGTACACCAGACCGTGCGTCGCGGCGGCCATGTCGCCCGACTCGCCGCTGATCGCGAAGCTGCGGCCGTCCACTGTGACGAGGTCGTGGCGTCCGCCCGCGGGGACCGTGTTTGCCGAGAGATGCAACCCAGACATCCGACCACTGTGCACAACGAACCCTCGACCATGCACATCGCGGGTAGAACACGGCATATATTTCGGCGTCCTTGGGTACTTACGCCGTGGGGAGTCAGGAGCTTTCCACCCGACCGTGTTGCCAGAGGGGAGGGGATCGCGCGATGAGCACCGTGTTCCAGGTGCCGTGCCCGGACTGCGGCCAGCAGATGCTGGTCGAGGCCGACGGCGGCCTGGAGTGTGGGACCTGCCAGCGGATGTACCACGCTCGCATGGGTCACCTGTTCCCGGTGGGTGAGCGACCGCCGTCGCAGCCCCTGGCGCGGGCAAGCAGTCCGACGACCCCGACACCGTCGTGAGGATCGCGCAGGTCGCTCCGCTCTACGAGGCCGTCCCGCCGGGTGCGTACGGCGGGACCGAGCGAGTGATCGCCACCTTGTGCGACGGTCTGGTCGCGCAGGGGCACAAGGTCACCCTTTTCGCACCGAAGACGTCGGAGACGGCGGCGGTGCTGGAGGCGTTCGAGGAACCGCTGCGCGAGCGCTTCAGCCGGGAGGAGCTGGTCGACCTCGCACCCCATCTGCACCTGCAGATGCTGGCCGAGATCTACGAGCGGGCAGACGACTTCGACGTCGTGCACTCCCACCTCGACATCTGGACCTTTCCCTTCACCCGCCTGAGCGAGGTACCCACCGTCCTGACCATGCACGGCCGGCTGGACCTCGACTTCCTCCGCGACCTGTTGCCCAGGTACGGGTCGGTGCCCTTGGTCTCCATCAGCGACGACCAACGGCGGGCCGTGGCGGACCTCGACCTGACCTGGGCGGCCACGGTGTACAACGGCCTCGACCTCACCGCGTATCACGACGTGCCGCACGACCCCGACGGCTACCTGGGCTTCGTCGGCCGGATCGCCGATGAGAAGGGACCGCTCGCGGCGATCGAGATCGCCCGCCGATCGGGGATCCCGCTCCGGATGGCGGCCAAGGTCGACCCGCTCGACGTGCCCTACTACGAGAACGAGGTGAAGCCGGAGATGGGTCCGGACATCGACTTCATCGGCGAGATCGAGGAACACGAGAAGCCAGCCTTCTGGGGCGGTGCGCGGGCCACCCTGTTCCCCAGCGACTGGCCGGAGCCGTTCGGTCTGGTGATGATCGAATCCCTAGCCGCCGGCACGCCCGTTATCGCGCTCCGGCGTGGATCGGTGCCCGAGGTGATTGAGGATGGCGTCACCGGCTTCATCTGCGACGACGTGAGCGAGATGGTGCAGGCCACCGAACGAATCGCTGAGATCGACCCGGAAGAGTGCCGGCGCCACGCGGAGCGGTTCTCAAGCGAAGGCATGTGCCAGGGGTACGTCGAGGTTTACGAGTCCCTGATCCGCAACAGGAGAACTGCCTGAGTCGACCGCGGGTAGTGAAAGCCACGCCCCATACATGCGAGAGTTCTCCCTCGCGCTCGACGCTCGACCGACCGAGGTCACCGCGATCGCGATCGCGATCGCTTTCCACGAAGGCTTTCGTCGCATGGGCCGGCATGAGGATTTCCCGGGCTTCGTCAAGTCCGCAGCCAACATTCTGGCCCCCGTCCACTGGGACCTGGGCCATGTGGACGAGCATTACTTCCCCATCCGGGACTTCCGCGCAAGCGCAGATCTCGTGGCCCCGAGAATGGCTACAAGCATGGCTACAAGTCCGGAACGACGAAGCCCCGCCCGCGTTTCCGCCGTTAAGGGGAATATTGGTACGCCATCACATTGGTACGCCATCAGGGACACGAACTCACGCCCTGCAGGCACACATAACGAAGGGCTGCGCATAGTTGCGCCACCATGCAGTCTTCACCAACTCGCCGCTGCCGATGCTCGACGCCGAAGCCGACCACCGCCGCCACGCGATCATCGAACAGGTCATCGCCGACCTGAAGGCAGGCCCGCTCGCGCATCTGCCCTCGGGCAGCTTCGCCGCCAACTCAGCCTGGCTCGTGCTCGCCACGATCGCCGCCATGATCTCCCGTTCCAGCACTCGTGCACGCGGTAGCCGTCGTTGTGCGCGACCTGGCCGTCACCGGTAGCGCCGTCTGAGCCGCGCAGATGGATCGCTATCGCGCCTCGCTGTCTACCGGATCTGCTTGAGATCCGGTTGTCGGCGGTTGATCAGGTGGGCCCGCGGCGTGTCACAACTGAAGCCATAGGACTCGGCCGGACGCGTGAGTACGGTCCTGCTCACCGGTGGCGACAGGGTCAAGCGATGAGCAGTCGGCCGGTACGTGGCTGGAACTCGTTGATCGCGCTGCTGGTCGCGGCGGCGATTGTGGTGCAGCTGTGGATCGCGGTTCGGGTCAGCGCGACGCCGCCGGGTCACGCGTCGGCACCCTGGCCGGGACGCCGACGGCGAATCGTGTCTTGCGGGTGCTGAGCCTCTTCACGATCCAGAGCAACATCCTCAGCGGGGTGACGTCAGCCCAACTGGCACGCAACCCCCAATCGCGACGGGCCGGTCTGGCGCGCGGTGCGACTGGCTTCCCTGTTCGGCAGCACGGTCACTGGAATCGTGTATTCGACCGTCTTGGCGAAGGTGCACGAGCCGCACGGCTCGCGGGAGGCCAGCACCAACAACGTCTTCCACTACGTCGTGCCGATCATGATGGCGCTCGGCTGGTTGCTGTTCGGTCCCCGTCCGCGAATCGAGGTCCGCACGATCGCACTGGCCATGCTGTGGCCGGTCGCCTGGATCGTCTACATCCTCATCTACGGGGCCATCACGAAGTGGTACCCGTACCCCTTCCTCGACGTGACCACGCACGGCTACGGCCGCGTCATCGTGAACGCTGTCGCCGTGGTGGCGGTCCTGTTCGTGGTAACGGGTCTGTACTGGCTCGGCGACCGGCGCCTACCCGCGACCGACCGCACCGCTGACAAGGCAGCACACCGGACAAGGCAGGCCGACCGGCGAACGAGTGATTCCGCAGCCTCGGGCGCAGAAACAGTTAGGGCGCGTTATGTGTTCGCCTCCAGCGGTTTATCGAGCCTTTCTGGCGTGAGGTCTGTCAGCTGGCGGACTTCATCCGCCGAGAGCACGAGGCGGCTGGCCGCGTTGTTGGCATCGACGTGGCTGATCGTGCGCGTCCCGGGGATGGGCAGGGTGTTCGGCGACCGGTGCAGGTGCCAGGTGAGCGCCACTTGGTGCGGGGTCGAACCGTGGCGGCGCGCAATGCCGTCGACTGCCTTGCGGATGTTCTCGACGTTGGGGCCGTTGAAGCGGGTCGGTCCCCACGGCGAGAACACGACGCCTGCGCGTTCAGCGGCGGCCAGGTGTGCGCTGCCGACTCGCGTGCCGAGGTTGTAGTTGGCGGTGAGAGCGCTGATCTCGACGATCTCGCGGGCGGCTTCGAACTGCTCGACGGTCACGTTGGACAGGCCGATGTGGCGAATCAGCCCTTGTGACTTCAGCTCGGCCAGCACGCCGACCTGCTCGTCGAACGGCGCGTCCGTCGCGGTTCCGCTGTGCAGGTAGTAGAGATCGATGCGCTCCAGGCCGAGCCTGCGCAGACTCATATGAACGCTCTGCCGTAGATAGTTCGGGTTGCCGACCGCACCGAGGGTCGAGTAGTCGTGCCCGCCGCGCACGAAACCACCTTTGGTCGCGATGACCAGATCGGCGGGATAGGGATGG
This sequence comes from uncultured Actinomycetota bacterium, assembly GCA_963809815.1. Taxonomy (GTDB): domain Bacteria; phylum Actinomycetota; class Actinomycetes; order Mycobacteriales; family Jatrophihabitantaceae; genus CAVVJA01. The sequence continues at coordinate 147,380 of CAWELM010000001.1, forward strand.
AGGGCTTCGCGGATCAACTGCTCGTTCGAGTGCGGGCCGTAGACATCGGCGGTGTCGATGAAGGTCACCCCGGAGTCGACAACGTGGCGCAGCAACGCGATCCCGCCGTCGTGATCGGGGTACTCACCCCAGACCTGGTCACCGGTCAACTGCATGGCACCGAACCCGATCCGACGGACGGTCAGATCCCCACCGATCGTGATCGTTGCGGCGTCGAGAGATGTCGTAGGCATGTCAGATCCTTGGCGCGGCTAGGTAGATGTGACGTTTTCAAAGCGGATGTCCACTGACACCGACGAACGCACGGGCGAACCGTCGGCGTTACCGAGCAGCGACGGGGCGGGCGGCGCGGGGGATGGTCCGCCGGGGCCAGCCTGCAGGTGCCCGGGCTCAACGCGGTGGGACTTCGAGCTGAGCTGGAGCGCGACGATGATCGCGGCGAGAACGGCGAGACCGGTCGCGATCAGGAACGACAGGCGGTAGCCGTCCACCGGGGAGCCGCTATGGCCGGCGGTGGCCGCCGCGGCCGCGGTGGCGAGGATCGCCAGCCCGACCGCGGCGCCGGTCTGCTGGCTGGTGGTGAACAGGGCTCCGGCCAGTCCCTGGTCGCTGGCCTGGACTCCGCTGGTGATCGCGATCGACGCGGTCGGCAGTGCGAGCCCGACCCCGGCCGCGGTCAGCACCAGCCCGGGCAGCACCGCCGCGGCGTAGCTGGCCCCGGCGGTGATCTGGGCGAGCCACAGCTGCCCGGCGCCCATGCAGGCCAGCCCGGCCAGCAGGACGGCCTTGATGCTGAACCGGGCCAGCAGCCGGCGGGTACCGAGCGTGGAGACGAGCACGACGGTCACGGTCGACGGGACCAGCGCCAGGCCGGTCGCTATTGGGCTGAACCCCAGCACCTTCTGCAGGTAAAGCGACGCGAAGTAGACGTAGCCGGCCAGGATGGCGCCGATCAGCAGCATCGCCGCGATCGCGGCCCGCCGGGCCGGCTCCGCCAGGATCGACAGGGGCAGCATCGGGGCCGCCGACCGCTCTTCGGCGAACACAAAGCCCGTGGTCAGCAGCACCGCCAGCGCGAGAGCGATGATGGTGGCGGGCGCGGTGAAGCCGTGCTGCTGCCCGCTGCTGAGCCCGAAGATCAACGCCGCGATGCCGGTGGTCACCAGCAGCGCCCCGCGCACATCGACGCTGCCGCCGCCACCGAACCGCTTCCCGGCCGGCAGCCGCGGCACCAGCGCGAGCATGACGGCGATGATCGGCGGGTTGATCAGGAACACCGCCCGCCAGCCGAAGTACTGGGTGAGCAGCCCGCCGGCCACGATCCCGGCGGTCGCGCCCGCGGCGGTGGTGGCCTGCCAGATCCCCAGCGCCCGGTTGCGCGCTGCCCCTTCTGCGTTGGTCGTCGTCAGCAGCGACAGCGCGGCCGGGGAGACCATCGCCCCGGCCGCGCCCTGCACGATCCGGGCGATGATCAGCATGATCGGCCACTGCGCGAGCCCGCAGGCCAGCGACGCGAGCCCGAACAGGGCCAGGCCGACGGCCAGCACCCGCCGCCGGCCGAGCAGGTCCGCCAGGCGGCCGCCCGCCAGCAGCAGCGACCCGAACGCCAGCGCGTACCCGGTGACGATCCACTGCAACTCCGCCGCGGGCATGCCCAGCTCCCGCTGGATCGACGGCAGCGCCACGTTCACCACGCTGAAGTCCAGCTGCAGCACGAACTGGGCAGCGCAGATCAGCGAGATGACAAACACGGCCCGCCGCGAGCCGCCCGCAGCGGCCAGCGGCGCGGCGCCATTCGTCGAGTGGTCTGCCATTGGTGAATCTCCTGCCCTGACTGGTGTTCCTTACTGGTTCGTGTCAGTCGTGGAGGAAGTCCAGCGCCTGTGTCACGAACAGGTCGTGGTGCTGGAAGATGCCGCCGTGGCCGGAGTCGGGGTAGATGCTCAGCTGGGCGTCGGGCAGCAATTCGGCGAGGTGGAATGAGTTGCGCGTGGGCAGCATGGTGTCGTCGTCGCCGTTGACGACCAGGACGGGCTTGTCGACGTTGGTCAGGCCGGCGGGTGAGCTGCCCTGTTCCCACTTCGCGAGGGCGGTGATCTGGGCGCCGATCGTCTCGTCGGACACGGATGGGTCGCGGTCCTGTGTGCGTTCGTTCAGGCGGGCGAGGAACGCGTCCGCGGCCGCTTGGCTGGTCGCGGTCGGGGAGAAGAACAGGAAGTGCTTGGGGTGCTTGCCCTGGGCGCCGGCCTTGTCCAGGGCGGCCTGGAGGATGGCTCCGGTGGCGGCGGGTCCCTGGTCGCCGGCGGGCGCGGTGCCGGCCAGGATGACGCGACGGACGAGGTCGGGCCGCTGTTGGACGATCACCTGGGCGACCATGCCGCCGATGGAGTAGCCCAGCAGGTCAACCGTGCTCAGCCCGAGCGCCTCCAGAAACGCGATGGCGTCGCCGGCCATGGCCTCGATGCTGTCGGGGGTGGTGCCGCCGGATCCGCCGACGCCGCGCAGGTCGACCAGAATGACGCGCCGCTCGGCGGCGATGCCGTCGACCACGGCGGGGTCCCAATCGTCGAGGACCGCGGTGAAATGATGCAGGAACACCACCGGGACTCCGGTGGTCGGGCCCACCTCGCGGTAGGCAAACGGGGTCCCGCCGACCTCAAGCGTCTTGGTGACGGCTTCCTTACTGGTTGAAGACATTGCCCTAGCCCTTCTCGATCACTCTGCCCGGCGCCGGAATTGGCGCCGTGACTCCATTGCGTTGACCGGCGCCGGCGAACCTATGGTGGTGACCACGGTTAGGCCGGTCAGCCGGTCAGTTGAGGTCGGTGCTTGCCGACGCCTCGCTCCTCGTCGATTGCCTGTCGTAGCGCGCAGAGCGCGTAGTGGGTGCGGGATTTGACGGTGCCGGGTGGCACGCCGAGGATGCGCGCGGCCTCGGCGACTGATGCGCCGCGGAAGTAAGTCTCGAATAGTGCCTGCCGGTGTTCGATTGACAGCGTCCGTAGTGCGGCGTGCACGAGCTGTCGGTCCATGGTCTGCTGCGCCGTGTCCTGCACCGCCTGCTCGGGGACCAGGTCGGTCAGCACCTCGGGTCGACGACTCACCGAGCGCCATTGGTCGATGACGATGTGCCTGGCCACCGTGAACAGCCAGCCTCGCGCGGAGCCGCCGGTCTGTTCGAGCGATGCCGGGTTGCGCCACGCTCGGAGCAGGGTCTCCTGCACGATGTCCTGCGCATTGGCCCGATCGTGGGTCAGCCCGACGACATACGACAGCAGGCAGTGCGCGTGCTTGTCGTGTACAGCGCGCAACAGCTCGGCATCATGTGTCAGTCTCAGGTCCACGGAACACCCCTTTGCTGCGCGGGTACCGCGCCGACCGGTTCGGCCGGAGCAGAGTCCAGTTCGCCTCGTCGGCAGAAGACAGGCGGTCGCCGTGTAAGTGCCACATGACCCCTAGCTGCGCGGCGAGCATCCACATTCGCTTCTCCAGGCCGACGATCAGCGCGTGCAGCGGGTCTGAGGTCGACGGGTCTGCGGCTTCGACGGCGTCATGTATCGCGTGCCTAGTCGCGACGGCGGCGGTGGCGCCGCCGAAGACGAGCCTGACGACGGTTGTCGTGTGCTGCCGGCCGTGCCGGTAGGCGGCCAGTCTGGTCATGGCCGCGACCGTGGCGGAACGACCATCCGGTGTCGCGCCGAGTGCGCGCATGCGTTCTGCGATGGTGTCGCTGCCACACGCGCGATGTAGACGAGCTCGTCGAGTTGTAGGTGCACGTCGCTGAGTTCTGTCCGATGACGTTCCACGGCGCCTGCCTGGTTTGCAGGCTCAGCTCGATCAGGTCGGTGAGGACGGCATGTAGGTTGGCGGTGAGTTCCGGTGAGGCGGTGTACTGGGTCGAGGCGTCGGGTTACAGCGCTTGTGGTCATGGTTGCGCCTTCGGCAATGGTGGCGGCGGTCGCTGAAGCCGCCGACTTCCCAGGGCATGGTTGTCAGGTGGCAGAGTGCAAGGCTGCGTGGAGGGTGGCGATCGCCTGCTCGATCGCGGCGTCGGCGGCGTGGGTGTCTCGCAGGGCGTTGAGCATGACGAAGTCGTGGATGATGCCCTGGTAGCGCACGGCGGTGACCGGGACGCCGGCCTCGCGCAGCTTGCTCGCGTACGCCTCGCCCTCGTCGCGGAGCACGTCGGCCTCGCCGGTGATCACGAGCGCCGGCGGCAGCCCGGCCAGCTGCTCGAGCGTCGGCACGCAGCGGCGAGGCGGTGATCTCGGCGCGCTGCGCCTCGTCGGTCGTGTACTGGTCCCAGAACCACTGCATCCCGTCGCGGCGCAGGAAGTAGCCCTCGGCGAACTGGTGGTAGGAGTCGGTGTCGAAGCTGGCGTCGGTGACCGGGTAGAAGAGCACCTGCGCTGCGCAGCGTCGGACCGCCGCGCTCCTTCGCCATCAGCGTCAGCGCCGCGGACATGTTGCCGCCGACCGAGTCGCCGGCGACGGCGATGCGGCTCGCGTCGAGGCCTTTGCCCGCGCCGTCTGCGCTCGACCCAGCGCGCGACGGTGTAGTTCTGCTCGATCGCGATCGGATAGCGCGCCTCCGGGGAACGGCTGTACTCGGGGAACACGACCGCCGCTTCAGCGCCGACAGCAAGCTCGCGGACGAGCCGGTCATGCGTGAACGCGTCGCCGAACACCCAGCCGGCACCGTGCAGGTAGACGATCACCGGCAGCGTTCCGGTCGTCCCGCGCGGCTTGACGATCCTGACGCGCACCTCACCCGTCGGGCCGCCCTCGACGTTCACCCACTCCTCGTCGACCGGCGGCTTCGCGATCTCGCCGGACTGCACCTCGTCGACTGCCTTGCGGCCGTCGGCGACCGGGAGCTCGTGGCGACTGTCATGGCGACTCTCCTTGGTGTGGTCGCGGCGTTTCGCGCCAGCGTGGTTGCCCAGTAACGGTCAGAGTGAGTTGCTTGACACAACGGACCCTACCCGTGTCTGTAGCTTCACGCAACCCACCTCGGGTAGACTGGTTTTATGCTCAAACGGAACTACGACGGGCAGGAATCGTGCTCGGTCGCGCAGGTGCTCGAGATCATCGGGGAGCGCTGGACGTGGCTGATCATCCGCGACGCCTTCCTCGGCATCACCAAGTTCATCGATTTCGAGCAGAGTCTCGGGATCGCTCGCAACGTGCTCACCGATCGTCTCAACCGGCTCGTCGACGAGGGGATCTTCGAGCGCGTCCTCTACCAAGAACGCCCAGCGAGATACGAGTACCGCCTAACACCAAAGGGTGCCGACCTGTTTACGGCGCTGAACGCGCTGCGGCAGTGGGGCGACCAATACCTGACCACCAAGCCGATGCGGCTCCTCCGCCGCAAAATCGACAAGACACCTGTCATCGCAGCACTCGTCCCCGAAGGAGCGCCCATACTCGCGGCAGACGAGATCGAACTCGTACCGGGACCAGGCTTCCCGCGCCACCTGCGCCGCAAATGATCCTTAGTCTGCGCACCAGGAGGAAACAGACGCGCGGGAGTTACGGCTACGTTCCCGGCTCATGCCGACCTGCAGGACCTGCGTC
>CAWELM010000002.1:0-167045 GCA_963809815.1 uncultured Actinomycetota bacterium
GTCGCAGATGCTCAAGCTGGCTGTTCGCTCCGGGCGATTGGCCCGCAACCCGGCCGAGTATGTCCCGCTGCCGCGCGTGCACCGCGCCGACAAGCGGTATCTGACGCACGATGAGGTCGACGCTCTGGCGGATGCGGCCGGTGAGTTTCGGCCGGTCATTCTCTTCCTTGCCTACACGGGCGTTCGTTTCGGAGAGATGGCTGCCCTGCGCGTGGGCCGACTCGATCTGCTGCGTCGGCGCGCCACGATCAGCGAGGCAGTGGCCGAGGTCGCCGGCCGCATGGTGTTCAGCACGCCGAAGACTCACCAGTTACGAACCGTTCCGATTCCGCGCTTCCTCGTCGACGAGCTGGCTCCGTTGGTTGTCGGGAAGGGCCCTCAGGATCTCGTCTTCATCGGCGTGAAGGGTGCGGTGCTCCGGCTCAGCCACTTCCGCCGCTCGGTGTTCAACTCTGCCGTCGAGGCGACGGGACTGACCGGGCTAACCCCCCATGGCCTCCGGCATACCGCAGCGTCGCTCGCGATCGCGTCGGGCGCGGACGTGAAGGTCGTCCAGACGATGTTGGGACATGCGAGCGCGACGATGACGCTCGACCTCTACGGCCACCTCTACCCCGACCGACTCGACGAAATCGCCGATCGGATGGACGCCGCCCGCACCGCGCGCACGGCCACGTCGCGAACCTCCGCTCAAGATCATGCGGACTTTTTGCGGACTAACGGCCAGTTGATCAAGCTACCGATCTCGAACAATCGGCCTGGAGCCCAGTAAAACCGGGCCCTCCAGCGTGAGCGGGCGACGGGAATCGAACCCGCACCTTCAGTTTGGAAGACTGAGACTCTGCCATTGAGCTACGCCCGCTGTGCGCCCACGACAGTACCGGTCCCGGCTCCGGACTGTCGCAGCGTGCTGATCCGGACAACGCCCCGCGAGACACGGAGATCGGCACGGCAACGATGGAATTCGGCGCCGCCCGTAGACTGACCTCGTTAGCGCCCGGGGTGTGGCGCAGCTTGGTAGCGCACTCGCTTTGGGAGCGAGGGGCCGTGGGTTCGAATCCCGCCACCCCGACTGAGCGAGGCTGATAGGGAGCTAGCTCAGCGATGGAGCGGTAGGAGGTGCGGAGCACGCACTACCCGACCGAGACCCGCTGAGCCAGGCTCAGGTCGGCGCGGCCGGCCCATGGGCTGACGATTGCGGCGGGCACTCCGGACACCGACAGGTAAGTCTGCGCTGGCGTCTGGGTGAGGTTATGGTGCCGTTGTTTCGGGCCCGGCCGGTCGCCGGGGCTGGCGCTGGGCGGGGGCCGACTGGGCGGACAGTTCGCCGGGGGCGGGACTGGGCAGCGGCTGCCTGGCTGGGTCGGGTCCGAAGGCGAAGCCGGCTATCGCGCCAAGCGCGGCGAACGCGGCCGCGGCGAGCAGGACGTCGTTGAGCCCGCTCGCGGTGCCGGCGCGGGCGGCGTGGCTGACCGCGGCGCGGGCGGCGGGCGGGACCGCGGTGACTACCCGGGTGCCGGCGCCGGAGGCAACAGCGCCGGCCAGCCGGTCGACGGCGCCGGGCGGGGCGGGAAAGCCCGCCAGCGCGTGCAGGGTGGCGGCGGTGACGCGCGAGGCGTAGAGGGCGCCGAGCACGGCCACGCCGGTGGCGGTACCGACCTGACGCAACGTGTTCACCATGCCGGCGGCCATCCCGGCGTGGGCCGGCTCCACCGCCGAAAGCGCAGCCGAGGCGAGGCCGGTGGAGGTAATGCCCAGGCCGACCCCAGCCAGGATGAAGCCGGGTAGCAGCACCAGCCAAGTGGAAGTAGCGGTCAGGTGGGCCATCGATGCCAGCCCGGCTGAGGCCGCGACCATGGCCACCCCCAGCAGCACCCGCATGCCCACTTTGCCGATCAGCCGGCCGGTCAGCAGGGCGACCGCGAAGGAGACCAGCGACAGCGGCAGAAACCGCAGCCCAGCTTGGACCGGGGAGTAGCCGAGGGTGTTCTGCACATACAGCGACAAGTAGATGATCATCCCGATGACCGTCGCCGAGATCGCGAACGCCACGAACCCAGTCGCGGCGAAGCTGCGCCGAGCGAACAGGCGCAAGTCGGCCATGGGCGCGGCGGCGATGCGCAGCTCGTATATCACGAACCCGGCAAAGGCCACGGCTGCGGTCGCGAACAGGGCCACGATCGCCGGGCTCTCCCAGCCCAGCACGTTACCGCGGATCAGCGCGAACATCAGCGCGGTCAGCGCCCCGGTGATCAGGGCCGTGCCCACCCAGTCGGCCCGGCCGCCGGCGGGGTCGCGGGATTCCCGCAGCCGGGCCACCCCGCCCACGAACGCCGCCGCGCCGATGGGCAGGTTGATGAAGAAGATGGACCGCCAGCCCAAGGTATCGGTCAGCACCCCGCCGGCCAGCGGCCCGATGGCGGTGGCGCCGCCGAGCGTGGCGCCGAAGACGCCCAGCGCCCGGGCCAGGGCAGCGCCGGAGAACTCCGCGCGCAGCAGCGGCGTGCCGGTGGCGAACAGAATCGCGCCGCCGACTCCCTGCAGCGCGCGGAACAACTGCAGCGCCAGCGCGGTCCAGGCCAGCGCACATGCCAGCGACCCGGCGGTGAAGATGACCAGGCCGATCAGGAACAGCCGGCGCCGGCCGAGTCGGTCACCCATCGTGGCCGCCGGCAGCAGCAGTACGGCCAGCACCAGGGCGTAGGCGGCGCTCACCCACTGCAGGTCCGGCAGGCTCGCCCGCAGATCCCGCTGAATCGATGGCAGGGCCACGCTCACCACGGTGACGTCCAGCAGCAACATGAACACCGCCGTGCACACCAGCACGAGCGTCCACCGCTGCCGCGACGACATGCCCGGGACTTCCGCCATCTGCCTCACCACCCCAGCAGTGGCCGCTGTCATGAAGGCTGCGGTCAGCGCACTTTACTGCCAGGAAGCTGGTTACCTGCAGGAGGCGATAATGCCGACCCCGCCGCGCCAGCGCAGGTCAATGGATTCGGTCACCGCCCGCCCGAGTGAGCGAGGCCGAGAGCGAATTAGCTCGTGCAGAGCCACGGCGGCGTGAGCAACGGCAAGGCAGCGCGTACCCCGGCTCGGTGGAGCTCAAGATCGAACGGCAGCCGCGTCGGCTGTCACCAGCCGTGCCTAAGCTACGGGTCGTGCTGACGAATCGTTCTGCGCCGCCCGCGACGGTGACCCCGGTGCTCGTTTACCCCGATGTGCGCGCGGCTGTGGCGTGGCTCGAATCCGCGTTCGGGTTCCGCGAGCGAGTCCGTATCGGCGACGCACATCGAGCCCAGCTTGCCGTTGGTGACGACGGCGCTGTGGTCGTCGCGGATGTTAGGCGCGAACATGTCGCACCGGCGGTGGGGGCCGTGACCCACGTCATCAAGGTGCGGGTGCCCGACGTTGACGCGGCCTATGCCCAGGCCCGCGACGCCGGTGCGCGGGTGGTGATGGAGCCCAAGAGCTGGGAGTACGGAGAGCGGTCATGCGAGCTGGAGGATCTCGCCGGCCACCGCTGGGAGCTGACTCAAACCGTACGTGACGTACCGCCTGAGGAGTGGGGAGGCGTCACGATTTCGCGGTGGTGAGCACTTGCCAGTCGACGCCGTTGGACCCGTTTGCCTCGACGGGAGGGATCACCCCCACCAGATTAGACAGAATCTAGACGAAATCTTGACGAAGATCTGGTTGTCGCCGTACTCCGTGCGATGGCGGGACAGGTCTACGAGGTCTCGTTACCGGCGCCGAGCAGCGGCGTGTCGGTACCCACAGACACATCACTGCCGTGACACTCGAAGCTGAGCCCCGCAGGGCACCTCGCGGCCGGGCTTGCGGCGGTTTCCCCCCAGCACCGCCGCGTGACGGAGGGCCGTCACCCCGTGGAGACGGGGATCGGCGGCCCTCCGGTCATTCAGGCCCAGTGAACGACGCCCCTCCACGGCGCTGTCCGGCGCAGTGGCCGTGATACGTCCGGCGACTAGTCGGGTAACCCACCGTCCTCACGACATCGGATCCCCAGGAAATAGGGCCAGATAGACTCTGAAGACGGCTGTCGTGGGCTTGGCGAGCGAGGGCCGTGGGTCCAATCCCGCCGACCGACCAATGTTGCCTGTCCTGGGTAGCCGGTCCGCGTCGGCCATGCGTTTGTTAAGGAGCGATCAGCACTGTGAAGAGCACGGTCGAGACCCTCGGCCCAACCCGCGTGCGACTAGCGGTCGAGGTCCCGTTCGAAGAGCTCAAGCCGAGCTTCGACGCCGCCTACAAGAAGATCGGCGCTCAGGTCCGGATACCGGGATTCCGGCCCGGGAAAGCTCCGGCCCGGATTATCGATCAGCGCGTCGGCCGAGCAGCCGTCCTCGAGGAGGCGGTGAACACGGCCCTGCCCAAGGCTTACGGGGACGCGGTCCGAGAGAGTGGCGTGCGCGTTTTGGGACAGCCGGACATTGAGGTCACCAGCCTGGACGACGGAAAGCAACTGGCGTTCACGGCCGAGGTCGACGTCCGGCCGGAAATCACCCTGCCCGACCTCACCGCAGTCGCGGTCACGGTCGACGACGTGTCGGTGACTGACGAAGAAGTGGACGCGGAGTTGGACTTGCTGCGCGAGCGATTTGCCACGCTCACCGGCGTGGAGCGGCCGGTGCAGAGTGGCGACTACGTCTCCATCGACATCGTCGCGCTGATCGACGGAACCGAGGTGGAGGGTGGTTCGGCATCGAACCTGTCCTACGAAGTGGGCCGAGCCGACCTCGTGGACGGTCTCGACGAAGCCATCATCGGCACAAACGCCGGGGATTCGGTGACGTTCGACACGACCCTGCGGTCCGGCGACCACGTCGGCGATCAGGCAGCAGTCACCGTCACCGTGAACTCCGTCAAGGAGAAGGAGCTGCCAACGGTCGACGACGAATTCGCGTCGATGGCGAGTGAGTTCGATACCGTGGCCGAATTGCGGGCTGACCTGCGCTCCCGGTTGGAGCGCGCCAAAGCCTTCGCTCAGGGCAGTCAAGCCCGGGATCGACTTCTCGAGCAGCTGCTCGACACAGCCGACTTCCCGGTTCCGGATTCGGCAATCCAGGCCGAAGTCGACTACCGGGAACACGAGATTGTGCACGCCCTCGGCCATGACGATGCCGCCTTCGACGAGTTCCTCGAGGGGCAGGGGCAGACGCGCGAGGAGCTCACCGGTCAACTGCAGGAATCCGCCCGGAAGTCAGTGAAAGCGCAGTTTCTGCTCGACGCGATCGCCGACGCCGAACAGGTCGACGTGAGTGAAGCCGAGCTGACCGAGTATCTCGTTCGGCAGGCGGCCCGGTACAACATGGCCCCGCAAGAGTTCGCCAACCAGCTCGTCGAAGCCGGCAACCTGCCCGCGTTGATGGCGGACGTCAGGCGGAACAAAGCTCTTGCGACGGTGCTGCAGGAGGCCAATATCACGGACGCGTCCGGCCGCCCCGTGGACCTTTCGGCGCTGACCCCGAGCCAACTGGCCGAGCCGGAAGACGCGACCGAGTCCTCGGACGGGTGAGCTTCTCGCGTAACGCCGTCAGCGAAACCAGGGCGTCCCTGGGAGTGTCACCGCCCGCTCGCCCGTTAGGGTCGATAGCAAGCCCGTTGTGAAGGAGCGACAGCCGTGACCCCAGAATCCCCGCTCGGCGGCCAGCGCCGGGGTTACCTTTACGAGCCGGTCCGCGCAGTCGACATGCGGAGTGTCGGCGGCGGTATGAACCTCAACGACTCGGTCTACGACCGGTTGCTGAGGGAGCGAATCATCTTTCTCGGCCAAGCGGTTGACGACGCGATCGCCAACCAGATCTGCGCGCAGCTGCTCCTGCTGTCGGCGGAGGACGCCAAGCGCGACATCAACCTGTACATCAACTCGCCGGGTGGATCGGTGACCGCCGGTATGGCGATCTTCGACACGATGGAACTCATCGAGTGCGATGTGGCCACGTGGGCGATGGGCCTGTCCGCGTCGATGGGTCAGTTCCTCCTCTCGGCTGGGAGTAGGGGAAAGCGGTACGCGCTTCCGCACGCGCGAATTTTGATGCATCAGGGATCGGCCGGCCTCTATGGCACGGCATCGGATATCAAGATCCAGGCCGAGCAGTGGAACCTCACGAAGCGGGAGATGGCGGAGATAACCGCCTTGCACACCGGCCAGACCGTCGAGCAGGTAGAGAAGGACAGTGATCGCGACCGGTGGTTCACTGCCGAGGAAGCGCTGGAGTACGGATTCGTCGACCACATCGTCCGCCGGGCCAGCGAGGTGCCGGGCGGCGTGGCGCCGTCAGAGTGAACGAGCTGGACCGAGAGAGAGCCTGAGATGACGGATTTCCACCCCCCAGCGGGCATCCATCTGCCGCACGAGTCGCGATATGTCCTGCCCTCGTTCGTCGAGCGGACGAACTACGGCATCAAAGAATCCAACCCGTACAACAAGCTGTTCGAGGAGCGCATCATCTTCCTCGGCGCACCCATCGACGACGTCGTGGCCAATGACGTGATGGCGCAGCTGATCGTGTTGGAGTCCACCGATCCCGACCGGGACATCCAGATCTACATCAACTCGCCGGGTGGGTCGTTTACCGCACTGACGGCGATCTACGACACGATGCAGTACATCCGCCCGGAGATCCAGACCTACTGCATGGGCCAGGCGGCGTCGGCGGCAGCGGTACTGCTTGCCGCGGGCACGAAGGGCAAGCGCTACGCCTTGCCGCAGTCGCGCATTCTGATCCACCAACCGTCGGGCGGCACCGAGGGGCCGATGCAGATCTCCGACCTGGACATTCAGGCCCGGGAGATTCAACGGATGCGACTGCTTATGGAGGAGATCCTGGCTCGGCACACCGGCCAGCCGCTCGAGCAGATCCGGCAGGACGTGGAACGCGACAAGATCTTCACCGCCGAACAGGCCAAGGAGTACGGCATAGTCGACGACGTGATATCCACTCGCAAGCTAGTCAATTAGGGCATACTCCCTCTGAGGGCCGGCGCTGGCTCGTCGCCACGCCGGACGCGCCGATTGCAGAGGACTTCCCTGACAATTCCGGGTACCGTTCGGGATCTGGGTGTCCGGCCCAGCCAGGTGCCGTTTGATCGGGGCAAACAGAGGGGAACGAAGCGCTCGTGGCACGAGTCGGCGAGACCGGTGACCTGCTCAAGTGCTCCTTCTGCGGGAAGAGCCAGAAGCAGGTCAAAAAGCTGATCGCAGGCCCTGGCGTCTACATCTGCGACGAGTGCATCGACCTGTGTAACGAAATCATCGAGGAAGAGCTCGCCGAGACCAGTGAGTTCAGCTTCGACGAGCTGCCGAAGCCGAGCGAGATCTATGACTTCCTCAACGGCTACGTCGTCGGTCAGGATCAGGCCAAGAAGACGCTCGCGGTAGCCGTATACAACCACTACAAGCGCGTCCAGGCCGGCGGCGAGACCAAACCGCGAAACGCCGATGCCAACGTCGAGCTCGCCAAGTCCAACATCCTGCTCCTCGGTCCTACCGGCTCCGGCAAGACGCTGCTCGCGCAAACCCTGGCTCGGATGCTCAACGTGCCGTTCGCCATTGCCGACGCAACGGCGCTCACCGAGGCGGGATACGTCGGGGAGGATGTCGAGAACATCCTGCTCAAGCTGATCCAGGCCGCCGACTACGACGTCAAGCGGGCCGAGACCGGCATCATCTACATCGACGAGGTCGACAAGATCGCCCGCAAGGCGGAGAACCCGTCCATCACGCGGGATGTATCGGGTGAGGGCGTGCAGCAAGCGCTGCTGAAGATCCTGGAAGGCACCACGGCGTCGGTGCCGCCGCAAGGCGGCCGTAAGCACCCGCACCAGGAGTTCATCCAGATCGACACGACCAATGTGCTGTTCATCGTCGGCGGTGCGTTCGCCGGGCTCGACACCATCATCGAATCGCGGGTCGGCAAGAAGGGCCTCGGTTTCGGGGCCGAGCTGAAAACGAAGTTCGAGCGGGATACCCGAGATGTGTTCATCGAGGTCATGCCGGAGGACCTGATGAAGTTCGGCCTGATTCCGGAGTTCATCGGCCGGCTTCCGGTCATCACGTCGGTTCGTCCGCTCGACCGGGACGCGCTCGTGCAGATCCTCACCGAGCCGCGCAACGCTCTGGTCAAGCAGTACGCGAAGCTGTTCGAGCTCGACAACGTCGAACTCGAGTTCGACGACTCAGCCCTGCAGGCTATCGCCGACCAGGCGGTGATGCGCGGGACCGGCGCTCGGGGGCTGCGCGCCATCATGGAGGAAGTTCTGCTGTCGGTCATGTACGAGGTGCCCTCTCGCGAGGATGTCGCCCGGGTGGTCATCACCCGCGAGACCGTCCTGGACCACGTTTATCCGACCCTGGTTCCGCGCGAGGTGCCCAAGCGCGAGCGGCGCGAGAAGTCCGCCTGACCTACCCCGCTGGCGGGCCGACGGCTACCGAGACGTAGTCGCCGACCGGGCAGTAGCCCAACCGCTGGTATATCCCGTTGGACGTCGGGTTGGCGAGGTCGGTGAACAGCACCGGTATCGCGCCGTCGTCGAGGATGTCTTGGGTCGCGACGGCGGTCACTGCTGATCCGTAGCCGTGCCCGCGGTGCGCACGGGGCGTGTACACCGGACCGACCCGTGCGGACCCCTCAGCTGGCACCCGGCGTACGGCAAGGGACACCGGTTCGCCGTCGATCCAGATCCACGCGCCACCGGATGCGAGCATCCGGTCGACCGACCGCTCCAGGTCCATGGACCGCGCCTCGGCCTCTTCCGCAAAAGCGCGATACCAGTCCAGTAGCAAGGGCCGGTCTCCTTCGCCCGCGCGGCGGGCCGAACCAGGGACGCCAGTCGGTGGGACAAGGGTGTCCAGCCGGAACAGCCGCTGATCCATCCGGTGCGAGATCGGTACAGCCTGCTCAGCGATCTCCGCGGACCAGGGCAGGGGACCGTTGATTGCGGCCAGGTCAGGCAGGCCGCGCAGCGCTGCGACGAGTTCGGCTCGCGCGGCCGGGTCGGCCCAGCGTCCGACCACGACCACCGGCGTCACCGGACTCGATCGAGCCGCGATATCGGCGCTTCCCGGAACCGCCAGACACCAGCCCTCCGCCGTGGGTTCCTCGAGAACCTGGGCGACGGATCCGAGCACGGTGAGCCGAACGGGATCCTTGGCGATCAGTGGACGAAGCAACGCGATGATCTCATTCGCGTCGGTCGAGAGTCTGGTGGGCACGGTCTGATAGTCGGCCCCCGACAGGAGTGTGCGCCACGGAATTCCTGACGACGGTCGTCCGTACGATGCTGATGTGACCGTGCACGACACCTCGGCAAAGACGACCCTGTCCGTTCAGTTCGAACCGTCGGCAGTGGAAGGCCCGCTGTACGAGCGGTGGGTCGAGCGAGGCTACTTCACCGCGGATGTGACGAGCGATCGCCCGACTTTCTCCATGGTGATTCCACCGCCTAACGTGACGGGGAGCCTGCACGTCGGCCATGCGCTCGGGCACACTCTGATGGACGCGATTGTGCGGCGCAAGCGCATGCAGGGATACGAGACGTTGTGGCTCCCGGGCATGGATCACGCCAGCATCTCGGTGCAAAACCTGGTCGAGCGGCATCTGGCAGAAACGGAAGGCAAGGGCCGGTTCGACTACACCCGCGCGGAGTTCCTCGCCAAGACCTGGGCGTGGAAAGAGGAGTACGGCGGCAAGATCCTCGGCCAGATGCGCCGGCTCGGCGACAGCGTCGACTGGACTCGCGAACGCTTTACTCTCGACGAAGGTCTCTCGCGCGCCGTCCAGACGATCTTCAAGCGCCTCTACGACGACGATTTGATCTATCGCGCGGAACGAATCATCAATTGGTGTCCGCGCGACCTAACCGCACTCTCCGACATCGAGGTCGACCATTCCGACGATGACGGGGAACTTATCTCGATCCGATACGGCGAGGGCAGCGACTCCGTCGTCGTGGCCACCACGCGGGTGGAAACCATGCTGGGCGACACTGCCGTGGCGGTTCATCCGGACGACGAGCGCTACGCCCACCTGGTCGGTCGGACCGTGACATTGCCGCTGACCAACCGGGTAATCCCCATCATCGCGGACGATCAAGTCGACCCGTCGTTCGGCACCGGCGCAGTCAAGGTCACGCCGGCGCATGACCCGAACGATTTCGAAATCGGGCAACGTCACGGCCTGCCGCATCTGGTGATCATGGACGAGCGGGCGATCATCACCGTACACGGGCCGTTCCGTGGCTTGGATCGATTCGAAGCCCGCGCGGCCATGGTGGCCGCACTGCGTGAGGACGGTCGGATCGTTGCCGAGCGACGTCCGTATGTGCACGCCGTCGGGCATTGCGATCGATGCAACTCGGTGATCGAGCCGCGACTGTCGCTGCAGTGGTTCGTGCGGGTGGCGCCGTTGGCCCGCACAGCGGGCGAAGCCGTGCGCGCCGGTCGAACTCGTATCATTCCGACGTCGCTCGCGCCGCGATATTTCGACTGGGTCGACTCAATGCACGACTGGTGCATCAGCCGCCAGCTCTGGTGGGGGCATCGCATCCCGGTCTGGTATTCCCCTGATGGCGACGACGCCTCGTTCGGCCCGGATGAGACACCACCGGCTGGCTGGACTCAGGATCCGGACGTTCTCGACACGTGGTTCTCCTCGGCGCTATGGCCCTTTTCAACTCTGGGGTGGCCTGAGGACACCCCTGACCTTCGGCGGTTCTATCCGACCGATGTGTTGTTGACCGGCTACGACATCATCTTCTTCTGGGTCGTGCGGATGATGATGTTCGGGCTCTACGCGATGGACGATGTCCCGTTCCGTACCGTTGCCCTCACCGGCCTCATCCGCGACAAGCTCGGGCGGAAGATGTCGAAATCCAAAGGGAATGTCGTCGATCCGCTCGATTGGATCGACACTTACGGCGCGGACGCGGTTCGGTTCACCTTTGCGCGTGGGGCGAATCCTGGCGTCGACGTTCCGATCGACGAGGAGTGGGTGGCCGCGTCACGCAACTTTGGCACGAAGCTGTGGAACGCGGCCCGGTTCGCGCTGCTCAACGGAGCGACAGTGGACGGCGAAGTCTCGCGAGATCTGACCGGTGCCGACGCGTGGATCATGTCGCGGTTGCACGCGGTGATCCGGGAGATCGACGATCTTTACGAGCGGTTCGAGTTCGCCAAGGTGGCTACCACCCTTTACCACTTCGCGTGGGATGAGGTCTGCGACTGGTACGTCGAACTCGCCAAGGTCACCCTGCCCGGTCCGCGCGGCGATGTCACCCGGCGAGTGCTTGGCGAAGTGCTCGACGTACTGCTGCGCCTCCTGCACCCGCTGATGCCCTTCGTCACCGAAGTGTTGTGGACGACGCTGACCGGACGTGAGTCGATCGTGATCGCGCCCTGGCCCATCGCCGAGCCCAGTTGGACCGACGGCGCCGCGGAGGCGCAGATCGCCCGCGTCCAGGCGGTGGTATCCGAGGGTCGTCGCTTCCGGGCGGATCAAGGACTCAAACCGTCCGCGCGCATACCGGCGCGCATCACCGGGCTTGTCGACGGTGTCACCGAGGCTCGCTGGCTGCTCCGCTTGGACGAGCCGGGCGCCTCGTTCCAGCCGACCGCATCCGTGACAGTGCCAGGCGGGGTGCTCGTCGAGGTGGATCTGTCCGAGGCAATAGACGTCGCCGCCGAGCGGGCCCGCTACGCCAAGGACCTCGCGGCCGCCTTCCAGGAACGGGACAAGACTGCGGCCAAGCTGGCCAACCCGTCCTTCGCCGAGAAGGCGCCGGGCCCGGTGGTCGCCAAGACCCGGGACCGACTGCTCGCGGCCGAGTCGGACATCGCCCGGATCGAAGCCGCGCTCGCTGTGCTTCCCACCGGCTAGCGCGCTCAGTCTGAGGAGCGTCGAGCCGATCCCGGACCCGCGGGGCCCTCTTTCGTCCGCGACGCTCGTAGACTCGCCTGGCGTGGCTCCTGCAGCGCCGGCCGACGCCGACCAGTACGTGACGCGCCTCCGGGAAGTCGAGGCGCAGATCACCAGCCGGTGGGGCGAGGGACGCATCCACCCGACGAAGGAACGCATCGCGGCGCTCGTCGACCTGCTCGGCGATCCGCAGCGCAGCTACCGCTCGATCCATCTCACCGGCACCAACGGCAAGACGACCACGGCCCGGATGATCGAAGAGCTCCTCTATGCGTTCGGATTGCGCACCGGGCGTTATACCAGCCCGCACCTGTCCTCGATCACCGAACGGATCGTGCTGTCGGGAGAGCCAATCTCGGCCCGCCGCTTCGTCGAAACCTATGCGGAAATCCTGCCGTATATACAGCTCGTCGATGGTCAGTTCGAGACGAAGCTGTCCTTCTTCGAGGTGATGACCGCACTGGCGTTCGCCGCGTTCGCCGACGCGCCGGTCGACGTAGCGGTCGTTGAGGTCGGTCTGGGCGGGGAATGGGATGCCACCAACGTGCTGGACGCACAGATCGCAGTGGTCACTCCCGTCGATCTGGATCACACGGCCCTGTTAGGCGGAACCATAACGTCGATCGCTCGCGAAAAGGCCGGAATCATCAAGCCTGACGCCGTCGCGATCTTGGCGTCGCAGCAGCAGGAGGCGGCCACCGAACTGCTCAATCGAGCCGCGACGGTGGGGGCCGCAGTGGCTCGCGAGGGGTCGGAGTTCGGTGTGCTGGATCGCTCGGTGGCGGTCGGCGGCCAGGTCCTCACGTTGCAGGGCCTCGGCGGCGTGTACGACGAGATATTGCTGCCGCTGCACGGGGCCCATCAGGCGCAGAACGCGGCCGTGGCGCTGGCGGCGGCGGAGGCCTTCTTCGGGGCCGGAGTAGCCACTGGGCCGATCGACGTCGAGACGGTGCGCGCCGCCTTTGCATCCGTCCGATCGCCCGGCCGGCTGGAGGCGGTTCGATCCGCCCCGACGATCTTGCTAGACGCGGCCCATAACCCGCACGGGATGGCCGCCTCAGTCGCCGCACTCGTGGAGGCGTTCGACTTCCGGCGGCTGATCGGTGTGGTCGGCGTGCTCGCCGATAAGGACGTTCCCGGGCTGCTTCGTCCACTCGAGGTCGTTCTCGACGAGATCGTCACGACGCAGAACTCTTCTCCGCGCGCGCTGCCCGCGGACGCTCTAGGTGCGGTCGCGGTCGAGATCTTCGGTGCCGATCGCGTCACTGTCGAACCACGCCTGGACGATGCGATCGAGACGGCGGTCCGGCTGGCCGAAGAGAGCGATGACGACATACTCGCTGGCGCCGGCGTGCTGATTACCGGGTCGGTGATTACGGCCGGCGAGGCGCGCGGTCTGCTTGTCCGGCCGGGATCGTGACCGGCGACGGGGACGACGCTGTCGACGGCCAACCTCCGTCCGACGAGGTCACCGAGTCGAGCGCACGCCGCCAACCCGTCGGCGAGTCGCTGCCGGAGCCGACCGAACCGACCCCGGAAGAGCTCGCGGAGCGGGCGGCGCGGGCGGACAAATCGATCTCCCGAGCGTTGGCCGGCGTCCTCTGGCTCGAGGCCGTCTGCGTGTTGCTCGTGCCGCGCGCAATCGCGCAGACTTCGGTGGGCTTGACCGGCGTCAAGACCGGTCTGCTGATCGGCTTCGCGGTTGTGCTGGTGGCAGCGGGACTCTTCGTCCGTCGGAGGTTCGGCATCGCGGTCGGGTCGGTCTTGCAGCTGCCGATGTTCGCCATAGGAGCGTGGGTATTCGGGTTCGTGATTGTGGCGGCGATCTTTCTCGGGGCCTGGCTGTACCTGCTCAATCTGCGGCACGAGCTCGTCGGTACACCGGGCGGGGTTCGGATGTTGATCTCCTGATCAAGGCGGTACGCACTGAGTGCCGCGCTCTCGTAGACTCCGGCCGTGACCGCAGCGGTGGAGCGCACGCTTGTGCTCGTCAAGCCGGACGGGGTGGCCCGCGGCCTGTCCGGAGAAATCATCCGGCGGATCGAGGCGAAGGGCTACCGGATCAGCGCGCTACGCATGCGGATGGCCGACCCGGAGTTGCTCGCCGAGCACTACGCCGAGCACGTCGGCAAGCCGTTCTACCAGCCGTTGGTGGAGTTCATGCTGTCTGGACCGGTTGTCGCACTTGTTGCTGAAGGACATCGCGTGATCGAGGGCTTCCGGCTGCTCGCGGGCGCGACCGATCCGACGTCGGCCGCGCCGGGCACGATCCGCGGTGACCTGGCTCGGGACTGGGGTCTGCGGGTCCAGCAGAACCTGGTGCATGGCTCGGATTCGGCCGAGTCGGCGGCGCGGGAGGTTGCGCTCTGGTTTCCCGAGTCATAGTGGCCGTCTAGCAGGCCCCATGGATGTCCCGGGCGAGAGCCCGGCCGGCCGACCCGAGCGCCGTAGCATGGTGCAGCGTGACAGTAGAGTCCCTGTTTCCCCGCTTGGAGCCGCTGCTGGCTCGCGTCAGCAAGCCGATCCAGTACGTCGGCGGGGAGCTGAACGCCCGGGTCAAGGCGTGGGACGACGTGGCAGTGCATTGGGCGCTGATGTACCCCGATGCGTACGAGGTCGGGCTGCCGAACCAAGGCGTGCAGATCCTCTACGAGGTGATCAATGAGCGTCCCGACGCCCTGGCCGAGCGCACATACGCGGTGTGGCCCGACCTCGAGGCGCTGTTGCGAGCGCACGGGATAGGCCAATTCACCGTCGATGCGCACCGACCGGTGGCCGCCTTCGATCTGTTGGGCGTCAGTTTCGCGACTGAGCTCGGCTACACGAACCTCCTGACGGCCCTCGATCTAGCGGGCATACCCCTTCACGCGGCCGATCGCGACGACACACATCCGCTGGTCATTGCCGGTGGGCACGCTGCATTCAATCCGGAGCCGATCGCGGACTTCATCGATGCCGCCCTGCTCGGCGACGGTGAGCAGGCCGTGGGCGTGATCACGGAAATCGTCCGTGATGCGAAGCGCGACGGAGTGGGGCGAGATGAGATGCTGGCCCGGCTCGCGGCGCTAGGCGGCGTCTATGTGCCGCGCTTCTACGACGTGAGTTACCACGCGGACGGTCGGTTGGCCGAGATTGTGCCTAATAGGCAAGGGATTCCCGCGAGGGTGGCCAAGCACACGGTGATGGACCTCGACTCCTGGCCCTACCCGAAGGCCCCGCTCGTGCCGGTGGCCGAGACGGTACACGAGCGGATGAGTGTCGAGATCTTTCGCGGTTGCACGCGGGGCTGCCGGTTCTGCCAAGCTGGCATGATCACTCGCCCGGTGCGGGAACGGAGCATCACCGGCATCGGCGAGATGGTCGCTAACGGTCTCGCGGCAACCGGGTTCGAAGAGGTCGGATTGCTTTCCCTTTCCAGCGCGGACCATTCCGAGATCAGCGAGATTGCCAAGGGTTTGGCCGACCGTTACGAGGGCGAGCGGGTTTCGCTGTCGCTTCCGTCCACCCGAGTGGACGCCTTCAACATCGATCTGGCCAACGAGTTCTCGCGCAATGGTCGCCGCTCCGGTCTCACGTTCGCACCCGAGGGCGGCAGCGAACGGCTCCGCCGGGTGATCAACAAGATGGTCAGCAAGGACGACCTGATCCGAACTGTCACGACGGCTTATGCGCGGGGCTGGCGTCAGATCAAGCTGTATTTCATGTGCGGCCTCCCGACCGAGACCGACGACGACGTGCTCGAGATCGCTCAGATGGCGCACGACGTCATCCGGGCCGGGCGCGAGGTGACGGGTCGCAAGGACATCAGATGTACCGTGTCCATCGGCGGATTCGTGCCCAAGCCGCACACGCCGTTCCAGTGGGCGGCCCAGGCACCGGCCGAGGTCGTCGACGGTCGGCTGCGCAAGCTGCGAAGCGCGATAAACGCCGACCGCTCGCTCGGCCGCAACGTCGGAATGCGCTACCACGACGGCGAGCCGTCAATTATCGAAGGGCTGCTGTCCCGCGGCGATCGCCGCGTAGGCACGGTCATCGAGCGGGTGTGGCGCGACGGTGGTCGCTTCGACGGATGGAGCGAGCACTTCTCCTACGCCCGGTGGACGGCCGCGGCGGCGGCGATGCTGCCTCGTCTCGGCGTCGATCTTGCGTGGTACACGACGCGCGAGCGGGATGCCGATGAGACGCTGCCGTGGGATCACCTCGACGCCGGCCTGGACAAGCAATGGCTCTGGGACGACTGGCAGGACGCCCTGGCCGAGTTCGAGCAGGACGATTGCCGTTGGACACCCTGCTTCGACTGCGGCGTTTGCCCGACGCTGGGCACCGATATTCAGATCGGGCCAACCGGACGAACCTTGTTGCCTCTTGCCCCGTCTGCGACCTGACTACCGGTGCCTGCCCGCCAGCCGGCCGGATCGGCGCCCCCGCCGGTGGTACAGCGAATCCGGCTGCGCTACACGAAGCGCGGCCGGCTGCGGTTTGCTTCGCACCGGGACCTCGCGCGCGCCTTTGAGCGAGCCCTGCGACGGGCAGGCGTGCCGATGGCCTATTCGGCCGGATTCACGCCACATCCCAGGATCTCCTACGCCGGAGCCGCGCCGACGGGCGTCGCGAGCGAGGCGGAGTACCTGGAGATCGGTCTACAGGCCTCTGCTGATCTGAACGAGCTGTTGGAGCGCCTGAACGCCGCGCTGCCCGAGGGCGTGGACGTTCTCGAGGCGGTCGAGGCAAGTGCCGGAGGCCTGGCCGGACGGCTCGAGGCATCACTATGGCGGGTGGATTTCGCCGATCTCACGGGCAGCGACCTCCAACCGCTGGTCGACGGGCTGCTCGGGCGGGCACAGCTGGCGGTTGAGCGATTGACCAGAGACGGGCGACGGACGGTCGACGTACGGAGCGCCATCCTGAAAGCGAGCGTCGATATGCCCCCGAACGCCGAGCATGCGATAATGGAGGCGGTGGTTCGGCAGGCAACGCCTGCCGTTCGACCCGACGACATCGTCGCTGCGTTGCGTGTTGTCGCCGGTCTCGCCCACGACGCTCCGCAGTGGAGCTACCAAGCGATGCGTGTGGCGCAGGGGCCGCTCGACGACACGGGCGCCGTCGGCGATCCGCTCGCTGCCGATCGATTACGGCGAGTGACGTCGTAGGACTGCCGCTCGACCGCCCAGGTCAAGCGACTGAGACTTCGCGCGCGCACCAAGGTGCGCCGCCTATACCGCCTCCGTGCGGCCGCAGTGACGCTCATGCGTCGCGCGCCCGGAGGCCGAACGGAGAGATCCGAGCCAATGCTCGAACCTGACAACCCTGAACAACACTCGCCTGCGTCACCGACTGCCGAACCCCCGGTGAAGGCCCCCCGCACACGCAGCCGGGCCAAGAAAACGGCCGGCACCGCCGAGGTGCCCCAATCCGCCCCCAACGCCACGTCCGCTGACTCAGCCCGGAACGCGTCGTCGCCTCAATCAGCCGCCGAAGCGCCCGAATCCACCGTGAGTAACGAGGCTCCGGCCCGGTCACCGCGGCGGCGCACCGCGCGCAAATCCGTGGACGCCGCTACGGCCGCGGATACCCAGGTAGCTGCCGCGGGCACCGAGGCAAGTGTCAGCGGGGAGCCCGCGCCGCCCCGGCCGACGCGGCGCCGTTCGGCGAAGAAGGCCGCCGCCGAAGCCGCCACGCCCGAGCCCCCTCCGACCGCCCCTCCCGCCCCGACCGCCGAGGTCGCCAACGCCGTGGTCGACGCCATCCCCCCCACGATGGTGGCGCCCAGCGTGCTGTTCGTGGCACCGGCGAACGCACCTGAGGCGCCCCCCCGGCGCCGGCGGCGAGCGACCAAAGCCACCCAACCCGATGCCGTGGACGGCGCCGCGGCTGTCGCTCCGGCCGAGCAACCCGTCGCCGCCCCTCTGGAGGCGGCGGAGGCCGTTCTCGAAGCGGCGGAGGCCGTGATCGAGGAGCCAGAAGAGGTTCGCGAGATCGCCGCTGAGGAGGCGACTGGCGCCCGACGTCGACGGCGCCGAGGCCGACGGGGACGTGGGCGTCGAGACGCTGACGAGATCACGGACGCCGTTGAAGCGCCGGATAGCACACCGGCGGGCGAGACCCCGGCCGGAGACGAGGGCACGCCCGACGAGGACGCTGAGTCGCCGGATACTGCCGAGGCCGGAACATCCACCGCGTCCCGGCGACGGAGGCGCCGGCGCCGCAAGGCGGGCGACAATGGCGACGAGGCGGCAGGTCGATCGGAGGACGATCCGCCCGACACCGTCGTCCACGTACGAGACAACCGGGCTCGTGAAGCCGAGGACGACAACGGCGACGGGGTGCGAGGCGTCCGAGGATCGACTCGCCTGGAGGCCAAGCGCCAGCGGCGCCGGGAGGGGCGGGACTCGGGGCGCCGCCGCGCTCCTATTCTCACCGAGGCCGAGTTCCTGGCCCGCCGCGAAGCGGTCGATCGCACGATGGCGGTCCGTGACCTCGGCGATCGCACCCAGATCGCGGTCCTCGAGGACGGCGTCCTGGTGGAGCACTACGTCACTCGCGCGAGTGCCACCTCCTACGTGGGCAACGTCTACCTGGGTCGGGTGCAAAACGTGCTTCCCAGCATGGAGGCGGCCTTCGTCGATATCGGCAAGGGACGCAACGGCGTGCTGTACGCCGGGGAGGTCAATTGGGATGCGGCCGGCCTGGAAGGCAAAGCCCGCGCTATCGAGAACGCCCTGAAGTCGGGCGACACCATCCTGGCGCAGGTGACCAAGGACCCGGTGGGCCACAAAGGCGCCCGGCTGACGAGCCAGATCTCCTTGCCGGGCCGGTTCCTCGTCTATGTTCCCCGCGGTGGCATGACCGGGATCAGCCGCAAGCTGCCCGACACCGAGCGGCACCGGTTGAAGTCGATCCTGAAGAAGATCGTGCCCGAAGACGCCGGGGTGATCATTCGCACCGCGGCCGAGGGCGCCACCGAAGAGGAACTGACGCGTGACGTCGAGAGACTGACCGCTCAGTGGACCGCCATCCAGGACAAAGCCGGGCAGTCCAAGTCCGCGCCGGTGCTGGTTTATGGCGAGCCGGATCTGGCCATCCGCGTCGTACGCGACGTCTTCAACGAAGACTTCGACCGGCTCATCGTCCAGGGCGATCAGGCCTGGTCCACGGTATCCAGCTACGTCGCAGATGTGGCGCCGGACTTGCGCGATCGAGTCAGCCAGCACACTGGCGACGGCGACCTCTTCCATGAATTGCGGGTCGACGAGCAGCTAACCAAAGCCTTGAGCCGAAAGGTCTTCCTTCCGTCGGGGGGTTCGCTCGTCATCGATCGCACCGAGGCGATGACCGTCATCGACGTGAACACCGGAAAGTTCATCGGTGCCGGCGGAAACCTCGAGCAAACGGTTACCCGCAACAATCTCGAGGCCGCCGAGGAGATCGTCCGCCAGCTGCGCTTGCGCGACATCGGCGGCATTATCGTCATCGACTTCATCGACATGGTGCTCGAGAGCAACCGTGACCTGGTTCATCGGCGTCTCGTCGAGTGCCTGGGACGGGACCGGACCAAGCATCAGGTCGCCGAGGTGACGTCGCTGGGTCTGGTGCAGATGACCCGCAAGCGGGTCGGAGAGGGTCTGCTCGAGGCGTTCAGCGAGACTTGCCCGACCTGCGGCGGACGAGGGGTGATCATCCACGACGAGCCAGTGGATGACCGCCGCGCCGACGAATCCTCAGCCGATGAGGAAGCGTCGAAGGGGACACGCCGCAGACGGGGCCAGAAATCCGCCGAGGCCGCCGAAACAGCAACGTCATCCCACCAACGCCGGGCCGCGGCGTCGGCGATGGCGGCCATCGCGGCGAAGCGCGATGACTCGCCCCTGGACCAGGGCGATGCCGAGCCGACGGAATCCGATGGGCTGGCCCCGGACGGCCCGCACGCAGAGCCAAGCGCTGACGAGGCGACTGCCGACGGGGTCGCGACGGCGATCGAGGTGGTCACGCCCGACGCCTCCCGACGAGCGGGGGAGGGACTGCCGCCCTCCGTCGAGTCGGCAACCGCAGCCGAGTCGCCAACCGCCGGCGAGTCCCCGGCCGACGTGGCAGCGGAGTCGAACGAAACCTCGTCGGAGTCAACCCCCGATGGATCGAGCCGAGCGCCGAGGCGGCGGGGTCGCCGCTCCGCGACTCGGCCGGCCGGGCCGCCGGTTCCGGTCGGATAACGCTTACATGATTACGCGGTGAGCATGACGCAGCAGGACGACGACGGAACGTCCGGTTCGTCGCGTGTGGAGGCGTTCAGCGACGGCGTTTTCGCCATTGCCATCACACTGCTCATCCTCGACATCAAGGTTCCGAAGGTCGCGCCGGATCAGCACTTATGGTCAGCGCTGGGTCAGCAATGGCCCTCGTACGCCGCGTATGTCGTGAGCTTTCTGGTCATCGGCATCATCTGGCTGAACCACCACACGATGTTCGGTTACGTGGCGCGGGTCGACCGCGGGCTAGTCGTGATCAATTTGCTCCTGCTGCTCGTGGTCGCGGCGATCCCGTGGCCGACGGCGCTGATGGCGGAATACCTCAGGGATGACCCCGCATCCCACGATGCTGCGGTCGTCTACAGCAGCGTCATGGTGCTGGTCGCGATCACCTATGTCGCGCTCTGGTGGTGGGCAACCCGCACCGATCGCCTGCTGTACCCGGACGTGAACTACTCGCGGGCGCGGGCAACCCGCGGCCGGTTCGCATTAGGCCTGGTTGTCTATCCCTTCACGGTCGTGCTGGCACTCATCTCGGCGCCACTAACCCTGGCCGTCCACGGCGTGCTCGCCGGGTACTACGCGTTCAATCAAGTCGCCATCCCTCGCGCCAGGTCCACGTGAGGCCGTCCCGGCGGCGCTTTGCTCACCGTACGGAGCGTGCCGTATCCTGAATGGCGGCCCATCGAGCGGTGGGCCGTTGTTGCGTGCGCGTCGAACGCTGCCGCTCTCGCCCGATCCGAGGAGTGCGACCCCCGATGTACGCCATCGTCAAGACTGGCGGCAAGCAGTACCGAGTATCGGTCGGTGACGTCGTGACGGTGGAGAAGCTGCCCGCCGCTCCAGGCGAGGAAGTCTCACTGCCCGCCGTGCTTCTCGTCGACGGCGAGAAGGTGACACATGACGCCGACCAGCTTGCGGCGATTGCGGTGACAGCCGAGGTACTCGCGCAGGCCAAGGGGCCGAAGATCAGCATCCACAAGTTCAAGAACAAGACCCGGTACCACAAGCGCATGGGCCACCGTCAGCGGCTGACCCAGCTGAAGGTGACCGGTATAAGCACGGCCGAGACGTCGTCCGGCAAGAAGTAAGGATCGATAGATGGCTCACAAAAAGGGCGCGTCGAGCTCCCGTAACGGCCGCGACTCGACCGCACAACGACTAGGCGTCAAGCGTTTCGGCGGCCAGTCCGTCCACGCCGGTGAGATTCTGGTCCGGCAGCGCGGCACCAAGTTCCATCCCGGTGCGAATGTCGGCCGCGGGGGCGATGACACGCTCTTCGCGCTGGTCGAGGGGCACGTGCAGTTTGGTGAGTCGCGCGGTCGCAAGACTGTCAGCATCGTCCCGTCCGGCGTCTGAGCGACCCGGCCACACACACTTCGTCGAGGGCGGCCCGGGTCATAGGCCCGGGACCGCCCCTTCGTCGCTTTCGCGAAGGGAGGCAGCGCATGGCCAGCTTCATCGATCGCGTCGTGCTGCATCTCGTCGCCGGACATGGCGGGCACGGCGTGGCGTCAATCCATCGCGAGAAGTTCAAGCCGCTCGGCGGACCGGACGGTGGCAACGGCGGTCGCGGCGGCGATGTCGTGCTTGTCGTGGATCCGAATGTCCATACCCTGCTCGATTTCCACCATCATCCGCACCAGCGCGCCGGCAACGGCAAGCAAGGTGCCGGCAGCAACCGCAACGGTGCCGACGGCACCGACCTCGAGCTACGTGTGCCGGACGGGACCGTCGTACAGGGGGCTGACGGCATCGTCCTGGCCGACCTAACCGGCGCCGGCACGCGCTTCGTGGCCGCTCGGGGGGGCCGGGGCGGTCTGGGGAACGCGGCGCTCGCGTCGCCCCGACGCAAGGCGCCTGGCTTCGCGCTCCTCGGGGAGCCGGGGGAAACCCACGACGTCATTCTGGAGCTCAAGAGCGTCGCCGATGTCGGCCTAATCGGGTTTCCGTCCGCCGGAAAGTCATCGCTCGTCGCCGCACTCTCCGCCGCGCGGCCCAAGATCGCGGACTACCCATTCACCACGCTGGTGCCAAATCTCGGTGTCGTGCGCGCCGGCGACGTCACGTACACGATCGCCGACGTCCCCGGCCTCATCGCAGGCGCCGCTCAAGGGAAGGGACTCGGCCTGGAATTCCTCCGTCACGTCGAGCGATGTGCTGTCTTGTTGCATGTCGTGGACTGCGCGACGGCGGCGCCGGGCCGTGATCCGGTGAGCGATGTGGAGGCCGTCGAGCGGGAACTCGCCCAGTACGTCGGCACCTTCGGCGACCTGCTTGCGCGACCTCGGCTGGTAGCGCTGAACAAGATCGACGTCCCGGAGGCGGCGGAGCTGGCCGCGCTCGTCCGGCCGGAATTCGAGGCTCGCCGGCTCCCGGTATTCGAGATCTCGGCGGCGAGCCACGCTGGGCTGTCCGACCTCGCCTACGCCCTGGCCGGTGAGGTCGAGGCCGATCGGGCCCGACGGCCACCGCCCGAACCGGCGCGTATCGTTCTGCACCCGCAGCCCGTCGATGCCGCGGGCTTCACCATCGACCCGGATCCGGCCGAGCCCGGTGCGTTTGTGGTTCATGGCGCGAAACCCGAGCGTTGGGTCCGGCAAACCAACTTCGACAACGACGAGGCAGTTGGATACCTCGCCGATCGGCTCATTCGCCTCGGCGTGGAGACCGAGCTCACCCGCCTTGGCGCCGAGGTCGGCGCCGCCGTGACCATCGGCGACGTCACGTTCGACTTCCAGCCCGTCGCGCCTGGCGATGAGGTCGACCTGATGCCGGGTCGGAGGGGCACCGATCCGCGCCTCGAGACCTCCAGCCGACCTGGGGCTACGACTCGCCTGGCGGCGAAACGGGCTCGGCGCGTTCCGAACGCAGCTGCTCGGGAGGACTCGGACGATCACGGGGTCGACGCGGAATCAGTCGTCGAGGACGGCTCGTGATTCGCGAAGCCATCGCGGGGGCGCACCGCGTGGTGGTCAAGGTTGGGTCTTCGTCGCTCACCTCATCCGGCCGGCTCGATCCGGAGCGCCTCGATCGGCTCGTCGATGCGCTCGCCGCGCAGCGAGCCGCCGGCAGACAAGTTGTCCTGGTGTCGTCGGGGGCCATCGCGGCCGGCATCGAGCCGCTCGGATTGCGGGCTCGGCCGCGCGACCTCGCAACTCAGCAGGCGGCGGCGAGCGTCGGCCAGCTGCTGCTCGCCGAGCGCTATGCGGCGTCCTTCGCCCGTCACGGCGTGCAGGTCGGGCAGGTACTGCTCACCGCCGACGACCTCGACCGGCGGGGTCACTACCGGAATGCCAATCGAACGCTGGAACGTCTACTGGCATTGGGTATTGCGCCGATCGTGAACGAAAACGACACGGTCGCCACGCACGAGATTCGCTTTGGCGACAACGACCGCCTAGCGGCACTTGTGGCTCATCTCGTGCACGCCGACGCGCTCGTGTTGCTCTCCGACGTCGACGGTCTCTACACGGACAACCCCCGCCGACCGGACGCGCGGTTCGTGGGGGAGGTACGGGGCCCGGAAGACCTGGCTGACGTCGACACCCGAAGGAGCGGCGGCAGCGTCGGCCTCGGTGGCATGGCGACGAAGATCGAGGCCGCGGTCATCGCGACCGGAGCCGGAATCCCCGTCCTGCTCGCGGCGGCGACGTCGGTCGGCGCTGCCCTCCAGGGCCTGACCGGCACGTACTTCCATCCCGGCGGCGACCGAACCGCGTCACGGCTGTTCTGGCTCCGGCACGCGTCAACGCCGCGCGGGCGGCTGACACTGGATCGCGGGGCGATAGTCGCCGTGGTGAACCGCCGGGCATCGCTCCTTCCGGCCGGCATCATCGGAGTGAGCGGGGATTTCGACTCCGGGGATCCGGTGGACTTGGTCGCGGCGGACGGCACCGTCGTGGCGCGCGGCCTCGTTGGTTACGACGCGGCGGATCTGCCGTCCCTGCTTGGCCGGAAGACGGGCGAATTGCCGACGGAGTTCCGGCGGGCAGTGGTGCACCGCGACGATCTCGCCCTGTTGTAGCCGGACACTAGGCCGGCCCTCAGCCGCTCCATTGATTGAAGAGAAACGTGCTCGTGTTGAGCACAAGCAGGGCCCCTCCGACCGTGACGCAGGCAGCGACCAGCCAACGACGTGCGCTGCGCGAGGTCCATTCGGCGGCGAGGACGATGAGTGGGAAGCACACAAGCATCGAGCGGGGGATTGAGACGTAGTAGGAGCTGGTCAGCAGCGATCCGGCGGTCAGCCCGACATAGACCACCTCGGGCCAGCGACGCCGACGAAAGAGCACTACGACGCCGAGCACGAGCAGCGCCGCGAAGACCATCTCGAGCCAGTCCTGGTAGCGCACCGGCCAAGGTTCGACCGTGAGCAACCGTTTGGCGCTGTGGACGAAGGTCGTCCAGGGCCAGGTCGTGGTGCGGGCCCAGCCCCGCTCCTGGACCTCGAACCAGGTCGTCCATCGCCCGGTCGTCGCTCGCATCCAGCCGAAGTACCCCGCGGTGGCCAGCACCGGCAGCGTCAACGCAAACGCCTCCGCGCGGACGATCCGTCGTCCGGTCGCCCGCGCCGCGAGCACCAACATGACGACGAGCCCGGCTGTGAGGAAGAGGCCGTTGATGCGGATGATCGCGGCCCCGGCCGCCATCAGTCCAGCTAGCCACCATCGATCCCGCCTGCCAGCGAGCCACGCGGCAAGCGCGAACGCGAGGAACACGCCCTCGGAATAGGACGCCATGAGGAAGAAGGCGTACGGACCGGCGAGCAGGATAATGACCGCGCGATCAGCTATCTGGGCGTTCGTCTCGTCCGCAGCGAGCCGCCAGATCAGCACGGCGGCCAGCGCGGCGCCGAGCCACGCCAGGACAGCCAGCGCCACTAGATAGGTGTGTGGGCCAGGCTTGCCCCCGGTCAACGCATCGGCGAGCCAGCGTGCTCCGATGGGGTACCCGGGCAGGAACGCATGGTCGTTGTCGCCATTCATCAAAGGCAACCGGAACGGCTTGAGCGGGTAGCCGAACGCGGCGATATGCACGAAGTGGCCGCTGTCGTAACGCGAGTACAGCGTGACCGGCCACAGGGCGGCGCTGGACGCATTCTTTGGGCGGACCGCCGGTACCAGCGCGGCCAGCACCAGCCCGTAGGCCAGGAACGCGACGCGGCTGATCGCCCAGAAACGCAGGCCGGTCCGGACTGCGGGCCGCCAGTTTGGCGGCAGAGCCAGAGCTGTGAGTGCTGGGCGTACCGGCGACTGGTCCGCGCTCACCCCTGCTCGCTTCCCGCAGATTGCCTTCGATCGAGTCATTCTCGCAGGCTCGGCCGAGCGAGCTGTGCCGGCGCAGGCGACTGCTGGTCGCCGTACGCTGACCGTCATGACCGTGCTAGCCCGCGGGCACCGACCACTGCGGTCCCATGGTGTCCTCGTGATCAGTGCCCGCTCATGACCGAAGACCTCGAACAGCAGGTCCGTGCCGCCGCCGCCCGGGCCAGGGTCGCCGCAGCCGACCTCGCACCGCTGTCGCGAGCCCGCAAGGACGCCGCGCTCCTCGCGATGGCCGACGCCCTGGCCGGCGCGACCGATGACGTGCTTCTGGCCAACTCGGTCGATGTGGCCGCCGCCCGAGCGGCGGGCACACCGTCGGCCATGATCGATCGCCTGACACTGTCCGCGGAACGCATTGACGGGATGGCTGGGGGCCTTCGAGAGGTTGCGGCATTGGCCGACCCCGTAGGCGAGGTCGTGCGCGGTTACACGCGGCCAAATGGCCTTGAGGTTCGCCAGATCCGCGTGCCGTTCGGCGTCGTCGCGATGGTTTACGAGGCCCGACCCAACGTGACCGTCGACGCGGCTGGGCTCGCGCTCAAGTCCGGCAATGCCGCGCTACTTCGCGGATCGGGTACGGCCCGCCGCTCGAACGAGGTCCTGGTCGACGTCCTCGCTCTCGCTGCGGAGAAAGCCGGCCTGCCGGCCGACTCGATTCAGCTCGTCCCCGGGACGGATCGGGCGAGCGTCGGCTACTTGCTCCGAGCCCGCGGCCTGGTCGACTTGATCATCCCTAGGGGCGGCGCCGGCTTGATCGACTATGTGGTACAGAACTCGACGGTGCCGGTTATCGAGACCGGCGTCGGCAACGTGCATGTCTACGTGGACGCCGACGCTGATCTGGATATGGCCGAGCGACTCGTCGTCAACGCGAAGGTCTCGCGTCCGAGCGTGTGCAACGCCGCTGAGACGCTCCTCGTACATCGTGCGGTTGCGGAGGAGTTCGTCCCGCGCGTGGTCCGGGCGCTGCAAGCCGACGGCGTTGTCCTGCACGGTGACGACGCCTTTGCCGCCGCGAGCGCCGACGTGATTCAAGCCACCGACGAGGACTGGGGTCGGGAGTACCTCTCGCTCGACCTGGCCGCGCGCGTCGTCGACGACGTTGACGGGGCGATCGCCCATATCCGCACCTGGTCGACGGGTCACACCGAAGCGATCGTTACCCGGAATCTGGACACGGCGCGCAGGTTCGTTGCGCGTGTCGACAGCGCCGTCGTGATGGTGAATGCATCTACCCGGTTCACCGATGGCGGCGAGTTCGGATTCGGCGCTGAGATCGGCATCTCCACTCAGAAGATGCACGCTCGGGGGCCGATGGGCTTGGCCGAGCTGACGTCAACCAAGTGGGTCGTAACCGGCGACGGCCACACCCGCTGACCGCCGGGCGCCTACCAGCGTCGATGCGGCCCGCGCGACATGCCGCGACCGGCAAACATGATCCAGACGAGCGGGAAGATGAAGAACGGTGGCACCTGGATGAACGCCGCCCACGCCACACAAGCCAGGATCAACGCCACGATGAGCACCATGCGAACCGGGAACGCCGATGGCTGGCGGGTCGGACGGGGAGGTGGCGGCTGGTGCAACGGCGGGAGGTCCGCGAACAAGGGGGCCAGGTCGCCCGCGGTACGCGCCGCGTAGACCTTGCCGACTCGATCCGTGTACTCGTCGGCGTCCAGACGCCCGGCGGCCAGGTGCTCACCCAGGTCGGTAGCGGCTTTCTCTCGCTCCGCGTTTCCGATCCGTAGCTGCCCCGAGCCGGACCACTCGATCTCACCCATCGCACACCGTCCTGCACATCCCCTGTGCTGCAAAACTGTAATCACGCTTGTGGACCGGCGCCACGTTTTCTCAGCACAGACTTCGTTCGGGGCCGACCGTAAGATCGCCAGACGTGACGGCATCCGCGCATCCGCGCCGGCTCGGGATCATGGGGGGAACGTTCGATCCGATTCACCACGGCCACCTCGTGGCAGCGAGTGAGGTCGCCGCGCGATTCGGGCTGGCCGAGGTCATTTTTGTGCCGACCGGACAGCCGTGGCAGAAATCCGATCGTCAGGTGAGTCCCGCCGAGCACCGCTACCTCATGACCGTCATCGCGACGGCGTCGAATCCCCGCTTCTGGGTGAGCCGAGTCGACATCGACCGCCCAGGCCCGACGTTCACCATCGACACAATTAGGGACATCCACGCGCTACGCCCCGACGCCGAGCTGTACTTCATCACTGGCGCTGACGCGCTGGGGCAGATCCTGTCGTGGCGGGACCACCATGAGATGGCTCACCTGGCCCGCTTGGTGGGGGTCACGCGCCCTGGGTACGAGCTATCCGACGCGCACCTGCCCAACGACACGGTGACCCTCGTGGACGTGCCGGCCATGGCCATCTCCTCGAGCGCGTGCCGACAACGGGTACGCGACGAATTGCCCGTCTGGTATCTCGTGCCGGATGGCGTCGTTCAATACATCGGCAAGCATCGCCTTTACCGCGCTGACATGGGCGCGCCGGTGTTGGGCTCGTAAGCTTCCGCCGTGGCCGCTACCCAACACGCGATCGATCTTGCTTTGATCGCCGCTGACGCGGCTGCCGAAAAGCTGGGCTCGGACATCGTGCTCATCGACGTGAGCGATCGGCTGGCCCTGACCGATGTGTTCGTCATCGTCACCGGTTCCAACGAGCGGCAGGTCGAGGCGATCGTCGATTCGGTGGAGGAGAAGCTACGCGCGGTCGGAGTCAAGCCGCTACGGCGCGAGGGACGTCGGGAAGGGAGGTGGGTCCTGCTCGACTACTCCGAGATCGTCGTGCACATCCAGCACGCCGAAGAACGGATCTTCTATGACCTGGAGCGGCTGTGGCGGGACTGTCCGACGATCCCGTTCGACCGACCCGGCGCACCTGCCGCCGAGCGCGGTAGATGACGACACCGCGGCGGGTGCTGCTGCTTCGGCACGGCCGAACGAGGTGGAATGCCGAGCACCGTTTCCAGGGGCAGGCCGACCCTCCGCTGGACGATATGGGTCGGGCACAGGCCTACGAGGTGGCCGGCCTGGTCGCCGCACTTCGTCCTGGAGTACTCGTGTCCTCCGACGCAACTCGGGCCTTGCAGACTGCGGCGCCGATCGGCGAAATCACCGGTCTACAGATAAAAACCGACCCTCGCTTTCGCGAGAGGTCCCTTGGTCACTGGGAGGGCTTGACCCGGGACGAGGTCGCCGGACGTTTTCCGGACGAGTACGCCGATTGGGTGGCCGGCCGTGACGTGAGCCGTCGGGGCGGGGAAACCCGCGCGGAAGTCGCAGAGCGGGCGTGTGCCGCGCTGGACGATCTCCCGCTGGCCGACATGACTGTGATCGTCACGCACAGTGCGACGGCGATGGCCTTGTCCGCGGCGTTGCTCGGCTTGCCACAGGATCCGCATGTGCTCGGTCCGCTCGCCAACTGTCATTGGACGGAGTTGCGTAGCGATACCCGCTGGCAGTTGCGCGCCCATAACGCCGGACCCCCAGGCCCGGTTATCCCACGGCTGGCGCCGGATGAGGACGTTCCGGACGCTGAGGCATGATCAGGGGCGAGCTTCGCACCCAGCCATTTACGGGAGTGGTGCCCGGGTAGCATGGGTGTGTGAGCCGAGCATCCTTGCTCCTTCTCGGGCCGCGCTGACCGTCAGAACACGGACAGCGCGGCAGCCTCTGCGACGCGATCGCAGAGGCTTTTCTGTGCCAGTGAGCGAGCAATAAGGAGTATCTGCATGAGCAGCGAAGCCGGGACGTCCGAGGCGGCTGTTGCCACGGCTGACGTCCCGCCGTTTCGGTATACCGCCGCGCTGGCCGACCGGATCGAGCTGGCCTGGCAGGACCGTTGGGAGCGCGAAGGGACGTTCAACGTCCCCAATCCGGTCGGGCCGCTCAGTCAGGGGTTCCGTGCTGTTGCCGGTCGGCAGCACCTATTCGTCATGGACATGTTCCCCTACCCGTCGGGGGAGGGGCTGCATGTCGGACATCCGCTGGGATTCATCGGCACGGACGTCTTCGCCAGATACGAGCGGATGCGCGGCGACAACGTATTGCACACGATGGGTTTCGATGCCTTCGGGCTGCCGGCGGAGCAATACGCGGTGCAGACCGGCCAGCATCCGGCCGCGACAACCTACTCACGCATCGACGTGTTCAAACGACAGCTGCGGCGGATGGGTCTGGGGCACGACCAGCGTCGGGTGTTCGCGACCACCGACAAGCGCTACTACCGCTGGACACAATGGATCTTTCTGCAGATCTTCAACAGTTTCTATGACTATGAGGCAAACCGGGCCCGGCCCATTACGGAGTTGGTAACAGAACTCTCTTCTGGTGCGCGAGAACCGGCACCGGGCACCAACCCGTTCGGGACGCCGTGGGGGGAACTGTCGGACCTCCAGCGTCGACAGGTCATCGACAAGCACCGGCTGGCCTACCTCGCCGAATCGACCGTGAACTGGTGTCCCGGCCTGGGCACCGTGCTGTCCAATGAGGAGGTCACGAGCGAAGGGCGGAGTGAACGAGGGAATTTCCCGGTATTTCGCAAGCCGCTGGTGCAGTGGATGATGCGCATTACTGCCTACGCCGATCGGCTGGCCGACGACCTCGACCTGATCGACTGGCCGGACAAGGTGCGCACCATGCAGCGCAACTGGATCGGCCGGTCGACCGGCGCGCAAGTGCGATTCCCTTCTCCTGCTGGCGATATCGAAATCTTCACAACCCGACCCGACACCATTTTCGGCGCGACCTACATGGTGCTTGCTCCGGAGCACCCGATGGTCGCGGGGTTGACGGCCAAGGAATGGCCGCCCGACACCGACCCGACATGGACCGGTTCGCAGCCGACGCCCGCCGAGGCGGTACGGGCGTATCAGGCGGTCGCATCAGCCAAGACCGAGCTCGACCGGCAGGAGGACAAGCGCAAGACCGGCGTCTTCACCGGCTCGTTCGCGACGAATCCAGCGACTGGCAAGCAAATTCCGGTCTTCATTGCCGACTACGTCCTGATGGGCTACGGCACCGGGGCGATCATGGCCGTTCCGGGACAAGACGAACGCGACTGGGAGTTCGCCGAGATCCACAATCTGCCGATCGTCCGCACAGTGCAGCCGCCCGAGGACTTCGAAGGGGGCCCCTACCTGGGCGACGGTCCTGCTATCCACTCAGATTTCCTCGACGGCCTCGACGTCGCTGGCGCCAAAGCAGCGATGATCACCTGGCTGGAGAAGCATGGTTGGGGTCAAGGCGCCGTTACCTATCGCTTGCGGGATTGGTTGTTCTCCCGCCAGCGTTACTGGGGCGAACCATTTCCAATCGTCTACGACGAGACGGGTTTGCCAATTGCCCTTCCGGAATCGATGCTGCCGGTCGAGTTACCAGACACGGACGACTTCTCGCCGAGGTTGTACCCGCCTGACGACGCCGACTCGGTGCCGGAGCCGCCCCTTGGCCGGCTGACCGACTGGGTCACGGTGACCCTAGATCTCGGCGATGGCCCGCGCACGTACCGGCGGGAGACG
Source organism: uncultured Actinomycetota bacterium (assembly GCA_963809815.1). GTDB lineage: Bacteria > Actinomycetota > Actinomycetes > Mycobacteriales > Jatrophihabitantaceae > CAVVJA01. Next base: position 31,042 of record CAWELM010000002.1, read on the forward strand.
AACACCATGCCGAACTGGGCCGGCTCCTGCTGGTACGAGTTGCGCTACCTGGACCCGACGAACGACCAAGCACTGGTCGACCCCCGCATCGAACGTTATTGGATGGGGCCGGACGAGAGTCGCCCACTGGGCGGCGTTGATCTGTACGTCGGCGGGGTGGAGCATGCCGTACTGCATCTGCTGTACGCCCGCTTCTGGCACAAGGTGCTCTATGACCTGGGCTACGTATCGAGTCAGGAGCCGTTCCACCGACTGGTCAACCAAGGCTACGTCCAGGCATACGCGTACACCGATTCGCGCGGCGCCTACGTACCGGCCGCCGAGGTGGTGGAGAAGGCAGACGGCGCTGAGGTCACGTACACGTACGACGGCGAGCCGGTGCATCGCGAGTACGGCAAGATGGGCAAGTCGCTGAAGAATGTCACGACACCGGACGAGATGTACGCGGCGTATGGCGCAGACACGATGCGGTTGTTCGAGATGTTCACCGGTCCGCTCGAGCAGGATCGGCCCTGGGATACGAAGGCCGTGATCGGGTCGTTCCGGCTGCTACAGCGGATCTGGCGCACGGTCATCGACGAGAACACCGGATTGACCCATGTGTCGGACGATGCACCAAGCGCGCAAACAGAACACCTGCTGCACAAGACCATCGCCGCGGTCCGCGAGGGGTTCGAAACCCTGCGGTTCAATACCTCTATCGCCCGCATCACCGAACTGAACAACCACCTCACCCAGACCTATCCCGATGGCGGCGTCCCTCGATCGGTCGCCGAACCGCTCGTGCTGATGCTTGCCCCGCTGGCACCGCATGCGGCCGAGGAGCTGTGGTCTCGCCTGGGTCATCAGGAGTCATTGGCCTGGCACGCATTCCCCGAGGCGGATCCAGCCCTGCTGGTCGAGACGACTATCGAGGTGCCCGTGCAGGTCAATGGCAAGGTCCGCACGGTGTTGACGGTGCCGACCGGGCTGGATCCGGACGGGCTCGAGGCAGCGGCGCGAGCCGACACTCGGGTAATGGCTGCGCTGGATAGCCGGGAGGTTCGGCGGGTGATCGTCGTGCCCGGGCGGTTGGTCAACTTCGTCGTCTGACGCGACGATCCGCGCGTCTCCTGGTACTCGCTTTCCTGGGGCGTCGGGTTCGTTCGCTTCCCTGACGCGTCGCGGACGTGATCACAAGGGCGTGTCCCGCGATCCCAGGCTCTGCTGCGCGACAAGCAGGGATCGCGGAGCACGCCCTAGTGTGGCCGCATGTCGCCGGTCGCCATCGTTACTGATTCCACGGCCTACCTGCCCCCGGGCGTCGCCGAGGAATTCGGGGTCCGAGTTGTGCCACTCGGAGTGACAATCGGCGCTCGGATGGGCACGGATGGCGTTGATGTCACGCCTGGCGAGGTCGCCGCCGCCCTGCAGAACAAGGAGATCGTCCGCACATCCCGTCCCTCGCCGGCCGAGTTCGCCAAGGCCTATCAGGCCGTGTTGGCTTCCGAGGCCGACAGTGTGGTGTCCGTGCATCTGTCGGCTGCGCTCTCCGGGACATGGGAGTCGGCGGTGCTGGCCGCGCAAGATTTCGGCTATGGCGTCGTTCGAGTTGTCGACTCGCGCTCAACTGCGATGGCGTTAGGATTCGCGGTGCTCGCGGCCGCCGATGCTGCCCGATCGGGCGGTTCGCCGGCCGATGTGCAAGATGCCGCCGTCTCTACGGTCGATGCCACGCGAACGTACTTCTATGTCGACACGCTCGAGTACCTGCGTCGCGGTGGGCGCGTTGGTGCGGCCTCCGCCCTACTCGCGACGTCGTTGTCGGTGAAGCCATTACTGCACATTCTCGATGGCCGGATCGTCCCGTTGGAAAAGGTTCGGACCTCGGCCAAGGCGATTGCGCGGTTGGTTGAGCTGACCGTCGAGTCAGCCGGGAACCGGTCCGTAGACGTTGCCGTACATCATCTGGCTGCGCCCGATCGAGCGCAGATGCTGGCCGACCGACTCCGCATCGGCATCCCGCGTCTCGGTGAGCTTCACATGTCAGAACTCGGCGCAGTCGTCGGCGCTCATTTAGGTCCCGGCGTGCTCGGCACGGTCGTGGTGCGGCGCTGACGCCGGTGCGGCCTTCGGCCGGGCCCACAGGGCCAGCCAGCACGCGACGGCGGAGCCCGCGATGATGTTGATAACGGAGGGGTCCATCTGAAGGCCTTCCCCGTTGGGGCGGATCATGATGACACTGCTCACGATCGTGGTCATGAGCACGATCCATACCCAGCGGCGGGTCACGACGAGGCCGGCGAGGACGAGTGCCCAGCAGTAATACCAAGGCTGCACGGCGGGAACGAGCGACGCAGCGGCACCCAATCCGATGACCAGGCACGTCAATGGGGCACGACGAAGCGCCACGAACCACAACCCCGCGAGCACGACCCCGGTGAGTGCACTTCCGAGTGATCTGATGAACTGCATACCTGCGTCGAGATCTGTTGCCCCGGTCACGTGTCCCGTCGCCAGCTTGAGCAGAATTGCGATCGCGGTCGGTACCGAAAGCCAATTCACCACAGAGATGTCCGAGCTGATCTCGTGCAGCCAGGCCCAGCCGAGGCCGCTGCCGACGCTCACGATCGTCATGGTCGCAAGGCCGACGGCTCCGGCAACGGCGGAGCTCGACACGATCGTCCGAACCGGCGGGAATCCGCGCCGATGTGGCTGCCGTACATGCAGCCAAATGGGCACAGCGAAGGCAAGACCAGCAACAGCCGGGGTCTTCACTACTGACGCGGCACCGAGAATGGCCGAGCCCACCGCGAGTGCCGTCCAGCTGCCTTGGCATACGACCGCAAGTCCGGCGACCAGAAGACCGGCCATGAGCAGGTCGTTGTGCCCGCCTCCGACCCCCAAGACCAGCGTGAGCGGACTGGCGACGCCCAGCCACAAGGCCAACTCGGTCCGCCCACCCATTCGCCGGGCGATGGGCGGCAGCGTCCAAGCGGCCAGGAGGACGCCGACCAAGGCGGGTAACCGCAGGAGAAGAACCGCCACGGTCGGGTGATGTCCGCTGACGCCGACGATCGCATGAGCGATCTGCATCCACAGCGGACCGTAGGGCGCAGGGCTGAAGACCCAGCGCGGACTCATCTCGTTGGTAAATATGCCAGGCGCACTGAACGGGCCGAAGCGATACGGATTGACGCCCAGCACCATCATGTTGCCCTGCGCCGCATAAGCCCACAGGTCGCGGCTGGCGATAGGAGCTGCTACGAGCAATGGTGCGCTAACGCTCAGTACATAGCGGAGCAGCTCGCGAGGTCGAAGGGGTCGCCCGTGCACAAGCAGCCAGCGGCCGATGGCGAGCCACGTCACTACCACGATCGCGAGCCCGATGTAATAGCACACGCGCGGCACCGCGCCGCCCAGCGGAAAGATGCCGATCACGGCCGGGGGGTCGAGCTCGAACGTCGATGGACGCGCTGCTACCCACCACGAGCTCAACGCAATGATCACGGAGCCGAAGGCGCCCGCGGCACAGATGAGCGAGACTTCTTGACGAAGATCCGAGCGTCTTAGCAATGACCTCGCCCTGACCCGCTTGTCAAGCTAGACGAAATCACGTAGCGAGACGTCGAACTGCCTAGATTTCCGACGCGCAACGCGACTCCCAGATCCGACTGCCCGATACACGCGCCTGGTTCGCCGTCGAGCGTCAACCACCGCCACCACCGTAGCCTGAGTTCCACCACCGATCCCGGCGGAGCCGCGAGAGTGATATGCGCCGCATCCTCGGCAACGAGAACGCCCGGTGACAAGACGATCGAGGTCGCGCCGTCGACGGCATACAACCGCCAATGTGCGGAACGCCACACTTCGCGCAGGTAGGGGAGTCCGGCGTCGATCAGCCGGATCTCCCGGCGCGCATAGTAGGTGGCTGGCGCATCTGCGATGGCGACGTACTGTGTCGCCGTCCGCTGCAGGAAGGCCCGGTAGGACTGCGCATTGGGTCGTTGGTCGTAGAAGGCGTCGTGATTGCGCCCGGTGTCGGTCTGCCGCAGCCACCCGCGTGCGATCGGAATCCGGCGGGCTACGTAGTAAGCCTCCCAGTGCCCGATGAGCTCAGGCACCTCCACGCGTCCAGTAAGCGGACCCGCTGCGGCGATCTGGTCAAGCAGTGGCTGGTAGTAGCTGGCCTGCGTCGCGTCAGATCCGGCGTTTCGCAGCGTGCCCAACGTGACTGGTGGTTGTGCCAGCACGGCAATCGCTACGACCAGGGCGACCCATCGTCCCTTGACAGCGCCGTACGCAGTGATGACTGGTATGGCGAACAGCAGCGTCAGCCGGGCCGAGCTGACACCGATTGGTGTCGAAACCAGGAACAGAACGAGGACTAACGCAGCGCCGACGGTCGCACCGATCCGGATCTCGGCAATGGGGACGACCGCCACAACGACAACGCTGACAGCGATCGCACGCAGAGCGTCATTCGTCGAGAAGAGCGCGTGTCCCGGATCCGCGAACACCAACGACAAAATCGCAGCCGGAACTACGGACACCAAGAGAACTATTGCGTCGACGAATCGGCGCCGCACGAGGAGCGGCGTAGCGCAGACGGCAAGCAGCAGCGCGGCGACCGGACTGGCCGCGCCGGCCAGGAACGAGAGGAGACCAGCCCAGGTCCGGCGCGGCACGCCTCGACGAGTGATCGCTAGGAGTGCCGCCAATCCGCAAGCGATTCCGCAGGCGAACGTCACCCGCCCCTCGATGAGGTTGCTGCCGAGCGTGATAGCCGCCGCCGCCGCTCCCCAGGTTGCGCGCCGGGCGCCCGTGCGCACGAACAGTCTGGCCGTGAGCCACGTTGCGACAACCGTGGCGAGCACGCCGGTCAACCGAACGCCCATGATGCCCATGACCCAAGGCACCCAGGTGGAGTATCCGAACGGCAGGAACCCGCCGAACCATTGCAGATCGACCGGAGTCAGGGGGAACGCCGTCGCGAAGTCAGCCCGGGCGAGTTGGGCTGATAGATCGCCACCCATCAGCGGTGCAAGGAGATAGCCGATCCCGATCGTTGCCGATGTGAGCAATCCGACCAGCTCGGCCGCAGAAAGATGGGGCCGGGGCCAGTGGTGGGCGGACGATTCAGTCGGATCCAGGGCGGCGGGCTGGCCGGGGGCTTCGCTTATGCCGGTATCGGAGGGCGAGGTCGTGTCCTCCGTTCCGCGCGGAGCGCGTGGCTCCCCCGCAGGGAACCTAGCTGGCTCGCTCACGTTTTCCGAGTCTGTCATCCACAGCCGTTCCGTTGTCCACAGCCGAGGGCGCGCGAGCCGCAAGGAGACCGACCGGACCTAGCGTCACGCCCGTGGGTCTTTCTGGCATGGCCGGCATCGGCTGGCGCGGAGGCGAGCGGGCACGCGTCGCTGCCCGGGTGCGAGCGCTGCTGGCGGACCCGGCGAATCCGCCTACCGGCACTGGCGGTCCTAGGCCCGGGTGGCTACCGGATGTCAACCTTTCGGCCCCTGCGGGTCCGGCACCGACGGTCGCTGCTGACGTGTCGCAGCTCGTTCCGCCGACCGGTGGCGAAGCGCAAGCGCCGTCCCCGGCTGGCCCCGAGCCTCGGTTCGGCTGGTCATTCGATCGGGGGCAAGGGGGGCGCCACCACCGCAGCGGGTGGCCGGGTGCCGAGTCCGGTGCCGTGCCACGTATTCGCCTCGACGCAGGTCGCCGCGGCGTGGTCGCTGTTGGGCTAGCGCTTCTGCTGGTTGCCGCGGCGACGGCGTGGTGGGTGTTCCTAGGGCGTCCACGGGCGAGCGCCGTGCCGGTCATTACGTCCGCTCGGGGATCCGTAGCCAGCACATCGGCGGCGGCGGCCCGGCCCGGCTCCGTTCCGGCCAGCGTCGTTGTCGATGTCGTCGGCAAGGTCAAGCGGCCAGGCGTCTACCGGCTCCACTCCGGTGCACGCGTGGCGGACGCAGTGCAGGCAGCGGGAGGAATCATGGCGGGAGCCGATCTCTCATCGACGAACCTTGCTCGAAGGCTGGTAGACGGTGAACAGATTGCGGTCGGGCTAGCCCCAGCCCAGGCCCCTGGCATAACCGGTACCAGCGCCGGCGTAACCGGCTCCAGCGGGCTGATCGACTTGAATACCGCGACAGCAGAGCAGCTCGACGCGTTGCCAGGTGTCGGCCCGGTGCTTGCTCAACACATCCTGGATTGGCGATCGGCTCATGGAAGATTCGATTCGGCCGATCAGCTGCGCGAGGTTTCCGGAATTGGACCGAGCAAGTTCGCCGATTTAAGACCCCTCGTCACGGTATGAACGCTGGTCCGTCAGCATCGAAACCGGCGGTTGGCAGCGTCACCGCACCGTTGGATCTGCGCCTCGGCGTCGGCGCCGTGGCCGCGTGGCTGGCGGTTTCACTGACGCTCAGCCGCTCACCGGTCGTCACGTTCCTGATTGCGATTGGTTCGGTGCTGGTCGGGCTCGGGGCATGGATGGCGGCGAGACATGGCGGGAACGGGACCGCGCTTACGGTCGCGGCCTTCTGCGTGGCGCTTGTGCTGCTTCCGCTCTCGGCGCGGCTAGCTCGAGCCCGGGACGGCCCGCTGGCTCAGCTCGCGCTGAGCCATGCGAATGTCACAGCTGACCTGCGGGTGACGTCCGACCCCCGGCCGCTTACCGCCGGCGGGCCTGCGTCAGCGGCGCCTCGGGTCGCCGTCGATGCGGATCTGACCTCAGCGCGGATTGCCGGCAGGACACTCACCCTCAATGGTCACGTCATCGTGTTCGCGCCCGCGCGCACGTGGCGTGAGCTGATTCCCGGACAGCTGGTCCGCAGTCAGGTCCGGCTCGCGCCGGCCGCCAACGCCGGGTTCCTGTCCGCTATCGCGGGGGCACAGTCTGCTCCAGAGCGGATAGGCCAGGCACCGTGGTGGCAGCGCGCAGCCGTCGCTGTGCGCTCGTCGTTGCGGCAGGCTGCGAGCACCCTTCCAGCACCCGCCCGCGGTCTGTTGCCTGGTCTGGTCGACGGCGATACCAGTGAGCTCGACCCGGTACTCGCTGAGCATTTCCGCACGGCCGGGCTCATGCACTTGCTGGCGGTAAGTGGCACGAACTGCGTGATCATCGTTGGCGCTGTCCTGCTTGTGTTGCGTCGGTTACGCCTCGGGCCGATCGTGTGCGCGGTTGGCAGCGGGCTTGTGCTCATCGCATTCGTTGTGGTGGCGCGGCCGTCGCCGAGCGTTTTGCGCGCCGCGACCATGTCCGGCATCGCATTGATCGCCCTAGCGGTGGGTCGACCGCGGCTGGCGGTGCCGATACTCGCTGCCGCTGTGCTGGGCCTGCTCGTCTGGCGACCGACGCTTGCGAACGATGCGGGATTTACCATGTCCGTACTCGCAACCGGATCGCTGTTGGTCATCGCCCCGACGTGGGCAGCCGGGTTACGGCGCCGGCGAGTGCCGCCGATACTCGCTGAATCCGTGGCGGTCGCCGCCGCCGCACATCTGGTCACGGCCCCGGTGATTGCCGCGATCTCTGGCACCGTGAGCCTGGTTGCGATTCCAGCCAACATCCTCGCCGAACCCGTGGTGGCCGCCGCGACGATCGCTGGGTTTGGCGCCGCACTGACGGCTCCGATTCTGATGCCGATGGGCCAGTTCCTTGCGGCGTTGGCCGGGTTGCCCTGCCGCTGGCTGGTCTGGGTCGCGAGCTGGTTTGGCACGCTTCCGGGAGCTCTGTTGCCGTGGCCGACGGGTCTCGTAGGTGGCCTCAGTCTGCTAGCCGTGATCGGCGTCGTGTGGGCCCTGGCTCGGCGGCCTCGTCGGCGGATCCCGCTGCTCGCCATGGCGGTAACGGCGCTGATCGTCCAGATCCCGATTAGGTCCGTCACTTCAGGCTGGCCTCCTGGTGGCGAGGTCTTCGTGGCCTGCGACGTGGGGCAAGGCGACGCGTTGTTGTTGCCGACTGGCCCGGCGTCAGCGGTGGTAGTCGACACGGGTCCGGATCCCGTCTTGGTCGACCGTTGCTTGCAAGATCAGCGGGTCACCGAGGTCCCGCTACTCGTGCTCACGCATGATCACGTGGACCACGTTGGTGGCATTGCTGGTGTGCTACGTGGGCGCCGGGTGGGCCGGGTGATCGCTGGCCCACTTGCCGAGCCGGAATCCGGCGCCGCCCTCGTCGCCGACGCGTTGCGGCCGCGCCACCTGCAGGCCGAGCCGGCATCTGTCGGCCTTGGTCTGAGGGTTGGGACCGTCACTCTCGAGGTGCTCGGTCCGCCGCACGCGTTTCGTGGCACTCGGTCCGATCCAAACAACTCGTCGCTCGTGCTGCGGGCGGAAAGTCACCGAGTTCGAATCCTCCTGCCGGGCGATGCGGAGATCGAAGCCCAGCAGCAGCTGCTCGCGGCCGGGGCTGACGTTGCATCGGACGTGCTGAAGGTTCCACATCACGGCAGCGCTTATTCGGATCACTCATTGCTTGCGGCGGTGCATGCTCGGCTCGCGGTTATCTCAGTGGGTGCGCACAACGACTACGGCCAGCCGGCTCCCTCGTTGCTTGGTGAGTTGGATCGGCTCGGCATGCTCGTGCGGCGGACTGATCGGGACGGGGACGTCGCCGTGACCTGGACTGACGGTCGGCTCGGCACCCAGATCCGTCACGCTCTCGGAGTCGCCCAGTCCGGAGGATGTCGCCCGACCGGGCGCAGCCGCGGATGTGGCTCGAGGGCAGATCTGGCCGCCGACGGTTGGCCGATCGCGAAGAATCGGGCCGACCGCCAGGCCCAGAGCCTCGTATCGGCCGTGCATGCCACGATGAGCGTATGCCGGACTCTTCCGCGGACCTCCCCGGCGGGTTGTTCGCTGATGGCCAACGGCCGCCACACGTCGTTCTGGTCGTCGGCGACGAGGAGTTCCTCGTGGCGCGCGCCGTCGAGCAGATCACCGCCGCCGTGCGTCGGGTCGATCCGAGCACCGATATCGACGAGCGGGCGGGCGGCCAGGTCGAGCCAGCCGAGTTGTTCGACCTGCTCAGCCCGTCGCTGTTCGGAGGACGCCGGATCCTCGTGATCTCCGCTGCTCAGGATCTGCGGACCGCCGCGCTCACCGCGCTCGGCCCGTTTCTGGACGGCAGCGCTGACGACACAACCGTCGTCTTGGTGCACGCTGGCGGCGCCAAGGGCAAGGCAGTACTCGATGCCGCTCGCCAGGCCGGAGCGCGGCAGATCACGTGTGCCCGACTGACCCGCGTCGAGGAGCGGCTCGAGTTCATCCGCGGCGAGGTACGTCGGGCAGATGGATCGATCACGCCGGACGCGGCCGCGCTGCTACTCGACGCCGTCGGCAGCGACCTGCGCGAACTCGCGCAGGCAGCCGATCAGCTAGTCGCCGACTCGGGTGGCCGGGTTACCGCCGACACGGTGACTGCCTACTACCGGGGTCGGGCCGAAGTGAGCGGCTTCGCGGTATCGGATCGGGCCGTTGTCGGCGATACTGGCGGCGCGCTCGAGACGCTGCGCTGGGCGCTGTCGATCGGCACGCCAGCCGTCGTCGTCGCCGATGCGATGGCGGATGGGGTTCGATCAGTAGCGCGGATTTCAGCAGCCGGTCGGGGCAACCCGTACCAGTTGGCGCAGCGACTAGGCATGCCGGCGTGGAAGGTGAAACGGGCCCAGTCGCAGGCGCGAGGGTGGACCGATAGCGGCCTGCACGACGCCCTCCAGGTCGTTGCTGAGCTGAACGCTGAGGTCAAGGGCACTGCCGTGGACGCAGACTACGCGTTGGAGCGCGCGGTGCTGCGGTTAGCGCAGGCCCGCAGTCGACGCTGACGGTCCGTGACAGCGGGCCGACCGTAGTTCCAAGATCATCCGGTCGGTATGGGTGGGGCGTCGACGGGCCGTCGGCAGTGGCGCGAGGGATGCCGAGGCGATACCGATGTCGGCGGGGCGGCGATGTCCTGGACGCGGCGGTTACGGCGGAGTCGCGATGTCCGCGAGGCGGCGGTTACGGCGGGCGGCGATGTCGGCGAGGCAACGGTTACGGCGAGGCGACGGTTACGGCGAGGCGACGGTTACGGCGAGGTCGCGATGAGGGCGTGGCCGCGGTTACGGCGGACGCGGCGCTTATAGCGAGTTGACCCGCTGGGCCATGGCCGACTTCTTGTTAGCCGCCTGGTTGCGATGAATAACGCCCTTGCTGACTGCCTTGTCAAGCTGCCGGGATGCGATGCTAAATGCGGCTTGCGCGCGATCCTGGTCATCAGCGTCGGCGGCTTCGCGGAAATGACGTACCGCGGTCTTCAGCGACGACTTGACGCTCTTGTTGCGCATCCGCGCCTTCTCGTTGGTGCGGTTGCGCTTGATTTGGGACTTGATATTCGCCACGAAGCAGCCTCGACGTTGGTATGGACAGGTAATTGCGCACTCGGCCGGCATGCGATGCCGGGACAGGTCGTCGCCCTCGGGCGGACAACCCCACGAGCCTACCAGCGGTGATTATCAGCGCCCAACTTCCGACCAATCGGACGGCGGGCTCGAGTTGGAATGCCTTCACGGAACCCGAATCAGCGCCGGGGCCGGCGGTCGCCGCAAGACGCGAAGTCGGGCCGTGGCCGTAAGATGCGAAGTCTGGCCGTCGCCGTAAGACGCGAAGTCTGGCGTTCGCCACCAGGCACTAGGGGCAAGCGCGTCACCACCCGGACGCCCGGCAAACGCCTCACCACCCGGACGCCCGGCAAACGCGTCACCACATTGCCCGGGCATGCGCGTCACCACACGGCGCTGGGCTGGCGGTCACCGTGTGTACCTCGACTCCGCGACCGGCGGACCCAAACGCCGAGTGGAGCTCTTTGGACAGCTCGGCGAGAAGCGAGCCAGCGCTGTGACCGGCTGGCTCCGCGCGGGACCCGCCGAGTGTCACCCAACACCGCGAGCAACCGGCTCCCGCGAAACGCCGCCGGACCTGACCGGATCAGGTGGAGGCGCGGACCGTGACCAGCTCGAACTTGGTGTACAGGTAGGTGCGCACTCCGTCTTCGGGACTGATCTCGTCGACGATGGGACGCTCCTCCTCGTCGTCGGACACTGCCATCGCGATGCCGCCGGAGTAGTAGATGTTCGCGTCAACCGGCGCTAGATCGGTCAGTTCCACGAGGACATAGCGGCCGTCCAAAGACTGGACGAGGGATTGCACCTCCGACGACACACCGTCCAGTCCGGCCGGAGACGCATGCACGCTCAGCACCTGCTGCCAATCGTCGTCAGCGCCAGGAGAGGTGTTCACCAGGTCTCCTGGGCGCAGCTGGGCGGCGGGTATCCGGTACTCGAGCACGGCTCGGCGGTCGGGCGGGACGGTTGTCATGCCGACATCTTGGCGGAAGCCGTCGGATCGGCCCAACCCGCCCGGCGACCGGCACCGCTTGCCCCGCTCGAACGGGCGATGCGAGCGTCAGCGGCGAGTGTCAGCGCGACGATGGCCGCGACGATGACCAGTTCGACAGCGGCGCTGGTGACAAGGCCAACCGGCACAGCGGCGAGGCAGCACGCTCCGCCCACAATCCGTGTCCGCGGGTCGGCGTAGCCGAGCGCGGCGCGGAATCCACCAGATCCGACCAGGAATATCGCCACGCCGCCGGCGATCAACCAAGCGCCGGCCGTGTCAACGGGCGCGGTCAAGTCCGGCGCTGACAACCCGATGCCGGCAGCCAGCACGAGAATCCCGTAGATCATCACCAGATGAGCGAAGAAGTACCCGGTAATGGCCAAGGCCGCACGGCGTTGCGGCGAAGCGGCCGCCAAAGCTGCTGACGCCCGGTCATCGTCGCCGACGAAGTAGCTCCACCAGATGGTCGCAGCCGCCAGAAGTCCGGAGAAGACGCCCACCGCCGTGCGGAACGTCACGATGGCATGCGCCTCGGCCAGGGCGACGTTGATCAGCGACTCACCCAGCACGATGAGAATCACCAACCCGTGTCGCTCGGTGAAGTGTTCGACATTGATCCGGTAATTCCGCCGAGTTTGGGCAAGCACCGGCGTTGCGAGCTGGACGGCGACCGCAGCGAGCCAGAGCACCCAATCCGCCGAGCCGTGCACCCATCCGGCGGCGAGGACGAATCCGGCACTGATCAGGTTGCACCCGAACAGCCGCAGCACTGGCCGCAAAGCATCCAGACCGGCGAATACGACGAACCCGACGGCATGCACGACGTTCACGGCCAGATACGCCAACCCGAAGGCGACGCCGTTGGCGCCGAAGGCATCCGGCACGCTGAGCGAGGCCAGAAAAAACGCGGCCATGGCCCCGAGCAAGACCAGCCGCCGGGCAGCTGTGTCGGGCTCGCTGGCGTTGGTCAGCCAGGCGTACCCCCCGTACATCCAGAAAATGACGAACAGCACGATCGCCGCCTGACTCAATCCCGCGGCGTCAGGATGATCGACGATGATCTCGGTCACCTGGGTGATTGTGAAGACGAACACCAGGTCGAAGAACAGCTCGAGGGTCGAAACCCGCGACGGAGCAGCCCCGACGGGCAGGTGGGCGGTCACCTGCCCATGGTGGAATGGAATCGGCGCGGTGTGGCATCCATTTCGCGACCCGCTGAACGCCTGAGCGCTGCGCGGCCCACATGGGACGATGGCAGCGGTCCGCTATTCACCGACTGAAAGCTATCCGTGACTGCAGAAACAACTGGAGCCGGCCGCACCGATCCGGCCCGCATCCGTAACTTCTGCATCATCGCGCATATCGACCACGGCAAGTCCACGTTGGCCGATCGCATGTTGCAGCTCACCGGGGTCGTCGACCCCCGGCAGATGCGCGCGCAATACCTGGACCGGATGGACATCGAGCGAGAGCGCGGCATCACGATCAAGGCGCAGAACGTCCGCATGCCATGGCGAGGACCAGGCGGCGACTACGTGCTCGACATGATCGACACCCCGGGCCATGTCGACTTCACCTACGAGGTCTCCAGATCTCTGGCGGCCTGTGAGGGCGCGGTGCTTCTCGTAGACGCCGCGCAGGGCATCGAGGCGCAGACCCTCGCCAACCTTTATCTCGCCATCGAGAACGACCTGCACATCATTCCGGTGCTCAACAAGATCGATCTGCCGGCCGCCCAACCGGACCGTTACGCGGCCGAGCTCGCACACGTCATCGGCGGCGACCCGAGCGATGTGCTGCGGGTCAGCGCCAAGACGGGCGAGGGTGTCCGCGAGTTGCTCGACATCATCTGCCGGGACGTTCCACCGCCTACCGGGGACCCCGATGCACCGCCGCGGGCAATGATCTTCGACTCGGTGTATGACATCTACCGCGGCGTCATCACCTACATCCGCGTGGTGGACGGATTCATCGCGCCGCGCGAACGAATCCGGATGATGTCGACCGGAACCATGCACGAGTTGCTCGAGGTCGGTGTCATCTCGCCGGAGCCGAAGCCGACGACCGGACTCAGCGTCGGCGAGGTCGGCTATCTGATCACCGGTGTGAAAGATGTTCGCCAGTCCCGCGTCGGAGACACCATTACCGACGCCTCCAAGCCGGCGAAGACGCCGTTAGCCGGGTATCGGGACCCGAAGCCGATGGTTTATTCGGGCCTGTACCCGATGGATGGTTCGGACTACCCGCTGCTGCGCGACGCGCTCGACCGGTTGCGACTGAACGACGCCGCGCTTGTCTACGAGCCGGAGTCCAGCGCCGCTCTCGGCTTCGGTTACCGATGTGGCTTTCTCGGGCTACTGCACCTGGAGATCGTGCGGGAGCGACTCGAGCGAGAATTCGACCTCGATCTCATCTCAACCGCACCCAACGTCGTCTACCGCGTCGTGCTCGACGACGGGACCGAGCACATCGTCACCAACCCGTCGGACTGGCCGGTCGGGCAGAAGATCGCGGCGGTGTACGAGCCGATCGTCAAAGCGATGATCATCGCCCCCAGCGAGTACATCGGCGCGATCATGGAGTTGTGCCAGTCCAGACGGGGATCGCTCGGCGGGATGGACTACCTGTCCGAGACGCGAGTCGAACTGCGCTACACGCTGCCGTTGGCCGAGATCATCTTCGACTTCTTCGACCAGCTGAAGTCCCGCACCCGCGGCTACGGAAGTCTGGACTACGAGAACGCCGGCGAGCAGCTGGCCGAGCTCGTCAAGGTCGACATCCTGCTGCAAGGCGAGCCGGTTGACGCCTTGTCCGCCATCGTGCACAAGGACAAGGCACACAGCTACGGCACCTCAATGACAGCCAAGCTGCGCGAGCTGATCCCGCGGCAGCAATTCGAGGTACCCATCCAAGCCGCCATTGGCTCGCGGATCATCGCGCGCGAGAACATTCGCGCAGTTCGCAAGGACGTGCTGGCCAAGTGCTACGGCGGTGACATCACCCGCAAACGCAAACTGTTGGAGAAACAAAAAGAAGGCAAGAAGCGGATGAAGATGGTGGGCCGGGTTGAGGTGCCGCAGGAAGCGTTCATCGCGGCATTGTCAACGACCAACACCGAGGCACCGAAGCGCTAATCGTATTGGCGCAGCGGATGCCGGACAGCGGTTGAATCGAGGCCGAGATGGCTCGCTTGCTTGCGATGACCTTGGACTTACGGCCAAATCGACGCGATCAGCCCAAGATCACCCTGGCCGAGGAGCCGAGGGAGCGGCGCCGGCTCTCGGGGAGCGAGCGCGGGGGAAGCGAGCGCCGGGGAAAGGGAGCGCGAGCCGAAAGCGAGCGAGCGCGGGCGGAAAGTGAGCGACGGGAGAGAGAGTGGGCCTCGAGTCAGGTATGCCCACCGGTCTCGAGCGACTTTGCCGACGCGGTTCCCGGACCGGGCCAGACTGTCGAGGGATCGATGGTCGACCGAGCGGATTGGACGGGGCGTTGTCGAAGCCAGCGAGTCTCCGGGAGAAGCGGCCTGGAAGCAGCGACCTCGAAGGCACCGATTGTCGAGAGGAGCGAGCGCGCCCTACGGCTCAATGACTATCTTGCCTACCACGTCGCCGGATTGCAGAGCGGCGAGCCCCTCCGCGATCCGATCCAGCGGCAGGGTCCGATCAATTGTCGGCCGGACACCCGCGGCCAACAGGAACGCGATCAGGTCGGCCAACTCCGATCGGGTGCCCATGGTCGAGCCGATGACGGACAGCTGCAGGAAGAAGATGCGGTTCAGCTCGGCCGGGGGATTCGCCCCGGAGGTGGCGCCGGACACGACGACCCGACCACCTGGCTTCAGGGCTTTCAGCGAGTGCGACCAGGTCGCCGCGCCGACCGTTTCGATGACCGCCTCGACCCGTTCGGGCAGGCGCGCACCGGTGTCAAAGGCCGCATGCGCGCCGAGCCGGCGGGCGGCCGCCTGCTTTTCGGGCGACCGCGAGGTGCACCAGACCCGGTAGCCGGCGGCGCGAGCCAGCGCAATAGACGCGGAGGCGACACCACCGCCCGCGCCCTGCACCAATACCGTCTGGCCCGGGCGCAGTCCGGAGTTCACGAACAGCATCCGATAAGCGGTTAGCCAAGAGGTCGACAGGCAGGCCGCCTCGGCGAAGGTGAGTTCGGCCGGTTTGGGAATCACGTTGCCGGTCGGAACGGTGACGTATTCGGCCATCGTTCCTTGATACTTCTCGGACAGCAGCGTGCGCCGCGTATCGAGCGTCTCGTCGCCGGTCCATCCATCGCTGGCAATGACCGAATGGACGACGACCTCCGACCCGGTCTGTTCATCGACACCGGCTGCATCGCAGCCGAGGATCATCGGCAGCCGATCCTCCGTGATGCCCACGCCGCGCAATGTCCACAGGTCATGGTGATTAAGGCTCGCTGCGACGACCCGAACGGTCGTCCATCCCGGCGGTGGGGTTGGTGCCGGACGCTCACCGACGACGAGCGCAGCGAGGGGATCGTCGGTATCGAACGATGATGCGTACGCCGCGCGCATGGGCGTCAACCTACGGCGTCAGGACGCGACGCGAGAGCGCGGCGCACCGCTTCGACGAGCCGCTCCGCCGAGTCGGCGTCGAGCTCGACCGCGACGCGGGCGGCCGGGCCCAGGGCCGGAGCCGCGAAGTCAATGTTGAGCGTGTGCTCGTCGAGGGCATGAACGGGATGGTCGTAGTACACCGTCGCGTCGGTGAGCCGGAACCATCCGTTCCGGCCCTTACCGCTGCCGGTGACCGCGATGTGCTCGGTGAGATAGGTGCACATGGCTGGCTCATACCTCCGGGGCTATGTGACGGGTGAGGAACGAGGCAATCCGCTCCCAACCGTCGACCGCGGCGATTACCCGATAGCTGGTTCGGTCGACCGCAAAGAAGCCGTGACCCGCGTTGGTGTAGCGGTAGAACTCGGACTGCTTGCCGTTCGCCCGCAAGATCGCCTCGAATTCGTCGACGTGCTCCGGCGACGGGGTCCGATCCTCGTTACCGAACAAGCCGAGAACCGGCGCCGACAGCTTCGGCAAGATCGGCACCAGGTTGGTGACCCGAAGCGGCCAGTCCGGGGGTGGATCGCCCGTGACGTAGGCGCCATAACAATCCACTACGGCGTCGACCTGGATATGGCAGCCGGTAAGCACGGCTTGCCGGCCACCCGAGCAGTGCCCGATGACTCCGATGCGCCCGGTCGCCTGAGGCAACTGCCGCAGGTGGTCCGCAGCTGCCGCGACGTCGCCGACCAGGCGCTCATCGGGCACTCCGCCCAACGCGCGCACAGCGGCCGAGGCGTCGTCCGGATCCGCTCCCGGTGCCTCCCGCCAGAACAGATTGGGGCACAGTGCGTCGTAGCCCATCACGGCGAGGCGCCGAGTCATCTCCTTGGTCGCCCGGTCGTACCCGGGCATGTGATGGATAACGACCACGCCTCCGCGGCGATCGTCCCCGAGCGGTCGCGCGAGGTATGCCTCGATCTCGACGCCGGCGGCTCCCGACATGCGGATCGTCTCCGCACGCAATGCTTCGTCCATGCGCAGATACAAGCATGAAGCCCAGGGCGTGTCTCGCAATCCCACGCTCGCTGCGCGGCGCTCGGATCGGCGCCTGACCTCCGCTCGCGACGAGCAGGGACCACGGACCACGCCCTAGGGTGACCTTACGTGCGCTCCCTCCGCCGCGTTCGCTGGCCGCTGCTGGCGCTGGTCGCGCTCATCGTGCTCCTGGTTATCGGCTACGCCGTTTCGGCGGTTCATCATGGGAGCCCGCGATCTTCGACGTCAGCGTCGACGGGGAGTCACGGCAGCGCACCAGTGTCGGGCCATGGCGCCGGTCCAGAGTCGACCGGGTCCGCGGCCGAGATTCCGCTGTCCTCGCTTCCGGCGCAGGTGTCAGCCACGGTGGACCTGATCCTTCAGGGCGGCCCGTTTCCGTACCGCCAGGACGGCGTCGTATTCGCGAACGCGGAACGGCATCTTCCGATCGAAGCACGCGGCTATTACCACGAGTTCACCGTGCCGACGCCCGGGTCGCCCGATCGGGGCGCTCGCCGCATCATCACCGGGCTCGACGGCGAGTTCTACTACACGGCTGATCACTACGAGAGCTTCCGCCGGGTGGACGTGACCAGATGAGAGTCAGGTATCGGTGTGACTGACGCCGCGCAGGGCAACCCGAGACGATCCGCGATCCGGGAGATCTACGCAATGGTCCAGGCCCCGGTTTGGGCCTCGCCGAACCTGGACGGGCTGGCGGACGTGTTGCGGGACCTCTCCTGGCTGCCGGTCGGACCGGTCACGTTGCGGTGGCAGCCGCCGTCGGAGCTGCCGGCTGCGGACCGCGACGAGATTGCCGAAGTCCTCCGGCGAGTGGTCGCCGAGACGGCCGGAACGGCGCGCCCGGTAAGCGTCCCCGGAGTGTCGGCGGGGTAATCGACGGTCCGGTTCAGCGGGTCGCGCACACGCCGGCGCCGTCAGGATGAAGACTGGAGCCGTGCCATCCGCGTTGCCCACCGGCGAACTGCCGCCCCCCGACGGACGGCTGCCCCCCTCGGTCCGGGAGGCCGCCCGAGGTGTGCCGTTCGGGATATACGTACACATCCCGTTCTGCCTCACCCGGTGTGGCTACTGCGACTTCAACACCTACACCGCGAACGAGCTTGGTGCCGGCGTCAGCCGCGGAAGCTACGTCGATACGGTGCTGCTGGAGTTGCGGCTGGCTCGCCATGTTCTTCGGGATGTCGCCCCGCTGGCGTCCACCGTGTTCTTCGGCGGCGGCACGCCGACGATCCTGCCGGCCGAGCATCTCGGCCTCGTCGTACGCGAGATCAAGGACCTGTTCGGTCTCGTCTCAGACGTCGAGATCACTACCGAGGCGAACCCGGACTCGGTCACGCCGGCCTACTTCGACAAGCTGCGTGCCGCCGGATTCACCCGGGTGTCGATCGGGATGCAGTCGGCGATCCCGCATGTGTTGGCGGTGCTGGACCGCACCCACCGGCCCGGCCGGCCGGAGGAGGCGGTGGCCGAAGCGCAGGCCGCGGGCTTCGACCATGTGAATCTGGACCTCATCTACGGTGCGCCGCACGAAACCGACGCTGATTGGCAGACTTCGCTCGAGACGGCGATCGGCGCCCGGCCGGACCACATCAGCGCGTATGCGCTCGTCGTGGAGGAAGGCACGGCCCTCGCTCGCCAGGTTGCCGCAGGTGCGCTGCCGCCGCCGGATGACGACGTGCTGGCCGACCGGTACGTACAGGCCGACGAAACGCTGCGGCGCGCAGGCTTCGAGTGGTACGAGGTGTCCAACTGGGCCAGCACCGCTGCCGCCCGGTCGCGCCACAACCTGCTGTACTGGCGAGAGGCGAACTGGTGGGGCATCGGCCCGGGGGCGCACAGTCACGTGTCCGGCGTGCGGTGGTGGAACGTCAAACACCCGGCTCGCTACAACGCACTGCTCGAGGCGGGGCGCAGTCCAGCCGCCGGACGCGAGACGCTGACGGAACGGGCGCGGCTCACCGAGCGGCTCATGCTGGGGGTGCGACTGCGGGAGGGGCTGGACCTGCGGGACCTACCCCGCCCATCGCGAGCCAAGTTGCCTCAGCTGGTCACCTGGGGGCTGGCCGAGCCCGCGGCTTCCCGCGAGGGTCGACTCGCTCTCACCCAGCGCGGTCGGCTACTCGCCGATGCCGTCGTGCGAGATCTGCTCGGCTGATCACCTGCAGGCCGACTCGAGCCAGGCGAATGAGTGCTCCTCGTGTCCCGCTAGGTCAACCTGGGTCCCCCCACTGGCAGCAGGCCGGCGGTGTCGCAGGCAGTGCGCATGGCTGCCGCGCGCGTCGGGCCACGACCTTGGTGCGTGGTCCCGTCTGGCGCCGTGAGCACGATGTCGTAGCCACCGCGGTCGACGCGACCGGGTATATCGCTGGGATCCACATATGCCTGCGAATAAACGATCCAACCATCCGCCGTCAGCTCTTGCTCCAGGGCCGACAAGTTGTGAGCGTGCATGCACCCCTCCGGACGTCTAGGCAACCCCCGCTCGAACAACCCCCGTGAACCCCCGCTCGAACTATGAGAACAGACGAATCGAGGTCTCAACAGGGGCCAGGCCGGGAATCTCCGCGGCGTGGCCGAACCAGATCAGGCGTCTGACCGCGCTGGTCCGTTGCGGCGGAGCGCGTCGAGGTCGAGGACGCGCACGTGCAAGGTGTGTCGTTGCTGGAGAGCTGCCCGCAATGCGCGGTGTAGCCCGTCTTCGAGGTAAATGTTGCCCTTCCACTGCACGGCATGGGGAAATAAATCGCCGTAAAACGTGGAGTCCTCGTCGAGCAGCTGGTCGAGCGCCAGCTCCTTGCGAGTGGTGATCAGCTCGTCGAGACGGACGGCCCGAGGTGGCACGCTGGACCAGTCGCGGGCGGACAGGGCGTGGTCTGGATAGGGGCGGCCTTCGCGCACGGCCTTGAAGATCAGAAGATCACCTGCCCAGCACTGCCAGTCGCGTCCCGAGGAATGCGACAAATCATCCTCGGCCGTGCAGCGTACCCCGTCCCCGCATAACTACGATGGTCGAAGTGCGGGATGATCGCCCGCCGGAGCGCGTGGCGCGAGGAGACGGATCGCGGATGAGTGTGGAGGACCGCAAGCTCGAGGTCCTGCGCGCAATCGTCGAGGACTTCATCAGCACTCGTGAGCCGGTCGGAAGCAAGGCACTGGCCGACCGGCACAACCTCGGAGTGTCCGCGGCGACGATTCGCAATGACATGGCGGCTCTGGAAGAGGAGGGGCTGATCGCCCAGCCGCACACGAGCGCTGGACGGGTGCCGACCGACGCCGGCTACCGGATGTTCGTGGACCGGATGACGTCGATCAAGCCGCTGTCCGGTGCGGAACGCCGGGCAATCGAGACGTTCCTGGACGAAGCGGTCGATCTCGACGACGTACTGCACCGAGCCGTGCGAACGCTGGCCCAACTCACCCGCAATGTGGCCGTTGTGCAGTACCCATCCCTCTCCCGCAGCCGGGTGCGGCACATCGAGATCGTCGCCCTCACGTCCTCGCGGTTGTTGCTCGTGCTCATCACCGATACCGGCCGAGTCGAGCAACGGGTCGTCGAGCTCCCAGGGCCGGTCAGCGACGAAGTGGTGGCCGACCTGCGCGCCACGCTCAACACCAGATTGCGCGACCGGCTACTGGCAGAGACACCGGAGATCATTACGGATCTCCCGCTCGGCGTGACTCGGGAGCTTCGGGGTCTGGTAGCGACATTGACCTCGGTCCTCCTGGAGACCCTGGTCGAGGCGCACAGCGACCGGATCGTGCTCGGCGGTACGGCGAATCTTGCCGAACACGCGTTCGACTTCCCGGCGATTCGCCCGGTGCTCGAAGCGCTGGAGGAGCAGGTCGTGCTGCTGCGACTGCTCGACGAATCGATGGCCTCGAGCCAGGTACTGGTACATATCGGTAACGAGAACGTCCACGTCGGGCTGCACTCGGCTTCGGTGGTGACCAGCGGATATGGGCCGCCCGGTGCCGCCGTCGGCGCGGTCGGCGTACTCGGTCCGCGCCGAATGGACTACGGACATACGATGGCTCGGGTCGCCGCTGTTGCCCGCTACGTAGGTGACCTGCTGGCTGAGCGCTGACGTCGCGGGGCTCCGTACACTGGTAATACCCAGCGGTGCCGAGTGCCACCCGCGACCTGACCACACACGAGAGCTGACTGTCCTGTGCCTGATTCGCCTCGCGACTATTACGCGCTGCTCGGTGTGCGCCGGGACGCGACGGGTGAGGAGATCAAACGCGCATACCGGAAGCTAGCCCGCGAGTTACATCCGGACGTCAACCCTGACCCGGGCGCGCAGGAACGCTTCAAGCAGGTGACCGCGGCGTACGAGGTGCTGTCCGATCCGGAGAAACGCCGGATTGTCGATCTGGGCGGCGACCCGTTGTCGACGGGCGCCGGAGCACCGGGCAGTTCCGGGAATCCGTTCGCGGGGTTTGGTGGCTTTGGCGACGTCTTCGAGGCGTTCTTCGGCGGGGGCGCGACAAGCAGAGGGCCCCGGCCGCGGCGTCGGCAGGGCGCCGACGCGTTGCTGCAGCTGGACCTCACCCTGGCCGAGGCCGCGTTCGGCGCGCGCAAGGACATCACCGTAGAAACGGCGGTGCTGTGTTCGACCTGCTCGGGGAGCGGATGCGCGCCGGGCACGTCACCACGGACCTGCCCCATCTGCGGGGGCACCGGCGAGGTCCAGTCGGTGCAACGGTCGTTCCTCGGCCAGGTGATGACGAGCCGTCCGTGCTCCGCCTGCGGTGGCACCGGGCAGCAGATCCCGTCGCCGTGCCCGACCTGCGGGGCTGAAGGCCGAGTTCGAACCCGCCGTACCGTCACGGTCGATGTGCCCGCCGGCATCGAGGACGGCATGCGGATCCGCCTGTCCGGACAAGGCGAGGTCGGCCCCGGCGGTGGCCCGGCGGGCGACCTCTATGTCGAGGTGGCTGAGCAGCCACACGACACGTTCACCCGAGAGGGATCAAACCTGCACTGCACGATCGTGTTGCCGATGACGGCGGCCGCCCTGGGTACGGACCTCGTGCTGACCACCCTGGACGGCGAGGAGAAGCTCGACATCCGGGCCGGCACCCAGAACGGCGCGGTGTTGACTCTCCGTGGCCGGGGCGTGCCTCGGCTGCGCAGCAACAGTCGGGGCGACCTGCTCGTGCACGTCGAGGTGCGCACGCCGACTCGTCTCGACGACGCGCAGGAGAAGTTGCTGCGCGAGCTCGCTGCGCTCCGCCAAGAGGAGGTCGCGGTGAACGGCAGCCGGTCGGGCCTGTTCAGCAAGGTCCGCGACGCGTTCGGCGGGCGGTGACGCTAAACCACCCCACGAAATCGGTGCGCCTAGCGGGGACCCCGGATCGCTGCGCGATTTCGCGCGGAACCCCCCAGCCATAGCCGTCCACACCTTCGGGTATGGCCTCCTCGGCCGCCTAGCGAGCGGAAGCCTGGATCACCACATCTGGCAAACGACTTCCCTCGCGGGACACTAGGCCCCGTGACTCCGCCGCTCTTCCTGCTCGACCCGCTGCCCGAAGGTAACGCGATTGTCATAAACGGCGCCGAGGGCCGCCACGCCGCGACGGTCATGCGCATCCGCGTCGGTGAGACCGTGCTGGCCGGCGACGGTCAAGGGTCCGTGCTCGAAGGGACGGTCGTCGCGATCCGGCCGCGTGGCCTGGAGCTCGCCATCTCTGTTCGGCGAACAGAACCCCGAGCCGATCCGCGAGTCGTCGTGGTCCAGGCGCTACCGAAGGGCGACCGGGGTGAGCTCGCCGTCGAGTTGCTGACCGAGCTCGGCGTGGACGAGATCGTGCCCTGGCGGGCAGCGCGGTGTGTGACGGTCTGGACCGGCGCTCGCGGGGACCGGGCCGTGGCGAAGTGGCGGCGGACCGCGCGCGAAGCAGCGAAGCAAAGCCGGCGCGCATGGGTGCCGACGGTCAGCGAGCCCACAGATACCGAAGGTGTCGCTGCGCGGCTCACCAGCGCCTCCAGCGCCCTGGTGCTACACCAACAGGCGACGAACCGGTTCGGCGATTTCACCCCATCGACGAGCGGCGAACTTGTCGTCGTCGTCGGCCCCGAAGGCGGGATCACAGACGGTGAGCTTGCCCTTCTGGAGGACGCCACGCCGGTACGCCTCGGGCAGCCCGTCTTGCGCACCTCGACCGCTGGGGCGGCCGCGTTGGCCGCTCTTGCGCCCCGGCTCGGGCGCTGGAATTAGCGTGGATCGGGATTCTCATGCGCACCTCCGCGGTCAACGGGCGTCAGGAAAGTAGAATGAGCCGGGTCCACCCCCGGACCGAGCAGAAAGCCGAACTTGTCAGATCCCACTTCCCGGTCTGATCGCGTTTCCACCACCCTCGTCGTACCCGGCGAGCAAGCGATGGTTGCCCTGCTCGGCTCGCGAGACGAGTTGCTGCGGGTTATCGAGACAAAGCTTGACAGCGACATCCATGTTCGTGGCAACGAGATCACCATCACCGGCGCTCCGGCCGACAACGCCATCGCGGTGCGGTTATTCGAGGAGCTACTAGAACTCATTCGGGCCGGCCAGAACCTCACCCCCGACGCGGTCGGCCATGCGCTCGGGATGCTTACCGCGGACTCGGCCGAGCGCCCCGCCGAGGTGCTCAGCCTCAACATCCTGTCCCGCCGGGGCAAAAACATCCGCCCCAAGACCTTGAACCAGAAGCACTACGTCGACGCTATCGACCGGCACACGGTGGTGTTCGGGATCGGGCCGGCGGGCACCGGAAAGACGTATCTTGCGGTTGCCAAGGCCGTCCAGGCGTTGCAGGCCAAGCAAGTGACCCGCATCATCCTGACCCGGCCGGCGGTCGAAGCCGGCGAGCGGCTGGGCTTCCTGCCGGGCACGTTGTACGACAAGATCGACCCGTACTTGCGGCCACTACTGGATGCGTTGCACGACATGCTCGATCCGGAGTCGATTCCCCGCCTCACCCAGGCCGGGACCATCGAGATCGCACCGCTTGCCTACATGCGCGGTCGAACGCTCAACGACGCGTTCATCATCCTCGACGAGGCCCAGAACACCACGCCTGAGCAGATGAAGATGTTCCTGACACGCCTCGGCTTCGGCTCGAAGATCGTGGTCACGGGGGACATCACCCAAATCGATCTACCCGGCGACACCCGCAGCGGCCTGAAGGTCGTGCGCGAGATCCTCACCGACATCGATGACGTGCGGTTCGCCTATCTCACGAGCACTGACGTCGTACGGCATCGGCTCGTCGGTGAGATCGTCGATGCGTATGCCCGGTGGGACGAGCGTGACGCGGGCAGCCGGCAGAGCCCGCCGCCCCATCGGGCGGGACCCCGCCGCTGAGGTCGACGTGAGCATCGAGATCAACAACGAGTCCGGCGTCTCGGTCGACGAGGTCGCTCTGGTCGAGCTCGGCCGTTACGTTCTCGACTCGTTGTCGGTGAATCCGATGGCGGAGCTGTCCATCGTGCTACTCGACGCGGACGCCATGGCCGCGCTGCACCGGCAGTGGATGGACGTCGAGGGGCCGACCGACGTGATGGCCTTTCCGATGGACGTGGAGGAGCTCGCGTCCGAGCACACCGAACCCAGCGGTCCGCCGCGCCCCGACGCCAACGGAGTGGGCGCGTTGCTCGGCGATGTCGTCCTGTGCCCGGAAGTAGCGGCGGAGCAGGCCCGCCACGCCGGGCACTCGACCGAATCGGAACTTGCGTTGCTCTGTACCCACGGGATCCTGCACCTGCTCGGGTACGACCACGGCGAGCCCGAGGAGGAGCGCGAGATGTTCGCGCTGCAGGCGCGCCTTGTCGGTGGCTGGGCCGAGCGATCCGGGCGTGCACCGATCCGGGCGCCGCGACCGGGAACCCAAGGAGAAGTGCGCGACACCGCCACCGGCGCCCGGTCCGGTGAGCGCCATGGCTGACCCAGACCATCCTCGGCACGGGAGCAGCCCGTGAAGGCATCCGACATCGCCCTGCTGGTGATCGCGATCGTGCTGGTTCCAATCGGCGGGGTGTTGGCCTGCGTCGACTCGGCGCTGGCGCGCGTCTCGGTAGCGCGCATCGACGAGTTGGTCCGCGAGGGCCGCCGCGGCGCGAAAACGCTGAGCGGCTTGGTCATCGATCGCGCTCGCTACACCAACTTGCTGCTGCTGCTGCGGATGACATGCGAGGTCACATCGACCGTCCTCGTCACGCTCGTCGCGCGGTCGGTGTTCGGTCCCGACTGGCCCGTCGTGCTGCTCACGATCGGGGTCATGGTGGTCGTCAGCTATGTGTTCGTGGGCGTCGGCCCGCGGACGCTGGGTCGCCAGCACCCCTACCGGGTCGCGCTGTTGTTCGCCGCTCCCGTCCGCGCCCTCGGCCGGGTGTTCGGGCCGCTTGCGTCCCTGCTGATCCTCTTCGGCAATGCGGTGACTCCGGGCCGGGGTTTCCGCGACGGACCGTTCTCGTTCTCGTCGGAGGCCGAGCTGCGCGAGCTCGTCGACGTTGCCGAACGGGGAGGAGTCGTCGAGCACGACGAGCGCGAGATGATCCAATCCGTCTTCGAGTTGAGCAACACGATCGCGCGCGAGGTCATGGTGCCGCGGACGGAGATCGTCTGGATCGAGCGCACCAAGACCGTGCCGCAGGCGCTGGCACTGGCGCTGCGCAGCGGATTCTCCCGGATCCCGGTGATCGGCGAGAGCGTCGACGACATCATCGGCGTCGTGTATCTGAAGGATCTGGCCCGGCGCAGCCAGGACCCCGAGCGGGCCCGGATAACCCGAGTCGACGAGGTGATGCGTCAGCCGATCCTCGTGCCGGAGTCGAAGCCAGTCGATGAACTCATGCGGGAAATGCAGCTCCACCGCACCCACATCACGATCGTTATCGACGAGTACGGCGGCACGGCCGGACTGGTCACGATCGAGGACATCCTCGAGGAGATCGTGGGTGAGATCACGGACGAGTACGACAACGAAAGCCCGCCCATCGAGCGGCTGGACGAGAACACCGCTCGGGTGACCGCTCGTCTCTCAGTCGAGGACCTGGCGCACTTGTTCGACATGGAGCTGCCCGCCCGGGATGACGTCGAGACGGTGGCCGGGCTGCTCGCCGAGCGAATCGGTCGCGTGCCGATCCCGGGAGCGACGGCCCGAGTCAACGGACTGGAGCTGGTGGCCGAGGGCGCCGGCGGCCGACGGCACCGTATCGACACCGTCCTGGTGCGGCGGTTGTCGACAGACGAAGCGCACGCCCAGCCGGAAGCCCAGGTGGAGAGCGCGTGACCGAGGTGTCCGTCGAGGACGCCAAGCTCGTCACGCTGGCTCGGGCGGCCAGAGCGCGGGCCGGCAGCGGGCAGGGCGCGGCCGTGCGGGATGCGGACGGCCGGACCTATGTGGCCGTTGGCGTCGTTCTGGCTTCGTTACAGCTCACCGCCCTGCAGCTGGCAGTGGCGATGGCGGTGTCGTCCGGGGCGTCGCAGCTGGCGGCGGCCGTCGTGGTCGGTGCGGAACCCGATGCTGGTCCCGGATTACGCGCGCTGCGTGATGTGACGCCGGAGGCCGTTGCCTATGACGCTGATCCAGACGGCACGCTGCGCTGACCTACCGGCCGTCGGAGCGCGGCGAGATCTGCTACGTGCGATGATCCGGCCGATGGAACCCACCAACTGGTCACGGATCGTCGCGGCCGACGGTCGGCACCTCGAGGTGTTGAGCTTGGGTCGGGCGGACGCCATGCCGGTGCTCTTCCACGGCGGGACCCCGACCGCGGCCGTGGTGTATCCGCCGGCCGCCGAGGCGGTGACACGCCACGCCATCCGGGTGATCACCTACTCGCGACCGGGCTATGCCACCTCCGACCCGAAACCGGGTAGGTGCGTCGCCGACGCGGTTACCGATGTCGAGACGATTCTCGACGCGATCCAAGCCGATCGGTTCGTCACGATCGGGTGGTCGGGTGGCGGTCCGCACGCACTCGCGTGCGCGGCGCTGATGTCCGACCGGTGCCTCGCCGCCGCCACGATCGCCGGCGTGGCACCGTACCCAGCGCCCGGCCTCGACTGGCTGGCCGGGATGGGGCGGGAGAACGTCGAGGAGTTCGGCGCCGCGCTAGCCGGCATCGACGCGCTATCGGCCTACCTGACCGCGGCGGCGGGTGACCTTGCCAACGTCACGGCCGACCGGGTCGCGGCCACGCTGGGCGAGCTGGTGTCCGAGGTCGACGTGGCGTCTCTGCGCGGCGCGTACGCCGATTGGGCGGCCACGACGTTCCGCAAGTCGGTGAGCACGGGTATCGACGGTTGGCGAGACGACGACATGG
Source organism: uncultured Actinomycetota bacterium (assembly GCA_963809815.1). Lineage (GTDB taxonomy): Bacteria > Actinomycetota > Actinomycetes > Mycobacteriales > Jatrophihabitantaceae > CAVVJA01. Next base: position 58,299 of record CAWELM010000002.1, read on the forward strand.
CGTTCGTCCGGCCGTGGGCCTTCGATCTCATGATGATTCGCCGACCGGTCGCGGTCTGGCAGGGTGATCAGGATTGTATGGTGCCGTTCGCGCACGGCGAATGGCTGGCCGCGCATCTGCCGACCGCGCAACCTCATCTGTTGGCCGAGCAGGGGCACCTATCGTTGGCGTTCGACGCCTTCGACGAGATCGTCGAGGATCTTCTCTACCTGGCCAAGTGACGCGTTCGCCTGTCGGTGTCAGCTGCGTGAGCCGGTGCCGGTGAGAGCGGCAGTAGCGCCGAGCGCGAGATACACGCCGCCGGATATGAGTCTCTGTCGATCGGCCCAGCCCGGGCGACGACGCAACCAGGTGCCGACGCTGCCCGCGCTCGTGGCCCAGACGGTGTCGAAGAGCAGGCCCAGCAGGGTGAAGATGGCCCCGAGTACGAGGATCTGGCTCGTCGTCGACCCACGGTGCGGGTCGAGGAACTGCGGGAAGAAGGCGACGAAGAAGATCGCCACCTTGGGGTTGGCGAGTCCGACAGCAAAGGCCTCGGCGAATGCCCGGCGTCCGCTGGGCCGCCGCGGCGCGGTGGGCCCGACGAGCTCCAGGTGGCCGCGCCCGAGCAGTGCGCGGATGCCCAGGTAGATCAGGTACGCCGCGCCGCCGTAGCGAAGCAAGGAAAAGGCGACCGCCGACGAGGCGATGACCGCGCTGAGTCCGGCGGCCGTTACGAGGACGAACACCGCGGTGGCCGTCTCTACCCCGGCGACCGAAATCAGCGCGACGCGTCGCCCGTCACCGATTCCTCTCGCCAGCAGGAAGATCACGTTCGGTCCCGGCAGCAGAATCAGGGCGACGGCAGCGGCCGTGAACGCGAGCAGCGTCGTGGTCGTCGGCATGCCGCGACGGTATCGCCCGGCACCGAACGAGTTTCTACCGACTATTTGCCGGGAGCCCTCGCTGCCAACCCTATTCTGGAATGAGTCGAGAAAGCGGTGGACGAACAATGGGAGACTTTCGAGATGACAACCGAGCCGGCGACGCAACGCGCGTTCCGCTCGGGATTTTGTTGTTTCGTCGGCCGGCCTAACACCGGTAAGTCCACCCTCATGAACGCCCTCGTCGGCACGAAGGTCGCTATCACGAGCGACAAGCCGCAAACGACCCGGCGGGCGATTCGGGGAATCGTCAACCGAGCGGACGCCCAGCTCGTCATCGTCGACACGCCCGGACTGCACCGGCCGCGCACCCTGCTGGGCCAACGGCTCAACGATGTCGTTCGCACGACGTTGAGCGAGGTCGATGTCATCGGGTTCTGCGTACCGGCTGACCAGCGCATCGGTCCCGGTGATCGCTACATCGCGGCTGAGCTCGCCTCGGTCGCGGCGCCCGTTGTCGCGATCGTTACGAAGGTCGACGTCGTAAGCACTGCGCGCGTGGCCGCCCAGCTGATGGCGGTCAGCGAGCTCGCAGAGTTCTCCGACATTGTTCCGGTTTCCGCCGTCACCGGCGACCAGGTGGAGTTGCTCGCCGATCTGCTCGTCGCACAACTCCCAGCCGGCCCGGTGCTCTACCCGACCGACGTGAACACTGATGAACCGGTCGAGATCAGCGTGGCCGAACTTGTCCGCGAGGCGGCGCTCGACGGCGTTCGTGACGAGCTACCGCACTCTATTGCCGTGACCATCGACGAGATGCGTCCCCGCGATGGGCGCCCCGACCTCACCGAGGTGTTCGCCACTATCCACCTGGAGCGAAGCAGCCAGAAAGGCATCCTGATCGGCGCCGGCGGGTCCAGGCTGAAGGCCATCGGTACCGCGGCCCGACCGCAGATCGAGCGACTGCTCGGCACCCGCGTACACCTCGACCTGCACGTCGCGGTCGAGTCGGACTGGCAACGGGATCCACGCAAGCTCGGCCGCCTGGGCCTCTAGGACACTGAGTGCTCAGCACATACCGCGCTGCGTTCCGAACGCCGGGAACGTCGGAATTCACCGCCGCCGGCTTCGTCATGCGCATGCCAATTGCGATCTACCCGATCGGGCTGGTGCTGCTTCTTTCGATCCGGACCGGTCATTACTCGTTCGCCGGACTGCTGAGCGGAACGTATGTCGTGGCCAACGGCGTCGGCACGCCGATTCTGGGCCGCCTGGTCGACCGGTACGGGCAGCACCGGGTCCTGATCCCGGCGTCGGCCGGGCATATCGCCGCCGCCATCGCGCTCGGGCTGCTCGTTGGAGCTAACGCTCCGGATGCCGTCCTGCTGGCTCCGGCCGTAGTGCTCGGGTTCTGTTACCTATCGGTCGGATCGCTGACTCGGGCGCGCTGGTCGTTCGTTCTGGCTGGTCGCCCTGAGCTCACCACGGGCTACTCGGTCGAGTCCGTCCTGGACGAGGTGATCTTCACTGTCGGACCGCTGATCGCGACGCTCGTTGCCACTCAAATCGACCCGCTGGGCGTGCTGGTCGTCGGCAGCGCATTGGTGGGCGTCGGCGCCGTTTGGCTTCGGCAGCAGCGGTCCACTGAGCCGCCGGCTCACCCGGCCGGAACGGCTCGTCACCCCAGCGCGTTGCGCTATACCGGCCTGCCGCTCCTCATAGTGGCTGGGGCGGCCATGGGCGGGGTGTTCGCGAGTGCCGAGGTCACCGCCATCGCGTTCTGCGGCCAGCGCGGTGCGACGGCTTGGAGCGGGTTGGTACTGGCCGCTTTTGCCACCGGTAGCGCGGTGAGCGGCTTCTTCTACGGATCGCGCCACTGGCGCCCGCCCGTCCTGGATCGGTTCCGCGTTCAAGCGTTGGTGTTCGGCTTGCTCCCGTGGCTGTTCCTATTGGCGACGAATATCCCGGGGCTGGCCGCGATCATCTTCGTCGTCGGGCTGGGTATCGCTCCGACGCTGATCACTGCCTTCACCCTCATCCAGCAGATCGTCCCGGCCGCGGCGCTGACCGAGAGCATGGGGTGGTTCTCCACTGGCATCGCAGTGGGCTACGGGATAACGTCGGGGCTCGTCGGACGCATCGCCGACGCGCATGGCGCCCGGCCGGCCTTCCTCGTGACTGTCGGATGCGGCCTGGCTCTCGGCGTGACCGCCGTTGTGCTGCACCGGCAATTGGCTCGCCGGCCAGTGGCGCCGCAACCGGTGTCTGTCGGTCCGGAGTGAGATCATTGATGGGTGCCGCTGTATCGGGACGAAGCGGTCGTGCTGCGAGTGCACAAGCTCGGTGAGGCTGACCGGATCGTCAGTCTGCTTACGCGTCGACACGGCCGGGTCCGCGCGGTCGGCCGGGGGGTACGGCGCACAACCTCGAAGTTTGGCGCCCGCCTGGAGCCCGGCAGCCATGTCGACGTACAGCTACTGACCCGCAATCCGCAGGCGCCCGGTGATGCCCCCGCGCGCCGCAAGCTCGACACCGTCATCCAGACCGAGTCGTTGGACGCATTCGGCGCGCGGCTGTCCGGCGACTACGCCCGGTGGACGTCCCTGTCGGCGATCTGCGAGACGGCAGAGCGCCTCACCGAGGAGGGGGAGCCCGCCCTGCGGTTGTACCTGCTTCTCGTCGGGGCGCTGCGGGCCCTCACGGGGCGCGCGCACGACCCGTCGCTCGTTCTGGACGCTTTCCTCATCCGGGCCTTGTCCGGCGCCGGCTGGGAACCGGCGTTGCGTGAATGTGCGAACTGCGGCGCGCTGGGCCCACACGTGGCGTTCAACGTGCCTGCCGGAGGGGCCGTCTGCGAGTCCTGCCGACCACCCGGTTCGCCGTGCCCCCAGTCCGGGACCATCGACCTGATGGTCGCACTTCTCAGTGGTGATTGGGCGCGGGCGGATGCCAGTCCGAGAAACGTGCAGCGCGAGGCCAGCGGGCTGATCGCCGCTCACCTGCAATGGCATCTCGAGCGCGGGCTGCGGTCCCTGCCGCTCGTCGACCGTTGATCCCGCCGGCGCCCGCCCGGTCACGGGATACCGTGGCGCGGTGACCTCGTCGACGACCGCGTCAGGCCGCCGGGGCGATGCCCGGCAGTGGCCGGATCCGCCGCCCCACCCATCGGGCGAGCGCCCACCAACGATCCCGGTCGAGTTCTTGCCCCGACACGTCGCCCTCGTCATGGACGGCAACGGACGCTGGGCTCGGCAGCGCGGATTGCCTCGAACCGAGGGGCATCGGGCGGGTGAAGCCGCGCTTCTCGATGTGTTGCACGGTGCCATCGAGATCGGGGTCACCACCGTGTCGGCCTACGCGTTCTCCACCGAGAACTGGCGCCGGACGCCCGAGGAGGTGCGCTTCCTCATGGGCTTCAACAAGGAGGTGATCCGGCGCCGGCGCGACGAACTCGGCGCGCTCGGTGTACGGATCCGGTGGGCCGGGCGGCGCCCGCGCCTGTGGCGATCGGTGATCGATCAACTCGAAGACGCCGAGGATTACACCCGCGACAACGACCGGCTGACGCTTCAGTTCTGCGTCAACTACGGCGGCCGGGCCGAGCTCGTAGACGCGATGCGCGCCATTGCTCGCGAGGTTGCCGCCGGAACGATCAATCCGGCGAAGATCGACGAGCGCACGATCGACGCGCACCTCGACGAGCCGGGCTTGCCGGACGTCGACCTATTCATCCGCAGCTCGGGCGAGAAGCGCACGTCGAACTTCTTGCTGTGGCAGTCGGCCTACGCCGAGTTGGTGTTCGACGACACGCCCTGGCCCGAGTTCGATCGCCGGAACCTGTGGCGGGCCTGTTTGACCTATGCCCAGCGGGACCGGCGTTTCGGTGGCGCTGGTCCGGTCGGTTGAGAGCAGCCGCTAAGCGCTGCCGTTGGCCGGGGAATGGCCATGCCGGTCCCGGTACCCTGGCTTAGTGCCTGCCGACCGCAACGACACCGTCGTGAATCTCGCGAAACGACGCGGCTTTGTCTTCCCATCGAGCGAGATCTACGGCGGCACCCGGTCCGCTTGGGACTACGGCCCACTTGGCGTCGAACTGAAGGAGAACATCAGGCGCGCCTGGTGGCACGCCATGGTCATCTCCCGGGATGACATCGTCGGCCTGGATTCGGCAGTGATCCTCTCAACCGATGTCTGGCGGGCGTCCGGCCACGTGGAAGCGTTCCACGACCCGCTGGTCGAATGCCTCCACTGCCACCACCGCTTCCGGGCCGATCACCTCGAGGAAGCTTACGAGGCCAAGCACAGCCACCTGCCTGAGCACGGCCTGGCGGACATCAACTGCCCGAACTGCGGGACGAAGGGCCGCTTTACGCCGCCGCGCGAGTTCAACATGATGCTCAAGACATTCCTCGGCGCCGTCGAGACCGAGGAGAGTCTCTACTACCTCCGGCCGGAAACCGCGCAGGGCATTTTCATCAACTTCCTCAATGTCATGACGACCGCGCGCAAAAAGCCACCGTTCGGAATCGCGCAGGTCGGCAAGAGTTTCCGCAACGAGATCACGCCCGGCAACTTCATCTTCCGGACCAGAGAGTTCGAGCAGATGGAGATGGAGTTCTTCGTCGCGCCAGGCACTGATGCGGAATGGCACGACTACTGGCTGCAGGAGCGCTGGAACTGGTGGGTCGACCTCGGCGTCAACCCGGATAATCTGCGCCTCTTCGAGCATCCGAAAGACAAGCTGTCCCACTATTCGACCCGCACTGTCGACATCGAGTATCGGTTCCGCTTCGGTGGCGCCGAATTCGCCGAACTCGAGGGCATAGCGAACCGCACGGACTTCGACCTGAAGACGCACGCAAAACACTCCGGCGCCGATCTCACCTATTTCGATCAGGAACGCAACGAGCGGTGGACGCCCTACGTGATCGAACCGGCAGCCGGTCTGACGAGAGCCGTGCTGACCTTTCTGCTCGACGCCTACAGCGAAGACGAGGCACCTGACGCGAAAGGGAAGTTGGAGAAACGCACCGTACTGCGACTGGACAAGCGGCTGGCACCGGTCAAAGCCGCCGTTTTGCCCCTGTCTCGTCACGCTGATTTGTCGCCGAAGGCACGTGACCTGGCCGCGACGCTCCGGCGCTGCTGGAATGTGGAGTTCGACGACACGCAGGCGATCGGCCGCCGGTATCGACGCCAGGACGAGATCGGCACGCCGTATTGCGTCACGGTCGATTTCGACACTCTTGACGACAACGCCGTAACGATCCGGGATCGGGACAGCATGGCCCAGGACCGCGTCGGCATCGATCAAGTTGAGTCCTACCTTGCCGACCGGCTCGCTGATTGTTGACCGGCCGGCTGGTAGCTCAGCCGGACTTGGACGCCTCGACCCCATCACCGCACCGCTCCGGCTCTCGGAGCGGGTCGTGGCACCGCTACCGGTCGTGTTGGCGCCGATGGCCGGCATCACGAACACTGCGTTCCGTCGACTGTGTCGCGTCTACGGTCCCGGGCTGTTCGTGAGCGAGATGATCACCTCTCGTTCGCTTGTCGAGCGTCATCCGAAGACCCTGCGACTGATCCGGTTCGCGCCGGACGAGAGGCCCCGCAGCGTTCAGCTGTACGGCGTTGATCCGGTGGTTGTGCGGACGGCGGTGCGGATGATCGTCGAGGAAGATCTTGCCGACCACATAGACCTCAACTTCGGTTGCCCGGTGCCCAAGGTGACTCGCAAGGGCGGCGGGGCAGCGTTGCCGTGGCGCATCGACCTGTTCAGCGAGATCGTGACCGCGGCCGTCGAGGCCGCCGCTGCGGCGCTGCCGATCACGGTCAAGATGCGGCTCGGCATCGACGCCGACCATCTGACTTACCGCGAAGCTGGCCTGCGCGCGCAGGACGCGGGCGTGACCTATGTGGCCCTACATGGGCGGACGGCGGCTGACTTCTACGGAGGTCAGGCCCGCTGGGGTCCGATCGCTGAGTTGGCCGATCTGCTGGACATCCCGGTGCTCGGAAACGGCGACATCTGGGAGGCCGAGGACGCGCTGCGGATGATCGCCGAAACTGGATGTGCTGGCGTGGTCGTCGGCCGTGGCTGCCTGGGGCGGCCGTGGCTATTCGCCGATCTCGCGGCGGCGTTCACCCGTCGGGCCGAGCGATCGCGACCCGATCTGCGCGAAGTGACCCGGGCGATGCGCCGACACGCCGAACTTCTCGCCGAGTGGCTCGGGGAGGAACGCGGGCTGCCCGAATTTCGGAAGCACGTCGCGTGGTACCTGAAGGGCTTCGTGGTCGGCAGCGAGACCCGCGCGGCGTTGGGCAGCGTGTCGACGCTCGCCGAACTCGACCGCCGGACGAGCGGTCTGGATCTCGACCAGCCATTCCCGGATGACGTGCTCGGCCGCCCGCGCGGCCGGACGACACCGGCCCGGCCGGTCGCGCTCCCGGACGGTTGGCTGGCCGACCGCCGGACGCGTAGCCTGCCTGCGGACGCGGAGCTCTGCGATTCGGGCGGTTGAGTCGCTCGTGGTTGCCGAGCAGAGCATGGCCTGCGTCCTAGCGAAAAGCGATCTCGGGCCTTACCGTCTACTAACCCCACCGATCGAAGGGTGAGAGTGCGAAATGCCGAAGTTCGTGTACGACTTTGCCGAAGGTAATAAGGACCTGAAGGATCTGCTGGGGGGCAAGGGCGCCAACCTGGCCGAGATGACGAACCTCGGCCTGCCTGTCCCGCCTGGGTTCACGATCACGGTTGAGGCCTGCAAGGCGTATCTGCAGTCAGGTCGAGAGCCGGCCGAGCTGGCCGACGAGGTGAGCGCGCATCTGGACAGCCTGGAATCGCAGATGGGGAAGCGTCTCGGCCAGCCCGACGACCCGCTGCTTGTGTCGGTGCGGTCCGGGGCGAAGTTCTCGATGCCGGGGATGATGGAGACCGTCCTGAACATCGGCCTCAACGACCAGTCCGTGCGCGGATTGGCGGCGCAAGCGGGCAACGAGCGCTTCGCGTTCGACTCGTACCGCCGGCTGATCCAGATGTTCGGAAAGACGGTGCTCGGCATCCCAGGGGATGCGTTCGAGGAGGCCTTGGCCGCGGCCAAGCAAGCGAAGTCCGGCGATGAGCTCGCGAGCGACCTGGACCTGGACGCCGCGGACATGCGCCGGCTCGTCGAGACGTTCAAGGACGTCGTGGTCAAGCACGCCGGTCGCGAGTTCCCGCAGGAACCACGCGAGCAGATGGACCTTGCCGTTCGCGCGGTGTTCGACTCGTGGAACACCCCGCGTGCGGTGCTGTACCGGCGCCAGGAACGGATCCCAGGCGACCTGGGCACAGCGGTGAACATCGTCACGATGGTGTTCGGCAATCTGGGCATGGACTCCGGAACGGGGGTGGCGTTCACGCGGGACCCCGCGTCTGGCGCCCAGGGCGTTTACGGGGACTACCTGCAGAACGCCCAAGGCGAGGACGTCGTCTCCGGAACCCGTAACACGGTGCCATTGACCGATCTGGAACAGATGGACAAGCGCTCCTACGACGAGCTGATGCGCATCATGCACGTCCTTGAGGAGCATTACCGGGATTTGTGCGACATCGAATTCACCATCGAGCGCAGCAAGCTGTGGATGCTGCAGACCCGGGTCGGAAAGCGCACGGCGGCGGCGGCGTTCCGGATTGCGACGCAACTCGTCGACCAGGGCCTGATCGACATGGACGAGGCCCTGCAGCGGGTAACCGGCGCCCAGCTCGCCCAGTTGATGTTCCCGCGATTCGACGACTCGGCGAGTCCCACGAAGATTGCGCACGGTATGAACGCCTCGCCCGGGGCAGCCGTCGGCAAGGTCGTATTCGACTCCGACACGGCGGTCGAGTGGAGCAACCGTGGAGAGAAAGTAATTCTCGTGCGCCGGGAGACCAATCCCGACGATCTACACGGCATGGTCGCGGCGCAAGGCATCTTGACCAGCCGGGGCGGCAAGACCAGCCACGCAGCGGTGGTCGCCCGTGGGATGGGCAAGACCTGCGTGTGCGGCGCGGAATCCATCGATGTGTCCAGCAATGACCGACGATTCACAACCCGGGGTGGCGTCGAGGTCTACGAGGGAAACGTCATATCCATCGACGGCACATCGGGTGACGTCTTCCTCGGCGAGGTGCCGGTAGTGGACTCACCGGTGGTGCAGTACTTCGAGGGCGAGCTCGATCCGGAATCGCCCGAGGCGGGCGACTTGGTCGCGGCTGTGCACCGGGTCATCCGGCATGCGGATGGGTTGCGGCGAATGACTGTTCGAACCAACGCCGACGTCGGCGACGACGCGGCCCGGGCCCGCCGGTTCGGAGCGCAGGGCATCGGTCTGTGCCGTACTGAGCACATGTTCCTGGGTGATCGGCGGGCTCTCGTCGAGGCGCTCATACTCGCGGACACGGATGAGGAACGTGACCGGCAGCTCGCCGAATTGCTTCCGCTGCAGCGGAAAGACTTCGTCGACATCTTTGAAGCCATGGACGACCTGCCCGTGACGATCCGTCTCCTCGATCCACCTCTGCACGAGTTCCTTCCGGACCTCACCGAGCTGTCGGTGCGGGTCGCGCTTGCGGAGGCCCGCGGCGAGGCCACCGAGTTGGACCGTCGCTTGCTCCAGGCCGTGCAGCGGCTGCACGAGCAGAACCCGATGCTCGGCCTGCGCGGAGTTCGGCTTGGCGTGGTCATTCCGGGTCTGTTCGAGATGCAGGCCCGAGCGATCCTGGAGGCCGCCTCCGAGCGCATTCTGGCCGGCGGCCGGCCGCGGGTCGAGATCATGGTCCCGCTTGTCGCGAGCGTTCAGGAATTGGAGACCGTCAGGCAGGACATCCTTCAGGTCGCGCGGGACGTCCGCAGCGAGACGGGGGTGAACCTGGAGTTCCTCATCGGCACGATGATCGAGCTTCCGAGGGCCGCCGTGACAGCCGACCAAATTGCCGAATCGGCCGAGTTTTTCTCCTTCGGCACCAACGATCTCACCCAGACAACCTGGGGTTTCTCCCGCGACGACGTGGAAGCCTCTTTCTTCTCGGCCTATCTGGAGAAGGGCATCTTCGGCGTTTCGCCGTTCGAGACGATCGATCGTGATGGTGTCGGCGAACTGGTACGGGTCGGTGCCGACCGAGGGCGGACCGCACGCCCGGGCCTCAAACTCGGGGTCTGCGGTGAACACGGCGGCGACCCGGAGTCGGTCCACTTCTTCGACGAAGTCGGCCTCGACTACGTCTCCTGTTCCCCGTTCCGGGTCCCCGTCGCCCGGCTCGAGGCGGGACGTGCCAGCGCGTCCTCGAGCACGACGTCGGACTCGGCCTGACTCACGACGAGAACCGGCATCGGTGCGCTTCTCAAACCTCCTGACGGTTGTTGGCGCGCACGCTGAAGGGGAAGTCGGCAATGTCGTCGTGGGCGGCATTGGCGACGTTCCCGGTCACACGATGTTCGACAAGATGCGGTATCTCGCCGAGCATCGGGACGACATCCGCCAGCTGCTGCTAAGGGAGCCACGCGGCAACGTCATCCGCAGCGCCAACGTCGTACTGCCGTCCAACCATCCGGAGGCGCAGCTCGGCTATGTCGTGATGGAGTCGACCGAGTACCCCGTCATGTCCGGCAGCAACACCATCTGCGTCGCCACCGTTGTGCTGGAAACCGGTCTGCTACCGATGGTGGAGCCGGTTACCGAGCTTGTCCTCGAGTCACCGGCCGGCCTGATCCGGTTGACCTGCACCTGCCGCGACGGGAAGGTGACGAGCGTTCGGTTCCGCAATCAGCCGGCCTTCGTGTATCACCTCGGCGCGGCGGTCGAGGTGCCCGGGTTGGGCACCCTGCCGGTCGATGTCGCATGGGGTGGCATGGCTTACGTCCTGGTCGACGCCCCCAGTCTCGGCTTCGAGCTCGCGCCCGACGAAGCCCGCGACCTCTGCGTGGTCGGCCAGCAGATCAAGGAGGCGGCCGCGGCGCAGCTTCCGGTGGTGCACCCGGACCACCCCGATTTCGCCGGCATCACGATCGCGGCGTTCACCCGTCCCGTCGAACGAGTCGACGGCGTATTGACCGCCCGCAATGCTGTGGTCGTCTCACCCGGCCGCTTGGACCGATCACCCTGTGGGACTGGCACGTCAGCGCGCCTCGCGGTCATGCGCGCGCGAGGCGAGATCGAGGTCGGCGAACTCTTCGTCCACGAGTCGATCATCGGCGGCCGGTTCGACGCGAGGATCGAAGAGCTGACAACCGTCGCATCCGTTCCGGCCGTGATCCCGAGCGTGGCCGGGCAGGCCTTCCTCACCGACGTCTCGCAGATCGGCCTCGATCCCGCCGACCCCTTCCCCCGTGGATACACACTGTCTGACACCTGGATGAGTTCACCCCGCTGACCGCACGGTGTCACCCTCGCGAGGTAGGTTCGAGACGTGTTCCGCCGCCGTTCCCGCTCGCCCGAGAAAGCGTTCTCGCAGCGGCGGCGCGATCCGCGCGGCAACACCGAGATCTCGCCGACTACTGCCGCCCTGCAACAGATCCTCGATGAGTACGGCCTGAAGCACTCGATCGACGACGATGGCGACTTGACGGTCCGGTGGGAGAAGTGCAGCGTCTACTTCTTCCACTACGGGGAGCGGAACGAGGTCGTCCAGGCGCGCATGTACGTCAACCGTCGGTTCGCCGTCGACCTACGGCCGTCCATCGCATTGATGCTCGACGACTGGAACCGCACCAAACTGTTCCCCAAGGCCTACACCGTGCTCCCTGACGACGGCATGGTCGGCATCTGCGCCGAGCAGTGTTACGACTTCGAGGCCGGAGTCACCCGCAACCAGCTCAAGTACACCGTGGGCGTGTGGATAGACACCTTGCTGCGCTTCGCGGAGTGGGTTGACGATCAGGTCCCTGAAGGCGAATAGCCCGTGTACGACGCGACGGCGCGCGCTCGTCGCGCGATCGAGCCGGCCAAGCGGGCCGATGCCGGGGGTGCCACGGCAACTCGAAGCGAGTTCGAGCGGGATCGGGCGCGCGTGCTGCACTCGTACGCTTTCCGCCGCCTCGCGGACAAGACCCAGGTCGTCGTGCCTGGCGAAGACGACTTTCCTCGAACCCGGCTCACGCACTCGCTCGAGGTGGCGCAGATCGCGCGGGAGATGGGCGCGGCGCTCGGCTGTGACCCGGACGTCGTCGACGCCGCCGGACTGGCGCATGACCTCGGACACCCGCCGTTCGGCCATAACGGCGAGGACGCCTTGGACGAAGTCGCCGGCCCGATCGGCGGATTCGAGGCCAATGCTCAGACGTTGCGCATCCTGACCCGGTTGGAGGCCAAGGTCATCGAGTCCGACGGCAGCTCCGCCGGACTGAACCTGACCCGGGCGACCTTGGATGCGGCCACGAAGTACCCGTGGTTGCGGCGGGACGGGTGCCGGAAATTCGGGGTCTACGCCGAAGACCAGGCGGCATTCGACTGGATCCGGATCAGCGCGCCGGCCGACCGCCGGTGCCTGGAGGCCCAGGTCATGGACTGGGCGGATGACGTGGCCTACTCGGTGCACGATGTGGAAGACGGCGTGTATGGCGGCCATATCCGCCTGGCCGAGGTGGACGACACGGCTCGAACACAACTCGTCGGGGTGGCCAAGGAGCTGTATACGGACATGCCTGCCAGCAGGCTCGAGCCGGTTCTGGATCAACTCCTGGCTTTGCCGACGCTAACCGATCTCGCGGGATACGACCGCTCGTTCGCGGCGCAGGCGGCCGCGAAGCGGGCGACCAGCGAACTCACGGGCCGGTTCGTGGGTGCTGCGGTGCGCGCCACCCGGGAGCGATTCGGACGTGGGAGTCTGTCGCGTTACGCGGCCGACCTGGTGATTCCCGACACGGTCGCGGCCGAGTGCGCGCTGCTCAAGGCGCTCGCTGCGCACTATGTCATGCGCCGACCGGGCACCGCCGAACGACTGGCCGGCCAGCGTCGGACCCTGCGTGAGTTGGCGTCGGCTCTCGTCGAATCCGCGCCCGACGCGCTCGACTCCGTGACTCGCGCGGCCTGGGCCGCCGCGGCCGACGATGCCGGACGGCTCCGCGCCGTCGTGGATCAGGTTGCCCAGCTCACCGATTCCGCCGCCGTGGCCTGGCACGCGGCACTGCGCGGGCGGCCGGGCGTCGAAGCCGGTGCCTCGGTCCGTGCTTAGGGTCGCGTTAACGAGGTGCGTTTACCCGCCTGCGCGGCCCGGCCGACGGCTCGCTTCGCTGCACGATTTCGGTGGGGACCCCGAGGGCGTCGCGAATGGCGCTGCCATTCGTCTCCTCCGCCGCCTTGCGATCCATCCGTCTGGATACACGCATCCAGACAAAGAACCTCGTTGACGAGACACTAAACTCGCCCCGTGGCGGGTCGCATCCGGGACGAGGACGTCGCCGTGGTCCGCGACCGATCGCCGATCGCCGACGTCATTGGCGAACGGGTCGCTCTGCGGAGCGCCGGTGGGGGCAACCTGAAAGGACTGTGCCCGTTCCACGAGGAGAAGTCGCCTTCGTTGTCCGTGTCACCGGCGCGTGGCCTGTTTCACTGCTTCGGATGTGGTGTCGGCGGAGATGTGATCCGGTTCATCGAGCGGATCGATCATGTCAGCTTCAGCGAGGCGGTGGAACGGCTCGCGGCCGAGGCGGGCATCGAACTGCATTACGTCGACGGACCAGGCGCGAGTCGACCGCCCGGGCAGCGTTCCCGGCTGGTTGATGCCCACTCCGGCGCCGCGAGGTTCTATGCCGAGCAGCTGGCCATGCCGGAAGGGGCGGTCGCGCGGGCGTTTCTCGAGGAGCGAGGATTCGATGACGCCGCCGCTGCAACCTTCGGCTGTGGGTACGCTCCGGCGAGTTGGGACGCGCTGACCAAGACGTTGCTGGCCCGGGGCTTCAGCACCTCGGAGCTCATCGCCGGGGGATTGTCTCGGCAGTCATCTCGCGGATCCCTGATCGACCGATTCCACCGCCGCTTGCTGTGGCCGATCCGCGACCTGGCCGGCGACGTCGTCGGGTTCGGCGCTCGGCGGTTGTTCGACGACGACCCGGTCGACGCGAAGTACCTCAACACACCCGAGACGCCGATCTACAAGAAAGGCCAACTGCTCTACGGCGTCGACCTGGCCAAGCGTGAGATCGCCCGGCAGCACCGGGCAGTCATCGTCGAGGGTTACACCGACGTCATGGCCGCGCATCTGGCCGGCGTGCCGACCGCTGTGGCCACCTGCGGCACGGCGTTCGGCGGCGAGCACATTGGCGTTCTGCGCCGCTTGCTCATGGACTCCGACGCTTTCTCAGGCGAGATCATCTTCACCTTCGATGGCGACGCAGCTGGGATGAAGGCGGCCGAGCGCGCGTTCGCCGACGATCAGAAGTTCATGGCGCAGACGTTCGTCGCGATCGAGCCCACCGGGCTAGACCCCTGCGAGCTGCGGCAGAAGGCCGGCGACGAGGCGTTGCGCGATCTGGTCGCCCGCCGGGTCCCGCTGGTGCGTTTCGTGCTGAGCTCCGTCGTGGACCGCCATGATCTCGATACGGCCGAAGGACGGGCGGCGGCGCTCGATCAAGGGGTGCCGCTCGTCGCCCGGATCAAGGATCACTCACTCCGGGTCGAGTATGCGCAGCTGCTTGCCCGAATGGTTGGAGTGGACGATCCCGACCGAGTGCTCGCCCGAGTGCGAGGCATCGTGCGCTCCGGCGGCCGACCCGAGGAGCCATCGCGGCGCCCGGTGACTCCGGCGGTGGACGATGCCGTCGTCTCGGTGGAGCGGGAGGTGCTCAAGGTCGCCATGCAGCTGCCCGCGGTGGCTGGCCCCGCATTCGACGCGCTCGAGCCAACAGCGTTCGTGGTACCCGCGCATCAGGCCGTGCGCGCCGCGATCACCGCTGCCGGGGGGACAGCGAGTGCGGTGACCGGACCTGGTTGGGCCGCGGCCGTCGTCGCGCAACTGCCGGACGACGAGGCACGCTCGCTGGTGCACGCGTTGGGCGTAGAACCGCTGCACACGGTGAACGGCACACCGGAGAACTATGCCGACGTGTTGCTCGCCCGGCTGCAGGAGATGGTCGTCGCCCGCCAGGTCGCCGCGCTGAAGTCGCGCGTGCAGCGCATCAACCCGATCGAGCAGGCCGACGAACATGGTCGCCTTTGGGGTGAGCTGGTCGCATTGGAGATGCATCGGATCCGGCTGCGCGAGCGGGCAATTGGAGGCTTGTAGTAGTGCCCTGGCTTAGCCGTCGAGCGCACCCGCCGGCGTCCGTCATGCAGCAGTTGGACCGCGACGAGCGGGTGGTGTCCTTCGCCGATGTCGAAGGTGGCGTGGTCGTCGCGACGCCCCGGGGCCTCTGGTGGCCATTCCCCGGCGGAATGCGTCGCATCGGGTGGGAGCGGGTCGACAAGGCGGTCTGGGACGACGGCCGACTAACTGTTATCGAGGCCGACCTCATCGATAACCTGCTCCTCGTCGAACGCCCACCGATCTCGGCTCGCGTCGTCACGCCGCGCGATTTGCCGCCGACGGTGCGCAAACGGGTCGAGTCGAGCGTCGTGCGCTCGGAGGTCTATCCGGTGCCCGGTGGCTTGGCCCGTTTCGTAGGCCGTCGCGTCCCCGGCCGGGACGGCGTTGCCTGGTGGGTTCGCCTAGAAGCGGGAACCCGGGACACCGAGGCGGCCCGCGCCGGGATTACCGAACGTATTAGGCGGCTGCAAGCTGCACACTCTGCGTGACGACGAGGCGCTCAGCCCTCAGCGTGATAGCCGTCCGTAGCCATGGGTCCCGCCGTCGTCATCGTGGTCGAACCATCCTGCGCGGGACGCAGCTTGTTACTCATCGCGCCGGCTGCACGGTGCCGCAATTCATCGACTTGGGCTTGGAGTACACCCGCCGACGACTGCACGGTCTGGCTGCCAACGACCTGCCGGCCGAACTTGACGATCGCTTCGTATTTCTCCCGACCGGCCCGAGCGCCGAGCACGTAGCCGATGGCGGCGCCAAGCAGGAACGACAACTTCATCTGTGCGACTCCCTTGTTCAGGCGCACCACCGGTGTCGGCTTACCCTAGCCAGCTGAGGCGGCGCTAACGATGAGATACCCTGGCACGGCCGCGCCCAAACGTGCCGGGCGCCGATCCCCCGTAGCTCAATTGGCAGAGCGTCCGACTGTTAATCGGCAGGTTGCAGGTTCGAGTCCCGCCGGGGGAGCAAATCCGGGGCCTCTGACTCGGCGCCCAAGATCATGCATCATTTACCGGACATCAGCCGCGTTCCACGCCGACCGCCCGGAACCGAGGCGCGCGACCACCTCGGCCACCGCCATGTCGCGGTCGAGCCGACCAGGCCAGACAGTGCCAGCTGGACCGGTCGGTCGGGGTCTCGATAGCCGAGCGCGGCGAGTTCGCGCAGCCAGCGGCCATGCACCTCGGCACCCGGTTCGGAGATCACCTTGTCCGGGCGGCCATCGGCCCACGCGCGGGTATCCCAGGCTCGCCACAACCTTGGTCCCGGCTGATCGCTGGCATTTGCAGTGCGCCACTCGGTTTCGTACCGGTCGATGTTGGTCGCGATCTGCGCGGCACGTCGGGAGAAGGGCCCGACGAAGTTGGTGAGCTGCTCGATCTCACCGTCGGTGTTCAGGGTGTAGCCGTGCGCGGCGCAGCGCGGCACGGAACTCCGAGTCGCAAATGACAGCGGCGTGCCCGATGCCGTTGATCGCATTGATGCAGTCGCGCACCGCCACGTATCCAGCCCACGCCAGGTCCCGGCGGCAACGACGCGGGCGTTCATCTGCAGATGCAGGTGCCGGTGCGGGTCCCCGGCGCGAGACGTGTAGTGGCGCACCGTCACCGCCTCGATCCGGTCGACCGGCACCGCAACCTGAGCGGCCCGTGGACCGACCCGTGTGGTGGCGTGCTCGGCGAGCCAGCCGATCACCTGAGCCCCGGCGCGGTCCTGCGCCGCCTCATACGCCGCCGCCACATCCGGATGCAGCTCCGCCGCGAGTGACCATGACTTCGGTCCATTAATGGTCACCTCGACGAACCGCACCGCGTGTCCGTCGGCGCGCACCCGGCCACGCGGCCGCCCGGTGTCCGGGTCGACGCCCGCCACCCACGCCTCATACCCCTCACCCGCCGGAGACGCCAGCTCGACCACCGGCTGGTCCGGTCCGGCACTGAACCGCCGCGCCACCCCCGTGCCTTCGGCCAGGTAGTAGTCATCCGCCCGAGACCGGTCGGCCTCCAGGTAATCACGGGCGGCCGCCGGTGCGCCGCGATACACCTTCACCCCACCATGCATTTTACTCAACCATTTCCAATAACAGCCAATAACAACTAACAATGCATTCTTCGGGTCACCGGCACCGCATTTTTCGGCTACCTATTTGGTACATGCGTGCCGCATTGAGTAAAGACTTGGGAATTGTTAGTTAGACACGGTGGCCGTTGGTAATAGATATTCGGCCTCATCGAAAGGCTGCTGAGAATTCGGGGAGGGCGATCGTATGGCTAGACTAGACTCGCACAAGACAAGACATGGCTGGTTGAAACGAGAGGCTAGCGATCCTTGGTCGCTAGGTGACGCCTGCACCCGACGGGACGCCGTGGCGTTGCGGCCGCCGACTGACCGTTGCACTCCGCTCGACGGCGTCGGCGAAATTGCATCGGCAGCCCTCCAAATTTTGTGTTCAGACCACTGCAAACCGCCGAATTCTCAACCGCCTACGGCTCCGCCCGAACAAGCAATTCAGCGGCGTTGCGTTGGAAGACCGCAGATTCGCCGGCAGCCCACGCGGCGGTAAAGCGGCTCTACGCGGCCAAGCGTGGTAATCGTCCTCTGATTCGTGCTGGTTGCGGAGTCTGCCAGTCGACGCCGCAGTGGAGCAGGAGGCGGAGTCGGTAGTTGTCGAAATTGCGGTATCCGTGTCCGACCCGCTTGATCTTTTTGATGAGGGCGTTGACTGCTTCGGTCGGCCCGTTCGATAGTCCGCCGGTGTCGAAGTAGGCGAGCAGTTCGGTGTGCCAGCTGTCGAGCATTCGGGCCAGCCGGTGCAGTTCGGGGATGGTGGAGTCGGCGCAATGGGTCAGCCACGGTGCAGGTGCTGTTCGGCGGCGTAGCGGCTTCGGCACTGGTACAGGCGGCACAGGTCTTGGGCAGCGATCCAGGTGCGAGCCGATTTGCTGGTCGACGTCGCCGAGTTCGAGTCCGATCAGCAGCCGGTGCCACGCCTGCTCGGACAGGCGGTCGGCGCGGCGCCGTAAGAGCCGCCTGATGCGGAACAGCGGGTCGTGTTTGCGGCCGCGGTGTCCGGTGGATTTCTGCTGGACGCGGCGGCGCACGTCATCGACGGCGGCGAAGCCGAGGCGGCTGACGTGGAAGGCATCGAGCACCCGGATCGCGGCCGGCAGCGAGGTGGACAGCGCCGAGGCGTAGCCGCGGAACGGATCGAGTGCAGCGACACCAATCGCATCGCGCCACGCCTGCGTACGGTCGGAAACCCAATCACACAAGGCCTTTCCGCTGCGGCCCTCGACCACGTCGAGCAGCCGCGCCACTCGTCCGGTCAGGTCCACGATGCCCGTGACGAAGCTCGTCGAGCGGTAGGCAGTGGCAGCGAGAAAGGCTGTCTCGTCAACACCGAGACGGGTGACGCGGTCGAGCCGGTGCGGGTCATCGACCAGCGGCGCACCGAAGACGCGGACGGCCGTCATCACCGTCTCCCAGCCGACGCCGTATTGACTGGCCACCCGCGCGACGGTGTCGCCGTCCTCGCCGACGCGGCGGCACGCCTCGCGGCGGGCCCGCTCGGTCAGCGACGCGCGCGGGCGGATGTGCTCACTCGTCTCCGTCCAGGTCTGTCGTGGGCAGGTCGGCTCCATGCACCGCCACACCCGCTTGATCCACACCAACGTGACCGGTCGGCCACCCGCCGGCAGATCACGCACATCGGTGCGGCGGCGGTCATGCAGCCGCGCCAGCACGCCGCACTCCGGGCAGCCGGTCACCCGCTCAGTCGTCTCGACCGCGTACTCGAGCTGATCGTCATACTCCGACACGGCGAGCAGCACGAAACCCGGCAAGCCGAGCATCACCGTCGCCGCAGTACCGTCATGGTGCACCTGGGGCCTCCGCGACTCGTGTCCTAAGCACCACGAATCCTGAGGCCCCAGGGTCCTGACGTCAGGCGAAGCTCAACATCGCGTCGCGGCCCCGGCTACCACGCTTGATCGAGAAGAGCCTAAGCCGTAATCGCGACTATGTCCCCGGATGCATAGTCCGTGTTGGCGCAGACGCGTACGGAATCCTGCTCCGCATCATCCACGTCTGGGGGCGATCGGCGTCACCGCCGCACATGAAACCCAGCGCAAGATCCCGTCTGATAGGTGCCGTGGGTCGTGGGAGAGCCGGCCGCGGAGGACGAAGGGTTGGGGGGCTACGCGTCGGCGGCAAGGAGTTCGCGCGCCGTGTCCTTGGGTGGACCGGCGGACGCAACGGACTCGCGCATCGCTGTCAAACGTTGCTTGGAGGGGAACAGCGCCGCCGCCAGCGCACCGCCGGCTGCGAAGACGAGAGCGGATGTGAGGAACGCGGCGGCGTATCCGTGGGTTGCGGCGGCGGCGTTGAAGCCGGCCGTTTTCGCATGTGTGGCCGCATAGGACGTTGTCGCCGCCGCAGCGATAGTGCTCAGCAATGCCGTTCCGATCGAGCCACCGACCTGCTGCATCGTGCTCACGAGCGCTGCCGCCACGCCTGAGTCCTGCGATCGCACCCCGGCGGTCGCGGTGTTCATCGACGGCGCCATCACCATACCCATCGCAAAGCCCATCAGCATCAGCGCGGGCAACACGCCGCCTGCATAGGACGAATGGATGTCGACGCGGCTGAGATAGCCGAGCGCGAGGGACCCCAGCAGCATGCCGATAGTGATGACGATGCGCGGGCCAAAGCGCGGCAGCGTGACGATGTTCGACATGTTGGAACTGATCATGACGCACGCGATCATCGGCAGGAAGGCAAGGCCGCAGGCGACCGGGCTGAAGTGTTTGACCAACTGCAGGTAGTAGGTCAAGAACAGGAACAGACCGAACATCGCCAGGCCGGCGATCCCCACCGCAGCAAACGCCATACCGCGTGACCGGTCAGCCACCACCCGCAGTGGCAGCAACGGATGCTCCGCGCGTTGCTCGAAGAGGACGAACGCTACGAGCAGCACCGCGCCGACGACCAGCGCGGTGATGGTCACCGCAGAACTCCAGCCGTGGCTCTCGGCCTGGGAGAAGCCGAAGACGATTCCAAACAGGCCGAGAGCTGCCAGGCCGGTGCCGATCACGTCGAGGTGAGGTCGAGTCGGCGGCCTCATCTCGGTCATGTAGATGACCGCACCGAGCAGAGCAGCAGCCGCGAACAGCACGTTGACATACATGCACCAACGCCACGACAGGTACTCGGTCAGCAAACCGCCGAGGATGAGGCCGACCGCACCGCCGGTGACCGCTACCGTACCGAACACACCGAACGCCTTGCCGCGGTCGCGGGGGTCGCGGAAGGTCGTCACGAGCGTGCCCAGCGCCGCTGGGGCAAGCAGCGCGCCGGCGGCTCCCTGCAGCGCCCGGGCAGTGACGAGCACCCCAAATGACGGCGCGGCGCCACCGAGCGCGGACGCCAGCGCGAACGCGACGAGGGCGATCACGAAGGTTCGCTTGCGGCCGACGATGTCACCGACCCGCCCGCCCAGCAGCAGCAGGCTGCCGAATGCGAGAGCGTAGGCGGTCACGACCCACTGCCGCGCGCTGTTGTCGAAGCCGAGATCGGCCTGCGCGGAGGGCAGCGCAATGTTCACTACAGTGGCGTCTAGAACCACCATCAGTTGCGCGGTCGACACGACCACGAGCACCAGCCAGCGATAGTCGGACCTCGGTCGGGTCTCGGCCGCCTTCGCCTCGGCGAGTCCTTCAGTGGTCACAGAGATTGTCTCCATCCAGGAGGTTCGCACGGATCGTGCTGAGCAACGCCGCCAAGCGGGCGCGCTCGGTTGCGGTGAGGCTCCCGAAGACCTCCTCCATCGCCTTGCGCCGGACGATCTGCGCCATCTCGAGTGCGTCAGATCCGGCTGGGGTCAGCGAGACGACCCGAGCTCGACGGTCGTGTTGGTCCTCGGCGCGGCTGGCCAGACCATCGCGCTCAAGCACGTCGACAATGTCCGTGACAGAGCGCGGCGCGAAGTTGAGCAGACCGGCCAGCGTGGCCTGGTTCATCGGACCGCGGTCACTCAATCGCATCAACACCTTGGCACGGGCCAACGACAAGCCGGCCGCCGTCATCGCCTGGTCGACGATGCGGTGCACGCGCTGGTGCAACTCAAGGTAGGCCTGACCGACCTCGACCGCCGACACGTCACGCGACGCCATGAAATCTCCCTGAATCCGATGAGGCGCCTCATCATGAGGTGCCTCACCACCATACCGACAGTGCGTAAGCACCCATTCGCCAACCCACGACACGGTGGTGCGCGCGCATCAGCACGCGGCTCGCTAGCCCCATTCGAGTGCAACGGACGCATCGAGATCACGCAGTATGTGTCGGCCGACCGTACCTGGACGGGACGGCGCGCCGCCCATCAGCGTGCAGAACACCGAACCATGAACAGGGCGGTCACTCTGTCGCGAATCGGCGCTACCGATGACCTTCTTTGTCAACCCACGCGATGATCCGATTGCTAGACGACGTCATTGCGGGGATGTATCGGGCCGTGTTGATCGAACATCGCGGCAAGACTCCGGTGGTCGACCCGGCCGCAACGTGCACCTCGGAGCCGAATCGCGGGTGCTGTTCGGCGCGGTGCTGACCGCCGAAGACGGACGAATCGACGTGGGAGCGCGGTGCGTGATCATGGAGAACGAGCGTCTTGCGTGTGGGGGCTGTCGACGGCGCGGGTGGCGGCCCAGCTGGCGAGCAGTTTGAGTCCGTCAGCGGTAGGGGTGTGCGGGTCGGCGGTATAGATGTTGAGGCGGAGCTCGGGCTCTGAGGGGAGCTCCATGGCTTCGAAGTTGAGGTCGAGTTCGCCGACGGCGGGGTGGTGGAGTCGTTTGCGGCCGGTGCGGTGGAACTTGACGTTGTGTGAGGCCCAGTGCTGGCGGAACAGTTCGCTTTGGGTGGAGAGTTCGCCGACGAGGGTGATGAGGTCCTTGTCGTGAGGGTTGCGTCCTGCCTCGAGGCGGAGCATGGCGGCGGCGTCGGTGGCTATGCGGTCGTAGTCGATAAAGAACTCTCGGGCAGCCGGATCGAGGTAGATGAACCTGGTGGTGTTGGCGGCGCGTTTGGCTGTCGCGCCGGCGACGACCGAGTCCAGGACCGGCGAGTACAGCGCGCGGGCGAGGGGGTTCAGAGCGAGGATGTCGTGGCGGGCGTTGCGGATCCAGGCCGGCGCTTCGGTGATCGCGTCGAGAACCTGCTGGATGACCGGACGAACCGTGGTCGGGCTGGGTCGGGTCCGACGCGTCGAGGTCGGACCGGCGGCGCGGGCGAGCGTGAACAGGTGCTCGCGCTCGGCTTCGTCGAGTTGGAGTGCGTTCGCGACACCGTCGAGGACGGCCTCGGAGGCACCGGCGAGGTCACCGCGTTCCATCCGGATGTAGTAGTCGATGCTGACCCCAGCCAGTAGCGCGACCTCTTCCCGGCGCAGACCCTTCACCCGGCGGGTGCCGCCATAGGCGGGCAGCCCGGCCTGGTCGGGGGTGATCCGCGCCCGCCGGGAGGCGAGGAATTCGCGGACGTGCGCTCGGTTGTCCATGAGTCCACGGTAGGTGACCGCTCGCAGGCCAGGGAGGTACTGCCGTTACCTGTAAGAGCAGGCACTCCCACGGGCGCGCGCACGCGCGTTGAGTGGTTCTCGTGAGCACAGTCATCGATACATCAGGCAGTCCGCCCGTCGATCGTGAGTCGCTGAAGGTGCTGGTGCAGCCGTGACCGTCTCGAACGGTTGGACCGCCGACGAGCTGTCCACGATCGACCGCACGGGCGAGGTTGACGTCGCCACCCGGCGCCGTGACGGCACGCTGCGTGCGGCGCGCATCGTGTGGATCGTGCGGCACGACGACGCCGTGTACGTCCGGTCGGTCAACGGCACGACCGCCGCCTGGTATCGGGGCGTGCAGACTCGTCGCGAGGGCGAGCTGAGCGCCGGCATCCTGCGGCGGCACGTGGCCTTCGTCGAAGCCGGTGAGCACGTCGGCGACGACACCGGGCTGGACGATGCACTGGACGCCGCGTACCGCGTCAAGTACGGCCGCTCGTCGAGCGCCGTCGCCGCCATCACGGCGGAGGTCGCCCGGGCGACGACCCTGCGCGTCGACCCCGCCTGACCACCCGCAGCCTGAAACAGCTCACCGACGAGAAGGACGCGACGTGGACAAGAACCCCACCACTGCCACGGTGAAGACCCCGGCGGACAACTTCACCGGCGACGTGTGGATGAACCCGGTCTTCAGTGGCGACGGCACCTCCCGGCTCACGTGCGGCCTCGTGCGCTTCACGCCCGGCGCGCGTACCAACTGGCACTCGCACGCCAACGGGCAGCTACTGGTGTGCACCGACGGCGTCGGGCTGGTCGGCACCCGCGACGGCAAGACCGTCGTGCTGCGCGCCGGTGAAAGCGTGTGGACCCCGGCGGGCGAGGTGCACTTCCACGGCGGCACCGCCGAGAACATGATGTGCCACTACGCGATCCTCGACGCCTCCGGCGACGGAAAGGCCACCACCTGGCTCGAACCGGTCACCGGCGAACAGTACTCAGCCGCGCACAGCACGGCGGGGGTGTAGTCGATGCCAATCAGTGCTACGGCGAAGGCCAATCACGACCAGCTGTTCGGCGACCGGGTCTCCACGTTGGCGCAGACCGATCCCGAGTTGATCGAGTACTTCGACAACTTCGCGTTCGACGAGGTGTACGCCGATGCCACACGGTTGGACGACACGCTCGACCTGCCGACCCGGCTGATGGTGCAGCTGGCCGCGGTACTGGCCGCCGGCGGGCTCGCCGAGTTCCGTGTCCTGGCCGCCGCCGCGGTGGCCAACGGTGGCGTGAGCCCGGTGGAGCTGAAGGAGATCGTGTACCAGTCGGTTGCGTACGTCGGCATGGCCCGCGCGTTTGACTACCTCCACGCGGCCAATGAGGTCCTCACCGGGGCGGGGGTCGCACTGCCCCTGCCCGGGCAGTCGGCGTCCACCGCGGAGACCCGCCTCGCGCACGGCAAGTCCGTGCAGGGCCGCATCGTCGGCGACGACGCAGTGGCCGCCCGCCTCACCGACACCCCGGCCGACGAGGTGCACTTTCAGCGCTACCTGGCCGGCAACTGCTTCGGCGACACCGTCGGGCGCGGCGGCATCGCCCTAGAGGTGCGCGAGCTGCTCACGTTCTCGATGCTCGTCGCGTTAGGCGGCGCCGACGCCCAGGTACGCGGCCACGTCAACGGAAACCTCACGGTCGGCAACACCCGCGAGAAGCTGCTCGCCGTGCTGACCGTGTTGGTGCCGTTCATCGGCTACCCCCGCACCCTCAACGGCCTCGCCGCTCTCAACGACATCACCCGCAGCTGAACCCACACGAGCAACCCGTACGACGAGGAGCAAGACATGGACTACCGACTGCTGGGACGGACCGGTGTCTCGGTCAGCCCGCTGTGCCTGGGCACGATGATGTTCGGCCCCTGGGGCAACGACGACCGCGCCGACGCCATCCGCGTCATCCACCACGCCCTCGACGCCGGGATCAACTTCGTCGACACCGCCGACGTCTACTCCAGCGGCGTGTCGGAGGAAATCGTCGGTGAGGCCCTGCAGGGTCGTCGCGACGACGTCGTGCTCGCGACGAAGTTCTTCATGCCTATGGACGATCGGCCCAACCACGGCGGCGGCTCACGGAAATGGATCATCCAGGAGGTCGAGAACTCGCTGCGTCGCCTCAAGACGGACTACGTCGACCTGTACCAAGTGCACCGCCCCAGCCCGACGACAGACGTCGAGGAGACCCTCGGCGCGCTGACCGACCTCGTGCACCAGGGCAAGATCCGCTACATCGGATCGTCCTCGTACTCAGCCAGCCAGATCGTCGAGGCGCAATGGGCCTCCCACGACCGGAACCTGGCCCGGTTCGTCACCGAACAGCCCCCGTACTCGATCCTCGTCCGCGGCATCGAGGAAGACATCCTTCCGACCACACAGCGGTACGGCATGGGAACCCTCGTATACAGCCCGCTGTCCGGAGGATGGCTCACCGGACGGTGGCGCAAGGACGCCCCTGGTACTCCGACATCAGCTGCACGGCCGAGCGCCCGGTTCGACATGACCACAGCGGCGAACCAGCGCAAACTCGACGTCGTCGAAGAGCTCGCGCTGCTCGCCGAGCAGTCCGGAATGACGATGATCGATCTCGCGCTGGCATGGGCGATCAACCACCCGGGCGTCACCTCTGCGATCATCGGCCCGCGGACCATGGAACAACTGCAATCGCAGCTTCCATCGGCGGAGGTCACGTTGAACGCCGAGATCCTCGACCGCGTCGACGAGCTCGTAGCGCCCGGCGTGACGCTGAACGCGGACGACAACAGCTACGGCGCGGACGAACTGAGGCCGGAGGCACGCCGACGGTAGACACCCGGACGAGCACGTCATCCATCAGGAATACGTCAAGGCCGAAACGGGAGAAAATTCGATGAACAAAAAAGTTTGGCTGGTCACAGGTGCTGGACGCGGCATGGGAACAGACATCGCCAAGGCCGCATTGGCTGCCGGGAACGCGGTAGTGGCCACGGGCCGCGACCCGGAACGGGTCACCGCCGCCATCGGAACCCACGACAACTTGCTCGCCGTCAAGCTCGACGTCACCAATCCCGACGATGCCAAGGCTGCCGCTCAGGCTGCGGTCGACAAGTTCGGCCGGATCGACGTCCTCGTCAACAACGCGGGCAACTTCATCGCCGGATTCTTCGAAGAGATCAGCCCCGACGACTTCCGGGCTCAGGTCGAAACGAACCTGTTCGGCCCACTGAACGTCACCCGAGCTGTGCTGCCCGGCATGCGTCAGCAGCGCTCCGGTCTGGTCATCGCGATCTCCTCGACCGGCGGCATCGTCGGCCAGGAGTTCTGCTCCGCATACTCGGCCTCGAAGTTCGCCATCGAAGGCTGGATCGAATCGCTGGCACCCGAGGTAGCGCCTTTCGGCATCCACACGATGGTCGTCGAGCCTGGCTTCTTCCGCACCGATCTGCTCACGCCTGAGTCGACCAAGTACGCCGAACCCTCTATCGATGATTACGCCGAACGCACGAGAGAAACCGTCGCGAACTGGAACAGCATGAACGGTAAGCAGGGCGGCGATCCGGCGAAGCTCGCCGAGGCGCTAATCAAGCTCGCAAGCCAGGATGAGCCACCCGTCCGCTGGGTCGCCGGTGCTGATGCAGTCGAGACGGTCGAAAACAAGGGCCGAGACTTGATCGCCCAGGCCGACGCCTATCGAGACGTCTCATCCTCACTCGCCCACGACGACTGACCCGATCCGGATGTCGCCGCCGACGCGGGTGGGCAAGACCACACCGCGGCGCTAATCCGCCGCGATCCACAGCAGCTTCGGAGGAGTACCAACATGGCACACGAAGTACCAAACATCACCCTGAACAACGGCGTCGAGATGCCACCAATCGGTCTCGGCGTCTTCCAGACACCGCCCGACGAGACGCGCAGCGCGGTCGCGGCCGCGCTCGACGCCGGCTACCGCCACATCGACACCGCCGCCGCCTACGGCAACGAACGCGAGGTCGGCGAAGCCGTGCACGCATCCGAGGTCGGCCGCGCGGCCATCTTCCTGGAGACCAAGATCTGGATCAGCGACTACGGCTACGACGAGACGCTGCACGGCTTCGACAAGAGCGCCGGCAAGCTCGGGGTCGACCAGATCGACCTGCTGATCTTGCACCAGGCGCTGCCGTCCAGCTTCGACAAGACGCTTGAGGCCTACCGAGCGTTGCAGACGCTGCTCAAGGACGGCAAGGTCCGTGCCATCGGCGTCAGCAACTTCATGGTCGAGCACCTGACGAAGCTGCTCGACCAGGCCGAGGTCGCTCCCGCTGCCAACCAGATCGAGCTGCACCCCTACTTCCAGCAGCCCGAGGTGCAGGCATTCAACGCCGAGCACGGCATCGTGACCCAGGCCTGGTCACCGATCGGCGGCATCACCTTCTACCGCGAGGGCGAGCACACCAGCACCCTCCAGGACCCGACCATCGTCAAGATCGCCGAGTCTCACTCCAAGAGTCCCGCGCAGGTCATGCTGCGCTGGCACCTGCAGGAAGGGCGTTCGGTCATCCCGAAGTCGACCAAGCCCCGCCGCATCGCGGAGAACTTCGACGTCTTCGACTTCGAGTTGACCGCCGACGAGCTTACGGCCATCGACGGGCTCGACACCGGCAAGCGTGGCGGGCCCCAACCGGACGCCATCACCCTCGAAACCTTCGGCCTAGAGATCCCGGAAGCCTGATGACAACGAGTAACGACACACGCGGGAAAGTCGCCGTCGTCACCGGCGCATCGTCCGGCATCGGCGCGGCAACCGCCCGCGCCCTGGCAGCAAACGGCTACCGCGTCGCTCTGTTGGCTCGTCGGCTCGATCGCATCAGCTCGCTCGCTGACGAACTGGGCAACGGGTCCGTCGCCGTCGAAGCGGACGTCACCGATCGCGGTAGCATCGTCGCCGCCGCCGACCGCGTTCGCCAAGAGCTCGGCACCGCCGACGTCCTGATCAACAACGCCGGCGTCATGCTGCTCGGTCCGTTCGACTCCGATCAGCGTGATGACTACCGGCAGATGATCGAGGTCAACCTGCTCGGAGCCATCACCACCACCGAAGTGTTCCTCGACCAAGTCAAGGACGGCGGCGGCGACATCATCAACATCTCATCCGTCGCCGGAAGGACCGCCCGATCCGGTAACGGCGTCTACGCAGCCACCAAGTGGGGCATCAACGGCTGGTCCGAGTCGCTGCGGCAAGAGCTGCTGCCCGACGTCCGCGTGACGCTCGTCGAGCCAGGTGTCGTGGCCACCGAGCTGCCGAACCACATCACCCACGCCGACACGAAACACGGAGTCCAGCAGCTCTACGACAAGGCCGTAGTGACCGCCGAAGACGTCGCCGAGATCATCGCGTTCATCCTTAGCCGTCCGCGACGACTGGCCATCAACGAGATCCTGCTCCGGCCAGCAGGGCAACAGTGACGCGCCGCGGCATGCCGACGAACCGAGAGGCCAACTTTCGCGCCCGGCTCGAGCGCCACCAAGCAAACGTGGAAACCTCGGCCGGTCTGGCCCAGCTGCAGGAGGCCAAACCATGCCAAAGTTCAGCGCCGCGCCAAGGCAGCCCGGGCCTGCATCGGACGACGGACACAGTCATCGGTAATGGCTCGTACCCACGGAAGATCGCGTTGACGTAGCCGGTGACGTTGCTCGGCGGCGCTTTTAGCGGTGGGCCTGACGGGGGTGGAGTTCCATGGTGCTCCGGGTCGACTCAGGGTCGAAGCAGGGTCTTGATGGCGCGGCGTTCGTCCATTGCGCGGTAGCCTTCGGCGGCCTGCTCGAGGGGGAGGGTCAAGTCGAAGACCTTGCCGGGGTCGATCTCGCGCCGCCAGATGAGCTCGATCAGTTCGGGCAGGAACCGCCGGACCGGGGCTGGGCCGCCGTGCAGGTGTACGGCGGAGAAGAAGAGCTCGTCGCCGGGCAGCTCGACGCCGTGAGCGACGCCGACGCAGCCGACGTGTCCGCCGGGACGGGTCGACCGGATCGCCTGCATCATCGACTCCTGGGTGCCCACAGCTTCGATGACCGAGTGCGCGCCGAGGCCGCCGGTGAGCTCCTTCACCGCCGCGACGCCGTAATCGCCGCGCTCGGCGACGATGTCGGTGGCGCCGAACTGGCGGGCGAGCTGCTGCCGGGGTTCGTGTCGGCTCATCGCGATAGTTCGTTCGGCGCCGAGCCGCCTGGCGGCCAAGACGGCGAGCAGCCCGACCGCCCCGTCCCCGACGACGGCGACGGTCTTTCCTGGCTGGACGTCGGCGGCGACGGCGCCGAACCAGCCCGTGCCGAGGACGTCGGAGGCTGCGAGCAGGCTCGGGACGAGCTCGTCCGACGGAATGTCGGGGGTGGCGACCAGGGTGCCGTCGGCGAGCGGTACCCGGGCCAGCTCGGCCTGGGTGCCGATGGTGCCCATCAGCTCGGCGTGCACGCAGCGGCTCTGGTACCCGGCCCGGCAGATCTCGCATGTGTTGTCCGAGGCCCAGAATGAGCCGACGACGAACTGGCCAGGCTTGATGCTGCGGACTTCGCCGCCGACCTCCTCGACGATGCCGACGTACTCGTGGCCCATCGGGGACGGCTCGTCCACGGCTTCAATGCCGCGATAGGGCCACAGGTCCGAGCCGCAGACGCAGGTGGCGGCCAGCCGGATGACGGCGTCGGTGGGCTGCTCGATCGTCGGCTCGGCGCGGTCCTCGACGCGAACGTCGCCCGGACCGTGCAGCACGGTTCCTCGCATCGTGCTACTCCCTCTGTCTGCTGTGTGCCATGGCGCTGGATTGGTCGGGCGCTGCGGAAGACCTGCTTGGCGACGGCCATCGCGGAGAACGCCTTCGGCCAGCCGGTGAAGAACGCGGCGTGGGTGATCGCCTCGACCATTTCAGCTTCGGTGGCGCCATTCTGCCGCGCCAGCGAGCCGCAGAGTCACGCGGAACCAGCAGCCGTTTGCCCCGTCGCAGCCGGCGGCGGTGATCTGCACCTCGTCGTCGGCGCCGATGCGGTGCGCATCATCCACCGGGCAGGACTGAGTTGGGCTCATCTGGTTGGTTCGTTTGGGCGTCCGGTCGTGTTGAGCCAGTCGCAGGTCGCAGCGGCGGTTACCGCGACCTGGCGATCGGCAGGCTCGTGCGCGCAGCCCGGGCAGAAAGCCGCCGGAACCGGTCAGCAGCGCCGGCACCCGGCCGAACTTCGGTCGTCTCTAGTCTCAAGCAACTGACTAAGCCCTTACGCGCGCGCCGAAGCCCCAATGTGCTGACCTTTCGGGAAGGGCATAATCCAGATATCGGGAGTCATCTGCCCGCCGCGACGGAACCTCGTTCCGGATGAGTGCTGTGTTCTTTGGCAACGAGCTCGCCGACAAGGTCGTGCTGGGTCCGATCGAGCGGGTATCCGGTCTCCGACGTCGTACGCCGGTATGCGCCAAGTGCGCGAACTCTCGCCCACGCCGTCCACGGCGGTGGCGTTGAGCCGTTCGGCCGGTGGTGAACACGGCCCGCGGACGTTCGATCGCTGGCCTTCCCCAAAGGTATTTCGACCATAAGCTAGCTGCAGATGATGGCGCATTGCCGTGGGAGGTACGGGACGGCGTTCAACGGAATGCTGCTGGCTGGCCGACTCGATCGACATATTTTGGTGCGTGCCTGTAGTGCGTTGAGAGGGTCCTGCTGCGTCGTTGGTTGTTCACAAATGCGTTCGGTGGTGACTCGGTCTCCTGTCTTGTATGCCGCGGTGGGTATTTGCCGCACTGTGCAGGACGCCGACTACCAGCGCTCACAGCACGATTGCTGTGGTCTAGCCCCGCTACGCGACGTCAATCGAAGCGTGGATCGCTTCGAGGTCCGCGGATTTGGCAGCTGAGCGTTAGGGCCCCGATGACGATGCAGCAACCGTTATGACGCCGCGCAGTCGGATGTCCCGCGAGGAGCTGCCGGCGAGGACAGGCACCGTGCCGCCCGGTGTGACCCAGCGTTGGGTGCCGGTGTCCCAGTAGGCGAGCGACCGCGGGTCGAGCGCCACGGTTACCCGCTTGCTCTGCCCGGGCCGCAGGGTCACGCGGGCCTCTCCGGCGAGCTGCTGGAGTGGGGTTGGCACGCTGGTCGGCAGCCGGCCGACGTAGACCTGCGCAACCTCGGTGCCGGTACGCGAGCCGGTGTTGGTGACCGTGAGCTGGACGCGCGGCGTTTTCCCGTTCGGCTTGGTGTTCAGGTGGCTGTAGCCGAAGGTGGTGTAGGACAGCCCGTACCCGAACGGGAACAGCGGTGTGATGTTGTTCTGGTCATACCAGCGGTAGCCGACGAATATGCCTTCGCTGTAGTACTCCTGGTTGTTCACGCCCGGGTAGCGCAATAGAGAGGTGGCGGTCGGGGCGTCCGACTCTCGGGCCGGGAAGGTGACCGGCAGCTTTCCGCCGGGAACCGCCGCGCCAACCAGCAGGTCGGCGGTGGCTAGCCCGCCTTCCTGGCCGGGGTACCACATGTCCAGGATCGACCGGACGTCGTTCACCCAGGGCATCAGCACCGGGTATCCGCTGTTGAGCACCACGACGGTGCGCGGGTTGGCCGCAGCGACGGCCTCGATCAGCTGGTCCTGCTCGTCCGGCAGGGTCAGGGTGGGTTGGTCGACGCCCTCGGTGCCTTCCATGTAGGCGAACACCACCGCGGTGCGCGCCTGTTTGGCCGCGGCCACGGCCGCGTCCAGGTTGGCCTGCCGCTGCTGCGGGGTGATCCAGGCCAGCCGGATCTGCACCGGGCCGCTGCTGGCCGGGATGAACGGCGGGAACGCCGGGACGGGCGCAGCGGTCACTTGGATGGTATGCGGGCCGGCGGTCAAGTTCAGGTACGCGAAGGAGTTCGCCAGACCGTCGGTGGTCTTGTGCAGCGTGGTGCCGAGCGCGGCGAGGACGCTGCTGGTGATGACGGGCTGGCCATCCACGGTCAACGTGCCGCCGGTGCCATCGGTTTGCACGGCGAGCAGGTAGTTGCCGGTGGTGGGCGCGGTCAGCGTGCCGGTCCAGCTGGCCTGGGTGCCCTCCGGTAGCGCGTTCGCCCCGACGAAGTCAATATTCGGGTCAATCTGGGTGGCGCCGGTCACCGTGTTCGTCCGCAGCACACCGTGCTGGCTCGGTGCCGCATTCGGCGGAGCCAACGCGCCGCTGGGCACCGCCACGCCCTGCACGTCCCGGCCGACCGCGAAGGTGATGTTCCCCTGCGGGCCGGTCGCTTGCCGCAGCGCATCCAATGGACTGATCTCGCGGTCGGTCACACCCAGGACCCGGGAGCTGCCGCCGCCGCCCACCAGCAGCGTGCGGGCAGTCGTCCCGATCACCGCTAGCGAGTGCAGGTCCGCCTGCTCCAACGGCAACGTCTTGCCCTGGTTGCGCAGCAGCACCGCGCCTTGCTCAGCAATCGTGCGGGCCTGCTGGGCGTCGGCCAGCTCCGGGAACGGCGGCAGCGGGCGATTCACGACGGTACCGCCGGTCGGTGACGCGTGGACCAGCAGACCGAACCGGTCCATCGTGGTCAAGATGCTGCGCACCGCGTTATCCAACGCCGACACCGGCACCGCACCGCTTTGGATCAGGGACTTCAGCTGCAAGAAGTGGGTGCCGAAGAACTCAATGTCCATACCGGCCTCCAGCGCCGGACCGGCGCTGTGGTTCGCGCCGTAGTCCGAGACCACGAACCCACTAAACCCCCACTGGTTACGCAGAATGTCGGTGAGCAGTGTCGGGTTCTCGCACGAGAAATCGCCGTTGACCCCGTTGTAGGCGCACATCACCGCGCCGCTGTGGCCATCCTTCACCGCGGCCTCAAACCCGCGCAGCTCCATCTCCCGCAGCGTCTGATCGTCCACATTGACGTTGACGCCCATCCGGTTGTTTTCCTGGTTGTTCTCCGCGAAATGCTTCGCGGTCGCGATCTCGCCCTGGCTTTGAATCCCGCGGGTCTCCGCCGCCACCAACGCAGCCATCAAAGACGGGTCCTCACCCAGCGTCTCGAAGTTGCGGCCAGCCTGCGGCACCCGGACCATGTTCATCATCGGGCCGAAGATCACATCCTGATCCCGGGACCGGCCGTCCCGGCCCAGCACCTCCCCATAACGCTCGGCCAGATCGGCGCTGAACGTCGCCGCCAACGCGACCGGCGCCGGCATCGCCGTCGTCGGCAGGTTCATCCGCACCCCAGCCGGACCGTCGGTGAACGTCAACGCCGGAACACCCAGCCGCGGCACACCCGGAATAAACCCAACACCGATCACGCGATCGGTCTGCGGCGGCGCTGACACGCCATTCGGCCAGCCGTTGACCATGCCCAGCTTCTCATCCAACGTCATCGCCGCCACCAGCGCAGCCACCGTGCCGGAACCCCCTTTGGCAGCAGGCGAAGCCGCAGGCGTTCCTGATGCCGGCTGGACTGAGACGGCCGCCAGGCCGGCCGCTACCGCAGCGAGTGCCACAGCCAAGGCCAGGGACTTGATACCAACATAGCGACGCATCGCGGGCTCCCCTCGTCATGCGAGGTAGCACCACCCGGACTGGAACCGACCCCCGTCGAGTGCCGCCTAACCAACCGAAAAGGTCAAACCATCCCAGTAACCGCAAAGTCTGCCCACAGGAAGCGCGCCTTGGCAAGCCTTACCCGTCAGTATCTTTAACTGGACTCCGGTAACCGCGCTGTCGGCTAACCGTCGCCATGGCGATCGGCGCAGGAGTCCGACGCCGTCCATGCTCAAGCCAGGACATGCCTGCGAGGCCGTCGACGGTCATCAGCGGCGCGCGGCGGCCAGGGGTGATCGCCGAAAGCTGTCAAACCCACCGGCTGATGCCACTGTCAAAACAGGTTCAGCCAGTACTGGCTCGACAGGCACTCCCAAGCCGGCGTCACGCACGGTTCCCTTGATCTCAACAAGCTTAGAGCGGCGAATGGTTAGCTTGTGGTACGTCGAGTAACGAGGTACCGATCTCCTGATCGCGCGTGAAACGGCGACTCGCGCTCGATCGCGTCCACCCGCGTCCGGATGCCCGCAGCCACAGCATTCCAGCGCCCAAGCGGCGCGTCCTCGCCGCGACGAAGTCCAGGTAGCGTTCGCGCGCACCACGGCCGTAGAACGTCGGCCGATCAGGATCGACAGTCGCGTAGGGCCGACGGCCCAAGAAGCGTGTTCAGTCCTGCGGAGCTGGCCGCGTGCGCCGTCGCAGCCATGCCTTAATGGGCTGCATGTGAACCCGCCGACGCTGAGCGGCAGGTCCGGACGAGCCTTAAAGCGGCTACCGGGGCTGCCGGACAGAGGAGTCGTACGAGACTTCTCATCGCTCATGCCGCAACGCGTCGCGCTCGAGGCTCGCTAGAGCACAATGCTCCTGGCCAGGGGACAAAGGCCGGGCGGTTCTTCGTCTGCTGGCCGTCCGCGTTGATGCACCTGCGCAACTCAGCGGCGGCCGGCTTCTCGACGCCTCTATGTCGACGGCAGGGAGGAATTGTTCGTGGGATCGCGACATGGCGGAGAGGATTACATGCTTTGCCAGATCAAGATCATGCATCGTTTCACATCTAATACGACCGCTGACAGCCAGTCCTTGCCAGCATCGGTCGTCGTTGATTGCCTTGTAGGACGGGATTACTCGACATCCGCCAACGATGGCCAACTGGTCCAGATCAATTCGGCAGGTTGCAGGTTCGAGTCCCGCCGGGGGAGACACCGCCGGGGGAGCAAATCCGGGCCTCTGATCGGCCTCTTCTTGAGAGCCCTCCGCCATCGCGCGGATGGACGCGACGTCCCCCGCGGCAACCGTCCGTGGCATGGTCTGAACGGACGCCTCCATCGCTACGTAGTCACCGACCTGTGCGACGAGGACGTCGCATTGGCGCGATTGCCCGAGCGCGCCTGTGAGTTCTGCCTCCGCCACGACAAGATGTCAATGCCGTGGCCGGTCGAGTTGCTCAACAACGCACGCCCCCGAAGATCTGGCCGAAAGCGAAACTGGCCTTTCCCCGCGGACCAAGAAGGAGCCGGTGCACCGAAGTTGGTCGCTTGGCGACCAGCTCGGTGCTACCGAGGTTCTGGCCGGTCGAGCTGGAAGTGCCTGCCCGACGACACCAGCCATCTCTGCTCTTCGTACCGCAGCGCGAACTGGCTGATGACCCGCTGTCCGCCCTCGAAATCGCCGTACAGGATGTTGACCGTCAGAGGTTCTGTGGTCTCGATCGCCGTAGCCACCGTCTTGAAGACCTCGTCCGCCGGATCGCGCAGAGCGCCCTGCCAGAATCCGATGTCGCCCGGCGGCAGGTAAATATCCCGGATCTGGCTGGTGAACTCCTCGACCGGCGGGTGAGACCGCGACGTCGGGAGGCCGTCCTGCACATACCACCCGTGTAGCACAGCCAGCCCGGTGCCCACGTTGCGGGCCGCGAGGGCCATATAGATCGCGTCGCCGCTGACTTCCAGCGTGGCCTCGCCGCCGCACACCGTCAGCAGTTTCCCTTCCGAGAACTGGACATTCTGCTTCGGGTCCGCCAGCCGGGAGTTCACCAGCAGCGGGCGCTGGCCAGCCAGCAGCGACCGCTCGGCCGTGCGGGCGACGCGGTCAGCGATCCGGGCCGATCGATTCGCCGACCGGGTCGAAGCGAAGGTCGCCACCGCCAGCACCAAAGTTCCGCCGGCAGTCGCCACTGATGCGACCGTTGCCCAGTCCGTCACCCGCCGCAGCCTAATTAGCGCTCCACCAAGTGTCCATGCCGCAAGAACTCTTGCAGGCGGTCATCGACTTGCGGAAGTTCAATATTCGGACGCCACGGGGCCGATGCCGCTCGTCGCACCGCTAGCGGTGGCTATGCCGATGCCGACGTTATGCGAGGTCTGCGCTCAGCCGAGCCGTGCTTCGACAGGCGCACCGCTTCGCAACCGGATGTTCACCTAGACGACTTACGAGTGAAGTTTCGTCCGCTCTAAGCTACGTGGCCATGGCCGACGCAGACACGACAGAAGACCGGTATATCGCCCTGCTGCAGCGGGCCGGAGACAGCGAGTCCTTCAAAGCGGGCGAGACGATCTTCGCCGAGGGCGACCGCGCTGACCGGGTTTACATGGTGAAGACGGGCACCGTGTCCTTGAGCAAAGACGGCCAGCTGCTCGAGCACGCCGGTCCCGGAGTCGTCTTCGGCGAGCTTGCGCTGATCGACCGGGCGGGCCGCTCCGCTACGGCCGCGGCGGAGACGGACTGCGAGCTCTCTTCGATCGACAAGCGGCGCTTCTGGTTCCTCGTGCAGGAGAACCCGTACTTCGCCGAGTTCGTCATGCGGACGATGGCCGATCGCCTCCGCCGCCAGACGGGCCAAGAAGCTTCGTAACCGCCGGAACGTCACGCGCTCGTTCAGCTGAACGCGCACACGGCGACGGTGCTCCTAATCGCGGTCGCGCAGAATCTGCACCAAAAGACGGAGGAGCACGAGCGTCGAGAAGAACAGGCCGATCGCGCCGAGCAAGTTGACCAGCCGGAAGCCGAGAACGGGCGGCGAGTTCGCGGCCAGCATGAGCGCTGAGGCCAGCGCGAGGGCAGAGGCGACAAGCGCCATCACGATCCGGTTCACGAACCCCTTGATGATGCGGACGTCCTCCGCATCGGATAGCAGGCTCGCTTGCATCCGAAGGTCCCCACGGAGTAGCCGGCGGGATATCGCATCGACCTGTTGCGGCAATCGTTGCACCGCTGTGGCGTTCAGCATCGCCGCCCGCATGATGAACTCGGACGGGCTTGCGGGCAGGCTCTCCTCCCGGACGATTTCCCCACCGACGCGCGGCGCGGCGTCGATCACGCGGTAGCCCGGCGAGATGACCTCGAGCGTGCCGAGCAGCGTGACGAGCGTACGGAACAGGGTGGTCGTGGAGCGGGGGAGGAGGATGCCGAACTCGCGCAGGACGAACAGCAACTCTTCGAACAGCTGTGGGTTGAGCGTGTCGTTCGCGCCGCGGGTTCGGCTGAGCAGCCGAGCGAGTTCTCGGTCCAGGGCATCCTCGTCGATGCTCCGGGTGATCGTGCCAATGCGCAGGACGCCCTCTCTGATCACCGACGGCTGTTCGCTGTGCAGCCCGCGCAACAGGTCGATCAGCCCGGCCCGTTCGTACGGGTCAAGTCGGCCGACGGCCCCGAAGTCGATGAGCTCAAGACGGCCGTCCGGGCGGATAAATACGTTTCCAGGATGCGGGTCGGCGTGAAATATGTCGCCAGCCAGCATCTGCCGCAGCATGTATCCGAGTAATGCGTCTGCCGACTGCTGGCGGCGCTCGGGATCCCAGCCATCAAATGCGCCCGGCGCGCCCACACTCCGGCCGCCGGCGCGTTCCTGCACCAACACCCGAGACGTGGTGAGGCCGTCGACGACAGCCGGCACGCAGATCGGATCCTCGTCACGTAGTGCGCGACGTGCTGCCCGTCCGCTGTTGCCCTCGATCCGGAAATCCAGCTCCTCCCGGGTTCGCTGGTCAAAGCCGGCGACGAGCTCCCGCAGCCCGAGCGATCGAGCCCAGACCGTCCGGCGGTGTAGCCGACTGGCAAGACGGCGCAGAATATCAAGATCACATTCAATGGACTCAGCCACACCCGGCCGCTGCACCTTGATCACTACGTCGCGCTCGTCGGGGAGGCGGGCCGAGTACGTCTGGCCGATGGACGCGGCACCCAGTGGCACCGAGCTGATCTGCGCAAACACCTCCTCGGGCGGACCGAGTTCCTCCGCGATAACGGCGCGCGCAGCGGCCGGATCCGCTGGTGTGGCGCTGTCGTGCAGAAAGGCAAGTTCCGCCGCAACCGGTTGGGTCACCAGTTGTGGCTGCTGAGCCATGGCTTGGCCAAGCTTGACGAACAATCCGCCAGCATCTTCGAAAGTCAGCCGCAACGATCGACCGAGCCGTGATCCGCCCATGTCGCCGTCGGCGCCCTCCCCGGGTCGCAATAGGCCGCGATGCACGACAATGCGTGCCACCTCGAAGTAGCGCAAGCTCCGGCGAGCCATCAACCGCAATTGCCTTATCGGGCGGGGAACGCCACTCAATCGCGTTCGGGTACGAGAGCCGGTCAGCAGCTCGACCAGTACCACGACGAGCATCGCGAAGATCGTCACCAACGCCCAGCCCGCCACTATTCCGGCAGCTGGAACGTGGGAGACCCCTCCATAAACGGCACTGAGAATGGCTGTGGCGGCGGCCTCGCCAGCGATCACGGCGCCTACCGTGATCAACCAGCGGCCTCGGTCAATACCTAGTAGCCGTCGAATCACGAACACCGCTACCAAGACGATGACGATTCCCGTCAGCAGCTCAAGCATCGCCGGCCCCTCGCTCACATACCCGGGTCAATCGCATTGCGTCGGCCGCTCGAGTGCGGCGGTAGATCTCAGCCGATGCTGCCCTGGCCTGGTGCTGCCGTCTAGTGCAGCAGTCGCTGCCCCACGTCGCGCGGACTAGTCGCCAGCACGTTGACGACCGTCCGACGTGATCGTGACGAGCGGTTACCAGGCCAACCAGTAGTCGACCCATTGCTCGCGGGTGGCCCCGATCCGCTCGTAGACCGCCTGGGCCCGGAAGTTCTCAGGAGCCGTTTGCCAGGTCAACCGTCGCGCACCCCGGCGGGCGGTCTCAGTCCGGCATTCGCGGATGAGCCGATCGGCCAAGCCCCGGCCACGGGCGTGCTCGGCGACGAACAGGTCGTTCATGACGCCGATCCGCGTGGCGCTGGTAGTTGACCATGTCCAGTACACCGTGGCGAATCCCGCTCCCTGGCCCGCGGCATCGCGCGCGATCAGCTGCACCCCCTCGTGATCGGGATCGTCGACGAGCGCCGTCGCCAGGGCAATCAGGTCCTCGTCGGTGGGTGCAACGTGGTAGAAGTCGCAGTACGCGCGCATCAACGGCACCAGGTCGCTCACATCTGAAGCGCCGACCCGCGCGATCGAATACCCGATCACAGCGGCAACCTCCTCTTCAGGGTCGTGTCCTAACCAGTTTGGGTCACTCACGCCACGCCGGCAGATCGCGTAGCCGCTGCGTGCGTCGCAGGCGCTGTCCGAGCCGGAAGACCGATTAGTTACGCGGCGGCCGAGCGTCTACCCGTATGAGGCGCCGACGCGGCCAAGGAGGCCAGAAATGTCAGACCCCACGCCTAGCGTGAGCGACACCAGATGGCTGCTGCCCATCAGTATCGAGGAGACACGATGACCTCTGCGATCAGTGTCGACGGGCTGGTCCGCCGTTTCGACGGGGTGACTGCGGTTGACCATGTGAATCTTGAGGTGGAGCGGGGGGAGATTTACGGGTTTCTGGGCCCGAATGGGGCGGGTAAGTCGACCATGGTGCGGATCTTGTGCACGTTGTTGACCCCGACCGAGGGACGGGCGGCGGTGGCCGGTTATGACGTGGCAGCCGAGCCGGGTGCGGTGCGGCTGCGGATCGGGGTGGCGTTGCAGGAGGCGGCGTTGGATCCGAAGCAGACCGGGGTGGAGTTGTTGCGGTTGCAGGGCCGGTTGTATGGCCTGTCCCGGGCCGAGATCAATCGTCGGTTGGGTGAGTTGGCTGGGCTGGTGGATATCGGTGCTGCGCTGAGCCGACCGATTGGGACGTATTCGGGCGGGATGCGGCGCCGGTTGGATTTGGCCGCGGCGTTGGTGCACGGGCCGCAGGTGCTGTTCTTGGACGAGCCCACGACGGGTTTGGATCCGGTCAGCCGGGCCAGGATGTGGCAGGAGGTGCGCCGGTTGAACCGGGAGCAGGGCATGACCATCTTCTTGACGACGCAGTATTTGGAGGAGGCCGACGAGCTGGCCGACCGGGTGGGGATCATCGACGGTGGCCGCCTGGTCGCCGAAGGTACGCCGGAGCAGTTGAAACGCAGCGTCGGTAACGATGTGATCGTCGCCCAGGTCGACGGGCACGCGTCGGCGGGCCGGGCGGCGGCGCGAACCGTGCCGGGGGTGCGTGGGGTGGAGGTGCACGGTACCGAGCTGTGGATCATCACGGCGGATGGTGCGGCCGCGGTCGGGCCGGTCGCGGCCGCGTTGAGCCGGGTGGCGCCGGTGCGCAACCTGACCCTGCGCACGACCACGTTGGATGACGTGTTTCTGGAGTTGACCGGCAATCACATCCGCGCGGCCGATCCCGACTCCGACCAGCGTGATCTGGAGGTGGCGTCATGACCGCGATCAGCTATCCCACCGAGACGGTGCAGCGGCCGAGCCGGGTCGAGGCGCGTCCGGCGCATCCGGTGCGGGACGTTGCCTCGATCGCCGGGCGGGCGTTGCGGGCGGTGCCGCGGGAGTTGGAGACGGTCATCCCACCGATCTTCATCGCGGTGTTCTTCTTCGTGATCAACATCGGCACGTTGCAGCGGTTGACCGAAAGCCACATCCAAGGGTTCGACATCACCGCGTTCATGCTGCCCACGGCGATCCTGCTCGGGGTCACCGGCGTGTCCCGGGCCGGGTCGCTGGTGCTGGACATCCAGAACGGCTACTTCGACCGGCTGCTACTGACCCCAGTGCGGCGGCTCGCCATTTTGGTCGGGTTGATGCTCGCCGACGTGGCCATCGCCTGTGCGTTGATGGTGCCCATCCTCGGCCTGGCGCTGGGGCTGGGAGTGCGGATCGAGTCCGGCCCGGTCGGGGCGGTCGCCTTCCTGCTACTGGGCTGCGCATGGAGCCTCGCGTTTGCCGGGTTCGGGTACGCCATCGCGCTGAAGACCGGCAACCCGGCCGCGGTGAACTCCAGCTTCCTGCTGTTCTTCCCATTCCTGTTCATGACCTCCAGCTACGTCCCCCGCAGCCAGCTGACCGGCTGGCTCGGCGACGTCGCCGGCTGGAACCCGGTCACTTACGTCCTGGAAGGGCTGCGCTCCCTGGTCACCCAAGGCTGGCAACCCGCCGCCCTCGGCGAGGCCCTGCTCGCCGTCGCCGTGGTTGCCGTGGTCAGCATGTCGCTATGCCTGGCGGCACTGCGCGGACGCACCCGTCGCGGCTGACCGGCGACAGCTGATGAGCGATGTGCTGCAGACCCGACGAGTAACGTCCGAAGACGTGACAACGACGCTCGCACCGGATGAGCTCGAGGTTTACCGCCGCGAGCTCACCGGATACTGCTACCGCATGCTTGGCTCCGGCTTCGAGGCCGAAGACGCGGTTCAGGAGACGTTTCTAAAGGCCGTCCGCTTCGGCGACAGTTTCGAGGGCCGGTCGTCGGTACGGTCCTGGCTCTACCGGGTCGCGACGAACGTCTGCACCGACATGCAGCGGGGAGCCCAGCGGCGGGCCCGGCCTATGGAGCTCGGGCCGTCCTCACCGCCGGACGAGTCGCGCCTTGGACCGCTCGAACCGGAGGCGTTGTGGGTGTCGCCGATAGGGGACGACCGGATCCTCCCCGATACGGCTGATCCGGCAGAGATCACAGTCGCGCGCGAGTCGATTCGGCTCGCCTTTGTGACTGCGCTGCAGCACCTTCCGGCCCGGCAGCGCGCGGCGTTGATTCTGTGCGACGTGCTGCGTTGGCAGGCATCCGAGGCGGCTGAACTGCTGGACACTAGCGTGGCCGCCGTCAATAGCGCACTGCAGCGCGCCCGGGCGACGAT
The DNA here is from genome assembly GCA_963809815.1 of uncultured Actinomycetota bacterium. Classification (GTDB taxonomy): domain Bacteria; phylum Actinomycetota; class Actinomycetes; order Mycobacteriales; family Jatrophihabitantaceae; genus CAVVJA01. The sequence goes on from CAWELM010000002.1 coordinate 99,628, forward strand.
GGCGGCGCTGCCAGCCGAGGCGCGACCACTGGACGTCCCGAGTGACAACGCCGAGCTGCTGGCGCGCTATGTCGCGGCTTTCGAGAGCTACGACATTGACTCGTTTGTCTCCCTGCTGCACGAGGACGCGATCCAGTCGATGCCGCCGTACGCCATGTGGTTGCAGGGTGCGGAGAACATCGGCCGGTGGATGGTGCTACCTGGACCGAGCGCGTGCCGCGGCTCGCGGCTGGTGGCCACGTCAGCGAACGGTTGTCCCGCGTTTGCTCAATACCGACCGGACCCGAGCGGCGGCTACTACCCGTGGGCGCTACAGGTCTTGGAGATCACCGCCGGCCGGGTCCGTGGAATCAATTCATTCCTCGACGCCAAGCGACTCTTCCTGGCCTTCGGCCTGCCGTCGCAGCCGCCGGCATAGCCGATCCAGATATCAAACGATGATCTTGGACTTGCTGCCGCAGAGAGCCTGTTGCCTAATTGCCTGCCGGTGGCCGCGAGCGAAAAGTTGGCCCGGAGCGGCTGGGCAGTTTTGGCGGCCGGGCGGGTTTCGCTCGTCTTCCGCGGAATGCGGCGTTCACGCTTAACACACGGCTCGGCCACCTGCGGATTAGGCAACGCGCTCCGGAGCGACGCCAACCGGCCTACGGACGTTGCCCGTCTCGATCGGTCTGCTCATAGGTTCTGGCTTGTCCACCCGGCTCGTGCCGAGGCTGGGCACGAAGCTGGTGGTAGCGAGCGGGCTAGCGGTATTGGCCGGCGGCCTTGCCATCCTCGGCACGCTCGAGGCCCACAGCGGCTATTCGACCGTCGCGATCGCGTTCGTCGTGCTCGGATTCGGCATGGGTCTTGCGATGGCGCCTGCGACCGATTCGATCATGGGATCGCTACCACTCGCACAGGCGAGTGTCGGCTCGGCGATCAACGACACCGTTCGTATGGTCGGCGGCGCGCTCGGCGTCGCGGTGCTCGGCAGCATCCTTTCGAGCCGATACAGTTCCGATATGGCCTCTGCCGTTCAGGGCCTGCCGGCGCCCGCGGCGCACGCCGCACGGGACAGTCTCGGTGCAGCGCTCCATGTCGCTGCGCAGTCTGGGAACCCCGCACTTGCTGGCGCGGCCAAGAACGCGTTCATCGGCGGGATGACCCGCGCGATCTGGGTAGCCGCCGCGATCGCTGTCGTCGGCGCGATTGTCGCTCTGATCGCGTTGCCCGCACGGGAGCGAGCTGAGCTGCCCATGGCCGCCGACGGGAGCGCCTTGGAGGCGGCCGCGGCGTGACCGATACAGCCAGCCGCGGACGGCCGCGCAGCGCGGATGCTGACCGGGCGATCCTCAAGGCCACTCTCGACCTTCTCGTCGCGGGTGGCTTTGGCGCACTGTCGATGGACGGTGTCGCTGCGCGCGCCGGGGTCGGCAAAGCGACGATCTACCGGCGTTGGAGGTCAAAGCACGAACTCGTTCAGGCCGCAGTCCAGGAACTGAGCACTGGAGTTGACCTACCCGATACGGGCTCACTACGCGGCGACATCCTGACAATTGCCGCTTTGACGATGCAGGCCACGAACGTGCCGGCCTCGACTCTCGTGCCGCGGCTGATGGCAGAGGCCACCGGTGAACCAGAGCTGCACGAGATCTTCCTCCGTACCTTGGTGGAACCGCGACGGCAGGCGATCGCCGCCTTGCTTACTCGGGCCCGCGAACGAGGCGAGATCCGCCCGGACGTCGACATCGACCTGGCCATTGACCTGCTGATCGGCCCACTCGTCTACCGGTTTCTTATCGCAGCCGTGGGCCTGGAGATGCCGGCCGACTATCCCGCGCGGATAGTCGACATTGCGCTCCAGGGCCTGCGTCCCTCGGCTCGTTAGGGCCTCAGGATCGTGCCGGTGAGCCTCATCGACGTAGTCAGATCTCGAGCTGAAGTGTTGAGTCACGCGGCCCGGCGCACTTATGGTCGAGCTACTCGTTCGATATTGAGGGGGGAGGCGAGCCCGTGACCGATAATCAGGCCGACCCGTTTTCGGACGAGCAATCCGGCGGAGATATCGAATATGACCTTGCCCACGAGGCCGTCGCTGACTCCGCCCTGGTGAGCCACGAGACCGAAGCGCACGCGTCCGTCCTCCCTGTGATGCCCGAAGATAGCGGAGACTATTCGTACGACTTGGCCCACGACATCCCGCGATCCTGACCCGCAGAGTCAGTCGCTGCGCCTACTGCATGAAGCAGCAGCGATGCCGAAGAGAGGTGCTGTCCATGTCGCTGAGTCGACTCGACCTGAACACGGTGCACCACCCGACGGTAATCGACGAGTTCAATAAGCGCGCGATAAATGATCTAAGCAAGGAAATCTATTCGATCGTTGCCCAGCGCCCGAAACCATCCGTTGACGCCCCGTGATTAGCCGACTGAACCGAGGGTGGGAGTGAGGGGAGCCGTGGGTGCGCCACCTGGTTGACGACCACTCAAACAAGGAAGGAAACGTCTATGACTACGCACAAGATCCTCCGGGCCGCGCTGTTCGCTGCGGCCGCGGCCGCCCTGATAGCCGCCGCCGTTGAGCTACGTGAAAAGCGGCTGCTGGCGGAGCAGACGGTCGATGAGATCGAGGATCAGCTTGCAGCGCTCGATCCGGCTACGCGGGCCGCAGTTGTCGCTCGGCTCGCCTCGGACGCGGCCGACGAAGCCAAGCAGCGGCTGAAGTCCTAGTCGCCGAACCAGGCTCGCGCGGGCGGCTTCTGACCGCCACAGGTCAAACTCGGCGAAGGGGCGCATGTTCTTCGAACTTGCTGAACTGCCGCCCAACAGCATCACCGACGCGCCTGTGCGGGCGGCGATCGCCGCGCGATACGACTCGATTCCGCTCTAGTCCACGCGCTAGGCGATCGTCATGACGACGCCCCCAACCCGGAACCTGCCATTGGGAATTGCGGGTCGGACCGGACGTAACGACCCTAACGCCGAACGGCGGTCATCCCGGGACACGCGACGGGAAGGCCACACACACGTGGGCAGATTTGTGAATGTCCGAAGCACGCGTGGCTGGTCGGGCTGCCGTTGGCGAAGAGGTGTCGTGAACATGACCGCGTCGACGTCTGCGACTACTTTTGTGCGCAAAGCCGCCCGAAGCAAACTCGACGGCCAAGATCATCACGAACCCATGTGGTGAGGGTCCGTAATCTAGCGGGACAGAACAACTAGGTGGCGCGCGTCAGTGCGACGGCTTGTGCTTGCCGTGGCCATGCGAGGCCTGCTTGGCCGGGCGAACCGGCTGCGCAGGCGGCGTCGCCGCCGGAGCAGCACGCGATGGTCCAGCGGGGCGCGGCGCAGTTCCAGACGGCAGCTGGGCGCGCGCCGAAGCCGGGGCCTGAGGCGTCGTTGGCCCAGCCGACGCCGCACCGGCCACCCCGTGCACAGTCGGACCGGCGTGGGTGGGTGCGATTGAGGGTGGCAGAGGTTCGCCTGTGGATTGCCCGGCGCTTACGGCACCGACGGCTATGGCCAGTGCAGCTATTCCGGCAGCGATCGCGCCGACCGCCCAGCCGACCTTGATCACTCGGGGTGGTCGGCTCGACTTCGCATCCCAGACAGATCCGTCCTGCAGCGTTGCGCACACCTCGTGCGCCGATGGTCGCCGTTGGGGGTCGTCCGTCGTCATTGCCCGCAGAAGCGCGACCAGACCCGGACCAATGGTCCTCGGAATCTCTGGACGACGATCGAGCCGGGCGAACGCGACTTCGGGCGCGACGCCGGCAAATGCCCGTTGACCCGTAGCCAGTTCGAGCAGCACCAACGCAAGTGAATAGATATCGCTCGCGGGACCTGCGGGTTCTCCCCGCGCCTGCTCCGGGCTGAGATACGTGGCGGTTCCCACGGTCAGGCCTTGCACGGTAAGTGGCGCCGAATCGACCACTCGCGCAATCCCGAAATCCGCGAGCTTCGCGTTCCACGTGCCTGGCGACGAGCCGAGGGCCGCGTCCGCCGGCTCATCCCCGCCGAATGCGCTGGTCAGCAGAATGTTGCCCGGCTTGACGTCCCGATGCACGATGCCATGGCGGTGAACGCAATCGAGGGCCGCCGCGACCTGTGCGCCCAGCACAGCTACCTGCGCGGAGTCGACTGGCCCGTCGGCGATCACGTCCGCGACTGTCGGGCCGGCGACGTACTCCATAACCAGGTATGGGCCGCCGGGGTGAGCGTTGTTGGTGTCGATTCCGGCATCGAAGACGGTCACCAGATTGGGGTGCGACAGGCTGGCCAACACCCGGGCCTCGCGGTCGAAGCGTTCCTCGTCATCTGGCGTGCCAGACCCTGATCGGAAGATCTTGATCGCTACGTCCCGGTTTAGCAGCACGTCGTAACCCAGCACGACATCGGCCATGCCGCCCCGGCCCAACAGTGCACCCGTGCGATACCGCCCGTCCAAGAGCAGCGGATCCGGACACCGTGATACAGCAACGGATTCCGCTGGCGGGGCAAGGTTTTCGTGCTCGCCCGAAGAACTTAGGGGAGCTGTCACCGCCGCCCCCATCGAGGTTGGCACCTCGAAGTTATGCCCGGTAAGCCGATCGTTGAAACACCAGGCGACCCAGTCCGTACCGCCTCGACGCGCGCTGATGCGCCGCCATGGAGGCAGACGCATAACCTGCCCGCGATATGGGAAGGACATACAGAACGGAAAAGACCTTGGTCTGCCGCGACTGTGGTTCGGCCTTACGGAAGATTCGGAGAAGCCAAGCGATGACGACGTCGTCGGTCACCGAGCGTGAGCTGAAGTTCGACGTTAGGCCGGATTTCGTGCTGCCTGACTTGTCCGATGAGCTGGCCGATGTCGAGCGAACCGACCACGAATCGCAGCAGATCGTCAGCGAGTATTTCGACACTGCCGACTACGCCCTGCTGCGGGCTTCGATGACGCTGCGGCGGCGTACGGGCACCAGCGACGTAGGTTGGCAGCTGAAGGTGCCGGAGCCGCCGTTCCGAGAGGAGATTCGCGCCCCGATCAACGGCGCGCAAGTTCCTGACGATTTGACGCGGATTCTGCAAGGTGTGACGCGTAACCAGCCGCTGATACCGGTGTCTACCCTCATCACGCACCGCTCGGTGCTCCGATTGATTGACAGCGCCGGGCGTCCCCTGGCTGAGGTTGATGACGACCTGGTGGAAGCATTCGAAGCCGGAGATTCGGTACCGGCGACCCGCTGGCATGAAGTCGAGGTGGAGCTTGTCCAGGGCCAGGATGCCCTGCTACCAGCAGTCGGCAAGCGACTGCGCCGGTCCGGCGCAACGCCGGCGACGAGCTCGTCGAAACTGTCCAGGGCACTGCCGGACAGCTTGTTCGGGCCGGTTCCTGGGCCCGGGCGGCCGCGCTCCGGCGACGTGCTGGCTAACTACATCGCCGAACAGCATCGGGTCATGCTGACCGGGGATGTTGCCATCCGGCGCGGGAATCAGGGAGCGGTCCACAAGACGCGAGTCGCAAGTCGCAGGCTGCGCAGTACGCTGCGGACCTTTGCTCCAATGTTCGACGCGGAGCGGGCGACGCGGCTGGATGAAGAGCTGCGGTGGTATGCGGGGGTGCTCGGTGAGGTGCGCGACGCCCAGGTCATGTACCGGAGACTGACCGGGATGATCGCTGAGCTCGACGATTCAACCCGGCTCGGACCGGTGCAGGCCCGCGTCGATGTTCACCTGCGTGGCCAAATCGCCAAGTCCTGGCAGGGGTTGGCTGAGGAGATGACCGGCGACCGTTACCTGGCACTACTCGACGCCGTCGCGTGGTGGATACGGCAACCGCCGTTGACGCCGAAAGCGTCGAAGCGGGCGCCCGGGCTCAAGCCGTACATCGACCGCGCCGACCGGAAGGTCGCCCGCCGGCTTCGTCGGGCGAATCGGAGCGGTGAGGCTGAAGCGTTCCACGCCACCCGGAAAGCAGCCAAACGGGCCCGTTACGCGGCGGAGGCCGCGCCGGTCACGTTGGGCAAGAAGACCGCGAAGAAGCAGATCAAGCGCTACCGCAAGCTTCAAGACCTTCTCGGGGAACATCAGGACAGCCAGATCAGCGCCGCCCTCATTCGTCGCCTGGGCGCGCAAGCCGGCACCACGGGCGGAGAGAACGGGTTCGCGTTCGGCGTTCTGTACGAGCAAGAACGACGGCGGGCCAGCGTTGCGCGTAAGCAGGCATGCCGCCGCGCTGATCGGTACTAGCGACGCTCATCCGCGGATCCGGCGAGGACGGCTGACGAGGAGGGTTGGGTCTCGTGCGCATGGATCAGTGGTTCCTAACGGCCGATGAGCGAGGCAATCCAGGGACTCGGCTGGATAGCCGTCACGCCGATGGCTCGGCCTGGTCGGCCGGCAACGATGTCACGGTTCTGGTACACGGCGGGTCATATTTCGCCGAGTTGCTACGGAGCGTCCGGTTGATGCGAGCCGGGGATCTGCTGCTGTTCACTGACTGGCGAGGCGATCCGGATCAGCGATTAGACGAAACCGGCAACGGAGTAGCGCGAGTGTTCGCCGACGCGGCGGCTCGCGGAGTCGTTGTCAAGGGGCTGCTGTGGCGGTCGCACTTGGACCAGTTTGCATTCAGTGAGCAGGAGAATCGCCATCTGGGCGACGAGATCGAGGCGGCCGGCGGCGAGTGTCTACGCGACATGCGGGTGCGCCCGGGGGGATCGCATCATCAGAAGTTCGTCGTGCTGCGTCATCCCGGCCGGCCCGACCTGGACGTGGTCTTCGTTGGCGGCATCGATTTGTGCCATAGCCGGTTGGATGGCCCAGAGCATCGCGGCGATCACCAACGTCAGCCGATGGCAAAGATATATGGGCCTCGCCCGCCGTGGCACGATGTGCAGTTGCGTATCCAGGGCCCGGCTGTCGCCGACATCGAGACGGTGTTCCGCGAGCGCTGGGAAGATCCCGCCCGGTTGACCAACAATCCGATCCACGTGATCAGCGACCTCGTCCGACGCGAGGACACATCACCCGGCGAGCTCCCCCCGCAACTTCCAGATCCGGCGGCGCGCGGCGGACATCACGTCCAGGTCCTGCGCACGTATCCCCGGCGCCGGAAACAGTATCCGTTCGCACCCTGTGGGGAGCGCAGCGTCGCCTATGCGTACCAGAAGGTCATCGGTCGCGCCCACCGTCTCATTTATCTCGAGGATCAGTACTTGTGGGCGGCCGATGTCGTACGTTGCTTCGCCGATGCGCTGCGCGCCAATAGGCAATTGCGCCTGATCGCTGTGGTTCCGCTCTATCCCGATCAGGACGGCCGGCTTTCCATGCCACCCAACCTGGTCGGCCGGCAAGAGGCGATGGACGTCTTACGTGCGGCCGGCGGTGATCGGGTCGGGATCTATGGCATCGAGAACCACGCGAGCACGCCCGTGTACGTGCACGCCAAGGTGTGCGTTGTCGACGATGTGTGGGCCTCAGTTGGATCGGACAACATCAATCGACGGTCCTGGACGCACGATTCCGAATTGTCGTGCGCGATTCTCGATGCGGATCGGGACGAGAGAGATCCGCAGACTATCGATCGCGACGGCCATGGCGCGCGTCGGTTCGCGCGATGCCTTCGGCTGCAACTCGCCGAGGAACACCTCGATCGCCGGCCCGGCGACAATCTCGACCTTGTCGATCCGGTCGCTGCCTTCGCCGCCTTCGCCGCCGGTGCACGCAACCTTCAGGCGTGGCACGACGGTGCACTCGCAACCCGGCCACCGGGCCGGCTGCGTCCCTACGACGCTCCGCGGCTAGGTTGGCGCACGCTGGCCTGGGCAACACCGCTCTATCGAGCGATCTACGACCCGGACGCGCGCCCCCGAGCGCTGCGCCGACGCCATCAGTTCTGATCGGACGTGTGCATCATTCGCGTTGTGTCGTCTCGCTCGGCTCAGTTATGCGAAACCTTCACCAGCGCAGATTAGTGCAGCGCGAGGGCATTGAGCCCTCGCGCTGCTATTAGCTTTGCTCGGCGGTCACCAATAGTGCGCGCGTCCTCCGACCGCTCGGCCGCTGGCGCCGGCAACGACCAGTATGAGGCCGACAACGAGCGCAATGATGCCCAGCGTCCACACGATGGGGATCCCGGTCAGAAAGCCGATGATCAGCAGTATTGCCCCGAGGATAATCATTTAGTTCTCTCCTTTCGCCGCGTTCGCGTGTCAGGGCACAGTCGATCGCGACTTGTGATGGGGTTGGACGTAGACCTCGCCGAGGTGCTCCCGATCAGCGCGGGGATCGGATTATCTGCGTCATGAACGGGGTATACCCACGACGCGGGGTGGCATAACCAGAGACTCGCATGACGGTCAGTGAGGCGAACACCGCGATAGGTCCCGAACGGTTGCGGTATTCGCCGCGGTGGTGGAGAAATGGTCGATCAGACTGCGGAACGTTCCGATCAAGGCGAAAGCCGGCTGACTGTCTTTGTTGCGTTGGCAGCAAACGCGGGAATCGGTCTGCTGAAGCTGATCGCGGGACTGCTGTCGGGGTCGGGCGCGATGCTGGCCGAAGCCGCTCACTCGGTGGGCGACACGTCGACCGAGGTGCTGCTGCTGACGGCGCTGCGACGATCGGGCCGCCCGGCCGATGTGGTCCACCCGTTCGGCTACGGTAAGGAGCGATATTTCTGGTCACTGCTCGCCGCAGTCGCGATCTTTGTTTCTGGTGCGATGTTCTCGATCTACCTCGGGGTGCATGCGATCCTGACCCCGGAGCGCGGCGTATCGCATATCTGGCTCACCTACTTGGTGATCGGCGTCGGGGCGATCATGGAGGGAACGTCGTTAGTGCGGGCCCTCCAGCAGACCCGGCGCGAAGCCACCGACAGTGATCAGTCGGTCGGCGAATACGTTCAAAATCCAGACGACCCCACTGTGAAAAGCGTGGTACTCGAGGACTCAGCCGCACTGATTGGCCTCGCCCTGGCTGCCGCCGGGGTTGGTCTGCATGCGATTACCGGATCGGCCGTATGGGACGGGTTGGCCTCGATCGCCATCGGGCTGCTGCTCGTTGTGGCGGCCGGAATGCTCGCGCAGACGTGCAAATCGTTATTAGTAGGAAAGCAAGCCGATATTCGGCTGGTGCACAGCATCGAGACGATGCTGGAGGAGCAGCCCGAAGTCGACGATGTCGTCGACCTGTTGACTATGCAGACCGGCACCGATCGGGTGCTTGTTTGCGCGCGAGTGGACTTCGTCGACGACTACTCGGCGGCCGACCTCGAGAAGGCGTGCTTGCGGATTGACTCCGACATGCGCGAGCGGTTTACCGACCTGGACGAGATCTTCATCCAGCCGGTTCCGCGCTCCGATCCGGGCCTGCGCCAGCGGGTACGAGCACGGTACGGTCGGGCGCTGGCGGAACCGCGCTAGCTCAGGTGCCGTCTGCGTGCGGCCAGAATGCATGCGTCGTCGGGCGCCGGCTGCGGGACGAGGGTGGCCAGGGCGGCGTCGCACAGCGCGTCGAGCGAACTGCTGGCCTCCGCTGCGGCGAGGCGTCGCAGTGCGTCCAAGCCTTCATCGATCGAGCGGCCGCGCTGCTCGATCAGCCCATCCGTGTACAGGAGAACGGTCGTACCGGGACTGAGGGTGGTGATGTGGTCGTGATGCGGAGTTCCGGCCGCGCGAACCCCGATGGGCTGGGAAAGGGCCTGGGTCAGGTAGGTCGGCTCGCCGCCGGCGGGAATGATCAGCGGCGGCGGGTGGCCGGCATTCGCGAATTGCAGCGTCCCGTCTGGGCCGATGATGGCGTAGATGAGGGTCGCGAGCCGCTTGTCCCCGCCGAGGCTGATCAGCTCGTCGACACGCGTCACCACGGTGGCCGGGTCGTGGCCTTCTACTGCGTAGGCGCGCAATGCGACACTGACGTGCCCCATGAGCGCGGCTGCGGAAATGCCGTGACCCATAACGTCGCCGACAACCAGCCCTACTCGCTGGCCGGGCAGGGAGATGACGTCGAACCAGTCCCCGCCCACCCGGCTGGACAGTCCGCTGGGCTCGTAACGCGCCGAGACAGTGAGCTCAGCCGTCGAGAGCGCGGATTTGGGCATCAAGCTGCTCTGCAAGGTGACCGCGATGTCGTGCTCGCGCCGGTACAGTTCGGCGTTGCGCAACGCTGCTGAGGCCAACTTGCCGAACTGTGCTAGCACCGCCTCGTCGAAAGGGGTGAATTCACCGGCCCGCCAAACGACCAGCACGCCGGTCGAGGCGCCCTCGTCGTCGTGGTGGACCTCGAGCCGTGCCGCGAGCCACTGCCCTGATATTTCGTCAGCTGCTGCGCCACGCGCCGTGGCGGAAGCGGGTTCCTGTTGCAACAGCTCGGCGAGGCTGACCGGCACGGAGTGCGCCAGGCCAGATCGTGCGTCAGCGCCGCCGAACTGGATGTACGCGCCGGTCGCGTCCATGACCTCGCGCAGCCAGGCCGTCATCCGTCGTAGCCGCTGATCGGCGAGGAGGTCTACGTAGGCACCGGAAAACCACTGGGCGAGGCGCTGCAGCTGGGCAACATGCGCCTGCTCGATGGTGACGCGCTCAGCGGCCTCGACAAAGCCGCGAGTCGCCATGTCCAAGGCCGCAAGGCTCTGGAGCAGAAATGGCAGCGCTGCCGTGCGCAGCTTCTCGATGGGATCGCCTCTCCTGTCCGCCGCGCTGACGATCGCCCGCTCGTGCTCCAGTACGACGTCGAGGACGCTCAAGCCGGCAGTGAGCGCGCGCCGTCCGAGCTCATGCGCCCGTTCCAGGCTTGACTCGTCGCCGACCTGAAGATGCTCGTCCAACGCTGACCGGTAGTCAGCGGCGAAGTCCTCGGTCACCGCGTCCCCCAGCGATATCGCACGACGAGCACGAGGGCGTCGTCGATGCCCTTCGTGCAGTTGGCAAGAATGCCCTGCGCGAGGGCGGCGACTGACTGGCTGAGATCGGGACGATCGTCGAAGCCTGATCGGAGCCCATCGGTTCCGAACAGCACGACGTCTCCGGGCTGAATTGAGGTCTTCTCCGGCCGCAGCACGCCCGAAAGTTGCTGCCCGACTACGCCTCCGCGCAGCATCACACTGGACCGCAGGGTCGGGCCCGCGGGCGACGCGCGCACCAGGGAGCCCGCCACGTTGCCGACACCGAGCCACTCCAGAGTCCCTTCAGCGTGATCGATAACGCCCAGGGTGATCGCCGCTCCGCGGGTACGACTCAACGCTTGGTGGCACAAGACGAACAAGGCGTTCAGCGGCTCGGCCGGGTTGTCCTGTAGAACGGAAGCCGCTTGGCCGGCCGCGACTGCGGCCAGGTGGCCGTGGCCCAGTCCGTCGATGACGCCGACGAGGGTCGCCCCGCCGGTATCTGCGACCACCCAGCCATCACCGGATTCGTCCTCGCCCGGCAACGGCTGCCCGGCAACAGCCCATTCGATCGGGCCGGATACGCCGGTCTCAAACACTGGCCGGAGCCCATTTCTTCATGATCACCGTGGTGCCCCGACCCACGACCGAACGGATCTCGAATTCATCCATGAGCCGCCGGGCGCCGGGCAACCCCAGACCCATGCCCGCGCCGGTGGAATAGCCGTCTTCCAGGGCGCGGTCGACGTCGGCGATACCCGGTCCGGAATCGACCGCTTCGACGACAAGACAAATCCGTCCGTCCTCGTCGACGGTGCTCAGGCGCACCTCGCCGCCGTTGGTGTAGCTCGTGATGTTGCGAGCCACTTCGGAGATAGCGGTGGCGATGAGTGTGAGGTCGGTGAGCGAGAACCCCAAGCTCTCAGCCAGATCGCGGCCGGCCTGGCGCGCGACCACGATGTCATCGGATCCCGTGACCGGCACTACCACGTCAATGGCCATCGCGTCGACCTGCGTCGGGGGCGCGGCGGTTGAGGGACGCCAGACCTTCCTCGAGGTCAAGCGAGGTCTGGATGTCCTCGAACGTGATACCCAGCTGCACCATCGCGAACGCGACTTCAGGTTGGATTCCGACGATCACGGTGTCCGCGCCGCGGAGGCTGGTCATGTGGGCGAGCGTTCGCAGCGAACGCGCCGCGAAGGAGTCCATTACGTCCAACGCCGTAACGTCCACGATGATGCCCTTGGAGCGGAACCGGCCGACCTGTTCCATCAGGTCGTCTTGCAACCGCAACGCGTCGCGGTCACTCAGTGCCGACTGGATCGTCGCGATCAGGTAGGTGCCCTGTTTGAGGATTGGGACGGGCATCGAACGGCGCGACCCTTCGATCAGCGGATATCGAGGGCCGGCTCACCCGACCGCGTGACTTCGTAGCCCAACAGTCGCTCGGCCTCCTCGATGCCACCTTGCAGGTCGCCGACCGCGTTCATCTTCGACAAGTCGACGCCAATCGTCACCAGCGTAAGGGCAATCTCGGACGACAGTCCCGTGATGATCACGTTCGCGCCCATCAAGCCCGAGGCTTCGACCGTCTGTACCAGGTGGTTCGCCACCGTCGAATCCATCGAGGGCACACCGGTGATGTCGATGACGACGACTTTCGCGCGGTTCGCCCGGATGGCGCGCAGCAGCTGCTCCGTAAGTTGTCGGGCTCGTTGCCCGTCCAGTACCCCGATTATCGGCAGGATGAGCAGCCGTTCCCGCACCTGTAGTACCGGTGTCGACAGCTCACGGATCGCCTCCTGCTGCTGCCGGATGATGCGTTCCCGTTCTTGAACGAAGCTCACGCCCACCGTATTGGCGATGCGGTTCGCGGCCGGTTCGTACGCGTCAAGAACTCGGTTGAGCAAGTCGAAGTCAGTTTGATACTTCTCGAAGAGCGAGCGGGCCAGCACGTCCCGCAGCAGTAGCACGATGCCGAGGACTTCGTCGGTCTCCACGCCCCTGGGAATGATTCGTTCAGACAGGTTGCGCGCGTAGTCCTGCAGCGCCTCGACGCTTCCCGTCTCGAGAACCTCGACATAGTTGTCATAGACCGACGTTGCCTCGGAGAAGATCTCCTCCGGAGTCATCGCCGTCAGTAACCGCGCATCGGTAATGCGGCGCGCCCATTCCTCGCGCAGCCCGGTGCGATTTTGCCGGAGATGCTCGACTAGCTCCGGCAACAAGCCCTCGCTCGAACGGTCGCTTACCGCAGTCGGGTCGGGGCTGGATCTCATCGCCATCGCTACCTCCACTCGAGCCACGAACGCCCCAGCGCAGGCTAGCAGTACGAGATTCACGCGTGGCCTGGCTAGCTCAGTGGGCCACTGCCCGGGTCACACATTTGTCCCGAGGACGCCGGCTGCGAGGATGGCGGACGCAGCCTGAGGCAGGAGCCCGTCGATACCGCTGCAAGAGCGAGCGTTCGAGCCGGCGGGCGGCAGATAGGGAGGGCCACCATGCAGATAGGTCTGGCTGCCATCGGTATCGGACCGGGCGCTCGGCCGGCAGTGCTCCGGGCCATCGCCACGTCGGCAGAGGCAGCCGGATTTGCCTCATTGTGGGCCGGCGAACATGTCGTCCTCGTCGACCGGCCGACGTCCCGCTATCCGTACGCCGACGACGGGCAGCTTGCGGTTCCTAGCGATGCCGACTGGCTGGATCCACTGATTGCGCTGAGCGTTGCGGCGGCGGTTACCCGGACCATTCGCGTCGCGACCGGCGTCTTGTTGCTGCCCGAGCACAATCCGGTTCTCGTGGCAAAGCAGGCTGCTTCCCTGGACCGGTTGTCGGGCGGCCGAATGGCCCTAGGCGTCGGAATCGGCTGGTCGGCCGAGGAATTCGCGGCGTTGGGTGTGCCGTTTGCGCGGAGGTCTGATCGCACCGCCGAATATGTAGCCGCCATGCGCCGCCTGTGGGCCGACGAGGTGGCCTCCCATAGCGGGGAATTCGTCAATTTCGATGCCGTTCGTTGCTACCCCAAACCGGATGCCGGCCAGATACCGATACTTGTCGGCGGAAACAGCGACGCCTCCTTGGTGCGAGTCGCGCAGTGGGGTGACGGATGGTATGGGTTCAACCTGTCTCCAGCGGAATCCGCTGAGCGGGTCCGGGTGCTCCGGCGACTCTGCGCGGAGTACGGCCGTGATCCGTCCGACCTCGAGATCGTGATCGCCCCGTTCACCAGGCCGATGGAACCGAAGGATCTCCCAGCCTTGGCCGCGCTTGGCGTGACCGAGGTTGTCGTAGTCGCGGAACCACCGCCGGCGCCGCAATTGGTGGCCGAGTGGACAGCCGAGCTAAGCCAGCGGTGGGTTGCCGCATCCGATTAACGCACGACTGTCCGACTGACTGGTTCGCGCCGGACATCTCATGTGATCGCCTATCGTCGTTATGGGTTCGACTCCAGTGGGTATTACAGCGAGCGGCGAAACAAATTGGGGCGGCCCGAAAGGGGACCGACATGGCACTCGTGATCATTCTGTTGCTGCTCGCGTTACTGCTAGGCGGCCTGGGGTTCGCAGTTCACGTGCTGTGGTGGATCGCAATCGCTGTGTTCGTTGTGTTCCTCGTGTCGCTTGTGCTCAACCGGAGGTAGCCGACCGGGCGAACGACCCGATCACTGGTCGGGTTGGGTGGTGCCCAGGAGAACGACCTGCCCGGAGGAGGCGGGGCCGCCTCCGACGGTTTGCCGCGTGATCGTCAGGGTTGGGAAGCTGCTGGGTGGGACGCCCGCCCACAGCGTGACATCCGCGCCCTCGTTGAAGGTGCCAATTGGCACGATGACCCCGGCCGGGTTCTTGAGCCATGCTTCGTAGTACTCACCGTTGTCCCGGCGCGGAAGCCCCGTCGCTTTGACGTGAATCCGCCAGCCGCTCTGGGTTCGGGTGAGCTGAGCTGTTCCGGAGGCACTCGGTTCCAGCTGTGTCCCGGTAAGGGACGCCGAGTAGGCCACGGTTCGGCTGCCTTGGCCGGAAAGAGCCACGACCAGGCCGACCGCGAGGCCGACTGCGAGAACGACCGCCGCAGCGATGCCAAGGATGCTGTAGCGCATCCGCCGTGATCTGTGGTGAGCAATGTGCGTTACGGTTGCCGGCTGGCTGGGTGGTGTCGAGGTCTCGGCAGCGCGCGACGGCGTGGAGGCGACGTCTGCGGCAACGGCCTCGATGATGCGCTGCTGCAGGCTGGCATCGGGCTCGACCCAGGTGGCCCCGTCGGCCAATGCGATTCGTATCTTTTCCATCTCGGCCGACTCGGCGGGATCCAGGGAGACGCTGGTGTCTCCGGCCAGGTAGGCGACGATTGGGTCCTCGTCACTCATCGGGTATCACCTCCTTTGCGCTGGTTTGAGTTTGCCGTGCGGGCGAATGGTCGATTCCCACGACGGCATCGTCCGTCTCGTCCCGAAGGTGGCCCAGCCTGCCGAGCAATCGGCGGTGCACTCGGAACGTGCGCGACTTCACGGTGCCGACCGGGATTTTCAGGCGGTCTGCTATCTCCGCATGGCTCAGGCCGAGGAAGTGCTGCAGCCGAACGAGTTCGCGGTCATCGGGCGGCAGGGCGTCGATCGCGCGCCGGACTTCCCACACCTCGTAGATCTGCTCGGCGGAAGGTGGTGGGCTGACCAGCGAAGCGTCGGCGGAGTCAAGGCCGTACTGCGTCTGATGACGTCGCGTCCGGCGATAGACGTCGATCGCTGCGCGCCGCGCGATCGAGGCGAGCCAAGGCCCGAGCGCCCGGGTCGGGTCATAGCTAGCAGCCGCGCGCCAGGCCTGCACGAACGTCTGCTGCGTGGCGTCTTCCGCAAGGCCGACGTCACCTAGCACCTTGAACGCAACGGAATAGACCAAGCGGCCATAAGTCTGATACACCGCGCGCACCGCATCCGGATCGCCAGCGGCGAATTGTGCGGCCAATTGGGCGTCGCCCCCCACCGCCATGACGCTACGCCTGGGCACGGTGGACGAATCGGCCGGCCGGCCCAGTGGTCGGCTGTCGCGATCAAGAACGCAGGCCGCAGTGTCATACACCTCTAGATACGCAGCTTTTGCCGGTGCGGTTCCCACACATGTCTCAGAACCGGTCGGGGTCGCTGATGCGTACCACATCTACCTGTTCCCAACCCATCAGGGAGGTAAGCATGAACAAGAAGAGCCTGCGGATCGGTGGTGCCCTATTCGGCGCAGCGGCCCTCGCGACCGGCGGGGTGACGGCCGCGGCGACGGCGGCCAGCCCGTCGCACGATCGCGCCGTCTTTCCGCTCGTTCGGTCGGCCGCATCGGTCAAGGCCGGATGCCTGACGAACGCTAACGCAGTCGTCCGGATCAGAAATCAGGGCCCAGTTGAGGTCATGACCATCGACGCTCATGGTCTACCGCGGAACACGGATTTCGACGTGTTCATCAACCAATTGCCCAATGCGCCGTTCGGTGTCTCCTGGTATCAGGGAGATTTGGAAACCAATGGTGCCGGGAACGCACACGGAGTCTTCGTAGGTCGGTTCAGCATCGAGACCTTCACCGTTGCGCCCGGGTCGGGGCCGGCCCCCTCTGTGCACGATGGACCGTTCCCCGACGCGGCAACGAACCCGCAGTTCGCTCCGGTGCACGAGTATCACGTCGGGGTGTGGTTCAACTCGTCCACGGACGCGGCCGCGGTTGGCTGTGCCAACGTCGTCACGCCGTTCAACGGGGAGCACAATGCGGGCCCGCAGGCGTTGAGCACCCAACAATTCCCCGACACGAACGGCCCGCTGCGTCAGATAACCCCGTGATAGGCGTAGCTAGCTGACCGACGCTGTTCCCCGCCGAGACCCACCGCGGTATCTCGGCGGGGAACCATACGCTTGGTCGTGACCGTGCGGTCTAGGCACCGGCAGGCAGTTCCTATTGGCGCAGGCTCTGAATGTGCGGCAGATCAGTCCATCCGGGTGTACTCACCGCGCTCGTATTCGAGATGGCGACGTTCTGGTGCTCGCAAACCAATCGTGGCCGTCCACCGGTACAGCAGCATGTCTCCGTCGACCCAGTCGAGCACCGCAACTGAAGCAAGCAACAGTTCGCAATATCGCCATTGCGCGCCGGGACGCCAACCGCTCGCCTCCTCGACCGAGGCTGCCATTGCGGCGCGTAGGCCGGGATCGAGAATATCGCTCGCCCGGGCTCGCAGCTTCACCTCCAGACCGGGAGCGCCCGCGCTTGCAATCGGTGTTTGGACGGCGATGCGCGGATCGCGATCCAGATCATGCGCTTTAGCCGTGCGGGGGATGAGAACGACAAATAACCGTCCATCCGAGACGTGCACCTCAACCGGATTGATACGCGGACTGCCGTCACGGCGGACGGTGCCCGCGAAGGCGAAGCGATGTCGTTCCAAAACGTCCTGAACAGTTCTCGCCAGCTCCGGTGCATCGGAGGCGAACGCTGACCACGAAACATCGGTAGCAGTCACGCCAAGAGCGTCGCGCAGTTTGCGACCTGCGGCCAAGCGCCGCAGGAACCCATGGGGCAGTCGGTGAGAATCGACCTCTATCGCACCGCTGCTTCGAGCGTCGTTGCCAATCGATGAATGTCATCCTCATGGTTGTAAAAGTGGATCGAGATGCGGAGGTTCCCGTCCCGAGCCGCGACGATGATTCCCTGCTGCGCCAACGCGCTGACGACTCGCGATAGTTCGACGTCGCCAAGCGGGATCGTGACGATCGTGCTCTGGTTGCTTTCCGGCAGGTCCGCGGGAGCGCATGCCCCGTCGGCCAGGGCAGCCCGGAGTGTGGACGCGAGCTCGTGATTGCGGGCGTATATGGTGTCGGGCCCGAAGTCGTCGAAGAGCGTGAGCGCGGCCTCATTGCCAATTGCGGCAAGCCAACTGATCGAGCTGTCGAAACGTGACGCGGTGGTCGACAGCCTCATCTCCGGACCGAAGAAGCTCTCCAACGGCACAGCGCCGGCGCGCCAGCCGGCGTTGATCGGCGTGAATCGCCGTTGTACCGCAGGCGACAGGTAGCAATAGCCCATGCCACGGCCCGCATTGAGGAGAAACTTGTGGTCTGGCGCCACTAGCACATCCATGCGCGGCAATTCGTCGGCGACCCGTAGTGCTCCGACGAGCTGCGAGCCATCAACGAACACAATTGCCCCAACGCTTCGAGCAAGCTGGCTGATCGCAGAAATGTCGGAACGGTGGCCGGTCGCCGATTGCACCGCGCTGAACGCGACCAGCCTCGTGCTCGGGTCGATGCGTTCGGCGACATCCTCGGGTTCGAGTCCGCCGTTACGAAACGGGACTTGCCGAACGTCGTATCCCTTCTCGACCAGCTGACGCCACGGGAAATGGTTAGAGCCGTACTCCCGTTGCCCAATCACCACGTTGTCACCCGGACGGGCCTGACCGAGCTGGGCCGCGACCAGTCCCGCCGCCGATGACACCGAAGGAATCAGCGCCAGGTCCGATACGTCGGCTCCCATCAGCCGGGCCACCGCTGATCGTGCGCTGTCAGCTGACCGCTCCGCCCGGGGGAAGTCGAGGCCCGCGGTCGCCCACTCGTCGACGAACCTGTGGTACGTCTCGGCGAGCCGGCGGCTGGCGAGTCCCACCGACGCGGTGTTGAAGTACGCCAGGTTGGCCGTCGCGGGGAACAGGCGCCGCGCGTCGCGGATGTCTGAGGTGGGGGCACTGACTCGTCGGGCGGTCACTGGCCTAACGTATCCAGCCAGCGAATCGCGCTCCGCATGCGCGCGACCGGCTCGGCGTGGCGCGCCCAGTGGCCACCAAGACACGCCCGGCAGGAGGCGGCGGTATGAAGATCGCAGTCATCGGAGCAGGCAATGTCGGCACTGCAGTGGCCCGGGCAGGAGTCAATTCGGGCAACGATGTCGTCCTTACGGCTACCACGCCGGAGCGGGCGCAGGCCGTAGCCGCATCCATTGGCGCGAGGGCCGCGGCCAACAATCCGGACGCGGTTCGACAGGCCGACCTGGTCGTCCTGGCCGTGCCATACAGTGCGGTCGCCGACGTCGCCGACGAGATTGCCGACGCAGCGTCGGGCAAGATCATCATCGACGCAACCAACGCGCTGAAGCCCGACTTGTCCGGGCTCGCCGTCACCGATCGGTCCGCCGCAGAATTGCTCCAGGAGCGCCTGCTGTCGTCGCGCGTGGTCAAAGCATTCAACACCGTTTTTGCCTCTAGGCAGGCTGCCCCGGTGGTCGATGGCTCGCCGCTCGACGGTTTCTACGCTGGTAATGACGCCGAGGCAAAGCAGACCGTTGCCGAGCTCTTGACTGCTATCGGCTATCGCCCGATCGACGCCGGTGGACTGCCATCGGCCCGCGCTCTTGAGCACATGGCGTACCTCAATGTCTTGCTCAACGCCGGCAATGGCTGGCCCTGGCAGAGTGGCTGGAAGCTCGTCGGCCCGACTGACTGATCACACTCCGCGTTCACGTGATTTGAATGATGCGCGGCCGGTGATCATACGCAAGGATGTCTACGCCGGCGATCAGCCGGCCACGACCGTCGTCGCGCTCCGCGCGGTGCCTGACCGATAGGGACAAGCCAGATGACCGAAGAAACCCCCGTCCTCTCCGCCCTCGCCGAGATGACTGCGGTATCCATCGAACGCGGCACGTTGCCGGCGCGCGAGCATATGCTCGTCCGCCTCGCCGCGTTGGTCGCGGTCGGCGCGCCCCCGGTGTCGTATGTGTTGAATGCGGGAACTGCCGCCGATGTCGGGATCACGCTCGAGGACGTGCAGGGCCTTCTCGTCGCCATCGCGCCTATCGTGGGGACGCCCCAGGTTGCGTACGCAGGCGCAAACATTACGACGGCGCTCGGCTTCATGATCGACGTCGCCGAGGCCGACGCCGAGGCGGCAGCTGCTGACGAAGGCTGACAGCGCCTGATCGCTGTCGCCGCCAGGTATTTGGCGCCGGTGCCCAACGGCGATGACATCGTGCATCGCCGTCGGGACCGGCGCTGATGCCGCGTGTGTGGCTAGCCGGACTCACGAACGGCAGGAGGTAGTAAATCGTGCGGGTGGCGTGGTTGCCCGCTTTGCCGTCTTGGGGTAGGAGCTGGCCGTCGGGCACTTGGCTGTTACTCGAGTGCGGGGATCTTTTACGGGCGCAAGATTGATCACTGGCGGCGAGGCTGTGAGTGGGAACGCGCGTTGCAGGCCAGGAGCAGCGAGTTGCGGCCACGACCAGATGAGCGCCGGAGGCAGTTCGTGGGCGAAGGTGTAGAAGTCGTGACGGCCGCCTGGCTGCAGGATCGAGGTGACCTTGACCGTCCGCTCGAGGGCCGAAACGAATGCCTTGTCAAACGCCAGGCTCGTACGATCTCCGGTTCCGACAGATACCCAAAATGCCGGCATCGGCGCGGTGTCCGGGCGGAGTGATCGCGCGATCGTTAGTGGGCTGTTCGCGTCTTCAAGAGCCGGTTTGCCACCGAGCGCCACTCCGGCCGGACCGTCTTTCGCTCGGAAGTAGCCGTCCAGGATTGCCGCCGCACCGAACCTGGCTCGATGGCGCAGCGCGAGATTCGCGGCGCAGTACCCGCCAGAGGAATAGCCCAGCAAGCCCCATTCCGCTGGGTCAGTACTCACTCGGTAGCGGGCCCGGATGATCGTCGGGACGTCCGTCGACAGGTAGGTGTCGTCCAGCCCTCGGGGGCCATCGGTGCATTCCTGCCAGTGGCCGTTCGTCAAGGGATTGATCGCGGGCATGACCAACACAATCGGACCTATCTCATGAGCCGCGATCAGTTTGTCCATGAGGTGCGGGACCTGAAGCTGGATAAGCCAGTTGGCCGGTGTCCCGGGCGTGCCGTGGAGAAGCTCCAGTACCGGGAAGCGAACGGCCCGATACGCCGGAAGGTAGTACTGCGGAGGTAGGTAGACGTAGCCAACCCGGCTGATATGGCTGACCGTTCCGGAAAGGGTCAGCTGCTGCACTCCGCCGGTTTCTACGACGGCCGCCGAACGATGCGCGGGCGCGGTCCGGCCAAGCTCCGGTGTCCGGCCGAGGAAGTCGACGCCGAGCGCAGACCACGTCTGGTAGTACCCGTAGAAGTCGTTCACGATCGCTACCCCTGATGTCATGGCCAACACGACACCAAGCGCGGCGGCCGCGACGCGTGTCCACCATTGGCGCAACCGGAAGATTGCGTAGCCGATCGAGCCGGCCGCTCCGAGAATCAGCACAGCCAGCAGAAACGGCGAGGTTGGAGCCAACCGGATCCCTTCGTCCGACCGACGAATTTACGCTTTCGCCCCTGAGTGACAGCTGGGTCGCACCAGGCATCGCCACGGTGCCAAAGTCAGGCGTGGTCGGTCACGATAAGCGCAGGCTTTAGTCGGAGATGCGCTTTCCTGGGTGGGTAGCGGGATGGGCCAGTGGCTCGTTGTGGTGCTGAGCCTCGGCTCAGCGGCGGCCTTCGCCGTTGCGACCTCCTTGAAGCACCGCAGCGCTGGTGAAGTCCCCGATGCCCAGAACTTGCGCCCAACCGCGGTTGGCCAGTTCGTGCGCGCTACCGTCGTCCACCGACTCTGGTTGGCCGGTATTGCCGCGGACGCCGTCGCCGTCCTGTTGCAGATCCTCGCGCTGCATTACGGCGCGCTGGCCGTAGTGCAGCCGTTGCTGATCAGCGGGCTGCTGTTTGCCCTGCTGCTACGCCCGCTTCACCACCAGCCGATCGGGCAGCGGGAGCTGGGCTGGGCGCTGGTCGTAAGCCTCGCCCTCGTCGGGTTCCTGGCGCTGGCCGGGACGGCTGGTCGAAGCTCCACGACCGCTGGTGTCGACCGGGTTCCAGCGATCATCGCGGGCATCGTCGGGTTGGTGCTCGCGGCCGGTTGCGTCGCAGTAGCCCATCGCCAGCGTCCCGGCGGTACCTCCGCGGCGTTGCTCGGTGTCGCCGTTGGCATCATCTACGCGGGGGCGGCCGCGTTGCTCAAGGCGGTGGGCGACGTCGCGGTCCACGGCCCGCGCGCCCTGCTGACCAGCTGGCAGCTGTACACCGTGCTCGTCATCGGGGTTCTCGGGCTCCTTCTGAATCAGCTTGCTTTTCAGGCCGGCCCGCTGACCGCCAGCCTGCCGGCCATCGCGACCGTCAACCCACTCGCGAGCATCACCATCGGAGTGCTCGTCTACGACGAGAGCGTCCGGCACAGCCCCGAAGCCAGCCTCGGCCTCGCCCTGCTCCTGCTCGTGCTGGGGATCGCCGTGATCCAATTGACGCGCTCTCGTGGACGACCCATGTCATCAGGACGGTGATCAGCTCGCGATAGCCGCGGCGATGCTGGTGCGGTTTCCCGTACCCCAATACAGCAGTCCGCCACATTATGGGCAGCGCCCTTCGGCCCGAAACTGGGACAGCTCGCTCAACGACCCAGGAGGCTCAGAATGGCTACGACCTGGCGCGATCCGTCGCCACGCCCAAGATTCGGAGCGCGCGCACCACGAACGCGGCGCCGACAGGCTGTGCTCGGCGAGCTTTCGGGACCAGCGGGGGACTAACGACTCTGGGCCGCCTTGATCGACATTCCTAACCTGGCAGCGAGAGGTGGGTGAATATGCATGACTGGTGATCTGGAAGCGCTGACCGATCCGGTGCGTGACCGCGCCATCAAGCAACTGAAGAAACGCCACGACTTCACGACACATCTGCTCGTGTATGTCCTCGTGAACTCGTTCATCGTCGTGATCTGGGCGATAACCAATTCCGGCGGATTCTTCTGGCCGGTCTTTCCGATCGTCGGTTGGGGCATCGGCCTGGTCATGAACGCATGGGATGTCTGGCACCCAGCTGAGTTCGACGAGGATCAAATCCATCGAGAGATGAGCCGCATTCAACGTAAGCCGTGAATCGAGAACGCCGCGCACAAACGTGCGCGATGTGGCCCGGCCATGGGTATACGGCTATGGGTATTTTTCGGTCATTCACCCTGGCCTGGCTCGAATCGGCCTAGACCCGTTTCATCGTGCCTAACCACGCCGGTGCACCGGCGTCGTGGTATCTCGTCTGAAGCCGGTTCGGTTCGATCGCGGCGACATTCCAGCCAGTGCTGGGGCTGAACGCCGCTCTCAGCTCTTTCTGACTGATCGGGTGGGGGCCGGTGTCGGGACCATGGTCACTGAAGCACAACACATGAAGGGTCCCATCGTGCTGGGTCACCGACGTTAAGCTCGCCACGTATTCCGGCCGCTCGTCGACGTCGAAGGTGTGGAACAGTCCGCAGTCCAGCACCGTCTGAAACGTACGGCCCAAACGCTCCAGATGGAGCGCGTCCGCTGCGGCGAACTCGACGGTTATCCCACGGTCGTCGGCTTTGGCTCGGGCGATCGCCAGGGCTGTCTTAGCTACGTCGATGCCCAGAACCGACAATCCCAGCGAAGCGACGTGTAGCGCGTTCTCGCCGGTCCCGCAGCCAGCATCGAGCACCGATCCGCTGAATCCGTCCTCGGATGCCAATCGCACTATTGCTGGCTGCGGCTGGCCAATATCCCAAGGCGCAGGGCCGTCCTGGTATGACGCATCCCAGGGCAGCCGGGTGCGCCGTTCATGACTGGTTGGGTGGCGGCCGCCGAACGGATCGTCAGGGTGGGGTTGTGATGCCAACGTGGGATTACGTCCGAGCGAGCGACGTGTCCGGGACATCGGCAGCGTGACGGCGGAGTCTCATACGCAGCAGGGCCGGCCCCCACCAGCCGGTAGCGATGGCGAAGGCCGCCGCAAACAGGAGAACTTCGGAGACGAGGACGCCAGTGTGGTTAAGACCGGTGAGCCCCATGAAGCAGGCAAAGCAAGACGTCGTGACCACCAGCCGCCGTTCGAAGCGGGAGACGGCTATCGGTGCGAGGCAAACCAGTCCCCATAGCAAGTACCAGGGGTAGATGATCGGCCCGAGCGCAGCGACTGCCAGCAAGGCGTACCCGACGCTTCGGCTGAGTTGCCGACGATCGGACGTCGCCGCGAGATAGCAAACGATGCACCCAGCTGCCACCAACCCAACCGCCCGCGCGGCCGCAGTTGTGTCCGGGGACGGCGCCCAGCTCACGATCGCGCTGAGTAGATCTCCGAGCAGCGCGGTGGGGGATCCGCGCGTGTACCCGACCGTCGGCGTCGTTAGTGCGGACAGCCAACCCCAGCTGTGAGCGACGAGCAAGCTGAACGTCAGCCAACATGCGCCGACCACGACCACGGGCTGTAGCCAGTAGGCCCAGTTGGGTGATCGAGTCCTCCAGCTGCGCGCCATCCGCCAGTGCTGGGCAGAGATCAACAAGATCGCAGCCGCGGCCGGCGCCTTGATCGCCGCTGCCGCGCAGGCCGCGACCAACGCCAGCGCGGGCGAGCGACGGCACGCGACGAGAGCCAGCATCAGCAGCGCACACATCGCGCCTTCCAGATGTGCTGCCGATACCACCTGCAGCAGCACCAGCGGATTGAGCACAGTCAATGCGATTGCGGCCGCACGCATGCGGTCGGTCGCTAACGTCGCGGCGCAGAGGCCGATTACCACAACGCTCAGTACAGCCACGACGCGCAGGGCGACGACGGCCCCGACGGGGCTGCCGCCAATGGCCACGGCGCCGTGTTGCAGCAGCCCAGTCAGCGGTCCATATGGGCTCGGTGCGTTGCGCCAGACCGGATCGACCGCATTCAGCAGATCGCCGTTACTGAGGCCCGCTGGGCCCAGGACATAGGGATTGAGGCCGCGGGCAATCAGCTCGCCTTGTGCGGCGTAGCTGTACACATCACTGCTCAATAACGGCGGCCCGAGCACGAACGGGATAGCCCACCACGCGGCCAGCCGCCACACCACGTCTTCGCGCCACTTCCCGGCCCGCATGGCTGACAGGGTGAGCAGCCAGACGATAACCAGGGCGCCGATGCCGAACGCTTGGAGCACGCCCGGTAGCAGCCGGCCGTCAACGCGAGCCGGAGACCCGGCCAGCAGACCGAACCAGCTGGTCAGCGTGGCGCTGCCCAGCACTGGGCCCACGCGTCCGCCGGTTACCACAGTTAGCGTCGCGGCGACGAATCCAGCTGCGGCCAACGCGGCTGGACGCGGCCGTACCTGACTGATCAAACCTCACCTCGGTGTGAGACCTAGCGTGCTCGGCAGTACCTACCGCGTCCGGGCAGCGACGTAACTCTAACTCTGGTCGGACCTGGCCACGCCCACTGGCCATACCGCGGCCTCAGGCCGCCCACTCTGCCGGAACTGAAGTGTCGGACTGATCGCCGCCACTCATGCGGGCGTCAGCGCGCTCGTGCCAGACTGTCCAGCTGTGTCCGTGCCCATTCTGATCGGGCCCGCGCCGCGGCGTACCATCTCTCGCGCCGGCGTCGCGGCTCGCCGCCTCTGGGACTCGGACTACCGCCCGGCACTGATCGCCACGGGCGTGGCGACGTTGTTGGCCTGGGGCTTCCTCCTGCTCCCGCCCATGAACACCGATATGTCTGCCCAGCTCGCCCGCGCGGACTTCGCGGGCCGATATCCGTTGTCCATCGTCGATTTCCGGTGGTTCGGCGGTACGGTCGTTTACGGCTACACGCTGTGGGCCTCGATTCTCATGGCGCACGTCGGGACCAAGCTGACCGGCGCCGTAGCCGCGGTCGTGGGCACCTGGTTCACGACCCGACTACTGGGCCGAGTACGTCCGGTACACCCGGTGATCGGCGGGCTAGCCGCGGCAGTCACCCAGGTGGCGAATGTCCTCGAGGGGCGGATCACCTTCGCCGTCGGCTTGACTTGCGGCTTGATCGCAGTGTCGCTGGTGACCACCACTCGGCTGCCGAGATCGAGCGCCGCTTTGCTCGCGGCGGTATTCGGTGCGCTGTGCGGCGGCGCGAGCCCGGTCGCGGCGTTACTGCTGGGGATCCCGGGTGCCGTGGCGCTGTTCGCCGGTCGGCGGCAGGACGCCGCGCTACTCCTCCTGCCGGCGGCCGGCGCCGCGGCCGTCGCGTCGCTTGTGTTCGGCGACGGAGGCCGCCAGCCGTTCAGCTTTGTCGACTGCGTCCGGTCGGTCATCGCGCTGGCAGTGGTTCTCGCTGTCGTCCCGGCGCGATGCCGGCCGCTGCGCATCGGCGCAGCGCTAGGGATTGTGCTGGTTGTCGCGGCGTTCGTTCTGCCCACGCCGGTGGGATCAAACGCGTCCCGGCTCAGCTTGCTGTTCGCGCTACCGGTCACGGCTGCGTTCGTCTCGCTGCGCACTCCGACCCGCGGCGCAGCGCTGCTCCTCGGAATGTTTGTCCTCCAACTGCCGGTGAACCCGGCCGCGATCGCCAGCACGGGCCACGTCAGCGGATACAGCGACTACTACCGACCCGTGATCGCCGCGATCGAAGCCCGAGGACCGCTTGCCGGCCGCGTCGAGGTGCCAGAAATGGCCGGCCACTGGGATGCGGTCTATCTCGCTCGTGGCCTGCCGCTGGCTCGTGGCTGGCTCAGACAAACCGATGTCCGACTCAATGACGAGGTCTTTTACCGGCACGACCCCACGCCGCAGAGCTATTGGGACTTCCTACGCACCGACGCCGTGCAGTACGTCGCGCTGCCGGATGCGCCGTTGACGAGCTTCGGAGCCAAGGAAGCGGACCTCATCGCCACGCGCGTGCCGTACCTCGAGCCGGTGTGGCTGAATAGCCATTGGACCCTGTACGAGGTACTGAATCCGACGGCGCTCGTCGACCCGCCGGGGGACGTTCTGCGCCAGAACCCGGACACGATCACGATCAGCGTGCCGGCGTCGAGCCGAGTCCTTGTCCGACTTCGCTGGTCCCACTGGTTAGGCCTGCAGAGCGATGACCCCCAGGCGTGCATCGCGCCCGACGGCCTCTACGTGACACTCCGTACCGGCTCGGGGGGCACCTACACGTTCGACTCTCGATTCCCGGTCGGCACCGGGCATTGCGACTAGCGGAAGCGCCTCGCGCTCATTTGTCATCGGCAGCGTCCTTCGTGCCCTAGCCGAGTGATCCGTTGGTCATCAGGCACCGTCACCGAAGTACGGCGCGGGGAGGTCCGAGCGAACATCGGGGCGCCACCACGCGGAATCAGTCGCTGGCGATAATGGCCTTACGGGCACAGCGCACAGGAGGCCTCGATGGATTCCATGACGGTTCGGCTGGTCAGCAATGGTGGGGTCATGGAGAAGTCGGTTGAGGAGATCCCGGTGTTGTTGAAACGGGAGGACGGGTTTGTGTGGTTGGACGTGCCGCAGTGGACGGTCGAGATTGATGGGTTGTTGGCGGCTGAGCTGAATTTGCATCCGGTGGCGCGGGAGTACTGCCGGGTGCGTAATCACATGCCGATGGTGCATGGGTATCGGGATCACGTGTTCATGGTGTTGCACCGGCCGGTCGTGTTGGGGCAGGGGGAGACCCGGTTGGTGGAGTTGGATTTGTTCGTCGGGGACCGATTCCTGGTCACGGTGCACAAGCGGGATGAGGTGTCGGTGGCGGCGGTGGAGGGGGTGTCGGAGATTGAGGAGACGTTGGCCCGGATCGGGGCGGGCCGGATCGCGCCGCGGACGCCGATCGAGTTGACCCATGCGTTGGTGTCGTTGATGGCGTTGCGGCAGCGGTTGTTGGTGCAGGACGTGGCGGTGCGGGTGGCCGAGGTGGAGGAGAAGGTACTGCACCAGCAGCTGACCAACCCGGAGCACGCGTTGGAGGAGATGTTCCTGGTCCGGTATGAGCTGCTGTCGGTGCGCACCACCGCCGCCCATTCGGAGGAGGTGCTGGCCCGGGCCCGGAAGCTGCTCGGCCCCGGTCACCACGACGACGAGGCGCAACTGGCCGACCTGCAAGACATGTTCCGCCGGGTGCACCGGATGACCGACAGCGAACAAGAACTCCTCGCCGGCGTCATCGACCTTTACCGCACCCGCAATGACACCAAGCTGACCATCGCCAGCGAGCGGTTGGCGGTTCTGGCGGCGGTCACCCTTCCGGCGACTGCCATCTCGTCCGTCTACGGCATGAACGTCATCGTCAATCCGCATACCGAGCCGGTGCAGCTGACCGTGGTGTTGATCATCATGGCCGCCATCAGCGGCGTCCTGCTCCGCTGGACCAAGAAGCAGGGCTGGTGGTGATCTGCGTCGGTTTCCTCACGCTTCCCGAGGCTCGATGCGGTACAGGTGGGCCAGCCCGTCGTGGCGCTGGGCGCGCCCCTCGGCCTGTCGGGGACGGTAACCAGCGGAATCATCAGCGCGTTAGGTCGCGACGTACCGCTGCCGGCCGCCGGTGGGAAGACGGCGCGGCTCCCTGGGGCGCTTCAAACGGACGCGTCGATCAATCCTGGGAACTCGGGCGGCCCATTGGTTGACTGCGGGGGACGGATGATCGGCGTCAACACCGCAATCGCGACTGTGCCGAACTCGGCTGGGCAGTCCGGAGGAGGCAGCGTCGGCATCGGCTTCGCCATCCCAGTGGACCTGGCCTCCGTCGTTGCCGACCAGTTGATCAGCAACGGCCGGTTCAGCCCGCCATATCTAGGAATGTCGACAGTACCGATTCCGGCGTCTGCCGCACATCAATTCGGGGTTGACGCTGGGCTATTCGTGCAAGATGTAAGCGCGAACGGCCCGGCGGCCAAGGCCGGACTGCAGACCGGAGACGTGATTACGCATATCAATCACAAGAAGACGTCGGGACCGGACGACTTGGTCATTGCTACGTTGCGAATGAACCCGGGTGACAAAGTGAGCATCGACTATGTCCGCGACGGCAAGTCGATGACAACAACGCTCACTCTGGAAGCTCAGCCATGACGATGCTCATCAACGCACGGAGTTGACACCGGCGCTGTCGGAGCAATTCGCTCAGCCCGGCCGATGACCGGACACCGCGAACATGCACAACGAGACGCACAGCCGATCACGACGGGCCGCGTTCTCGACGTTGATGACGAAACGTTCCGCCACGTCGGCATCGAGGTAGCCCAGCTCGACGAGCTGGTCGACGATCGTGCGGATTGGAAACAATCCAGCTGGCGCTACCTCGGTATCGGGATTCCACCGGGTCCAGACATGCGCGGCACCGGTGACTTCTATCGCCTCCAGGCCGAGCGCTCGAACGAGGTTGAGGATGCGACCGCCCAGGTCGAAGGCTGGGCCTCGCAACGCCCACATGGCTCGGCTCAGCGCGTCTGCGGCTGCTCGATCTGGCAGGTCGAACAGGAGACTCCGCCAGTCGGTCTCGATGACCGAGAGACGCCCTCCAGGTCGAAGCACGCGGAGCATTTCCGCCAATGCCTGATCGGCGTTCGGTACCCACTGCAACGCCCGCTCACACCGGCATGCATCAACCGATCCGTCGGGCAGGGAAAGTGACTCGGCATCGCCGATCCGGAAGTCCACGGAAACGGCTGCTTCGGCCGCACGTTGACGTCCGACTCCGAGCATCGCTTCGCTGGCATCGATGGCGATCACCGAGCCGGACGGTGCCACATCCTTCGCCAGCGCGATGGCAACGTCGCCAACCCCACAGCCAATATCGAGCAATCGTTCACCCGCCTGAAGCGCAAGGTGCGTTCGCTCCCAGGCCCGCAGTTGACGAACGGCGGGCCATTCGGCGGTTGCCTCCATGCCCTTGATCAGTAGCGCCGTGTCTGGTTGAACGTCGACGCGTGAGTATCCGATTTCGGCATCCGGCCGCTCCGCTGGCCCGTTATCCGGCACGGCGTCACGCTACCCTCGTCGTGCGCCGAGATCATGACTTGGCCGACGGAGGACGGGAGACGGGAGGCGCGATGAGCGCAATGGCTCCAGACACGATCGGAGATCTCGGCTCCATACTCGGCGTCTGGGCTCACCCTGATGACGAGGCCTGGCTGTCGGCCGGATTGATGGCGCGAGCGGTCGATGCCGGGCGCCGCGTCGTGTGCGTGACCGCTACTACGGGCGAGGCGGGCTTTCCCGACGGCGACCCTCGACCGAAAGAAGAGCGTATGGCGATCCGGCGAGCCGAGATGGCCGCAAGCCTCGGAGAGGTGGGCGTCACTGAACATCATTGGCTGGGATACCGAGACGGTCACTGCGATGAGATCGCGGACGAAGAAGCGGTAGCGATCATCGCCCGGCTCATCGCCGATGTTCAGCCGGACGTGCTGCTCACGTTCGGTCCAGACGGCGCGACCGGCCATGTCGACCACGTCGCGGTGTGCAGGTGGTCCACAATGGCGTGCGCCCGCGCAGCGACAGCGCCCCGGCTGTTGTACGCCACCAAAACGGCGGAGTGGAACCAGGAGTTCTTCCGCCGAATCGATCCTTCTCAAGTGATGATGGTCGAGGGCATGGCTCCGGAAGCGACAGCTACGAGCGAGCTGGCGATGTGGTTCAGCTGCGAAGACGACCTGCTCGACCGGAAAGTTCGATCGCTACGTGCCCAGCAGAGCCAAATCGAGCCGATCGTGACCGGCTACGGCATCGACGCGTTCCGAATCCTGGTGCGCGAGGAGTTCTTCCGAGAGCGCCGTGCGTCCGATCCGGA
Source organism: uncultured Actinomycetota bacterium (assembly GCA_963809815.1). Taxonomy (GTDB): domain Bacteria; phylum Actinomycetota; class Actinomycetes; order Mycobacteriales; family Jatrophihabitantaceae; genus CAVVJA01. The sequence continues at coordinate 130,007 of CAWELM010000002.1, forward strand.
TGAGCCGGGTCGGCAGTCAGCCGAGGCTACTCGGTAACGCTTCGCCGCGAGCTCGGCCGGCCCATTCGGGCCGGACACGTGTCCGACACTCCCGCGGTTCGTGTTCTCGCTGAGCGGCCCGACATCCTGGTGGCATGGACCTTTACCTGATCCGCCACGGAGAGTCGGTGCCGAACGTCGAGCCAATCATCGGCGGGATGCGGGGCGACGCTGGACTCACCGAGCGGGGCCGTCGCCAGTCCCAGTTGCTCGAAGAGCGGCTACGCGCCGAGCGTCTGCCGGCCACCAAGCTTTATGCCAGCACGTTGCCGCGAGCCCGTGAGACTGCGCGCTACGTCTCTCGCGCGCTCGACATGCCGGTGCAGTTCGATGACGACCTACAGGAGCTACGCCCGGGGGAAGCCGACGGGCTCAGCATCGCGGAGTGGCGCGAAAGATACGGATGGTTCGACCAACCAATGGGGGAGGCGGACCCGTTCCGCGCCTTCTCGCCAGGCGGGGAAAGTTGGGCCGGTTTTCTCGTTCGCGCCGGCGCTGCCCTGGCCCGGATCGTGTCCAACCACCCCGATGAGACGGTTGTTGCCGTATGTCATGGCGGCGTCTTGGAGGCGTCGTTCTACCTCGCTTTCGGTGTCAGTGGCACTGGCAACCGAATCACGTTCGCACCGCTCAATACCGGGGTCACTCACTGGCGCCATGAACGCCGGCCGGGCGGGGCAGGGCGGTGGACGCTCGTCACCTACAACGACGCGAGCCATCTGACGGGCACATCGCTGCCGGCTGAGCCGATACACGACGCCGTCCCTACGCCGTCAGATGACGCCTGATCGCTGCTCGACTTATTCAGGCGCGCTGTCGGCGAGCATCGCGGCGGCAGCCGCAACGAGATCGCCGTTGCCGTCGGCCAGGCGGCCGTCGGGCAGAACCGGCTTGTCCTCCAGACCGGTCCGGACAGCAGTCCGGCCTCGATTCCGATCCCGCGCGCGATCAGAAGCTCGCACTGTTCGAGAATGCCGTCTTCGCCCTGGTTGGCCGTCACCAGATCGGGCACCTCTGTCCATGTCGCCACAAGGGCCAGCCGTCGTTGTGGGTCCGGTTCGACGTCGGCGGAGGTGGTGAGAGAGATAGATATGTCCAGACGGGCCGATCTGGTCGCAGGGATCCGGTCCGGCTACTCATTACGAGCGCGATCGGCAAGGCAATCCTTAGGCGTTCTGCGGAAGGTATCCGTCGCCGATAGCCTCGGCGAGTGTGAGGGATCATGAAAGCGCGCCCGATGCGATCGTGATAGGCGCAGGCCACAACGGTTTGGTCGCCGCAAACCTGTTGGCGGACGCCGGGTGGCATGTGGTCGTCTGTGAGGCGACACCGAACGTCGGGGGAGCCGTGCAGACGGCAGAAGTGACCGCGCCTGGCTTCCGCACCGATCTCTTCAGTGCCTTCTACCCACTGGGCATCGCATCTCCCGTGTTGGCCGGCCTGAACCTCGATCGGCATGGCCTGCGATGGACCCATGCTCCGGCCGTCCTGGCGCACGTGTTTCCTGACGACCGTTGCGCTGTCATCCATCGGGACCGCCATCGCACCGCTGAGTCGCTATCCGCTTTCGCGCCGGACGACGGCGCCGCATGGCTGCGGCTCGTTACCGAGTGGGAGGCGATCTCGGGACCTGTGCTCGATGCGCTGTTCCGGCCGTTCCCACCCATTCGCCCGATGCAGCAGCTGATTCGGCAGCTTGGCCTCGCAGATGCCTTGCGGTTTGCCCGCATGGCCTTGCAGTCTGTGCGTCGATTCGGCGAGGAGACTTTCCGAGGAGAGGGCGGCCGAGTCCTTCTGGTGGGCAACGCCATGCACGCCGACGTTCCGCCTGACGGTGCTGGCAGTGCCATTTACGGCTGGCTGTTGAGCATGCTGGGCCAGACCTATGGCTTCCCGGTGCCGGTCGGCGGTGCCGGGCAGCTGACCGACGCACTCGCAAAGCGGCTGCGTACTGCCGGTGGAGTTGTCCGAACGCATGCCCAGGTCGATCGGGTGAGGATCGTCGACGGCCGCGCGACTGGAGTGCGTTTGCGGTCAGGCGAGTCGCTGTCGGCGTCCCAGGCCGTCCTCGCCGACATCTCGGCACCGGCGTTGTACGGGGGATTAGTCAGCGAGGAGCAGTTGCCGGCGCGGTTCGTCGCGGATATGCGCAAGTTCCAGTGGGATTACCCAACCTTGAAGGTCAATTGGGCCGTGTCCCGCCCGATCCCTTGGATCGCCCAGCCCGCTCGGTTGGCCGGGACGGTGCATCTCGGTGTTGACATAGACGGGCTCGTTGACTTCGCGGCCGATCTGGCGACCCGGCGCATGCCTCGCCGCCCGTTCGTCCTGCTCGGGCAGATGACCACAACTGATCCGACCCGTTCTCCTGCCGGAACGGAATCGGCTTGGGCGTATACCCATGTGCCCTCTGGTCTCGAGCTCGACACCGACCGTCTTCAGGCTCACGTGGACGTTATCGAGCAGCTGGTTGAGCGGCACGCTCCCGGATTCCGACAGCTGATCGTCGGCCGCTCCATCCAGATGCCAGGCGACCTCGAGGCGGTCGATCCCAGCCTGTTCGCCGGCGCCATCAACGGCGGCACCGCCCAGCTCCACCAGCAGCTGATCTTCCGGCCCGCGCCCGGTCTCGGTGGGGCGGCGACTCCCATTGATCGACTCTTTCTCGCCAGCTGCTCGGCGCACCCTGGCGGGGGGGTGCACGGCGCTCCGGGAGCGAATGCCGCCCGGACGGCACTCGCTCGGTCAGGAGTAGCCGGCCGGGCCAAACGCGCCCTCACGGTGTCGCTCCTGAATCGCATCTACTGAGCGCGTTGGTCCTGGCCTCGGGCCTTTCGCAGGGTGCGGGCCCTTCGCAAGAAGGACGTTCAGCCCTCGTACAGCAGTCGCGCGCAGTAGGGGCAGCGCGCCCGCTCGGCAGCCCACTCCTGGGCTGGAAATGGCCACGATTCTCCGTACGTGTCCACGGGCTCGCCACACAGCGCGTGCGCTGCGCCGCGAGGCGCGGCGTGCACGACGATCGCCGCTGGGTCACCTTGTTGGTCGGCAGCGACCCACGCCATCAACACGACGTGGCCTGGGGGTGGGCTGAAGCGCTCATGACGATCCGTTCCGGCACACTGCGACGATCTGACCGGGTCAGCGAGCCACACTATACCGAGACCGAGCCGATCGTGACGGCCGAAAGGCAATCGCTGCTGGCGCGGAACCAGCAAGTGACTCCACGCGGCCGAGCTCGCCGAGCAATGTCAGTCACTGATCCGCTGCCACGGGCAATTGTCGACCTTGCCGGTCTATGACGGTCGGCATCGCGTGGCGATCTTCGCCCTGAGATCTCGCGTTGAAACTCGGTCGAACCTTTGTTACCGTCGCTCGGCGGTGTTAGGCCAAGTGAGCCATAGCAGAATGGCACCCTTCGCCTGCGGGGCATGGTCAAGTCGAGCGGATTCACCGGCGACGAGAGAAATATCGCTCACAGTACGTGTGTGATCACTCCGCACCGCATCCAACTGATGGCGCTCAGCACCGGTCGTGATTCGAATCGGCCACCTCGGGGTATTCCTTAAGAAACAGCGACTTGTCGAGAGGCAATCAGCTAGTAGCGTGGCTGCTCGGGCTTTGTCGCGGGGAACGGAGTTCGGCGTATGGGCAGGCATGTTGCGCGGCGTGCTGGTCGAATTCCGGTGTATTGGTGGGTCGTTGCGGTAGTCCTCGTTTTGGCCGGTGTCGCGTTCGGTCTTGCTGCGACGTCGCAGAGTGACCGTCCGGCGGCATCGTCGTCTGGAACCGGGTCGACCGGCGGCGTATCCGGGTCGTGTTCTCGGCAGCTGCGGGTTGTGACCGCAACGTCGTACGAACCCGTGTTGCAGAAGGCCGCGGACGGCATAGCGCAGGGGCCCGACTGTGTGAAAGTCACGATCACGCGAGCCGACGGCAGCGGAGCGGCTGATGTTGTCGCATCCTCCGGAGCCGACGCGTGGATAGCTGATGACGTGTCGTGGCCCCAGCTGCCAAGCACCGCGCACATCGCGAAAGATCGCGCCCAAGTCGTCGCGACGAGCCCGCTTTACGTGGTAACCCAACGCTCGGCCGCGGCGCTCCCGCCCTCGGCGCAGACGTGGGTTGGGCTGGGGCAACTGCTCGGGCAACCCAAGCAGACGCAGTTGGTGGTGTCCGATCCTACGGCCAGCGGCGCCGGCATGGTCGCCGTAGGGGCGCTGGCGGGCGCCGTGCTGGTCAAGGCCGGACCCCTGGTCTCGGCCCTGGACATGATGCGGGCGTGGCAGTCCGGAACGACCGTCAACGCGGCGCAGCTGGCGGTGCCGAAGACCGCGACGCAGATTGCTGTGTTACCCGAATACGCACTGCTCGCATCAGGGCAGGCAAGCGATTACCGTGTGTTCGCGCCGAGCGATGCGGCTGCGCTCATGCGTTTTTCGTTGCTGCCGACCGACGCAGCGGCCGCGGACCCGGTCAAGGCGGCCGCGATCAGCCGGCTTGTCCGGGCGCTCACCGGACAGCCGGCTCGTGCGGCGGTATCCGCAGCCGGACTGCGTGGACCGACGTGGCCGGCTACTCCGCCGCCGGCGGCGACCGATGCCGGACTTCCTTCAGTCCCGGCGACAGCGATGCCGCCAATGATTGTGCATTTGATGTACCACGTGCTGAGCACCTGGCATCCCGAGCTGCGCCGCACGAACATGCTGATCGTGGTCGACGTTTCTGGATCGATGGGCGAACAGTTACCTGGAAGTGGAGCGACCAAGATCGATCTGGTCCGCCAAGGCATCAACCAGGTCAATGCGCTCCTGCCGAGCAATGCCCAGCTTGGCTTGTGGCAATTCGGCTCACAACTCGCGCCGCCCAATGACTGGCAACCGCTTACCGCCATCGCACCGCTGAACACGTCGCAGCGGAACGCGGTTCAGTCTGCCGCGACCAACCTGGCCGCGCGGCCGGTTGGCACCGGACTGTACGACACCATTCTGGCCGCCTACCGATACCAGCAGGCCCACTACGTGCCCGGCCTGCCCAACCAGGTAATCGTGTTCACCGACGGCGTGAACGAGGACGACCCCGTCACTATCAGCCTCAACCAGCTCAAGGCCGGCCTCGCTGCGGCCGGCAAACAAAAATACGTCCAACTCAGCGTGTTCGGCTTCGGCGCATCCATCCCAGCCGATTCGCTCAGCTCGGCAGTAAGCCCGGTCGACGGGCAGGTCGACGAGCTCACCAATACCGACCAGATCATCGGCGCATTCGTACACGCCGTATCAGGAGCACTGTCCGGCACAACCCACTGAGCCGGGTACCGGTCGGCGCTCGTCGCGCTCAGCCAGACCGCGGCTCGATCGCGGGTCGCTCCGGCCGCTCAAGTGGTCTGAGTTCGGCTGGTGACGCATCAACCCGCTGGACCGCTTCGACGGCAGCCGGGAGGGCTCGCCCATATTCGCTCGTCACGTGGTCGAGTAGGCCCGACAGGAAGGTCTCGACTTGCACTTTGGTCGAGTCACGCAGCGCGCGTAGGTAGACCGTCTGCCGCTCGATCTCCTCGTGCCGTTCGTTCGCCTGATCAATTGCCTCAGTCGCGACCCGGTAGGCGTCCTCGAGCATCTTCGTTGACTTCCGACGGGCGTCGTCATACATCGTCCGAGCCTCGGCCGTGACCCGTGCGCTGTATTCGTCGGCGTTCTTCACCGTCGAGCCTGCGGTCTGCTGGGCAGCGGAGAGAATCGTGGCCGACTGCGTCGCAATGTATCCGTCCGTCGGTCCTGTCAACGCGGAGCTGCTTGCCTGCGCCTCGAGTTCGTCGACGCGCCTCGTGAGCCTTTGTAACTCGCTCGCACACCGAGCCATGAAGGCGTCGACCTCAGCCTCGTCATATCCGGGTCCGAAGCCCTTGCTTTCGTGGAAGCGCACCGTCTGCAGATCTGAGAGAGTCAGCCGACCGTCCTCGATCCTCGAAGCAGAGCTCGTCATTGTGTGCGCTCCTTTCTCGCCGGTTCGTCTCTCCGACTCGTCCAATCTGTGAATGTGCGCTCTTGCTGTCATTCGCTGCGGCGTACCGCGTCAACTGAGGGATGCACTCCGCGGTGACTGGGTCTGAAGTCGTTGAAAGGAGAACCGGATCAGTAGCCGCTCGGCCCAGGCAGCACGAACTGGCTGCAACTTGCAGATCAGTCCGTCGACCACGTGCTCACTCCGAGTCTCTGATCACTCGCGCTGGCAGCTGTGCACCGGACATCTTCTGCACCGTATGCGTGGGAAACCAACGCAAAGTGCGATATGCGCCGCGGAACAAGCTGCCGCGTCACAGGCTAGCGATTCCCTGCCAGATCGCCACCCCGAGTCCGCGGATACCCAATCGCGCGGGCACGCTACTGGGTCGCAGTTGCGGTAGTCAAGCCAGATTTTTGGTTGATTTGCGGATGTTCTGCTATCTCACATCCGCGGATGCGGATATAGTTCGCCCGTGTCGACATTCCGCATTAGTGAAGCCGCGACGCTCTTGGGCGTCAGCGATGACACGGTTCGCCGGTGGGTCGACGCCGGGCGGCTGTCGACATCAGGAGACGCTGGTCGCCGTCGGACCATCGACGGCGCAGCCCTCGCGCACTTCGCCGAGGAGCTGGCCTCGTCGGTCGAACCTGCCCGGGCGGCGCCGGTGGTGAGCGAATCGGCGCGAAACCGGTTCACCGGCCTCGTTACCCGTGTCGTGCGTGACACGGTTATGGCGCAAGTAGAGATCCAGGCGGGTCCTCATCGCGTCGTGTCGCTGATGAGTCGGGAAGCTGCGGACGAACTGAGGCTGGAGCCTGGCTCGCTGGCAGTCGCCTCGGTCAAGGCGACGAACGTCGTCGTCGAGATCCCCGGCGCGTCGTGATCACCCGTGCCGCATTGACTCAACCAGGAGCAATCATGGGTCGTACCGCTGTCGCCATCGTCGCGCTTACCACCCTTGCAGCGTCCGCGTGCAGTTCGTCTTCGTCTTCGACGAGCACGACATCTGCTGCGGCAGGCGGGGCCGGTAGCGCTAGTTCGTCGAGTGGACTGTCCGGCACCGTGACGGTCCTGGCGGCCGCGTCATTGACCGAGTCATTCACCACGATCGGGAAGATGTTCGAGGCCGCCCATCCCGGTGTGACCGTAAAGCTGAGCTTCGGCGCCAGTTCCACACTGGCGCAACAGATCAACAACGGCGCGCCTGCCGATGTATTCGCCTCCGCAGCGCCGAAGAACATGATGCAGGTCACGGACAAGGGTGGAGCGTCGAATCCTAAGAGCTTTGTGCAGAATCAGATGGAGATTGCGGTGCCGCCGAGCAACCCCGCGAACGTTGCCACCGTCGCCGACTTGGCCAAACCGGAAGTCAAAGTGGCCTTGTGCCAGATACAGGTGCCGTGCGGCGCAACCGCCGAGAAAGTGTTCGTGAACGCGAAGGTCGTGGTGAAACCCGTTACGCGCGAGGCCGATGTCAAGGCGACGTTGACCAAGGTCGAACTCAAGGAGGTGGACGCAGGCGTGGTCTATGTCACCGACGTCAAGTCCGCCGGCACTAAGGTCAAAGGCATCGTGATCCCCGCTGACATCAACGCGTCTACGGAGTACCCGATAGCGGCGCTGACGAAGGCGCCGAACGCGGCCGGTGCGCAGGCGTTTGTGGACTATGTGCTGTCCGCACCGGCGCAGCAGGTCCTTACGGCCGCAGGATTCATGGCGCCCTGAGGACGAGGTGGCCGGGTTCCGGATGTGGCGGGGTCGGTCCACCCGCCGGGCTCAGCCAGCGCTCTCCGACAGCCCGCGTCGTGGCGCCCCGCTGTTCATCGTTGCGCCCGCTGCCATTGGGCTTGCCTTTCTGGTGCTGCCACTACTCGCGCTATTGGTTCGGGCGCCCTGGAGTGGACTCCCGGAGCTGCTGTCTGACAGCCAGGTCCTCACTGCGCTCCGCTTGTCACTCGAATGTGCGACCGCCGCGACAATCGTTTCGCTCATCCTGGGTGTGCCCCTAGCGTGGGTGCTCGCACGGTTGAGATTTCCGGGACTCGGTCTCGTACGGGCCCTTGTCACCCTGCCGCTCGTCCTTCCTCCCGTTGTCGGTGGACTTGCGTTGCTATTGGCGTTCGGAAGAAACGGCATCATCGGCCGCTACCTGGACGACTGGTTCGGGATCACCCTGCCATTCACCACCGCCGGGGTGATCGTCGCGGAGACCTTTGTGGCAATGCCGTTCCTCGTCATCACGGTCGAGGGTGCACTGCGATCGGCCGACCTCGGACTCGAGGAGGCCGCAACCACTCTTGGCGCTTCCCGCCTCACGGTCTTCCGTCGGATCACGCTGCCGCTGGTCGGGCCCTCGCTGCTCGCCGGCGCGGTGCTCTGTTGGGCCCGTGCCTTGGGTGAGTTCGGTGCGACGATCACCTTCGCCGGCAACTTTCCGGGTACAACGCAGACCATGCCGCTCGCCGTCTACAACGCGTTGGAGACTGATCCCGAAGCGGCCGTTGCGCTCAGCTTGGTGTTGCTCGTCGTAGCGGTAGCCATCCTGGCGGCGCTGCGTGACAGATGGCTAAGCAGTGGATGGGGCCCGTGACGACACGGGATGTGCGGGGCGGCCCGTCACTGCTTGAGTCCGACACTGTCGATGGTCTGGTGGTGGATGCCACTGTGCAACGAGGCACGTTCCAGCTGGAGGTTGAGTTCGCGGTTCGTCCGGGGGAGATCCTGGGCGTCCTTGGGCCGAACGGCGCTGGAAAGACCACCCTGCTGCGGATGCTCGCCGGTCTGACCGCACCCACGACCGGGTCGATCCGGCTCGACGATTTGATGTTCGTCAACATCGAAATGGGCGTCTTTGTGCCTCCGGAACGACGACCGGTCGGGCTGCTCTTCCAGAATTACCGCCTGTTTCCGCACTTGTCCGTCCGCGACAACGTTGCTTTCTCGCCGCGGTGTCACGGCATTGAACGCCGCTCGGCTAACGCGATTGCCCATGATTGGTTGGTGCGATTCGGGTTGGCCGACTACGCCAAACGCAAGCCGGGCGAGCTGTCCGGCGGGCAGGCCCAGCGAGTGGCGTTGGCGCGTGCCCTGGCCGCGAATCCCGGCCTGCTGCTGCTCGATGAGCCGCTCTCCGCGCTTGACGCGCGCACTCGCCTCGAGGTCCGCGCCGAGCTGCGCCGGCATCTAGCCGAGTTCGCGGGACCGACGCTGATCGTCACGCACGATCCGCTGGAGGCCATCATGCTGACCGACCGTCTGCTCGTCTTGGAGGATGGGCGGATCGTGCAGCAGGGAACGCCCGCCTCCGTGGCGCGCCGCCCCGCGACGAACTACGTCGCACGACTGGTGGGCGTAAACCTCTACCACGGGGTTCGATCAGGTGCGACGGCGATTGCGTTGGACGACGGTGGGACGCTCGTCGCCGCCGGATTCGACGAGACATCGCCAGCCGGCACCGCGCCGTTGTTGGTTGCAGTCCGCCCGAGTGCCATCGTTCTGCACACAAGCCGACCAGAGCACACCAGCGCACGCAACGTCTGGCCAGGTGCGGTCACCGGCCTGGAACCACTGGCCGATCGGGTCCGGGTGGAAGTGGCGGGCGCCCCTGGAGCGCTCGTCGATGTCACTCCCGACGCGGTCGCCGACCTGCGCCTCGCGGAGGGCCGATCAGTGTGGCTCTCGGTCAAGGCCACCGAGGTGGACGTTTACCCCGATCCTGCCTTCTGACCCGTCACCTGTGGCCCGCTCCGTGAACCTGATCAAACGGAAGTTCCGCCGGAACAGCAGGGAGTAGTGGCGGCCCATCGGCAGCCATTCTGTGTCTCGATACACTCCTGGCAGATTTATTCCGTGGCTCGGCCGTGGCGACGACCTAGGGCGAGGAGTGATGGCGAACGTTCAACTGGCCGAACAGTTCTTCCTGATCAGTCACGATGAAACGTCTGGCAGGCCCCTTGTCAGCATCGAACGGCTCGAATGCGGGCTGGTCGGAGCAATGTTCGGTGAGCTCATCATCGATGGGCGGCTCGGCATCAAAGATGGACTCATCGTGGTGCTCGACAAGGAGCCAGTGGGTAGCGGTCTCTCCGATAGTCTCGTCAACACCGTAGATCAGCAGTCGACCGAGCATCGGGTTCGAACGTGGGCCCAGGAACTGGGTCCAGACGCATATCGCATTATGGCAGAACGACTGATTGCAAGCGGCCTACTTCGTCGAGAGCGTGGACGGAAACTCTTCAGTCATCCGGGAGAGCGCTATCCAGCGGTGGATCTCTATGACGTCGCGCGTCCGCGGCTTATGCTGAACCACGTTCTTTACAACCGCGAGGAGATTGACCTCACCCACGCTCTACTTGCCGCCTTACTGTCGGTCGTCGGTGTAAAATTCATTCTTGGCCACGACACAAACCGTTACGAGTTGCGGTCTCTTGTCGCTTCTTTGATCAGCGCGATGCCAGGGCAATTGCAAGAACTAATCGCCGGGGTCGATGAGAGCATGGCGTCGATTTCGATGACAATGTATCGCTAGTACCGTGTCGGTAGCTCCGTGTCGCGAGCATCGCAACACACGCAATGATGGTGTCCGGACACGAATCGATTCAAGGGCAAACCAGGGCAGCGCGATGCGAATGGTCAGGTGCCAATAGGCGTCAGGTTGCATGGGTGGGTCAAAACGGGGACCAACGTCCTCACGCGAGCCACAAACGCGTTGCGTTAGTCGATGAACTCCACCTATATGGCCGTACAGGTTGGCCTGTGCAACTACGAGATCGGATCAGTTTCGCGGAGATACCCGCACGCGGCTTCGAAGTTGCACGACGTACTCAACCAGGGATATCAAGGTTTGCTTTGTTGACTCCCGCTGCCTGGCGTCGCAAGTAACGATAGGTATGGACTCGCTAATCGACATCGCATCCCTGACGTCATTAGCATGATGCCGCTGAATGCCGTCAAAGCAGTTCAGAGCCAAAATGTACGGCAGATCACGGTTTTCGAAGAAGTCCACTGCTGGAAAACAGTCTGCGAGGCGTCGGGTATCCACGAGAACCACAGCGCCGATAGCTCCGTGAACAAGTTCGTCCCACATGAACCAGAATCGATGCTGTCCCGGCGTGCCAAATAGATAAAGGATGAGTTCCCGGTCCAGCGATACGCGGCCGAAGTCCATCGCTACTGTCGTGGTTGACTTGTTAGGCGTCGCCGTCAGGTCGTCCACGCTAATACTGGCCTGTGTCATTACGGCCTCGGTCGTAAGCGGGACTATTTCCGATACCGAGCCGACGAATGTGGTCTTGCCTACGCCGAATCCACCGGCAACTACGATTTTGGCCGAAATGCGCGGGCCCGGCGGCGGTTCTGTCGCCGTCGTCGCTCTACGCCCTTCATCAGAGGCGCCGTAAGCCACTGAGAACCCTCTCAAGTAAGGCCAGGTCAGGTGCCTCGTTGTCCTTCGAGGCGCCGCCGTGCACTGTTACCAATCCCATTCCTGCCATATCTGCGATAAGCACCCGCGCGACGCCAAGTGGAACGACCATAAGCGCTGCGACCTCCGCTACAGAGCGGACCTCTCGGCACAAGATCGCGATGTCACGGTGCTCAGGCTGACTATAGCGGTCATAAGACTTGCCGGCAGTCGTCGTCACAATGAGCGCCTCGAGGGGTAGTTCGAGGTCGGAGCGGGTTCGACCACCGGTGCGAGCATACGGCCGGACAATCGAAGCGTGGTGCCCTTCCTCGGTCGCGGTCACGACACGGCACCGTCACGCCAGTCCACGGCAGTTCCGCGCTCGGATCGCAATTGTGGTGTAACCAGCTCGCCCGCCCTATCTACGAGTAGTGTCATCTCGTACGCGACAAGGCCCATGTCACATCGCGGCGAAGCGAGAACGGCAAGGCATGAACCGTCGGCGATTGCCATAAGTAGCATGCAGCCGAGCTCCATCTCGACAACGGTTTGCACTACTTCACCAGCGCCGAAGACTCGTGCAGCGCCGCGCGTCAGACTTAACAACCCAGACGCCACTGCAGCTAGCTGGTCCGCCCGATCGCGCGGCAGCCCCTCAGATGAAGTGAGCAACAGGCCGTCTGATGACACGGCTACCGCGTGGCTAACACCTGGCACATTCTTGACAAAGTTCGTCAGAAGCCATCCGAATTGGCCAGGCCTTGACGAGGGCTGAGCTGACTGAGACATCACTGATTACCTTCCGATGTCTCCTCGTCTCGCCAATCCTGGTAGCCACCGTTTTCGTCCATCGTCTTCACAGGCCTAGCGTGTCGGCCCATCGTCAGCCCGCGTTGGAAGCTCGACATCCGGTCACGAACGGCGGACGCATGCCTGGCCGATGGTTGGGGTGGCAGACCGTTTGTAACCGAATCCGGTGCAGCGCTTCCCGGTACGAGGAATGCTTGCGGGCGCCGCTTTGGTAGTCCAGCGGGAGTTAGCTCATCAACAACCGGCTCGCTCGCTGTTTCAGCAGCCTCCCATCCAGCATCGGCGTCGGATGCCCAGCCAACGTCGTCGGCAATGTCGTCGACGGCGTATGCGATCGCCTCGGCAGAAGCAGGGTTCTCCTGCCGGTCGGTGAACCACTTCGACAGCATGGCGTGGAAGATCGGGGTGTCGTCAACGTTTCCGTTTAGCGGGCTTGGGTCGTCCAACAGGCCAGGTCGGGCCGAAAGGAAGTCGGCGAACTGGACCTGATCATTTAGCCCGATGGCCGGATGGAAGGCGTCGCCTGCCTCCGCGCCATTGAACGAGACATCTGGGGCAGCCCAACGGCCACCAAGGTAATCGCCTCGGCCGCGAAGGCCGGCTGTTTCAGTCGTGATCAGCTCTTTCGGGAGTGCGACCGTCACTGTGACCCCTGTGCCATCTGACGACGCCAGCTGGACCGTGATGCCGTGTCGGTTAGCGAGCCGGCCGACGACGAAGAGGCCCATCTGCCGCGAAACCGAGACATCGACGGCCGACGGTGCTGCCAATCGCTGATTGATATCGATCAATTGTGGGCGTCGCAGGCCGGTTCCTGCGTCGCTGATTTCGACGAGCAATCCGCCCTCGTCGCCGAACCGTGCCGACAGTCGGACTTGAGTCTCTGGGCTTGAGTACGCAGTTGCGTTATCGAGGAGCTCAGCTACGAGGTGGACGATATCGTTAACAGCAAGGCCCGACACCATCGCCCGCGAAAGTGGTTGCATCGAGACGCGCTGATACTCCTCGATCTCCGATACCGCTGCTCGAAGAACGTCCACGATCGGCACCGGCTCACCGCTGCGTTGACGGAGCTCCGCACCGGCGAGCACGAGCAGGTTCTCGCCGTTGCGCCGCATACGGGTAGCCAGGTGATCGAGTCGGAAGAGCGCTGCGAGCTGGTCGGAATCCTGTTCGCCGAGTTCTAGGTCATCGATCAGCCGCAGTTGACGTTCTACCAATCCTTGCGTACGTCGCGACAGATTCACGAACATGTCGTTCACGTTTGCGCGAAGTGCGGCCTGCTCGGACGCTAGCCGAACGGCTTCGCTGTGCACTGCGTCGAATGCTCGTGCGACCTGGCCAACGTCTTCGCGTGAGTAGACAGGCACAGGTTCGATCTTGACGTCCTTCGTTCGACCCTCGGTCGTGCGAAGCTGCTCAATGATCGCTGGGAGGCGGCGGTCAGCGACGTCGAATGCGGACGTGCGAAGCACACGCAGCGGCTTGAGAATCGATCGAGCAATTACGATGAGAAGGACCACACACACCAGCAAGGCCGCGCCTATGATCACCGCGTCGCGCACTGCGGCCGACGTGGAGTGCTTCGCCGCATCGGCGATCTGCACGGCACCCAGAACCATCGCCAAAAGCAAGGGAACGCCGGTGAGCGCGACCAGCTTGGTGCGTAGCCGCCAGTTCTGGGGGTTCCATCGTCGAGCACCCACCGACGGCACGTCCGTCGCCGATGGTCGATCTACGGTCGTGGCAGGACGGGCCGACCCCACCCAGCCTCGGTCAATTGAGGGTTGTTCGGCGGAAAGTAAGCGTTCGCGAAAGCGTTCGGACGACATTTCGTCCACGACGCCCCCTATGCGGTCTGCGGCGAATTTAGGGTGAGACGCTACGCGTTCGATCAAGTCAATGCGAACCGCCCCGGAGCTAGCCGCCGATGGGACCGGCGCCAGCATCTAAATGATCTAGTTGGAAGCATCGACGACTGACCCTATCGTCTCAAGCACATCAGCGGCATTCCGCGAGGCTAATGGATACTTTATCCTATTAGTCAATATTGTCCGATCATGATGAGTGATGTCGCGGCAACGAATAGCAACCCGCAGTCATTGCATGTGCTGGAGGATGAGCGAGTGCCGCCACCGCTGGGACGCGATTACCGAGAGCTATCGCTTTGGCACGATTCTGTGCCTGGTTCGTTGCGGCCTCGGCCCGGGTTGCCCGGAGACCTCAACGTCGACGTAGCTATCGTGGGCGCCGGCTTCACCGGCCTGTGGACGGCGTACTACCTACTGTCCGAAGACCCCGGCATGCGAATCTCGGTCCTAGATGCCGAGATCGCCGGCTTCGGCGCGTCTGGACGCAATGGCGGATGGTGTTCCGCGCTGTTCCCGACCGGCGCATCGGTAATGGCCGCACGCTATGGCACTGATGCCGCTCGTGCGCACTATCGGGCGATGCGCGACTCGGTGCGCGAGGTCGTTCGCGTGGCCGAAGCGGAGCGCATCGACGCGGATGTAGCGCTCGGAGGCACGGTCGTACTTGCCCGAAATCGCCCGCAGTTGTCGCGAGCCCAAGAGGAGGCTGCGGAGGCCGATCGGTTCAGCCTTGGCACGATGCTGCTCAGTGCGGAGGCTGCCCGGGAACGGCTGGACGCTGCGAACACGGTCGGTGGCACCTTCACGCCGCACTGCGCGGCGATCAATCCAGCGAAGCTTGTCCGCGGCCTCGCTGAGTGTGTCGAACGGCGTGGCGGTCGGATCTTTGAAGGCAGTCCAGCTACTGCGATCCAACCTGGCCGGGTCGTCACGGCGACAGGGATTGTCAAGGCGGAGATTGTCGTACAGGCGACGGAAGGCTATACGCCCACCCTCGCCGGACAGCGACGCCGGATCGCTCCGGTCTATTCGCTGATGATCGCAACGGCGCCGCTGCCAGCTGACGTCTGGCAGGTCATCGGCCTGACGCACCGTGAGACCTGGAGTGACTACCGTCACCTGATCATCTACGGCCAACGAACAGCAGACGACCGCATGGTCTTCGGGGGGCGCGGTGCTCCGTATCACTTCGGCTCCCGGATTCGTGCGTCATTTGATCGGGTGCCTCGAGTCTTTGCCGCCTTAGCCCATGGCCTGGCCTTGCTTTTTCCAGTGCTTGCAGGCGTCGAGATCACTCATCGTTGGGGGGGTCCTCTCGGTATCGCGCGAGACTGGCAGGCGTCCGTCGGGTTCGATCGCTCAACTGGGCTGGCATGGGCTGGGGGATACGTCGGCGACGGTGTAGCGGCCACCAATCTGGCTGGCCGCACCCTCGCGCGGCTGATTCGCGGCGACGACGACGGCCTTACGCGCTTGCCCTGGGTAGATCATCGCTCGCCGCAGTGGCCACGGGAACCAATGCGGTGGCTCGGCGCCAACGCCGCGTTGCGCGCGATGATCCTGGCCGACGCTTTGGAGGAGCGGAAAGGTCGACCGTCGCGAACCGCTGGCGCAGTCGACTCAATCCTCGGCCGGTGAGCCGTGGGTCGGTTCTGCGGCCGGACCATTCAGTGAGCAGGCGATTCCAAGGATGCTGAGTGCACCGAGCTTCACACAGGCGTTGGGCGGACAGTGCTACTGCCAGAGGGCCTCGGATCTGACTCGATGCCGCAGGCAGCACAGCGACGCGCTGAGATGGGGATCAGCGTGAGGCATTCGGGGCACTCGCGCGTGGTCGGCGTCTCGACGATGCCGCGGTTCCGGCGCTCCGCGAAGTGGTTCATCGGCACCACGACGAAGAAGTAAATGGCTGCAGCGACAAGGACAAAGTTGATCACAGCGTTCACCAGGTCGCCGTATCTGAATTCGCTGCCATTGATGGTGAAGGTGAGGCTGGAGAAGTCTTGCTTGCCGAAGATTGCGGCGATGAGCGGCGTGAGGATGTCCTTAACGAAGGCCTGCACGACACCGCTGAAGGCAGCGCCAATGACCACAGCGACTGCCAGGTCGATCACATTGCCGCGAGCGATGAAGTCCCTGAACCCTGATACGACATCCTTGATGGCCACGCTGTCTCCTCAATCGGGCAGCCGGAGCATCATGACGCGCTCCGGCTTCTTAGGTTTGTCCGGCCGACCACGGCCTCGAAGTCAGACCTGGTAACGAAGTGCCTGCTCTCGAGGCTGGTGATCGCGGACCCAGTCCGACGTGCGCCGAAGGCCGTCGCGCAGTCCAACTCGCGCGGACCAACCCGTTAGGTCGCGACATTTCGTCGTGTCGCAAAGTAGTCGCTCGACCTCGCTCCCAGTCGGCCGGAGCCGACTGTCGTCGGTAGTGACCTTTGCATCCCTGCCCGAAACCTCGATGATGAGTTCGGCCAGCTCTCCGATGGAGATCTCCATCCCACTTCCCACATTTACGACTTCGCCCAAGGTGCGGTCAGTCGATGCCACGGCGAGGAAGCCGTCTACAGTGTCGGTGACGAATGTGAAGTCCCGCGTGGGTGTGACCGAGCCGAGTTTGATCTCCGTGATACCGGCGTGCAGCTGGCCGAGAATCGTTGGAATGACCGCGCGCGCCGACTGGCGCGGCCCGTAGCAGTTGAACGGGCGTACGACTGATACCGGAAGCTCAAAGGCATGCCAGTATGACAGCGCCATCATGTCGGCACCGATCTTCGAAGCCGAGTAGGGCGACTGCGGCTGCATCGGGTGGGTTTCCGGGATCGGGACGGTACGTGCGGTCCCGTAGGTCTCACTCGTTGACGTGTGGACGAGGCGTGCATTGTTTCGTCGACATGCCTCCGCGACATTCAACGTGCCGCCGACATTCGTCTGCACGTAGGAGTCGGGCGCCTCGTAGCTGTAGGGAATGCCAATCAGTGCGCCCAGGTGAAATACCGTGTCACACCCGGCCACGGCATCGATAAGCTGACCGCCGTCGCGCAGGTCACCGGCCCGCACTGTAACCGGTGAATCGGGATCGCCCAAGTATTTAGCCAGATTCCCGCGTTCGGCGTAAGGCTTGTAGTGCACGAACGCGCGGACAGTGGCGCCTTGATCGACCAGCCGATCGACGAGCGTGCTGCCGATGAAGCCCTCTGCTCCGGTGACCAGGACAGTACGGCCCTCCCATGTCGCAGCCTGGGACGTAGCGGGGGATTGCGTCATGCGGATAGCTCCTGTTCGTGGTCGTCACTGTTGTAGTGGTCGTCAGTCCGGTTGCGGTCGGCGTCTGAGTGATCGTTGAGCCGATCGGTGCCTGGATGGTCGGCGAGCTCTAGTACCCAGCGGGCAAGGTCACGAGCGGCAGTGGCATGCACGGTCTGGTGGGCGGCCGCGGCCATCGCGGCCAGTCTCGCCGGATCGGCCAGGATCGGCGTCAACACCTGCTCGAGCCGGTCTGCAGTTACGTCAGAATCCGGGATCATGACCGCCGCACCGACGTCGACAAGCGCCTGGGCGTTGAAGCTCTGGTGGTCGTGCGCCGCCGAAGGATAGGGCACCAGGACGGCGGGTAGTCCGACATGCGATAGCTCGGCTACGGTGCCCGAGCCGGCCCGACAAACTGTGATGTCGGCGGCTGCGTACGCCAGGTCCATCCGGTCGAGGTATGCGACAGCCGTCGCGACGGCACGGCCGCCATTGCTCGTCAGCTGCTGCTCGATTGCCGGCAGTTGATCTCGTCCAGCTTTGATGACGAGCCGGATATCGGTCCGATCCCGCCAGCGGCCCGCGAGGTCGGCGGCGGCCCTGCTAAGTCGGACGGCACCGAGGCTGCCGCCGCTGACAAGCACCATGCGCTCGCCGTCCTTCAGGTTGAAGTGGGCGCGCGCCTCCTCGCGCAATGCGTCGCGGTCGAATGCGGCCAAGGACTCGCTGATCGGCATACCGACAAGCCGAGTATCCCGGTGGCGAGGGAGCTTCCGGCCGCCTTCCCGGAACGCCAGCGCGATGTTCGGGGCAAAACGGCTGACAAATCGGTTGGCCAAACCTGGGGTGGCATTGGATTCGTGGATGATCCGTGGCACGCGAGCGAGCCAGGCCGCGAGCACGGCGGGAACACTTGGATAGCCCCCCATCCCGAGCACGACGTCCGCTTTCCGCCTTCGAAGTGTTCGGAGCGTCTGCACTGTCGACCGGACAATCGAGAAAGGGAATAAGGCAAGTCTCCATCTCAGGTTCGTGTTGAGGGGCAGCATGTCGACGGTGACCAGCTCGTAGCCAGCCTGTGGGATGAGCCGACCCTCGAGTCCTCGTTTCGTACCGACGAACACGATCTGGGAGTCGGGACGCGCTGCGCGGATTGCATCGGCTGTCGCAAGACCAGGGTAGATGTGGCCGCCGGTTCCGCCGGCCCCAATAACGACGGACGTGGCGGCATTGCTCGATGGCGACGAGTTCGGCACCACGAGAGGTTATGACATCGAGGCGGTGGCCCGTCGGCGGCTCACGTCACTGCGCGGGCCGCGTTACGTTGCTTGCGTGCAAGTCGGGCGGAGGGTGCTTACGTCAGGCCTCCTTGTCGGCCTGCTGCTCGCCATCGTCGCGGTGACCGGTTGGGCAGTCCTGATAGCGGCCGATCCTGCTCACTATCTTCAGCAAGGCGATGCCGTCGTGTATCGAGACGCCGGCGCCGCCGCGCTCCATGGTGACCCGATATACGGAACGGGTTTCGGAGCCGCGAGGTTGCCGTTCACGTACCCCCCGTTTGCCGCGCTCCTGTTCGCGCCGCTGAGCGGCGTGCCCTTTTTCGGGTGGCAGGTGCTGCTCTTCGCCGCCGGCCTCGTAAGCCTGGTCCTCGCTGTCCGCGGGGCTCTCCACCTGGCTGGGCGTGTCGTCCCGAGCCTTCTCCTCGCGACGTGCGCCGCCGCGCTTTGGCTCGAGCCGGTGGTTATGACACTTTTCTTCGGGCAGCTCAATCTCGTCTTGCTCGCAGTCGTCATGGTCGACCTGTCACGATCCGATTCCGCTCGGTGGAAGGGAATCGGGATCGGTATCGCGGCCGGCATCAAGCTGACGCCGCTGGTCTTCGTACCGTATTTGTGGTTCAGCGGCCGGCGCCGTGCGGCGATTAAGGCGGCGTCCGTGTTTGCCGGGACCATCGCGATCGGATTTGGTACGTTTCCGACCGATTCAGCCAAGTACTGGGGCGGTCGCTTCATGCAGGCGGGAGACGCGCCGGATCGGTTGGTCAATCAATCGCTAAACGGCGCCCTGCGCCGGTTGGGCTCTCCGTCAAGCTCGTTGTTGTTCTGGGTGTGCGTCGCCTCTGTAGTCGCCGCGCTCGGTCTTGCCGTGGCCGTCGCGGCGTCTCGGTCGGGCCAAGAGTTACTCGGCGTGACAGCGGCTGCGGTAACCGGATTACTGATATCGCCGGTGTCGTGGACGCATCACTGGGTCTGGGTAGTGCCACTGCTCGGGCTCGTCGCAGTACCCGGGTGGTCGATAGGTCTTCGTGCAGGTCTTGGTTCGGCGATAGTCCTTTTGTTCGGATGGTGGCCGCTGAGGATCCGCAGCGACGGTGTCGCTGATAGCACAGCCCCTTTACGGCCATCCGGATGGTTGCGCTTCGCTCCGCACGACCTTGGAAGAGAGCTCCACTGGACTGGGTGGCAGCTCGTGTACGGGAACTACTACGTGCTCTCAGGACTTGCCTTTCTTATCCTCGGTGTGTTCCTCGTTCATCGTCAGGTTGTCCTATCTCGGGGCCGTGAGGAGGGTGCTCTAGGGTGGCGAGCGCGGACCCGTCAGCCAGGGGCGGTAGCTCAGCCGGTTAGAGCAGGGGACTCATAATCCCTGGGTCGTGGGTTCGAGTCCCACCCGCCCCACAACCCCAGCAATTCTGGGACCTGTATGCAGTTGCCCGCCGCGTGTTGTCCTGTACAGCGCTCGCAACGCACAGTATTGTCGCCTGGTGGCTGTCTCCGCAAGTCCCGCCGACGTCGACCTCGACGACCTCCGCGAATACCTGACCGACTGGCAGACACACCTGCTATCGATCAACCGCGCCCCGTCCACCATCGAGTCCTACCTCAAATGCGGCCGGGAACTGGTCGCCTACCTGCTCATCACCGGCCGGTCGACCCTCGTCCAGGACATCACCCGCGGCGACCTTGAGGCGTTCTTCGCCGACATGATCGACCGGCCATCGATCAGCGCCGCCACCGTCGCCAAGCACTACCGGTCGATCCAGCAGTTGTTCCGGTATCTCGACGAGACCGACGTGATCGACCGGACCCCATTCGCGAAGATGCGCCCGCCGGCAGTCCCTGAGCAGCCGATCCCGATCCTCACCGACGACGACGTTAGACGGCTACTCGCGGCATGCCGGGGCAGCGGCTTCACCGAGGTACGCGACACCGCGATGATCCGCATGCTGCTCGATTGCGGCATCCGCCGCGCCGAACTGATGGGTCTCAACGTCGCCGATGTCGATTTCGAGCAGGACGTGGCGCTCGTGATGGGCAAGGGCCGCCGCGGCCGCGGGGTGCCGTTCGGTTTGGAGACCCGTAAGGCGCTGCGCACCTACCTGCGTGCCCGTCGCCGGCACCCGTCCGCGGACCGGCCTGAGCTGTGGCTTGGCCGCAATGGGCCGTTGAAGTTTGAGGCGCTGAAGATGCTGCTCGACCGGCGCGGCCGGCAGGCCGGGATCGGTCACATTCATCCGCACCAGTTCCGGCACACGTTCGCTCATACGTGGCTGCACGCCGGTGGGCAGGAAACGGACCTGATGCGGCTCGCGGGGTGGAAGTCCAGGCAGATGGTTGCCCGGTACGCGGCCAGCGCCGCTGAAGAGCGAGCCCGGGCGGCGCATCGCCGCTTGGCGCTGGGGGACAAGCTGTGATCCTGGTGCAGATCCGCCCCTCCTGCCGCCTCCCTGGCCTCAACGGCAGCCCGAACCAAGCCCCGGCCATTCCACGGGCGGGCTGAATTGGGAGAAGCACGGCATGCAGCCGCGGTGGCTCGGGATGGGGAGCAGCGATTGCACTGCGGCACTGCAGCCGGTCACTACCACGGACAGGGTGACGCCGAGCGGGACCGCTTCCTCGCCGGCGCTCGTAGCCGTAACGAGCTGGCCATCGTGGTCGCCGTGATGGGCGACGTCGACGACATCGCGTCACGCAGCGTACTTTCGTATTTCGACTCGTCCGTGCAGGTGAGCACATGGTTCACTTGACGGCCGGCGCCTTCCTGCTGGCGGGAATCGGCCGGAGATCGCACCGGACCTATGCCGTGCCGACCGAGACCTCGCGGGTGCGACCCGAGGAAGGCATCTCTACACCCCTGGTCAGGTCTTCCGCCGTCGCGCTCTGGCTGAGGCCAGCGACAGTCGGAGCATGTGGGCGCGCTGAAGTGCATCGGCGCGGCGGGCGCGTTCGTCGATCGGAAGAACGCCGTCAGGATCGGCTTCCAGCTCGAATTTCGCTCGCAGCCCGCGCCGTGCTGGAGCGGTTGCGGCGCTCCTGTCACCGGTATGGCCCCAGCGCTCCGAGGCGGCAATTCGGGCTATCAGCGCTCGGTCCTTTCGGTGCCGCTCGGCATCGATGTCCGTGCGATGGTCGGCAGAACTCATGCTGCCTCCAGGCAACGCGAGGAGCCGGCTATGGTCCTTTCGCACCGGGGAGTGATTCCCGCGACGTCGGCCGGTCGTGAGGAGGTCTTCGTCGTCATGTCGGTCCATGAACGCCTCCTGGTGAGGGTCTGTTCGCGTGTCGATGCGGACCTGCTGTGCGCGCTACTTGGCGCGAGAGTCGGTGCTTGTTGCTTCCGCAGGTCGTTCGGGTCGGCGAGGTCGCGGCGGTAGCGGCTGATGGTGCGCGGGTTGATGGCAAGGCGCGCGGCGATGTCGCGCAGTGAGAGTCCTTGAGCGGTGAGGAGTTGCGCGGCGAGACGACGTTCGCGGTGGTTGAGCTGGGTCGGTTGCCCGTCGAGCACTCGGCTGAGCGCGACCTGGTCGATGTCGGTGTCGGCTCGAGGGCTGTGCGGCTGCAGGTCGTGGTCGATGTCGGTCCATCGGTCGGGTGTGGCCCAGCCGTGAGCGTCGGCGTAGCGGCGGGCGGCCTCGACGCTGATGCGCTCGCCTGCGGTGGCGGTGGACACGGGTTGTTCGGCCAGCCGGGTGTAGATGTCTCGGATTGCGTGATCGATGCTGCGGGTAACGGTGGTGCTGCGCAGGAGTCGGGAGATGGTCGATGGGTGGCAGTGCAGGTGCGTGGCGAGCCGAGTCATGGACCAGCCGTTGGCGATGAGGGCTTGGACGCGACGTTTCGCGCCGGTGCTGTCCACGAGGGCTGGGTGCTGGCTGCCCGTTGTGACTTGCCGGATGCGTTGCGCCGTGCCGGCACGGACGCGGGGCCGGGTCGCCGCGTGCGTGGGTGGACAGCAGCGCGTGGAGCGTGCCGCGGCTGACGCCGGCGCGGGCGGCGATGGTGGCGAGGCTGATGCCGGAGTCGAGGAGCTGGGTGAGGTGGGCGCGGATGGGTTCGGCATCGGCGTAGGGATGCCATTGGCCGTAGGCGATGGCGCGCCGGCGTGCTTGTTGGGCGGTTCGGTTGGCGCGCTGGCAGGAGGGGCACTTGCACCCGTCCTGCGTGTAGGCGGCTCGGGTGCCGTGTCGGTGTCGGTGGCCGTGGTCACGATGTGCGCGAGTCGGAAGTCTGTTCGCCGGCAGGGACGTTGGCGAGTGGACCCGTGATCGGTGTTCATGGCATGGTGCGGCTTTTGCGCTGACGGCCCGTGACACCGGCATGGCTGAGCGCCTCCGGAGTCGACGCCGAGCGAGCGCGAATCCGGGCCGACTGAGCGGGCGTTGCCGGCGGCCGGGGGAGGTGGTGTCGCTGATGGCCGGGCACTTCTCCAGGTGCGGGTCGGGTTCGGTAAGGACGTGGATGGCCTCGTCGCGCAGGTCGATCAGGTAGTGACGCGCGCCGGTGACGTCGGTGAGGCCGATGAGGGTGTGGCCGGGTTGCAGCGAGGCGATCGCCGCGCTACGCAGCGGTGAAGCCGTGAGTCAGGGCCGCGGCTAGGGTGCGTGCGGCCGGACCGATGTGCAGACGTGGCGACGCGTGGGGCGGCCGGATCGAGATCCAGGTCATGCGAGCGTATCGCGGCCAGGATGGCTTCGCGCTGTTCCGGGGTGCGGGTGTAGCCCATGTGGGTGGCGAGCGGACTCCACCGGTGACCGCCGTCGTCGCGGCGAGCGATCGATGTCCGGCGCTCGTCGGCTTGGGAGGTCATGTCGATCGGCTCACCGTGCGCGGCGACCGTCGGTCCGGGCTTCCTCACGGGCTCCATCGCCGGGCGTCCTTTCACCATCGAAACGCTGTTGAACTATCTGTTCATAGACTGATTGTTCATGAACAGATAGTCCAGCATTGTGGAGGGTCGTATTCTGCGCACGTGCCGGAGCCGCTGGTGGTCGCCGCCGCCGAGATCGGTCAGATGCTGGGCTTGGGGCGAACTCGGGTGCACATGTTGATCAATGAGGTCGACTTCCCGGCGCCGGTCGCTGAGCTGCGGGTCGGCAAGGTGTGGCTGTACGCCGACATCGAGGCCTACGCCGCGCGGGTAGGTCGTCCGGTGTACCCGCTGGCTGGCTAGCCGACATCGGACGGTCGGATCGGGTCGAGGCATCGCTGGCTCCTGCCGTGTAGAGGTCGCTCACCTCTACATGCAGATTTCGGCGCCGTTTGGGACAGGCGCGCGCTCGCGTCACGCACAGCCGTGTCAGAGGCGCGCGTCACGATCGACCCAGACCGCACCGGAGGGAGATGGCGTTGTCTGGTGTGCTTGAGGCTGGCGCGGCGGGCTCCTGCCGAGCGCCATCCGTCCGCAGGCGGGCGCGGATCTCCGCCGGGCTTCGGCGGCTGCGACCGGCGCTCCCGGCGATGGTGGGCAGCGCCCTGCTCTTGTCCATCGCGGGCAGCACGGCACCGACGATCGGCCTTGCCGTCGTGGCCGGTTGGATCGGGGTCGGCGTCGGCCTGCTGAGTCGACCGGGTGAGCGGCTGGCCGTGCGGACCTGGTGCCAGCTTCCGGCCGCCGTCGCCGGCTCAGGAACGATCGCTCGCGCCGCTCCTCGAGCGGGCGGTCACGCTCGCCGGCATCACCGTCAACGACGTCGACGCATACATTCACCCTGGCAGACAGGTGAATGCCTACGCGGTCGGCGGGCACAGCGTGGCGCTTACTCGCGGGCTGATCATCGAGCATCAATGTGGACGACTATCCGACGCGGATCTCGTCGCTGTGCTGGTGCACGAGTTCGGGCATCTCGTCGTAGGGAATGTTCGCTTCGGGCTGCTCGCCGATTGGTACAGCGGACCGTCTCGGCTCGCTTGGCGGCTGATGGTTGGTGTACCGGCGCGCGTGTTGGGGTTCGGGCGCCATCCGAGGCTCGTGCAGGGTCTGCTCCTCGGCGGGTCGATGATCGCCATCGTGCGCGGAGTTGCAGAGCACGCCTGGCTGCCGGTCGTGGTTCTGACGACCGTGCTCCTCGTGACGATGTTCGCTCGGATCGCCGATGCCGCCTGCAGCCGTCAAGCCGAGCGAGCGGCCGACCGATTCGCCGCGGACCGCGGCGTGGCCGGCGATCTCGCCCACGCCTTGACTGTCATTGGTAACGGTCGTGTCACGTCACCACCTGTCGGCTGTGCTTGGCGGGTCACCCGACACAGCAAGAGCGCCTGAACGAGCTTCTCCGAGGCACCGGTCGTACGCGGGGAGCGGTCACCGCCGTCGGGCTGGTCGACGCTGAGCGCGGACGCTGGTGCGCACCGCCAGGGCCGTGCGTTGCACGCGACGGCGCGACAAGTTACACCAGATGTCGGAATAGCCTTCACTATTCGCTCTCGATCGGCTACGTTCTGCAGCTGAGTGTCAGCAGTACGTCTGCCAGGAAGTTCCAGGCAAGGAGTGCTATGACCCGGCGCTGCGCCGTCATTGCTGCCGCCGCGGCGTCCCTTGTCATCGTTGCCACGGCCTGTTCGTCCGATCATCCGGCTCGGTCGGCGAACTCGCCCGCAGCCGTCCTCGACGATCGCGTCGACCGAAGCGGCCAGCCTCAACACCACCGACCTCAGACGCCTCGTCGAGCCGGACGACTCCGGCGTCGTCGGATCCGCGGCTCGCCGTACAGCAGGCATGGACCAAGTTCTGGTCGGTGAACACGCGGCTGCACGCGCTCCCGCCGGCTCAGCGACGTCGAGTCAGCGATCACGAGCGTGGCGGTCGATCCAACGCTGCGGCCAGATGCGTACTGAGCTTGTTCTGTTCAATGAGACGCATATTGCACGAGCTATGGGTACGTCGTTAACCACCCGTACGAGACCACCGTCACGAGCGACCAGGCTGTAGATCAAGGACTGTATGGATCAGTCGCACTCCGGATCGATGTACGACCTCGGGGGTGAAGAACAGTGTCGGCGTAGGCTCGGGATAACACGACGGCAGCCCTGGTGAAGGGCGCTGATGGCGTCTGGCGTGTCAAGAACATCGTCTACCTATTGGACGTGAAGTGTTGAGCGGCGGACTGGGTCGGCAGGACTCGCTCTAATTGCTGATGTTCGGGCTGGCAGTCGCGCCGGCAGATGCAGATCCCGCGCCCGTCGGATCCGCCAATGTCAGTCGTCGCCGGATCCCGGCAAGGGCGTCAATTGGTATCGGGGTGCACAACTATCCGATTCCGCCGGGGCGGGGTGGCAATGGCGGACCGGGATATGAGGGTGTATCGGCAGGTCGGCGGTGTGAGTGGGGATATCTGCGGAAATCCCACAATCATCTGTCCGGCGGAGGTGCAGGCGCAGAAGTGCGCGATTATTAATGAGACGTTCGGCTATTCGGGGATTACTGCTCCGGCTCGGATGAATCCGATTTTGGCGGCGAATGGTTGTCCGACAATTGGTGCCGCTGGAGCGGCGCGCCGCCGACGCCGGGGCAGTTGGCGCAGCGGGCGTATGGGCGGTTGCGGTTGCCGGCCCCGACGATTGAGCGGTCGCCGCCGGCGACGAATTCCTATAACGGGGTGCCGTTCACCTGGCTGAACATTTGGACGTGGTTTTGGACGTCGCCCGCGTCGTATGCGCCGGTGTCGAAGACGGAGAGCGTGCCGGGGGTGTCGGCGACGGTGGTGGCGAGGCCGTCGGTGCTGGTGTTCGACCCGGGGGACGGGTCGGCGCCGGTGTCGTGCCCGGGTCCGGGGCGGGCGTGGACGGACGGCGGATGGCGATGCAGACGTCCGCCGGGCGGGTGCGGGTTCATGTACCGGCACACCTCGGACGGGGCGATCCTCACGGCGACGGTGACGATCCGGTGGGACGTGACCTGGACGGGCAGTGGCGGCGCCGGCGGGTCGTTCAACGGGATGACGACGCAGGCGGCGGGGCCGCTGCAGGTGCTGGATGTGCAGGTGGTGAACACCGGCCGGTGAGGTCGAGGCCGTCAGGGGAGTGGGTATGACAATGGGCACCGCGGCGCCGACCGCGACGATGGACGGGCACGGCAGCGGGCCGGGGACGGGTGGCCGCCCGTTTGGGCGGACGCTGCCGACCCGGCAACGCCGCCCGGGCCTGGTGGCGTTGGCGATCGCGCTGATCGTCGGGTTGGCGGCGCTGGGCATGTACCTGTATCAGCAGGCCGGGGTCGAAGACGCCGGTGCTGGTGGTGGCCCGGGAGGTGCCGGCCGGTCACGTGGTGGCGCGCGCGGATCTGACGACGGTGTCGGTGGCCGGGCCGGTGACCGCGGTGGCGGCCGGGCACATCGACAGCGTGGTGGGCCAGACGGCGGCGGTGGATCTGCTGCCGAACATGTTGGTGCAGCGGTCGATGCTGACCCGGGGCAGCCCGATCGGCGCCGGGCAGGTGAAGGTCGGGGTGGCGGTCAAGCCGGGGCAGTCGCCGGCGGATGGGCTGGCTGCGGGGGACCGGGTGGAGGTGCTGCAGGTGCCGGCGAAGGACGCGACCGGCCCGGCGGCGGCGCCGCAGGTGCTGACGGATGCGGCGGTGGTGTTCAGCGCGGCGAGCCGGATCCGTCGACGACGGGCGGCACGGTGTTGTCGCTGCTGCTGCCGCGGTCGGTGGCGCCGCTGGTGGCGGCCGCGTCGGCGGCGGGCAGATCGCGCTGGTGCAGGTGCCGCCGCAGTGATCGTCGCGGTGGCCGCGGATAAGGGCGCGCCGGGGGTGACCACGGCCGCGCTGACGCTGGGCATGGTGTGGCCGACGGACCGGGTGCTGCTGGAGGCGGATCCGTCCGGCGCGGATCTGCCGTTTCAGCTGCACGTCCCGGGTGGCGGCCGGTTGGCGCCGCAGCGGTCGGTGACCGAGTTGGCGAACGGGGCGCGGATGGGCTCGGCCGAGCCGGTGTCGGCCTACGCGCAGGACACCACGCTGGGGGTTGCGGTGGTGCCGGGCGCGCTCGGCCCGGAGACGTTCCGCGGTACGGCGAATCTGTGGCCGCGGATCGCGGCGATCTGCCGCGGCGTGGCCGGGCACGGTGATCGCGGATCTGGGCCGGGTGCAGCCGGGTCATCCGGCGTTGCCGTTGGCGAGGTTGGCGGTCGGCATGGTGCTGCTGGGCCGGCCGACGCCGGCGGTCTGTTCCGGCTGCGGGCCCGGGTCGGTGAGCTGGCCGCGTCGTTGGGCGACCCGTCGCGGGCCCGCAGCCCGCTGGCGGTGGTGATGGTGTGCCCGGCCCGCGACCACGACCGGGTGCGGCGGACGTGACCGCGATGCTGACCGCGGCCCGGATCCCGGTGCCGGTGGCCGGCTGCCTGACGTGGGATCCGCCGGCCGCGGCCGCGCTGCAGACGGGCGAGCTGACCCGGGCGGGCCGGTCGCCGCGGGCTGATCGCCTCGGCCCGGTCGGTGGCGCAGGCGCTGTTCGGGCTGTGGCCGGAGCTGTCCGCGGACGCGGGACGGCAGCCCGCGCCGACGCGCACCCCGGCAGGGGGTGGCCGGGTGAGCCCGCGGCCAGTGAACCGCGCAGCGGCCCGACCAGCCGCCGCCCGTGGCCTCGATGCCCGCGGGATGCGGCCGCGCCGGCCGCCCGGTCTGGGATCTGGGTGCGGTCAGGGGAGGGGTACCGGTGAGCGAATCGTCGATGCCGCCGCTGGATCACGCGCTGGTGCGCCGGTTGCAGGGCCAGGTGGCGGATCACTGTCGGCGGCGCGGAGGGGTGCGCGCGGCGGCGGGGAGGCGCCGTTGCCGCCGGCGGATGAGCGGCAGTTCGCGCAGAGCGCCGCAGCCGCGGTGGTGGCCCGATATATGCAGTCGCTGCTGAACAGCGGGCAGGAGCTGCCCGAGGACGCGGCCTACGACGAGTACCTGGTGAACGCGGTGCTGGCCGCGATGTACGGGGCGGGGGAGTTGCAGGGCTATCTGGATGACCCGGCTGTGGAGAACATCAACATCAACGGCTGCGACGAGGTGTGGGTGACCTACGCCGACGGCCGTAAGCAGCGCAAGGATCCGGTCGCCGCCACCGACGAGGACCTGGTCGACATCGTGCAGGCGTTGGGCGCCTACGCCAGCCACAACGCCCAGGCCGTTCACGCCGGCCAGCCCGACGCTGGATGTGCGGCTGCACGACGGGTCGCGGCTGGCCGCGATCATGCAGGCCAGCGAACGGCCGGCGGTGTCGATCCGCCGCAACCGCTACCCGCGGATGACCCTCGAGCAGCTGGTCCAGCTGGAGAGCCTCGATGAGGAGACCGCGCAGTTCCTGCGCGCCGCGGTGCAGGCGCGGTGCAACATCATGGTCGGCGGCGCGACGGACGCCGGGAAGACGACGCTGCTGCGGGCGCTGATCGACGCCATCGACCCGGGGGAGCGGCTGCTGGTCATC
Organism: uncultured Actinomycetota bacterium; assembly: GCA_963809815.1. GTDB lineage: Bacteria > Actinomycetota > Actinomycetes > Mycobacteriales > Jatrophihabitantaceae > CAVVJA01. Next base: position 159,071 of record CAWELM010000002.1, read on the forward strand.
GAGCTGACCTTCGAGCTGGGGTTGCGCCGGCAACGCGACGAGGACCTCGCCGCCGGTCGCCCACCCCGGCATGAGGATGTGCTGGAGCTGGAGGAGCTGCGCCCGGACGCGGAAGGCACCGGCGGGTTGAGCATGGACGCCCTGGTGCGGCGCAGCCGCCGGCACGACTCGTCCCGCACCCTGGTCGGTGAGGTGATGGGCCCCGAGGTCGGCTCGATGCTGTCCGCGATGAGCCAGGGCAACGACGGCAGCCTGTCCACGGTGCACGCCCGGTCGGCCCGCAACGTGTTCGACCGGCTGGCCACCTACGCCGCCCAGCATGAGAACAACATGGGATTCGACGTGGCGCATGCGCTGATCGCGCAGGCGCTGGACTTCGTGGTGTTCGTGAAGAAGAACCCGTCGATGGGTGCCCGGCGCTGCGTCACGGAGATCCTGGAGGTCACCGGGGTCACCGACGGGCGGGTGGCCAGCTCGGAAATCTTCCCCACGTCGCCGGTGACCGGCCGCGCGCACCGCGATCATCAGGTGCAGATTCGCCGCGGTAAGGACCTGGCCGAGTTCGGCTACGGCTTCGACGACGCGCCGGGGTGGGCGCCGGCGCCGGCATCCGGATGGCCGCGGTGAGCGGCCCGGCCGGGACCGCGCCCGCCGGCGGCGCGCAGGTCGGTCATGCTGCCTGAACCGGCGGGCCTGCTGGCCGCCGCGCTCGGCGCCGCGCTGGGCGGCGCGGTGCTGCTGTTGCTCATCGCGCTGCGCGGCACGGTGCACGACCCGGCAGCGCCGCCGACCCGGGCGGCCCGGTGGTTGGCCGCCGCCCGGCAGCCCGCGGTTGGTTTCCGGGTGCTGGCCGGGGCGGCGGTCGCGGCGGTGGTGGTGCTGCTGACCGGCTGGCCGGTGGCCGGGTTCGGGCTCGGGCTGCTGACCGCCGCCTGGCCGGCGATGTTCGGCGGCAATCGGGCCGAGCAGCACGCGATCAGCCGGCTGGAGGCGCTGGTCGGCTGGACCGAGCAGATGCACGACACGATCACCGGGCACATCGGCTTGGAGCAGGCGATCGCGACCACCGCGGAGCAGACCGCGCCGGAGATCCGGGAGCCGATGGAACGGCTGCTGGGGCGGCTGCGGGCGAATCTGCCGCTGGATCGGGTGTTGCTGGATTTGGCGCGCGACATCGGCGATCCGGAAAGCGCGGACCGGATCATCGCAGCGCTGATCTTGAACGTGAGGAACCGGGGGCACGGCCTGGCCGGGGTGCTGGCGCAGCTGACCGCGACCGGCCGGGAGACGCTGGCGCTGCGCCGCAAGGCGGCCGCGAAGCGGGCCGCGGAGCGGCACGCCTGCAAGCTGATGGTGGGCATCACGCTCGGGCTGGCCACGTTCTTGGTGGTGTTCGCCCCGATCTTCATCCACCCCTACCGCGGCAGCACCGGGCAGCTGATGTTGGCGATCGTGGTCGGGCTGTTCGCCGCCGCGTTCGCGGTGATGCGGAAACTGTCCACCCCGGCTCGAGTGTTGCCGTTCCTGCCCCGCGGCGACGCCCAGCTGACCGAGCGGGACTACGCGGTGATCTCGGCGCTGACCGCGCCGAACGGCACCCCGCCGGGGGTGCGGCCGTGATCGCGCTCGGGCTGGTCGGCGCCGGGATCGGCGGCGTGCTGTTCGCGCTGGTCTACCGGTGGACGCCCCGCCGGGCGAGGGCGTTGGTCGAGTTGGGCCGCTTCGACGCCCACTACCACGCCGCCGCCTCGGCCGGCGCGGCGCCGCGCTCGGCGCAGGGGGGCCGGGCAGGTGTTGGCCTGGGTGGGCGGCCAGGCCGGCCGGTTGGCCGCCCGGTACGGGATCAGCGGCACCACGCTGCGCCAGGACGCGGCGCTGACCGGCCGGTCCTTCGACACCATCCTGGGCCGCAAGGTGCTCGCCGCGGTGGCCGGCTTCTCGGCCGGCCTGGGCCTGCTCGCGGCGCTGCAGATCAACGGGGCGTCGGTGCCGATCGGCACGCCGCTGCTCGCGCGCCGGGCTGTGCGCGGTGGCCGGCTTCGCCCTCGCCGACGCCGGGCTGCGGTCGGAGGCGCGCACCCGCCGGCGCGACTTCCGGCGCGCCCTCGCGGACTACTTCGACCTGGTGTCCCTAAGAATGGCCGGGCTGGCCGCCGCCGAGCAGGCCCTGGTCGACGCGGCCCGGCTCAGCGACCAGTGGCCGATGGCGCTGGTGCTGCAGACCCTGGACCGGGCGCGGCTGGCCGGCCCGGGCGTCAGCAACTGGGAAGCGCTGGCCGCGCTCGGGCAGCGCATCGGCGTCGACGAGCTGCGCGAACTGGGCGGGCTGGTGAAACTCGTCGCCGACGACGGCGCGCAGGTGCGCGCCACGCTGTCCGCCCGCGCCGCGTCGATGCGGCGGCACGAGCTGGCCGACGCCGAAGGCGAAGACGCGGAGCGGGAACAGTCGATGCGGCTGGCGCAGATGCTCATCGTGGCCGGGTTCCTGGTGTTCATCGGATACCCGGCGCTCAGCAACGTGCTGCTCAGCTGAGCGGCACGACCTCACCACCGACGAGGGAGGCACAGCACATGGTCGAGATTCAGATGGTCTACTGGTGGGCGGTGTTCCGGCTGCGCACGCTGCGGGACAACAGCGACGACGGGTTCACCGTGCTGGAGTGGGTGGCCGGCGCCGCGATCGTGATCGCCGCCGCGATCATCATCGCCACCATCCTGATGAGCAAGGGCAAGGCGAAGGCCAACCAAACCACCCTGCAGTGACCGGTGCCGGTCATGACGGGCCCGGTCCGGCGCCGCTGGCGGCGGCTGCACGCCAGCGGCGACCGCGGGTTCACCGCGCTGGAGGCGACGATCGCCATCCCGGTGGCGTTCACGCTGATCCTCATCGCGATCCAGTTCGTACTGATCTGGCACGCCCGGCACGTGGCCACCGACGCCGCGCAGGACGCGCTGCACACCGCGGCCGGATACCGATCCACCGCGGCCGCTCGGCCGCGCGGTCGCCGAGGACCAGCTGGCCACGGTGGCGCCGCACCTGCTCACCGGCACCCAGGTGGCAGTGAACCGGGACGCAGCCACGGTCATCGTGCGGGTGCGGGGCACGGTCGAGTCGGTGGTGCCGTTCCTGTCCTTCCACATCGACGAAACCGCGACCGGCACGGTCGAGCAGTACCAGCCGCACCGGTAGACCAAGAAAGGGGCAGGTGAGACGCGTGCCGCCGACCGCAGCCACGCTCGCCCGGCCCGGGCAACCCGTAGCGCCGGTCCGCCCGGGCGACGCCGGTTTCCTCAGCCTCGAGCTGCTGGTGGTAGCGGCGCTGCTGATCCTGGTCGCGCTGCTCGCCGTCGGCTGGGGCCGGCTGAGCTACAGCCGCGGCACGGTCGAGAAGGCGGCCGCCGCCGCGGCCCGGGCCGCGACCGACACCTCCTCCCCGGGCGCGGCCGCCGCCGCGGCGCAGCAGACCGCGCGGGCGGATCTGGCCGCGGCCGGGATCTCCTGCGCCACCTTCACCGTGTCCGTGGACACCTCGGCGTTCCGGCCCGGCGGGCAGGTCACGGTGACGGTCCGCTGCACCGCCCGGCTCGGTGACGTCGCGCTCGCCGGGTTTCCCGGCGCGACGACGATGACCGGTGCGTCGACCTCCCCGCTGGAGCAGCTGCGCGACCTCGGCACCACCCCGGAGGATGACCCGATGACCCGGCGGCCCGGCCGATGCGACGCCGACTGCACCGCACCGCGCGGCAGCGCGGACCGCGGCTACCTCAGCGTCGTGGCGGTCATCGTCGGCGCCGCGGTGATCATCGGATTGGGCGGGGTGCTGGTCGACGTCGGGGCCGCGTTGACCGCGCGGGAGATCGCCGCCGACGCGGCCCGGCAGGCCGCCCGGGCCGGCGCGGACGCGCTCGCTCCCGGATCGTTGCGGCAGGCCTCCCCGGCGATGATCACGACGAACACCACCGGCCGCGGTCGCCGCCGCGCCACCGTTACCTGACCGAGGCCGGGATCACCGGCGGCACGGTCACCGTGTCCGGTCGGCGGGTCACCGTGCACGCCACCGTGCACCGACACACCCAACTGTTGTCCGCGGTCGGGGTGAGCGAGGTCAGCGGCAGCGCGACCGCGACGGCCACCGCGGTGTACGGCAACGGGGTAGAAGGAGGCGGCTGACATGCGCAGAACGGCGCGGGCCGGCTGGCGGCGACGCTGCTGGTGGCCGCCCTGCTGATCGGCATTCCGGTCGGGCTGGCCAGCACGATCGGCAACCCGCTGGACAGCTGGCCGGCGATCAAGGCCGGCGACGCGTCCGCCCGCGTGGTCATCGACCTGCTCGCCGCCGTGGTCTGGTTGTGCTGGGCCCAGTTCGCCGCTGCCACGCTGCTGGAAGCCTGGGCCGCCGCCCGGCACGTCAGCCTGCCCACCCACGTGCCATTCATCTTCGGCGGCGGCCGGCAGCTGGCCCGCTCCCTGATCGTCGCCGCGTTCATGCTCGGCCCCGCCCTGGCCAGCAGCGTCACCCCACCGGTTGGGCATGCCGGCCCGCCACCCCACCCGCCCGCCCCGCACCCACCCACCCGCGATTGCGGAGACCGCAGCCGCGGAACGCCCACCCCCCGACCCGCTCGGCCGCCGCCACACGCCGCGCCGGCGACGGCGCGACGGCCCCGCCATATCGGTGATCGTGGGTATTCACCGTCCGGGACGGTCTGCGCACCCTCTGGGACCTGGCCGACACCTACCTCGGCGACGGTCAGCGCTGGCACGAGATCTGGACCCTCAACCGCGGCCGGCAGCAACCCGACGGGTGATCATGACCAACCCGGCGCTGCTGCGGCCCGGCTGGACGGTCGTGATGCCCGCGCACACCCGCCCCGCGGCAGCACCGGCCGGACGTGGTGCAGCCCGGAGACACCCTCTCCTCGATCGCCGCCGAACACGGACTCGACAGCTGGCAACCGATCTGGCAGACCAACGCCGACGGGCCGAGCCGACGGCGACCGGTTCACCGACCCCAACCTGATCCGGCCCGGCTGGGTGCTCCGCAGCCCACCCCTACCACGGCGCCCCGGCATCCGCCGCGGCCAACCGACCCCCGCCGCCACACCCCCCGACCACAGCCAGGCAGCCAACCACCGCACCGCCAGCCGGACCACCACGCGGCGCCAGCGCCGGCCATCCCGCCCCCGACCTCCCGCCGTCCCCACGACCCCGCCGGCCACGGCGGCGGGCTGGCCCTGACCGGCCACGACGACACCCGGCCCCGGCGCCCCGGCGGACCAGTCGAGCAGCACCATGCTGCCGGAACTGGCCATGTTCGGCGGCGGCGGAGCGCTGCTCGCCGGACTGTCGTGGCTCGCGGTCACCGGATACCGGCGGCGGCAGTTCCGGTTCCGCCGCCCGGGCCGCGCCATCCCGGCCACCCCGCACGACCTGGTCGACCTCGAGAAGCAGCTGCGCGCCGCCAGCCTGACCGGGCTCCCCGACGTGACCTGGCTGAACCAGGCGATGCGCAGCCTGGTCCACAGCATGGCCCACCGCCAGGACCGACGGCTGCCGGACCTGCTCGCGGTCCAGATGTCCGACGACCGGCTCGAGCTCATCCTGGCCGCCCCGCACACCCGCCCCCCCGAGCCGTGGCACGCCACCCCCGACGGCACCCGGTGGACCGTGCACCGCCACGACCAGCTGCCGTTCGATCCGGACGAGGTGCCGTTCCACTTCGCCCCGTACCCGGCCCTCGCCACCATCGGACACACCGCCGACGGCGACGTGTGGCTGGTCGATCTGGAACGCATCGGCGCGCTCACCCTCACCGGCGCGATCGACCGGTGCCTGGATCTGGCCCGCGCGCTCGCCGCCGAGCTCGCGCACAACGTGTGGTCCGAGCAGCTGCAGGTCAGCCTGGTCGGCTTCGGCCAGCACGATGGCCGAACTCAACCCGGCCCGGCTCAGCTACAGCGACGACCTGGACACGCTGCTGGACACCGTCACCGCCCGGCTCGACGAGGCCCGCGCGGCCGGCGACGAGCTGGGTGTGGACGCCCTGGACAGCCGGCTGCGCAGCACCGCCGGGGACGTGTGGGCGCCGCACGTGGTGCTCATCGCCCCCCACCGCGGCCGACCGGACCAAACTCGACCACCTGCTCGCGACGCTACGGGCCAGACCGCAGCGCACCGCGCTCGGGATCGTCCTCGCCGACGACACCGGCACCGCGGACGGCGGCGCCTGGACCGCCACGTGGCCGCGGACGGCACCATGCACCTTCCCGCGCTGGGCGTCACCCTGCACGCCCGGCAAGTCGCCGAGCAGGAGGCCGCCGCGCTGACCCAGCTGATGGTGCACTGCGCCGCCACGCTCGATCGGCCCATGCCCGCCGCCCGCGGGCCGCACCCCTCGGACACCTACACCGACGTCGCCGGCGCGCTGCTGCCGCAGGTCACCATCGCCCGCGACGCAACGCTCCCGGTGACCGCCGCCGGCCCGGGAACTCGCCGCCCCTACAGCCGGTCGCCACCGGCGCGTCCCGCTCGGTGCTGCCGCAGCCCGACACGGTGTATGTGCAGCGCGCCGCCGTGGTCGCCGAGGACCTGGACGCGCTCGCCCCCGGAGTCGGCGCCGAGGTCCGGCAACGGGTCGAGGCCGACACCAGCAGCCTCGATCAGGATCTCGCCGACTGGTACCGCGACGACGCCGACCGGCCCAAGCTGCAGCTGCTCGGCCCGGTCGGCCTCACCCTGCCCAACCGCGATCGGTCCACCAAGCCGCCGCGGATGGCGATGAGCGTCGAAGTGATCACCTACCTGGCCACCCGCCGACACGGCGCCACCGTCGCCCAGATCGCCGCCGCGCTGTGGCCGCGGGACCCGGACATCCTCGACAAGACCCTGTCCCAAGCAGAAAATCTCCTTGGCCCGACGGCTGCTCGGCCGAAACCCCCGCACCGGCCGGGACCACATCCCGCACAGCGCCGGCGGGGTCTACGTGGTCGAGGACGTGCTGATTGACGCCGAGCTGTGCCGCCGGCTGCACACCCGCGGCTCCGTCGCCGGCGCCGACGGCATCCCCGACCTGTGGAAAGCGCTCGATTTGGTCCGCGGCGTGCCGCTCGACCAGCGCCGCGAAGGCGGCTACGAATGGCTCGTCGACACCCCGCTGGACACCGAATACCTCGCGATGATCGTCGACATCTCCACCAAAGTCGTCACCCACGAGCTGGCCCGCGGCGACCCCGCGGCGGCCCTACGAGCCGCACAGATACCGGTCAAGGCCGGCAGCAGCGACGACATCGTGCTGCTGAACCTGATGAAAGCTCACGACGCGGCCGGCGAGCGCGCGCTCGGCGACGCCTGCGTGCGGCAAATCCTCGCCAGCTTCGACGTCGAAGACGAGGTGGATCTGCCGCCGCGCACCGCCGAGATCCTCCGCCGCCGGAATGCGGACAAGCGCCACGGTGACCCTGCGGACGCGCCGGCGGTGGGCGGCGCAATGAGCACCCAGGCCGCGGTGATGGCCGGCGGACTCGCGGTCGCGGTCAGCCCCGTGCTGGCCTCGTGGTCGGCCCAGCTGACCTCGATGGCGATGCGGCGCCGTGGTGGCGGCCGCGGCGACCCTCGCTGCGACGGTGGATCCTGGCGCGCCACGGTCGCTGCTTCGGTCGCCGTCGCCGCGACCAGCAGCCGGCCGCTGCCGGCCTGGTGGCTGCTCGCAGCCGGTGGAGCGGTGCTGGTTGTCGTCGACGCGGACGGTCTGGCTCCGGCGACCACCGCCTACCACTCGGCGGCGCGGTGTGGGCCATGCTGGTGGTGGCCGCGCTCGTGAGGACCGCGCCCCGTCCGCGCTGCTTCGCGCCGTTGGGGCGATGGCGATGGTCGCCGGGCTATCGTTAGTCGCGGCCTTCGCCTCCCCCGCAGCGTCGCACTCAGCAACATCCTGGCCCGCCTCACCGCGGCGCTCGGCTGGCTCGGCTGGCAGCA
>CAWELM010000003.1:0-54829 GCA_963809815.1 uncultured Actinomycetota bacterium
GCTGGCATGATCGCGTTATGCCGACTCTGCCGTTGTCGCCCGACGAGCTTCTGACGACAACCCGCTGCGTACGCCGACGCCTCGATCTCGACCGTCCGGTGCCGATGAGCCTGATCCGCGAGTGCCTCGAAATTGCCCTGCAGGCGCCGACCGGATCCAATCGACAGGGCTGGCAATGGCTTGTCGTGGATGACGCCGAGATCCGTCGCCGCATCGGCGACGTCTACCGCGAAGTCACCGAACGGTACCTCGCCTCCGGCGCATCTGCGGCCCGATTGTTCGGCGACGATCCGCAACGCGCAGCCGTTCAACGTCGCGTCGGGGACAGCGTGGCGTGGCTGGGGCACCATATGGGCGAGGTACCAATACTCGTGATCCCGTGCATCAAGGCCGGCACGCAACTACCGTCCGGCAGTCAAGCCGGACTGTGGGGGTCTCTGCTGCCCGCCGCGTGGAGCTACATGCTGGCGGCCCGGGCGCGCGGTCTCGGCACGGCGTGGACGACCTTGCATCTCCAGCGGGAGTCCGAGGTGGCCGAACTGCTCGAGCTGCCACCCGGCATCCACCAGGGAGTACTGATCCCGACGGCCTACTACACCGGATCCACTTTCCGGCCGGCGCCGCGGGCGCCGCTGGACAGTGTGCTCCACATCAACGGGTGGTAGTCGGTAACTACTGTCCGGGCGGCTCAGCGGCGATGACCTCCACGAACCGCGTGATATGGGCAACTGGTCCGACCTCGAGCGTTCAAAGCGGTTACGGTTTCCTCAGGACGCACCGAGGAGTTCACCATGAGCCATGGTCGTGACGCTGTCATCGTAAGCGCGGTTCGGACCGCAATCGGCAAGCGGAACGGCAGCTTGTCGGGCGTCAACGCGATCGACCTTTCCGCACATGTCCTGAACGCGCTCGCCGTCCGCACCGGCATCGATCCGGCGGCGGTCGACGACGTGATCTGGGGTTGCGTCGAGCAGGTCGGCGAGCAAAGCGTGAACGTAGGCCGTAACGCTGTACTGTCCGCCGGCTGGCCCGAGACCGTTCCCGCGACCACGATCGACCGCCAATGCGGTTCGTCGCAGCAAAGCGTTCACTTCGCTGCGGCCGGACTCATCGCCGGCCAGTACGAGCTGGCCATCGCCGGAGGGGTCGAGATGCTGTCCCGCCTGCCCATCGGCGCTAACGCGGCTCCCGAGTACGGCCAACCCTTCACCGAATCGCTTCGGGAGCGGTACGGAGTGGCTGAGTTCAACCAGGGAATCGGCGCCGAGCTGATGGCCGACCGCTGGAAGCTGTCCCGAACCAGGCTGGACGAGTTTTCCCTGGCGTCACACGAGAAAGCCGCTACCGCGATCGACGAGGGCCGATTCACGGACGAGATCGCGCCGTTCGCCTTCCCGGACGGCACGGTATTTGACACCGACGAGGGCGTCCGGCGCGGAACCACGATCGAGAAGATGGCCATGCTCAAGCCTGCGTTCAAGCCGGACGGCGTCATCCACGCGGGCAACTCGTCCCAAATAAGTGACGGCGCCGCGGCTCTCCTGCTCACGACATCGGAGAACGCCAGCCGGCTAGGTCTGACCCCCCTCGCGCGCGTACACACGGCCGTCCTGGCCGGGGCCGATCCGGTCATGATGCTGAGCGCGCCGATCCCGGCGACGAAGCGGGCGCTCGAGCGGTCCGCGCTTGACATTGCCGACATCGGCGCATTCGAGGTCAACGAAGCCTTCGCACCGGTCCCCATGGCCTGGCTGGCCGAGACCGGCGCGGACGAGAAGGCGCTCAACCCCAACGGCGGCGCGATCGCCTTGGGTCACCCGCTGGGTAGCACTGGCGCTCGGCTGATGACAACGCTCGTCCACCACATGCAGCGCAACGGCATTCGCTACGGCCTGCAAACCATGTGCGAAGGCGGGGGCCTCGCCAACGCGACGATCCTCGAGCTGATGCGCTGACCGCGGAGCCGCGCAAGCGAGCGAGGACGAGCGAAGGAGCCACCCGATGAATCCCGACGGCATCACTGCTCTCGTCACCGGCGGCGCTTCCGGCCTCGGTCTCGCGTCGGCCCGGCGGCTGATCCGCGAGGGCGCGAACGTAGTGATCATGGATCTTCCTTCATCCCACGGAAAGGACGTGTCCGAGGAACTCGGCGGCACGACGATCTTCACCCCTGGTGACGTGACAAGCTCCGATGACGTGGCCGCCGCCGTCGCCGCGGCCGAGGAACTCGGGTCACTCCGGGTACTCGTCCATTGCGCCGGCGTCGGTGACGCTGTCCGGTTGGTGGACAAGCGCGGCGATCCGGGTTCCCTCGAGATCTATACGCGGGTCGTCACGGTCAATCTCATAGGAACGTTCAACGTCCTGCGCCTCGCCGCGGCCAGCATGGCGAAGAACGACGAGATCGACGGGGAGCGTGGCGTCTGCGTGCTCACCGCCTCGATCGCCGGATTCGAAGGCCAAATCGGCCAGATCGCGTACTCGGCGTCCAAGGGCGGCGTCGTAGGCATGACGCTCGTCGCCGCCCGGGACCTGGCCGGTTCCCGAATCCGGGTGTGCTCGATCGCGCCAGGGATCATGGACACGCCCATGCTCGGTGGCCTCCTCCGCGACGACATCAAGGCCGGCCTCGCGGCGACCGTGCCCAACCCGCCTCGCCTCGGCAACGTCGACGAATTCGCCGACCTGGCCGCCACGATCGTGCGCAATGGCTACCTCAACGGGGAGACGATCCGGCTGGACGGCGCGCTCCGCATGGCGCCACGGTGAACTGCACCCCACGAGAAGGTTCCGCGTTTTCGCAGGGACCCGCTCCGCGCTGGGCGTTGTCACAGAAAACGCTTCCCGGGAGGGAGAATGTGTGACGCGCACCGCATCGGATCCGGGCGTTCACTGATTAAATACAGACTCTGATTCCCTCTTCCTGGTCGGGCCGCGGGCGCGGTCAAAGAGCGACTGGGGGGCGCGAAGAGTCTGGTGTGATGGCAATGATTCCTGGGTTGAACGCACCCCCGACGACACACGCCAGGCTGTTGGCCTGGGTGCGGGATTGCGCTGAATTGACCCAGCCGGAGCGCGTCGTGTGGGTGGACGGGTCGGCCGCCGAGTGGCGGCGTATCACCGACGAGCTTGTCGAGTCCGGGACGTTCGTCCGACTCAACCCGGAATTGAACCCGGATTCGTTCTGGTGTCGTTCGGACCCGTCGGATGTCGCGCGGGTTGAGGACCGCACCTTCATCTGTAGCCAGGATCCAAGCGACGCCGGGATGACGAACAACTGGGTAGATCCGGACGAGATGAAAGGCGTTCTCACCGGCTTGTTCCGCAACTGCATGCGCGGCCGCACGATGTATGTCATTCCGTACTGCATGGGTCCGTTGACCGCATCGGAACCGATGCTCGGCGTTGAGCTGACCGATTCGCCGTACGTCGTGGCATCGATGCACATCATGACCCGATGTGGCTCGCCGGCAGTGGCGCTACTGGGAGATGACGGCGAGTTCGTGCCCGGGCTGCACAGTGTCGGTGCGCCGCTCGCACCTGGCGAGGCGGACCGGCCGTGGCCGTGCAACGCCACCAAATACATCTCGCACTTCCCGGAGGAGCGGCTGGTCTGGTCCTTCGGTTCCGGGTACGGCGGCAACGCGTTGCTGGGCAAGAAGTGCTACGCGCTGCGAATCGCCTCGGTTATCGCCCGCGATCAGGGATGGATGGCCGAGCACATGCTCATTGCGAAGCTCACGTCGCCCGAGGAGCGCAGCTACTTCATCGCCGCCGCATTCCCGTCAGCGTGCGGTAAGACCAACCTGGCGATGCTGGAGCCCACCCTGCCGGGCTGGCGAGTGGAGACCCTGGGCGACGACATCGCCTGGATCCGCGTCGGCCCGAACGGCCGGCTGCATGCCCTCAATCCGGAGAAGGGCCTGTTCGGTGTCGCACCCGGGACCGGCTGGCGTACGAACCCGAATGCGATGCGCACGATCGCAGCCGGGCATTCGATCTTCACCAACGTAGCGCTGACCGATGACGGGGACGTGTGGTGGGAAGGCATGACCGAGGAGCCACCTGCGCACCTGACCGATTGGCGAGGCCAGTCGTGGACCCCCGAGTCGGGCACCAGCGCGGCACACGCCAATGCGCGGTTCTGCACGCCGATCGAGCAGTGCCCCATCCTGGCCACCGAATGGGACGACCCCGCCGGCGTACCGCTTGACGCGATCTTCTTCGGCGGCCGCCGACGCGACACCGTCCCACTCGTCGTCCAGGCGCGAGACTGGCAGCACGGCGTGTTCCTCGCGGCCACCCTGTCCTCGGAGACGACCGCCGCCGCCAGCGGCCACGTGGGCCAGGTGCGCCGCGACCCGATGGCCATGCTCCCGTTCATCGGCTACAACGCCGGTGATTACTTCGCTCATTGGATCGAGGTCGGCAAGAGCCAGGACGCGACCAAGCTACCCGCGATCTTCTACGTCAATTGGTTCCGCCGCGACGCTGACGGCCACTTCCTCTGGCCCGGATTCGGGGAAAACATCCGCGTGCTCAAGTGGGCGCTGCAACGGCTGTCGAACCAAACCACGGCGACCGACACACCCGTCGGCCATACGCCGACGCCGGACGCCGTCGACACCTTTGGACTCGACCTGTCCACCGCGGATCTCGCGGCGGCACTCGCGGTCGACCCGATTGAATGGCTCATCGAGGTTCCGGCCATCAAGGGCTGGCTCGATACGATCGGCCCGCGATTGCCCACATCGCTGCACGTCGAGCTCGATGCCCTTCGACAACGCCTCGGCGTCGGATAGGGCGTTCGATGGCGGGGCGCTAACTTGATGCCCCCTAGGGTAAGTTGCTAGCTGCCTTCACCGGCAGATTCCCGTCGCTCGTAGGAAGGGCCGGCGCTCTGATGAACATCGTGGTGCTCATGAAGCAAGTTCCGGACACGGAAGGCGCCCGTACCCTCGATCCCGCGGACAACACCGTCGATCGCGGTGCGGTCGATCCGGTGATCAACTACATCGATGAGTTCGCCATAGAGGAAGGGCTGCTGCTTCGGGAGGCGCATGACGGCGACGTCACCCTCCTGACCGTCGGGCCGGAGCGGGCGACTGAGTCGATTCGTAAGGCGTTGTCCATGGGCGTCGACAAAGCGGTGCTTGTGTCAGATCCGGTCTTGCATGGTTCGGATGCGATTCAGACGACGAAAGTGCTCGCGGCCGCGCTGGGCACACTCGAGTGGGACGTCGTCGTGGCGGGCTCAGAGGCAACGGATTCGCGGATGTCAGTCGTGCCGGCCATGTTGGCGGAGGTGCTGGAGGTGCCGCAGCTCTCCCAGGCCCGGAAGGTGACTGTGGACGGGGACAGCGTGTCGATCGAGCGGCTGTCCAGCGACGGATACGACGTCGTCCGCGGCCGTCTACCGGCCGTAATCAGCGTCGTGGAGAAGATCAACGAGCCGCGGTATCCATCGTTCAAGGGGATCATGGCCGCGAAGTCAAAACCGGTTAAGACATTGACCGTCGCTGATCTAAACCTCGATGCCGACGAGTTCGGCTTGGCCGCCGCCTCCACTCAGGTGGTGGAGTTCGCGGTCGCGCCACCCCGCCAGGCCGGGCAAGTCGTCGTCGACGAAGGCGACGGCGGGGTCAAGATCGCGGAGTTTCTCGCGTCGCGGAAGCTCGTCTGAGCTCGAAGGGAGGCTAGATCATGGCAAAGGTATTGGTGCTGGTCGACGCGGCCGGCGACGTGGTCAAGAAGGCCACCCTCGAACTGCTGACCGCCGCCCGGTCACTGGGCGAGCCAGCGGCAGTAGTACTCGGTCGTCCCGGGCAGGCCGCGGCGCTGTCTGCCGTGCTCGCCGAGTACGGCGCCGCGACCATCTACGCGGTTGCCGGTGCGGAATTCGATCAGTATCTGGTCGCACCGAAGGCCGAGGCACTGGCCGCGGTAGCCGCGCAGGCCACGCCCGCCGCTGTGCTGGTGTCCTCCACCCCCGAGAACAAGGAGATCGCCGCACGCCTGGCAATCAAACTCGGCAGCGGCGTGCTCACCGACGCGGTCGCCGTCAACGCCGACGGCAGCGTCGAGCAAAGCATCTTCGGTGGCTCGATCACCGTGACCTCGAAGGTTCGCACTGGGGTAGCGGTGATCGCGGTGCGACCCAACTCGATCACGCCCGAACCGGCCGCGACTCCGGGTACCGCCGAGGTGGTGGAGGTGGACGTCCCCCTCTCGGACGCGGCCAAGGCAGCCACCGTGGTCGAGCACGTCAGCGAGGACAAAGGCGCTCGCCCGGCTCTCTCGGACGCGTCCATCGTCGTTTCGGGTGGCCGGGGTATCGGTACCGCAGAGAACTTCCGGATCATCGAGCAGCTTGCGGACACGCTCGGTGCGGCGGTCGGCGCTTCACGGGCCGTCGTCGACGCCGGCTGGGTCCCGCATCAGATGCAGGTGGGCCAGACCGGAGTCACCGTCTCGCCGCAGCTCTATATCGCCGTGGGTATCTCCGGTGCTATCCAGCACCGGGCCGGCATGCAAACCTCCAAGACGATCATCGCTATCAACAAGGACCCCGAGGCCCCAATCTTCGAACTCGCCGATTACGGCGTCGTCGGCGATCTGTTCACGGTCGCACCGCAACTTACCGACGAGCTCGCGAAACGCAAGGAGTAAGTCGCACCCGCGATCAGGGTTTCCGCGGCGGGGCAATCGGGCGTAGCAGGGCTTCCTGCGTCACGGAAGCGACGAGCCGACCGTCTCGTGTGAAGAATTCACCTGTCGCGAGGCCACGGCCGTCGCCCGCCGTGCGGCTGCGCGTAGCCAACAGCAGCCAGTCGTCGGCGCGGAACGCACGGTGGAACCACATGGCATGGTCGAGGGACACAATTCGCACCCGCGGCGTTGCGGTCCGGATAGGCAGCGGCTCTTGCAGATCGAGCGCCGCAGTCGAGGCCAAGCTGAGGTCTGAGGCATAGGCCAGTGCGCAGATGTGAAGCAGCCGCTCGTCCGGAAGTGGCTGGGTGGCCCGGATCCACACCAACTGCTCGGTCTGGCCGGGCGTGCTGGGACCCTTGGCCGGGGGCGCGAATCGCATCGATATCACCCCCCACCCCGGGAAGTCGGCATAGTCCGGGTGCGGCCCGGGATCGTCGAGTGGATCGGTCAGCCGCTCGGGCGGTAGGGCGGAGGGCATCCGGACGTGCCGGTCATATCCCTCCTCCGGTCGCTTGAACGAAGCGGACATCGTAAAGATGGCCTCGCCGTGCTGGGTCGCGGTTACGCGGCGGTTGGCGTACGTGCCACCGTCGTGTAGCCGTTCCACGCGATAGGCAATCGGATCCCGGGGATCTCCGGCACGCAGGAAGTAGCCGTGCAGCGAATTCGGTGACCGCGCAGCGTCAAGGGTGTGCCCAGCAGCCGTGAGAGCCTGCGCGGCGACCTGACCGCCGAACGCACGCAGTGGCGCACCGGCGTGGCAGATTCCGCGGAACAGGTCGGCATCCTCGCGGGTGAGGCTGAGCATGCTGACTAGATCGGCTGTAGCGGGGTCATCAGGCTGCACGGCGCGGGACCTTACCGGCTGGGGAGGGCTCTGCGCGTTGCGCGTCAAGGGGCCGACCGAGAGGATGGGCCCATGGCGCCGTCTTTCCCCGGTCCGGGGACGCCGGAGGACTGGACGCGCAACTGGCTGCGACTGATCTCCACGGCGTCATCGGCAGCGTCATCGATAGCAACCCCAGCCGGCCGGATACTCCCAACCGATTCGCTGGCGGCAGTCCTCAATACAGTCCGTGACCGCGTCGTCGGACGTAGTCGCACGTTTCGCCTATGGGGTCGGGACGTGACGCTAACGCTCGATGACGTTTCGATCACCGGAAGCGATCTTGCGCGCTCTCTCGGACAGTTCGGCACCATCCACCTCGTCGCCCGTGATATCCACTGGGACTCCTCGCGCATCGATCGCCTGGAGTTTCGTGCGCGGAACGTTCATGTCCGTCCAGGCATGCCTCCGACGCTGATTGCTGCGCCGGTGTCGTGGGAACTATGGGCAGCACCGTCCATCGTGTCGGGCTGGTTGGTCGATGCCGCGCCGACACACGGCCTTGAATTTGTCGAAGGCACTCCGCTGGTCCGTCTGCCGAAAGCGCCGAGCTGGCTTCGCCTGGAGGTACGGCCGGTCGCCGAGGGGCGGTCAATTCGTCTTGAGTGCATTGCGCTCCGGATCAGGTCACGCCGCGTACCGATACGTTTGCCCGACCACAGCGTGCCGGTGCCGGTGCTGCCGGATCAGGCCGTGCTCAGTTCGGTCGAGACGTTCCCCGACAAGATCATCATGCGTGGCCTGATCCACGAGTGGCAACGCTCGGTGTCCCAGAGCGATCTCCAGAAGCTGCTGGCCATGTTGCGTACGCGTGAGGGGCGCATCGAGTTTTGAGCAGGTGGGCATGCGGACGGCAACAACGACGAAGGCCTTCCGGCGATTTTCGCCGGAAGGCCTTCGTCACAGAGGCAGCTACTTCGCTGGAGCCGCCTTGCGAGGACTGGCCTTCGGTTCGTCGACCTTCGGCGCGTCCGACTTCGTCTCGGCAGCGGGCTCTGGCGTCCCAGGAGTAACCACGTCGAAGTTCCAGTACCAGGTACGCACCGCGTTCGCTAGATCGACCGGGTTCTTGGACTCACGAACAGCGGCCGCGAAAGCGGAGGCATCCTGCGCGGCGACGGAGCTGTACCAGTCGTGCGCAATGGCCTCGCCCCGTGCTGCAAGTTCCCCGCGACGGTCGCGGGCGACTTTGAGCTGCTCCTGCAGGACATTGACTACGTTCTTCGATGTATCGGACACGGTGGTGCGCAGCGAGTCCAACCGCACGTCGGACAGCTTGCCGACCTTGCTGGACAGTTCCTGAAGGGCAGCAGGCTGACGGCGCAGCTGCTCGTACCAGTAGTCGTTGGCGCCGACGTACCAGTAGACCTGCTCGCGTGACGCGTCCGTGGCCTTCTTCGCGCCCTCGACGAGCGCTTGACGAGGGGACATGTGCGATCTCCTAATGTGTTTGCTGGCTGCTTGCAATTGCAAGCGTAACAAACATGAACCCGAGATCTCCGCCGATATGACGTGACGCTTGTCACGATCCGATGACGCACGTCGTAGACGGTCGCCGCATGCCGCTTCCGCCGGGATTTGGCCGCGCTGTCACGTTTGGATGGCGGTCTTGTTGGCGATCAGGTCCTGGACGTTGTCGATTCCCCAGGCGGCGAGCGCTTCTAAGGTGTGCTGTCCCGGCGCTGGAGGCGGATCGGACAACCCACCCGGAGTTCGGGAAAACCGCGGCGCCGGCGCAGGTTGCCACAAGCCCGCTTGCTCGAGATAGGTTCGCCGCGCGGCGAGATGCTCATCCTGGGTCGCCTCGTGTAGTGAGAGCACCGGCTCGACACACGCGTCGCTGCCCGCGAAGACCTGTGCCCACTGATCCCTCGTGCGCTGCTTGAATCGCGCTGCGAACATCGTCCGCAGTTTCGGCCAGTTCGCCGGGTCCTCGCGATCCGGAGCGTCGGCGAGCTCCAGACCGGCCAGCAGGGCGGCGTAGAACGGCGCTTCGAGGGCCCCCACGGCCAACCACCCGCCGTCCGCCGCCTCGTAGACGTCGTACCAGGGTGCCCCACCGTCCAGGAGGTTCACACCGCGCTCGTCCCGCCACTGACCCTGGGCCGTCATCATCCACGGCATTGTCAGCAAGGACGCAACACCGTCCACAATCGCCGCATCAATGACTTGACCGGCACCCGACGTTGTCCGTTCGAGCAGCGCCGCGCAGATGCCGAAGGCGACGAGCATGCCGCCGCCGCCGAAATCGCCGAGCAAATTCGCCGGGAACTGCGGCGGGCCGCCGGCTCGGCCAAGCGCATGCAACGCTCCGGTGCGGGCAATGTAGCCAATGTCATGACCGGCGGTTGGGGCTAACGGACCGTATTGGCCCCATCCGGTCATGCGCGCGTAGATGAGGCGCGAGTTCCGGCCGAGGCAAACGTCCGGACCTATTCCGAGACGTTCCATGACCCCTGGTCGCATGCCTTCGAGAAGCACATCGGCCGAGTCGATCAGCCGTAGCACCGTGTCAACCGCGAGGCCGTGCTTGAGGTTCAGCATCACGGATCGCCGGCCCCGATTGAGCAACGCTTGCTGGGGATTGGGCGCCGAGGTTTCAGGTCGATCGATGCGCAACACTTCCGCCCCGAGATCCGCGAGCATCATGGCGCAGAACGGGCCCGGGCCAATGCCGGCGAACTCGAGGACCCGGATGCCCGCCAAGGGTCCCGGTCGGGCGGGCTCGGAGTCGGAACTTGCCTTCATCGCATTTCTCGTCGCGTCAGCTCTCCAGGTGGTTCCGGTGTTCGGTTTGCCTAGCAAGCCACCTTAGGACACGCACTGGTTGGGTGACTTGCTCGGCGCCATGTGGCGCATATCGTCGGTGCCGTTGGGCGCGGGTCGCGTACCGTTGCATCGATATGAGTGTGCTTCTCCTGCTGCGGCACGGTCAGGCATCGCTTGGCACCACGAACTATGACCGGCTCTCAGCGATCGGGCACACGCAGGCCCAGCTGACCGGCGGCCGGCTGGCCGCCGCTGATCTGATCATTGATCGCACTGTGAGTGGCGCCATGATGCGCCAGCGGGACACGGCAGTGATCGTGATGAGGGAAATTGGTCTCGGCGAATCCAACCTGCAGATCGATGATCGTCTCGACGAATACGACCACGTCGGTGTTATGGCCGGACACACGGCCGATATCAGCTTCGCGACAGCGACGACGCCGGAGCGGGCCCGCACGATGCAGTCGGCACTCGACGAAGCAATTGCGAGATGGATGGGTGCCGACAGCGGATACCCGGAGAGCCACGATGGCTTTATCGATCGCGTCCTCGCCGCGGTCGACGAGTTGACCGGAAGATCAGGTACTACGTTGGCGGTGACATCGGGCGGAGTCATCGCCGCAGTCTGCGCACATCTGCTCGGCCTCCGAGCGGACAAATGGCCTGCGTTAGCACGTGTCATGGTGAACGCAAGCCTGACGAGGGTGATCAGCGGACCCACCGGAACGCGTCTGCTGACGTTCAACGATCATGCCCACCTCGAGCACGATCGCGCACTCATCACGTATCGCTAGCCGTTAGTTCACCGTTGACCTATCGCGTGTCCGAGGAGATGCATGATGACGGAGTTGGCCGGTCGCACCGCGCTCGTCACCGGCGGCGGACGCGGCATTGGCAAGGCGATCTCGATGCGCCTTGCTGACGCCGGTGCCGCGGTAGCCGTGAACTACCGGCGTGACGCCGCGGCCGCGATCACGACCGTCGAGGAAATCACCGCCACCGGAGGCCGGGCCTCCGCATTCCAGGCGTCGATTGATGATCCGGTAGCGGTCGAGACCTTGGTCGATTCTGTTCTCGCTGAATTCGGGGTCGTGGACATCGTGGTCAGCAATGCCGGTATTGCCAGTCGCGGTCATTCGCTGGCGGACACTGACCCGGCCGAACTGGAACGGCTCATGCGGACCCACGTGCTCGGTCCCCACGAGCTGGTTCGCCGACTGCTACCCCAGCTGCGCACGCAACCCCGCGGCGACATCGTGATGATCTCCAGTGTGCTGGCCGAGCGCGCCCTTCCCGGTGCCGGACCGTACATGATGGCCAAGCTGGCACTCGAGGCGATGGCGGCAACCTTGGCGGTGGAAGAGATGCCGAACGGAATCCACACCAATGTCGTCGCGCCCGGTCTTGTCGCTACCGAGATGGGAGACCGCATCGTGCGGGCGGTGCGGCCTGGGCTGAACCGATCGACGGAACTCGACGAGCGCTCCCCTTACGGACGAGTATGCCGTCCGGAGGACGTTGCCGATGTCGTGGCGTTCTTGGTGTCCGCAGATGCGTCCTACGTGAACGGACAACGCATCGCGGTGAACGGCGGCGGCGAGTTTGCCCAGCTATCTGAGAGGAGATCGAGGTTGAAGATCGATGCGTTGTTCACTGCGACCGGGGTGGATACGCGAGCCGACGCGGCCAATGCAGAAGCCGCGGGTTACAACGGTATCTGGACGAGCGAGACCAAACACGACCCATTCCTTGCGGTCGCTCTGGCCGCGGTCGAGACCGATCGCATCGGACTCGGCACCAGTCTCGTCATCGCGTTTGCTCGCAATCCCATGTCGACCGCAGTGCAAGCCAACGACGTGCAGCTGCTGTCGAAGGGACGGCTCCTGCTCGGGCTGGGCTCACAGATCAAGCCGCACATCACCCGGCGGTTCAGCATGCCCTGGTCGCACCCAGCCCCCAGGATGCGCGAGTTCATCCTGGCGATGCGGGCAATCTGGGATTGCTGGAACACCGGCAGCAAGCTCGATTTCCGCGGAGACTTCTATACGCACACGCTGATGACCCCGTTCTTCAACCCTGGTCCCAATCCGTACGGACCACCAGCGATGTTGCTGGCCGGGGTCGGGGAGGTCATGACCGCGGTCGCCGGGGAGGTGGCCGACGGATTCGTTTGCCACGGGTTCACTACCGAGCGGTATGTGCGCGAGGTGACACTGCCCGCGCTGGCGTTAGGGCGCTCCCGGACCGGAGCCGACCTCGGCGGGTATGAGGTATCCGGCCAACCGCTTGTCGCGACCGCAACAACCCCCGAAGGCATGGACGCCGCGATCCGTGGCGTCCGCGAGCAGATCGCCTTCTATGGTTCGACTCCTGCGTATCGGCCGGTACTCGACCTGCACGGTTGGGGGGAGCTCAGCGACGCCTTGCATCAGCTGTCCGTGCAAGGCCGGTGGAAGGAGATGGGCGACCTGATCGACGACGATGTGCTCAACGCATTTGCCGTCGTCGACGAGCCGGATCGAGTGGCCGGGACGTTGTTGCGTCGGTTCGGCGACGTCATGACGCGCATGACGCTGTACCTGCCATATGAGTCCGATCCCGGGATCGCCGCGCGCATCGCTACCGATGTACGGTCCGCGACATCCTCGGCGATCGACAATCGAGACTAGCCTCCCGCGCAGGACGACTAGCGTCCTTCGAATATCGCCTGCCCGGGTCCCTTCTCCAGCAGCGAGGCGAATCCGGCCGCGGCATCGCGGGTGGCGAAGGTGGGCCCGGTCTCTCGCGGGGTTAGCGCATCGGCCGCCGCTACGCCGTGATCCCGGGTGGCCTGCAGGAGCCGCTTCGCTACCGCAAACGCGACTGTGGGCCCAGCCGCCAGCCGGCTGGTGAACGCCCGAGCCTCGGGCAGCAGATCTGCAGCCGGTCGGAGGCGATTGACCACACCCCACTCCTGTAGCTCTCGGGCCGAGTAGAGATCGCCGGTCATCACGAACTCAGCCGCTCGGGCGACACCCGCCCGAGCGGCGAGCCGCTGCGTACCGCCAGCACCAGGCGTCAGTCCGACGGTCGCTTCGACCAAGCCGAAGGACGCTTCCTCAGCTGCCCACAACAGGTCGCAGCCCAGGGTGAGCTCGAAGCCGATGGTGAGGTTGAGCGCGTGAACCACAGCCATCGTTGGCACGGGCAGTGCCTCGATCCCCTGGGTAAGGGTGAGCAACCGGGCCATGAACGCAGCGCCCTCCGACGAACTCAGGCCCTGGAATTCATGGACATCCACGCCGGCACAGAAGACGTCGCCCTCCGCCCTGAGGATCATCCCTCGCGCCCGTCCGTCGCGCGCGAGCGCGCCGGTTTCCGCGAGCGCGACCTCGACATCGGCGACGGTCGCAAGATCGAACAAGTTGAGTGGCGGCGCGCTGATGATCACCTCTGCGATGTCTCCGGTTAGTTCCACAAACGCCTTGCTCACAAGTGATCCTTTCGCCGTCACGGACACGTTCGATGGCCGCCCTGGTCCTGATTCGATCGTCGGCCGGCCTACGCGCGCTGCCGCCGGCCGCCGCTACTCCGCAGAGTAGAGGGTCAGGCGTCTGGATCCGCGGCAGGCGGGCGCGCCGAACGCAGTAGCCTCGACCTCAGTTGAGGAGAGATATGTTGACCGACATCTGTGATCGCCTGGGCATGGACGTGCCCATCTTCGCCTTCAGCCATTGCCGTGACGTCGTTGCCGCCGTGACCAACGCTGGCGGCATCGGCGTACTGGGCATGACGACGCTTAGCCCAGCTGCGCTGGAGATTGACCTCACGTGGATCGACAACGAGACAAAAGGCAAGCCATACGGAGTCGACCTGCTCCTCCCCATGACGTTCGCCCGGCCGCTCTCCGATGATGGCGGCCCTATGGCCGCTGCGTCGTTTCCGGTTGAGCATCGGACCTTCGTCGCGCAGGTTCTCCAGCGCTACCAGGTTCCCGAGCTGCCGGAGCACATTCCCGCAGAGAGCGTATTGATCAGAGTGTCCCTTGAGTCCGCGGCCAGCCTGCTCGAGGTCGCATTCGCGCACCCGATCCGGCTCGTGGCGAGCGCCCTGGGGCCGCCGACGGCCGAATTGATCGAGCGGGCGCATTCTCATAACGCCGTCGTAGCGGCGCTGGTCGGTTCGGCCGAGCACGCACGGCGCCAGAAGGCGGCTGGCGTCGATCTGATCGTCGCGCAGGGCACGGAAGCCGGCGGTCATACCGGAACGGTCTCGACCATGGTTCTGGTGCCCGAGGTCGTCCGTGAGGTAGCGCCGACGCCGGTACTCGCGGCGGGCGGAATTGTGACCGGTCGTCAAATGGCGGCGGCCATCGCACTCGGAGCCGACGGGGTTTGGTGCGGATCGGTGTGGTTGACCACCCCCGAGGCAGAGACCGATCCGGCCGTGCAAAAGAAGATGCTCGCCGCGTCCGCTAGCGACACGGTGCGCTCGCGATCGCTTACCGGCAAGCCGGCCCGGATGTTGCGCAGCGCGTGGACCGAGGAGTGGGACGAACCGACGGCTCCCGAACCACTACCGATGCCGTTGCAGACCATGCTCGTCGCTGCCGCACAACAACGGATCAACCGGGGCGCGTCCCGGGAGGGCAGCGGCGCGCAGCAGCTCGCGACCTACTTCGTCGGGCAGGGCGTCGGATTGCTCGACCGGGTGCGGCCAGCTCGGCAGGTCGTCGCCGACATGATCGAGGAGTACCTGACCGTGGCCGGCCGATTCGCGGCGCAGCTCGAGGAGTGAGGCCCGACGCTGCGCCGCCGGGCCAGCACTACCCCTAGTGTGTCTACTAATTGCCCTCGTACTTGAACGACAAGCGCACCTTGGTCCGGAAGGTGACAGCGCCGTCTCCGTCCACGGTGAGGTCTTGTTCGATGACCTCGGCCACCCTCAGGTCACGCAACGTCTGCTGCGCCGTCTTGACCGCAGTGGTGGCAGCGTCCTCCCAGGATTGGGTGCTCGTGCCGACAAGTTCGGTGACGCGATAGACGCTCACGTGGCATCCTCCTCGACAGTTGGACCTTCAGGGGTGATCGTTGCCCTCTACGCGGCCGCTCGCAAGCCCGCCACTCTGTCATTTGATTGCTAATCGCTGCGCTGGTGCAACAGATCGCCATGCGGCCGCGTCGACGCCGACATCGTCCCGGAGGTGTGTGCATCGGTGGAAAGCGCCGTGCGACCCTCGGGCAACATCATCTGAGACCATGAGCCATGCCGAGGACGGACCGGAGCGACCTGCGCGGGTTTGGTCGTCGTGACGACGGCAGGATTGGCCCCGCCCGGTGAGCGCGAGCGACATCGTCCTGGGCTTCGGGATCACCGTGATCCTGGCCGTGGGCTGTCAGATCATCGCCGCGAAGTTTCGGCTACCCGCCATCGTTTTGCTGCTTCCCGCGGGGTTCATCGCGGGCCATTACATCACCGAGGTCAATCCCGAAAAGACGCTGGGGCCGGCCTTTTCACCGCTCGTTGGGCTGGGCGTAGCGGTCATCTTGTTCGATGGCGGATTGGACCTGGATTTTCGCGAGCTCGAGGGTCACAGCCAGCGGGTAGTGCGTCGCCTCCTGCTTCTCGGCATTCCCATCACGTTCGCCGGGGCGGCCTTCCTGGCCTGGCTGTTTCTGGGCATATCCCGCTCGGCCGCGATCATGTTGGGTGCCATTGTCATCGTCTCCGGCCCGACCGTGGTAACGCCGTTACTCGAGGCGGCCCGAGCGAGACGGCGCGTCTCCCGAATCCTCGGGTGGGAGGGCGTCACGATCGACCCGTTCGGCGCCATCATCGGCGCAGTGCTGTTCCAAGGCCTCGTCCAGCACGTGCACCTGGGTCATGGCGCGGAGCTGCTCTCGTTTCTGCGCAGTATCGGGATCGGCCTCCTCGGCGGAGTGATCGGAACGGCGGTGTTGTGGCTGCTCTTGAGCAAGCTCAATTTGAGCGGCGTGCTGGCAACCCAGGCCATTGTGGCGACGGTCATCGGTACCGCCGCCCTCTGCGATGCCAGGCGCGACGACACCGGACTGATTGCTGCCATCGTGATGGGGGTCGCGCTGGCCAACCTGCCTGTTATCGACCTACCCGAGGATCGACGCTTCTTCAAGACGGTCGTCCAGATGGTGATCGGACTCCTGTTCATCTCCATTTCTGCCACCGTCACCACGACCTCGGTCCGCACCGTTCTGGCACCAACGCTGGCGCTCATCGCCGGACTGGTGCTCCTGGTCCGTCCGCTGGTGGCCGCCGCCGCAACGTTGCGCACGGCATTATCGATACGCGAGCGCGCCTTCATCGGCTGGATGGATCCTCGCGGCATCGTCGCCGCCTCGACCGCGGCCACGTTCGGTCCTCCCTTGGCGACCGCGGGGATATCCGGTGCTGACAAGCTGCTGCCGGCGACATTCTTGGTAATCGTCGGGACCGTCACCGTCTACGGTCTCACGGCCGCGCCGGTTGCCGGACTACTAGGACTAACCGAGGCGAGGGAGGAGACTGAAGCCGGTCCGGAGGTCCCACCGGCGCTCGACATCGACGATGCGGATACCGGCGAAGATCAAGAAGAACCCTGAGCCGGGTGCCGCCCGGACTGCGCCTCCGCGCTTCGCCGCTCCAACCTCCGCCATATCGCGCGCTGAGTCGGGAGACCCACTATCGCAACGGCAGTGAGAACGACGACGTTGAGGAGAAGCTGCAGGGCGGACCCCCACGCTTCCCGCCCACTGCCGAAGGCCGCGGATACGCCGATGTCCGAGGCGGCCGGGATCGTGGTGACCGAAATGAACACCCCGATGAGCGTGCTCGACCGGGATTCAGTAAGCGAAACAATGCCGACCACGCCGGCAAGTGCGGCGACGATGAACGAGAACCAGTTCGGCGTATTGATCAGGTTGGAAACCGGCCGGACGCCCGCCGAGTAGGCCGCGGGCTCTAGACCGGTCCACCGCACGATGAGTCCGAGCAGCAGGGCGCCGACGACAGCCAGAGCGAACCCAGTGCCCAGCGCTCTCGCGCTGCGCACCGCGCCCGGGAAGTCCCGACGCGTCACCGCGAACGCGAGGCTGAGGATGGCCCCATATTCCGGGCCAACCACCATCGCGCCGACAATCAGAATCTCTGAGTTGGTGAGAATTCCGACCGCTCCGATGAGCCCGGCAATCACGAGCAGCGTAAACCAACTGGGCGGGAATGTTCCCTCCCGCCCGATCCTCGATTCAATCTCCGCCCAGACCGGCGTGAACTGTTGGAACCGGCCGCGGCGAGCAGACACGCGATCGGCGAGCGCGGAGATCGACGTGTCGACATTTTCCAGAATGATCGACCCTCGCTGATCGACCCCACTATCGCGCAGGCGCCCGATCACTTGATTAGCCGCGCCCTGTGGCACATCGAAAAACAGGGCGTCACCATCTGGATTACTCACCGCTCCGGCGAGCACTGTCAGATTCATGACTGTTGGCTCGGCTTGCAATGCCGGCACCAGCGTCTGGGTGAGGTTGGCCGGGCTGACCACTCGTAGATGAATCACCAGGTCATTGTGATCCAAGCCCGAGAACAGCGATCTCTCGCGAAATCTCCGATCTCCTCCAAGATGTCGGGCCGGTTGGTTGTTGCGCTGAAATACTGGCCGCGAGCGCAGAAGGCATTCGACCGACGGCTGCCACCGGTCGGCTGCTTAACGGTACGGGAGGTATCCACCACATATGACGACACGAGACGGAGTAATGCCACCAGTGATGAGCGCCGAGGATTTCGACGCTCTCTATCAGCGTTTGCAGCGCACGGTTGCGTGGGGCCCAGCCGACCGGCGCGGGGCTCTGAACCACATCAGGCCGGCTCACATTTTGACAGCGGCGAGCGAGATTCGGCTCGGGCGCACGGCGCCACTCGGTGCTGCGATCGAGACTGAGGTGACGCTCGACAACCCCGACCCGTGCGTGCATCAGATGACCAGCCCGGCCGGGGACGAGGCCGATCGCTCGGGACTGTCCTTTGCCATGGACCGCGTTGCCATGAATATCCATGGCAACGCGGATAGTCACATCGACGCCTTGTGCCACGTTATTTATCGGGCGTTGCTGTACAACAATGTGCCCGCGGACAGCATCACTGCATCAGGCGCGTCCGAACTGTCAATCAACGTGGCCCGCAGTGGGATCGTCGGCCGCGGCGTCCTTCTCGATGTTCCCCGGCTGTCCGGCCGGTCCTGGCTCGAACCAGGCGAACACGTATCCGCCGACGACCTCAGGCGGGCCGAGGCGGCCCAGCACGTCGCTGTTGGCGAGGGCGACCTGTTGTTCGTGCGCGTCGGCCATCGCCATCGCCGGGCCGCACTCGGCCCGTGGGATGCAGCGGGTGCCCGGGCCGGATTCCACCCCACTGCGTTGGAGTTCATGGTCGAACGACGGGTGGCAGTGCTGGGCAGCGACGGCAACAACGACACTGCGCCGAGCCTGGTTGACGGTGTCGACTTCCCGGTGCATGTACTCGCGGTCAACGCGCTCGGGCTGCATTTGCTCGACTACTTGCAATTTCACGATCTCATGTCGTTATGCGAGCAAGCGGGCCGTTGGTCTTTTCTCTGTGTGATCGCGCCCTTGCGGCTATCCCGCGCGACCGGGTCTCCGGTCAACCCGATCGCGATTATGTGAGAACGCACGCGCATTACTTCCCGCGGCGCGCGGCGGTAGTGTCCGCATCAGGTGCAGCCCAGCCGAGCTGCCCGATGTGACCGGAGGGGCGATGGCTGGCAAAGTCAGTCGGCGGTGGAGTGACCTCAGCGAGCGGAATCGCCGGCTGCTGATCGCTGCTGCGGCCGTCGACGGTGCTTTGAAGGCAGCGGCACTCGCCGACTTGAAGCGACGACCCGCAAGCGAGGTGCGCGGTCCGAAGGGGGCATGGGCGGCCGGCGTAGTGGCCGTGAACTCCTTCGGGGCCGCGCCGATTGCCTATTTCGTGTTCGGCCGTCGGCGCAACTACGAAGCGCGGTCGACTGATCCCAAGGGCGCTTCGTCCGACGCCGGATGAGTGGCGTCCGTCCGGCCACGCCCTCGCGGTAGCGCATGCGGTGGTGATGCAGCCCGAGCGCCGTGCATTGGTTACCGGATCGACCGGATTCATCGGATCTGCCGTCACCCGCGCGCTGCTCAGCGACGGTTGGCAGGTCACCGCGCTCGTTGAACCCGGCGCGGACACCGGTGGCCTCGAGACGTTCGAGGTCGAGCGAGTCGAGGGGGACGTCCGTAGCGCGGCCGACGTGCGTCGGGCAATCTCGGGCTGCACATCGGTATTCCATGTTGCTGCGCTGTATCGGTTCTGGGTCCGTGATCCGCGGCTGTTCTACGAAGTGAACGTCGACGGCACTCGCGAGGTGCTGACCGCGGCCCGCGCGGCCGGCGTCCGGCGGGTCGTCTACACGAGCACCGTGGGGACGATCGGGTTAGCTGCCGTATCTGGCGGACGGCCGGCCACCGAGACCGACTACCCGGACTTGCGTCACCTGTTCGGCTCATACAAGCGATCCAAGTACGTCGCGGAACACGAAGTGCTGCGGGCATCGGCCGAAGGACTGCCCGTGTCGCTGGTGCAGCCCACGATGCCCTTCGGCCCCGGCGATCGCGCCCCGACGCCGAGCGGCCGCCTCGTCGTCGACTTCCTCAATGGACGCATGCCTGGCTATGTCGACACGGTGCTCAACGTGGTACACGTGGACGACGTCGCGCATGGTCACCTGCTCGCCCACGATCGCGGCGCTGCTGGACGAAGCTACATCGTCGGCGGCGAGAACCTGTCGCTGCAGCAGATTCTGGCCGAACTCGCGTCGATCACCGGGTTGCCCACGCCTCGGTTTCGAGTACCGCACGCCGTTGCACTGGCCGTAGCGACGATTTCGGACACCGTCGAAGGACGGCTGCTACGGCGCCCACCACATGTCCCGCTCGAGGCTGCGCGCATGTCCACGACGCTCATGGCCTTCGACGACTCGCGGGCTCGCTCGGAACTGGGCTATGCGCCTCGTCCGGCTCACGCCGCGCTCAGTGACTCTGTGCGCTGGTTCGTGGACGCCGGGTACGTGACGAACCGGCGTCGCCTCGCCGGGATCCGGCGCTCGGACAGTTATTGACGCGCAACCGATGGCTCAGGCCCGCTTGCGCCTCGCCTTGCGTGATTGCTCTCGCTTCGCGTTGCGCTGCCGACGATTCGCGTGGGCAGCGGACTCCTCGTGCCGGATCTCCGCTGCGCGTTGCTTGCGATTGCGTGACATGACCATCAGGCCGGCAACAACCAACAGCACAGCCATACAGCTAAAGATGACCGTGTAGAAAACCACGCCTGACCCCCACGCTCCACGTCCGCACCAGTAACGGCAACCTCAACGCAAATGACGCTACTCTGCACGCCTCGCACCGGCCGCACATGGGCTGCTGAGCCGCAGAGCCGGCTACCGGTACCCGACACCGCACGCTACAGCGGTCGCCGGTAGACGAGGAGCCCAAATCCACGCACCTCCCAGTCGCGGCTGGTCTCGCGCGTATATCCACGACCTTCGTACAGGCGATGCGCAGCGTGCATGCTCGATTCCGTCGACAGGACGACGCCAGCCATGCCCACCTCACGTGCGTACGCTTCGGAGGCGTCCATGAGCCGGCTAGCGATCCCGGCGCCGCGCGCGTCCTCGTCGACGGCCAGCATCCGAATCTCGGCCTCATCTGGTCTCGAGATCTCGGCGAACGGGGTGCCCGGCAGGGCGATCGTGACGGTACCCACGACCGCACGCCCTTGTTCGGCAACCAGCAGGGCGGCGTGCTCGATTCTCGCCCCCGCATCCAGCAGCTCTACGTCGTAGCCCTTATCGGTCCACCCTCCCGCGCTGTATACCCGTTGGGTCAGCGCGCCGATTACGCCGGCCTCGTCGAGCCTCCCGGGCCTGATCAGCGGGGCTGCCACCACGTGCGCAGTTTGTCAGGGATATCGCGACTGGCCGTTTGGCGCGCGGACTAGCGAGCGGTCACTGAGGCGGGACTTACCAGGACCTTGATGTCCTCCGTGGTGGCGGCGGCAAGATCGCGCAACGCCGAGTCCAGATTGTGCAGCGCGATGGTTCGGGTATGTAGCGGCTTGGTATTGACCCGACCGTCAGCGAGGAAAGTCATGCTACGGAGAAAGTCATCGTGGGTGAAGGCGTTGGACGCCACCAGCGTGATCTCTTTCGCCAGCCAGCGGGCGGCATTGATCGTGGCAGGCTGGGCGAGGAAGCTGACCAGACCCACGACTCCGCCGGCTCGGCACATGTCGACCGCGGTCTGCAGCAGCTGCGGGACGCCGGTGCACTCCATGACGACATCCGCGCCGAGGCCAGCTGTCCGCTCGTGAATCGCCGCCGCAGCCTCGTCCGGAGGGACGGTCACTTCTGCGCCGAGGTCGGCCGCCAAGACGCGCCGAACCGGTGATGGCTCGACGACGATCGTCTGTCCAGCGCCTGACACGCGGGCGAATTGCAGCACCAACAAGCCAATCGGTCCCGCCCCCTGCACAACTACCGTGTCGCCGATATCGATCCGGCTACGCCGAACGCCATGGAAGGCTACCGTCGCCGGCTCCACCTGCGCCGCTTCCTCATCACTGAGATCTGGGTGGGCGTGCATGACCCGGTCCGCTGCGACCGTGATGCTTCGAGCAAAGCCGCCATGTGGCGGCGCTAGAGCATCCCGGCCTCGGGCAATGGCGGACACCGATCGGCAGTACTCAGCAATCCCGGCTCGGCACTCGGGGCAGCGTCCGCAGGCCGGCGGAACGGCTATGACAACGCGATCGCCCGGGTCGACGTTCCACACCCCCGGACCGACGTCCCCGACGGTCCCGACCCACTCGTGGCCGCATACCGCAGGACTGTGTAGGTGCCCGCTGCGGTACGAGGCGATGTCCGTCCCGCAAATCCCGCAGAGCCGGATATCGATTGTCACGCACCCGGCTGCCGGAGGTCCCTCATCGAACTGCTGGTATTCCACCGCCCCCTGGCCGGTGACCAACGCCGCCGTCACGACACCCATCAGCGTTGATCCTCCTGCCGGTTGGAGAGGGAAGATCCGGTCGCGACGCCGGCTGCGCGCGCGGCAGACGCACCCGCGATGCGGCCGAATGTCACACAGTTGGCGTAGGAGTTTCCACTTCCCACGTAGCGCGGTCCGACGACCCCGCCGACGCTCTCACCCGCGGCGAACAGCCCCGGAATCGGTGGGCCGGCGTCGCCCAGCACTTGCCCGTCCCGATCTATCCGCATGCCGAATGAGGTAAAGCAGACCGTCGCCGGCCGGATCTCGGCCCCGTAGAACGGTGCGCGAGAAATCGGCTGCAGAAACTTGGGATCCTTCAAGTAGTCGACGTCCTCGCCGATATCGGCCGACTGGTTCACCCGCTCCACGGTCGCTAGCAAATGATGATCGGATAGCCCGAGTGCCGCGGCCAACTCCGCGATCGTCGCCGCGCAGTGCACCTTGCCCTCATTGACCATGGCATCGACGATGTCGGCGTTCCAGTGAGGACTCTGCTTCTTCGTCGACCCTGGCACCTGTTGCTTGTAGCGGGCGACACCGGCTGCGGTGGCGTCGTCCAGCGCGGGCTGGTCGAAGATCGCGAAGGCGACATCGCCCTGGTCCTGGATGAGCCCGTCCATGATCCCGTATGGGGCGGTCTCATCGCAGAACCGCCTGCCCTCCCGGTTGACCAACGTGAGCCAGCCGGGCAGATAGGCCTCGTAGATCCTCGCGAAGTTCGCATGTAACAGCCGCAGCCCGCGATTGAATCCGGTCAGTTGTGCCCCGACCTGCTTCGCCAGATCGAGGTGGTCGCCGCGGGAGCCGGCAGCCCCGATGTACCAGGCCCATTCCGTCTCGGCCGCAGCGGGGAAGAACCGCGCCAGCTTCTCCGGATTGTTGCCAAAGCCGCCGGCGGCGACGACGACGGCTCCCGCCGTGATGGTGTCCTCGCCAACTGCTACGCCGACGACCGCGTCACGCTCGACGAGTAGCTGGTTGATGCGGCGGCCCAGCGCGATCTCGACGCCCCGCTCTCGGCAGTGGTGCAGCAGCACGTCAACGACCGCCTGCCCGCGACCGATCGGACAGTGCACGCGGGGCAACCGCTCGTCACCGCCGAACACCAGCTGGTCGTAGAACTGCACGCCGAGATCCCCGAGCCATTCCACCGACGGACCGGAGAGCTCGGCCAGCCGGCGCACGACGGCTGGCTCGACCTTCCACTGATTGAGCTGCATGTAGTCGTGAAACAGCGACTCCGGGTCGTCCTCGATGCCGAGCGCCCGCTGGTAGCGCGTCCCAGCTCCCATGGTCAGACCACCGGAGAGGCGGGATGACCCGCCCACCACGCCTTCAGACTCGGCGACGACCACGCTGCGCGCGCCATGCTCCCAGGCTGACAAGGCGGCGGACAACCCTGCTGCACCTGATCCCACCACGACAACGTCAACGTCACGACCGCTGCTCATCAGTCACCCCGATCTAAGCCCAGCCTCGGATTCGAATCACCAGACCGCCTTGCCGTCTGCTGGCAGGATAACTGGACATCCTGACCAGTAACCCATTCTCGTGAGGTGCCATGAACGAAGACCTCGAATTGCTGTTCGCCGAGCGGGCCATTCAACGGGTACTGACTACGTACTCACGTGGAGTTGACCGGTATGACTTCGACCTCGTGCGCTCGTGCTATTGGCCGGAAGGCACCGACGATCACGGATCGTTCGTCGGCGGGGTCGACGACTTCATCGCGTTCGTGGAGCGGTCGCTCAATCGCTTCGAGCGAACATGCCACTTCCTGGGCAACATGTTGATTGACGTCGACCTCAGCCACGATGTCGCGCGGTCCGAGACCTACGCGGTCGCCTTTCACCGCTACACCGACCCGGACGGCTATCCAACCGACATGTGGGCCGGGCTGCGATACGTCGACCGCTTCGAACGCCGCGACGGTCAGTGGCGGATTCGGCGCCGAGTCTGCGCCTACGAGTGGCGCCGCACCGATCGCGTTGAAGGCGAAGGCGGCTTCGCTGAGGCCTACGTGCGTGGCACCCGATCGACCGACGACATCGTCTACCACATCCTCGACGACTAGCCGACTAGCCGGGAAATTCGCCGCCGCGGCCCGTGCCCCGCAGAAATGTCTGCCCGTTCGTATGGTTTCGTGATGCTGACCGTTTCGGAACAGCCGCTGCGCCGGTCCAGGGCCGGTGCGGAATGAGATGCGGGGTACGGAGAGATGAAATTCGTGGCCGTATCTGCGCTCAGCCACGACGGCCTGGTTCGAGAGCACAACGAAGACAGCTTGGTCGCTGGTCCCTTCACGCTGTGCGCAATCACCACGTTGACGCCGCAAACCCTGTGGTTTCCGGTCGACGACCCGGTGGTCGTCGCTGTCGCCGACGGCCTCGGCGGTCATCCCGCCGGCGAGGAGGCAAGCGCGCTGGCCGTGCGGTGGCTGGCGCACGCTGCAGCCAACCTGACCACCGAGGCTGCGGTGCGAGACGCATTGCTCGCGTGCAACGAGGCGGTGTACACCGACGCCGACCGGGATCCGGAACGCCTCACGATGGGCACCACGATCGCTGGGGTGGCCGTGACCGACCAGTCGGTGATTGTCTTCAATGTCGGTGACAGCCGGGTTTACCGATTCGATGAGTCCGGCCTGGTCCAGCTGAGTGTCGATGACAACGAAGCGCCTGCGCGCGGGCAAATCCGCAGCCCGATCCTCACCCAAACGCTAGGCGGCAGCTGGGAAGTCGCCCCCATCAGGCCGCACCTCGTCACCCAGCCCCTGGGCGACACTGCTCGTTACCTGATCTGCAGCGACGGCCTCACTGACGCCATCAGCGACCCGGCTATCACGGCAGTGCTGCGCGATCACGATGGGGGGCGGGCGGCCTTCGAACTGTGGAAGGCCACGATCGCCGCCGGTGCCCCCGACAACGTCACGATCGCACTGCTCAACATCGCGACCCGCGAGCCGTCTGACTCTCACTAGCGCGCGCGCCGCGTCCCCGAAATGTTCGCATCTCCCGTCGTCGGACCTACGAGATATCCATACCGATGCCGGGGAGGTCGGCTACTGGATCCAGACTTGGTCGAATAGCGGTCCGAGGACCGGATTCGCTTGAAAGTTTCGCAGCCGCGTCGAGACCAGGGCGCTATTCCTGAGCGTCATGATCGAGACACAGGGTGCCTCGTTGGTTACGGTGCGGTCCACCTGTGCCCACAGACGTCGAGCACCGGCGGGGTCCACCACCTGGAGGGCTCGGGCCTGAGCGACCAGTTCGTCGGCGTATTCGCTGCAGTATTCGCTGTAGTTGTCATTGCTCGTGGTCATTGGCTGGTAGCTGTTGCAGGACAACATGGGTAGATAGAAGGTGGAAGGGGCCGGGAAATCGGCTCCCCACCAGCTCGTTCCCATCTGAACCCGGCTGCGGGAATCGGCGACTTTCGCGAAGTAGGCATCGTAGTTGGCCAATTCGCGCAGGCTCGCTCGATAGCCGAGACGCCGCAGCAGGCTGGTGAAGTATTCGTTGACCGCGTGATCTCTCGCGCCGGCAACCCCCCACACCGTGACCGGTGTCCCGATCGTGCCAGACGCGGCGACGAGCACCTGCGCCGCATGGAGATCTGGACCGTGGTAGGTGCCGTCGGATTGCGGGTTGACGGTGTACGGACAGTACGGCTGATACGCCGGCATGCTCGGCGGCAGAAGTTGACACGACGGGGTCGCTTCAGTGCTGCCACCCCAGAGTGAGGTCAGCTGGACGCGGTCGACGGCGTAGTTGACGGCCCGGCGGACCCGTACGTCGTTGAATGGCGGGACGCGGGTGTTGAGGAACTCGTCCACCTCGGTCGTTCCATACGCGGCGCGTAACTGGGTTGGGTGGCTTCGGGCGAAGTTCGTGAGGACGTCCTGCGGCAGGCGTAGTGACTGCAAATCGGTGAGATCGGCCCGCCCGGCCAGGATGTCCGCCACGGTGCTGCTGCCACTGGGTGCACGATGCCAGCGGATCTGGTCGGGGTATCCGGCCGGTTGGGCCGCGAATGACCACTGGTGGAAGTAGGGGTTGCGCACGAGGGTGAAGTCCTCGCCCGGCTGGTACTTGGCGATCAGGTACGGCCCGGTCGCAGGCAGCGGGCTGGTGGTCGCGCCGACCGGCGCGCCGGGTGGAGTCGCGACCACGTGATTGCTCAGCTCGTACAGAAAGTCAGGATCCGGCGCGGTGAGGTGGAAGATCACGCTTGACGTCGCGTCGTCTGTGACGACACCGCGGGATAGGTCGCACGCCAGTGGGCTGGATACACAGCTCGGGGCTCCGACAATGGCGGAGTAATAGCCCTTGGCGGCGCTTGGGCTAAGGGTTAACACCCGTTGAAGACCGCGCCGGATGTCCTCGGGCCGTACGGGCTTACCGGTCGAGTACCGGATGCCTCTCCGCAGAGTGAATGTGTAGGTGCGGCCGCCGTCGGTCGGGCTCGGCACAGTCGTGGCGAGGTCCGGCACGAGGCTCACGCCAGCGGGGCCGCCGGTTTGACGCAGCCCGACCAGGCCGTCGTAGACCATGTGCTCCGCCATGATCGTCGGGCGCCACCCGGTCCCGGCGGGGTCGATGCCCTGATTGCCGGGCAGGAAGCTGGTTTCGACCGTGAGCGTTCCGCCCCGATGCCCGGCGGTCGTGAAGGCACAGAAGGCAACCCAGGGGCTGGAGTCGACCAGCACCAGCCCGCGTGGAGAGCTCCCGGTCGTGATCGTGGCCGTTTTGCGATCGTCAACCGAGTCGATCCGGTCGACGGTGCTGTCGTACTCGTCGCTGACCCAGATCGCTCCCCCCTCCGTAACGATCGCGTTGGGGCCGTCACCGACTGGGACGGTCGCAACAACGTCGCCGCTTCTGGGGTCGATCCGATCGACGCTCTGCTCGCCGGAGTTGGCTACCCACACAGCGTCATCGGTGACGGCGATGCCTTTCGGACCAGCGCCGACCGCGATTGGGCTCGCCACATTTCCGGTTTGGGGATCGATTCGTGAGACCGTGCCGTCCTGGCCGTTGGCGACCCACACCGTCTGCGGTCCTACCGCGATGCCGTCAGGCTGTCCGCCGACCGCAATCGGGCTCGATACCGCACCGGTTGCCGGATCGATGCGTAAGACAGTGTCGTCGGCGGTGTTGGCGACCCACACGCCACTGGGCCCGCTTGCGATTGCGGTCGGGAGGTTACCCACTTGTATGGGTCGCCCGACCACCGTGTTCGACAGCGCATCGATCTCAGACACGGTGCCGTCACCACCGTTGACGACCCACACGTCTTCGCCGGTGACCGTGATCGCCGTCGGTGAGCTGCCGACGCTGATGGTCTGCACGACGGCATGCGTGTGGGGGTTGATGCGAGACACGGTGCCGTCGCTACCGTTGCTGACCCACACTGCGCCCGCGCCGTACGCCAGCCCGTCCGGGCCCTGCCCGACCTGGATCTCGTGGCGCAGGCTGCCGTCGGCGTTGAGGACGCCGACGCTGTTCGCGGGCAGTGCCGACCTGTTAGAACCGGGCGAATGTCCAATCACGGTGGCGGACACCGCGCCGACCGAGGCCAGCGTGGCAAGAGCAGCCCCGCCGATAACCCAGCGCCGGGACGGGCGACGCCGGCGGCCGGCGTCCGGCCGTGGCGTCGGGACGGGAGCGTCCACGACACGGCTAGCAGCCGGCATCGGGTTGTCGATGCCGGCTGGCGCCGGCGGCGGATCCCAGGCCAGGTCGGGATCTTGCGCGAGAACGGCCCGATGGAGTTGCTGCAGCGGCGCGCTCGGCTCGATGCCCAACTCCTCATCGAGAACCCGGCGCAGTCCGTGGTAGGCCGTGAGGGCGTCGGATTGCCGGCCACTCCGGTAGAGGGCAAGCATCCGCTGCGCCTGCATCCGTTCGCGGAGTGGGTATCGACCGACGAGCTCATCAAGTTCCGGCACTACCGATACGTGTCGGCCCAGCGCCAGCTCGGCGTCGATCTTTGACTCGATCGCCGAAAGCCGGACTTCCTCCAAGCGGCGAGCAAAGGACGCGACGAACGCGAAATGCGCGAGGTCAGCAAGCACATCTCCGCGCCACAGGTCGAGCGCTCGTTCGAGCTCATCCGCCGCCTCGGCGAATGCCCCTTGTGCCACCATCGCCTGACCGGAGCGCACCCGTCGTTCGAACACAGCGGCGTCTACGGACCCGTCGCCCACCTGCAGCCGGTAACCCCCTGACTCGGTCACCAGTACCCGGGCCGGCGTGCCGCGATGGCGGCCCGGCTCGAGAATCTCGCGAAGATGAAAGACATATGTCTGAACTGTGGTGATCAGCCGCACAGGGGGGCAATCCCCCCATAGCGCGTCGGCCAGGTGGCTGACTGATACGACTTTGTTGGCTTCTAGAAGAAGCAAGGCGAGAACTGCCCGTTGCTGCGGCCCACCGAGCGAAAGCGATGTGCCCGAACGGGTCACCCGAAGGGGGCCGAGCACCCCGTACTCGAGATCTGGCCTCTCATTGCTTGCCGCCGCGGTCATCTCGTACCCGCGTCCCTCCCAAGAGTGCACCGACCGTACCGCGAATACGGTGAGATGGCGGTTCCAAGAGGATTCCGAGTAGATGCCAAGAGGGTTTCGACCTGGCCGTGGTGCACTAATTCGCACCAATCAAGCGCTGCTGCGCGGACTTGACAAGGCAAATCGGTGTGTCCATCGACGAGCATTCGCTTCCACCGTTAGCGACCTCTATGCCCTCCCCTTTGGAGGCGTGTTTGTCCTTTTTACGGCCGACGTGTAGAGGTGATGGCCCCGTGAGCAAAGACCATCCCGCGGCCGCATATCGCCACGGCCCGAACGTGATTCGCGTCCGGGCAACTACGTCCAATAGCGGGCTCGCCTGAAAGGAACTGCTATGCGCACTCTCAAGCGACGCATCTGGCCGGTCGCGGTGGCGTTACTCGTGATGTTGGCCGTGGTTCCGGCTACGAGTGGCACTGCAGCGGCGAAACCATCGAGTGGTGATGCGAGCGTGATCACCGAGTGGAACCAGATCGCGGCCAACACGGTGGTCGGCGTGGCGCCAATTGTTCATCCCCAGGCTCTGCTGTACATGGGGTTGTTCCAGGCAGCGGTCTATGACGCCGTAGTCGGTATCGAGGGGCGGTACGAGCCGTACCGCTTCGACCAGCGCGCGCCGCATCCCAGCTCGCCTCAGGCTGCAGCCGTCGCTGCGGCCCACGAGTTGCTGGTCACTTACTTCTCATACGCCCAAGCGACACTTGACACGGACTACGCCAGTTCGCTGGCGCAGATTCCCGACG
Organism: uncultured Actinomycetota bacterium; assembly: GCA_963809815.1. Classification (GTDB taxonomy): domain Bacteria; phylum Actinomycetota; class Actinomycetes; order Mycobacteriales; family Jatrophihabitantaceae; genus CAVVJA01. The sequence goes on from CAWELM010000003.1 coordinate 29,755, forward strand.
GAAAGGCCAAGAGAAACGGAATCGCCTTTGGTACCCGCGCGGCCGACAATCTGATCGCCCTGCGCGCTCACGACGGACGTGATGCGCCGATCTTCTTCACCCAACCACCGGCACCCGGTGTCTGGCGACCCACGCCACCCGGATTCCTCTCGATGCTCGATCCGTGGCTCGGCTTCGTGACGCCGTTGCTCGTGAGGAGCCCGTTCCAGTTCGCACCGCCGCCGCCGCCAGCGCTCACCTCGTCGCAGTACACAAGTGACTTCAACGAGGTTAAGGACTACGGCTCGGCAACGTCGACCGCGCGGACACCGGATCAGACTGCCACCGCGCTGTTCTTCTCCGGCAACCCAGTTGTCCAATTCAACTCCGGACTGCGCGACCAGGTCACGCTGCGCAACCTGGACGTCGTCGAGGCTGCGCGGATGTTTGCCGCCGCCGACATGAGCGTGGCTGACGCGATCATCACGGTGTGGCGGGCCAAATACGACTACGGTTACTGGCGACCGATCACGGCCATCAACCTGGCCGACACCGACGGCAACCCTGCGACGATCGCCGATCCCACCTGGACGCCCCTGCTCACGACTCCGGCGTACCCCGAGTACCCGAGCGGATATAACTCATTCGCTGCGAGCGTGACCGGCAGTCTGGAAGCGCTGTTCCATACCCGGCACATTAATCTCTCGCTGATCTCGACCGCGGTTCCGAATGTTGTCCGCCACTACGACACCGGCAGCGCCGTACGCACGGACGTTGTCAATGCCCGGATTTGGCTAGGCATCCACTTCCGCTCCGCCGACGAAGCGAGCCGCAACCTCGGCGTTGAGCTGTCCCACTGGGTCGTGGACCACTACTTCCAACCCGACGACTGAGGTGCCGGGGGGCCGGCCCGGGATTCGGAAGAACCCGGGCCGGTTGCCGTGAGCGGGGCGACGCGTCATCCATGACGGTCGCCCTTCCCTACGTCACGCGCCGGGTTCACGGCCCGGAAGGCGTGAGGTGATCTCCTGGAGGGTCCAGCCGTTTCCGTCCGGGTCCTCGAACGAGGCGTACGAGTTGTAGCTGGCCCGGTTCGGGTCGGGGCCGGAGATCCGTGCCGCGGGGAAGAACGGGCTGCCCTGGCCGTGGTAGACCTCGGTGACGTTGACGCCGCGCTGGGCCAGTTCCTCGCGAGTGGCGACGATGTCGGACGTCACAAGCTCCGAATGCCGCTGTGTGCCGGCCGGAGCCATCGGGATGCCGGATCCGAAGACGATCGACGTGTGGCCCTCGCCGGTCGGGGTCATTTGCACGACGCGGACGTCACCGCCGCCCCTGATGTCGGCATCGACTCGCCAACCCAGCCGATCGCGGTAGAACTCCAACGCCCTCTCGACGTCGGACACCGGGATGCTAACCACTTCGAGGTTCACGTTCATCGTGCCCACTCCTTGTCTGCGCGACGTGCGTTGCGCCCGTTGTCTGGCGAGGCTAATCGTGCCCGAAGGAGAGTCTGAATAGTGTTTGTGACGACCGACGGTTGGAACTCACATCGAGCGGGCGGCACGCTAACGCCGATTCCATGCAATGGCTGCAGTTCTACGGCCGGTACCGCTGACCATATATAGCAGGCCGCAGTATGTCATTTGACGGCAGCACGGTGAGATCGGTTTTGTGGTTTATTGCTCGATGTTGTAGCTGTGATCTTGGCTATCGCCTGCTCGGTCAGAGCGCGGCTCGGCGGTTCGGGGTCGAGGCTTCGATGTATCGCAAGTCCTTCGATGAGGGCGTCGAGTTGGTGGGCCGTATCGGAGTCAAAATGACGTTCGAGTTCAAACCGGCTGCGGCGCATCCATTCGCGGGTGATCGCGCGAAAGCGAGGCTCGCGAGCTGCCAGCGTGTAGAGCTCGAAGGTCAGGACAGCATCACGGGCCGACTGCGGCCCGGTGAGGTCTTCGTGGATGAGACTGATTACCGCGTTCCTGGCTTCGTCGATCGTTGTCGCCGCGCCGAGCCGCTCCTCGAACCGTTTGATGATCGTCTCGGCGAAGCGGGCGAAGGCCTCGAACAGCAGCTCATCCATGCCGTCGAAGTGGTACGTCATTGAGCCCAGCGGTACACCGGCTCGGGCGGCGATCTTTCGATGAGAAATGCCCGCGACTCCGACCTCGGCGATCAGGTCCAACGTGACGTCGATAAGTCGATTTCGCCGATCGGGTTCGTGCCGACGTACCGGCACCTGGCCTCCTTGCAACAACTAGTGTCCCGCCAGGGACCCTAAATCGATTTGATGACTCGGGCCGGATTGCCGACGGCGACACAGTTCGCAGGAATGTCCTTCGTGACAACCGTTCCCGCGCCGACCACCGAATTCTCCCCGATGGTCACCCCCGGGAGGATGATCGCGCCGCCGCCGAGCCAGACATTGTCACCGATCGTTATCGGTTTCGCCGCCTCCAGCTTGTCACGGCGGGGCTGCGGTTCGAGGGGATGAATTGCCGTGAGTAGTTGGACGTGCGGGCCAATCTGACAGTCCGCCCCGATCGAAATCCGGGCGACGTCGAGGGCGGTGAAGCCTGCGTTGATGAAGGTGCGTGCACCGACGGTGATGTGGCTGCCGTAGTCGAGATAGACCGGTGGCCGCACGTACGCAGCCTCACCGAAGCCGCCGAACAACTCGCGAGCGATCTTCTGCGCAGCCACGCCGTCCTCGGCGTACGCCGCGAGGAACATCGCCGATAAGCGAGTGGCGCGTTGCTGTTCCTCGAAGATCTTGGGATCGTCCGAGATGTAGAAGTCCCCGGCCTTCATGCGCGCATAGTTGCTGCGGGGATCGCCGGCGAAGTAGTCGCGGGATGGCGCCGGACTAGACCCATGCGGCGCGGAGGCGTCAGTCATCGCACGAGCATATCGCCTGGGTTGTACGACCGTACAATTAATTGTACGGTCGTACAGCACATGCTGGAGATGCCGGGTCGACGGCTACAAACGACAGTGCTCGGCACCATCGGTTTGGCCGCCTTCGTCGCCTCGATAACCCTCGGAGGCTGGTTCGCCGACCCGCCCTCCCGGTAGGGCCGGGTCACGGTCATCCGCGGTCGAACGATCCTTGCCATCGCGGGTGCGCTGCTGTTCGTCTTCAGCCCGGGCACCCCGCTAGCGTTGGCCGGTGTGCTGCTGTGGGGAGTCGGCGCGTCCCTCGGCTTCCCCGTGGCATGAGCGCCGCCGCCGACGACCGGACCGCCGCCGCGAGGGGCGGCAGCGTTGTCGCCTCGATCGGCTACTGTGCCTTCCTCGGCGGTCCCCCGCTGATCGGATACCTAGGCCAGAACATCACCGTTCGGCAAGCCCTTGTCGCGGTTGCCGTTGTACTTGGGCTGGCAACTCTGGTCACCGGATCCCTGCGGCCATTCGTGACGAAGAGCGGAGAGACACGTGAGTGAAGCAACGCCGGTCGACGGAATCCAGGCCCGAGTCGAGGAGCTGATCAGCCGAATGACCCCGGCGGAGAAGGCAGGGCAGCTGACCCAGTACTTCTACTTCCGCCTGCCGGCTGGGGCGGCGCCTGAGCCCGCCCTGGGCATGGACCCGGATGCGCAGCCGCGCATGGTGGAAGATGCGCTCGGGCGGGGCGAGGTCGGATCCCTGCTGTTCGTGACCGATCCGGCCGAGATCAACCGACTCCAACGGCTAGGGCTCGCCGGTAATCGCCTAGGCATCCCTCTGCTGTTCGGCTTCGATGTCATTCACGGGTTGCGCACGATCTTCCCGGTACCGATCGCGATGGCAGCGTCATGGGACCTGGAGACAATCGAACGCGGTCAGGCCATCGCCGCACGAGAAGCACGCGCCGTCGGCATCCACTGGGCCTTCGCCCCGATGGTGGACATCGCCCGGGATCCGCGGTGGGGACGCATCATCGAAGGCGCGGGTGAGGATCCGTTCCTGGGCGCAGCGGTCGCCGTCGCGCAGGTCCGCGGCTTCCAAGGCGCCGACATCGGACAGCACGACCGCATCATCGCCGGCCCCAAGCATTTCGCCGGCTACGGCGCCGCGTTGGGCGGCCGCGACTACGACGAGGTAAGCCTCTCCGACGCGGAGCTGTGGAACACCTACTTCCCGCCGTTCAATGCCGCGGTCGAGGCCGGCGCGGGCAACGTCATGACCGCATACATGGACCTCAACGGGATTCCGGCGTCGGGGACCCGGTGGCTGTTCACCGAGGTGCTCCGTGACGCGTGGGCCTTCTCGGGATTCGTCGTCAGTGACGCGAACGCCGTGCGCAATCTCGTCACGCACGGATTCGCTGCCGATCTGACCGACGCAGCCGCGCGTGCCATCTCCGCCGGCGTCGATATGGAGATGGCGATATCCGATCCGGCGTATGCACACCTGCCTGAGGCGCTGCAAACGGGTGCGGTCAGCGAAGCCGAGCTGGATGGGGCTGCGCGCCGGATCCTGGAGATGAAAGTGCGGCTGGGCCTGTTTGACAACCCTTATGTCGATGAGGACCACGCCCGTGCGGTGCTGAGTGATCCCGAGCACCGCGAGGTGGCCCGCGTCGCCGCCGAACGGTCCGCCGTGCTGCTGCGAAACGAGGGCGACCTGTTGCCACTCGACGTCGAGACCCTCACGTCTGTCGCGGTGATCGGCCCGCTCGCCGACTCACGCCGCGACACCCTGGGCCCGTGGGTATTCGACTTCGATCTGGACGAGACCGTGACCGTCTTCGACGGCATACGGCGGAAGGTCGGGAACCGGGTGCAGGTGAACTTCGCTGCCGGTATCCGGGTCGCGCAGCGGGTGTTCGCCTCGATGTTCGACATGTTCGGCGGCAATCGGCCCGAAGACGCGCCGGGCTTCGATGAGGCGGCCGAGTTCCGCCGCGCCGTCGACCTGGCCAGCAGCGCGGATGTCGCCGTCGTGGTCGCCGGCGAATGGCAGAACATGATCGGCGAAGCCGCCTCGCGTTCATCGCTCGAGCTGCCCGGACGACAGCTCGAGCTGCTGCAGGCCGTCGTGGGAACCGGCACTCCGACGGTGTTGCTGGTTATGAACGGTCGGCCGGTGGACCTGCGCTGGGCTGCCGAGAACGTGCCGGCCATCCTCGACATTTGGTATCCCGGATCACAGGGCGGTGCCGCCGTGTCGAATCTGCTGTTCGGCGAGGTCTCACCCGGCGGGAAGCTGCCGTTCAGCTGGCCGCGCACCGTCGGCCAGGTGCCCTTCGTCTACTCCCACACCCGATCACATGAGCCGGACAATCAAGCTCGCCGCTACTGGGATGAGCCCAGCACACCGCTCTTCCCCTTTGGGCACGGCTTGAGCTACGGCAAGTTCAGCTATTCCGACCTCGCCGTGGATCGCGCATCGATCCCAACCGACGCATCCGTCACCGTATCGGTGGAGGTGACCAATACCTCCGACCGAGAAGCCGCCGAAGTGGTGCAGCTCTACCTCCACCAACGCCACGGCTCCGCGTCGCGGCCGGTGCGCGAGCTCAAAGGCTTCCAGCGGGTGACCGTGCCGGCGCATTCCTCTGAGCGGGTGCAGTTCACGATCGGCCCCGACCAGCGCCGCTACTGGAGCACAGCGGCTCGGAACTGGGTCCTCGACAACTCCACTTTCGACGTCTGGATAGGCGGCAGCTCGACGGCGGAGCTGACCACAACGTTCGAAACCACCGATTGAGCCCGGTTCGGTGGATCGCCGACCCATGATTCGGTCCTTCGGGCACCATGAGGCATGAGCTACTCGTCGCGCGATCGTGAGTTCTCCCCACGGATCATCGACGAACATCGCTGCACCGAGCGAGACGGTCTCGACGGCCGGTGCCAACTCGTCCGAGACCACAGCGGTCAGCACGTTTTGCAGCGTGACGGGCAACAGCTGGCGTGGCCCATCGACGCCCAGCCGCACCCCGAGCCACCCTGGGCGATCGGCGGCTTCCCCAGGGACGAGACCCAGCGCCGGAACCCAAGAATGCGCTGATGAAGATTCGCGGGGCGAGAAAGGCTGACTGGTGCGCGGGTCGCGCGGCTACTGTGCCCGCACGTTGTCCAACAATATTTGCTGGCCTACGGCCACCTGGCTCTCGTGGGCCGCTGGTTACCGCCCGCACCGGTTCTGAAACTCTTGGGGACTGTTTGCGGACAGCTGGAGATCAACTCAGGTATTCGATCACGCGGGCTGAGCGCGTCCCGCCTCGCCGTACGACCGCGCTAGTGAAGATTGACGTCACTCTCTTGCCCATCTCAGCGCGCATCGACTCGCCATGCGGTGCCCGATCAGGGGCGGGTGCGCGTATGAGGTCGCTCGCACACTGCTGGCAATCCGGCGCGCTTTCAGCGCTTACGATCCGCCGAAGACGACCGACTCCGTCGTCACGGTTCCCGCCTGCCTTCCAGGAGCCACGTGGTTCTGCCAATAGAGGTTGGTGTGGTCGATGACCTTGTCGGGCGGTGGGGCGCCCCATGGCGTCAGGTCTTCTGTGGAGTGGGCATCGCTGACGAGGGTCGCGTCGTAGCCCCGCACGATCGCTCCGTGGAGCGTCGCCCGGATGCATTCGTCAGTCTGCGCTCCGGCCACAATCAGGCGACCGATGTGGCGCTCGTCGAGTACGGACTCGAGGTCGGTCTCCTCGAACGAGTCGGCGTATCGCTTGGGGACAACCGGCTCGGCGGCACGGTGACTCAATTCCGGGATGAATTGCCAACCCTCGCTGTCGATTGGCACGTCCTCGCCGGAGTGCTGCACCCAGACAACCGGCACATTCGCCGCCCTCGCCTTGTCGATCAGAAGGCTTATGTTGGCGACAACAGTGTCGCGCTTGTAGACGCCGGACACGATGTCGTTCTGCACGTCGACGACGAGTAACGCAGTGTTGGGTCGGCCGGTGAGGGTCGTCATAAGACTCCTTGCGCTCTGCACGCTGGAAGCTGCTCCACTCCAGCTCTGGAGTTTGTCAACGCGATGGCAGAACGGCAATGGGAGACGACCGCGAACGTCCAGACCAGACCGGGCTGCCCAAAGCCGACGACGAGCCTCCACCTCAGCTGCTGACGATGTCGTCAACGCTCCCGCTTCCGAGGTCAAGGCGCACCTTTGACCCGTCATGGCGCGTATCGCCGAGCGATGTCGTCCTCCTCCTAGCCGTTAGCGGTTTTGTCGCAGCTTTCCGATCGCGGTGCCGAGGTCGGTCTCGATGCCGTCGGGCTGCTGCATGCCGTTGTTGAACAGCAGCTGGACGAACGGTCGGCGCTCCGGACGGCCGGCGGTGGCGAAGTACGCCTGCAGCCCGGCCGCGAACTCGGCGTCGTCGGGCAGCGTGGCCACGTCGACGAGCTTCTTGATGCCGGCGACGGCCGCCTTGTCGAAGGCCGCGATCCGGCGCGCGAACGCGTCCGTGAAGCTCTCGATCTCGCCGTCCGGGATGACCCGGTTCACGTACCCGTACTCGGCCGCGAGGGCGGCCGGGATGTCATCCCCACCGAGCAGAATCTCCAGCGCGCGGCCGCGGCCGACCAGGCGTCCGAGCCGCGCCATGGGGCCGCCGCCGGGGACGGCGTCGACGCCGACCTCGAACTGGCCCAAGATCGCCTTCTCCGAGGCAAAGCGGATGTCAGTGGCGAGCACGAACTCGCTGCCCGCGCCGCGGGCACGGCCCCGGATCTCCGAGATCGTCGCCACCGGCAGCCGGCCGAGCCGGACGAAGTTGTCGACGTACGGATGCAGGCCAGTCGGGCCGGGCGGCATCGCTGCCACCCGGGCGTTGTCGGCCAGGAAGTCCCAGTGGGCCATGAAGTAACCCGGCTTGTCACTGCGGAAGACGACCACAGTGAGCTCGGGGTCGTTCTCGATGCGCCCAATGAGGACGCCGAGCTGGTCGATGGTATCCGGGTCCAGCAGGTTGACCGGGCCGTTATCGAAGGTCACCCGCCAATAGGACGGGGAGACGTCATCGACATGGAACTGCTCTGCCGCGCTCATGACCCTGACCGTATACACCGATGAACAACATCCACACCGCGGACAGCGCGATGTGCAGGTAGACGAACTGCATGGATCCCGCAAACCGGGTGGTCTGGTCGGCAATTCTGAGTTGGGCACCTTCCGCACGCTTGTTGAACTGGTCCATCACCGCGGGATGACAAGGCACGGTCAGGTCGAGTCCCGGCGGCATGAACGGGCCAGCTTTCTCCGCCAGACGAGCGGAATGGTCACGAGTGAGGCAACGTAGATCGGGCGCCGGTGGCACACATAGCCGTGATGTGTCTGGCACCGTCAGGGACAGCCGAGGACGATCACGATCGGCATCACTGCATGCACATTCAGCGGGAGCAGGTCATCGACTGCGGCCTCGTCCAGCGCTCGATGGGTCCTCATGGCGCGCGGCCAGGCCGTGGCGACCGCTCGCAACCTGATCGGCGAGTGGGATACCGGATCGCCTTGGCGGCTGGCTGGTACATAGGACAGGCTGGCTTCGTGACGGTATTGGTAGCCGGAGCGTCGGGGTTTGTGGGCCGACGGTTGTGCCCGACGCTGGTCGAGGCGGGTGTCGCGGTGCGGGCGATGACCCGGCGTCCGGACCGATACCGCGGCGCCGGGACGCCGGTCCGGGCCGATGCGGCCGACGCGGCCTCGGTCCGCGCGGCGCTAGAGGGCTGCGAGGCCGCCTACTACCTAGTGCATTCGCTGGCCAGCGCCGACTTTGAGACGAAGGATGCGGCGGCGGCGCGCGTCTTCGGCCGGGCCGCGGCCGAGGCCGGCGTGACGCGGATCGTGTATCTGGGCGGGCTGGGCGCCGACGGCGACGTGTTGTCGGCGCATCTGCGCAGCCGACGCCAGGTCGAGGCCCTGCTCGGCGAGGCGGGGGTGCCAGCTACGACGGTGCGGGCCGGGATCATCGTCGGGCACGGCGGCATTTCATGGGAGATCACCCGGCAGCTGGTCGAGCACTTGCCGGCGATGATCACGCCGCGGTGGGTGCGGACTCGAACGCAGCCGATCGCGGCCGCGGACGTGATCCGCTACCTGGTCGGAGTCTTGCAGGTGCCTGAGGCGGCCGGGCGGGTGTTCGAGATCGGCGGCCCGGAGGTGCTCGCCTACGTCGACATGTTGCGCCGGGTTGCCGCCCTGGAAGGCCGCAGGACGCCGATCGTGCCGGTGCCGCTGCTCTCGCCGTCGCTGTCGTCGTTGTGGCTGGCGCTGGTGACCGACGTGGACGTGCGCACCGGTCGTTCGCTGATCGACTCGATGATCAATGAGGTGGTGGTGCGCGACGACAGTATCCGCGAGCTGGTGAGCTTCGAGCCGATGGATTTCGACGCGGCCGTACTGGCCGCACTCGGCGAACGCGCCCGAGCGCAGCGCCGATGACCCGCCGGCACGCGACGACGGGGCTGCTGCCGCGCTGGTTGGTGGAGAAGGTGCCGCGCGATCATCGGGAGTCCGATGCGGCGTTCGCGCATCGCCGACGGGTGGTGGCCGGGGTGTCGGTGGCTGGGGCGGGATTGCTGGGAGTGTCGCTATCCTCTGAGCCTGACTCACCCCGGTTCTATGTACTGACTCTCGGGGTGGCTAGCACGTGGCTCGTCGGCGGCCTGCAGTCCGGGCCGCTGCACCTGGGCACGGTGCGGGTGGGTGAACACACGTACCGGCGTCCGGTGATCACTCCGGTGGTCACCGGAGTGGCCGCGTTCGGCGCGTTCTACGCCGCCGCGCTGGTGGTCCGCCGCATCCCGCTGCTGGACGAGGCGATCACCTCGGTGCTGAGCTACGCCACCCGCGGCACTGGCCCGCTGGTGCTGACCACCGCGTTGGCCAATGCCGTGGCCGAGGAAGTGTTCTTCCGCGGCGCGCTCTACGCGGCCCTGGCCGAGCGGCGCGCCGTGCCGGTCTCGACCGCGGTGTACGTGACGGCGACAGCGGCGACCCGCAACCCTGCGCTTGTCCTCGCCTCGGCCGTCATGGGAACACTGTTCGCGGCCCAGCGCCGCGCCTCCGGCGGCGTCCAGGCGCCGATGCTGACGCACCTGACCTGGTCGGCGCTGATGCTGCGCTACCTGCCCCCACTTTTCCGCGAACCCCGACCTGCCCGCGCGGGGAGCACGGGGTGAGCGTCGGGGTCGTGCTGTTCACCCGCGACCTGCGCGTGCACGACAACCCCGTCTTGTGGCACGCCCTACATCCCACCTGACTATCCGGAGCCGATAGTGGACGTGGCCGAGCCGCCGGACGACCCGACCGGCACGCTATGCGTGCCCGAACGAATCGCGTGCAGCCCCGTCAACAACGCCGACCGCGTCGGCGTGCACTGCGACTCCGGGCAATAGTTGGTCAGCCGGAACCCATCCGCGGCGAACGCATCGACGCGGCTCGTCGTCGGGCCTCGAAACGGCTCACCGCTTGTAACAACTCAGCTCGCCGAAGCCCCGATTGTCGACGTGGAAGAACAAGATGTTTGGGTCGCCCGACCACCGCCACCGGCTCGCCTCACGCCGGTGCAGCACGGTGTGCGGGCTGATCTTCTTGGCTAGTCCGGCGTGGTGCGCGACCCGGCGGACGATCCGCCCGGCGCTGTGCCGGTCCATACGACCGCCGTCGACGCGTAGGAAGATCGGCCCGTCAAGCGTTCACCGATGGCCAGATCGATCGCCCGGGCGGTGCGCGGGACGAGCGGGATGGTGACCAGCTTGCCGCCCTTGCGCAGCACGGTCAGCGTGCGGTGCCCGCGGTCAAGTCCAAGGTCGTCGATGTCCGCGCCCAAAGCTTCGGAGATCCGCAACCGTTGATCGCCAGCAGACTGATCAGGGCGCGCTCGGGGGGCGGTGCCCAATCCGGCCACAACCGTAAAGGATTCGTGCGTGGACTATCTGCGCAGGGCGCTTGATGCGGCATGATGGTTACTGATCTTTGCCAGACGCGACCTTCGGAGGGTCGACGATGGAGGTTCGGGGCGGGAAGGCAGGCAGCGAGGCCGACCCGGTGCGGGCGGCACGCAACGCGGCGGCACAGCCTGACACCCAGCTATTGGGTGGGGCCGCACCGCCGGTCGACGAGCAGCCGGCGCTCGGTCCTGGAAGTCTGTTCAGCGAGCGGTACGCACTGGGACCGGTCATCGGTTCCGGGGGGATGTCGACAGACCTTCACGCCACGACCGGCGCACCGGCCAGGTAGCCGTGAAGATCTCTCGCCCGGCGACGGACTCTGACGGCTCGCTTACTGACGAAATTCTGATGCTGGGCCGGCCGGAACCCGAAGCGGCCAAGCCAACAGTCGTCCCTGCTCTCCACGCTCCACGAAGGCGCATCATTTTCGCCGCCGCCGCGGCCGTCGTCCTCGCCGGATGCGCCACGCTTGCCGGCTCCCTCAGCGCCACCGGATCTAAATCACCCCGACCCGTGCCCCAGGCAGCGCCGCAAGCCGCAGCGCCGAACCAGCCGACCCCGGCGCCGGCAAAACCCACGCAGGCCGGTCTACCGAAGATCCGACCAGCACCACGGCACAAACCAGCGCCCACCCGACCACCCGTCCAGGTCGCCGCCCCCGGAGTGCCTCACGTTCAACCCGCACCACTCGCGCACGAACACTCCGCCCAAACAGCAGCCCACGACCACCGACACTCATCCCAACCGCGCAGGCGGCAAGGACGCACTCGGCAAGGACGCTCCTCCCAACCTGGACACGGCAAGGGCGCGCATCCGGCAAGTCTCGGCCATCATCTCGGACTTATCGCGCCAGGCCGACGCTATTTCAAGGATCATCGGGCTGCCCCGTCCACTGAATGAGCAGTGATCATCAGCATGTCCGGTCGCTTCTGACAGATCCATACGCGCTCCGCCGGCGTAAGTGAGGCCGTGCATAGCGACCGCGATTCGCGCCAGGCTGCTTGTACCGCTGTCCCCGGCACACAAGCAAGCAGTCCGGACCGGTTCACGCGAGGTGCGACGGGCTTTCGGCGACGGACCGAGCGCCCGGCGCGGGCTGCTATGAGCAGACGTTCGGCCCATAGGGACTGTGGTATCTATTTGGCGCGACGCGCCGGCTAGATGGCGGGTGAAAGTCGTGTTGTCATCTTTGTCTGGCGGCTCGTGGCTGGTCTCAGTGGTGGTTGGGGTGGTCGCAGTCCGGTCGCCAGCAACTGCTTCGGCCTGACCCTGTCCGCGCAGCCACAACGGGTCCGGGCCCATGTCTGCGTTCATCCAGGTGATTAGCCGCGTCCTCCAATCGGAGGAAAGGAATTCGTTCAACTCATGGCCCGTCCAGCCGATCGTGGCCGAACGCATTGCCCGGAAGTATTGGCCTCACCGCGACTGAGCGGTAAATCGCCATGTGAATATCGACATTTGAGAGGTGCCATGAACATCATCCGATCACGACGCTTGCGCCCTTCCGGGCCAGACGGATCACGCGACAGCGACGGCACGTCGACACGGAATCTGCGACGCCGCGTTCACGAGCTTGTGATCGTCGCGTGGCTCCCCGCGCTTCGGGGGGCCGTCACTGTGCGGCAAGGAAGGTGGTTGACGTGAGGGGACAAGCTGAACGTAGCGCCTACCGACGTCCTCGCGGCAGATCGCGCTACTCCTGATTTCTTCGGCGGTCCCGAAACCGAGTTCAATTCCCGCTGCGGCGTGCCTAATCAGAATCATCTGCCCGCCATTTGATTGATGCGACAGTGCACCAGAACAACGGCTACGAGCGCACTTGTCTGGGCAATAGGGCGTACGACGCGGTAGTGAACAACGTTCTCGCCAGTCAACAGGCTAGGGTGCACATTTTCAGCAAAGCCCCACGAGCCTCGCGAGCACCGAATCGGGGACGCGGTCTGTCAACGTCATTCGGCGGAGTGCCAGCTTTATGTGCGGCTGAGCGGATCTCGTATCGCGATCCGCTGGCGAGACAACCCCATCTGGCGGCGGATCGCTGCAGGCGCTGTCATGACCGGGAGCGCAGGTCGGCGATTGTCTCGCGCAGCGCGTCGTCCAGCGGTCTCGGTTTGATCCCGAACGCCGCGGTGGCGGCGGTGGAGTCCAGCACGAATGGCTTCCGGAATTGGTACTGGGTCTCCCGTGCCGCGCGGGCCATCGGGTTGAACAGGCCGCCGACCCAGAGCACCGGGTAGGGCATCGCGGAAAGCCGCGGAGCCGGTGCACCGGCCAGCTCGGCGCCCCGGGTTGCCAGCTGGCGGAACGAGGTCGGCGGCCCGGTCGGGACATGCCAGGCCCGGCCCCAGGATCCGGGGTCCGCTGCGACGGCGAGCAGGGTGCGGGCGACGTCGCCGGTGTAAGTCCAGCTGTGCGGCGCGTCCAGATCTGCCGGGGCCGAGGCTCGTTTGCCGGCGAGCATCTTCGGCAGCACGAGCAGCGTCATCGGCGTCACCGCACCGGCGCCGAGGTAGTCCGAGCTGCGCACCTCGCCCGTGCGGATCCGACCGGCCCGGTGCGCTTCGAGCGCCTCGTTCCAGATCCGGACCCGCACCTGGCCCTTCTCGGTGTTCGGTCGCAGCGGCAGGTCCTCGGTCATCGGGCCGTCGACCGCGCCGTAGCCGTACAGGTTGCCGGTGGTGACCAGCAGCGCACCGCTGGTTTCCGCGGCCCGCAGCAGCGCGGCAGCCAGCGGCGGCCAGTCGGTGACCCACCGCGGGTAGGCCGGACCCGCGCAGCTGTAGATCACGGCGACACCCTCGGCCAGACGGCCGAGCGAATCCGCGTCGGAGGCGTCCGCGGCGACGCGCTGGATGGCCGGGTGCTCAGGTCCTGCGCCGCTTCGGGTGATCAGCCGGACCCGCCCGCCACGCTCGGCCAGCAGTAGCGCGGTAGCGGTGCCGACCGCTCCGGCGCCGATCACCAGCTGCACATCCACACTCGCTCCTCGGTGCGTGAGTAATCCGGTATCGGCCCCGCTCCGAACGTACGGGGACCAGGTCATCCAGGCGATCTAGGCCGAGTACGGGTTCCTCAGTCTCGCCGACGACCCGCCCTTGGGCTGCAAGCGGCCTGCCGATCCGCCGTCGCCCCAAGCACCGGCAGTCGAACCGTCATGTTCCGTGTGTGCACCGTGCCCGTGCCAGCCGATGCGACCGCCGCCCTCATCAGACTGCGGCCGTAAGAGCTCGGTGACTGTGGCACGATGTTCCACCGCTCGCGTATGCCGCTGTCGACCTGGTTCGCCGCGGTGTGGTGCCGGCCCCTTACTCCTCGCGGATGCCGAAGCCCATCGCGGCGATTGGGGATGGGCTTCGGTACACGTCGCGCGAGCCAACGACGGCCTTTCCCACTTCGGCTGGATCAGTACCGCCTCGCGGCCATAAGGCCTCAGATGCGCGAGCGGAATTTCTTTTGCTTGCCGTCGTGGACATTCCGTTTCACGCAGTAACCTCTCGCGGGACGTAGTTCGGCGAGATGGGCGACCTGGTCGGGTGGCCTGGAGCCGTGGCGCACCGCCGCTTCGCAAGAAGGTTGTCAGTTCCCGGCGGGCGACAAAGGTAAAGGCAAGCAGATTTCACTCTTGCCACTTTCAACGTATAGCGGACCGGGGGGCTTGCGGCAAGGCCCGGGTCGGGCCGCAGAATCGGCAGCCGACCAAAAATGGACGAAGACATGGGGCCACGACGTGCGTGTGTTGTTGTCGACGGACGGCGGACGCGGTGACGAACCGCTGGTGGAGCCGGCGGTGCGGTTGCGGGCGCCGGGCGCCGAGGTGCGCGTGTGCGCGCCGCCCGACTGGTCGGGGGGAACGCAGCGAGAGATGAGGGCGCCCCGAACCAGAGGATCGACGCTGCGCGAGACGCCGGTGATTCGGCCGGCCAGTGCAGGGCAACGGAGCACGGCTGCCTCGGAGGTGTCGCGATGATCGAGCAGTCCGTGTTGGCTCTTCAAGAGGTTGACGAGACGCAGGTTGCGCTCGTTGGCGGCAAGGGCGCGCACTTGGGCGGACTATCGCGGATCGACGGCATCCGCGTGCCGGGTGGTTTTTGCGTGACGACGGACGCCTTTCAACGGATCCTGGCGGAAGCGCCGTCGATCGACGATCGGCTCGATCAGCTGTCGCGCCTGAACCCGGATGACCGGGAAGCGATCCGCATGCTCAGCGCGGAGATCCGCCGGACTCTCGAAGCGATCGCCATCCCTCGCGATCTCGCGGCGGCCATCATCCGCGCTCTCGCCCAACTCGGCGAGCAAGCTGCCTACGCCGTCCGATCCAGCGCGACGGCAGAGGACCTGCCGACAGCCTCCTTCGCCGGCCAGCAGGACACGTACCTGAACGTCGTTGGCCCGGCCGCGATTCTCCAGCACGTCAGCCGGTGCTGGGCCTCGCTCTTCACCGAGCGGGCCGTGACCTACCGCCAGCAGAGGGGCATCGACCACCGTGCGGTCCACATCGCCGTGGTCGTGCAGCAGATGGTCTTCCCGCAGGCGGCCGGCATCCTGTTCACGGCCGACCCCGTGACGTTCAACCGGAGGGTCGCCTCCGTCGAGGCCAGCTTCGGCCTCGGTGAGGCCCTGGTCTCCGGCCTGGTGAACGGGGACGTCTACAAGGTGCGCGACGGCGAGGTCGTCGCCAAGGCGGTCGGTACCAAACAGCTCGCTATCTACGCCTCGCCGGTGGGCGGAACGCAGGAACAGGCGATCGACCCGGAGCTGCAGGACCAGCCTGCGCTGACGGATGCGCAGGTCGTGCGGCTCGCGCAGATCGGCCGGCGGATCGAAGCGCACTTCGGCCGCCCCCAGGACATCGAATGGTGCCTGGTCGACGACGGCTTCCAGATCGTCCAGAGCCGGCCGATCACCACGCTGTTCCCCATCCCAGAGTCCGGCGACCGGGAGTACCACGTCTATGTCTCCGTCGGTCATCAGCAGATGATGACCGACCCCATGAAGCCCCTCGGGCTGTCCTTCTGGCAGATGACTACCCCGGCGCCCATGGCCGAGGCCGGCGGCCGCCTGTTCGTCGACGTCACCCAAAGGTTGGCCTCGCCGGCGAGCCGCGCCGGCCTCCTGGAGGCCTTGGGGAGATCCGATCCGCTGACCGGGGACGCGCTGCAGACCGTCCTCCAGCGGGACGGTTTCATCCGGCCGCTCCCTGACGAGGGTCCCCCCGGGCCACTGTTTGGCGGCGAGCCAGCTCCGATCGAGACCGATCCGGCCATCGTCACCGAGCTGATCGGGCGCAGCCAGGCATCAATCGCCGCCTCGGAACGCGACATCCGGACGAAGTGCGGAGAGGCGCTGCTCGACTTCATCCAGGCGGACATCCAGGAGCTGAAGCGGATCCTGTTCGATCCGCAGAGCCATCAGGTGTTTATGTCGGCGATGGAGGCCGCGTGGTGGCTCAACGATCAGCTGCAGGCGTGGCTGGGCGAGAAGAACCTGGCTGACACGCTCACGCAGTCCGTTCCCCATAACGTCACATCGGAGATGGGGCTGGCGCTCTTGGACGTCGCGGACGTGATCCGCCCGCATTCGGACGTGGTGGCGTTTCTGCACCACGTCGAGGACGAGGGCTTCCTGGACGAGCTGGCCAAGCTCGCGGGCGGGCGGGAAGCGCGAGACGCCATCGAGGCCTGGCTCGAAAAGTACGGCATGCGCTGCGTCGGCGAGATCGACATCACGCGGCCGCGTTGGCGTGAGCGCCCCGCCACGCTCATGCCCGTGATCCTCGGCAACATCAAGAACTTCGAGCCGGGCGCCGGCGCGCGGCGGTTCGAGCAAGGGCGGCAGGAGGCATGGGCGAAGGAACAGGACGTGCTGAAGCGCTTGCGGGCCCTGCCGGACGGGGAGCGGAAGTCAGAAGAGGCCAAGCGGATGATCGACCGGGTGCGGACCTTCATCGGGTACCGCGAGTACCCGAAGTACGGCATGGTCAGCCGCTACTTCGTGTACAAGCAGGCCCTGCTGAAAGAGGCCGAGCGCCTCGTGCAGGCCCACGTGCTTCGTGAGAAGGAAGACATCTTCTACTTGAGGTTCGGAGAGATCCACGACGTCGTGCGCACGAACCACGTGGATGACCAGCTGATCTGCCGGCGCAAGGACGCGTTCAGCTCGTATCAAGCGCTCACGCCGCCCCGGGTGCTCACATCGGACGGCGAGGTCATCACCGGGGCGTACCGACGCGACGACGTGCCGACCGGTGCCCTGGTCGGCCTACCGGTCTCCGCCGGGGTTATCGAAGGGCGGGCCCGCGTCATCCTGGATATGGCGCAGGCCGATCTCGAGGCGGGCGACATTCTGGTCACTGCCTACACGGACCCCAGCTGGACGCCGCTGTTCGTGGCGATCACGGGCCTGGTCACGGAGGTGGGAGGCCTGATGACCCACGGCGCAGTGATCGCACGGGAGTACGGCTTGCCGGCCGTCGTCGGTGTGGTGGATGCCACTCGGCTGATCCCCGATGGGCAGCGGATCCGTGTGCACGGAACCGACGGGTACGTCGAGATACTGCCTTGACTAATTGACCGAGAAGGCTCATCCACAGCGTCCGGCCAAAACAATGCCAAGCCGTTGATCTTTCTGGGTCAGCCGTCGAACAAGCGGCTCGACGAAGTCGCCGCCGCCGCCGTGCACCATGGCCAGCTTCTCGTCCAGGGTCATCCGCGACAGCAGATCCGCCGCGCAGCCGCGTGCGCGCACAGATGAGCCGGTATCGAGGTGGCTGGCCGACTGGGCCCGGTAGAGGTGCTGGTGCTGAATGCCACCGGTTCGCAGCCGGAAGCGGACCTGACCGACGTGGCGTGGGAGGATCACCTTGCTCAGCTCGACTTCTTCGTCAAGAGTCCAGTGCTACTCGCACGCGCGGTCGTACCCGGAATGCAGGCGAGGCGGTTTGGTCGCATTGTGCATATCGACTCCGAGGTCGCGCATCGCCCGCCACCCGGTCGCTCGGCCTACGTCACGGGAAACAGCGCGCAAATTGGTCTCACCCGCAGTTGGGCCCGAGACCTTGCGCCGGGTGGCATCACCGTGAACACGGTCGCTCCTGGCTTCATCCCCGTCGAGTGCCATGCCGATGTTCCCGCCGACGTCAGAGATACGTATCTTGCCTCGGTGGCAGCCGGCCGCATGGGCAGGCCCGAGGACATCGCCCATGCCGTGAGCTTTCTCGCGTCCGATCAAGCCGCCTTTATCACCGGCCAACGTATCGTCGTCGACGGCGACCGCGATCTCGGCAGCTGATCAGTGACCCGACGACAACGGTTCGCCCCAGCCCCGGTTATCGATCAGCAGGGTCTCGCCCGCCTGAGCGACGGGGGCATCGGAAAGATATCGGGCCTGTCCGGACATGGCATGGGTGTGATGCAGCGTGGTGCGCTGTTGGCGATCGCGAGTGTCGATGGCATCGAGGGTCGGGCCGCCCGGTTCGAGGCTGTGTTCACCGCGCATTCGGGCGTGATCTATGCATATGCGCGCAGGCGGGTAACGAAGGAGGAGGCGGAGGACGTCGTGTCCGAGGCCTTCCTTGTTGCGTGGCGGCGCCTGGATGACCTGCCAGCGGAGCCGGTGCCGTGGCTGATCGGCGTCGCCCGCAACGTGTTGGCCAACCGGCGCCGGGCCGATAACCGGCGGGCCGCGCTGGGCGAGCGGTTGCGGCGAACGTCGGCCACGGCCCGCGTTGCGGATCCTGGCGGAACCCCGGCCACCGATGACCGGGTGCTCGGTGCGCTGGCGGCACTGCCGCCCGGTCAGCGTGAGGTAATCGAGTTGGTCGCGTGGGAGGGATTGACACCGTCCGAGGTTGCGGCCGCGCTCGAAATCGCCCGCGCAACGGTGTACGTGCGGCTGCATCGCGCCCGGCAACGGCTAGCGCGAGTGCTGGAGGAGTGCGATGAGAACCTCAGCTGACAGCCTGGTCCGCGCTGCCGACCCGCTGGATCCCGATGAGCTGCGAGCGTGGACCACGTCGCCGAGCCGTGAGCGGATCGCCCGCGACATCCTTGCCACCCCCGTCGAGCGATCCCGCAGCAGCCACTGCAGACGTTCCCGACTGGTAGCCATCGTCGTGGCCGTAATCTTGGTCGGAGCGGCCGCCGCTGCGGCGGCCGCGACCCGGCTCGGCCAGCCTGCGCCGGATCCCGTCCGAGCCCACCTGGCCGAGCTCGATCACGGCATGCCCCCCGACCTGCGCTACAACCCTGACCTCGCTAATGCCCACGCGGTGGCCGCGACGGCCTCCGGCACCCTGTATGCCGCGGATCGTGCCAACGGCGGTTACTGCATCGAGGCCGCCTCCGCGGCCGAGCAGCCGCGTGGCGGAACCTGCGTGAGCCCGGCCGAGGCCAGCGCCCGGCCGATCGAGGTCATCGCGCCGATTCCGACCAGCGACGATGCACCCCTCCTCATCGGAGGCCGCCTCAACCGCGCTGACCTCACGGCCCTTGAGGCGACCTACTCCGGCAGCGCGCCGACTCGCATTACCCTCGGCCTCGCCAACTACTTTCTGATCGAGGTGCCCACCGCCCAGCATGCGGCGGCGCTCGACAATGGCGTCGAACTGACCGCGCTGGACTCCCACAGCCAGGTCGCCGCCCAGGTACGTGTGCCGCCGCTGCGCGACACCAGCGACGAAAACCTCGACCAGCGGCAACCAATCTTCCTCAGCACGCGGTCCGACGACGACGATCTCACCCTGCTGCTCGGCATCGAGGGACGGGTGAACGTGCCGGGATACACCACCCTCGAACTCACCTACCCGGACGGCACCGTTGCCACGATCCCGACCCAGTCTGACGGCACCTACCGGTACGACCTGCCCGCCGGCCGGCAGCGCGACTTTGCGCGCGCCTTCGGTGTCCTGACCGCCCGCGATGCCGGTGGCCGCACGATAGCGACCGCACCAGTTGCATCCGTCGCCGCTTGGCGAGCCCGCAACCACTAGCAGCGGCGACTCGTCGA
The DNA here is from genome assembly GCA_963809815.1 of uncultured Actinomycetota bacterium. Taxonomy (GTDB): domain Bacteria; phylum Actinomycetota; class Actinomycetes; order Mycobacteriales; family Jatrophihabitantaceae; genus CAVVJA01. The sequence continues at coordinate 49,626 of CAWELM010000003.1, forward strand.
GCTGTTCAGGTAGCAGCTATTGCTTCCCAGGCCGCTAATGGCTTCTGCCATCAGCGCGCCGCCCTTCTTGCCCGTGGAGTGCGCGGTCACACTCCGCTGGTCCCTCCCTTGACTTAGCTTGATCAAATCGCCGTGCTGGCCACCTCCGGAGCGCGCCACGAACCACCATCACGTGGCGTTATGAGGTCGCTGGGGTGTACTAACGATCTTGGACAGGGCCTCTCGACTGAGAGGATCGGTTCCTGCCAGAGCTACGCCGGAGGTTCAGTCCGCAGTTCCAGGCTGAGGCGGTCCAGTTGGTGGTCGAGACCGGCAGGCCGATTGCGGAGGTTGCCCGCGATTTGGGTGTCAATGACGGGACGTTGGGCGATTGGGGGAAAGCGTGGCGCGATGCCAACCCCGAATCCGAGCCCGAGCTGTCCCCGGTCGGGCGTGCCCGCATGACCGAGCTGGAAGAGGAGATCCGCCGGCTGCGGATGGAGAACGAGTTCTTGAAAAGCCGCGGCCTTCTTCGCCCGGACGCCTCACTAGCTGAGCGCTGCGCTCTGATAGAGGCGGAGAAGGCCAATTACCCGATCACCTGGATGTGCCGGCAACTGGGCGTGGCCCGCTCAAGCTTTTACGCCTGGCCGACCGGACCGAGACCGCGCGGCACGGCGGCGGCTGCTGGCCGAGTGTGTGACGAAGGTCTTCGACGAGTCGCGGCAGACCTACGGCTGCCGGCGCATCGCCGCCGCGCTGAACCGAGACGGCCACGAGTGCTCGGTGGGGCTGGTGGCTGACCTGATGCGGGAGCTGGGCCTGCGGGCGGTGCAGCCGCGCGGCTACAAGCGCACCACGATCCCCGGCGAGGCACCGATGAGCTCGCCGGATCTGATCGGTGGTGACTTCGACCCGGTCAGCAGCGCGCCGGGCGAGCGGCTCGTCGGTGACATCACCTACCTCAAGACCGGTGAGGGCTGGCTCTACCTCGCGACAGTGATCGACATAGCCACCCGGATGGTCGTCGGCTGGCAAGTCGCCGACCACATGCGCACCTCGCTGGTCGTCGATGCCCTGGCCATGTGGACGCTAACGCGATCTTCCACAGCGACAGAGGTACCCGGGCAGTACACTTCGGCGGAGTTTCACCGATTCTGCAAGGAGAATCTCATCCAAACCAGCGTCGACCGGACCGGGGTGTGCTGGGACAACGCCGCCGCCGAAAGCTTCTTCGCCGCGCTGAAGAACGAGATGTACCACCGGCAGCACTGACCCACCCGAGCCCGCGCCCGCTTCACCGTCGCCGAGCACATCGAGGTCTTCTACAACCGCCGACGGCTGCACTCCACCCTTGCCTACCGCACCCCGTTCGAAGCACTCACCGACCACCGCCAAGCAGCGGCCGCTGCTTGATCAACAACCCGAGGAACCGTCCAAGATCGTTGACACAGCCCGCGCTTGCTACACCTAGGCGAGGGCGGTCGCCTCGTCTCGTCCTCTGTTGTCGAGGAGGAGTGAGCGTCGGCCATTGACCTTGTAGCGAACGTGTGTGACGTCTGGGGTGGCGATGACGCGGGATGGGGTGAGTTCGATTGCTTCCTTGCTGTTAAGGGTGAGGTCGGGGCCGAGCAAGGGCATCCCGTCTGCGAGGATCACGGGCACGACGTGAAGCTCAAGTTCGTCGAGGAGTCCGAGCTTGATGACCTGCCGGAGCAGGGTGCCGCCGCCGGCGATTGCCACGTTCTTTCCGTTCGCCGCCGCGCGGGCTTGCTCGACGGCGCTGGGGATGCCGGCGGTGATGTAGGTGAAGCTTGTGCCGCCTTGCCGTTGCAGGGTTTGCCTGGGCCGGTTGGTGACCACGAAGACCGGGGCTTGGAACGGGGGTTCTTCTCCCCAGGGAATTTCGCCGCCGTCTGCCATGCGGCGTCCCATGACGTAAGCGCCGGCGGACTCGAACGTCTCCGCGATGACGGCTGAGTTGGTGTTCTGCTCGCCTCCGGTGAAGCCCAGGCGCTGGCGCCATGCCTCGGCGTCGATTGCCCACCGGGTGACGCGGAAGAAGCCGGCGGCTTCGGCGCTATCGAGCCAGGTCTGCATGTCGGTGTGCACCGGCCCGGCGTAGAAGCCGTCAACGGAGACGGACATTTGTGCTGTCACGATCGTCATTAGGAGTTCGACCTTTCGCGGTGATTGGAAGTGAGGGGGCCTCAGTGGCCGGGGGCGAGGTACGAGCCGAGTTGGTTGAGCAGTCCGCTGCTGCCCTCTTCGCGGCCTTCGACGGTGTCTAGACCGTCGAAGTGGACGCCCTGCTCGGTGTAGGTCAGTCGTGTCTGGCCGCCGTCGGGCTCCAGCGCGATCGTGGTCAGGGAGGTGGACAGGTGCCGCCCGTCGATCCACATGTCGTAGGTGAACACGATTCGTTGCAGGTCGACGATGTCGGTGTAGGTGGACATGAATCTGGATTGCGGCCCGCCGTGCCAATGGCCGTCCTCCGTGCCGTGCCCGCCGACGCGGAACTCGTGCGATTTCTCGTGGGCGTGGAATCCCGGTCCCGCGGTGAGCCACTGGTCACGGGCGTCGTTGTCCGACAGCGCGTGCCAGACCGCCTCGACGGGCACGGGGTAGGTGCGCTCGATGACGAAGGTCGCGTGGGTCTGGCTCCGCTCGATGGTGTCGTTCATGTCGTTGACTCCTTGGTCGTGGTGGTTCCGGGACGGTTGAGGAGAGTGCCGAGGCGGTCCAGGCGGCGTTCGGCGGGCAGCCGCTGCCGACCGATCCACTCCGCCGCGGGGGTCAGTGCCTCGGGGACGAGCTGGTAGGTGCGAACCCGGCCGACCTTCGTCGAGGTGACGATCCTGGCCGTCTCCAGGACGCCCAGGTGCTGAACGACCGTCGGGAGCGCCATCTGGAAGGGCTTGGCCAGGTCGCTGACCGACGCTGGACCGCGGGCTAGCCGCTCGACCATGGCCCGCCGGCTGCTGTCGCCGAGCGCATGGAACATTCGATCGAGCTCCACATACTTAGGCACATACCTAAGTGTGTGGAGCTCCCGATCACATTGTCAAGGAGTTGCTGGCCAAACTGGCATCGAGATCATCACGTGATCGTCAACCGCCCGGCGCAGATCTTCACTCCCAACCGTGCCCGTCGTGCGACCGCGTCCGCGCGCATTCACCGGGTCGGGTCGGATTGATCTTCCTGCCGCTGACGCGCAGGTTGCCGCGTTCTGCGGACCGCGGGTTAGGTGCGTGCCGCGCGGTAGCCGAGGATGGCGGCCAGGCCGAGTGCGCTGCGCGGCTGGTAGGGAGCCCGCCACAGCCCGCCGTGGACGGCGGCATACGCCTCGTCCTGCCAGGGATGCTCGTGCGAGGGGCCGCCGCCCGTGTTCAGGTCGGCCACGAGCAGTGCGGCCATCAGGGTGTTCGCGGTGGCTGGCTCGAACACTTCGACGGCGAAGTGGTGCGCGCTGGCGTAGGCGGCGGCCAGCGCCCGATTCTTCAACACCGAGCGGGTTCGGGTGGGCGGTGCGACGTTGATGGACACGATGCTGCCGGCGTCGCGTGCAACGATCGCCCGCCAGCGCTGCAGCCGTTTGGCCAGGGCGTAGTTGGGGCCCTGTTGCGGGACGAGCGCGTCGTGGATGCCCGGTTGCCCGTCGGACACGTACTGGCGACGGAGCAGTCGTCCTGCGGACATCGTCCGCAACGGCAACCCGAGCAGCCGGACCAGCTGCGACCGGTTCTCATACGCACGCCGCGCATGCGCCACTGCTTCCGGGGGGACAGCGAAGACGTCGGTCGGGGTGGCGAGGAACGCGAGCGCCAGATCCGACCGCTCGCCCTGCACGGACAGGGTGAGGGAATCGAGCGCGGCACACACCCGCAGATTGGTCACCCCGTCGGCGTACACGTAGTTGCCGAGGACCACCCGACCCTGCAGGCCGCAAAGCCACTCGATAGCGGCACCGAGGTCGGTCAACAGGTCGAGCCCGGCGTGGGCCGCTATCACGGTGGAGTCAGCGCCGGCTGACAGGTCCGCGTTAACGGGCACCAGCAGGGTTCCAGCCCCGTCGCGGCCGGCTGCCAGCAGACGCCGCCACACCTCCGGACGCGGCAAGTCGACGGCGGCCACACGGGCTCCCCAACGCAGCAACGCCTGCAGCGGCCCCATCTCCGCGTCGGCGCCGAGCACGGCCACTGTCTGCCCGTCCAGCCGCAGCCACTCGGGGTGCGCCATCACCGTACGGACTCGGTCGGCGGCCGACGGTTCCAACGCTCCCGCCTCCACCCACGAATCGAGCCGCCGGGCCAGCGCATCTCCGGACAACCGCTCGCCGCGAAACGGCAGAGTGAACCCAGCTTCGGGCTCACCGGTGCCACGGATCTCCACCGTGCACAGTGCAGCCCCGGGCGGGTCGTGCAGCATCGCGTCGAGGGGTACCTCGCCGCCGTCCGCTTGCCGGTATCGCATGCGTCGGTGCAGAGCATGCATACCGTCGCGCGCAATCGTCACCGCGGCTTGCCGAGAGGCCAAGCCGGCCTCGAGGACCCGGCGGAAATGCACGAGGTATCCACGGCGCCAGTTGGTTTCGTGCTCGGCGCGCAGCGCCCCGACCGCATCGACGCCCCGCAAAGCGTCGGCCACAACCGCGCGGCCGAGAACCGAGCTGCTGCGCCGCCCGCCAGGATCTGCGGGAACCACCACTCCGGTGCCATCACCGCTCATCATCGCCTCCCGGCGGTTCGCGTCGCCGTCTCGGAGTACCTCCACCCATCTTCGCCCGCTGCACGACTCCAGCCGCCTCTTGATCGGGCAAGCGATCGATGATGCCAAAAGGACCCGAGTCACACGTGCAAGCACGTCGTACACGCCGGTTAGAACGGCGGCCGAAAGGGCGGCTTCTGCCTCAATCACCGGCTGGATGCGTTCGACGAAGAAATCGCCGACTGCTTACGGGTTGTCCCAGACATTGATGCTAGTGATCACGCCATCGCCGACGTTCCAGACGACGGTCGCAACAAGAGCCGCGGGGGCACTGGTGGCGCCGTGCCATCGAGATCGGCGGCGTACTGCGCGCGACTCGTTCTGGTGTGTATCCGTTGTGTACCCGCGCTTCGATCATGCCGGCGCTCGGAAGGTTCGGATATGACTACAGCCCCCGAAATTCGAGGGCTGTAGGGCCGTAGCCCCGAGCGGATTCGAACCGCCGCTACCGCCTTGAG
>CAWELM010000004.1:0-34946 GCA_963809815.1 uncultured Actinomycetota bacterium
CTTGGTGGGCGATACTGGGATCGAACCAGTGACCCCTGCCGTGTGAAGGCAGTGCTCTCCCGCTGAGCTAATCGCCCGTGCCGCCGTTGGAGTGACGGTCATCCAAGATTCGTCAGCCTACATCTCTGTGCGCGTTGCGGCGGCGCCACCAGGCCCTGAGCCGCGCCGAGTACTCGCGAACCTGCCGCTTCGTCCACATGAGCAGACGCTCAGCCCACTCGAATTCGGTAGCCCATATCGCGATGCCGGCGAAGACGACAAGCCAACCCGGCCCGGGCAGTGGAAGCAAGATTATGCCCGCTACGACGACGATCAGCCCAATGATGGCAACGCCGATCCGCCAGGCCATCCAGCCGCCGGGGAGCCGGCGGAACCGGGCGCGCGCCCGTCTGATGGGCCCGAGCTGCCGGCGTAACCAGCGTTCCTCACGGCGTGACTCGGCTGCCGGTGTCTCCTGCTCCGGACCAGCCATCTAACGACACTATGGCATCTGGTCGCCGCTCGGCTGGGAATAACGCGTGAGCGTCGGCGCGCGGCGAGCCGATGGCGAGGTCAACGGCCGGATGGGGTCGAGTACCTCTCGCTCGTCGAAGCTGCGAGCTCCTGACCCGCCGGCGGCGTGAATCGCACGGGTAGCCCAGCCCAGCAATCGGCGTAGTCCGCTTGCAGCTGCGGCGACTCGGCGGCGAACCGGGTCACGCGCTGCGGGTAGCGCGTCTCGAACATGAACGCCAGGGTTCCGCGGAGTCGTTCCGGCTTCAGCTCGACCGTACTGGCTCGTTGAAACGCCTCGGCGTCCGGGCCGTGCGGCGTCATGCAATTGTGCAGACTGATCCCACCGGGGACGAAACCCTGCGGCTTGGCGTCATAGACGCCGAAGACCAATCCCATGAACTCCGACATGACGTTCATGTGGTACCACGGCGGCCGGAACGTGTCCTCGGATACGAGCCACCGATCCGGGAAAAGAACGAAGTCGACGTTGGCCGTGCCGGGCGCCTCGGACGGTGAGGTCAAGGTGGTGAATATCGACGGATCGGCGTGATCGAAAAGCAGCGGGCCGACGGGCGAGAAGCGGCGCAGATCGTACTTGTACGGCGTGTAGTTACCGTGCCAGGCCACGACATCGAGCGGCGAGTGCGATAGGTCGCAGCTCCACATCGCGCCGCCCCACTTCACGACCAGCCGAGACTCACTGTCCCGCTCCTCGTAAGCCGCGACCGGGGTCAGGAAGTCGCGAGCATTTGCGAGGCAGTTCGCTCCGATGGGACCGCGCTCGGGCAGGGTGAACGCGCCGCCATAGTTCTCGCACAAGTAGCCGCGCGCCGGCTCACCCAGCAGTTCGACGCGCAGCTTCACGCCGCGCGGCACGACCACGATCTCTCCGGGCGTCGCGTCGATGATGCCGAACTCTGTCCAGAAGCGCAGCGCACCTTCTTGGAGAACGAACAGCATTTCCCCGTCGCCGTTGTAGAAATACTCATCCTGCATAGACCGCGTGATCGCATAGACGTGGCTTGCCATTCCGGTCTGCGTACCAACGTCGCCGGCCGTGGTGATCGTGCTGACACCCTCGACAAACGACCGTGACTGTTGCGGAATCGGGAAGGGATCCCATCGCATCGGCCCAATCGGCCCAGCCCACTCAGCATCCGGCGCGCTGCGCCACTGGCCGGTGCCGATGCGCCGGAACCGGCCTACGTGTCGAACCGACGGGCGGATCCGGTACAACCATGACCGCTCGTTGCTCCGGCGCGGCGCCGTGAACGGCGAGCCGCTCAGCTGCTCCGCGTAAAGGCCGAACGCCACCTGCTGGGGCGAGTTTCGTCCGATAGGCAAAGCGCCGGCGATTGCCTCTGTCTCGAACCCATTACCGAAGCCGGACTGGTAGTTGACCACAGTGGCTCTCCTCGCGCTCACTGCTGTGCGATAATCGCACAGCATGTGCGGTAAACGCCCTTGGCAGGGACTATAAGGAGCCCGATGAGTCCGGTCAACGCGGCCCGACCCCCTCGCGAGCGAGGCGCCAAAACTCTGGACAATGGCCTACGCGTGCTCGAAGCAATCGCCACCCGCCCGGACGGATCGACGATCGCCGACCTCGCCCGCGTGGTGGGGATCCACCGCACGGTCGCCTATCGGCTGCTCGTTACCCTCACTGACCACGCTCTGGTCAGCCAGGGCTCAGACGGTCGGTATCGCCTGGGCCCGGCGACGGCCGGGCTGACGACAGCATTACGCGCGGACCTGCAGCAGACAGCTCGCCCGCACCTTCGCGCGTTGGCCGAAACCACGGGCGCCACCGCCCATCTGACGATTCGTGATGAGTCGGACGCAGTCAGCATCGCCGTCGTCGAGCCGCAGCACGCTCAGATGCACGTCGCTTACCGAATCGGGTCCCGCCATCCGCTGACCGTGGGCGCCGCCGGAATGGCCATTCTGATCGGCGGCCCGGCCCGGCGTGGTGAGCGCACAGCCGTCCGGAACGGGCGAAGGCAGGGCTATGTCGCCAGCGCCGGAGAGCTGCAACCAGGCGCGTGGGGTCTCTCCGCGCCCATCAAAGCGAGCGGCTCAGCTGACGCCTCGGTCGGAGTCATCTCCCTCGGACCGCTCGACGAACGAACTACCGCTGCCATCGTCATGAAAGCTGCGGCCGAGATCACGCACGACCTATTTGGCTCCGCGCCATAGCGCAGGAACCGGCTACTCACGGGGCGGAATCTCCTGCACCGCCCAACTGTTGCCGTCCGGATCAGTGAAGAACACGAAGTAACCCCAGGGAAACCGCTGCACGTCGCTTACTTCGACACCGCGGCCGGCCAGTTCCACGCGGGCGGCCTCGATGTCATTGACGACCAGCTGCAGACCTTGCTGCGAACCGGGTGACATCGCCGCGCCGAGCCCAGTGCCGATGGCGATCGACGCAGCAGACCCCGGTGGTGTCAGCTGAACGAACCGGATCTCGTCATTCACCCGGTGATCATGGTCGGCGACGAAGCCGGCTTTCTCCGTGTAGAACGTTTTGGCCCGGTCGACATCGGACACGGGCACCTGCACAAGCTCCAAGCGGAAGTCCATGGCTGGCACGTTAGCGACCGGGTCTGACAAATTTCTGCGCGCGGACGATTGGATCGGAGCACGGCATGTCCGGTTGGCTGAGCGGTTGTACGGTAAGGGCACGTCACGGCGGTGGGGCCCGCCGTCATCCGTCGCAGCATCGCGGCCAACGGTCCCTACGGCACGTCTCGTGAGCGAGGTTCCCGTGACGCATTCGGATGCTGAGTCCACCCGGCAGCCATCGACCGCGTCCGCATACCAGCAGTCACGCCGCTCGTCCTGGCCGACGTTCCGGATCGACGTCATCATCGCGATTTTCGTGGGCGGCTGCATAGGTGGGTACGCCCGCTACGCCGCCACATTGATCTGGCCGACGCCGTCCGGCGCGTTTCCGTGGTCGATTTTCTGGGTCAACACGGTGGGCGCCTTCATCCTGGCGCTCGTTGTCGTCATTGCCTCCGAGGTGGCGCCATCCCGCTATCTAAGGCCGTTGATCGGCACTGGCCTATGCGGCGCGCTGACCACCTTCTCATCAGTCGTGGTGGCCGTTGATCAGTTGTTCGCACATCGGCACGCCCAGACGGCGATCGTGTACCTGTTCGCGACCATCGGCGCTGCCCTCGCAGCGTCGTGGTTCGGTCTCCTCGTCGGCCGCGTCATCGCGGCGGGACGACATGGCGCGCGCCGCGAAAGGAGTTCCCGTTGATAACGCATGGTCCAGCCAAGAGGCTGACGGTATTCATCGGCGAGTCCGACCACTATCGGCACCACTCGCTGTCGACCGAGATCATCGATCGGGCTCGCCGGGCCGGCCTCGCCGGCTGCTCGGTCTTTCGGGGCACGGACGGCTTCGGGGCCACCGGCCATCTGCATACCGCCCGACTGCTCAGCCTCTCCGAGGACTTGCCTATCTGCATTGTGATCGTTGACTCGGCAGAACGCATCGAAGCGTTCTTGCCACACCTCGATGAACTGGTGACTGGCGGACTGGTGATAGTCGATGAGGTCGACGTAGTCCGCTACGTCGGCAATCCGGCCGGGCGCAGCACCAAGGAGGGCTGATGCTCGCCGTCGCGGTCGCGCTGGCCGCCGGCCTGGGCGCCGTCCTCCGCTACGTGGTCGACCAGATCGTGCAATATCGCACCGGTGGCGACTTCCCGTACGGCACCTTGGCCATCAACCTGTCGGGGAGCCTGCTTCTCGGGGTGATCACCGGGCTCGCCTTGCACCACGGACTACCTACCGCCCCCACGTTGATCATTGGCACCGGGTTGGCCGGCGGGTACACGACGCTTTCAACCTGGGCGTGGGAATCGCTGACGCTCGCCGAGACGGGCGATCTGCTGGAAGCCGGGATGAACATCGTGGGCAGCTTCGCCGCGGGCCTCGCGATCGCCGCGGCCGGCCTCGCCTTGACCCAGCTTTGACCGTCACGCTGTCGTCGGGCGTGGCATGAACCCAGCTCAGCCAGCATGGAATGTCTCGACGTCAGCTCGAGGTTTCGAGATTTCTGTGCACACGTGGCAGCGAGTGACGGATGAATGCAGCCCTCGGCAAGAGCTGTCCGAGTCGTCGCCGAGGGCCGCAGGCGAAAACACTTACCGCTTTCTTACGTGCGATGTCCAGCCGTATGGCGTGTCGTACACCGTGCGCAGCTAAGTGCGCGCGGAACGAGATCGATTGAGTGATATGCGCCGAGGGACGGTGAACCGATCCTTGGTCACCGCGCGTGGATAAAGTGACATGAGTCACGTGTGAGGACCTCGGACTCCGCGGGTCGACGTCGGCCTGGAGCCCATTCACGCCATGTCGACGATGTCCGGCAGCTATGGCAATACCCCGGGAGGCAGCACGGTGATCGGGAGATGTGCGTCATGAGACCGGCTTGGGTCGACGAGACGTTGTTCCCGTTCGAGAGCCACTTCGCACAGATCAACGGCGCACAGGTCCATTACATCGACGAGGGTCAGGGTCCGGTGTTCTTGGGACTCCACGGCAACCCGACGTGGTCGTTTGTCTACCGGCACATCGTGACGGCGCTCAAGGACCGCTTCCGCTGCATTGCGCTCGACTATCCAGGCTTTGGGTTATCCGAGGCGCCCTTTGGCTACAGATACACGGCCGCCGAGCATTCCAGCGTTGTCGAGGGTTTCGTGAACGTCCTCGGGCTCGAGGGCACCACAATGATGCTCCACGACTGGGGCGGTCCGATTGGATTATCTGTGGCCGCGCGTCATCCGGAACGCTTCCGGGCTCTCGTCATCGGCAACACATTCGGCTGGCCGGTAAACGGAGACAGGACCTTGGAACGCTTTTCCAAACTCATGGGTAGCGACATGCCCGGCAGATTTCTGGTCGAACGCATGGACGTGTTTACGAAGGTGCTGCTGCCGGGCGGGATCAAGCGGAAGAAGTTGACCAAGAGCGAGAAGGCCATGTATCAGGGCCCGCACCCCACGCCGGAGTCGCGGGTTCCCGTGCACGTCCTGCCCGCGGAGATGCTGGGCGCACACGAGCTGCTGACCGAGGTCGAGCAGGGGCTCTCCCAGCTCGCCTCGTTGCCAGCGCTGATCGTGTGGGGCGACCGCGATCAGGCCTTCCGAGAATCGCAGAGACTTCGCTGGGAACGCACTTTTCCCAACCACCGAACCGTCATCTTGAGCGGTGCCTCCCATTACATTCCTGAAGACGCGCCGGACGAGATCGTGACCGCGATTCGAGACTGGTGGCCGGGCACCTCGGACACCTAGCCGCGGAAGGTCGTTTGCCAGACGCGGTGATCCAGGCTTCGGCTCGCGGAAGAGGAGGCCATGCCTGAAGGTGGGGACGACGAGGCGCGCCGCGACAATCGCGCAGCGATCCGGGGTCCTCACGAAATCGCGCCAGCGACTTCGTGGGGTCGTTTTCTGGGTGGGTTTAGTGGCCAGCGCGCGAGAACGCAGCTAGGGGAGGCTCGGCGCGCGAATGGGCAACGTACTTGCCTCGCGGGACACTAGCCACCTCCGCAACTGGCGGAACTGCCTGGTGTCCCGCCGGAAGTACGGCTTACGATCCCGACCACTGTGAGGGAGTTGCCCCGCGATGGTCGGGCCGGAATTGACGCGACGCTGGTGCGGCGATTGATCGCCACCCAGTTCCCGCAGTGGCGGGAACTACCCGTGACGCCGGTGGCCGTCGACGGATGGGACAACCGCACCTACCGTCTCGGTGCAGACATGTCAGTTCGACTCCCGACCGCCGCAAGCTATGCGCCCGCGGTCGAGAAGGAAGACCGCTGGCTGCCCATCCTGGCCCCATCGCTACCGCTTGCCGTTCCGACGCCCGTGGCGACCGGTCGGCCCGGCGAGGGCTACCCGTTTTGCTGGTCGGTCCGCCCCTGGCTCGGTGGCCGAACAGCACTAGAGGAACCCCCCGTCGACCTCGCGGGCTTTGCGATCTCCATCGCCGAGTTCCTGGTGGCTTTGCAGCAGATTGACGCGACCGACGGGCCGATTGCCGGCGCGCACAGCTTTTACCGGGGCACGTCGCCCAAGTACTACGACAACGAGACCCAGGAATGCCTACAGGCGCTGTGCGGCCGCATAGACACTGACGCTGCCGCGACCGTCTGGGACGCCGCTCTCGCTACAACGTGGGGCCGGGCACCCGTGTGGTTTCACGGTGACGTAGCCAGCGGGAACCTCCTCGTGCGGGACGGCCGACTCAGCGCGGTCATCGACTTCGGAACATGCGGCGTCGGCGACCCCGCCTGCGACCTCGTCATCGCGTGGACCTTATTCCATGGGCGAAGCCGAGAGGTCTTCCGCGACCGCGTGCAGCAAAACGCCGATACCTGGGCGCGGGCCCGTGGCTGGGTGCTCTGGAAGGCGCTGATCAGCCTCGGCGGCGATGCCCACGACACAGCCTGGGCACTCAACGCGCCAATCATTGAGGAGGTGATCGCCGATCACGAGCGATACGGCTGAGGATCACCTCGAACCACCCGCGGCACGATCGGGCGATACGCTGCAACGGCCTATGCGAAATCGACCTTCTCCCGCGCCGTTTCTCTTTCTGTCGATCCGCGCCCAGGAAGCCGCGGCCGACGATGAGTACTCGGCCGTCATGCGCTTTGGTGGGCTGGACGAAGGCGAGTTGCATCGGATCCGGCTGGATCGCGAGCCGCTCGGCCAGGTCGATCTCGATCGCTGGTCCGGCGTCATCCTCGGCGGCGGACCATACAACGTCAGCGATTCTCCAGCGGACAAGTCCGCCGACCAACGCCGGGCCGAGGCCGATGTGCTCACTTTGCTCAACGACGTCGTCGCCCGCGACTTTCCGTTCCTTGGCTGCTGTTACGGAATTGGCACTCTGGGGGTGTATATCGGTGCCACCGTCGACCGTGCGTTCGCCGAACCCATCGGATCCGTCCAGATATCGCTTACTCCGGCCGGACGCTCGGATCCGCTGTTCGTCGATGTGCCGGATGCGTTCGAGGCCTTCGTCGGACACAAGGAAGCGGTCAGCGAGCTGCCGCCCGGCGCCGTATTGCTAGCCACGTCACCAGCTTGTCCAGTACAAGCCTTCCGGGTCGGCCGGAATGTCTACGCGACGCAGTTCCATCCCGAACTGGACGTAGCCGGAATCTGCACCCGCATCGAGGTCTATAAGGACTTTGGGTACTTCGATCCCGACACGGCCGAATCACTGAAGGAATCGACGCGGCACTCCAAGGTCATTTACCCGCCGGCCATCCTTCGCCGCTTCATCGATAGGTTCGCGGCCTGACGGACCGCGCGCACCGCGGACTGTGCGATGGATGCGGCTATCAGCCTCGCGCGAGGTGTCAAGGCACCGGCGCGAGTGGACCGGGGACCCGGCTCCGCATTCGGGTAGTGGGCACGAGCTACTGTTCCGACAGGGCCACCTCGTGATTGGGAGCTCCAGTGCCAGACGTGCAGTTCCTCGCCCACACCGCAGCGGGCCGTCGCCTGCTGGCCAAGTCATGGATGATCGCGGAGTGACTGCCGTCGCCACGGGGCCTCGCTCGCTCGCCGAACTCTCGACCCAGGCACTCGTCGACGCCGCTCGATCTCGCCGCGACAGCGCGTTCGGCACCCGAATCACCTACTCCCCCAAAGTCTTCATCCCCCTCACCCGGCTGTGCCGCGACCGCTGCGGGTACTGCACGTTCGCGACAGCGCCCCGGTCGCTCACCGCGCCCTACTTGTCCGCTGACGAAGTTCTTGCTATCGCCTCTGCCGGGGCCGAAGCCGGCTGCCACGAAGCGTTGTTCACCCTGGGTGAAAGTCCGGAATCACGCTACCCGGAAGCGCGCACCTGGCTGAGCACGCACGGATTCTCCTCGACAGTCGACTACTTGCGGGCGATGTGCGATCTCGTGCTTACCGAGACCGGGCTGCTGCCGCACGCCAACGCCGGAGCTATCTCAGCCGATGAGCTGGCGTTGCTTCGACCGGTCGCGCCATCCCAGGGAATGATGATCGAGTCCTTGCGCCCCGACTTGGCGGCCCACCGGGGAGCACCGGACAAGACACCAGAGCGCCGGCTCGCCACCCTTGACGCTGCCGGCCACCTCGCCATTCCGTTCACGACCGGAATCCTCGTCGGCATCGGCGAGACCGAGGTTGACCGCATCGACGCGCTGTGCGCCATTGCTGACAGCCACGCCCAGCATCGCCACGTCCAAGAGGCCATCGTTCAGAACTTCCTGCCCAAACGGGGGACGGCGATGCGGGCGGCGCCCGCGTGCCCACCGGAGGATCACCTGCGGGCAATCGCGCTGGCCCGGCTGATCTTGCCGCTCGACGTGCACGTCCAGGCTCCGCCGAATCTCACCGACGAGGCCGCGCTGGGCGGCCTGCTCGACGCCGGCATCGACGATTGGGGCGGCGTTTCACCGGTCACGGCCGACCACGTGAATCCGGAACGCCCGTGGCCGGCCTTGGACACGCTGTGCCGTGTTACCGAAGGCCACGGCTACGCGCTGGTACCTCGGCTCACCATTTATCCGGAGTTCGCGCTTCGGCCAGAGCGCTGGCTCGATCCGGCCACGCGCTTTCCGGTCCTCGACCGTTCCGACGCCACTGGGCTGGCCCGCGACGACCCCGGCGCGGTCTGGCCAGAGCGTCATCAGGCCGCTGCCAACGTCGGTACTGGAGCAGAGGTCGTGCAAATCGGCCGTCGTTCGACGGCGTGGTACGCGGGCGCTGAGGTAACGCCGAAGCTGCTCTTGCCGACAAGGCCGGCCGCGCGGGGCGCCGTGCGCGATGTACTCGACGCGGCCGGCGTCGGCGATCGCCTCGGCGAGGACGAACTTGTGATTCTGCTCGGCGCACGTGGGCCCGAGGTTGCGGCCGTGGCCGAGCTGGCCGACCACTTGCGACGGGAAGCCGTCGGCGACGCGGTGACCTATGTGATCAACCGGAACATCAATTACACCAATGTGTGTACCTACCGCTGCACCTTCTGCGGATTCTCCAAAGGCCCGCTGTCGCTCAACCTTCGAGGCAAGCCGTACCTCCTCTCGCTCGACGAGATCGCCGGCCGGGCCCGCGAGGCATGGGACCGGGGGGCTACTGAAGTGTGCATGCAGGGCGGTATTCACCCCAGCTTCGATGGCAACTTCTACGTCGAGGCCGCGCAGGCCGTGCACGACGCGGTTCCCGGGATGCACATTCACGGCTTTACCGCACTGGAAGTCACCGAGGGGGCACGCCGACTCGGCGAGCCATTGACCGACTATCTGACGCGTTTGAAGCGGGCCGGGCTCAAGACGTTACCCGGCACCGCTGCGGAGATCCTCGACGACGACGTGCGGCAAGTTCTGTGCCCGGACAAGGTGAATACCGAGGAGTGGCTCGCCGCGCACGAGGCCGCGCACGCAGTGGGGCTACGAAGCAACGTCACCATGATGTTCGGCGCTATCGAACAGCCGCGCCACTGGGCGCGTCACTTCCTCGTCACCCGGGCGCTGCAGGATCGTACTGGCGGGTTCACCGAGTTCGTCGGCCTGCCGTTCGTGCATATGGCGGCGCCGATCTACCTAAAGCGCGCGGCCCGACGCGGGCCGACGTGGCGGGAGGTCGTGCTGGTGCACGCCGTCGCGCGGATCGCGTATCACGGATCGATCCCGAACGTCCAGGCCTCTTGGGTGAAGCTCGGTCGCGAGGGCGCGGCGCAGCTCCTTCGCGCCGGAGTCAACGACCTCGGCGGCACCCTCATGGAGGAGAACATCAGCCGGGCCGCGGGCGCGACCCACGGCCAGGCGCTGGATGCCCAGGCGTTCGACGCCGTTGCCCGCGCGGCCGGCCGATACGCCGTGCAACGGACAACGCTCTACGAACGGATCGACGCGTTAGCGGGCTGACAGGCCGGATCGGCCACGCGCCAAATCGCCTTCAGCTGCAGCGTCCGCGCCCGAATGGGACCGAAGCGCGCCGACGACCGACTCAGGAGTAACCCTGGCACCACGGCTGCGCGTCACGCGCCCGAATGCCCTAGGCGCACGGCCGTCATCGGTCCGCGTTCGGGGGCAGCCGCTCCCACCGATATGATCACGCGGCACGGCACGTCCTCCGTCTGATCCGAGGAGACCACCGAGATGTCGGCGCCAGATGACAGCATCTCCGCCGACGCCGCTGGCCAACAGTCCCCGTCGCCGGCTTTGGCGTATTCCGTCTACGTGCGGCTCCACACGCCGGCCAGGCCGAAGTTCGTCGGTGCGGTCGCTGACGCAATCGCCCAGCGGGGCAGCCTGATTACCGCACTGGACGTGTCGGACACCGACGCACCGCGGATGACGATCGACATCAACTTCTTCGCCGCGGATCGGGAACATGCGGGCATCGTCATCGCCGCATTACGGCAGGTCGACGATGTCGAGATCTCACAGGTGGAGCCGCCGCACATCCACCACGACTACAGCCGTCGAGCGATCCGGGTGGTGCTGCTTGCGCCGCCCGGGGCTGGCAAAGGTACTCAGGGCGCGATCATTGCGAATCACTTTGGCGTAGCGCATATCGCCACGGGCGACCTGCTCCGTAGCCATATCGCCCACGAGACGAGCCTTGGCCTGGCCGTGCGCGACATCCTCGCGCGCGGTGATCTCGTCCCGGACAGCATCGTTCTCGAAATGCTCCGAGACGCACTGGCCTATGCCAAGCGCAAGAACGGCGGCTATGTCATCGACGGGATCCCCCGCACCATTGAGCAAGCCCACGCGGCATTGGAGATCGCCACCCAACTCGACATGACCGCGGACGTCGCTTTGAGCCTTGACGTCGACGACGACGAGCTGACCCACCGGCTCCTGGCTCGCGCAACCGTCGAGCACCGTACCGACGACACTCCGGAAGTCATCGCCAAACGGTTAGAGCTTTATCACCAGGTAACCGCGCCGCTGCTGGGCTGGTTCGACGAGCGCCGCATTCTCATCACCATAGATGGCACGCCGCCCATTGAGGTCGTCACGACGGAGATCCTGGTAACCCTGGAGATTGTCTACGCGGACATCCTCGCCCGGCTTGCGGTCAAGCACCAATGATCACGATCCCGGCACCTCGCCGGGACGGGTCAGCGGGGCAACCAGCGTTTCCATCGCGCGCTCGCCGCTGCCCGAGTCTTGCCCTCCCACAGCAGCTCGACGTCAGCCACGATCTCCGACTCGTTAGCTGAGACCGCGACGCCGCGGAGTTCCACCGTCTCCCCTAACGGACTCGGTCGCAGGTATCGCAGGTCCAACCCGGCCGTCACATAAGGCAAGGGCACGCCCACGGGGGCTGTCCAGTTGTGGCGTTCTGCCTCGAGCAACACGACTGCGGCGCTATGACAATCCAGCACGGTCGCGATGATGCCTCCGTTGAGGTAGCCCAGTCCGTTATCGTGCTCGGGCCACGGGGCAAAGCGGGCGACAACCCAACCCTCCGCGGGAAAGCTGCGCAGCCGAAGGCCCTTCGGGTTGGCCGGCCCGCAACCGAAGCAGCGCAGGGTTGGAAACAATCGCTCCTGGATGCTCAGCTGTCCGGAGCCCTCATCGATAGTCCGAGATTCGCCCACTCGATGATCCTCGCAAGCCGCCGCCTCGCCGAGTGAAGGCGGCCCTCACGCTCCGCCGGCCGACGGTGGCTTCGTGAGTCAGGCCAGAGGTTCAACGCCAGCCCGAGCGACACCGTGGCGCGTTGCTGAACTCACGAGGCCGGTTGTTATAACGATTAGGCGCCGCTAATCGACCGGGCAAATGCCCATTCTCAAAGAGTCCACTTCGCGACTGTGCCCAAATCGTAGACTGTGTCCGAGCTGCCGAGCGATCTGAGCGGACTCCACGCCGCCACGGACGGTCGAGCTAAAGGCGGGTCAACCAGGCGGGAGTTGACGCCGCACGATAGTGGCGAAAGGCCGCCGAGAGATGCCGCAGCGAGAACCGACCTTGCGGGATGTGGCGGTTCGTACCGGACAAGAAGACCAAGATCACGACCGAACCGATCTGAGAACGAGGACGAGCACACCGTGTTGTTCCATTTCGCGCCGGCGGTCGGGTGGATGAACGACCCGAACGGATTGATCCATTGGAACGGTCGCCACCACCTCTTCTACCAACACAACCCGGCCAGTGCGACCTTCGGCAGTATCGGGTGGGGTCACGCCAGTTCCGCCGATCTCATCAGCTGGCAAGAGCACCCGGAAGCTCTCCGGCCTGGATCCGACGGCACCAGCTACGACGCGAACGGTTGCTATTCCGGTTGCGCCATCGCGGACGACGAGGGTGGCGTGACACTC
The DNA here is from genome assembly GCA_963809815.1 of uncultured Actinomycetota bacterium. Lineage (GTDB taxonomy): Bacteria > Actinomycetota > Actinomycetes > Mycobacteriales > Jatrophihabitantaceae > CAVVJA01. Next base: position 12,835 of record CAWELM010000004.1, read on the forward strand.
ATCTACACCGGCGTTGACGGAACCATGCAGTTACCCTGCCTGGCTCGGTCGACCCAGTCCGACCTGCAGCAATTCGACAAGGATGCCAATAATCCGATAGTCAGCCAACGCCCCGGTCCTGAGGTCTTGGCCTTCCGGGATCACAGCGTCCGCCGACACGCCGGAAAATGGCATCAGTCGATCGGAGGTAAGACACACGATCGAGGCGGCACGATCTTCGGCTACACCTCGACTGATCTTCGTGAGTGGACCTTGGATCGCCCAGTGCTCGACGCGTCCAGGTGCGACATTCCCGATGGCATTTGGGAGTGCCCAGATGTTTTCGATGCGGGGACCGGTACCGTCCTGATCCTGTCGCCGATGGCGGACGAGACCGAGGGCTTGGAAGCAACCGTCCCGATCGTCTGGTACGCGATCGGTGAATGGATCGATGGCCGGCTCGAGCCGGACACCACGAGCCGCCTCGACTACGGCGACCGTCTGTACGCCCCGCAGTCGTACTGGGCCGCTGATGGCCGCAGAATTCAATTCGGCTGGATTCGGACCGATCTCGACCGCGCTCCGGTCGGAGACAGCCTCGGCGTCATGTCTGCACCGCGCGAACTGGTAGTGCGCGAGAACGGACAGCTTGGTGCGATGCCCGCTCGAGAACTACATGTTCTCCGCGATACCGCGCTAGTCGTCGGAACGACGCTCGGCGATACCAGCACAACGATCGAACTCCCCGGACCGAGCAACGCCGTCGAGGTTTTCCTCGACGACTCGGACGCCGCAATCACAGCCATTCGGCTGGTCGACGACCGATCGGGGGCCGTGTTCCTCGCCGACCTGACCAAGCTGCCAAGGAAACCGAACCACGTCGCCGCGCCAGTCACCCTCCTCTTCGACCATGGCATCGTCGAGGTCTTTCGGGCGGGCGTGCCCGCGACCTTGACCGACCTAACCCACGCAACCGTCACCCGCATCGTCATCGACCACGCACCCACGCGTGCGGGTACCGACGTGACGTGCTGGCCGCTTCGACCGGCGCGCTCCCCAATTGCTAGCTGACCGCTAGCTGACCGGAACCGCGAGTCAGTCGGGTGGTCCCGAACCAGGTGGTCAGCGCGTCGGGTAGCCCGAGGTAAGTTCGGTCGCCCACCCAGGCCACATATCCGTCGGGCCGAAGCAACCCGGCAGAGGGAGCGCGGTCGGAGACATACCCGGTTCCAAGATCATCTCCTGAGGCGTTCTTAGTCCGTGCGGAATCGCGGAGAGAGCGCGTACCGCAGCAGGACGACGTCTCCGATCTTCCGCACCTCGGCTAGCGTCGCCCGCCGCCGCGGATTCCAGGGGAACCGCCCGTCGCTGACGAATCGCCGGGCCCGCGAGTCACCGACGAAAAACGGCGCGACGACCAGGTTCAGCTCGTCGACCAGGTCGGCGGTGAGGAACTGCGTGTGCACCGTGCCGCCGCCCTCGACCATCAGCCGGTGTACTCCTCGGGCGTAGAGATCCTCACTGATCCACTGCATATCCACCGGCTCGCCCGCGTCAACGACGGTAGCTACCGACCCGAGCCGGCCGCGAGCATCATCGACGGACCCGCTCGCGCAGTAGACCACCTTCTCCGTGTCCCCTGCGCCGAAGAAGTCGGCGTGCGCGTCGAGCTGCCCACCATTGGTAACGGTGACCTTGATGGGCGATGGCCGCAATCCGCGCGCAAGCCGCTCTTCCCGTCGCGTCCGTGAACGGACCAGCAGCCGCGGATTGTCATTCCGGATAGTGCCCGCACCGACCAGGATGGCGTCGCACGTCGCGCGAACTGCATCGACCCGGTCGAAGTCGGCGTCATTCGAGAGTGGCAGCCGCTTCACCGACACACTGTCGAGGTAGCCGTCGATCGACATGCCGCAGCTGAGCAGCGTGTATGGACGTTCAGCCACGAAGAACGCCTTCCGGCTAGGCGGCCACCGGCACCGGCTGGTGCGGCACATCTGCCTTACCAGCTAATCCCTCCGATTGCGAGCCGGCCGCACGCGTGCTGCCCCGATTACCGGAGCCTAGCCAGGTGATCGCGAGTACAGCCGCGCCGGGCAGGCTGGCGGCGAGGACAAGTACGCCGTAGACGGCGGCGACGCCCAAACCCTGAGCGGCGCCAAGACCGGCGGCGGCAAACAGCCAGGCGGCCACACCTTCGCGCGGGCCCCATCCACCGATGTTCGTAGGCACGCTCATCGCCAGGAGCACGACCATCGCCAACGGCAGCATTTGCAGCGCGGGAGCGGTCGCACCGGCGGTACGCGCCGCGATCAAGAACGTGGTCACATGGCCGGCGACAACAACAACCGAGCTCAGCACGATCGCCGCCCGAGTCCGCGGGGCAAGCAGCCCGGCGCGGACGTCCGCGCGCGCCGTGCGCAGTGCCCGAACCCAACGCGAGGTGCCACGCGGTGTCCGGGCCCGAATCAGGCCCACTGCGCCGAGCACGCAGAGCACGGCGATCGCGAGAACAGCGGGCATGGACGAATGTACCGGTGAGGGCAGGACGAGCAGCACGATCAGGGCAAGCACCACCTGCACGGCCTGTCCGGCCAGGCGCTCCCAGCCAACCGCCCGCAGGCCCCGGCTCACGTCCCCGGCGTCACGGCCGTGCTGCAATCCCCGGTGGACGTCCCCAAGGACACCGCCCGGCAAGGCCGAGTTGAGGAACTGTGACCGGTAGTACGCCGCAATCGCGCCCCGTAGCGGCACGGCGACGCCGAGGCCGCGCGCAACCAGGCTCCACCGCCAGGCCGAGCAGACGGTGGTCACGAACGCGACGCCGGCGGCAGCGACGAGCGACCAGCCGCTGATCGTCCGGAGTCCGTCCAGGAGAGCTCCGGTGCCGAGTCGGCAGAAGAGGACGGCGAGGATCGCGGCACCACCCAGCACACGCATGTACGCCCATGCCGCTCGGCTCATCGCACCCCCACCTCCCCTCTCCTTCTCCGCGGCCGCGTTTGCGGGGGGCCGGGCCGATGTCCCGAGGCCTCCACCAGCCGCCCTGTAGGAAGTACGCACATCGCGGTGGGTCGGGTTCACCAGTGCTATGGATCACCACTCCCGGCCGCCAGCCGATCTAGCACACGCGCGACCTGATCCGTGGTCGTGGACCAGCGAGTGAGCGACGTACGGCGCTCCTGCGCGGCTCGCCGGAGGCGTCGCCGTACATCGCCGTCGTTCAACCAGCTGGACAGGGCGACGCTGAGTGCGTGCGGGTCCCGGGGCGGCACCAGAAGGCCGGGACGCCGCCCATCAGCCGTGTGACCGAGAGCATCCGGCACGCCACCAACGGCGGCGGCGATGACCGGTAGTCCGCGGGCCAAGGCCTCGATGACGACCATGCCGAAAGTCTCGGCGTAGGACGCATGAACCACCACGTCGGCGGCGGCATATTCCCGGTCGAGCTCACGGGGTGACCGCGCGCCGGCGAACCAAATCCGGTCGGCGAGGCCGTCCGTTTCGGCTCGGCGCCGCAGTCCGTCGACGAACCCCGGATCCCGATCCAGCGGGCCGACGCACACGCAGCGCCAGGACAGATCGGCAATGATCGCCAGGGAAGCGAGCAACGTGTCATGACCCTTGTTCGGCATGACGGCGGCGACGCACAGCAGTTCGGTTCCGCTGGCCGTTCCCGGCGACAGGGTCGCGGCGTCCGCACCCGGCTCTGCGACGTGGATCCGATCTGACGGGAGCCGGTAGATGTCGATCAGCCGCTGGCGGGTCCATGAGCTGGTCGTGATGATGGCGCTCGCGGAGGCGAGGACGGTCCGCTCGCGGATACGAGCGTGGCCGAGCTCGGGCTCGGGCGGCCCGTCGCCAAGCGGCATGTGGACGAGCACGACCAGCGCCAGTCGACGGGTCTCCGGCACCAGGACGTTCGGAGCCGCGGAGGCGATCAGCCCGTCGACCAGCACGACGGCACCGTCCCGTATTCCGCTGACCACCCGCGCCAGCGCGTCCTCCGCTGCTCCATCGGGCCAGGGCCATGATCCCGATACAGCGTGTTCACGTACGCGCCACCCGCGTGCCGTGAGCTCTCGGTAGATGCGGCGGTCGTAAGCGTTGCCACCGCTGGGCCGCGCCGGGTCATCGATGCCCTCCGGTACGACGATGTCGATCTGGAGCCCCCGGCTGCTCACAGCCGCCGTTCGTAACTCGCCCACGCGACATGTGACTCATGCAATGTAACGGCGATCCCGGCGAGGTCGGCGGCGCCGCTGCCGAGTGCGCCCGCCTGCACCCGCTCAGCGAGGCGGTCGGCTATGACCTTCGCCAGCGCCTCGGTGGAGGTGTTCACGCCGGCGAAAGCTGCCTCCTCGTCCAGGTTCCGGTAGCTCAGCTCGCTGACCAGGGCATGCAGTTCCGCAGCGGCTCGGCCGATGTCCACGACGATGTTGTCCGCGTCCAGCGTCTCCCGCCGAAAGGTGGCGTCGACGACGTACGTGGCCCCGTGCAAGCGCTGCGCGGGACCGAACACCTCACCACGGAAGCTGTGGGCGATCATCATGTGATCGCGGACGGTGACGCTGAACACGCGAATCACCCTTCGCCGTAGGTGATGGTGTGGCAGATCGCCGGCAAACTACCCGCCGCGAGCCTGGGCATCACGTCGGGCAGCTCGTCGAAGCGCGAGGATCCGGTCAGCAGAGCATCGAATGCCGCATCGCGGAGCAAATCGAGAGCGAGCGCCAGCCGATCGGTCATAGTCCGGGTGGCGCGGCGAGCCGGTGCGACCGTTCCGACCTGACTTGCCCGGATACCGAGTCGGCGGGAGTGAAACGCGCCCCCGAGTGACAGCGTGACGTCGGCATCCCCGTACCAGCTGAGGTCGAGGACCGTGCCCTCCGGGACGAGAAGATCAAGCGACAGCTGAAGCCCGGCGGATGTTGCGCTCGCGTGTACGACCAGATCGCAGCCGTCGGCGGCGTCGGCCGGCATCGCGAAGTCGACGCCGAGCGCGGCTGCGACGTCAGCCCGCCCGGGGTCGACGTCGACGATCGTCACGCGGACACCCGGGAACCGGGCGAGCAGGCGGGCGACGCTGCAACCCACCATGCCCGCTCCAACCACGGTGATCCGATCGCCCACGAGCGGCGCGGCGTCCCACAGGGCGTTGACCGCCGTCTCCACCGTTCCGGCGAGTACCGCGCGCTCGGGCGGCACATCGTCCGGCACGGGCACGACCGATCCGGCCGGCACCACGTATGCGGTCTGATGCGGATACAGGCAGAAGACGGTGCGTCCTTGTAACTGCGGCGGTCCGTGCTCGACAACTCCGACGCTGAGGTACCCGTACTTGACTGGTGCGGGAAAGTCGCCGTCCTGAAATGGCGCCCGCATGATGGCGTACTGACTCGGCGGGACACGGCCGCGGAACACCAGCCCCTCCGTCCCCCGGCTGACCCCGGAACGCAAAGTCCGGACGGCTACGTCGGCCGGACCTGGCTCGGGCAGGGGCACCGATCGGAGCTCGCCCACCCCGGGCTCCCGCAGCCAGAATGCGCGCGCGGCACTTCGCACCGGCCTCATCCTCCTCCGGGGCCGAGAAATGAACCCTGCCGACGGATCTTCCGTACTACTCGTGGAGAGCTTGCGCCAAGGTACCGGCGAATCGTCCGGCGATTTTCTGGGACCGGCGATCACGCTCCTGGTCGGTGTCCGGACCGGGTGCCGGGAAGTTCTGCGTTGGTGCAGGCTCTGGTTCACGAGCATGGAGGCAGCGGTGCAGACGGTTCGAACGGCCCCACTGATCGGGCTGATCGCCGAGGTCGCGCTGCTGGCCGCGCTCGCGCATACGGTCGGGTTGAGCGTCACCGGTTGGTCCGTCGGCATCTTGTGTGCTCTCACGACGAACGTGATATTGACGCGCGCACTCGCCCGCTCGCGCGCCAGCGCGTTCGGTCCGGCGAACTGGGTGACGCTCGCCCGGTCTACCTTCGTCGCAGGGATAGCGGCACTCATTGCCGAGGCGCTGGTGCAGGTGGCGTCCGCATCCGCGATCGTCACGCTCACAGTCATCGCGCTGGTCCTCGACTCGGTCGACGGTTGGGTCGCTCGGCGCACCGCCTCGGCGACCGCCGTCGGTGCCCGCTTTGACATGGAAGTCGACGCATTCCTGATCTTGGTTCTGAGCGCCTACGTGGCCCAGTCGTTCGGTGCGTGGGTGCTCACGATCGGCGCGGCGCGCTACACGTTGGTGGCTGCGGGTTGGCTGCTGCCATGGCTGCGCGAGTCGCCTCCTCCGCGCTATTGGTACAAGTTCGTTGCCGCGCTCGAAGGCATCGTGCTCACGGTCGTCATAGCCGACATGCTGCCGGGTCCGGGAAATGTCGCCTTACTCACGCTGGCTTTGGTGCTGCTCGGCGGATCGTTCGGGCATGAGGTCTGGTGGCTGTGGCAGAACTGCCGGATCCAACCGCGTCGAGCAGCGCGGCCTCGTCGGATCGTGCTCGTTGCCGCGGAGGCTCGCGCAGCGGTTGGGGTGTGCGAATGAGCATCGCCGATCAGCCGCTACGGACAGACCGCATCGACGGCCCGTCCGAACCCGCGTCGAGCAGCGCGGCCACGCCACCGAGCTCTGGCCGCTGGGCACGCGCGCGCACAGTGGCGACCTGGGTCATGACCGTCCTCGCCGCGCTGCTGGTCTGGTTTGCACTCGTCGCCCCGGATCGGCTCGACCGCCTGGGGCCCGGCGCATTCGTACGCATTCCCATCGAAGGTCTCGTGATCGTCGCGCTCAGCGTGATTCTTCCGCCGCGGGCGCGACGGATCTTGGCCATCGTGGTCGGCCTCGCGCTCGGGTTGCTCACGGTCGTGAAGATCCTCAACATAGGCTTTTTCGCCGAGCTCGATCGGCCGTTCAACCCGGTCACCGACTGGAGCTTTTTCGGACCGGCAGCAGGCGTGTTGCGCGACTCGGTCGGCCAGACGTGGACCGTGGTAGCGGAGATCCTTGCGGTGGTACTCATCATCGCGCTGCTCGTCCTCGTGCCGTTGTCGGTGTTGCGCCTGACCGGGCTCGTCGCGCGTCATCGCGCAGCATCCGCCCGCACCATCGGTGCGCTCGGACTGGTCTGGATTCTGTGCGCCGTCCTCGGCGTCAAGATTGTGTCCGGGCTGCCGATCGCGTCCACGAGCGCTGCCGGGCTCGCTTATGACCAAGCCCAGGAGGTTCGCCACGGCCTAAAGGATCAGCAGGTGTTCGCGGCAACGTTGGCCGCGCACGATCCGCTGCGTGGCACGCCTAGCGCGGATCTGCTCACCGGCCTCCGGGGCAAGGACGTCATCGTCGCTTTCGTCGAGAGCTACGGCCGCATCGCGGTCCAGGGCTCGGCGTTCTCACCGCAGGTCGACGCCGTGCTCAATGCCGGCACAAAGTCCCTGAGCAAGGCCGGATTCTCTTCCCGCAGCGCGTTCCTGACGTCACCGACGTTCGGCGGCATCAGCTGGCTGGCCCATTCCACGTTGCAGTCGGGGCTTTGGATCGACAATCAGGGGCGATACAACCAGCTGGTCGCGAGCGACCGCTTCACCCTGAGCGACGCGTTCAAGCGCGCGGGCTGGCGGACAGTCAGCGACATCCCATCGAACGAAGGGGACTGGGCGCAGGGAACGTCTTTCTACAACTACGACAAGCTCTACAACGGATCCGACGTCGGTTACGTCGGGCCGAAGTTCTCCTATGCTGCGATGCCCGACCAGTACACCTTGGCCGCCTTCCAGCGCCTGGAGCTGGCCAAGCCCAACCGCACTCCGGTGATGGCGGAGATCGACCTCGTCTCGTCACATACGCCCTGGGCGCCGCTGCCCCGCATGGTCGACTGGAACAAGGTCGGCGACGGCTCGGTCTTCGACGGCATGCCCGCGCAAGGGCAGTCAGCCGCCGCCGTCTGGCGCGATCCAAATCAGGTGAGAGCGGCGTACGGCCAGTCGATCCAGTACTCGCTGACGGCGCTTATCTCGTTTGTGCAGACGTTCCACGACAACAATCTCGTGCTCGTCCTGCTCGGCGATCACCAGCCGGCAACGGTCGTCAGCGGTACCGGCGGAAATCACGACGTCCCGATTTCGATCGTCGCCCACGATCCGAATGTCCTGGATCGAATCTCGTCGTGGGGCTGGCAGGGCGGGATGCTGCCCAACCCGCAGGCCCCGGTGTGGGGGATGGACGCATTCCGCGACCGGTTCCTCACCGCGTTCGGGCCGCATCCACCCACCGCGCCGCCGGGAGCCCCGGTCAGTACTTCCAGCGCGCCGCGGTAACGATTTCCTCAGGCGAAGCATCCGCGAATCGAGCTATTTCCGCCCGACGTAGGTCGACGATCGTCGCCGCCAGCGCGGGACCAAGTGCTTCAGTGAGCACGTCATCCGCCTCGAATGCATTGGTGGCCGCCCCCAGCGTGTCGGGTAGCGGGGAGATCCCTTGCTCGGCCATATCGGCGTCTGTGATGGACGCCGGATCGACGTTGACCGGTTCGGGCAGAGTGGCGGCACTGCTGATCCCCGCCAGTCCGGCGTGGATGAGGCTAGCGACCACGAGGTATGGATTAGCCGACTCATCGAACGCCTTGATTTCGAGATTGGCTGCGCCGGCGTTGCCCGGGGAGCCGGTGATCAGCCGCAACGCCGCCTCGCGATTCTCCAGCCCCCAGACCTGGTACGGACCAGCCCAATGACTCGGGATCAGTCGCAGATAGCTGGCGAGGGAGCCAGCCCCGATCGCCAGCAGGCCAGGCAGGTGGGCCAGGATCCCAGCGGCGAAAGCCTCAGCCTCGTGGGTCATCTCGTTTCGACCCCGTCCACCGCTGAACAGGTTGCGGTCATCGCGCCAGAGCGAGATATGCACATGGCCGCCGTTGCCGACACCATCGGCTACCACCTTTGGCGAGAACGAGGCGTGCAGCCCGTGCCTCATGCTGAGGGCCCGGATCGTCTGACGCACGAGGACCGACGTGTCCGCGGCCCCGACCGGATCCTCGGCGGCAACAGAAATCTCGTACTGGGCGCTGCCGTATTCCGGATGGATCTGATCGACCGACACGTCTTGCCGGTCCAGGGCCGTGAGCAGGTCACGGAGGTAGTCTGACCGCTCGATTACGCGCGTGAACCCGTACGCCGGCCCGGTCGCGGCCGGTGTGAACTCGGGCTCCGTCGTCGATATCGCCCATTCGAGTTCGAAGGCCATCCGCGCCGCGAACCCGGCCTCGGCCAGGCGGGCAACGGCCACCTGGGCGAGACTGCGCTGATCTTGCGGATGCACGGTCCCGTCCTGCTGATAACGCACAACGGGCGCCCATGCCCATCCGGGCTGCTCGGCCAGCACCACGACCCGGCTCAAGTCCGGATGCAGTCGCAGGTCCCCTACCGGTCCGCCGGCGTATCGTCCGGCCACGATCCAGTCGTCGGCCAGGAACGCGTCGAACACCGGGGAGGCCCCGATTCCCCAAACGGCCGCCGATTCCAATCGCCCGAGCGGCACCGCCTTGACTCGCGTCACGCCGCTGTTGTCGACCCACGTCCCGCCAAGCGCGACTACGCCACGATCCGCCAGGGCGCGCTGTACATCGTGGGCACGGGCGGCCTGCCGGGTCCGATCTTGCCAATGCATGGGACTCCCCCACCGTCTCGCCAGTGTCGCCATGCTACGGGCGCGTTGCAGCGCCGCGGCCTGGCTATCGTTGTCGTCCCTGAGCCCGCACCGTATGTGCTGGAGGACGAGATGCCCGCCAATGACCTGGTCACTCCCTTGCCTGAGCCGTCGAGCGACCGCACCCGCCAATCGGTCGGCCGCCCGGCGCGGGCAACCGAGTTCATGCCACGCACCCGTCCGGTGGTGCCGCCAATCCACCACTCGGTCACGTACTTCCTCGACGACCGGGCCTACCAGGATGTCCAGGCCGGTGGCTTGATCGAGCACTGGTACGGCCGTTTCCGCAATCCGACCGTGGACTCCGCCGCGAGCGAGATCGCCGATCTGGAAGGCGCCGCGGCCGGGTTCATGACCTCGTCCGGCATGGGTGCGATCGCGACGACGCTGCTGACTCTCTTGCGGGCGGGCGATCGCCTCGTGGCGGCTCGGCAGGTATACGGCGACACCCGCGACCTGCTCGTGCGCGATCTTCCCGCCTGGGGCGTCGACGTCCGCTGGGTCGACGCGGTCGACCTTGACGCCTGGCGCCGCGAGATCGACGGCGGCCCGACCCGAGTGGTGTACGCCGAGACACTGTCGAATCCGCAGCTGGAGCTGACCGATCTTCCGGCGCTGGCCGAATTGGCCCACGGGGCCGGTGCCCGGCTCGTCATCGACAACACCTTCGCCACCCCGTATGTCGTGCAGCCGCTGCGCTTTGGCGCCGATGTGGTCGTGCATTCGGCGACGAAGTTCCTCAACGGTCACTCCGATGCCATTGCGGGTGCCGTCGCCGCCGATGCCGATCTCGTCACCGACGTGCAGCGGCGCGTCATCACGATGGGAACGAGTCTGGGACCGTACGAGGCCTACCTCGTCTGGCGGGGACTGCAAACCTTCGAGGTGCGCATGGGCCGCCAGACCGAAACCGCGCGCGCTCTGGCTACCGCGCTCGATTCGCGCCCGGATGTCACAGCCGTGAGACATCCATCGCTGCCCGGGTACCAGGGCGCGGAGGTTGCTGCGCGGGTGATGCGCCCGAACTGTGGTGGTGGCTGCATGGTGACGATTACCGTCGCGGGCGGCGCCGAACGAGCACACGATGTCGTCCGCAGCCTGCGGATCGGCTGCGAGGCAACCAGCCTCGGCGGCGTCGAGACTCTGGTCAGCACGCCGGTCAATTCCTCCCACTTCTCGCTGACGCCCGAGGAGCGGCGCGCCGCCCGCATCGACGACGGAATGATCCGCATCTCCTGCGGACTCGAGCCGGCGGAGGCGCTCATTGCCGACTTCGCCCGTGCCCTGGACCTCACCGCAGGCGAGCAATGAGCAGTCTGCTCCGAGGAATACCGCTCGTCGACCATCATTGTCACGGCCTGATCCGCGGGGAGCTCGACCGCCACGAGTTTGAGGCGTTCCTCACTGAAGCCGACGGCCCGGGGCCGCTGCATCCTTCACTGTTCGACACCCAAGTCGGCCTCGCCGTTCGGTCGGTCTGTGCGCCGCTTCTCGACCTGCCCCGCTTTGCTTCCCCGGAGGACTATCTCGCTCGACGGGCCGAGCTCGGCGCCGACGAGGCGGCACGACGCCTGCTCGAGGTTACGGGAATCGCTCATTACCTCGTGGATACCGGACATCTCCGGGACTTGCTCACTTCTCCGGCCGAGCTGGCCGCCTATACGGACGCCTCTGGGCACGAGATCGTCCGTCTCGAAGTCGTCGCCGAGCAGATCATCGGAGCGGTCGAGCCGAAGGATCTCGCCAACGCCCTCCGCGAGACCTTGCACGTGCGGGCCCAGAACGCCGTCGGCTTCAAGTCGATCGCGGCCTACCGCACCGGCCTCGACCTCGACCCAAGCCGGCCGTCCGACGCGGACGTCGAGGTCGCCGCCACGAACTGGAAACGCGCATCGACCGAGGAGACCGTTCCCCGCCTGGTGGATCGGACACTGATCCGATTTCTGATTTGGGCGGCTGTGGACCTGGGCCGGCCGCTGCAGTTCCACATCGGTTATGGCGATGCGGATGTCAACCTACGGCAGTGCGACCCGTTGCTACTGACCCCGTTCCTTCGCGCAACCGCTGGGTTGGGGCTACCGGTCATGCTCCTGCACAACTACCCGTTCCATCGCTCAGCCGGTTATCTGGCGCAGGTGTTTGATCACGTCTTCGTCGACGTCGGCCTGGCCCTCCACAATGTCGGCTCGCGGGCAAGCGTGATCGTGGCCGAACTCCTCGAACTCGCGCCGTTCGCGTCCGTGCTGTTCTCTACTGACGCCTTCGGCCTGGCGGAGCTTTATGCGGTGAGCACGACGCTGTTCGGTCAAGCGCTGACGGCATTCTTCGACGATGGCGTCGCCCGCGGGTTCTGGCCCATCGCCGAGGCGGAGCGCCTGGCCGGAATGATCGCTTCGGGCAATGCCCGCCGGGCCTACGGTCTCGGTGACCCATAGGCATCGCCCTGCTATTGCTGCTGCTCAGTCGGCCGAATAAGGATCTCGTTGACGGCAACGTGCCGTGGCCGGGTCACGATGTATTCGATCGCGTCGGCGATGTCGGTTGCGTCGAGTCGCTGGATGGACCCGAAGCGCTCTCGTATTCCCTCCAGGACCTCGGGGCGATTGTGACTCGCGAGCTCGGTGGCGACCGCCCCGGGCTCAATGAGCGACACCCGAAGATGGCGCTGCGTTACTTCTAGCCGCAAGGCTTCGCTGAACGCGCCGACGCCGTGCTTGGTGGCGTTGTACGCCCCGCTGCCAAGCCGGACCTGCCGGCCAGCCACTGAGGAGACGTTGACCAAGTCAGCGACGTTGCGCGGTCCTCGATCGGCCGCCTCCAGCAAATGCGGTAATGCGGCCTTGGCGCAATACATCACGCCGAGGAGGTTCACCCGTACCATCTGCTCCCATTCTTCGACCGGAGCATCGAGGATGGGTCCGAGGAGCATGACCCCGGCGTTATTGATCAGCACGTCGATTCGCCCGAACTCCGAAGCGGCGCGGCCGATGGCCGACTCCGCCTCCGAGCGCTCGGTCACATCGGCCTCGATGGATAACACATCGCCACCCACACCGCTGATTTCGTCCGCGAGCGTTGCCAGCCGATCAGCCCGGCGGGCGACCAGCACGACCGTGGCGCCTTGCCGCGCCAGCATCCGCGAGGACGCTTCACCGATGCCGCTCGATGCGCCGGTAACTACCGCGACGCAGCCGCGCAGGACGTTATCGCTCATTTCCCACCTCTTCGCGCGAGCTCACCTGCATCCCAAGAAAACGCTCCACGTCCTCGCAGGGACCTCGCACCTGCACCGCATCTCGGCGCAGTGGCGCCTGCGATGCTCGCTCGCTCATGCCGCCAACGCTAGCGTCCCGCGTCTTACAGACTCTCTCGCGGAGGCCATGGGCTGCCCAGGCCCCGTTCGATCGGCACGCCGCCTGCGGCCACGATCGCGTAAGCAAGCTGCCGCAGTATGGTCCGCAGCTCCTCGGTGCGCTCCGGGCCCAGCGTCTCGAACGGCGACGCCGCAAGTCGATCCGTGTCTGACTCATAGGCATCGCGGATCTCGGTGCCGGACGCGGTCAGCCGTCCGTCGCCGGAGAGCCATCCGCGGATGCGCAGTTGCTCCGCCGCGTCCGCCCACTCCTGCTGCGACCAGCCCCTACTGGTGCGCAGGAATTCGGGCTCAGCGGCACCGGACCCAGCGCGCAGCACATGCGCCTCACACGGCCCGATCCCGGCGTTGACGAGCGCGGTGCAGTGGCCATCTCCGCGATGTTCCCGCAGCGTGGTCAGCGCTTGCCAGAGACGTACGGGTGGATCGCCGGCGACTTCCAAAGCAGCGTTCGCGGCGGCCAGCGGGCGGCCCGCCATCGCCGCGCCGTCGACCGCCCGATCGGCCAGCTCCGCGGCTCGGGCGACCATCGGATTCGCAACAACCGGTCCGAGGAGACGCCGAAGGGCGGCGTCTGCGACAGCCGTGCGCAGTTGCACGGCGGTAGCTGGGTCAACGAGTTCCCACATCGAGGGAACGGAACGGTGGACTCGAGCCGGGCTGAAGCCGTAGAAGACCGCAGTGACCAATGCCGCCGTCGCCTGGCCGAGAGGTGCGGCGCGACATGCGAAGTATGTGCTGCCGTGGCTCGCCAAGCCGGATTTCGTCGCCTCGGTGGTGAGCTCCGGAGCGAAGTACAGGACCGCGTGTACCGGCTCGATGACCTGCCACAGCCGTCGCGCGGTTGTCATCGCCGGCAACGCTGGAACCCTTCTCGAGACTGCTGCGACTCCGCCCCGGAGGGGAGCTAGGGCGCGTTCTTGACCGTCAAGGCCCTACGTTTGAGCGGGTGGAAGTCGGTCAGGGATAGTGGAGTGACTGTACACTTACGTCCGCCCGCTTGGGCACGGTAAGCCAAACCGACCATTTCGAGGTCAGGCCAAGATGTCGCGCTCGAATCGTGATCCTGCTGTCCTCGCCCGTCAGCTTCGCATCGATTCCGTGCGAGCGACCAATGCCGCTAGCGCCGGTCATCCGACATCCGCCGCTTCCGCGGCCGATCTGATCGCCGTCCTGGCTGGGGCACACTTCCGGGCGAACTTGGACGACCCGGCGAATCCGGGTAATGACCGCTTCGTGCTGTCCAAAGGACATGCGTCGGTGCTGCTCTACTCATGGCTGAAGACCATGGGCGCGATCAACGATGAGGAGTTGCTCGGCTATGCCCAGCTGGACAGCCGGCTCGAGGGGCACCCACGACCGGTTCTGCCCTGGGTTGACGTCGCGACCGGATCCCTCGGTCAGGGCATAGCGACCGCAGTCGGGCTGGCGCTGTCGTTGCAGAAATTGGAGCACTCCCCGGCTCGCGTCTTCGTGCTGTGCGGTGACAGCGAAATGGCCGAAGGCTCGGTATGGGAGGCGTTCGAGCACGCGGCCTACTTCGGCCTCAACAACCTCATTGTCCTGATCGATGTGAACGGGTTGGGCCAGCGCGGACCGACGATGGTCGGGCAGCAGACCGGTCCTTATGCGGAGCGGGCCCGCGCGTTCGGATGGCAGGCACTCGAAATCGACGGGCACGACTTGGCACAGATCGACGCCGCGTTCCGCGGTGCCGCCGCGTCGACTGACCGACCAACGGTCATCGTTGCGCGGACGGAAAAGGGCCGGGGTCTAGGCGCCGTCGAGGGGGCGGAGGGATGGCACGGTCGACCGCTCGCCGACGCCGACTCCGCTCTCGCCGGCCTCGGTGTTCATTCGGCTACGGCCGTTGCGCCCCTGCCGCCGCCAGTGCTCACGCGTGACAAGCCACGGCGCGGAAAGCTTGCGCTGCCGTCGTACGAACTCGGCGAGCTGATCCCAACCCGGCTGGCGTACGGCGAAGCACTCGTCGCTCTCGGGCGAGCTCGCGAGGACGTCGTCGTGTTGGACGCTGAGACCAGTAACTCGACGTATGCCGAACTGTTCCGCGATGCATTTCCGGACCGCTACTTCGAGATGTTCATCTCCGAGCAGCAGATGATCGCCGCGGCCACCGGACTCGCCGCACGCGGCTGGATGCCGTTCGCCTCGACATTCGCGGCGTTCACCACTCGGGCGTTCGAGTTCGTGCGAATGTCCGCGATCGGCGGTGCCGCAATTCGGCTGTGCGGATCGCACGCCGGGCTCACGCCGGGAGAGTCGGGTCCGTCCGGCATGGCGTTGGAAGACATCGCGTGCTTCCGCGCGATTGCGGGTTCGGTCGTGCTGCAGCCGTGCGATGGCAATCAGGCGGCGCAACTGGTTCAGACGATGGCGGACGCGGACGGCTTCGCCTACCTCCGCACGCATCGCAGCGGATCCCCTGTCATCTACCCGGCCGGCGAGAGCTTTTCCATCGGCGGGAGCCGGGTGCTGCGCTCCTCTGCCGCCGATGTGGTCACCATCGTCGCGTCCGGCGTTACCGTGCATCCCGCGCTTCAGGCGGCTGCGTTGCTCGACGGGAAGGGCATCGCCGCGCGTGTCATCGACTGCTACTCGGTCAAGCCCATCGACGCGGACAGCTTGCTCACCGCCGCCGCCGACACCGACCTGCTCGTCACGGCCGAGGACCACTACATCGAAGGCGGACTCGGCAGTGCGGTCGCAGAGGTGCTGGCGGAAGCGGGGTCCGGCACACCGCTGCGCCGACTAGCGGTCAGCCGCGTCCCCGGATCCGCACCGGTCGGGACGCTCATGAGCGCGCATGGCCTCGACGCTGACGGCATCGTCGCGACGACGCAGGCTGCTATGGGCGCCCGGGCGCCCACCTAAGCTCAGCTCGGCCTACCGCGCCCGTATCGCCGCAACGCCTTCGGCGTTGCGGCGACCGGTGTGAGAAATAGCGGGCTATCGGGACGCAAGCGTCTCGATCATCAGGGCCTAATGTTTTGATTCACACTGAAGAGGTTATTCGGGTCGTACTTGCGCTTGACATCAACTAGACGCCCGTAATTGCCCTTGTAATTGTCCTCGATGCGGTGCTGGTCGTCTTCGGCCATGAAGTTGATGTAGCCGCCCGCTTCGGAGTGTGGTGCGGTGGCCGCGTAGTAGTCCTTGACCCACTGGATGTTGGCCTCGTTGTCAGCCGGATCGGGCCACATTCCGGCAATGACGGTCGCGAAAGTCGCGTCGCGATAGGCGAATGCCGTCGCGTCGCCCGCGACGCGGTGACAGGCACCGTTGATCGGATAGATGTGCATGGTCGAGTTGACTGCCGGCACCTTCGGCCCATAGCGGAGGTGCGCGTCGATCGCTTCGTCGGTCAGTTCCGTGTTGAAATTAGCCTTCCAGTAGTGCTGCAGGCCGGGCGGAACCAGCGCGTCGAATGCGCTATTGAGCATGGGGTACGGCATCGGACCGACCATCTCCGCCACGATCGGCGCCACGTCGCGGATCGGTTGAATCGCCTTCTCACCTTCGTCCAATGGGCCGGCCCAGCACGCGACAAACGCAATGAACGGTTCGCCGTGCCGGTCTTCCGGGATGAACGGCAATGGCGGGGCGATCTGGAAGGCAGGGAACCCGCCGAGCTGCTCAGGAGCGTCGAGAATGAATTCCCGGTAGAACCGGAGTATGTCTCCCGCGCGATCTAGCTCGAAGAACATCGGGCCACCGAAGATGTCCTTGACCGGACTGAGCCGGAACTCAAACGAGGTGACGACGCCGAAGTTGCCGCCTCCCCCGCGCAACGCCCAGAACAGATCGTCGTTTTGGGTTTCACTTGCGATGACGAGCTGCCCATCCGCAGTTACTACGTCGGCCGAGATGAGGTTGTCACAAGAAAGGCCCAGACCCCGGTCTAGATAGCCGATACCCCCACCGAGGGTTAAGCCGCCGACACCGGTGGTCGAAATGATGCCGCCGGTCGAGGCCAGGCCAAACGGGTACGTCGCGGCATTGAAATCACCCCAGGTGGCGCCGCCCTCCGCGCGGGCCGTCCGTGCGCTGGGATCCACGCGAACGCCCCGCATCGCGGACAGATCTGCGACCACACCGTCGTCGCACACCCCAAAGCCAGGCACGCTGTGTGAGCCGCCGCGCACGGCGATGCCAACGCCATTCTCTCGGGCGAAGTCAACGGTCGCCATCACGTCACCGGCGTTGGCGCAGCGCACGACCGCGAGCGGCCGGCGATCGATCATCGCGTTGTACACCTTCCGGGCTTCGTCGTAGCCGGCCTCGTCCGCGGTGATCACTGGTCCCCGCGCCCGCTCACGGAGTTGCTCGATAGTCATCGTGCCCATGCCGTAGCCTCCAAAACTCCACTCGTTCCGGCCAAATGTGGCGATCCCGCGCACGCCGACGCGGGTCCATTAACGATGGAGCCGGAAATCCCCCGTTAGATACGTGAGGCTACGGAAACATCTGCGCCGGTCAAGGTTCCAGTCTTCATATCCGGCGCTGGTCAGCGATGCCCGATGCCCAGCCCGTGGCGACACAGCAGGCGGTCCGGGTCGTGAGTTCCCGTCAAGGTGTCCCTAGTGCCCAGAAAGCCCGCAGCTCATCCGCCTTCGGATTTCCGAAGGAGCTCTCGGCCGGCGGCGAGGACAGTCCGGGCTCGATCGAGGGGATTCCGATGAGTCGTCATCAGGAACCTTGAGCGAAGCTCGAACGACAGCGGGACGCCCGGGACCTCCTCCAACGTCTCAGCTAGCGGCAACGCGCCGTCGCCCGGCAATAGTCGCCCGTATAACGCCTCATCTCGCAGCGCCTCGATCGACGCGGGCGATTCGCGGGGCGCGTCCGCTACTTGCAGATAGGGCAGAAGCCGTCCCGGTACCTGGCGCAGATCGGAGGGGCGTCCGCCGGACCGGGCCAGATGCAGCGTATCTACCAGCACCGCTCCGTTCGGCCGGTGCGCCTGCTCAACGATCCGAGCGGCGACCGCAAGTGATCCGACCGGAAATATCGGAAGGAACTCGAGGACGACGATTGTGCGGGCGTCCAGGGCGCGATCACACAGGGCACCGAACCGTTCTGCTACGGCGGCGGGCTCTGCCGGCCCACCGGCGACCAGCACGTGCCGGGCGCCGATCTCGGCGGCCGCGTCAATGACTGCCTCGCCTGGATCCACTGCCCGACCGAGGATCACCGGTTCGATGTCGAGCGCGACCAGACCGGTTGCGTCGAGGCGGCGGGAAACCTCCCGGGCGCGTGCCGCACTCCACGAATCGGAGTCGTACCAGACGCCGACCGCGCCGAAACCGGCGTCGGCGGCGACCCCGACAGCCTCTGGCGGCTGTAGGTCCAAGACGGTTCCGGCCGCCAGGGACAGCAACCGATCAGGCATGACTGACTCCAGCGGCCCGCGCAGCGGCATGATGTCCGGCCAGATAGCCGAACACGAGCGCCGGGCCGAGGGTTCCGCCGTGCCCGCCGTACGTCATTCCCATCACCGAACCCATGGCGTTGCCCGCGGCGTAGAGCCCGTCGATGACCGCTCCGTCCACGTTCAGAACTCGGCTGTGCTCGTCGGTACGCGGGCCGCCTTTCGTCCCGAGCGTGCCGCAGGAAACCCGGATCGCGTAATACGGCGGGGTATCGATGGGGCCAATCGTCGCCTGCGGCGTGAGCCCGAACGCCGGGTGATCACCCCAGGCCCGGTCGTGATGGCTCTCGCCGCGATGAAAGTCGGGATCCACGCCGGCTGCTGCCTGCTCGTTCCACCGAGCAATAGTCGCGACGAGCGTCTCGGTTGGCACGCCGATCCGTTGAGCTAGCGCGGGAATCGAGGCTGCCTCGATCAACCACGAAGGCGTCGGAACCGGCGGGCGATGACCGGCCAGCCCGTACGACGAGAGGAAGTGGTGGTCGAGCAGCAACCAGGCCGGGTGGTTGACATAGGCAAAGCGAGCCACGTCGACAACATGGAATGCGTTGCCAAGCGCGTTGTAGTTCGCGGCCTCATTCGTAAATCGCACGCCGTCGTCGTTGACCATGATCGAGTGTGGCCGGGTGCGTTCGCTGTTCACCTGCCACGGGACGAGCCCGCGACCGGGCACCTCCACATCGATGGTCGCCACCCACCACGCCTCACGCATGTCGGCGAGGTCTGCACCAATTCGCATCGCCATGCGCAGACCGTCGCCGGTGTTGGTCGGCACACTGACCGCTCGGTCGAGCGGCCCACGCAGGAACGTCCGCACGAGCTTCGCGTCATGCTCGAAACCGCCGGTCGCGAGCACCACGCCACCACGCGCACGCACCTCGAACAGCCCATCTGCACCCTCGATGGCAACGCCGATCACCGAGCCGTCGTCATCCAGCAATCGGACGCCGCGGCAGTTGGTCCGCGGCTCGACGCCGCGATCCAGGCAGGCCGAAAGGAGCCGGCCCACCAGGGCCTGCCCGGCCCCTCGCTCGTCGTGGATCTTGCGCCGCTCCAGTTCTTCGCGGGGCAGCCCGTTCGGCGCCTTGCGTCCGAGTGCGGTCTCGCTCATGCAGAACTCGCCGGTCAGCTGCCAGCCAACGGTCACCCGCGGCGCCCAGTCGCCCAGCTCCTCGAACGGGAAGAGCGGACACTCGACTGATCGGCCTTCTCGACGGCCACCCGGATGCTCGGGGTGATAGTCGCTGAGTCCGGCCACCGTCTCGAACTGCACCGGAGTGTGCTGTTCGAGCCAGTCGACGACCTCCGGCGCCGTGCGCGCGAAGGCTTCGATCATCGGCCGCTCGATCAGCCCGTGCGACAACGACATCAGGTAAGTCAGCACATCCTCGATGCTGTCGACGAACCCTGCCTCGACCTCGTGTCGGTTGTTAGGCAACCACGCCACCCCACCCGACCACGCGCTGGTTCCGCCAACCTGATCCGCTCGCTCGAATAGTCCTACCCGCGCCCCATCGGCCGCGGCCCGGACGGCCGCGGTCAACCCGGCCGCGCCGGTTCCTAGCACTACGACGTCGTACTCATCGACCACGTGTGCTCCCTTCACCGTTGCGCGGGCCAGCTTTTATCGGTTTCGCCAGACCGGCGTCCGTTTCTCAGCAAAGGCACGCGCGCCCTCCCGTGCGTCCTCCGATGCGCGGACGGCATCCGCGATCGGGCGTTGCCGTTCGAAGGCTTCCGCGGCCGGCCAGTCTCGGCTGGCCTGGATGACCTGCTTCGTCGCCTTGACCGCCAGCGGACCGTTGACCGCTACCCGGCGGGCGACAGCGAGGGCCGCATCGAGCGCGTCACCGTCGTCAACGACTCGATTGACCAACCCGAATTGCGCCGCACGGTCAGCCGTCACCGGTTCGCCGGTCAGCGCGATCTCCATCGCGACGTGGTAGGGCACCCGTTCCGGGAGCCGGAAGAGGCCACCCGCGCCGGCGATCCGCCCGCGCTGTACCTCGGGCAGCCCGAACTTGGCCGACCTCGCGGCGACCACGAGATCGCATGACAGCACGATCTCGAAGCCACCTCCAAGGGCGTAGCCCTCGACGGCTGCGATTAACGGCTTGATCGACCCGTACTCTGCGATGCCGGCGAAACCCCGCTTGTCGATCCAGGGATGGTCGCCCTGCAGGGACGCTTTGAGATCACGGCCGGCGCAGAACGTGCCACCTGCCCCGGTAATCACCCCCACCGCGAGTTGGGCCGAGGCATCGAGCTCATCGAGCGCGGCGGCGACGGCCTCGGCCACCGACTGAGTGACCGCGTTGCGGACCGCGGGGCGGTTGAGCGTAACCACCATGACCCGGTCGTCGACCTGGACGTTGACTTCGCGCTCCATCGGCACCCCTTCAGGCGGCAGCAGGTCAGCGGGCAGAAGGTGCGGGGCCGCCCGAGCCGGATGTCACTGATTTGGGCGGACCCGCGGCGGTGAACGTCGTGCCAGGCGGATCTACCGCCCAGGACGCCGACTGGCCCCAGGTCTCCTCGTATACCAGCTCAGCCATGGGGCGGCGTCGCACAGATCCGTGTGATCCGGCCGGCCGGCCGAGCGTGATCGTGGCCGAGATCGCTGTGCCATCGGGGATGGCCAGTAGCGCCCGAAGCTCGGCCTCGACATCCTTGTGGAACATCGTCATCACGCCGCCGTAGCCATAACCGCGAGCGGCGAGCAGCAGGTTCTGGCAGGCCGGGTAGACGTTGGCGCCTTCGGTGTACTCAGGCTCTCGATAGCGGTTCAGGCACGGGAGAATCAGCACCGGCACCGAGGCGAAGGAGTCGACGTACAGCTGCATGGTGGCGGCCAATCGCGCTTTTGGTGACCCCGCCCTAGCGCCCGATCCTTGCGTATAACCGTCACGTTGCTGCTTGGCCGACCACACCGCCCGTGCGCCGTTCGCGATAAGCCGCTTCGCGGCGACCGCGGTCGGGCCGTCGCGGAGCACGAGAAACCGGAACGGCTGCCGGTTCGATCCGCTGGGCGCTCGCGTCGCCGCGAAGAAGATGTCTCGCAGCACTCGGTCGGGAATCGGCTCATCCGTATAGCGGCGGATCGCGCGCGTCGAACTCAAACCGTCCGTCAACGACACGTCGGCCGGCTGAACGGGCACCTCAGGCAACGGTTCCATGCGGCACTCCTGACCGGGCGTCGTCGAGGCTGCGTGTCAGGAACCACTCACCTTGGTGCCCGCTCCGTGACCTTACTGCAGATGGGCTCAACTAACTTCTTTCTTGGTGTCGACTAGCGTTAGTAGCCGCGCTGACCTCGCCACTCCCGCTGCCCGAGGCGGCACTCTGGCGCGTCGGGCAAGGCTGCAAAGACACCGGAGGCAACCCGCAACGCCGGGCCAGTGATCCGACGGCGATGTCAGGTCGGCGCTGGTGTTGGGGACGCGGTGAAGTGCAGGGGAAGGTGGTGGGTGGTGTTCCGGCGCGGGGTTTGGGTGGAGTCGAGCCAGCGGGGTGGTCGCCAGTACGGGACGCCGTTGGTGATGTGACAGGTCCAGCCGCGTTTGCGGTGCTCGCGATGGTGAAATCCGCAGACCAAAGTGAGATTGTCCAGGTCGGTGCAG
>CAWELM010000005.1:0-109248 GCA_963809815.1 uncultured Actinomycetota bacterium
GGGCGAACGTCGTCGCCGATTCTCCGGTTCGGCTCGAACTGGCCGAGGACTTGACGGCTCGAACAGTAGAGAGCGAGTGCGTCCCCCTGCTCGATCGTCCCGGCGTGCCCGAGCACGTCCGTGCGTTGACCTCGCCGTATGTTCTCGGGGTCGAAGCCGACCTTGCTGCCCGTTGTTCGCCCCCACCGCGCGCGACGTCGTAGGGGCACGCCCGGGACCGGTCGCGACCGACGCAGAAGCTGGTCTCGATCCGGTACAGCGGGATGTCGTTGCGCACGCTCGCCGCCGGCGCCGATCTGGTGGTGATTGAGGGTGCGGCGGGCGCCGGCAAGACCACGACCTTGGCCGCCGCGCTTGCCGCGATCGAGCAGCAAGGTGGGCGGCTACGGGTGGTGACACCGACGTTGAAGGCGGCCCGAGTGGCGGCCCGGCAGGTCGGCGGCGACACCTCGTCGGCGGCATGGTTGGCCTACCAGCACGGCTTCCGTTGGCACCAGAACGGCACGTGGACCAGGCTTCGCGTCGGTGACACCGACGCGGACACCGGCGTCGTCTTCGCCCGCCCGCGCGACGATGCCGTGGTCACCGCGGGGGACGTGCTGCTCATTGACGAGGCCGGCATGCTTGACCAGGACACCGCCTGCGCATTGCTGACTATCGCCGACGAACACGACGCCCGGGTCGCACTGGTCGGTGACCGGCACCAACTGCCCGCGGTCGGCCGTGGGGGAGTGCTCGACCTTGCCGCCCGACAGGTGCCCCCGGACGCACACCGCGAACTCGACACGGTGCATCGTTTCACGCGCACCGTCATCACCCCGGACGGCACCGTCACCACGGTGCCGGACGAGGACTACGCGCAGCTGAGCCTTGCGATGCGCGCCGGCGACGACCCCGGCGCAGTATTCGACGCGCTGCTCGCCCGCGACCAGATCCACATCCACGCCACCGACACTGACCGGGTCCGCGCGCTCGCCCGTCACGCCGCCCACGCCCACGAGGAAGGCATTGCCTCGGTCGTGGTCGCGGACACGAACGATCAGGTCAGCGCGCTCAATGACGCCATCCGCGCCGAGCTCGTCGCAGCCGGACGCGTCGATGACACGCACACCACCATTGGCCACGCATCGCGCGTCGGTGCCGGTGACCAGGTCGTCACGCGCCGCAACGACCCCGGCATCGAGGTCGCCAACCGCGACACCTGGACCGTCACCAGCGTGCACCGCGACGGGTCGGTGACCGTCACGGGCGACCGCGGCGAGCGCGTCCTGCCTGCCGACTACGTGCGCCAGCATGTCGAGCTCGGCTACGCCAGCACCGTGCACGGCGTGCAGGGCGAAACGGCCGCCACAGCGCACCTGGCCGTTGGTGAGCACACCAGCGCGGCGTCCGCCTACGTGGGCATGACCCGCGGCCGGAACGCCAACACCGCCCACCCAATCGCCGAGTCCGTCGACGACGCCCGGGAGCAGTGGGTCGCGGTCTTCTCCCGTGACCGTGCCGACCTCGGCCCCGCGCACGCGGCCGAGCTGGCCGCCCGCGAAGCGGAACGCTACGCCCGCCTACGCCCACTCGAGCACGTCCTCGGCGAGTTGCGCGACGCCTGGACCATCGAGGCCGACGCTCAGCTGGGACTCGATGACGCCGAGCGGCGACGCGAGCTGCTGCGCGACATCGTCACCATCGCCGAACAACGCGACTCCGCCCTTCCGCCGCTGCGGCACGCTCACGATTGCGCTCGCTACGCCGCAGCCGAGGCCGACATCCGGCTCGCCAACCTCGAGCCGATGGTCGCGGCCAAAGCCGCCGAACTTGGCGCCACGCTGAGATCCCACTGGACGCACAACGCGAGCCTGCCCGCGCAGCGGCGCAGACCGTCCGTCACGGCACCGGCCGGCTTGGGCAGCGCCGCGCTGGCGTCCGCGACGCACGCGCCCACCTCGAACAGTGGTCAACGGCGTGGCGGGCCTACCTGCCGCACATGCCACACCACGTCGACGAAGTCGTCGGCTTCGCCGCATGGTTCGACGACACCCCACGGCACCACACTGCCTTCGAGCAGTACGCGCGGACCGCAGCCGAGCAGAGCCACCCCGACTACGCCGCCGCTCGACAGGCGGCACAGCACGCGCGCGAGGCCAAAACCACCAGCTGGAGTGAGCTACGGGCCGCCGAACAGCACTACTCGATGGTGCTCCAGCACTACGGAAGCCTCGGCCACGTCCACAACCCCACTGAGCGGCTCGCCGCCGCCGACGACGCGGTCGCGACCGAGCAGACAACGCTCACCACCGCGCAGAATCGCATCGCCACACTCCGGGCCGAGCCGACGCTGCGCGCCCAACCGCCAGAGGTCGTCGAGCTCAGCCGCACCGAATGGACGGCCGACCGCGAGCACCGCGCCGCCTGGCTGGCCGTCCGCGCGGCCGAGCACCAGCACCGCCACGTCGAGCCAGGAGGGCGTGGATGGGGCGGGGTGCCAGAAAATTCCGTTGGCGAGCCGAGCCACGGCATCAGTCGCTGACCCGCCCTGCCGCCGTGATGGCACCAACGCAGCCAGCGCCAGCCAACGTGGCCATCGGCAGCCAGCTTCATCGAGGCGAACATCCGCATCGAACTTGCTCACTGCATGTCGTGTTTCAGGCCCTCCGCTGCGCTTGACCGGGGTAAGAGCACTGCGCGTCCAACAGTCTTCGACGGTCGCTGTGGCAGACCCACCCGCTACAACCGAGTCCAGCCGAGTCGAAAGGATCCCCGACGCGACCAACCTCGACACGGACGAAGAACTTCACCCAACCGTGACCGCCAGGGGCCACCTGCTCACCTTCAAGTGGCGAGATAACCCAAGAGAGGAGAACCACCGTGTCAATCAACGACGACCGCCCCGACGACGAGATCGGCGACCTGCTCACCCTGCGCGAGGTCGCCGAGCTGCTCCGCGTGCCGGAAGCCACCTTGCGCTACTGGCGTCACTGCAAGACCGGCCCGAACAGCTACAAGATCGGCCGTCACGTCCGCTATCGACAGCAGGACGTGCACGCCTGGCTGCGCGGGCAGTGCAGCGGTAGCCCGGACGTCGCTTGACCCCCGACGTTATGTCGGACAATACTGATGGAGTGCTGATTCGCTTCACGCAATCGGCACGACGACATCGCATCGGTCGGGGCTCCGCACGACATGTCATGGCGGCAGTCGTTCCCGAGCCGGTGACGACGACCAGTGGTGCCGACGCGTGGAGGTATGTCGGGACCGACGAACGAGGACGCGAGCTGGAGATCATCGCGATCAACGTCGCCTCCCTGACCGGCGAGCAGTACCTGCTCGTCATCCACGTCCTGCCCACCCGGCTCAGAGGATGACCTTCATGGCCAAGCGCACCAAGCCGAAGATCACTAGCGAGACACCGATCGGCGAGGACGTCAACCTGAAGCGCGAGAACGTACGGCTGCCCGACGGTACGCGCCTCACCGATGAACTCGTCGACGAAATCCTCGAAGAGGTCAGACGCAAGGGTGGCCGACCGTCCCTGACAGGTGATGCGTCGGTGTCGCCGCGCGTCAGCTTCCGCGTCACCCCCGGGGTGCGCGAACGCGCCGCCATCATCGCCGAACGCGAGGGCAAGACGATCTCGCAACTCGCCCGGAAGCGCTCGAAGCCCGAGTACGGGCGTCATAACGGAAAGGTGATCGAGCCATGGCGAGTGTCGAGAGGCGAACTCGGAACGGTCGCACACGGTGGTACGTCCGCTACCGCGACCCCGGCGGCGAACAGCGCACCAAGACCTTCGATCGTCGCGTCGACGCCGAGCGCTACCTGACCACCATCGAGTCGTCCAAGCTGACCGGCTCGTACGTCGACCCGGCGCGATCGCGCGTGACCGTCGGGGAGTGGGCCGACCGCTGGCTCGCCGGGCAGGCGCACCTCAAGCCGACGACCCGCGAGCGCTACGCCGGCATCGTCCGCAAACACATCCGTCTGCGCTGGGGGACAACGCGGCTCGCCGACGTCACGCACGCCGACGTGCAGAGCTGGGTCACCAAGCTCAGCCGCATCGCCGAACCCGCAACCGTCCGCAAAATCCACCGCGTGCTGTCACTCATCCTGACGCTCGCCGTTCGGGACGCTCGATTGATCCGCAACCCCGCCGCCGACATCAAGCTGCCGCGACCACAGTCGCTCGAACAGCGGTACCTGACACACGAGCAGGTACACGAGCTCGCCCGCGCTGCCGCCGGCCCGGCAAGCCCAAGCAAGCACCGACGCCTCGACGAGCGGCACAACGATCAGTACCGGCTGATCGTCCTGTTCCTCGCCTACACCGGCGTCCGGTTCGGTGAAATGGCCGCGCTCCGGGTGCGACGCATCGACTTCCTCCGGCGCCGCGCCATGATCGCCGAATCCGTGACGCTCGTCGGCTCGAACCAGGTGTGGGGGACGCCGAAGGGACACGAGAAGCGCGAAGTGCCGATCCCACGCTTCCTCGTCGACCAACTCGCCGAGCACGTGCGCGGCAAGGCACCCGACGACCTCGTCTTCGCCGGCGTCCGCGGCGGGGGAGCGCTACGCGGGCCGATCTTCCGCCGCGCCGCGTTCGACCGTGCCGCCGAGGCGATCAACATGCATGGCCTGCACCCGCACGAGCTCCGTCACACCGCCGCCAGCCTGGCCATCGCGGCAGGCGCCGACGTCAAGGTCGTGCAGAAGATGCTCGGACACAAGTCTGCGACCATGACGCTCGACCAGTACGGCCACCTCTTCGACGATCGTCTCGACGACGTTGCCGACCGTCTCGGCGCAGCCGCGGACGCCCACATCGCCTCAGACGAGCTGCGACGTGACAACGTGAGATCGCTGCAGACTTGAATGGTGGCAGCGACCTGTGATGCCACGGGACTCGCAGTTGCTTGATGACTTCAAGGTCGGCGCCGCTCGCGAAAGAACTGCTCGATGAAGCCGGCCTCGAGGAACCTGTCCGCTAGCTCGTGTAGAGGCTCTGGAAGGTCGAGTGCAGCAGCCGTAGCGCCGATTCGGTGTTCAAGATCGCGGCGCGCGTCACGGGTGAGTCGAAATGCTTCGAAACGCCGCGCTCTGTCGAGCTTATTCGTGAGGGAGCCGGTCTCCGCGATTGGATGAAAGCCGACGTGCTCGATCTCGTAGTGGCTACTCCCGTGCCACGGCCACACCGACCATGCGGCCATGCCTCGCGTCAACGCGTCGCGCACGGCGTTGGGGAGCCATGCGCTCTCGGCCGAAAGCAACCAGATCGCATAGTCGATGGTCTCGTAATACTTCACAGGCGGGCCATTGACCACTGAGTTGCCTTGGACGAATCCGCAGGCGAGGCTCGCCAAGTCGTAGCCATCGAAGCTCGAAAGCCGGAGCGCTAGGTCCTCGTCACAGCGCCCAGTTCGCTCGACGGCACGTTTGTACACCAAATCAATCTCGTCTTCGAACCCTCCGCCAAAGCCTCTGATCGTTAGCTGTGGCGCGTACACGACGAGGTAGTGAAGGTAGTCGTGACAGGTCTCTTCGAGCCCGGGATGCGTCCCGATGAACTCATGTACGAGGTCCGGGTGCGTGACCTGACTGATCGGGCGCGCCTCTGCGTCGGATTGCCAGGCCATCTGGAGAGCGGCCCACGCGAGACGAAGGCCGCGCTTCTCCGGAACCTCCGAGCGAGGCGGCAGCGGGAAGCCCCACCTGCCCCATCCCATCGACTCCTGGAAGTCGCCTTCCATCGGGTTGGACTCCGCGACCGCCGCCACGTTCAGCCACCAATCGTCGGAGATCACTGGCGGCGTCGTCCCCTTGTCAATGAGGTAGTCGCGCGCGAACACCAACGTCGAGCCTCGGGGGCGCACGACCCGGGCGATCGCCTCGACGACTTCGTCGAGCCCGCGCGTGCTTGAAATCGCGACTCGATCGGCGAGCGGCGGGGAGTACGCCAGCACGTCGTCGCGGCCAACCTTGTGCCAGATCGGGAGAATGACGTCTGACTGACCGCTGTTCTGCCGAGCGACTAGACCGTCAAGCTCCCACTGCGACCACTGTTTGCCGAAGAAACTCGGGCTGAGCACGACCAAGCCGAAGCGCGACTGGCTCAGGCCCCGATCGATCGACCGACGCAAGCTGTCGCCGACGTTCAGGGTGAACTCGTCGTACCAGACCTCAAGATGCTCGGCGCGTAGCCGCTGCGCGAGCGGTCGGACGAAGTCGTCCTTGTCCTCACTCGCGTGCGAGACGAAGACGTCGTACAGCATGGACCAGAGCCTAGGTGCCTCGCGTCGAGCGATCGTCCTACTGCGCCTCTCGACGCCTTGATGGGGCGACCTACTCACATTCGAACACTGGCGCTTGCCAGCCACTCCGAGCGAAAACCAAGCGTGCAAGCTTGATCCTGATGTGTACCCGATGTGTACCCGCAGCAGATTTCGCGATCATGGACCGAGTCCAGAAACGGCTACAGGCCCCGAAATACGGGACCTGTAGCGTGGTGCCCCCGACAGGATTCGAACCTGCGCTCCCGCCTCCGGAGGGCGGTGCTCTATCCCCTGAGCTACGGGGGCGTGCGTACAGATAGGCCGTATGGCAGGCGCTGCTGACCCGAGACAGCCTAGCAGCCGCCCCGACGACTGCCCGGGCGTCGGGGCGTTGGCGGTGGGCTTTGGTGGACCCGTGGTGAACGCGAAAGGTGCTTCGTCAGTGGCTGGTGGGAGGAGCCGGGAGTGGAGACGCGCCACGCTCGCGCAGGAGCTGCTCCATTTGAATGATCTCCCGGCTTTGCGCCTCGACCATCTTCGACGCGAGGAGCCGGACGTAAGGCTGGGTGGCATGTGCGGCGGCGTATTGCGCCATCGGCAGGCCGCCCTGGTGATGGCGCAGCATCAGTTGCAGGAACGTAGATATCGAGCGCTTTGCCCGTCAGCGTCTCGAGCTTGTTTACCTCGGCTGGAGTGGCCATTCCGGGCATGAGACCGTCGGAGGTCAGCTGCTCGTGGCCGTTCATCCATCCCATGACCGGTTCGCTCGACGAGCGGGAGAGGTTCCAGACGTCTAGCCAGCCCTGCATTTCCCCGAGCTGGAAGTATTGCTGGGTTTCGATATCCCGAGCCAAGATCTTGATCGACGGATCGCTGGTGTAATCACGCGCGTAGTTGGCCATTTCTATGGCCTGGGTGTGATGGGTCGACATATCGCGCGCGAATCCGGCATCGACCGAGCTCTCGGTAACAGTCGCGGGTCCACTGCTCGACGAACCGATGAGCCATCCGGTCGTGCCGGCGATGACGAGCGCGGCAACAGCCAGGACGCACACGAGGATCACGGTGAGCGGACGCCGACGAGCCGGCATCTGCTCTGGCTCAGCCGGCGCCTCGGTGTCCGCTACTGCGGTTATGTCGCTGGGGCCCACAACGGATTGCCAAACGTGCTCGGATGAGCTTTGAACGTCGGTTGCGAGCAGTCCGCCCCGTACTCAGGTGTGGTCTTCGGGTTGTAACGCAACGCGTTGATGAACTGCTGAATGCGCGGGTCGGTCGGCGAGTCGAGGAACAGCTGGTAGCCCCACGACTGCAGTGAGATGTTCGACTTCAGACCCGGGTATGGAGTCATGAACATCCGGTCTTGCCCGGAAACGTACTTGGCCAGCGCGTCGACATCCGCCTTGGGCAGGCCGGGCCGGTACGTGATCCACACCGCACCGTGTTCGAGGCCGTGCACGGCATTCTCGTTGGCGATCGCGTTGGGGTAGACAGTGCCGGTGCAGTCCACCCAGTACTGGCTGTGGTTGCCGCCGACCGGGGGAGAGGCGTCGTACTTGATCGCACCCTGGACGTGGTTGTGGTTGGGCTCGACCCGGTAGGTCACGCCGCTGATCTTGGTCGCATCGGCCAGCGCCGGCTGCTTATAAGGATTGGTTTGCTTCGAGGTGCGGGTCACGGCGTAGGTGACGACCACGGCGGCGAAGACGACGACCAGGACTGCCGCGGTGATCAAGCCCCAGGGCCGCTGCTTCTGGTTGACGATCGACTTGCCCGGTTTGCGCGGAGGCGCAGGTCGTTGTGCGTTCGACGGCCGCTTGCTTTCCGGGCGCGCGGTGGGGGTCGTCGAGCCGCGTCCGGAACGGGTCTTGGACGTGCCGGTCTTGGCGGATGGTCGTGACGACGTGGACTTGCGCTGGGCCATGGACCTGCCTTCTGTGGCCTCCCATGACCGAGACGACCAGGGAGCGGGACTATCCGAGTGTAGGCGGGCAACCTGGGCGCCGCCCGTGACCCTGGACCCTACGGCGGCAGCGAACGCCCGCGTCCGGCCACTCCCGTGGCCGGCAAACCTGCGTACGCCGCCTACTAGCATTCTGTGGGTGAACCCTGCGGACCTGTCGGCTGCCGTCCAGGCTGCGGTCTCCGCATGCCTGCAGGCGGGAGAGTTCGGCGGTCCGCCGCCCACGGAAGTGCTGATCGAGCGTCCGCGCAATCCAGACCACGGCGACTACGCGACCAACGTCGCGCTTCGGCTGGCCAAGTCCGCCGGCCGCCCTCCACGGGACATCGCCGAGGCGATTGCCAGGCGCTTGCGCGAGGTGCCTGGGATTGAGTCGGTGGACGTCGCCGGGCCCGGATTCCTCAACATCCGGCTATCCACCAGCGCGCTAGGCCAGTTGGCGCAGGTCGTCGTCGAAGCGGGTTCGAACTACGGGCGCAACGACGCCCTCGCCGGGCAGCGGCTCAACCTGGAGTACGTCTCCGCCAATCCGACCGGCCCGTTGCACATCGGCGGCACCCGGTGGGCCGCGGTAGGAGACGCGCTCGCCCGGATCCTCGTCGCCAACGGGGCAGCGGTGACCCGGGAGTACTACTTCAACGACCACGGCACCCAGATCGACCGGTTCGCCGGCTCGCTGCTCGCCAGTGCCCGCGGTGAGGTGATACCGCCGGACGGTTACGCCGGGGCCTATATCCACGACATAGCGGAACGCGTAGTCCATGATCATCCGGAGGTTCTCCGCTTACCTCGCGCGGACGCCCAGGAGGTATTCCGCCGCGAGGGCGTCGAGATGATGTTTGACGAGATCAAGCGATCACTTCACGATTTCGGCGTCAATTTCGACGTGTTCTTCCATGAGAACGCCCTCTACGAGTCCGGCGCCGTGGACAAGATTGTCGCCGCGCTCAAGGAGTCCGGATCGCTCTACTTTGCCGAGGGAGCGTGGTGGCTGCGCTCGTCCGATTATGGGGACGACAAAGACCGGGTGGTGATCCGCAGCGACGGTAGCCCCTCCTACATAGCCGGCGACCTCGCATATCTGCAGGACAAGCGGGCACGCGGGTTCGACCTGTGCATCTACATGCTCGGTGCCGACCATCACGGATACATCGGCCGGCTGAAGGCCGCTGCAGCGGCGCTCCGCGATGATCCCAACGCGGTGGAAGTGCTGATCGGGCAGTTGGTCAATCTGGTCAAGGACGGCCGGCCGGTTCGAATGGGCAAGCGGGCCGGCAATGTTGTCACGCTCGAGGACCTGGTCGAGGCCGTCGGCGTCGACGCGGCCCGCTATGCACTCGAACGGTCGAGCTCCGACGCGGTGCTCGACATCGACCTCGATCTGCTCGTCAAGCACAGCAACGACAACCCGGTGTACTACGTGCAGTACGCGCACGCGCGGACGAGCAACGTGCGACGCAATGCGGCAGGCTCCGGCATCGGACTGGACGAGTTCGACCCCAACTTGCTCGATCACCCGGCCGATACCGCGTTGCTCGGGGCGCTCGGCGAATTCCCGCGGATCGTCTCGTCCGCGGCCGAACTGCGTGCCCCACACCGAGTCGCGCATTACCTCGAATCGCTGGCCGCCGCCTACCACCGGTGGTATGACACGGACGAGTGCCGAGTCCTGCCGAAGGGGGACGACCCCATCACGACGGCGAATCGCACTCGCTCGTGGTTGAACGAAGCGACTCGCACCGTGCTCGCCAATGGATTGCAGCTGCTCGGCGTGAGTGCTCCGGAGCGTCTGTGAGCCCCGGTAGCCAGGTCGAACGATGAGCCGGTCTGCCCACCCGGCCGGGCCGCGACACGCTGATGTGCTGCCCGAACCGCATCCTTCGGGCGCGCCGGCGGATCTGAACCAACTCGACGCGGCGATCTGGCCGACCTCGGCCGAGCGAGTCCGCGGCGAGATGACGCTCGCTGGTGTGCCGGTGACTGTGCTGGCCGAACGGCACGGCACGCCTCTGGTCGTGATCGACGAGGCGGACGTGCGGGCGCGCGCACAGGAATACGTGACCGCGTTCGAGGTCGCGTCCGGCAACAAGGTCTACTACGCGGGAAAGGCATTCCTTTGCACTAGTGTCGCCCGCTGGCTCGCGGAGGAGGGCCTGAGTCTGGACGTGTGCACGGGCGGCGAACTGGCCGTCGCCCTCGCCGCTGACTTCCCGGCCGAGCGGATCGGAGTGCACGGCAACAACAAGTCCGTTGACGAGCTGCGTCAAGCCGTCGCCGCAGGGGTCGGGTCGATCGTCGTGGACTCGAGCACCGAAATCGCCCGCTTGAACGAGGTCGCGAGGGCCGCCAGGGTTCGCCAAGCGGTGCTGGTGCGAGTGACGGTCGGCGTCGAGGCGCACACCCACGAGTTCATCGCGACCGCCCATGAAGATCAGAAGTTCGGCTTTGCGCTGGGCGAGGCCGCGGACGATGCCATCGCCGCTGTGCTATCGGCCGACTCGCTCGAACTGGTCGGACTGCACTCGCATATCGGCTCGCAAATTTTCGACACCTCGGGGTTCGAGGTCGCCGCTCATCGCGTCGTGGAGCTCGCGGCCCGGGTCAAGGACGGGTACGGCGTTGAGCTGGCGGAGCTGAACCTCGGCGGGGGGCTTGGAATTGCCTATGTCAGCGGCGATGATCCGCAGACGCCCGCGGGCATCGCCGACCGGTTGCGGGCGATCGTGCATCGTGAATGCGATGCTGCCGGCTTACGATTGCCGCGGCTCAGCGTTGAACCGGGGCGAGCCATCGTTGGTCCGAGCGGGGTGACCGTCTACGAGGTCGGCACCGTCAAGGACGTCCGGCTCGATGGCGGACTTACCCGCTCCTACATATCCGTCGACGGCGGGATGAGCGACAACATCCGCACGGCGCTCTATGACGCCGAGTACACCTGCGCCCTGGCTAACCGGTCGTCGACGGCGGACCCGAAGCTGTCCCGGGTCGTGGGCAAGCATTGCGAAAGCGGCGACGTCGTCGTCCGCGAGACCTGGCTCCCGGCCGATGTCGACCCGGGTGACCTGCTAGCCGTTGCCGCAACCGGCGCCTACTGCCGGAGCATGGCCAGCAACTACAACCATGTGCCGCGCCCACCCGTGGTCGGAGTCAAGCAGGGCGGAGCCACCGTTCTGGTTCGACGAGAAACCCAGGACGACCTGCTGCGGCTCGACGCCGG
The DNA here is from genome assembly GCA_963809815.1 of uncultured Actinomycetota bacterium. GTDB lineage: Bacteria > Actinomycetota > Actinomycetes > Mycobacteriales > Jatrophihabitantaceae > CAVVJA01. The sequence continues at coordinate 11,441 of CAWELM010000005.1, forward strand.
GATCGCGGCGATCGCTGGGACTCGGTCATGAGCGACGCCCTGCGGGTGGCACTACTGGGCTGCGGGACGGTCGGATCGCAGGTCGCCCGGCTCATGAACGACCAAGCCGATGATCTTGCCGCTCGCATCGGGCTGCCGTTGGAGCTCGTGGGGGTCGCGGTGCGACGGCCCAAACGGCATCCGGACGTGCCGCCTGACCTGCTGACGACCGACGCGGCGTCGCTGGTGGAACGGGACGATGTCGATCTGGTCGTCGAGGTCATCGGAGGGATCGAGCCGGCGCGCACGTTGCTGCTCACCGCCCTGCGCTCCGGCAAGAGCGTGGTCACGGCTAACAAGGCGCTCCTGGCCGAGGACGGCGCGACGCTGCATGACGCAGCGGCGCGAGCGCGCGTCGACTTGTACTTCGAAGCCGCGGTCGCGGGCGCTATTCCTCTGGTGCGCCCGTTGCGGGAGTCGCTCGCGGGTGACCGCATCATTCGAGTGATCGGCATCGTCAACGGGACCACCAACTTCATCCTGTCTCGCATGACCGCTGCGGGAACCGGCTTTGCCGAGGCGCTGGCGGAGGCGACTGCCCTCGGGTACGCCGAGGCTGACCCAACCGCAGATATCGACGGCTTTGACGCCGCCGCCAAATCCGCGATCCTCGCGGGTCTCGCATTCCACACGCGGGTTACGGCTTCGGATGTCTACCGAGAAGGAATCGGAGAGGTGACCGCCGCGGATGTCGCCAGCGCCAAGGCCATGGGCTGCGTCGTGAAGCTCCTCGCCATCTGTGAACGCACGGCGGACAGTGTCGCCGTGCGGGTGCATCCGACCATGATTCCGCAGCAGCATCCGCTGGCCGGCGTTGGTGACGCATTCAATGCGGTGTTCGTGGAAGCCGACTCAGCCGGTTCGCTCATGTTCTACGGTCGGGGCGCCGGCGGGGCGCCGTCGGCTAGTGCGGTACTCGGCGACCTCGTGGCCGTGGCTCGTAACCGCCGCAACGGTGGGCGCGGGCCGGGTGAGAGCGCCTATGCCGCGTTGCGCATCCAGCCCATCGGGGAGGTCATGACCCGCTACCACGTGGCGCTGGACGTTGCTGACCGGCCCGGCGTGCTGGCCGCCGTGGCGCAGGCATTCGCGGACGAGCAGGTGAGTATCCAGACGGTTCGCCAGGAGGGCCGCGACGACGCTGCAACTCTCATTCTCGTCACCCACGTCGCCCCGGACGCGGCCCTCGCCCGGACCGTCGATCGACTCACCGCGATGCCCATGATTCGGCGGACGCCCAGCGTCATGCGCGTCGAAGGCATGCCAAGTGACTAGTGTTCCGCTAGCTGAACACTAGGTGGGCATTGGTGCGGCACACATTCTGGCCTGGCGTCATCGAGGCGTATCGGGCTCGGTTGACCGTCACCGACGCCACGCCGGTCGTCACCTTGCTCGAAGGCGGAACCCCGCTGCTGCCCGCGCCGGAGCTGTCTCGGCGAACGGGATGCACGATCTATCTCAAGGTAGAGGGAGCCAATCCGACCGGCTCATTCAAAGACCGCGGGATGACGCTCGCTATCTCCAAGGCGGTCGAGGCGGGCGCCAGGGCGGTGATCTGCGCCTCCACCGGCAACACGTCCGCCAGCGCGGCCGCCTATGCCGTACGGGCTGGGATAACCTGCGCGGTGCTCGTGCCGCAAGGCAAGATCGCGCTCGGCAAGTTGGCCCAGGCGCTCGTCCACGGTGCTCGCTTGTTGCAGGTCGACGGCAACTTCGATGACTGTCTGGAACTGGCCCGCAAACTTGCGGTCGAGTATCCGGTGGCTCTGGTCAACTCCGTCAACCCGGACCGGCTCGACGGGCAGAAGACCGCGGCGTTCGAGATCTGCGATCGGCTGGGGCGCGCACCGGACGTGCACTGCATCCCGGTCGGCAATGCCGGGAACATCACCGCCTACTGGCGGGGTTACTGCGAGTATCAAGCGGACGGCATCGTGGACCGGGCCCCGCGCATGTTTGGCTTCCAGGCGGCAGGGGCGGCACCGATAGTCATCGGTGCGCCGGTATTGCACCCGCTCACTATCGCGACCGCCATCCGCATCGGTAATCCCGCGTCGTGGACGATGGCCGAGCAGGCCCGCGACGAGTCGGGTGGGCTGATCGACGCGGTGACGGACAAACAAATCCTCGAGGCCTACCGGCTCATCGCTCGTTCCGAAGGGATTTTTGTCGAGCCGGCATCGGCGGCCAGCATCGCGGGGCTGCTGATGACCGCACGCGACGGGCGGATCCCCTCCGGGTCCACCGTCGTCTGCACGGTCACCGGCAACGGGCTCAAGGACCCGGACTGGGCGATCTCAGGGGCACCCAAGCCGGTCACCGTCCCGGTCGACGGGCACGCCGCGGCCGTCCAGCTCGGACTGACATGACCGCGCTAGCCCGCGGCCACCGACCACCGCGGTCCTGTTCCGCCCTTCCACCCCACAAAACCACCGCAGGGGCCCCGGATCGCTGCGCGATTTCGCAGGGCCCCGGCGTCGTGAGCGATACCCGCCCATGATCGTCGAGATCGGGACCGGCCAGGTGCTCGTCCGAGTGCCGGCAACCAGCGCCAATCTTGGGCCCGGCTTCGACGCGTTGGGGCTGGCCCTGGACCTGCACGACGAGGTTGTCGCCCGAGCCATCGGCGAGCGCGGGGTACGAATCGAGGTGGCGGGCGAGGGTGCGCACACCGTTCCGACGGACGAGTCGCACCTCGTCATCCGGGCCATGCGGGCGGCGTTCGACCGGCTCGGGGGCCAACCTGCGGGCATCGCGCTGCAGTGCGTCAACCGGATCCCGCACGGCCGCGGCCTGGGGTCGTCCTCAGCGGCCATCGTCGCCGGCGTCCTGCTCGCCCGCGGGCTCGTCGCCGGAGGAGTAGCGGCGTTTCCGGACGCCAGCGTGTTGCAGCTGGCGGCCGACCTCGAGGGCCACCCCGACAACGTCGCACCGTGCCTGCTGGGTGGGCTGTGCGTGGCCTGGTCCGACGAGGGCGGCGGGATAGCCGCGCTGCGGGTGCCAATCGAGCTGGCGATCCGGCCAGTTGCGCTCGTGCCGCCGACCCCATCCGCGACCCACCTTGCGCGCGGTCTGCTGCCGAGCCAGGTGCCGCTCCCGGACGCGACGCGCACGGCCGCCCGAGCGGCGCTACTGATGGCAGCACTCGCCGGAGCGCCCGGCGGCGCGAGCGCCCTGCTCGCCGCGACCGAGGATCGATTGCACCAGCCCTATCGCGCGGCGTCGATGCCGGAGTCGGCCGCGCTGGTCGCGGACCTTCGCGCCGGTGGTGCGGCAGCGGTGCTGTCCGGGGCGGGGCCGACTGTCCTTGTCCTGGCCCGTGACGACGCTGAGGTCGCGCGGGTCATTGCCGCCACGCCACCGGGTTGGCGGGCGCTCACGTTGGCCGTCGATCTGCGTGGCGCGCATGTCGCTACACCGCGCGGACAGAAAAACAATGGCAAAACTTGGAGTAGACACGGGAACATCTGAGTGCGCCTCGTTGTTGCCGAGGGTGAATAGAGCGGTTACGCTCGTCACTGTCAGCCCCGACGCCACCCCCTTCAACCGGGTCGCGCGAACGACGGATTGACGTTTCCACCGAACTCCCCGGCGCTAGGCGTTCGGGAGCGCAACCGGCTGCATCCAAGCCGGCTTACCACCGGTTCGCGGACGATCAGCGAACCACCTCGGAAGGACCCAACATCACCGTGACAGACACCCAGGAGCCGACGCAGGTCACCTCCGGAACCGGCTCGCAGCCGGTCGGGACGCGCCGGAAAAGCGGCTCGTTGGCGTCGATGCTCCTGCCAGAGCTGCAGCAACTTGCGGCAAGTCTGGGCATCAACACCACCAAGATGCGCAAGAGCGACCTCGTGGCCGCCATTCAGAATCGGCAAACCCCGGTCGCATCGGCCGACGGCCATGCCACCGATTCGGCGGCTGTCGCCGCACAGCTATTGCCCATGGACGGGGCTGCCGTAGCGGTTGCCCCCCGTGCGGAAACCACACCGGCGTCCGTCCCGGAGAGGCCGCCCGCGGCTGCCGATGGCGTCCCGGATCAGGGGACCAGCGTTCAGGAGCGGCCTGCCCGGGCCAATGGCCAGGCTGGCGCGCGCGGCGCGCAGCCCGGCGGACAGCCGTCATCCGGCCAGCCGGCCGGCGGGGCTGGTCAGCAAAGTGGGGAACGCGAGGACGAGGGAGACGGCGGACGTCGCCGGGGCCGGCGCTACCGCGATCGCCGGGGCCGCAACCGCGACCGGTCCGGACAGCCGTCGAGCGCAACCCCGGATGCCGAGCCGACCGTCTCCGAGGACGACGTTCTCATTCCGGTCGCAGGAATCCTCGACGCGCTCGAGGAGAAGAACACCTGGTTCGTGCGGACGGCCGGCTACTTCGCTAGCCCGGAGGACATCTACGTCGCCAATTCCTACGTCCGCCGGTTCGGCCTGCGGCGCGGCGATGCCGTCACCGGCGCGATCCGGCAACCCCGCGACGGCGAACGCCGCGAGAAGTACAACCCGCTGGTCCGCCTGGACACGGTGAACGGGCGTGACCCGGAGGCGGCGAAGAACCGCGTTGAGTTCACCAAGCTCACTCCGCTGTACCCACAATCTCGCCTGCGGCTGGAAACCGAGCCGCACTTGCTCACCACCCGCGTCATCGATCTGGTGATGCCGATCGGGAAGGGGCAGCGTGCGCTGATCGTCTCACCGCCGAAGGCGGGCAAGACGATGGTGTTGCAAGCGATTGCCAACGCGATCACCGTCAACAACCCCGAATGCCACCTCATGGTCGTGCTCGTCGACGAGCGGCCAGAAGAAGTCACCGACATGCAGCGTTCGGTGAAGGGTGAGGTCATCTCGTCGACGTTCGATCGTCGGCCCCAAGACCACACCATGGTCGCGGAGCTGTCCATCGAGCGAGCGAAGCGCCTCGTCGAGCTAGGGCACGATGTCGTCGTCCTGCTCGACTCGATCACCCGCCTCGGCCGGGCGTACAACTTGGCTGCGCCCGCGAGTGGCCGGATCCTCTCCGGCGGAGTCGACTCGACCGCGCTCTACCAGCCCAAGCGATTCTTGGGCGCGGCCCGCAATATCGAGAACGGCGGATCTTTGACGATCCTCGCGACGGCGCTCGTCGAGACCGGCTCCGCGGGCGACACCGTGTTCTTCGAGGAGTACAAGGGCACCGGCAACGCCGAACTCAAGCTCGATCGCAAGATCGCCGACAAGCGGGTCTTCCCGGCCATCGACGTGGATCAATCCTCTACCCGCAAGGAGGAGATCCTCCTGTCGCCGGACGAGCTGGCGGTGGTCATCAAGCTGCGCCGGGTCCTGCATGCCTTGGAGCCCCAGCAGGCTATCGACTTGCTTCTCGACCGGCTCAAGAAGACTCGGACCAACGTCGAGTTCCTCATGCAGATCGCCAAGACAACGCCGGGCCAGGACTGATCGATCCCACAATTCCCTCCGCCCAAACCTGTAGCCGGCTAACTCGGGCATATTGCCTATATCTCCGCCAGGATCACCGGATGGCCACGATGTCCTCTCAACGCGAGGTCAGGTAGGTAACGGTTGGGTATCGCTGGCCTGCGCATCTATCTAATTCGTCGCGCGGGTGAAATCGTGCATTCGGTGTAAGCGGTGCCAGCCGCTTGCGGTCCCAACCGACGACGAAAGGGCGCGGGATGCGATATCGGAACATCGCCGCAATCGCTGTCTCGGCGGCTGTCGTGGCCAGTCTTGCGGCAGCGTGTAGCAGCAGCGGCGGCAGCAGCAGCAGCGGGGGTAGTGGTGGCGGTGGCAGCAGCGGCGCTCGCGGGCCGATCACCGTGGTACAGGGCAAGGACAACAGCAACACGATCCCGACCCTGACCCAGATGTGGAACTCGACCCACCCGAACGAGAAGGTGACCTTCAAGCAGCAGTCCGACTCGGCTGACGATCAGCTGTCGGACCTGCAACAACACTTCCAGGCCAAAGACCCGAACTACGACGTGGTCAGCGTCGACGTGATCTGGACGGCGCAGTTCGCGGCGCAGGGCTGGATCGAGCCGCTGAAGGGCCAGTACGCGCTCCCCACCGATAACCTCCTGCCGGCGACCGTCAAGGCGGCAACGTACGCGGGCACGCTGTTCGCCGCCCCCTCAAGCTCTGACGGCGGCCTGCTGTACTACCGCAAGGACCTGGTGCCGACGCCGCCCAAGACCTGGGACGAGATGATCGCCGACTGCAAGAAGGCGACGTCCGGAATGGGTTGCTACGCCGGTCAGTACGCGAACTACGAAGGTCTGACCGTGAACGCGGCTGAAGCCATCAACACAACCGGTGGCGTGTTCGTCAAGGAAGACGGCAAGACACCGAACGTCGACACGCCTGAGGCGAAGAAGGGCCTCGACTTCCTGGTCAACGGCTTCAAGCAGGGGTACATCCCCAAGGACGCCATTGGCTTCAAGGAGACGGAGAGCCTCAACGCGTTCCAGACCGGCAAGCTGCTGTTCATGCGGCAGTGGCCGTACGGCGTGTCCATCCTCAACACCGCGGGGAACTCCGTGGTCAAGGGCAAGTTCGGCATCGCGCCGCTCCCAGGAGTCACGGCCGACAAGCCGGGCGCTTCCAGCCTCGGTGGGCACAGCTGGGCGATGAGCGTGTACGGCAAGCACAAGGCAACCGCGATCGACTTCATGAAGTTCTCCGAGTCCGACGCCGTGCAGAAGTTCCTGCTCACCCAGGCGTCTCTGGCGCCGGTAACTACGGCGCTGTACAGCGATCCGACACTCGTCGCCAAGGCTCCGTACCTGCCGACGCTGCTGCAGAGTATTCAGAACGCGGTCCCTCGCCCGGTCACCCCGTTCTACCCAGCGGTGACCAAGGCGATCGAGACGAATGTGTACGCGGCGCTACAGGGGCAGAAATCGAGTGAGCAGGCCTTGAAGGATCTCCAGTCGGCGATCAACTCGGCGGCCAGCGGCGGCGGCTGAGCCTCTACACAGGCCCGGTGGGACGCGCTCACTTGAGTGCGTCCCACCGAGGCGCCTACAATCCGATCCGCTGGGACGTCGGTAGCCCGAGGAGGCTCCATGTCACACATGCAATCTGTGCCTGGGGGAGTCGAACAAGAAGCGTTAGCCGAAGAAAAGGAGCTGGTAGAAGGCTTTCGGCCCGAGAAGGGCCGCAGGAAGATTGCTACCGGTGAGGGTCGGCTCGCCTTCTTCCTGGTGACCCCGACCGTCCTTCTGCTGGCACTCATCGTCGGGTATCCGATCGTCAAGGCGGTCATCAACTCGTTCCAGAAGGACCCGGGCCTGAATAGCGCGACCGGCTTCTTCAACCAAGGCGGTCAATTCGCCGGACTCGACAACTACAAGACCTGGCTGCTGCAGCAGTGCCCGGCGCCAGGCGGCGGCACGGTCAAATGTCCGCCCGGCACGCTCGCATCCGAATTCTGGAACTCGGTGGGCTTCACGCTAGGCGTCACCATCGTGGCGGTGGCCCTCGAGACCGTCCTCGGCATGATCATGGCGCTGATGATGCACAAGGCGTTCAAGGGCCGCGCCGTCGTGCGCGCCGCGATCCTCATTCCGTGGGCGATCCCGACCGCGGTCAGCGCCAAGCTGTGGCAGGTCATCTACGCACCGAGCGGCGTCGCAGACAAGATCCTCGGTCACAACATCATCTGGTCGGAGAAGTGGCCGGCCCGAATCGCCATCGTCATCACCGACACCTGGAAGACCACCCCGTTCATGGCCCTGCTCATCCTGGCCGGGTTGCAGGGCATTCCCGATGAGCTCTACGAGTCCGCGAAGGTCGACGGGGCCACCGCGTGGCAGCGCTTCTGGCGGATCACGCTGCCATTGGTCAAGCCGGCCCTGGCTGTCGCGTTGATCTTCCGGTCGCTCGACACGCTGCGCATGTACGACCTGCCGGCAATCCTCACCGGCGGCGCGAACGGCACGTCGACTCTGTCGATCCTGGTGGTAAAGCAGATCCTGTCCGGCCCCAACTCCGCGTCGGCGCTCTCGACGATCACCTTCGTCTTCATATTCGCTTGTGCGTTCGTGCTGGTGAAGGCCTTAGGGGCCAACATCATGCCGAGACCTGTGCCGAAGGGGAAGTAGTGAGATGACCAGCTCAGTGCAGGCCCCCACTGTTCCAGCCGATGAGGCTACCGTCGAGCAGCCGAAACGGGGATTCCCCTGGGGCGTCGTAGGCAGCTATGCCAGCATCGTCATCATCCTGATTTGGTGCCTGGCGCCGTTCTATTACATGACGATCATGGCCTTCCGGGACCCGAACTACGCGCTTGACACCTCGCTAGCCCCGAGCCATCTCACGTTGTCGAACTTCAAATACGCGTTCAATACGACGAACAACCACTTCGGCCGGTCGCTCGTCAACGGCGTGATCATCGGTGTGTGCGTCACGGTGATCGGCATGGCCGTCGGTGTCTTCGCGGCCTACGCCATGGCCCGGCTGCAATTCCGCTTCAAGTACGCCATCCTCGGGGCGGTCCTCGCGGCGTCAATGTTCCCCGGCGTTGCCATCCTGACGCCGCTCTTCCAGCTCTTCTCGAGCTGGGGCTGGCTGGGCACCTACCAGGGCCTGATCGTTCCGCAAATTTCCGGTGCCCTCCCGTTAGCGGTGTTCGTCCTCACCAGCTTCTTCACCGATATGCCCTGGGAGCTGGAACAGGCAGCCCGGGTTGACGGGGCAACCCCGGGGCAGGCGTTCCGGCTGGTGATTTTGCCGCTAGCTGCACCTGCGCTTTTCACCTGCGCCATCCTCATCTTCCTGGGGGTCTGGAACGAGTACCTGCTGTCAGTGAACTTGTACAACGGCAACGACAATGTCGCGCCGCCCACTGTCGCGCTGGCCAAGTTCACCGCCGGCCCGCACGTCATCCCGTACACGCAGACGATGGCCGCCGGCCTGATCGTCGTGATACCGCTGGTCATCGTGGTGCTGCTGTGCCAGCGTCGCATCGTGAGCGGCTTGACGGCAGGTGGCGTCAAGGGCTGATCGCAAAGGTCCGACCTAGCGGCTCCGCGGCGAGGAATATTCCCCGCCGCGGAGCCGTTTTACGGGCGGTTTTGGTCACGCCGGCCTCCGGCTGGCAGACTGAAACGGTACGAGACCCGGTTCCGGTTCACGTCGACCAAGATGGTTCGGCGACCCGGCGGCCACGAGAAGGGATCCATTCAATGAAGACCGGTATCCACCCGGACTACGTCGTCACCGAAGTGACGTGTTCCTGCGGAAACACGTTCACCACCCGCAGCACGGCCAAGTCCGGTCGCCTGCACGCCGAGGTCTGCTCAGCGTGCCACCCGTTCTACACGGGCAAGCAGAAGATCATGGATGTCGGCGGCCGCGTCGACAGGTTCGAGAAGCGTTACGGCAAGCGCGTCCGCAGCAGCAACTCCTAGCGTTCTCCAGCGCCCGCAGCCAGACCACGTCGTCTGGGCTGCGGGCGCTGAGTCATGTTGCGACAGCCTCGGGCGGAAGGAGACAGACATGACCGATCAGGCCGACCCCGACGGCATTCTGGCCACTCTCGCCGCTGAGCACAACGAGGTAGAACGTGCCCTGGCCGATCCGGCCGTGCATGCCGACCAGGCTCGGGCCCGGACGCTCGGCCGCCGCTACGCCGAGCTGTCGCCGATCATGGCCGCGGCCGCCGAGGTCGACCGGCTACGGGGTGACCTGCACACCGCGCTGGAGCTTGCCGCGGAGGATGAGTCCTTCGCCGACGAGGTGACGACTCTGCAGGCCCAGCTCGACGCCGCGGAAGCGAAACTGCGCGAGCTGCTGCTGCCCAAAGATCCAAACGACAGCAAGGACGTCATTCTCGAGATCAAGGCCGGCGAGGGCGGTGAGGAGTCGGCGTTGTTCGCCAGTGACCTGCTCCGCATGTACACCCGGTACGCCGAGCGGCAAGGCTGGGCCTTCGACGTACTCGACCTGGAGGCGACCGACCTCGGCGGGGTCAAATCCGCCACCGTCGCGGTGCGGGCGCGTCGGCGGGACCAGGCCGTGTGGCGGCGTCTGAAGTACGAGGGCGGCGTGCACCGAGTGCAGCGGGTACCTGCGACCGAGTCGCAGGGTCGGATTCATACTTCGGCTGCCGGTGTCCTCGTGCTCCCTGAGGCCGAGGAGGTCGACGTCGAGCTCGATCCGAATGACCTGCGCGTCGACGTGTTCCGCTCATCCGGCCCCGGGGGGCAAAGCGTCAACACGACCGATTCGGCGGTTCGCATCACTCACCTGCCGACCGGAACTGTCGTGTCAATGCAGAACGAGAAGAGCCAGCTGCAGAATCGGGAGGCGGCCCTGCGAGTGCTGCGAGCTCGACTGCTGGCAGCGGCTCAGGACCAGGCGGATGCCGCCGCCGCCGACGCCCGCCGGTCTCAGGTCCGTACCGTCGATCGCTCGGAGCGAGTGCGTACCTACAACTTTCCGGAGAACCGGATCAGCGATCATCGGGTGGGGTTCAAGGCCTACAACCTCGACCAGGTCCTCGACGGTGCTCTCGATGACGTCATTGATGCCCTGACTGAGGCCGATACCGCGGCCCTACTTCGCGGAGAACCAGTGCCGTGACGGCCCCGCGCACTTTGCTCACGGTCGCCGTCGAGACGCTCTCGTCCGCCGGGGTACCCGCGGCCCGAGCGGATGCTGAGCAGCTGCTGGCCGCCGCTCTAGGCGTTCCGCGCACTCGGCTCGCCGCGGTCGAGACCGTCGACGCCGACACGGCCGTGCGATTCGCGGAGCTCGTGACCCGCCGGTCGGCGCGGGAGCCGCTCCAGCACCTCGTTGGCACCGTGTCGTTCCGCTACATCGAGGTAGCGGTGGGACCGGGAGTGTTCGTGCCGAGACCGGAGACGGAGTCGCTGGTGGATGCCGTTCTGCCAGTACTGCGGGCCAGCCCCTATCCGATCGCCGTCGACCTGTGCGCTGGTTCGGGGGCGCTCGCGCTCGCGATCGCCGACGAGGTGCCTTCGGCCACGGTGTATGCCGTCGAGCGCTCACCCAGTGCGCTCCATTGGCTCCGGAGAAACTGCGCTGGTTCGAAAGTGCGGGTCATTTCAGCAGACGTCGGGGATGCGAGCTTGCTGCCCGAGCTGACCGGCCGGGTCGACGCGGTGCTGGCCAATCCGCCTTACGTGGGGACCGGCGAGGACGTCGATCCGGAGGTGCGCCACGACCCGGCCGACGCCCTCTTCGCGGGCCCGGACGGACTCGCCGTGCTGCCGGCCGTGGTCAGTACGGCGAGGCGGCTGCTCCGCTCCGGGGGCGTGTCGGCGGTAGAACACGGTGACCAGCAGGGCACAGCCATTACTGCGTTGCTGTCGGGCGATGATCGCTGGCGCCAGGTCGTCGACCACCGAGATCTCGCGGGTCGCCCTCGTTATCTAACTGCTGAGCGAACCTCGTTCGCCGACGACTACTCCGGCTGATGATCTGGGGCAGTCCGTCGCACCTGGGGTGCGGCTCGAGATAGCGAGCAACCGGTGCCTGCCCGCCGGTGTGGGAGGGTGGGCCGGTGATCGACACCGATGGCTATATATGTTTCGAGCGGGTCGATTCCGTGCGCGGCACCGAGCGAGGAGTGCTCGCCGAACTGCACGGCGAGCAACTGCGCGTCGACGTCGTTCGCGCTGACGTGGTTCGGTTCAAGATCAGCCGAGGCGGTGTTTTCGACGATTCGCCGACGTTCGCGGTATGCGTCGACCCGCTCGCCGAGCCAGTGGACTTCACCGTCGACTTCGGGCCGGACGCGGTCCGAATCGGCAGTGTTGCCATGACGGTGACGTTGGGCCTTGATCCGTTCCGTTTGGACGTTCATCGCCCCGATGGCACTGCGGTGATCGAGACAGCGACGGACGCCAACGGTCGCTGCTGGGCTTACGCCACGCTCAACGACGCGTTCACCCTTCGCCGCCGCTGCCGCAAGGAAGACGCCATCTTCGGACTGGGGGAGAAGACCGGGCGCCACAATCGCAACGGCCGGGACTTCACGTTGTGGAATACGGACGTGCTGGATCCACACGCCGCCCGGGAATTCGTGCGGGGCCGGGCGGCGGATGATCCGCGCGCGGACCCAACGAGCGTGGAATGGGATCCCTACTACATCGCGGTGCCATTCTTCTACCACCAGACGTATCCGACTGGGCCGATGGCGGCCTCGTTTGTCGACAACGGCTATCGCGGTGACTACGACTTCACGCGGCCGGACACCTATCGGGTGCAGTTCGCCGGCGGCCAGTACACGGAGTACGTCTTCGCCGGCCCGAACGTGGGGGACATCCTCTCGACCTACACCTGGCTTACCGGACGGATCGCGCCGCCGCCGTTGTGGGCATTGGGGTATCACCAGTGCCGATGGTTCAACTACACCCAGGACGCGGTTGAAGCGCTGGCCGCGCGACACCGCGACCTCAATGTCCCCTGCGACGCACTCTGGTTCGACATCGAGCACATGGACGAGTACCGCGTCTTCACTTGGGACTGCTCGGCATTTCCCGATCCCGCGGCGATGCTTTCCCGATTGGCTGATCTTGGCTTCCGGGTGATCACGATCGTCGACCCAGGAGTGAAGTACGAACCGGGCTACTGGGTCTTCGATCAGGCGCGGGAACGTGACGTCCTATGTCGGACCGAGGGCGGTGACATATACATCGGCCAAGTCTGGCCGGGCGATACCACCTTTCCGGATTTCGTGACCGAGGAAGCGCGGACCTGGTGGGGGGAACTGAACGCGGCCCACGTGCAGTCCGGGTTGGCTGGGATCTGGAACGACATGAACGAGCCCGCCACCGGAAGCATTCCGCCGTCCCGGATGCGCTTCGACCGAGGCCGCTCCTCGCACGAGCGCTACCACAATCAGTACGCGTTACTAATGGCGATGGGCACGTCGGCCGGCCTTCGGCAGGCAATGCCGGAGCAGCGCGCGTTCGTGCTGTCCCGCGCCGGCTTCGCTGGCATTCAGCGGTATGCGGCGAACTGGCTCGGCGACAACCAGTCGCGCTGGGATCACCTGTGGTTGAGCATGCCGATGGGCATGGGCTGCGGACTGTCCGGCCAGCCGTTCATCGGTGCCGACATCGGCGGCTTCCAGGGCAACTCGAACGCCGAGCTGTTTCTCCGGTGGATGCAATACGGCACGCTCACGCCGTTCTGCCGAAACCACTCCGAGATCGGCAATGTCGACCAATACGCCTGGTCATGGGGGGAGGTCGTCGAGGAACTCGTGCGCGCCGCGATCGGGTTGCGTTATCGCCTCATGCCTTATCTCTACGCCTCATTCCTGCACGCCGCCGAAACCGGTGCGCCTATCCAGCGACCGTTGGTGTTCGACTACCAGTACGACCCGACCGTCCGCGACATCGACGACCAGTACCTGCTCGGACCCGACTTCCTCGTTGCGCCGGTGACGACTCGTGGCCAAACCGCGCGGCATGTCTACCTCCCGAGTGGACGCTGGTACGACTGGCACTCGGGGGATGCGGTCAGTGGCGGTCAGTTTGTGCTCGTCCCCACGCCGATGGATCGGATTCCGCTCTATGCACGCGGCGGCGCCGTCATCCCGATGTGGCCCGAGGCTCCGCCCAGCACGGACTATCACCCGACGGCGGTGGAATTACATCTCTTCGTGCCTGACGGAGACAGCGTCCATCGAACGTTCCTCCAGGAAGACGACGGTCTGACGATCGCCGCCCAGGACGGCGCGATGTACCGCACGACATTTGAACTGATCCGGGCCGGATCGTCTGTCACGTTGCGGGCCGAAGTGTCGGGTCGCGGGTTTCCCGAGTTCGCGCGCCGGGAATTCCGGCTGTTCGTCCACGGCGCGACGCCCGACGTGACTGTAGACGGCCAGCTGATGACGGCCACCGAGGACTACGTCGTGATCCCGAATGCGGGCACCGGCTTCACCGCCGGGTTCGAACTAGGATCTTGCTCGTGAGCGTGACCTACGACTGCGCGGATCTGGACGTGCGCGAGTCGGCCATCGCGGCCGCGGCGCGCACCGTGCAGTCCGGGCAGCTTGTCGTGCTGCCGACGGACACCGTGTACGGGATCGGCGCCGACGCCTTCGATGCTCGGGCGGTGGCCGATCTGATCGCCGCCAAGGGTCGCGGCCGCGACATGCCGGTGCCGGTTCTGGTCGGCTCGTGGGACACCATCGACGGGCTCGTGAGCTATGTTCCAGCCGCTACCCGCGCGCTGATCGAGGCGTTTTGGCCGGGTGGCCTAACGCTCGTGGTTGAGCACGCGCCGTCACTGAATTGGGATCTGGGTGACGCGCGCGGCACGGTTGCGGTGCGGATGCCCCTGCACCCCGTCGCACTTGAGCTGCTCGAACTCACCGGGCCGATGGCGGTGTCGAGCGCCAATCGCACCGGCCAGCCTCCGGCCCTCACCGCGCAGGCCGCCCGTGAACAACTTGGGGAAGACGTACAGATCTACCTGGACGGTGGCCCGGCCGCGGTCGGGGTCGCTTCCACGATCGTCGATGTCACGACCGACGTGCCTCGGGTGCTTCGAGAGGGGGCCGTGAGCATCGATGCAGTGCGATCGGTTGCCTCGACCGTCGTAGCCTGAGGCGGAGCCGGCGCCTCGGTGGGTCGACCGTCTTCGCGGTCAGGCCCATAGCCCAGCTGGACCCGGTACCGTGGGGCGGCCCGATCTGCTGATCTCCGACGCATCCGAACCCATAGGAGTACCAGGACCAGGACAGGCAGTAAGTGCATCCCAGTCTGGAATACGCGCTCGTCTGCTGCCTCGCCGCGGTAGGCAGCTTCTTGCTGACCCCCATCGCGCGAGTGATCGCCATCCGCTGGGGTGCGGTGGCCCGCCCTCGAGACCGGGACGTGCACGCTGTGGCCACCCCCCGGTTGGGCGGCATCGCGCTGTTCGGCGGGTTCGCCGTCGCCGTCCTGATGGCACATCAGCTTCCGACCCTGCGCGCGACGTTCCTCGCCGGACCCAATGTCGACTGGGTCCTGGTCGCAGGGGCCATGATCTGCGCGATCGGGGTACTGGACGACAAGTACGAACTCGATTCGCTGACCAAGCTCGCCGGCCAAGTCGCGGCCACGGGCGTCATGGTCACCCTCGGTGGAGTTCAGCTTGCTGCGATCTACGTTCCCTGGGGCGACACCGGAACATTGGTGCTGGGCCGGGATGTCGGCATTCCCGTCACGATTCTGATCACGGTGCTCACCATCAACGCGATCAACTTCATCGACGGGCTCGACGGGCTGGCCGCCGGCGTCACTGCGATCGCATCGCTTGCGTTCTTCGTATTCGCCTATCACCTCGCGGTTATCGGTGAGGCCGACGTGTGGGCGACCCCGGTGCTGCTGAGCGCGGCCTTGGGCGGCACCTGCCTGGGCTTCTTGCCGCACAACTTCGCCCCGGCCCGAATCTTCATGGGGGATTCCGGTTCGATGCTTGTCGGTCTTATTCTTTCGGCCGCGGCAACGACGGCCACGACGAGCGCCGATCCGCAGACGTTCGGCCGGCTGCTCGGGTCGATTCCGCTGGCGCTGCCCCTGCTCATCCCGGTTGCCGTGCTGGCGATACCGCTTGTCGACTTGCTGCTCTCTATCGTGCGGCGAGTAGGCCGGGGCCAGTCGCCGTTCGCACCGGACAAGCAGCATCTGCACCACCGGATGTTGCAAATGGGTCACACACATACCCGAGCGGTGCTCCTGCTGTACTTCTGGTCGGCCCTGCTGGCCTTCGGAGGCGTCGCGCTGTCGATCATGAGCACGCCCTGGGTTGTCGTGATCTGCCTGTCGGTATTCGTCGTTCTCGGAATCGTGCTGTCCGCGCGGCCGGATTTGCTCGCTCATCACGGATCGAGACCACCGGCCGGGCGGCCGCGGCACCGCGTCGGCGCGGGGAGGTCATCCCGATGAGGGTGAGGGCCCGACGCGGGTGGCTGATTCCCTACGCGGTGGCGATCCTCGGTTCGGTTGCCTTCTGGATGTGGGCCGATCAGGGTGGCCGGTCTGCGACGAGCTATCTGGCTGGTCTTGCCGCTGCGACGGCGATCTTTCAGGTCAGCGTGGCCGCCGTAAGGCGAGCGTCGGACGCGTCGCCGAGCTTCGGGGTAGTCGTGGCCATGACCACTTACCTCACGGTTGTTGTGCTGATGGCCGCGATCGCCGCGCTACTGAGTCCCCAACTGGTCGATGGCGAAGCGTGTGCGGCCGGACTCGTCGTCGCGGCCGTGTTAGGCGTCGCGCAGCAATACCGCGCCGCTCGTCCAGATGCTTCGAATTAAGCGTCGCACTCGGTAAGGTTCGCTCGGAATGGGCACCAAGTCATCACGGTCGGATAGTGGCCAGGGCGGTGCAGATCCGTGGGCGGCATTCGGCTATCTTGTAGCCGGAGTCGGTTTCTACGGCCTCGCCGGCTGGGCGCTCGGCAGGTGGTTGCACGTCGACTACCTCGCTCCGCTGGGGATCGTGATCGGCGCCGCGTTCGGGCTTTATCTGGTCTTCGCACAACTGGCTTGGAAACCTCACGACGATTCGACAAACGACAGCAAAGGCAGCGACAGCACAACCGACAGCGACAACGCTCCCCGCCCGATTGACGACGACCGAGGAGAGATCGCGTGACGCACGTCAGCCTTGATGGCATGGTCGGGATCGCGGCTGGCAACGGTTTCCAAGCTCCGGGTCCTGCCGATTTCGAGTTTCCCGACATCTTCAACGGCAATCAGGTGCTGCTCGCGAAGAGTTCGCTGTTGCTCGTGCTGGGCGCGATCGTCGTGGCGGCCTTCTTCCTGATCACAACCCGCCGGTTGCGGATCGTTCCGTCGAAGTCGCAGTACTTCTCGGAAGAGGCCTACAGCTTCGTTCGCAACGGCATTGCCCAGGACATCATCGGCGGCCGCGACTACATGCGCTTCGTGCCGCTGTTGACGACGATGTTCTTCTTCATTCTCGTCAACAACCTGTTCGGGCTCGTCCCGTTCCTGCAGTTCGCCCCGTTCTCCCGCGCGGGCTTCGCCTACGCTCTCGCCGGCATGGTGTGGGTCGTCTACAACGGTGTGGGCATCGCCCGGCATGGGTTCTTCCCGTACCTGAAGCTGCAGACGGTCCCGGCCGGCGTCCCGGCCTGGATCTTGCCGCTCCTAGTGCCACTCGAGTTCCTGTCCAACTTGATCATTCGGCCGATCACGCTGTCCCTGCGGTTGTTCGCCAACATGTTCGCCGGCCACCTGCTGCTGACGCTCTTCGCCACCGGTGGCGCGTACCTGCTGTTCCACGCCACCGGCTCGTTCCTTGTGAAGCCGGCCGGCATCCTGTCGTTCATCCTCGGCATCCTGGTCGGATTCTTGGAGCTGATCGTCTCGGTTCTGCAGGCCTACGTCTTCACCCTGCTTACCGCGACGTACATCCAAGGTTCTCTAGCAGCAGAGCACTGACCATGTCCCAACCAACTCGGATCCCCGGCCTCACCAGTCGCGCCCGCGGCTGACAACGAAAGGAAACCCCAATGGGTGGCACTCTGAACATGGTCGGCTACGGTCTCGCGGCCATCGGCCCGGGTATCGGCATCGGCCTGATCTTCGCGGCGTACATCAGTGGCACCGCGCGCCAACCCGAGATGCAGAGCAGGTTGCAGCCGATCGCCATCCTCGGCTTCGCCCTGGCCGAGGCGCTCGCCATCATCGGTATCGCGCTCGCTTTCGTTCTCAAGCCATAGCCCTAAGTTCCCGACTGAGGCCAGAGGTCCGCCATGACTCACAACATCCTGGCAGCCGGGGAGGAGCCGAACCCCCTGGTTCCGCATCTCTCCGAGATCATCCTGGTGCTGATCATCTTCGGCATCCTCTACTACCTCGTCTGGAAGTACGTCGTCCCTCGTTTCGAGGCGAACTTCGCGGCGCGGAAGGACGCCATCGAAGGGGGTATCGCCCGGGCGGAGGCCGCACAGGCCGAGGCGGCTCAGGCGCTGGCGGAGTACCAGCACCAGCTCGCCGACGCCCGCGGTGAGGCAGCGCAGATTCGCGAGAACGGCCGCGCGGAAGCGCAGCGGATCGTCGAGGAACTGCGGGCTCAGGCGCAGCAGGAGTCAGATCGGATCGTCGCTCGCGGCGAAGAGCAATTGCAGACTCAGCGCGGCCAGGTTGTTCGCGAGTTGCGGCAGGAGATCGGCACACTCGCCGTGGAGCTGTCGGAGAAGATCGTCGGTGAACAACTTGCTGATGACGCCCGGGTGAGCGCCACGGTCGACTCGTTCATCGCCGATCTCGAGCAGCAGGACGCAGCGGAGCAGGCGAGATGATCCGCGGAGTCAGCCGGGCGTCGCTCGTCACATTGCGGGCCGAGGTGGAGCGCGCCATCTCGGATCTGTCCTCTACCGATCGCAGCGCGCTGTCCGAGCAGCTCGCTGCCGTCGGGGGGCTGCTCACCGCCCAGCCTCGGTTGCGCCGCGCCCTCGCCGACCCGTCGACGCCGCCCGAGGCCCGCGCGAACCTGGCGACAACCCTCCTGCAGAACAAGATCGGTTCGAGCGCGATGGGCGTCGTCCAGACCACGGTACGGGAGCGTTGGTCGTCACCCTGGGATCTCGTCGACTCGATCGAGCAGATTGCTGATGACATGCTGCTCTATGACGCCGAGGCAGCCGGGTCGCTCGGAGAGATCGAGGACGAGCTGTTCCGCTTCGAGCGGATTCTCGAGGCCGAGCCCCAGCTGACCACGCTCCTGGATTCGGCTGCCCAACCGACCGACCGACGCGTCGAACTACTGCGCACCCTGGTATCCACCAAGGTCACCCCGACCGCGATGCTGCTGCTGGAGCACGCGATCCGCAGCGGCCGTCGGCGCGGCATCACCGCGGCTATTAGCCGGCTGCTGGAGGACGCTGCCGCCCGGCAAGACCGATCGATTGCCCGCGTTATCTCGGCCGTTCCATTGACAGACGCTCAGGAAAGCCGGCTCAGTGCCGTGCTCAGCGAGTATTTCCGGCGCCGCATCTCGGTCCGGACCGCGGTCGAACCGGCCGTCCGCGGCGGCTTGATGATCCGCATCGGGGACGAAGTGATCGATGGCACCGTCTCGACTCGGCTGGCTCTCGCGCGCAACGCGTTGGCTAGCTGACCGCTTGGCGGCGACCAGGAGGACCATGATTTCGACGCACGAGACAGGATGAGCTGATGACCGAGCTGACGATTTCCGCCGACGAGATCCGCAGCGCCATCGAAGGGTACGTTTCAACGTATACGCCCGAGGCGTCGCGAGAAGAAGTTGGCGTTGTCTCGGAGACCTACGACGGGATCGCGATCGTCGAGGGTCTGCCAAGCGCCATGACGAACGAGCTGCTGCGCTTCCCCGACGGCACGCTCGGCGTCGCCCTGAACTTGGACGCGCGGGAGATCGGTATCGTCGTCCTCGGTGACGCGTCCAAGATCGAGGAAGGTCAGCAGGTAAAGCGAACCGGCGAGATCCTGTCCGTACCGGTCGGCGATGGTTTCATGGGCCGAGTCATCAACCCGCTCGGCGATCCGATCGATGGTCTCGGTGAGGTCGCTTCGACCGAGCGGCGGGTTCTAGAACTGCAGGCGCCGTCAGTGGTGCAGCGGCAGGACGTGAGCGAGCCCCTGCTTACCGGCATCAAGGCCATCGACGCCATGACCGCCATCGGCCGCGGCCAGCGGCAGCTGATCATCGGGGACCGCCAGACCGGCAAGACGACAGTCTGCCTGGACGCGATCATCAACCAGCGAGACAACTGGGCGTCGGGTGATCCCAAGAAGCAGGTCCGCTGCATCTACGTCGCGATCGGCCAGAAGGGCTCAACCATTGCGGGCGTGCGCGGCACGCTCGACGACGCCGGTGCGTTGGAGTACACGACAATCGTTGCTGCTCCGGCGTCGGATTCCGCGGGATTCAAGTACATCGCGCCATATACCGGCTCGGCTATCGGCCAGCACTGGATGTACGACGCGAAGCATGTGCTGATCGTCTTCGACGACCTGACGAAGCAGGCTGAGGCGTACCGCACCGTATCGCTGCTGCTGCGCCGGCCGCCCGGCCGGGAGGCCTATCCCGGCGACGTGTTCTACCTGCACTCGCGGTTGCTCGAGCGCTGCGCGAAGCTGTCCGACGAGCTCGGCGCCGGCTCGATGACGGGGTTGCCGATCATCGAAACCAAGGGCAATGACGTGTCGGCCTACATTCCCACCAACGTCATCTCGATCACCGACGGGCAATGCTTCCTGGAGACTGACCTGTTCAACGCCGGTGTGCGTCCGGCGATCAACGTGGGCATCTCGGTGTCCCGCGTCGGCGGCGCCGCACAGACCAAGGCGATGAAGTCAGTAGCCGGGCGGCTGCGGGTCGACCTGGCCCAATACCGCGAGCTGGAGGCCTTCGCGGCATTCGGTTCCGACCTGGATCAGGCATCGAAGGCGCAGCTGGACCGCGGCGCCCGGCTGGTCGAACTGCTGAAGCAGTCCCAGTCCAACCCGTTCCCGATCGAGCGGGAGGTTGTCTCGATCTGGGCCGGCACGACCGGAGCCCTGGACGACATTCCGGTAGCGGACATTCGACGCTTCGAGCGCGACCTGCACGACTACATCCAGCACAACGCCAAGCAGATCTTCGACACGATCGTGGAGACCGGGACGCTGCCCGACGACACGGTCGAAGAGCTGAAGAAGGCCGTGGCGGAGGTCAAGCAAGAGTTCCGCACCTCCGAGCAGATCGCCTCCGCCGAGGAAGAGGCCGAGGCCATGAGCGCGGAGGATGTCGGCCAGCACACGGTGACCCGCGTCCGCCCCGCGCCGCCGCCGCAGAGCAGCTGAGTTCGTCATGGGCGCCCAACTTCGCATCTACCGCCGGCAGATCAAGGCGGTGCAGTCAACCAAGAAGATCACCAAAGCGATGGAACTCATCGCCGCGTCGCGGATCGCGAAGGCGCAGGCTCGGGTGAAGGCAGCCAAGCCGTACGCCCGGGAGTTGACGAATGCCCTTACGGCACTGGCCAGCACGGCCAATCTCGACCACCCGCTGCTCGAGGAGCGGGAGAACCCCCGGCGGGCGGGCGTGCTTGTGGTGACCTCTGACCGGGGCTTGGCCGGTGGCTACAACGCCAACGTGCTGCGTACCACCAATGAGCTCGTCGAACTGCTTCGGAGCGAGGGCAAGGAAGTCGACATCTACGTCATCGGCCGGAAAGGCGTGAGCTACTACTCGTTCCGCCGGCGACCCATCGCCGCTAGCTGGACCGGATTCTCCGAGCAGCCGGCGTTCAGCAATGCCCGAGAAGTCGGGGACACGCTGGTCACGGCGTTTCTCGCCGGGGCAGACGACGTCGAGGCTACCGCGGGCGCTGAGGGCGTCCAGGGTGTCGACGAGTTGCATATCGTCTATACCGAGTTCCGATCCATGCTTACCCAGACCCCGGTGGCGCTGCGCATCGCGCCTCTGGTCGTCCAAGAGACCGAAGCGGCTGACTATCAGGGGCCGTTGCCGGCGTATGACTACGAGCCAGACCCGGATGAGCTGATGAACGCCCTGCTGCCCAAGTACATCAACACCCGCATCTACACCGCGTTGCTGGACGCCGCAGCGGCTGAATCCGCTTCACGCCGGCGGGCTATGAAGTCGGCGGCCGACAATGCCGACGAGCTCATCAAGACGTACACGAGGCTCGCCAACCAAGCTCGGCAGGCCGAGATCACCCAGGAAATCAGCGAGATCGTCGGTGGTGCCGACGCACTCGCCGCGACAGGGAGTGACGAATAGCGATGACCATCGCCGACGAGATCGTTAGTCCAAGCGAGCACCACGCCGGCACCGGCCGCGTCCTTCGGGTCATCGGGCCAGTCGTGGATGTCGAGTTCAGCCGCGATTCGATGCCCGAGCTGTTCAACGCGCTCACCCTCGACATCGACCTGCCCGAGGTGGCCAAGAAGATGACACTCGAGGTTGCCCAGCACCTCGGGGACGACGTTGTCCGGGCGATCGCGCTACAACCCACCGACGGCCTGGTGCGGGGCACGGTGGTAACCGACACCGGCGGCCCGATCACAGTGCCAGTCGGAGATGTCACCAAGGGTCACGTCTTCAACACTCTGGGCGATCCCCTGGACGTCCCTCTTTCGGCACTGGACGTCACTGAGCGCTGGCCGATCCATCGCGACCCACCGCCGTTCGATCAGCTCGAGTCCAAGACGGAGATGTTCGAGACCGGCATCAAGGTCGTCGACCTGCTCACCCCCTATGTCACGGGCGGGAAGATCGGCCTGTTCGGGGGCGCCGGCGTGGGCAAGACCGTGCTGATTCAGGAGATGATCTACCGGGTCGCGGAGAACTTCGGTGGCGTCTCGGTGTTCGCTGGGGTGGGGGAGCGCACTCGTGAGGGGACCGGCCTCATCATCGAGATGCGGGAGACCGGCGTGATCGAGAAGACCGCGCTGGTGTTCGGTCAAATGGACGAGCCGCCCGGCACCCGGCTGCGCGTCGCGCTCTCGGCGCTGACCATGGCCGAGTACTTCCGCGACGTCCAGGGTCAGGACGTGTTGCTGTTCATCGACAACATCTTCCGGTTCACCCAAGCCGGCTCCGAGGTCTCGACTCTGCTGGGCCGGATGCCATCCGCGGTCGGATACCAGCCCACCCTGGCTGACGAGATGGGCGCACTCCAGGAGCGAATCACGTCCACTCGCGGCCACTCCATCACCTCGATGCAGGCGATCTACGTGCCCGCCGACGACATCACGGATCCGGCACCCCATACCGCATTCGCCCACCTGGACGCGACGACCGTGCTGTCCCGTCCGATCTCGGAGAAGGGCATCTATCCGGCCGTCGACCCACTGGACTCCACGTCGCGCATCCTCGACCCGCGCTACGTCGGAGAGGAGCACTACCAGGTCGCGCAACGCACGAAGGAGATCTTGCAACGCTACGCGGAGCTGCAGAACATCATCGCCATCCTGGGCGTCGACGAGCTGTCTGAAGAGGACAAGATCCTCGTCGGTCGGGCCCGGCGGATCGAGCGGTTCCTATCGCAAAACACCTTCGTGGCGAAGGTCTTCACCGGCTTGGACGGTTCCTTCGTGCCGGTCGGGGAGACCGTCGACGCGTTCAAACGGCTGTGTGCCGGCGAATTCGACTCCTATCCGGAGCAGGCGTTCTTCATGTGCGGTGGTCTGGAAGACCTCGAGCGCAAGGCCAATGAGCTGAAGCGAGCCTGACGCCATGGCCACGATGCACGTCGAGCTGGTGTCCGTCGAGACACCGATCTGGGCCGGCGAGGCAAAATCGATCTACGCTCGTACTACCGACGGCGAGATCGGCGTGATGCCCGGGCACGCTCCGCTCCTGGCGGTGCTGGAACCCGGCTGGATCGTACGGATCGAGCGGGATGGCGATACTGAACTGACTGCGGCGGTGCACGGTGGATTCATCTCGGTTCGAACCGACGGGGTGTCCGTGATGGCCGAGATGGCCGAGGAGGCCTCGGAGATCGACGTGGCTCGGGCGCGGGATGATTTGCTCAAGGCCGAGGCCGATATGGGCCCCGACCAAGCCGCGGCACGGGACCGGGCGCGGTCCCGACTCCGCGCAGTGGGCGAGGACGTCTGACCGGACTCGGAAGGAGTTCCCGCGATGGCCGTCTTGGTTGAGACGACCATCCTTGTGCTGTTCGCAATCGTGGTCGTGGCGCTCGCACTGGTGGTCGCGCGGCAGCGGTACATGCTCAAGAGCCAAGGCGGCATTCCCGTCGCGGCGCGACGCGGCAATAGATGGCTGTACGGTGTCGCCCGGTACGAGGGCGACGAATTGCGCTGGTACCGGGCGTTCGGCATCGGTACCAGTCCCACTCGAGTGCTGCGTCGCGATGATCTGCAGGTGCTCGGCCGCCGCGAGCCGACCCGCCTCGAAATGTCCTGGCTACCTGCCAGCGCGGTGATTGTCGAATGCCGAGACGGCACCGGGGACATCGTCATCGCCCTCGCCGACGGCGCGTTCGAGGGCTTCATCTCGTGGCTGGAGGCCTCCTCGCCGCATATGTAGCCCTGACTCAGCGCGGCCTTCAGCGCGAGCATGGTTATCGGTCGCCGCCCGGACGCCACTTCACGTCCCCGTCCGGGTTAGCCACGCGGGCCAAGATGAACAACAAGTCCGAGAGCCGGTTCAGGTAACGGATCGCCTCGCGGTTGGTCCGCTCGGGATCGCCCTCGTACAGCGCCCAGGCGCGCCGCTCGGCCCGGCGGGCGACCGTGCGGGCGTTATGGAGCAACGCGCCGGCTGGTGTCCCGCCGGGGAGGATGAAGCTGTCCAGCGTCGGCAGATCGGCGTTGAACTCGTCGCACCAGCCTTCGAGCCGGGTCACGTAGTCCGGCGTGATTCGCAGTGGGGGATAGGCCGGATCAGGCCCGATCGGATTGCAGAGATCAGCGCCGACATCGAACAGATCGTTCTGTACCTGCGCCAGCACGGCGGCGATCGGCCCTGGTAGCGCCCCGAGCGCGAGCGCGACTCCGACTGTGGCGTTGGTCTCGTCACAGTCCGCGTACGCAGCTACGCGAGGATCGGTCTTCGGCACCCGACTCATGTCACCCAGCGCAGTCGTGCCGTCGTCTCCGACGCGGGTATAGATGCGGGTGAGATGGAAAGCCACCCCATGACGATAGCCTCGGGCTGTGCAGGTTCTGAGGGTCACTGGCGGGGCGCGGCTGGCCGGCGAGGTATCGGTCGTCGGCGCCAAAAACAGCGTTTTGAAACTCATGGCGGCGGCGCTGCTGGCGCCGGGAGAAACCACGATCGGCAACTTGCCGGCGATCTCTGACGTCAGCACGATGCACGAGCTGTTGGGCCGGCTCGGCTGCGAGGTCACCGAGTCGGTGCAGGGACGCGTCGACAGCGTGCGAGTGCGCGTACCCGAGCGCCCGATGTCCGAGGCGCCGTACGAGCTCGTGCGCAAGATTCGCGGATCGATCTGTGTGCTCGGACCGCTGCTGGCCCGAACGGGTCGGGCGAGAGTCGCGTTGCCCGGAGGCGACGCGATCGGGTCCCGGCCGCTCGACATGCACTTTTCCGGCCTGGAACGGATGGGCGCGGACATCCGGACCGAGCACGGCTACATCATCGCGGAGGCGAGCGGGCTGCGCGCCGCCACGATCTGGCTTGATTTCCCGAGCGTCGGCGCGACCGAGAACATCCTGACCGCGGCTGTCCTCGCCAAGGGCACGACCGTCATCGACAACGCGGCCCGGGAACCGGAAATCGTCGACTTGTGCAAGATGCTCGTCGGCATGGGGGCCCAGATCGACGGACAGGGCTCATCCACCCTGGAGATCACGGGCGTCGACGAGCTGCATCCCACCGCGCATGTCGCCGTTGCCGACCGGATCGTCGCCGGTACCTGGGCGTTCGCGGCGGCGGCAACGCTCGGCGACGTTACGGTACGTAACGCCCGCCCGGAGCATCTGGAGCTGGCGCTGGACAAGCTCGTGCGCTCTGGTGCGGACGTGGAATTGCTCGCGAACGGCTTCCGGCTGCAGATGCACAATCGGCCGCGCAGCTTCGACGTCGTGACCCTGCCCTATCCAGGCTTGGCTACCGACCTGCAACCGCAGGCGATTGCGCTCCTGTCGATCGCGGACGGGACCGCAATGATCACCGAGAACCTGTTCGAGGGCCGGTTCATGTTCTGCGACGAGATCGCGCGCATGGGCGCGGACGTTCGCACGGACGGCCATCACGCGGTTGTCCGAGGCCGGGAACGGCTATCCGGTGCCCCGGTGCGGGCGACCGACATCCGCGCCGGGGTGGGGCTGGTGATCGCCGGATTGGTCGCCGAGGGAGTGACCGAAGTGGCTGAGATCCGGCACATCGACCGGGGCTACGTGCGTATTGAGGAGCAGCTGCGCAGCCTGGGCGCGGACGTCGTGCGAGCCGAGTCAGAGGCTTTCGGCGGTTGAGCTCGCGCGGCGCGGGCGGGCCTGGTAACGCAGGGTCAGCGAAGTAGCTCCCGGGCCCGGGGCAGATCGTCATGGAATACCAGCACATCGACGTCCCCGTTGCGCCTGCGCGAGATGGACGAGCGAATTCCCGCATCCCCCAGCACCGCACGTAACGACATCGCATCGGCCCGTGAGAGGTCGGCCGCCAAGACGTCCAGCATGCCGAGATCGGTCGACTCCGTGGCGTCGACGACCGGCCCGGTGCGCGGTCGCGAGGGCTTGAACACCCAGCGGGTGATGAGGCTCAGTACGCATACGACCAGGATCACGACGACCAGAGCCGAGACATCGGCGGTCACGGTTCCATGCTCGACCATCGACAGGCGAATCGCTACCACCGGAATTGGTCCGTCGCCCGGAGATGCGAAGTCGGCCACAATACCTACCAGGGAGTAACCAGCCGTGGCATGGTAAGTCACTCCCGCGGAGGTGGCCCGTGCCGTATCCCGACGACGCGTCACGTGACCGGCCCTGGGTAATGCGCACGTACGCAGGGCATTCGTCGCCGGCTGAGTCCAACGCTCTGTACCGGCGCAACCTGGCCAAGGGCCAGACCGGTTTGTCCGTTGCCTTCGATCTACCCACGCAGACTGGTTACGACCCCGACGCAGAGTTGGCGCGGGGCGAGGTCGGCAAGGTAGGCGTACCGATTGCCCACATCGGCGATATGCGGGCCCTGTTCGACGGCATCCCGTTGCAGCACATGAACACGTCCATGACGATCAATGCTCCGGCGATGTGGTTGCTGGCCCTCTATTTGACGGCGGCCGAGGAGCAGGGCGCGGACATCGCGCAGCTGGCCGGTACCACCCAGAACGACATCATCAAGGAGTACCTCTCGCGGGGAACCTACGTGTTCCCGCCCGTGCCATCGCTCCGGCTGATCACCGACATGATCACCTACACGGTGCACCACGTGCCCCGGTGGAATCCGATCAACGTGTGCAGTTATCACCTGCAGGAGGCCGGAGCGACCCCGGTGCAGGAAGTGGCATTCGCGCTGGGCACGGCGATCGCAGTGCTCGACGCAGTCCGTGCGTCCGGGCAGGTTGACGAGAGAGATTTTGGCGCTGTCGTAGGGCGAATCTCGTTCTTCGTGAACGCCGGTGTGCGCTTCGTCGAGGAGATGTGCAAGCTGCGGGCGTTCGGCGAGCTCTGGGGCGAGATCACCCGCGACCGATATGGCGTGACGGATCCGAACCAGCGCCGATTTCGGTACGGCGTCCAGGTCAACTCACTGGGGTTGACCGAGACGCAGCCGGAGAACAACGTCACGCGCATCCTGCTCGAGATGCTCGCGGTGACCTTGTCTCGCGATGCGCGGGCCCGGGCAGTCCAACTGCCCACCTGGAACGAGGCCCTCGGGTTGCCGCGACCGTGGGACCAGCAATGGTCGCTACGAATGCAGCAGGTGCTCGCCTTCGAGTCCGACCTGCTGGAGTACGAAGACCTGTTCACGGGCTCGCCGGTTGTGGAAGCGAAGGTCGCCGAGATCGCCGGCGGTGCCCGACTCGAGATCGACCGCGTGTTGGCCATGGGCGGCGCGGTCGCGGCCGTCGAGTCCGGCTACCTCAAGTCCGCGCTGGTGTCATCGCTGGCCCGCCACCGAGCCGATATCGAGGCGGGCAGCACCGTTGTCGTCGGACTCAACCGGTTCGTGGAGTCGGAGCCGAACCCGCTACTCGCCGACATGGATACCGCGATCCAGACGGTCGATCCGGCCGTCGAGGCCGCGGCGATCTCCGCCGTCCGGGCGTGGCGGGCCGCCCGGGATCCGGCGCCGGTTGCGGAGGCGTTGGTCGCCCTTCGTGACGCCGCCAAGACCGACGCGAACCTCATGCCGGCCACGCTGGCCTGCGCCCGCGCCGGGGTCACGACCGGCGAATGGGCGGGCGTATTGCGAGAGGTTTTCGGCGAGTATCGCGCACCGACCGGCGTCGCTGGGGCGGGAGGCGTGATCGACGCGTCGGCCGTGCGGGAACGCGTGAAAGCGGTCGGCGCCCAGCTCGGCCGGCCGCTGCGTTTTCTCGTCGGCAAGCCTGGCTTGGACGGCCACTCCAACGGCGCCGAGCAGATCGCGGTTCGAGCCCGGGACGCGGGCTTTGAGGTCGTCTACTCAGGCATCCGGCTCACGCCGGGCCAGATCGTGAATGCGGCCATCGAAGAGGACGTCGACATCGTCGGGCTCTCCGTCTTGTCCGGATCGCACCTGTCGGTCGTCCCGCTCGTTGTCGAGGGGTTGCGAGAGGGTGGGCTGCTCGACGTACCCGTGGTGGTCGGCGGGATCATTCCGGAGGCCGACGCCCGGGCGCTTCGGGCTGGCGGGGTCGCCCGCGTGTTCACGCCTCGTGACTTCGCGATCGCCGATGTCCTAGGGCAGGTCGTCGACGCGATCGAGGAGGCCCGTGGGCTGCGCGCGGCGGAACACTAGCTCGCTTCCGGGCTTTGTATGCAGATTCCGTTGTCTCGACGACGGCATCTGCATACCAATCGTGAGGAACATCTAGGCTCGGCCATCGTGCGGCTCGTAATCGCCCGGTGCTCGGTCGACTATTTGGGTCGGCTGACGGCCCACCTCCCGCTTGCCACGCGGCTGCTGCTCATCAAGGCCGACGGAAGCGTGTCGATCCACGCCGATGACCGGGCCTACAAGCCGCTGAACTGGATGAGCCCGCCGTGCCGGCTGGAGACGGCGCCGGGCGTCTGGACCGTGACCAACAAGGCCGGTGAACGGCTGGTCATCACGCTCGAAGAGATCCAGCACGACTCCACCCACGAGCTCGGGCCGGACCCGGGACTGGTCAAGGACGGCGTGGAGGCGCACCTGCAGCAGCTGTTGGCCGAGCACATCCAGACGCTCGGCTTCGGCTACCGCTTGGTCCGACGGGAGTACCCCACACCGATCGGTCCGGTCGATCTCCTGGTTCGCGATCCGGCCGGACTTGCGGTCGCGGTCGAGATCAAGCGGCGCGGTGAGATCGACGGCGTCGAGCAGCTGAGCCGCTACCTCGAGCTGCTGAACCGCGATCCGCTGCTTGCGCCGGTTCGGGGGGTCCTCGCCGCGCAGGAGATCAAACCGCAAGCCCGCACGCTCGCACACGATCGAGGGATCGACTGCCTCGTGCTCGACTACGACGCCCTGCGCGGGGTTGACGATCCGTCCGAGCGCTTGTTCTGAGTCGTTTGCGAAGGAGCTGTCACCGTGCCGACGTTCGACTCGCTCAATCCGGCCACCGGCGAGGTGCTGGCCAGCTTTCCAATCGACACGGCTGACGACGTTCGGGCGGCGGTGGCACGGGCCCGAACGGCCGCGCAATGGTGGCGGGAGATCGGCTTCGCCGGCCGGCGTCAGCGGCTGCACGCCTGGCGCCGGGTCCTCGTCGCCGGGCTGACTGAACTCGCCGACCTCGTGCGTCGCGAGAACGGCAAACCAGTCGACGACGCCATCGGTGAGATCGCGGTCGCCGTTGCTCACCTGGCCTGGGCCGCTCGACACGCCGAGCCCGTGCTGCGCCGCCGGAAGGTGCGGCCCGGGCTGCTGGCGATCAACCACGCGGCCACCGTGGAGTACATCCCGTACGGCGTAGTCGGTGTGATCGGGCCATGGAACTTTCCGGTGCACACCCCGATGGGATCCATCTCCTACGCACTGGCCGCCGGCAACGCCGTCGTGTTCAAGCCCAGCGAATACACACCGGCCATTGCTCGCTGGGTGGTGGACGCCTTCCACCAGGCGGTTCCGGAACATCCGGTGCTACAGCTCGTCACCGGTTTCGGCGCAACCGGCGAGGCGCTCTGCCGGGCGGGCGTGGACAAGATCGCGTTTACCGGCTCGACCGCGATCGGCCGGAAGGTCATGGCCAGCTGCGCGCCGACCCTCACACCGGTCGTGATGGAGTGCGGGGGCAAGGACGCTCTGATCGTGGCCGCCGATGCCGACCTGTCAGCCGCCGCCGATGGCGCGGTGTGGGGGTCAATGGCCAACGCCGGACAGAGCTGCGTCGGCGTCGAGCGGGCGTATGTCGTGGCCGAGGTCTACGACGAGTTCGTGCGCCGGGTGGTCGAGCAGGCTCGCGAACTGCGGCCAGGCATCGAGGCAGACGCTAGCTACGGTCCGATCACCATGCCGGCCCAGCTGGACGTCATCGCCGCACATCTCGCTGCCGCCCAGGCGGACGGCGGACAGGCCGTATTGGGCGGGACTGACTCGCTTGCGCCCCCATTCGTGGCGCCGTCTGTCCTCGTCGACGTTCCCGAGGACTCGATCGCCATCACCGATGAGACGTTCGGCCCGACGCTCACGATCACCCGGGTGTCCGACGTGGACCAGGCGATAGAGCGAGTCAACGCGAGCCGGTTGCGCCTAGGCGCCGCGGTCTTCAGCGCGCGACAGGGCCCCGAGGTGGCGGCGCGACTGGCCACCGGCATGGTCACGGTCAACTCGGTGTTCACCGTCGCAATGACCCCTTCGCTACCGTTTGGTGGGGTTCAGGACTCCGGATTCGGCCGGATCCACGGCGCCGACGGCCTGCGGGAGTTCGCGTGGGCTCATTCGGTGACCCGGCAGCGGGTTCCACCACTGATGGCCCTGACCACGTTTCGGCGCTCGTCGCATGCCGTGGACCGGCTGGCCACGGTCGTACGCGCCCGCTGGGGCCGCTGACGGAACACGGTCGCGAACTAGTGTTGCCCGCAGGAGGTGCGCAGCGCATGTCACGTGAGTTCACCAAGGTCGGCGTTGTCGGACTGGGCACCATGGGCGCGGGCATCGCCGAGGTGTTTGCGCGCAACGGATTGCCCGTCGTTGCCATCGAGCGCGACGAGGCGGCGATCGGCCACGGCCTCGGTCATATCGAGCACTCGACCGCACGCGCAGTGGCCCGCGGAAAGCTCACGGCCGCGCAGCAGCGGGCCATCCTGGAGCGGATTGACTGCGAAACCGATCTGGGGGCGCTCGCCGACGTCGATCTCGTCGTGGAGGCTGTGCCTGAGCATCTCGATCTGAAGCGCGCGATCTTCGCGCGGATGGATGAGGTCTGCAAGCCCGACACCATCCTGGCGACCAACACCTCATCACTGTCCGTCACCGAGATCGCCGTCGCTACCCACCGACCGGGCAAGGTCATCGGCTTGCACTTCTTCAACCCGGCGCCCGTGATGAAGCTCGTCGAGATCATCCGCAGCGTCGTCACCGAACATGATGTCGTCGACGACGTCGAGGCATTCGCGCAGAAGCTCGGCAAGGTCGACGTCACCATCGGAGACCGGGCCGGGTTCATCGCCAACGCGCTGCTGTTCGGCTATCTCAACCACGCCGCGGAAATGTACGAATCGCACTACGCGACCCGGGAGGACATCGACGTCGGGATGACGCTCGGGTGCGGCCTGCCCATGGGGCCACTCGCGCTCATTGACCTCATCGGTCTGGACACCTCGTACGAGATTCTCGACACGATGTACGAGCAGACCCGCAATCGGCTGCACGCGCCGACGCCGATCTTGAAACAGATGATCACGGCCGGACTGCTCGGACGGAAGGCCGGCCGCGGCTTCTACACGTATGACGCGCCGGATTCGCCCACCGTCGTTGAGGATGCGACGGTGCCAGCGCGGGTGCCAGCGGCCACTCCGCGACGGGTCGAGCGCGTCGGCGTCGTCGGCTCAGGGGTGATGGCCACCGGCATCGTCGAGGTCCTCGCCCGCGGTGGTTATGACGTGACGTTCGTCGCGCGCAGCTCGGGGAAAGCCGAGCGGGTGCAAGCCGCCGTGGCGCGATCGATGGAGAAGGCCGTCCAGCGCGGCAAGCTGGACGCGACGGCCCGGGACGCGGCGATCCGACGGATCACGTCGTCGGTCCGGCTCGACGACCTGGCCGACGCGCATCTTGTCGTCGAGGCTGTGGTCGAGGACATCACCGTCAAGGAGGCACTGTTCTCCAACCTGGACGAAATCTGCGCACCGGGGGCCGTGCTCGCCACGACGACTTCGAGCCTCCCGGTCATCCAATGCGCGGCAGCGACGTCGCGGCCCGGCGACGTGATCGGCATGCATTTCTTCAATCCGGCGGCGATCATGCGGCTCGTCGAGGTCGTGTCCACGGTGTCCACGACGCCGGATACCGAAGCCACCGCGCTGGAGGTTGCGTCCGTCATCGGCAAGCGAGCCGTGCGATGTGCGGACCGGGCCGGCTTCATCGTCAACGCGCTGCTCTTCCCGTACCTGAACGACGCGGTGAAGATGCTGGAGGCGCACTATGCGACGGCCGATGACATCGACTCGGCGATGAAGGTCGGCTGCGGATACCCGATGGGCCCGTTCGAACTGCTCGATGTCGTCGGCACCGATGTAGCGCTAGCCATCGAGCGAACGCTCTACCAGGAGTTCCACGAACCGGGCTTCGCCCCGGCGCCCCTGCTCGAGCACCTGGTCACAGCGGGCCGCCTCGGCCGCAAGACCGGCATGGGTTTCCGCGACTACAGCTGAGGCGAACTTCCCCGCGAAGTACCGTCAGTCCTGTGCCGCGTCGTAATCTGCCGAGTCGACGTCGCCGGGCGGCACAGCCCGAGCCGGAGCCGCCCGGCAACGGGCGGCAACTTGGCGCGTCCGCCGAACGCCTTGAGTCCTGGCGGGGCGAGGACTGGGTGGTGCGTGCGATGCCAGGCGCGCCCGGGGCGTCCGGCAAGGTCTACCGCTGCCCGGGCTGCGATCAGTTGATCCCGGCCGGCAGCGCACACGTCGTGGTCTGGCCGGCTGTGGATCGCGAAGCAGACGATCGCAGGCACTGGCACACCTCGTGCTGGGCAGCGCGCAATCGACGCGAGCCCGGTGTCCAGCGGTCCCGGTCGGCTCCGCGCTATTGAGCTGAATCCGCTGGGACGATCAGCCTCCGCGTTTTAGAGCCTTCGCCGATAGGAACTGCCGGCCTGGGCCAGGCTCAGGCGCCGACCGGCGGAAATCGCCGCGCGATTTCGCGGGGGAGCCCCGGTCGGCCACGGCGCACCTATTGGCGCAGGCTCCCAGCTACGCGACTCCGTCGATGACGCCGCGCAGCCGGTCGTGCAGTCCGGACAGGTCGGTGAGCACGTTGTCGCGGTGCGCGTGCAGCTGGTCGACCTCGGTCCGTGCCTGGGTCGTCAGCCGCTCGGCTTCGGCGCGAGCTTCGGATACCAGCCAGTTCGCCTGCGCCTGCGCGGCCGACACCAGCTGGGTGGCCTTGGCCTCGGCGGCCTCCAGTTGCTCGGTAGATCGCTGCTGTTCCGCCGTCCGACGCGCCCGCAAGGTGATCTCGAAGTCCTCCTGGACAGCCGCTCGCTGCGTGTCGCCCTCCGCGTCGAGGAGTTCGCGCGCCGCAGCCGCCTCTGCGTACAGCCGGGCTCGCTCGGCTGCCGCCTCGACATTCAGCCGCTCACGCTCGGCGGCCTCTCGCTTGGTGAGCTGACCCTCTTGGGCCATGACGGTCGCGTAGTGCTCGTCGGCCCGAGTGGTGACCTCCTCCTGATACGTGTCGGCCTGCTCGGTCACCTCAGTTCGGTAGCGATCGGCTTCCGCGAGGCGCTGCCGGAAGGTCTCGTCGGCGGCGGCGTGCTTGTCGTTCGCCTCCGCCAGAACCTCGGCCGCCTCCGCCCGGGCGCTGGTCCGGATCCGCTCCGCTGCCTCATCAGCGCTGCGTCCAACGGCGAGCGCATAGGCATCGGCCTCGGACCGTAACCTGGCCGCCTCCGTCCGGGCGCTTTCGAGGATCTTGCGCACCCGAGGCTCGACGTTCTCCTCGGTCGCCGGCTCCGCCGCGGCCTGTAACTGCCGTCGCAACGAATCGAGCTGCGCGTTGGAATTGGCCAGCTGCGCCGTCAGTTGCGCGACCGCGGCTTCTCGAGCGGCGACGGTGGCTTGCAGTTCGTCCTCGAGCTGGGCAACGTAAAGGTCGACCTGGCGGCGATCATAACCACGCATCGCGGTGTCGAATCCGCGCTCGGCGAAGATCGGCAAGGTGTCCGGGGAGTGGTTCTCGGCAGACATGAATCCATCGTTGCACTTCGAGCAACCGTCCAAAACCACACCCATTGGCGTGTCTTGGAGCGGCTCTAAGCATCCTCACGAAATCGGTTGATGTCGTGGATGTGTCGCGCGCGCAATTCACCGTCGCGCACGCCCAGCCCGGCCTCGGGCGCCAAGCACAGCACGCCAACCTTGCCCTGGTGCAGATTTCGATGTACGTCGAACGCAGCCTGCCCGGTATCGGGGAGCGCGTATACGCGGGACAGCGTGGGGTGGACCCGGCCGCGGGTAATCAGCCGATTGGCCTCCCAGGACTCGCGATAGTTGGCGAAATGTGAACCGATGATTCTTTTCAAACTCATCCACAAGTAACGGTTGTCGTACTCGTGCCAGTAGCCAGAGGTCGAGGCACACGTCACAACCGTGCCGCCGCGTCGGGCCACGAAGACACTGGCCCCGAACGTCTCCCGGCCCGGGTGCTCGAAGACGATGTCGGGGTCTTCTCCGCCGGTCAGCTCGCGGATCCGCTCGCCGAGCCGCCGCCATTCCCGGGGTTGTTGTACGCCGTCCCGCCAGAATTCGAACCCTTCCGCCGTCCGGTCGATGACGAGCTCGGCGCCCATGCGCCGGCAGAGCTCCGCCTTGCCCGGTGACGACACGACACACACCGGAATGGCGCCGCCGTGGACCGCGTACTGGGTGGCGTAGGAGCCGAGCCCGCCCGACGCGCCCCAGATCAGCACGACGTCGCCCTGCTTCATGTCCGCACCGTGCCGGCTGACCAGCTGCCGGTAGGCCGTCGAGTTGACGAGGCCAGGACAGGCGGCCTCCTCCCAGCTCAGGTGCGCTGCCTTCGGCATGAGCTGATTCGACTTCACCAGCGCGAGCTCGGCCAGGCCGCCGAAGTTGGTCTCGAAGCCCCAGATGCGCTGCTGCGGGTCCATCATCGTGTCGTCGTGGCCCTGCGGGTCCTCGAGTTCAACCGACAGGCAATGAGCCACGACCTCGTCGCCTGTCTGCCATCGGGTCACGCCCGGGCCGACCCGCAACACGACGCCGGCGAGGTCGGACCCCACGACATGAAACGGTTGATCATGCTTGGCTGCTAGCTCCGAGGTCTTCGCGTACCGGCGCAAGAACGCGAAGGTCGGCACGGGCTCGAAGATCGAGGTCCACACCGTGTTGTAGTTGATGGCGCTGGCCATCACCGCGACGATGGCTTCGCCGGGCCCCACTTCCGGGGTCGGCACGTCCTCCACATGCAGGCTTTGCCGCGGATCCTTGTCCCGCGTGGCCAGACCTTCGAACATGCGGACTTCGTCGGCGCGTACGACGACGCCGCGGTAGGACTCGGGGACTGGGACGCCGGCGAGGGCGCCGGGCTCGCCGGACAGGATCGCGGCGCGGACCTCGTCCATCTGGCCTCCGGGTTCGCGAGTGGCCGAATGCTATGAGTCGGCGGCGGGCTCGACTAGTTCGACTAACACGCCGCCGGCATCCTTCGGGTGAAGGAAGTTGATCCGGCTTCCGGCCGTTCCGCGACGGGGCTCGTCGTACAGCAGGCGCAAGCCGCGCTCGCGCAAGGAAGCGGACGCCGCCTCGATATCGTCGACGGTGTATGCAACCTGCTGAATCCCGGGACCCTTCCGGTCGAGAAACGCCGCTATCGGCGACGTGGGACTGAGCGGGGCCAGCAGCTGCAAGCGGGTAGCACCGTCACCGACGGCGAGCATGGCCTCCCGTACCCCTTGGTCCTCATTGACCTCCTCGTGCACGCTGGCGAACCCGAACGTGTCCCGATAGAAGGCGACCGCCGTGTCCAGGTCGGGCACCGCGATACCCACGTGGTCAACCCGGCGATACGGGTATGTGGGTGCCATCGCCACATGATGACGTGTGACCAACGATTTCGGGCGGCCAGGTGCCCGGGCTCACACCAGGCGGAAACGGTCAGCCGTCTACAGTTAGTAGTTCCTACCAGCGATTTCCGGGAGGTGCTCCGCTATGGCTGGATCAGTAATCGTCAATGGCGCTCGGACCCCGATCGGCCGGATGCTCGGTGCCTTCAAGGACTTCTCGGGTGCGGACCTCGGCGGCGTGGCAATCAAGGCGGCCCTGGAGCGTTCCGGGGTACGCCCGGACCAGGTGCAGTACGTCATCATGGGCCAGGTGCTGCAGGCCGGTACCGGGCAGATCCCGGCTCGTCAAGCTGCCGTCAAGGCCGG
Organism: uncultured Actinomycetota bacterium; assembly: GCA_963809815.1. Taxonomy (GTDB): domain Bacteria; phylum Actinomycetota; class Actinomycetes; order Mycobacteriales; family Jatrophihabitantaceae; genus CAVVJA01. The sequence continues at coordinate 47,686 of CAWELM010000005.1, forward strand.
CATCTCGATGTCGGTCCCGGCACTCACCCTCAACAAGGTGTGTTTGTCCGGCCTGGACGCGATTGCGCTCGCTGATCAACTGATCCGGGTTGGTGAGTTCGACATCGTGGTAGCTGGTGGACAGGAGTCCATGACCAATGCCCCACACCTGCTGCCCAAGTCTCGGTCCGGGTACAAGTACGGTTCCGTCGAGGTGCTCGACTCGATGGCGTACGACGGGTTGACCGACGTGTTCGACCACGTTCCCATGGGCGAGGCCACCGATCGGTACAACGCGAAGCTCGGCATCGGCCGCCCGGCCCAGGACGAGTTCGCCGCCCAGTCCCACCAGCGCGCGGCGGAGGCAATCAAGAACGGCCTGTTCGCCGACGAGATCACGCCGGTGAGCATTCCGCAGCGCAAGGGCGACCCCCTCGAGGTGACCGAGGACGAGGGAGTCCGGGCCGACACCACAGTCGAAAGCTTGGCCCGGCTCCGGCCGGCCTTCGGCAAGGACGGCACGATCACAGCCGGGAGCGCATCGCAGATATCGGACGGTGCCGCCGCGGTCGTCGTAATGAGCAAGGACAAGGCCCAAGAGCTCGGCCTGACCTGGCTGGCCGAGATCGGCGCGCACGGCAATGTCGCCGGCCCGGACAACTCGCTGCAATCCCAGCCGTCGAACGCGATCAACCAGGCTCTGCGCAAGGCGGGACTGACTGTGGCCGATCTCGACCTGATCGAGATCAACGAGGCGTTCGCATCCGTGGCGCTGCAGTCCATGGCCGACCTCGGCGTCGCACCAGACATCGTCAACGTCAACGGCGGGGCGATCGCTCTTGGTCACCCGATCGGCATGTCGGGCGCTCGGCTGGCGCTGACGCTTGCCCTGGAACTGAAGCGGCGAGGCGGCGGCCTCGGCGCTGCGGCGCTGTGCGGCGGTGGCGGCCAGGGAGATGCACTCCTCCTGCGCGTCCCGTGACCGCGGGGGTCCGCCGGACCGTCGACATCCCGGACCTCGTCGAGCGCGCACGCGCAGCTGACCCCCGCGCGATCGCGCGGCTTATCTCGCTGGTCGAGAGCGACTCGCCGGCGTTGCGTGACGTCGCACGCATATTGGTCGGGCTGGCCGGGCACGCGCAGGTGGTGGGCCTGACCGGCTCGCCCGGTGTCGGCAAGTCAACGACGACATCGGCGCTAGTGAGAGAGCTGCGGGCCGACCAGCAGCGCGTCGGCGTGCTGGCTGTCGACCCGTCTTCGCCGTTCTCGGGCGGTGCGCTACTCGGCGACCGGGTGCGCATGCAAGATCATGCGACCGACGACCGAGTGTTCATCCGCTCCATGGCGTCGCGGGGCCACCTGGGCGGCTTGTCCAGCGCGGTGCCGCAAGCGCTGCGGGTGCTGGACGCCGCCGGCTGCGACGTGATCATCGTCGAGACCGTGGGCGTCGGACAGGCGGAGGTCGACATCGCATCGCTCGCCGACACCACTGTCGTGCTTCTCGCCCCCGGTATGGGCGACGGCATCCAGGCGGCCAAGGCCGGCATTCTGGAGGTCGCCGACATCTTCGTCGTCAACAAAGCCGACCGGGACGGTGCTGATCAGGTTGTGCGTGACCTGCGATACATGCAGTCGCTAGGTGGCCGCCACTCGGTACAGGGTGCGTGGCGGCCATCCATCGTCAAGACGGTGGCGTCGCGGGGAGAGGGCATCAGCGAGCTTCGCGCCGCCATCGAGAAGCACCGCGAGTGGATGGTTCGGCACGGGGAACTTGACCGGCGTCGAATCGCGCGAGCGGCTGCGGAAATTGAGGCGATCGCCGTCGCTCACGTCCGGGATCGGATCACTGCGGTACACGGCTCGGCGGCCTTGTCGGCGTCGGCCGCCCGGGTGGTGACCGGGGAGACGGACCCGTACACAGCAGCGTCCGATCTGGTCGCCGCGCTCGCGAACTAGCGGGACAGCGCTAGCGCGGTCTCTAACGGCGCCTACGACCAGCGCCGGGATCAAGCTCGGTCAGGCCGAGCGCCAGCCCGCGCAGGCGATCGGTCTCGTCCTCGATGCGCTCCAGCGCCCAGCTGTCCGGTACCCCGGAGCTGGCCGCTACCGCGTCGGCGGCCGCCAGCACGAGCCGTCCATGGGCAGTGACACCGGTGTCGAGTCGGGTGACGAGGGCGGCGACCGCCGGGTCGCTCCGCCGGCCAACGCGACTCGTCCGCGCCGACGCCGCCTCGATCGCGACGACCCGAGCGGCACACTGCCGCAGCGCGTTCGCGGCGTCGGCCGCGGCGACAGCCGTGTACGCCGCCGGCTCGCCGAGCAATCCGAGAAGCTGTCTGAGCGCGACCTCGTCGGCATCCAGTCGATCGATGGCCGGCCGGGCGGCTGAGCCGCGCGGCGGCCGGACCGGTCGCGCCGCCGGAATCGGCAGTTGATGCAGGTGCCAGGCGTGGCGGGATGCGGTCGCGGTGACCCAGGCGCCCCCAGCCGACACCGCGGCCAGGCAGGCTCCTGCGATCGGATCGCCGGTCACGATCGCCTGAGCGGCAAGACCGCCCAGAACCGCAGTCGGAACGGCGCGCAAGGCCACGCCCCACCGTGCTCGACGCTGCCGGCGCCGCAGCCGTAACCCGGGGTCCCGCATCCGGGCCAAGCTCACCCGAGCACCGGCGGCCAGGTCGACCGCCCGCTGTCGGGTCACCGTCGCACGGACCGGCTTGCGAGCCACCGTCCGATCATGCCTGAGCGCCGGCCGTCTTACCACGGGTGGTCGATTGACCGACAGCCTCAGCCGACTCCTCGACCTCCAGCAGCGACGCTTCCCGTTGCGCACGCTCGTACGCCGCGTGGCCGCCGCGAATCCCGAACAGGCGCTTCGACACCAGCAGATACACCACTGCCGCGACGTTGACGATCAATGCGACGACGCGTAACCAGGTGATCTTCTCGGTGAGCTCGTACACCTCGAGAGGGATGAACAACGACGTGGCGACAACGGCGAAATATTCACCCCACCGCTTGAGCAGCCACAGACCGACCCCCTCGAACAGTTGCAAGACCCCGTAAAAGATCAGGAAAGCGGCGACGAGGTCCAGTGTGGTCGGGCTCGCATTGAGCGCGTTCTCGACTGCCCGCACCAAGCCGGAGTCCGACACGTTGAAGTTGATCTGGTCGAAGAACGGCTTCAGCGCTCGCAGGTCCTGGTTGACGAGATCTTTGATGCTGACCTGACTGCTTTCCACGCGGAGAACGGCTATGCCGAGCAGGAGGATGATGGTGCCGCGAACCCATCGTTCGACGGCCAGCAGGCGCAGGATGAACGCGGAGCGCAACGCCTTGCCGCGAAGCAGCATCGGAGCGTGGTCGGCCGGACCGCTGCCATCCGGTGGGCCGAGGACGTAAGTACCGCAGCGCAGGCACCGCCACGCCTCGCCCAACGGTGTGCTCGCTTCGAGCTTGGCCCGCAGAGGTGGTTCGTCTGGCGCGTAGGTCACGTGACCCTTGCGCGAGCACGTCCGCAGGTTCCAATCCACTCCGGCCAGCCTATGGGTTAGCTCAGGTCAGGACGCCGGTCTGCGTTCTGTTCGGCTCGGCGGGGTCAGCGGAACGCGTCGGGGTCAGCGGAAGGCGTCGATGCCCGTGAGCGCCTGCCCGAGAACGAGCGTGTGCACCTCGTGCGTGCCTTCGTAGGTGTACACGGTCTCGAGGTTAAGGGCATGGCGGAGTACCGGGTATTCCGTCGTGATACCGCTCCCGCCGAGGATGCTGCGCGCCTCCCGGCAGATCTCCAATGCCGCCCGGACGTTAGCGAACTTGCCGAAACTCACCTGCTGCGACGTAAGGCGCCCGGCATCCTTCAGCTCGGCCAGTCGCCGCGCGGTGAGCTCGGCCTGGTTCAACGACACGGCGAGCTCGGCGAGCTTGCGTTGCGTCAACTGAAAGCCTGCGATGGGCCGCCCGAACTGGGTCCGGGTTCCGGCGTAGTCGAGCGTGGCGGCCAACGCGTCGCGCGCGGCTCCGGTTACTCCGCACACGATCCCGAAGCGGGCCTCGGACAGGCAAGCTAGTGGCGCCCGAAGTCCGGCTGCTTCAGGCAGCTGCGCGTCGCCCGGTAGCCGGACCTCGTCGAAATGCAGTGAGCTCGTCACCGACGCCCGCAGCGAGAGCTTGTGATGCACGTCCGCAACGCCGAAGCCAGCCGTCCCCGGTTCGACGAGGAAGCCGCGAATACCGTCGTCGGTTCGGGCCCACACCACGGCGATGTCGGCGACCGAACCGTTGGTGATCCACATCTTCGATCCGTTGAGCACCCAGTCCGACCCGTCACGCACCGCGCGGGTGCGCATCGAGCCGGGATCGGATCCGGAGTCGGCCTCGGTCAGGCCGAAGCACCCAATTGCTTCGCCCGCAGCCATGCGGGGCAGCCAGCGCTGTTTTTGTTCTTCGCTGCCGTAGGCGTAGATCGCATACATGGCGAGCGAGCCCTGCACGCTGATCAGCGACCGCAGCCCGCTGTCCACGGCCTCGACTTCCGCGCAGACCAGCCCGTACTGGGCCGCCGTAGAGCCTTGGCAGCCGTAGCCGGACAGGTGCATGCCAAGAAGGCCGAGCTCGCCGAAGTCGCGGGCTAGCTCTCGTGCGGGCAGGGTGCCAGCCTCGTACCAGTCTCGGATGTTCGGCCGGAGCCGGTCGTCGGCGAACTTGCGCACGGTGTCACGGAGCAGTCGATTGTCGTCGGACAGATCGGCATCGAGGCCGAGCAGGTCCAGGCGATCCAGCGCATCAGTCATGAGGAGCCGTCCTCCGCGAGCATCGTAGGGAGCACCGCAGCGAGCGTCAGCGAGTGAGGAGCGCTGCGGAGGACGGCGACGGGCAGCACGGTCATGCTGGCAGGTTACGCGGGCGAGTGGGCGCCGAGGTTACTCTGCAACGGTGCCGTTGCTGCCGTTCGACCCCATCGAGCGCGCCGGGGTGCTGTGGGAGAAGCACTCGCCGGGTGAGCCCGCAGAGGTCTACGCAGCCATGCGGGCGGTTACCTCGATCATGCGCGCCCAGCAGGTGCTGATCGGCGAGCTCGACGGGCTGCTCAAGCCTTACGGCGTCACCTTCAGCCGCTACGAGGCGCTCGTGCTGCTCTCCTTCGCCCGAGACGGGGCCTTGCCGTTGTCCAAGGTGGGTGAGCGATTGCAAGTCCACGCCACGTCTGTGACCAACGTCATCGACCGGCTCGAGGGTGCGGGCCTCGTCCGACGAGAGCCCAACCCGCGCGACGGCCGCGGCATCCTGGCCGTGATCACCGAGGACGGCCGGCGGGTCGCTCGGGAGGCCACCGCCGCATTGAACGAGGCCCACTTCGGGCTCGGCGCACTCGGCGTCGACGACCTCGACGCGCTGTTCACAATCTTGCGAGGGCTGCGCGTCGATGCCGGCGACTTCGCCGACTAGCAGCCCGAGCGGTAGCGGGCTGCCACGTCGGCTCGCAGACGTGGCAGCCCATCGCCTCAGTTAGGGCGCCGTGGTGAAGCTGAAGATATCCGAGTTGCCGAAGTTCAACGGGCATACCTGCTGGACCGGAGGCGCCGTCGCGGCTTCGCCGTTCTGTAGTGCCTGCCGATACGCGTCGATCGCGGGGCAGTCGGCCGCGTTTCTCGCATCGTTCCAGACCGCAACGCCGTACGTTCGAGTCGCGGCGGCGTACACATAGTCGCCGAGGAACTCATCGGTTAGGGCGTTCGCACTGCTGCCGCGTGGATCTCCGGGTTCACCTCGATGCAAGGTGGTGAACGTGCCGGTCGCCCCCGAGCCGCTCGCCGAAGCGTGCATGACGACGCCGACGAGGCTGCGCGGCGTGGCCGTCGTTGGCTGGAATGGCGTTGTGAATGCGTTGTACACGACGTACACATCCGTGCCGTTGGGTGATATCGCGGGAGCGGTGTAAATGCCGCGGTCACCTGCGGCTTCGATCGCGCGCGGTGCCGCCCACGTGGCGCCGCGGTCCGTCGACTCGGTGAAGAACACATCCGGCTGAGCGAGCGTGCCGCTCACGTAACTCATCACGATGCGGTCCGTCGCCCCCGCACCGGTGGGGGCGCCATTCGCGATGTCCACGCTCGGTGCGGGCGCCAGGTCGCTACGGGCGCCGGCGACGCCGTCGATGACCGGACTTCCCTGAACCGGATCGAATGCGCCCGGTTGGGTGACCGGCCCAGCGACCGGCCGCTGGCTCGACCACGTCTGGCCGCCATTGGCCGACTGAGACAGCAACTCGAACGACTGTCCTCCGGCCGAGGACACGGTCCCAACACCGAACACGTAGGCGGTTCCGCGACTGTCCGTGCGGATCGTGCAGCCGTCAGGTGGGTTTCGCTGGCCGTTGTTGGCCGCCGCGCTGATCTGCCGTTGCGTCCAGGTGCTGCCGCCATCGCGTGATGTAGCAACCTGAAGCGGTGCCGGGACCGCGTTGCCTTTTTCCTGACCCCGGAAAGCGGCCCAGCACACGTACACCGTGCCGAAGAACGGGCTGCTCTCAGCGTTGTCAGCCCAGACTTGGGACTTGTCGGAGAACGTGGTGTTCGACTGCCGGGATATGACGACCGGCGGCATCCAGGCGCTCTTGGCGTTGTTCGCCGCCGCGCGCACGTCGTCGGTGCGGGACACGGCGATCGCCTCGAAGCCCTTGAAGGCCGGAGCCGTGGTCGGGAAGTTGGACGTCAAGTTCGAGTAGTACAAACGGGAACCGTTGGCCCACGAGAAACCGTTCGGGCCGGGTTTCGGCCCGAAGGCGACGCCAGGATCGCCGTCTGAAACGAGCCCATTCTCGAAGTACCACGGCAATGTGCCGATCGGACCGACGCCGGGCTGGCAAGGCGAATCGGTGTTTCCGGGCGCGCCTTGGCAGCTGCGCGCGCTCCACCCGGTGTACGTCGGCTGGGTCCAACTGTGGCCGCTGTCGAAGGAGAAGTAGACGCCGGATACGCCAACTCCGGGCGTGAACGGACAGGTGTTGTCCGTCCCGGCGTTGCAGGCCTCCATGTCGACCTCTTCGTTGACGCCCGCCGCCAGCACGGTCGGATTCGACTCGTTCACCGCGACCGCCGGCTCGTTCTGTTTGTTCTGCGAGAACGGCCCCGGTGGGCTCCCTACTGTCACCAGTGCCTCGCCAGGGGATTGCGCGGTGGCGATTCCCGGTAGGGCGACGCCGACTGCGGCAACTGCAGCAATCGCCAGAATGGACAACCGTCGAAGCATCGTTGCTCCTCTCGCTGCTTGGTGGGGCCGTCCAGTCGTCGGACGCAAGCTCATCGTCGGTCCGATGTGCGGCCCAGACAAGAGGTAATAACCCTCCGCTTCACCCCAGGATCTCGGCAGAGGCTGCGACCATGAAGGTCGTGAACGGTCTTGGAGTCACTGCTCCGGGACGACGACAAGTCCAAGATCATCAGCCGCATCTTGCGTGACCGCCGGCGCGAGTGTGCGGATCGTGCGCTCGATCGGATCGACCCGGGCTCGCACGCCCAGCGGAAGCACCCCCATCGGCGAGCTATGGCCGTAGTCGAGATTGGCAACGATCACGAGGTCAGCTCGACCCCATTCGGCCAGCACCCGCTGGACCCGATCCCACAGCTCGAACATCCGTTGCAGCGTGTACGTCTCCGGCCGGGACAGCAGCAGCGCGCCGAGTCGGCCGAGAATGCCGGTGGCGCCGTAGTTCTGCAGCCACAACTCCACCGTGTACGGCGCCGGTGCTTCCTCCGAAAGCTCCAACAGAAGAATCGCGCCGTCCCACGTCGATGGCGGCGGCCAGATGGCAGTGCCCTTCACGGTTTCGAGCGTGTCGGCGCAGCCGCCGATGAGCTCACCTTCGACTGGTTCGGTGCCCTGTAGCCACGCCCAGCCTGGGTTCGGCCACCAGCGGCGGCGACGACTGGCGAGCAGCGGGTTGGCCCAGTCCAACCGCTCATCGGTCCATTCCGGGGCCGCCCGCAATTGAAGTGGTTCGGACCGGAACAGCGCATCGCGCACACATTCCTCGACGTAAGGATGGATGCCACCGTTCTCGGCGAACGCGGTCAGCAAGCTCGGGCCATAAAACGACACGACACCCGCGACGCGATTGGCGAGATGCTGCACGGTCGTGTCCGAGAAGCCCATGAAAACCTTGGGATGGTCGCGGATCATGTCGAAGTCGAGGTACGGGATCATGCGGATCGAGTCATCGCCGCCAATGCTGGTCAGGATGCCCGCCACGGCATTCTCGGCGAGGGCCCAATGCAGGTCATCGGCCCGCGCTCGCGGATTAGCCCGCAGGAACGCGTCGTCTCGGCGGGCGTTGGGCGCGTCGACAACGTGCACGTCGAAGGTCTGCTCTAGTTGACGGATGCCGGCGTCGTGGCGGTGCGGGACAGCGGCGCTGACACCTGCAGACAGCGACACGATGGCCACGGTGTCACCCGCGCGCAAGGCGGGAGGAGAGATCAACGACATGAGGCGAGCGTGCCGTGCCTTCGTACTCACAGCAACCCGGGAGTAACGCAGTGATGGGACCGGCCCTGTCGCCCACGCTTCCCGCCCACGCGTCGGGAACGTTCACTATTGGCGAGCGGACCGTCCACCGGCTCGGGTTCGGCACGATGAGATTGACCGGACCCGGTATCTGGGGTGAGCCGGTCGACCGTGACGAATGCGTGGCCGTCGTGCGCCGTGCGGTCGAGCTTGGTGTCGATCTCATCGATACCGCAGATTCGTACGGGCCCGCGGTCAGCGAGGACATCATCCGCGAAGCGCTGCATCCCTATCCGTCGCACGTGCTCATCGCCAGCAAGGCCGGCCTGGTCCGAACCGGCCCGGATGCGTGGTTCCCGGTCGGGCGACCCAGGTACTTGCGTCAGCAGGCGGAAATGTCACTGCGCCGGCTTCGCCTGGACTGCATTCCGCTCTTTCAACTGCATCGCGTCGATGAGCAAGTCCCGCTCACGGATTCGCTCGGCGCTCTCATCGAGCTTCGGGATGAGGGAAAGATCGAGGCTATCGGCTTGTCCGAGGTCGGAATCGCGGAGATCGAGCAGGCTCGGGCAATCACGCCAATCGCCACGGTGCAGAACCTCTACAACCTCATGCACCGACGGTCGGATCCCGTTGTCGACTACTGCGCCTCGAACGGCATCGGGTTCATCCCGTGGTATCCGATCGGGAGTGGACGCCTCGCGGCGACCCACGGCCGCCTCGATCACCTCCTGCGCGCCGCCGATGGGACACCCGCGCAAGTGGCGCTGGCGTGGCTACTCGCACGCTCGGAGGTGATCCTGCCCATTCCGGGTACGTCCCAGGTGTCACACCTGGAGGAGAACGTCCACGCGGCTCAGATCAGCCTGACCGACGACCAAGTGGCCGAGCTGACAGCCGCGGGCGCACCGCACCGAAGCCGCCATCCCGTGTGACGTTGCCCCGTTTCGATGGCAGATAGTAGGACGTCCTAGTAATCTGGCGCCATGGATGCCGGTGACATCGAGGCGGGCCGCGCCCGCTGGCAGCAGCGCTACGACGCGTCGGCGAAGCGCGATCGGGACTACACGACCCTGTCCGGAACGGAGGTCGAGCCGCTTTACGGGCCGACGGGTGCCGATGACCGGTTCGAACGTATCGGCTGGCCGGGGGAGTACCCGTTCACGCGAGGAATTCACGCGACGGGCTACCGGGGCAAGCCGTGGACGATCCGGCAGTTCGCCGGGTTCGGGAACGCGGAGCAGACCAACGAGCGCTACAAGATGATCCTCGCCGAGGGCGCCGGCGGGCTGTCGGTTGCCTTCGACATGCCCACGCTCATGGGCCGCGATTCCGACGATCCGCGCTCGCTCGGCGAGGTTGGGCACTGCGGGGTCGCGATCGATTCCGCCGCGGACATGGACGTGCTGTTCGACGGTATTGACCTCGCCGCGACGACCACCTCGATGACGATCTCCGGTCCCGCGGTACCGATCTTCTGCATGTATATGGTGGCGGCGGAACGGCAGGGCGCCGATATCAGCCAGCTGAACGGGACCCTGCAGACCGACATCTTCAAGGAGTACATCGCGCAGAAGGAGTGGATCTATCCGCCTGAGCCGCACCTGAAGCTCATCGGTGACCTGATGGAGTTCGTAGGCACCGAGGTGCCCGCTTACAAGCCGTTGTCCGTCTCGGGTTACCACATCCGGGAGGCGGGTGCGACGGCGGCGCAGGAGCTGGCATTCACGCTGGCCGACGGATTCGGCTACGTCGAGCTGGGCCTATCCCGCGGGCTGGACCTCGAGCAGTTCGCTCCCGGCTTGTCGTTCTTCTTCGACGCCCACATCGATTTCTTCGAAGAGATAGCAAAGTTCCGCGCCGCTCGCCGCATTTGGGCGCGGTGGATGCGCGATGTGTACGGCGCTCGGACCGCACGGGCGCAGTGGCTGCGGTTCCACACCCAGACGGCTGGCGTCTCGCTGACTGCGCAGCAGCCGGACAACAACATCGTTCGCACCGCCGTCGAGGCCATGGCCGCGGTACTCGGTGGCACGAACTCGCTGCACACCAATGCCCTCGACGAGGTACTCGCGCTGCCCTCAGGGAAAGCCGCGCAGATCGCACTTCGCACCCAGCAGGTGATCGCCGAGGAAACCGGTGTGCTCAACGTGGTCGATCCGCTCGGTGGCTCCTGGTACGTCGAAGCCGAGACGGATCGCATCGAGGCGGACGCCGAACGCATCTTCGCGCAGATCCGAGATCTCGGGTCTGACGGCACGATGACGTCCGGGTTACTGCGGGGCATCGAGGACGGTTGGTTCATCACCGCGATCGCCGACTCTGCGTTCGCGTACCAGCAAGAGCTGGAGAAGGGCGAGAAGCGCGTGGTGGGGGTGAACACGCTCACCGGCGACGTCAGCGACGAGCTGGAGATCCTGCGGGTCTCGCATGAAGTCGAGTTGGCCCAGCGTCAGCTGGTCGCCGATCGGCGTCGCGCCCGCGACCGGGCAGCGGTGGATGTGGCTCTCACCGGGATGGTCGAGGCGGCCCGTTCCGATCGCAACATCGTCCCGCCCATGCTCGAGGCCGTGCGCGCGGAGGCCACGCTGGGCGAGATCTGCGACGCGTTCCGGCCGCTGTGGGGCGAGTACCGGGAGCCGGTGCGCTTCTAGCTCCGCTAGCTCCGCCGAGGACGCCTGGGCGAGTCTCCTAGGATGCCCGCGTGACTACCAGCGTGATCGATTTTGAGGTGTCGAAGACCGCCATCGACGGTTTGCTTGTGCTGTCCATGAAGCAGGTCAGCGATGAGCGCGGCACTATTCGGGAATTCTTCCGGGAGAGCGGCCTGCAGGAGGCCGGTGTCGACGCCGGGCCGTGGCGACAGATCAACGTGACGCAAACTCGGCAGGGGACGATCCGGGGCCTGCATGGCGAGGCGATGACAAAGCTCGTCGCCATCGTGTCCGGCGAGGCCTTCGGCGCGTACGTTGACACCCGACCGGATTCGTCGACGGCCGGCGCGGTCGCCACGGTGCGACTCGTGCCGGGAACCCAGGTTCTGGTGCCCGCGGGCGTGTGCAATGGCTTCCAGTCGGTGAGCGCCGAACCGACGCAATATCTGTATTGCTTCGATACCGAATGGGCACCAGGCATGGCCGGGGTGGCCGTCAATCCCTTCGACGCTCCGCTCGGCATCAACTGGCCGATTCCGATTGACCGGGAAGACCGGTCTTTGCTGTCCGCGAAGGATGCGGCCGCGCCGGCCCTCGCCGAAGTGCTCGCCCGTAGCTGAACAGCGGCGGGCACCAGGCTGCGTCTGGGACACTGGAGCACATGACTGCTGCGAACCGTCGTCGTCCCCCCGCGTCTGCGCCCGCGATGGCGGCCGCCATGTCCGGAGCCGTCGACCTGGCGGCCGTGAAGGCCCGCTCGGAAGCAGCCGCGCGCGCCGCGGACAACGCCACTCCGGCGCCTGGTGGCTCCGTCGTCGAAGTGACCGAGGCGACCTTCCAGGCCGAGGTGATCGATCGATCATTCCAGGTGCCGGTGCTCATCGACTTGTGGGCCGACTGGTGCCAACCGTGCAAACAGCTCTCGCCCATCCTGGAGCGGCTCGCCGCCGAGGCCGGCGGCACATGGATTCTGGCCAAGATCGACGTGGACGCCAACCCGCGCATCTCGCAGGCATTGCAGGTCCAGAGCATCCCGACCGTCTTCGCGGCGATCGGTGGACAGCTGGTCCCTGGTTTCCAGGGTGCCTTGCCTGAACCGCAGGTTCGGGAGTTCGTAGACGCACTGGTCAAGGCCGCCTCGCAGGCGGGACTCAGCGGCGCGGTCCCAGATGCCATTGACGAGGCAACGTCAGCCGAGGTGCCCGTGGACCCGCGATTCAGCGAGGCGGAAGCCGCGCTCGAAGCCGGTCAGTTCGACCTAGCCGCGAAGCGCTACCAGGCCATCCTCGACGCCGAGCCGGCAAACACCGAGGCGGCACTCGCCCTGCGCCAGGTGCGGCTGTTGGAGCGACTCCAGGACATCGATCCCAAGCTGGTGGCCCGGGCTGAGACCGCACCGGACGACGTGCCGGCCCAGCTTGCTGCCGCCGACTATGCGCTCTCGCGCAGCGACGTCGATGGCGCGCTGGGCCGGTTGCTCGGCCTCGTCCGCAGAGTGAGCGGTGCTGATCGGGATGCCGTACGAGAGCGCCTCATCGAGTACTTCGACCTACTGGGCCCGGACGACCCCCGTGTCGCACCCGCGCGGCGCGCCCTCGCCAACGCTTTGTTCTAAAGCTGAGGGCAGCGCGCGGGCGGCAGGTCTCAGGTCTCGAGCTGAGCCAGCCGCTCAGTTCGAGGTGTGGGGCATGATCGCGTTGGCCGGGATCACACCGAGCCGGCCGGCGCGGTAGTCGTCGAGAGCCTGCTGCAGCTCCTCGGTGGTGTTCATGACGAACGGACCATAGTGCGCCACCGGCTCACCGATCGGCCGGCCGCCGAGAATCAACACGTCCAGAGCCGGATGGCGGGATTCCTGCGCGACGTTCGCCGAAACCGTCAGCCGGTCGCCGGCGCCGAACAGGGCCAGCTGGCCGGTGCGAATCGGCCGGCCCTGCGGCCCGACCGTGCCGGACCCGGAAAGAACGTAGACCAGGGCGTTGTAATCCGGCTGCCATGGCAGGGACAGCGTTGCGCCCGGGGCGACAGTCGCGTGCGCCAAGGTAATCGGCGTGTGGGTCGAGCCCGGCCCGGGGTGGCCGTCGATGCTTCCCGCGATGATCCGGACGAGCGCGCCGCCGTCGTCGGATGCCACGAGTGTCGCTTCGCCGCCCTCGATGCTCTGGTACCGCGGTGGGGTGAACTTGTCCTTCGCGGGAAGGTTCACCCACAGCTGGATGCCGTGGAACAAGCCACCGGACAGGACCAGTTCCTCGGGCGGCGTTTCGATGTGCAGGATGCCCGCGCCCGCGGTCATCCACTGGGTGGCGCCGTTTTCGATCACCCCGCCACCGCCGTGCGAATCCTGGTGCAGGAACGTGCCGTCGACCATGTAAGTAACGGTCTCGAAACCGCGATGTGGATGCCACGGGGTGCCCTTCGGCTCACCCGGGGCGTAGTCGACCTCGCCCATCTGGTCCATGTGGACAAACGGGTCAAGGTCCCGCATCCCGACGCCGGCGAAGGCGCGCGTCACCGGAAAACCTTCGCCCTCGAACCCCTTGGGGCCGGTTGTCACCGACCGCACGGGGCGCTCGGTGTCGCCGAGCGTCGCTGGGTTCAGGCGTGGCAACGTCAAAGTATCCGCGGTCACAGCGGGCATATCAGCCTCCAAAATGTTGCATCTGCAACGACATGGCGGAGTAACGCCGGGCCGGGCCGGGGAATTCCCCATGCCGCACCTCCCAGCATGGCGCCGGGGCGGCTGCGGTCCAAAACAGCGCTCGATCGCAAGTCGATCGGAGCGGCTTATTCGATCCAGCGCAACCAGACGGCTCCCAGCGGCGGGACCCGCAGGGTTACGGACGTGGGCTGACCGTGCCACGGCTGGTCGCCGGTATCGACGCCGCCGAAGTTGCCGACCCCGGACCCGAAGTAGACCTCGGCGTCGGTGTTGACAACCTCCTCCCAGCGTCCCGCCTTGGGCAGGCCGAGCTGGTAGCGCTCATGCGGCACCGGCGAGAAGTTAGCGACGCAGGCGATGATCGACCCATCGGTTCCAATCCGCAGGAACGAGTAGACGTTTCCCATCGCGTCGTTGGCATCGATCCAGTGGAATCCGGCCGGATCGTTGTCTTGGGACCACAACGCGTTCGTCTCGCGGTAGATCCGGTTGAGGTCAGTGACGAGTCGTTGTACGCCACGGTGTTCCGGTCCGTCGAGCAGCCACCAGTCAAGTGATCGCGACTCGCTCCACTCGGCGCCCTGCGCGAACTCCTGGCCCATGAACAGCAGCTGCTTGCCGGGATGCGCCCACATGTACGCGTACAGAGTGCGAAGCGTCGCCAGCTCCTGCCACCGATCGCCGGGGATCTTTCCCAGCAGGGAACCCTTGCCGTGAACGACCTCGTCGTGCGAGATCGGGAGGATGTAGTTCTCCGAGTAGGCGTAGACCATCGAGAAGGTCATCTCGTGGTGGTGGAACTGGCGGTGAACGGGCTCCCGGGCGATGTAGCCGAGCGTGTCGTGCATCCAGCCCATGTTCCACTTGAAGCCGAAGCCCAGCCCGCCGAGATGCGTCGGCCGGGTGACGCCGGGCCACGCCGTCGACTCCTCGGCAACGGTGACGACCCCTGGCACGCGCTTGTAAACCGTGGCGTTCATCTCTTGCAGAAAGGCGACCGCGTCGAGGTTCTCCCGGCCGCCATAGACGTTGGGCAGCCACTCGCCGTCCTTGCGCGAGTAGTCGAGGTAAAGCATCGAGGCGACGGCGTCGACCCGAAGTCCGTCGATGTGAAACTCCTCGAGCCAGAACAGGGCGTTGGCCACGAGGAAGTTGCGTACCTCGCGCCGGCCGAAGTCGAAGACGAGCGTGCCCCAATCGGGCTGCTCACCTCGGCGCGGGTCCGCATGCTCGTACAGCGGCGTGCCGTCGAAGCGGGCAAGGGCCCACGCGTCCTTCGGGAAGTGGGCCGGCACCCAGTCGACGATGACTCCGATCCCGGCCTGATGTAGCCGGTCCACGAGATACCGGAAGTCGTCCGGGTTGCCGAAGCGAGCACTCGGCGCGTAGTACGACGACACCTGATACCCCCAGGAGCCGCCGAATGGATGCTCGGCCACGGGGAGGAATTCCACATGCGTGAAGCCGGTGGCCTTGACGTGCGCGACCAGCTCCTCGGCCAGCTGGCTGTAGGACAGCCCTTGTCGCCAGGACCCGATGTGCACTTCATAGATGGACATGGGCGACGCATGCCACTGGGTTCCGGCCCGGGCGGCGAACCACTCGTCGTCGCCCCACTTGTAACCGGAAGTGAACACCACCGAGGCGGTTGCGGGCGGAGCCTCGGTCGCGAAGGCCAGCGGGTCTGCCTTCTGACGCCACACGCTGTCTGCGCCCAGGATGTTGAACTTGTACTTCGCCCACTTGCCGACGCCGGGGACGAACAATTCCCAGACACCCGACGATCCCAACGAGCGCATTGGGTAGTCCCGGCCCGACCAGTAGTCGAAGTCCCCCACGATCCGGACTCCGCGCGCGTTCGGTGCCCATACTGCGAACGAGGTGCCGCTCACCGGACCCTGCGGCGTGTCATAGGTGCGTTCGTGCGCGCCGAGGACGTCCCACAGCTGCTCGTGCCGACCTTCGCCGATGAGATGCAGGTCCACCTCGCCGACGGTCGGCAACCAGCGGTAGGGATCGTCGACTGTGTAGGTCTCATCGCCGTACGTGACCTCGAGCCGGTAATCGGTGGGGAGGCCGTCAACGACTGTCCCGAACACCCCACCGTCATGCAGTCGTTCCAGCTCGAACGGCTTGCCCTCGATGATCGCCGTGACCTTGCTGGCTTCCGGCCGCAAGGTGCGGATAACGGTGCGCCCATCGGCAGTCGGATGCGCGCCGAGCAGACCGTGCGGATCATGGTGCGATCCACCGACGAGGCGGTCGAAGGCGTCGCCCTCGACCGTTGCCACGGCCGGGATCGGGCCGGTCTCGACCGGCGGTGCGTCGGGCGCCGCGGGCCGCGCGGCCGGGATGGCGGCGTCGGCCGCGGCGACCGCTTCGCTCACCGGGGTGGCCTTGCGGGGCGACTGTGACTTGCTGGGCTTTGAGTCCTTGTCCTTGCTCATGAAGCACCTTCCTCACGGACGGGGCCGGTGTCGGCAGCTGCTCTGTCGTCCGACGCGCGGTAGCTCGTACCGGTGGGCTCGGCGAGCCGGGTGAGCGATGCGAGCGGAATCCGAACCCACGTCGGCCGATTCCGGGTCTCGTAGACCGCCTCGTAGACCGCTTTGTCAGCCTCGAATCCGCGCAACAGAACGTCATGGACCCGGGGATCGCTGCCTGAAACATCCGCGTACCCAGCGCAATAGGCGTCCCGGTTGCGCTCGGCCCACTCGTTCGCACGATAGGAGAGCTGCGGGTCAGGCGTGTCGACGATCTGGTATCGGGACGCGTAGTCGAACGATCGCAACATCCCGGCAACGTCGCGCAGCGGCGAGTCGAAGGACCTGCGGCCGGCGAGCGATGCGATCGGTTCCCCCTCGAAGTCGAGCAAGATCCACCGCCGCGAGGTCCGCAGCGCCTGACCGAGGTGCAAATCGCCGTGGATCCGTTGGGTCGGCACCGGCTCGGCCGTGTCGGCCAGGGAATCCACCGCATCGAAGGCCGTGCGCAGTCCCGGCTCGACCGGGGCGAGCAAAGGTACCTCGGCCAGCGCGGCGTCGAGGTGCGCGTGCATGGCCGCCGCCCGTTCCCGAAGCTGATCGCCCGGCATCACGTCAGTGCCGAACGCAACGGCTAGGTCGGTGTGCACGACAGCCGTCGCGGCGCCCAGCCGCTCGGCCTCGGCCGCGAAGTCACCGCCCGCCTCGGCCGCGTGCAGGTCCGCTTCCGCCATCAGGTCTCGGACGCTGGTCTTGGCCAGGTCCCATCCGTTGCTCGCCGTACTCATGAACTCCTGCAGCATCGCCAGGCTGACCGGCGCCAGGGTGCCACGGCCGTCATCGGGCAGATCAGCCGTCATGCTTCCGAGCAGGCGGGCAATATGCTTCGCGCCGAGCTCGCTGAGTGCCTGGTGAATTTCGATGTCCGGGTTGATGCCGGGCTCGAGCCGCCGAAATACCTTGAGAATGGCTTGATCGCCGTAGACCAGCGAGGTATTGGATTGCTCGCCGGTGAGCACCAGGCTCAGTAGATCAACGGGCAGGTCGCTCGCGTCGACATATCGCTGGAAATACACCGGTCCGGGCGTAGCGTCCTTCCGGACCCCGTCGATGAAGACACCCGTGACGTCCCGGTCGTGAAGGGCGTCGTAGATCCAGCGGGTGCCATCCGGCGTCTGTATCGTGCCGAGCAACACATGCTCGAGGCTGCCGGCTGGCTCCGTCCGCCCCACGAGTGGTAGTTGATAGGTGTCCATCTGGCCGTCGGCGTAGGTCACGGTCACCAACCAGATGCCGACCTCAGGGACGGCCTCGGTCAGTGCCGTAAGAAGTCTCAGCGACACGTCGGACATGCCCCGACCCTTGCCGGCGTACCATCGCTGACTCGGCAACCAGCGTTCGACGAGCGGTTGCAGGTCGTCATCGGTCAGGGTCACGTCACCACCTCGCGGGCCCACTGTCCTCGCTCCGGTTCCGCATCAGACACCTGGTTACGGGGAATGCGCAGCCAGTAGAAGCCATGCCCGGCAAGAGTCAGCAAATACGAGAGTTCACCGATCGCCGGGAAGCGAGTGTCGCCCATCAACTCAATGGGCTCCGCTCCCTCCCAAGGGCGTAGATCGAGTTCGACCGGCTGGGGGAACCGGGACAGGTTGTTCACGCAGAGCACGATGTCGTCACCGAAGGCGCGGACGAAGGCGAGCACGCTCGGGTTACTGCCCCCGATATCGTGGAAAGTCCCCAAGCCGAACGCCGGATTCGCCTTGCGCACCCTGATCATGCGCCGCATCCAGTGCAGTAGTGACGACGAGTTGCGCGTCTGGGATTCGACGTTCGTCACTTGGAAGCCATAGATGGAATCCATATTGACCGGAAGGTACAGCCGGCCCGGATCGCACGAGCTGAACCCGGCGTTACGGTCGGGCGTCCATTGCATCGGCGTGCGGACGCCATCGCGATCCCCGAGCCAAATATTGTCACCCATGCCGATTTCGTCACCGTAGTACAGGACGGGCGACCCTGGCAAAGAGAGGAGCAACGCGGTGAACAGCTCGATCTGATTGATGTCATTCTCGAGCAACGGGGCCAGCCGCCGGCGGATGCCGATATTCGCCTTCATTCGCGGATCCTTGGCATACTCCGCCCACATGTAGTCCCGCTCCTCGTCGCTGACCATCTCCAGAGTCAGCTCGTCATGATTGCGCAGAAATATGCCCCACTGACAATTGGCGGGAATGGACGGCGTCTGCTCCATGATTTCTGAGATCGGGTAGCGGTTCTCTCGGCGCACCGCCATGAAGATTCGGGGCATGACGGGGAAGTGAAAGGCCATATGGCATTCGTCGCCACCGGTCGCCGGATCGCCGAAGTACTGCACCACGTCATCCGGCCACTGATTGGCCTCACACAACATGACCCGATCCGGGTAGTCGCGATCGATTTCTTTTCGTAATCGCTTGAGAAACTCGTGGGTCTCGGGCAGGTTCTCGCCGTTCGTGCCGTCGCGCTCATAGAGGTACGGGACAGCGTCCAGGCGGAACCCGTCGATGCCGAGGTCGAGCCAGAACCTCAGCGCATCGATCATTGCCTGCTGAACATCGGGGGAGTCGAAGTTCAAGTCGGGCTGGTGGCTGAAGAAGCGATGCCAGAAGTACTGCTTGCGGACTGGGTCGAATGTCCAGTTCGACGGCTCCGTGTCGACGAAGATGATGCGGGCATCCGGATACCGCGTGTCGTCGTCGCTCCACACGTAATAGTTGCCGTAGGGGCCGTTCGGATCCTTGCGCGACGCCTGGAACCAGGCATGTTGGTCCGAGGTGTGGTTCATCACGAAGTCAATGATCACCTTGATGCCGCGCTCGTGCGCCGCCTTCAGGAGCCCCGTGAAATCGTCGATCGTGCCGAACTCGGCGAGCACACCCTCGTAGTCGCTGATGTCGTACCCGCCGTCTCGCAACGGGGATGGGTAGAAAGGCGGCAGCCACAGGCAGTCGATGCCGAGCCAGGCGAGGTAGTCGAGCTTGTCGGCGAGGCCCCGCAGGTCACCCGTGCCGTCGCTGTTGGAGTCACTGAATCCTCTGACCAAAACTTCGTAGAACACCGCGCGTTTGAACCAGTCGGGATCGGGAGAACCGAGCGCGCCAGCAGCAATGCTGTCGGTCAACGCAGTCACCTCTCAGTCCGGGACGGTCCATTTCTCAATTCACCCGACGCCGGGGCCTAACTGTCGCTCTCACCCCAACTGTGACAGTCGAACCTCGAAAATGTGCGCCGGGCCCCAGTGCGGGTCAAGCCGTACATAGTTGAACTGGCCCCACTCCCACTCGGAGCCGGTGAGCAGGTCGTGGACGGTGAACCGCTCGTCCCAGCCGGCCCCCAGTGCGGGCAGGTCGAGCCCTGTCCAGCCCTCGCGAACGTTGTGGGGGTCGGTCGAGCAGACGACCAAGATCGTGTCCGCCGGTTCGTCGTCTGTCGCTTCGACCCGCTTGCTGAATGCCGTGATCGAGTCGTTGTCGACCTGGTGGAAATGAAGGTTGCCGAGCCAGTGCAGGGCGCGATGCTGCCGGCGGATCTCGTTCAGCCGGGTGAGGAACGGAGCAAGGGATCGGCCGTCGGCCTCGGCCCCGGCGTAGTCCCGAGGTTTCAGCTGGTATTTCTCACTATCCAAGTACTCTTCGCTGCCCGGGCGCACCGGAAGGTGCTCGAACAGCTCATAGCCCGAATACACGCCCCAGGTCGGGGAGAGCATCGACGCCAATATCGCGCGAATGCGAAATGCTCCGGGACCGCCCGTCTGGAGAAAGCCATTCAGGATGTCAGGCGTGTTGACGAAGAAGTTCGGATGCATGTAATGCGCGGTGCTGACCAGATCCCGGGCGTACTGCTCGAGCTCGTCCTTGCTGTTTCGCCAAGTAAAGTAGGTGTAGCTCTGGCTGAAGCCGATCCGGGCCAGCTCGTGCATCATAGCGGGGCGGGTAAACGCCTCAGCGAGGAACAGCACGTCCGGATTCTTCTGCTTGACGGTCGCGATCAGCCATTGCCAGAAGTTGATCGGTTTGGTATGAGGATTGTCGACCCGGAA
Organism: uncultured Actinomycetota bacterium; assembly: GCA_963809815.1. Classification (GTDB taxonomy): domain Bacteria; phylum Actinomycetota; class Actinomycetes; order Mycobacteriales; family Jatrophihabitantaceae; genus CAVVJA01. The sequence continues at coordinate 68,047 of CAWELM010000005.1, forward strand.
GATCTTCACCCCGGCATCGATCCACACCGAAAGGACCCGCAGGCATTCGGCGTAGATCCCTTCCGGATCGTTATCGAAATTAATCGGATAGATGTCCTGGTACTTCTTCGGCGGATTCTCGGCGTAGGCAATCGTCCCGTCGGGTTTGGTGGTGAACCATTCAGGATGCTCGGTGACCCACGGATGATCCGGGGCCGCCTGCAGGGCGTAGTCGAGCGCGACCTCCATACCGAGCTCGTTGGCCCTCCGCACGAAGGCAACGAAGTCAGCGATGGTGCCGAGATCAGGATGGACGGTGTCGTGGCCGCCTTCGTCAGAGCCGATCGCCCACGGCGAGCCGACATCCCATGGCATGGCCATCACCGAGTTGTTGGCGCCCTTGCGGTTCTGTTTGCCGATCGGATGGATGGGCGGTAGGTAGACGACGTCGAAGCCCATCCTCGCCACGTAATCCAGGTGCTCGGTGGCGTCCTTGAGCGTCCCGTGCCGGGCTGGTCGCGCGGGTGCGTGCGGGTCGTTCGCCAGCTCCGCTCCGATGGAGCGGGGAAAGAACTCGTACCACGATCCGTACAGCGAGCGGGGTCGATCCACCCACACCGAATACCGCGGGGACTTGGTCACCAGTTCCCGGACCGGGTCTTGCTCGGCGAGACGTATGAGATACGGGTCGAGAGCCGGACCCACACGGTGTCCGAGATCCAGCGTCTGGTCGCGTAGCGCGGCCGCGGCGGCGACCGCCCGCGGGCGCTCGGGCTTGGGCAGCAACGTGGCGAGCTGGTCGAATATTCGTGCGCCGATTTCCAGGTCGTTGGCCAGGTCCGCGCTGCCCTGACCCGCGTCGATCTTGACGGTCACCGCGTGATGCCACGTCGACAGCGGATCGCTCCACGCCTCGACGGTGAACGTCCACATGCCCTCGACATCCGGCACCAGATCCGCGTGCCATCGGTCGAGACCGGGTGCACCGTAGGTCATCCGGAGGAACGGCAGGCGGCGCCCGTCCGGCGCCCGGACAACCACATTCGCGGCAACAGCGTCGTGACCTTCCCGGAATACCGTGGCAGAGATGGGAATGCGCTCACCAACGACCGCCCGGGCCGGATGCTCACCGTCCGCCGTCGAACCCACGACCGGGCCGACGTTTGCTAGTCCGATACGTCCCACCACGGGGCCACCGTACCGATTCGATCGGTGGTGGAGTAGGTCCGCAGGCGCCCAGACCGCCTATCTGCACCCGCTAGTGTGCTCCCCGTGAAGGCATTGAGACGGCTCACGGTACGAGCCACGTTTCCTCCCGAATTGGTGAGGCTCGGCGCGATCGTGACCAATTTGCGCTGGTCGTGGCACCCGGACTCGCGCGATCTGCTGGAGTCGGTCGACCCGGAACTCTGGGCGGCCTGCGATGCGGATCCGGTCAAGATGTTCGGCGAGGTCAGCGCCCAGCGGCTCGCCATCCTCGCCAAGGATCGCCGATTCCTCCGTCGGATGAACGACGTCTACGACGACCTGACCGACTACGTCGAGCAACCGCGCTGGTATCAGGGTCAGCAGGACGGAAGCCTGCCGACCAGCATTGCCTACTTCTCACCGGAATTCGGCATCACCGAAGCACTCCCGCAGTACTCCGGCGGGCTCGGCATCCTTGCGGGCGATCATCTCAAGGCGGCAAGCGACCTCGGTGTGCCGATCATCGGCGTCGGTCTGCTCTACCGCGCGGGGTACTTCAGCCAGTCCCTCTCTCGTGATGGGTGGCAGTTGGAGCGATACCCATCGCTCGACCCCCAAGGTCTGCCGATCAAGCCACTGGATCTCGCCGGCAGTCCGGCGCGAATCTCGCTAGCGCTCCCCGAAGGCCGGACCCTCTACGCGCAGATCTTCGTGGCCCAGGTCGGACGAGTGCCGCTCCTCCTTCTCGATAGCGACATCGAGGAGAACGACGCCGCCGCCCGGCAGGTCACAGACCGCCTGTACGGCGGCGGCGCCGATCACCGGCTCGAGCAGGAACTGCTGCTGGGCATGGGCGGCGTTCGCGCAATCCGCGCTTACTGTGCGGCGACCGGGACGATCGCGCCGCAGGTGTTCCACACCAACGAGGGCCACGCCGGATTCCTCGGTATAGAGCGCATCCGGGAACTCATCGAGACCGACGACCTCAGTTTTGACGAGGCCTGGCAGGCGGTTCGAGCCGGGACGATTTTCACAACCCATACGCCGGTCCCGGCCGGCATCGACCGGTTCCCGCGCTCGCTCGTCGCCGTGCACCTCGCTGGCATCCCGGGTGTTCCGATCGAGCGGATTCTCGACCTCGGGCGGGAAGAAGACCCCAACATTTTCAACATGGCATACATGGGCTTCCGGCTCGGTCAGCGCGCCAACGGCGTGTCCCGGCTGCACGGCGAGGTCAGTCGAGAAATGTTCTCCTCGCTGTGGCCGCGCTTCGATGCGTCGGAAGTGCCGATCACCTCGGTCACCAACGGGGTTCATGCTCCGACGTGGATGTCCCGCGAGGTCCTCAGCATCGCCGAGCGCGAGGTCGGTCCGGAGGCGATCGCCGACGGCTCGCCCTGGACCGCGATCGACCGCGTGGCCGACAGCGAGCTGTGGAGCCTGCGGCACGAACTGCGTGACCGGCTGGTCACCGAGATCCGCCCGCGCATCCGAGCCTCGGCCCGCCAACGCGGGATGGCGGAAGCCGAGCTGGGCTGGACCTCGTCCGCCTTCAGCCCCGACGTGCTCACCATCGGGTTTGCTCGCCGGGTGCCGCAGTACAAGCGCCTGACCCTCATGCTGCGCGACGAGGAGCGGCTGAAGTCGCTCCTGCTGCATCCCGAGCGTCCGGTGCAGATCGTCATTGCCGGCAAGAGCCACCCGGCCGACGACGGGGGCAAGCAACTCATCTCGCAAATGGTCAAGTTCGCCGACGACCCGGCCATCCGGCATCGGATCACGTTCCTGCCCGACTACGACATCCGGATGGCCCGCTACCTCACCGGGGGCGTGGACGTCTGGCTGAACAACCCGCTGCGGCCGCTGGAGGCATGCGGCACATCGGGTATGAAGGCCGCGCTGAACGGGGCGCTCAATCTATCCATCCGCGACGGATGGTGGGACGAGTGGTTCGACGGCGAGAACGGCTGGGCCATTCCGTCGGCTGACGGGTTGACCGACCCGGACCGGCGCGACGATGTCGAGGCAATGGCCCTCTACGACATCATCGAGCACCAGGTCGCGCCCCGGTTCTATGACCGTGACGAGACCGGCGTCCCAACTCGATGGGTGCAGATGGTCCGCCACACCCTCAAGTCGCTCGGGCCGAAGGTGGTCGCCACCCGGATGGTTCGGGAGTACGTCCAGGAGTTGTATGCCCCGGCGGCCCAATCGGCCGCGCGGCTCGCGGCGGGTGACTACAAGGCTGCTCGGGCGCTGGCAGAATGGCGCCAAGACGTGCTCAACGCATGGCCAGGTGTCACGGTGCTGCACGTGGAGTCCCAACTCGAGGGGGACCCGCAGCTTGGGTCGGCATTGCATCTGCGAGCCGAGGTGGCGCTGAACGGGCTGGGTCCAGCCGAGGTCGACGTGCAGGCCGTGTACGGCGGGATCGACGCCGAGGACCGGCTCGTCGACATGAGCACCGTTTCGTTGGCCTACGCCGGCCCCACCGACGGCACGAGCCGATTCGAGGGGGACGTCCCGCTCGAGCGCACCGGCACGTTCGGCTACACCGTCCGAGTACTGCCGAAGAGCGATCTCCTCGCGAGCCCCTCGGAGTTGGGACTGGTGGTCACCGCCTAGACCTCGGGCCGCCCCGGAAACGTATGCATGATCCGTTGCCGGAGCCACGGATCATGCATACAGAGCGGCGGGTGCGCGGCCGGAGCGAGCAGGTCGGCCCGGAGTGGGATGCTCGGGCCGTGACTGACCTCGGTGTGGTGTTCCGACCCGAGCTACCGCCCGAACAACTGCGAGCGGTAGCGTCCGCGGCCGAAGAGGCCGGGCTCGCCGAGTTGTGGCTATGGGAGGACTGCTTCAAAGAAGGCGGCATCGCGGCCGCGGCGGCCGCATTGGCGTGGACCGATCGGCTGCGGGTGGGCATCGGCTTGCTCCCTGTGCCGTTACGCAATGTGGCGCTGTGCGCGATGGAGATCGCGACGGTGGCCCGATTGTTTCCCGGTCGCTTCGAAGTCGGCGTCGGGCACGGTGTGCAGGATTGGATGGGGCAAGCGGGTGCTCGCGTGCGGTCCCCGCTGACCCTGCTCGGTGAGTACCTCACCGCCTTGCACGGGTTGCTCGGTGGCGAGACGGTGACGGTAGACGGCCGGTATGTCCGGCTAACCGACGTTCGCCTCGATTGGCCGCCCACACCAGCACCCCGCCTGTTCAGTGGCGGATACGGGCGCCGCACGTTCGAGCTCATCGGGCGGATCGCGGACGGCGCCATCATCACCGGCGGAACGAGCCCGGAAGACCTGCAGGACACGCTTCGGCTCATCGACCAGACGCGGGTGGCCGCCGGCCGCGTCGGTGACTATCCCGTCACTGCGTATGTCATGGCGGCGACCGGCGCTGACGCCGACGATCGAGTGCGCCGTGCGCTCGCGCTGTCCGGCCTCAATGCAGGCCGCGAGGCCGCGGCAACCGGCGACGCGACTGCCATCGCGGCGGTCGTACGACGGTACGTCGCCGCCGGTGCGCACACCGTTGTGCTCGAGCCGACAGTCGACGAACCGGATGTTGTGGGATTCGTCCGGTTCGTTGGGCGGGAGGTCCAGCCATTGGTTAGAGCGGCTTGACCGGGTCGGAAGCCCGCCGGAGATTCGGGGCCGCCCGGATCGCCCGGCTGGCGACAGCCGACGGGGCGGGGATCCCCCATGTCGTACCGATCGTGTTCGCGGTGGACGGCGATCGCGTGTACTCCGCGGTGGATGCCAAACCGAAGCGCACCTGGGCCTTGCGCCGGCTGGCGAACATCACGGTCAATCCAAACGTGGCCGTCCTCGTGGATCACTATGCCGACGACTGGTCGACGCTGTGGTGGGCGCGCGCCGACGGCACGGCTCGGGTGGTGAGTCCGGACGCCAGCGATGGGGAGCACGCGATCGCGCTGCTGACGGCCCGATACGCCCAATACGCGACCGATCCACCCGCCGGACCAGTCATTGTGATCGACGTCCAGCGATGGTCGGGTTGGTCCGCGACCCCGGTGTCCGCTGATGGCTCCGTCGTACAGTGAAGCTGCGCTCACGGTTCTGGGTTGAGAATCGTATGTAGTCAGCAGCCGAGGTGAGAGCCATGGACGTCGCGAAACCGCCGGTCTACAACAGCCTTTGGCAGCTGCGAGCAGACAGTTGGAGCGGCTTAGAGGAGGCCAGCGAGCGGCTGGCCGTTGCGGTGACGCAGGAGCGCCCCACCGAACATCTGGTCAAAGAAGTGGACCGTCTGCTCGATGTGCTCGCGCCGATGGAGGTCTACTGGGCCTTCCCCGGAGTGCAAACGTTTCAGCACGCGCGACGGCTGTTCGGCGCCGGGAAGCACGACCGCCTCGCCCGACTGATCGCAGGGATCAACCGCGCGTTGATCACGGATTCCTACCGCAACGGCGGACAATGGTCGGCCGAGCACCTGGACCGCGAACCGCTGAACGGCGCCGACGGATTGAGCCCGGAGCACAATCGGGAAACCCGTCCGTACTTCGAGGTACTGATCGTCGATGACATGACGGGCGCGCAGGAGCGTGCCTTGCGCGAGGACCTGCGGCGGCTTCGCCGGCGGGACGACGCGTTCGTCTATGAGGTCGTCGTCGTCCCCAGTTTCGAAGACGCCTCGATGGCTGTGCTACTGAACTTCAACCTGCAGGCCTGTGTGATTCGTCGGCGGTTCGTCCATCACTCGCGCCACGATCTGTCCCAGTTGGGCTCGTTCTTCGAGGAGCGCAGTGACCACCAGCTCGTAGACAGCCCGCCGGAGGAGCGGGCCCAGATGCTCGCCCGCCGGATCGCCCGACTGCGGCCGGAGTTGGACCTCTATCTCATGACCGAAGTGTCGCTCGAGGAGACGGCCGGGCGGCTCAGCCATCACTACCGGCGGGTGTTTCATGCCCGTGAAGGACTGCTCGAACTCCACCTCAGCATCTTGAAGGGCATCGAGGAGCGATACGACGCGCCGTTCTTCGAGGCGCTCCGCGACTACGCCCATCGCCCCACGGGCGTCTTCCACGCGCTGCCGATATCTCAAGGCAAGTCCGTCGTGAGCTCGCACTGGATCAGCGACATGGTGGACTTCTACGGGCTGGATATCTTCCTGGCCGAGACATCGGCGACCTGCGGTGGCCTGGATTCGCTGCTCGAGCCGACCGGATCCTTGCGGGACGCGCAAGAACTTGCCGCGATGACGTTCGGCGCGCGAAAGACATTCTTCGTTACCAACGGCACCTCGACGGCTAACAAGATCGTGGCTCAAGCGCTGTTACAGCCGGGCGACATCGTGCTGGTCGACCGGAACTGTCATCAATCGCACCACTACGGCTTGATGATGTCCGGCGCGCATGTGACCTATTTGGACGCTTATCCGCTCAACCAGTACTCGATGTACGGCGGCGTGCCGTTGCGCGAGATCAAGCGGGTGCTGCTCCAATTTCGCGCGACCGGCAAGTTGGACCGGGTGAAGATGCTGATGCTCACCAACAGCACCTTCGACGGCATCGTGTACGACGTGCAGCGCGTCATGCGGGAGTGTCTCGCGATTAAGCCGGATCTCATCTTCCTCTGGGACGAGGCGTGGTTCGCTTTCGCTCGGTTCCATCCGGTCTATCGACCCCGCACAGCCATGCGGGCGGCGCGGACGCTCATTGAGAAGCTGCGGTTGCCGTCGTATCGGGAGAAGTATTCGCGCTACGCCGAACGGCTCGCTGAGGAACGCCCGCCTGACGATGCGTTGCTGGATCGGGAGTTGCTGCCGGATCCGGCTCGCGCCCGGGTGCGGGTCTATGCCACCCAGTCGACCCACAAGACGCTGACCTCGCTGCGGCAAGGATCCATGATCCACGTCTACGACCAGGACTTCAGTCAGAAGGCAGAGGACACGTTCCACGAGGCCTACATGGCCCACACCTCGACATCGCCGAACTACCAGATCCTGGCGTCGCTCGACCTGGGCCGGCGGCAGGGCGCCCTCGAGGGGTTCGAGCTGGTGCAAAAGCAGGTCGAGAACGCGATGCGGCTGCGGGACGCGATCGACTACCATCCGTTGCTCAGCAAGTACGTCCGTTGCCTCATCACCGCCGACATGATCCCGGAGGAGTTCCGGCCGAGCGGCGTCGATCAGCCCCTACGTTCGGGATTGCTGACGATGCATCAGGTTTGGAAACAGGACGAGTTCGTCCTCGACCCCTGCCGCATCACGCTGTATATCGGGCTCACCGGCGTCGATGGCGACACGTTCAAGCGTGATCACTTGATGGACCGGTATGGCGTGCAGATCAACAAGACGTCGCGTAACACCGTCCTGTTCATGACGAACATCGGCACGACGCGTAGCTCGGTGGCGTACTTGATCGAGGTTCTGGTCACCCTGGTGCGCGAGCTGGTGGACCACGTCACGGACATGAGTCCGAGGCAGCGGGCTGACCATGAGCAGAAGGTCCTGTCGTTGACCAATCCCGCGGCCCCGCTGCCCAATTTCAGCGGATTCCACCCTAGCTTCCGACCGGGGGCGGATCTGGACACGCCCGAGGGCGATCTGCGCCGGGCCTTCTATGTGGCCTACGACGACGCACTCTGCGAATTCCTCACACCGGACGAGGTGCAAGAGCGACTCGATGCGGGGACCGAGGTGGTTTCGGCCACCTTCATTACGCCTTATCCGCCTGGTTTCCCGGTTCTGGTCCCCGGGCAGCTGTTCAGTCAGGAGATCATGGCGTTCATGCGCTCGTTGGACACCAAGGAGGTCCATGGCTTGCGACCGGACCTGGGCTACCGCGTATTCCTCGACAAAGCGATGGAGATAGCGGCACCTAACGGCGCGTAGGCCTATAGGACGTATCACGTCGTCGCGTACGCGCCTCCAGTAGGTAACCTGGCTTGATCTTGGCGGAGCATGATTGTGCCGACGTGGTTGGGGGAGATTTCGTGGTCGCCGAAGTCGATGTGTCTGTCGCGGAGGTGGGGGCCGACGCCGAGCAGCTCGAGGAACTCACCCGGGCTCTCCGGGAGGAGATCCTCACCCTTGATGTCGAGTCAGTCGTTCCCCGCTCCGGCGGCGAGGCTCCACCGGGAACGCGCGGGGTAGATGCGGCGGCTATCGGAGCGCTCGTTGTGTCCGTTGCGCCCGCGCTGGGTGCCTTAGCTCGTCTGGTCACGACCGTGGTGGACTGGCTGCGGCGCGGCGGGACCCAGCGGACCGTGCGCCTGAAGATCGGTGACGACGAGTTGGAGCTGTCCGGCGCTAGTTCGGCAATGCAGCAACAACTCGCTATGGACTGGATCCGCGCGCACGCTCTGGAGTGATGTGGGATGGCTGGCGCGCGGCTCGCGCTTGTGGTTGCCAACGAGGACTATGCGGACGACGGTCTTCGCCGGCTGGCTGCGCCCGGTCGGGATGCTGACGCGCTGGCCGAGATCCTCGGCGATCGGTCCGTTGGCGGCTTCGACGTTCAGGTCTTGCGAAATGAGTCGGCCCAGCAGATCAGGTTTGCGATCGAGGACTTCTTCGCCGACCGCAGTCCGACCGATCTCCTGCTCGTGCACTTCTCCTGCCATGGCGTGAAGAACGCGTCCGGGGAGTTGTTCCTAGCCGCAGCGGACACTCGCCCGACGCGGCTCGCTTCGACCGCAGTCGCCGCCGACTTCGTAAACCGTCAAATGGCTGACAGCCGCGCCCAACGCATCGCGTTGTTCCTCGATTGTTGCTACGGAGGCGCGTTTCCACGCGGCATGGTTGTGCGCGCGGCGCCAGCTGCACAGGTAGGCGACGCCTTTGCCGATCAGCAAGATCTCGGTGGCGGGCGCGGCCGCGTGGTCGTCACAGCGTCGAGTGCGATGCAGTACGCCTTCGAGGGTGAGGAGCTCGCGCCCGACGCCGACGTCGGCACGTCGGTGTTCACCAAGGCGCTGGTCGACGGTCTCACTACCGGCGAAGCCGATCGGGACGGCGACGGGTGGGTGGGACTGACTGAGCTGTTCAGCTACGTCTCCGAACAGGTCCGGCAGGCCATACCCCAGCAAACGCCGCAGATGTGGACCTTCGGCGCGCAGGGCGACATGCATATCGCGCGGAGCCGTGTCCGTCGGGTAACACCCGCAGCGCTGCCGCCGGCCATCGTCGAGGCCATTGCCAGTCCGCTGCCGATGATGCGGTACGGCGCCGCCGACGAGCTACGGGATCGGCTGCACGGCGAGGACCTCCGCCAAGCGCTCGCCGCGTGGCAAGCGCTCGGCGCGATGGTCGAGGACGACAGCCGCAAGGTGGCCGAGACCGCCGAATCGGCGCTGGCGGCCGCCGCTTTGCGCGTTAATCCGCAGGTGCTCGACCTCGTCACCGTCGAGGATCACGCCGAGGGGGAACTCCTCCTTGACGGACCGCCACTTGCGCTGTGTGCCACCGCGACGACCGCCGAGCGGTGGCTGCAGGTGGAACAGGACGGACCGCGGGTGCGGGTCAGTGCCGATCTTGCCGATGTGGAGCGACGTGACGGAGTAGTGGCGTTCTCCGGGCCGATCACGGAGCGGCTCGAGGTACCGGTAGTGGTCCGAACGTCGACCTCAGCCCAGCTACCCGAAGCGAAACCGGCGACGACCTCACTGGCGCCGGCCTCAGATGTGGCCGGTCGAGCGGCGGCCGTCCCAGCAGCAGTCATCGAGCGCCAAGAGGCTCGGGAGGAGTCGGCCGGTCCGCCGGAGCGCGGGTTATTTGATGGACCGAGGCTCGGCCCGCGTGGCCTATTGCTCCTGCTCGTCGACCTGATTCTGCTCGTCCTGGGCGGGATCATCGCCGCCGGCGGGGACCTCGATGCGTCGGTCGGCGTCATACCGGCCGCAAGCGCCGTGGTGATCGTCACCTGCCTGATCATGCGGCGCCTACCGTTTGCCCTGTCAGCCGTACTTGCGATCGCCGCGGTTGCTCTCGTGTGCGAGGCGCTCGCGCTGCCGAAGCACGAGGATTACTGGAACGCGAACGAGAACATCAGCGGGCTTCCGGCATTTGTCGTATGCGTAATCCTCTTCGCTGCGCTGACGCTGGTTGTGCTCCTGACGTACCGGTCCGGCCCCGAGGAGGGGCGCGCCGGACATGAGCTTCGGTCCACCGGGATTGTCCTGAGCATTGTGATCGCCCTGGCGGCCGTGGTCAGCGTCTCATTTGTGCATCTCATGGATCGGACATGGTGTAACCAAAATGGCGAGAGCACGTGTCGCAGCTTTGCACTCGGGTTCGAGGCCCCGGTACTGGTTGCCCACGTGATTCCGTTCGTCGCGGTGATCATCGTGCTGCTCTACGCGACGTGGACTGGGCGACGGCGGCTCGCGTCGGGTGCCGCCGTGGCGAGCGCGTTCCTCTGCGTCGTGACCGCCTGGGTCGATCTGGCCATGTTCTATACGTTCCCGAGCGATCCCGGCACCGACGTCAACCGGCTGGTGTCCTACGCGGTTGGTGCCCTCCTCCTTGCGGCCTTTGTCGCCGGCATCTCCGCAGTGAAACCCAACTGGGTCAAGACGTTGATGACGCGTTGAATGCATCCGCTGGCCTACGGTGAAGTCGTGGCCTCGTGGGACGACGTGCGCACGATAACGTCGACGCTGCCGGAGACGTCCGAGGGCGGCCAGTACGGCAACGCCGGTTGGCGGGTCAAGGACAAGAGCCTGGCGTGGGAGCGACCTTTGCGCCGCTCCGACCTCGAGGCGCTCGGACCGGACGCACCCGGCGGCCCGATTCTCGCCGTACGCGTGGCCGATATCGGCGTCAAGGACGCGCTCGTCGCTGACGACCCGGACGTGTACTTCACGACGCCGCACTTCAACGGATACCCCGCCGTCCTTGTCTGTCTGGACCGGATCGACGTGGCCGAGCTTCGGGAATTGCTCGTGGAGGCATGGCTGGCCCGCGCGCCGAAGCGGCTGGCCCAGGCCTACCTCGACGCGCAGCCGTGAAAGAGGTGACGCGGACCAGGATCACGTCCTCACCGCGGGAGAGTGTCCTCGGCGACCTTCCATGCCTGGTGATGGGCAGCGGGCCGCCACTAGCACTGTTGGGCGGCCTGACCCCCGAGAACGGGCTCCCGGTCGGGCTTGCTCGGTGGCTCGAGGTCCAGACGATGACCCCGTTCGTCCACGACTTCGAGGTCTACTGGGTCGCGCGCCGCCGTGGTTTGGCGAAGGGGACGACCATGGGGGACCTGGCTGCCGAGGTCGCCGATGCACTGGCGGCACAATTCACGCAACCCGTCGACGTACTCGGCATCTCGACGGGTGGCAGCATCGCCCAGCAACTCGCCGCTGATCATCCATCGAGGGTGCGTCGCTTGGCGTTAGTCAGTGCGGCCTGCCGGCTGGAGAACACCGGCCGACGATTTCAGCAAGAGATGGCCGCGCTCGCGCACGACGGGGCCCGTCGCGAAGTGTTCGCGCGGTTCGCCCGCGACCTGGTCCCGCCGCGGCGAGGTCGGGCCGCGGCCGGAGCGACGATGGCATGGTTGGGCCCACGGCTTTATCCGCACGCCGGCGACCTCGGCGATCTGGCGGTCACCCTGGCGGCCGAGGACGCCTTCGACCTGCGCGAGCTTGCGCCGATCCAGGCGCCGACGTTGATCGTGGCCGGCGGCCAGGATCGTTTCTATCCACAGGCCTTGTTCGCCGAGACCGCACGCCTCATCCCGGACGCGACGCTCGCGATCTACCCGCGGCGCGGCCACATCACGGTGGTCAGCGACCCGGACGCGCAGGCCGTCATCATCAAGTTCTTGCGAGCCGGGCGCTAAGTAAACCAGCATCGCCGCGGGAGACTGCTCAGCATGCCTACCGCGCTGGTAACGGGCGTCAGCCGTCGGGTCGGGATCGGATGGACAGTCGCCGAGCGCTTGATCAGGGAGGGCTGGTCGGTGACCGCAACGGGCTGGCCGCCGCACGACGAGGCCCAGCCCTGGGGTGGTGACTCGTCCGCACCCGATCTGGCCAACCTCTCGTGGCTCCCAGAGGATCTGGCCGACCCCGACGCGCCGTCGCGTCTGGTCTCACGACATGTCGCGCAGCACGGTCGGCTCGACGCCCTGGTCGCGGTTCACGCCCGATCCAGTCTGCAGGACCTGGCGACGGTCACCGCGACCGAGCTCGACGCGTCGTTCGTGGTCAACACGCGAGCGACCGTGCTGCTCGTGCAAGCCTCGGCGCGCGTCGGCGTGCGCCGGGTGGTGCTCTTCACGACCGGAGTTCACCGCGAACCGATGCCGGCGGAGATCCCTTATGTCGTCTCGAAGGCGGCGCTGCAGGGTGTAACCGCGACGCTCGCCGCGGCCCTCGCTCCCATTGGGGCGACGGTCAACTGCGTGAACCCAGGCCCGAACGACACTGGCTACGCTGATGCCCCAACGCGGGAGTTCGTTGTGGCGCACATGCCACTGGAGCGGCGCTGGGGCCAGCCCGCAGATACGGCCGAACTGGTCGCATTCCTGGTGTCCGACCGAGCGGCCTGGATTACGGGTCAGACCATTGACTCGGACGGCGGCTGGAGCATGCGCGCGGGCGTACACCCGGAATAGCAACTCCCCCTGTTGATGATCTTGGACGTAGGCCCAGAGCTTTTGGTCTGCTGTCATTAGCTTCCGCTGGGGAGTACCACGAGAGGTGGTCGACCGTTGGCCGCGGCATGCACCATGGCCGACTCGAATGGGCGGCCCAGGCCCGGTCGCCACGTCAACAGCCGAATAGTCCGGCCGTTGTTCAACGCGAGGACCAGCCAGCCATTGTCCGAGAAGGCCAAGCCGGGCACGGGCGCGATCGGCAACTCGACACCCGGAACGATCGTGATGGAGCCGGATGATGTCGCGAGTACGGCGACGTCCGTGGGCGCCGCGTCGGACGGATAACGGCTGTCTTGTGCGGCGCGCTGCAACGTGAAGGCAACCCGTCCTCCGTCCGGGCTCACGACCCCCCGTGCGGTCGGCATGCGACCTGGCGGGAGCCGAATCGACCGGGCCGGCCCGGGCGGTACGAGTGGCTGGAAGACCAGAGTGCAGGCGATCCGCACGGCATTCGGGCACATCGGAAACCAGAGGACCCCGGTTGGCGTCACGGCAATGACCTGTCCTCGGCCCAGGCGCGTCGACGCGTCGTCGCCATTCCGCAGATCACGCATTTGGACGGTTGGCAGATCCTCGCCGGCGAGGGGACCGACTTGTAGCTGCTCGCCCACGTAGTGCGACCCGATGATGCCCAGCGGGGTAAAACCACGAGGCGTCTGCACCGTGTTGGCATCATCCAGCGAGCGCAGTGTGCCGGGAATGGCGTTCCCGCCGCCGAGCACGGCCCAGGCCTGCCCGGTCACCGAAATCACGTTGCGCAGCAACCCGGTCGTCGGCACGGCTGCGGGCGCGCCGGTACCGACCCGGACCAGCCCGAGGTTCGTCAAAGGATCACAGCCCGAAAGGACGGCGTAGGTCGGGGACGCCCCCCGCAGCTGGGTGACCGATTGCCCACTCTTCGGGTCGACGCCCGGCACGACGGTCGCGGTTCCGCTGTCGAGGTCGACCTTACGGAGCTGGTCACCGCCGAGGAGCACCCGAAGCTCGGTCGCGTTGGGTGGCATCGGCGCGCTCAACACGATGGGGAGCAGGCCCGATCCGCACACACCGTCAGCGCTTGGCCATTGCGCGACATGCCGTCCGGCGGAGGCGGATGGGTCCGGGCGGGCCGGAGCTCGATCCGCGCCGAGGCCGGCACCACCGGCGAGCTGTGCACCGACGATGGCGAGCGCAGCGACCACCGCGCCGCCGGCCAGCCATTTCATCAGCGGCGGCAGACGCGAGGGACCGGCCAGTTCCTCCTCGCCGTCCACGCCATCCATGAGAGCACAACCGCGAAGGGACGGCGGAGGCTCTAAGTCAGGCTCGAACCACCCGCAGCAGCTGCACGCTCCGGGCCACAAGATGCATCGGTCGTCCGGCCCGGATGCGCGACCCGCCGTCGATCCTGCCCGACACATAGCGGGTATCGATGATGGTCTCGTACTCGCTGGCCCAGGGCGGCCCCGGCAGGAAGAAGCGCACCGGATCGTCTCCGGAGTGCAACAGGATCAGGTAGGAGTGGTCGACGAGCTGCTCGCCGCGGCTGCCGCGGTGCCGTAGTCCACGACCGTCCAGGTACATCCCAATCGTGCACAGTCCGTTGTCGAACCAGTCGTCGGCTATGAGCTCGCGTCCGGCCGGATGAAACCAAGCCAGGTCCTTGCTGCCATCCGCGCCGAGGACCGGGCGACCCTCGAAGAACGCCCGTTGGCGAAGCACCGGCGAGGAGCGTCGGAGGGTCACTAACCGCCGCGCGAGCTCCAGCAGGTCAGCAGCCTCCGGCGTTGCCGACCAGTCCAGCCACGAGGTGGGGTTGTCCTGGCAATACGCGTTGTTGTTTCCACCCTGCGTGCGCCATCGCTCGTCGCCGGCAAGCAGCATCGGTGCACCGGTGGAGAGCAACAGCGTGCAGAGAAAGTTTCGGGCCTGACGCAACCGCAGTGTCCTGACGTCGGCATCGCTGGTCTCACCCTCGACGCCACAGTTGTAGGAGAGGTTGTCGTTCGTCCCGTCGCGGTTGTGCTCGCCGTTGGCCTCGTTGCGCTTGCGCTCGTATGTGACCAGATCCCGCAACGTGAACCCGTCGTGTGATGTCACGAAGTTGATCGATGCGAACGGCAGCCGCCCGTCGTCGCCATACAGATCAGAGGACCCGGACAGTCGCGTGGCCAGCTCGCGTACGCCAGCGCCCTGGGCCCAGAACGAGCGAACGGTGTCGCGATATCGCCCGTTCCACTCCGTCCAACGGGCCGGGAACTGACCGACCTGGTAGCCACCGTCACCGACGTCCCACGGTTCGGCAATGAGCTTGACCTGGCTGAGCACCGGGTCTTGGTGGATGGTGTCGAAGAACGACGAGAGCTTGTCGACATCATGCAGCGACCGGGCCAGCGCAGACGCGAGGTCGAACCGGAAGCCGTCGACGTGCATCTCGGTGGCCCAGTAGCGGAGGGAGTCCATGACCATCGCGAGGACGGATGGCGTGCGCACGTCCAGGGTGTTGCCGCAGCCGGTGTAGTCGGCGTAACGAGAAGGATCACCCGGTGCCAGCCGGTAGTACGCGGCGTTGTCGATTCCGCGGAAGGCCAGGATCGGTCCGTCCGGTGCGCCCTCGGCGGTGTGGTTGTAGACCACATCGAGAATGACCTCGATCCCGGCCGCATGGAGCGCCCGAACCATCGACTTGAACTCCCGAACCTGGTTGCCCCGGCGCGATGAATATGCCTCGTGCGGCGCGAAGAAGCCCAGCGTGTTGTAACCCCAGTAGTTGGGCAGGCCCCGGCGCTGGACCGCCGGCTCGGTGACGAAGTGCTGGATGGGAAGCAGCTCTACCGCGGTCACTCCGAGTGAGCGCAGGTAGTCAATGGCCACCGGCTGGGCGAGTCCGGCGTATGTGCCGCGGATTTCGGGAGGAATGTCGGGGTTGGTCATCGTGAAGCCGCGTACGTGCAGCTCGTAGATGACGGTGTCCTCCCAAGGAATGTCGGGCTTCCGGTCGCCGCCCCAGGGAAACGCGCCGTGCACGATGACCGACCTCGGGACGTACGGTGCCGAGTCCTCGTCACCTCCGTAGACAGCGGGGTGGTCGACCAATTCCCCTTCGAGCGCGCGCGCATACGGGTCGATCAGCAGCTTGTTCGGGTTGTGCCGCAATCCTCGGCTCGGGTCGTTCAGGCCGTGCACCCGGAACCCGTACCGCTGCCCGGGACCTACGCCGGGTAGGTACCCGTGCCAGACGTGGTAGGTCCGCTCATCCAGCGCTATCCGGGTCTCCACCCCGTCGGGGTCGAACAGGCACACGTCAACGCCCGTTGCCGACCGGCTCCACAGCGCGAAGTTCGCTCCGTCGCCGTCCCACTCCGCTCCGGACGGGTACGGCTTTCCCGGCCAGGCACGATCGAGCCGTGCCCCGAGCGCGGCGGTCAGGTCTTCTGGGCGCATCGTGCGGACTGTAACGGTTGCGCCTGCACTGTTCCTCCCGAGACGTGCGGTTGGATGGGCGCGTGCCCGACCGGAACCCCGACGCCGTGCTCCAATTCGACGGGGTGTCCATCCGTCGGGGGCCCAAACTGCTGCTCGACCGAATCGACTGGACGGTGGAGCTCGACGAGCGGTGGGCCGTCCTCGGGCCGAACGGCGCGGGCAAGACGACCCTGCTACAAATCGCGGCGGCGAATCTATGTCCCACGTCGGGGACCGCGTTCGTCCTCGGCGAGCAGCTGGGGGCGGTCGACATGTTCGAGTTGCGCCCGCGGATCGGGCTGTCGAGCGCGGCCGTGGCCCAGCGCATCCCCGATCAAGAACGCGTCGCGGATCTGGTCGTCAGTGCTGGATATGCGGTTCTCGGACGATGGCGGGAGGCGTATGGACGGGTCGACCTGCGCCGTGCCTCGGCCCTGCTGGAGCGCTGGGGAGTCGGCGGTCTCGATGACCGGCGGTTCGGCACGCTGAGCGAAGGGGAGCGGAAGCGGGCCCAGATCGCTCGCGCGCTGATGACGGATCCTGAGTTACTGCTGCTCGACGAGCCGGCAGCCGGTATGGACCTCGGAGGCCGAGAAGATCTGATCCAGCGCCTGGGCCGACTGGCAGCCAATCCCGACGCGCCGGCCACCGTGCTCGTCACCCATCATGTCGAGGAACTGCCTGCGGGGATCACGCATGTCCTGCTGCTGCGCGATGGAGCGACCGTGGCCTCGGGGCTCGCTCGCTCGGTCCTGACGGACGACAACCTCACGGCGGCGTTCGGACTGCCCATTCACGTCTGGCGGCGGTCCGGCCGATGGTTTGCCCGCGCGGCTTGACCGCAGTCTGCGTTCGCTCCCGGCGTACGCCGTCCGCAGCCGAACCTGGTAAATCGAGACCGCTGAATCCCGCGGCCGTACGTAGGATCGAGCAATGTTCGCCCAATCGCCTTGTGGATGCATGGTGAGCGTGTGACGGCGCCTGCAACTACTGCCCCATCGCGCGCGGCCTTGCTCACCGTCGACGACGATCCGGGAGTCTCACGCGCAGTCGCCCGCGATCTGCGCCGCCACTACGGCGAGACGCACCGCATCGTGCGCGCGGAGTCAGGTGAGCAAGCGCTCGACGCGTTACGCGAGATGAAGCTGCGCGGCGAGCAGGTCGCCGTACTGCTGGCTGACTTCCGGATGCCACGGATGTCCGGCATCGAGTTCCTGGAACAGGCGATGGATCTGTACCCAGCCGCAAAACGCGTCCTGCTCACCGCGTATGCGGATACCGACGCGGCCATCGACGCGATCAACGTTGTCGACCTCGACTATTACCTGCTCAAGCCATGGGATCCGCCCGAGGAGAAGCTGTACCCGGTCGTCGATTCGCTGCTCGAGGTGTGGAACAGCGCCGACCACCGTCCGGTGCCGGAGACAAAGGTCGTGGGTCACCGGTGGTCGGCCCGATCGGCTGAGGTGCGAGAGTTCCTGGCCCGAAATCAGGTGCCCTATCGCTGGTTCGGGGTCGACCAGCCCGAGGGCCAGGCGTTGCTCGCCGCAGCCGGGGCGGATGATCACACTCTGCCCGTCGTGATCACCACTGACGGAGATCCGTTGGTCGCTCCCTCGGATGGCGAGCTGGCCGGGCGGGTGGGCCTGACGACAACGCCGTCAAAGGACTTTTACGACCTCATTGTCATTGGTGGGGGGCCAGCCGGTCTCGGGGCCGCGGTGTACGGCGCCTCGGAGGGGCTGCGCACAGTGCTGCTCGAGCGCACCGCGACCGGCGGACAGGCTGGGCAAAGCTCGCGGATCGAGAACTACCTCGGCTTTCCCGACGGTGTCTCCGGAGCCCAGCTGACCGAGCGCGCCCGTCGGCAGGCAGTCCGATTCGGCGCCGAGCTCATCACCACCCGCGATGTCGTCGGGCTGGAGGCCAGCGGCTCGGCCCGGACCGTGCGCCTCGCCGACGGAGCGACCATCGACGCGCACACCGTCATCCTGGCCATGGGCGTGTCCTACCGGCAGCTGGTGGCACCGGGTGTCGACGAGCTGACCGGCCGCGGCGTCTTCTACGGCTCGGCCCTGACCGAAGCTGCGAACTGCGCGAATCAGGACGTGTACATCGTCGGTGGAGCGAACTCGGCTGGCCAGGCCGCGGTCTATCTCGCCCGGGGCGCTCGATCGGTGACCTTGTTGGTCAGGGCACCGTCGCTCGAGTCGTCGATGTCCTACTACCTCATCCAGCAGATCGCAGCTGTACCGAACATTTCGGTACGGAGCTGCACGGAGGTAGTCGGCGCAGCGGGTAACGAGCACCTGGAGCAGCTCATACTCCGCGACAACACCACCGGGCAGACGGAGACGGTCAACGCGCAGTTCCTGTTCGTGTTCATCGGCGCCGCGCCGCGGACCGATTGGCTGGACGGTGTCGTGCTCCGGGACGTGCGGGGGTTCGTCGTTGCTGGTCCGGATCTTGCCGTGGGCGGTGAGCAGCCGCGAGGGTGGTCCCTCGAGCGCGCGCCATACCACCTGGAGACCAGCTTGCCGGGCGTGTTCGCGGCCGGTGACGTTCGGTTCCAGTCGGCGAAGCGTGTCGCGTCGGCGGTCGGCGAAGGCGCCATGGCCGTGATGCTCGTACATCGGTATTTGGACCGGGAGTGACCCGACCCGCACTATGGACACGCGGCGGGTGCTGTTCCTCGTCGCGCACGATGGAATGCGCACCTATGGCATTTGCGTTGAGGTGAGGCTATGACAAAGTTCTTGCCCTGCGATCCAGAAGAGCTTCGTCGGACGTTCCTGTTCGAGAAGCTCACCGACGAACAGCTTGACTGGCTGTGCCGCGAGGGCCACGTGGAGCAGCTGCCGGCCGGCCGGGTGTACACCGAGGGTGAGCCGGCCAGTTGCTTCTATGTGCTGCTTGACGGCGAGGTAGCGCTTTCTCGGCTCGTCGGCGGTGACGACGTCGAGACGAACCGCACGAACCAGATCGGCGTCTATTCCGGAGCCTGGCAGGCCTATCTCGGTGACCGGGTGCCGCAGGTTTACAACAACTCGATGCGGGCCGTTGTGCCTTCCCGGTTCTTCGTGCTGGACGCCGAGAAGCTCGCAGAAATGATGCGCGAGTGGTTCCCCATGGCCCTGCACATGCTGGAGGGGCTGTTCTTCGGCATTCAGAACATTCAGCAAACGGTCGCCCAGCGGGAACGGCTGCTGGCCCTCGGCTCGCTGTCCGCGGGCCTGACCCACGAGCTGAACAATCCGGCTGCGGCCGCAGTTCGGGCGACCTCGTCCCTGCGGGACCGCGTCGCCGGCATGCGGCACAAGCTGGGCCTGATCGCGATGGGTCCGTACGACCGCGAGACGCTTGCCACCCTCATCCGCTGCCAGGAAGACGCCGTGGAACGTGTCGCCAAGGCGGCACCGATGACTCCGATGGAGGCGTCCGATCGGGAAGACGAGATCGTCGACTGGCTCGAGGCGCACGACATTGCCGGCGGGTGGGACATCGCTCCGACGTTCGTGCAGGCTGGTCTCGACGTGCCGTGGCTCGATCAGGTCGCCGCCACCGTCGACCAGCAGACCCTAGAAGGGGCGGTCCGTTGGCTGAACTACACCCTGGAGAGCGAACTGCTCATGAACGAGATCGAGGACTCCACTACTCGAATCTCGACGCTCGTCGCAGCGGCCAAGCAGTACTCCCAGATGGATCGAGCGCCCTTCCAGACGGTCGACGTGCACGAGCTGCTCGACAGCACACTCCTTATGTTGAGCCGCAAGATCGGTGACAAGATCACGGTCGTCAAGGAGTACGACCGCTCGTTGCCGCCGGTGCCCGCGTACGCAGCTGAGCTCAATCAAGTGTGGACGAACCTGATCGATAACGCGGTTGCGGCCATGGAGGGTGAGGGCACGCTCACGATAAGGACGGATCGCGACGATGGTTGGGCTGTCATCTCGATCTGCGATAACGGTCCGGGCGTTCCGGAGGACATTCGCGCGCGCATCTTCGAGCCGTTCTTCACGACGAAACCAGTCGGTGAAGGTACTGGGCTGGGCCTCGATATATCGTGGCGAATCGTGATCAACAAGCACCACGGTGACCTAAGTCTCGAGTCGGTTCCCGGCGACACGCGATTCATCGTTCGGTTGCCGCTCGACCCGCCGCGCGACGACGCTGACTCCGCGGTCGTCACCGACCCGGACAGAGAGGACCGCTGATGCCGGCTATCGATCCCATGGTTGAGCCGAGTGGTACGGGATGCGTCGAGTGCGATGCGGTCGGTGGCTGGTGGGTTCACCTGCGGAGGTGCACTGAATGCGGTCACATTGGCTGCTGCGACACGTCGCCGGCGCAGCACGCGAGCGCGCACGCGGCGGCCACCGGCCATCCGATCATTCGTAGCTTCGAGCCGGGCGAGGACTGGTTCTGGGACTTCCGGACGTCGCAGTACGCCGAGGGTCCGCCCCTAGCTCCGCCCGAGAGCCATCCGCTCGAGCAGCCGACGCCTGGTCCCGCCGGCCGAGTCCCGGCTGACTGGCAGAACCACATCCACAGCTGAGTTCTGTCTGTTTGCATCGCCGGTCCGTCTCCCACTGAGTTTCCTGTCCCTGCCGGGCCTCTGCGATGATCTTTCCTGTCTTCCTCGATGGTCTCGGGCTTAATGCCGAATAGCAGCAATAACTCCAAGATCATCAAAGGAGACAAGGTGGGGGAAGGGCTCGGGAGTTTAGGCCGGAGTCGGGGCCCAAGGAACTTAGCGGCGCCTGAGACCTAGGCCGCTCCACTCGCCAGATCGCGCAGCCGGGCGAACACCGCTTCGCCAGAACTACGTATACCGTCGTGCTCCCATTCGCTGGTCACCCATGGGCGCAGGTTTCCGATCGCAGCGGCTGTCTCGAGCGACAGCTCAGCCGGAACATAGACGTCGTCGTAGTAGATGACGGCCGCGACCGGCACCTCGTTGCCGGCCAAGCGGTCGGGGTCGAATGGCGGTGGCCAGTCGTCACGCTCGGCGAGTAGGTTCGCCGCCTCCGCGAACGGGCGCAGTGCGGAGATCTCCTCGAACATCCAGGGGTAGATCATCTCGCCGGTGAATAGGAGCGGGTCACGATCCGGGCCGAAGTCCGGGAAGTCCTGCAGCACCCGCTGCGCTGCCCACGCGGTGGCGCCGGCCCCGCGTGCGTAAATCGGTTCCTGGAGCACCGCGTACAGCGGGTTGTCGAGGAAGCCGGAAGCGACCATTACCTGGTACCGGAACGGGTCGGTCAGCTGGCCGTCGAGGAGTGCCCCCTCGAACAACCAGTGCAGGAACTCGAAACCGTCACCCATGCCGAGGCGCTGGCCAAGATATTGGAGCCGGCGCACCGTGAACCGGTCGCCGTCGGGCAGCCGGATGTCCTGAGATCCGAGGATGTCTGCGACGGTACGGACGATCGCCTGGTCCGCTGGATAGCGGGCGTAGTAGTCGGCGACCCGGCGCACCACCTTCGGGTAGGTGAGCGCATATACGTCGTCGGCGCTCGCCGTCAGGCCGGGCAGGCCGCCGGTTACATAGCAGGCCTGCAACGCCTCCGGAGCACGTGACAAATACGTGACGGTGATGAATCCGCCATAGCTCTGTCCAAGCGTGGACCACTGTGCACCCTGGCCGACCTCTTGTCGCAGTATTTCGGCGTCCCCGACGATTGCGTCGGCGCGGAAATGCGCGAGGTAATCCGCCAGGGCTTTCGACGTCGGGAATCGATCCGCGGCCTGGGCGAGCACGGGAGTACTTCGGCCGGTTCCGCGCTGGTCGAGCAGGAGCAGCCGGTACGAGGTGAGTGCGGCCCGGATCCAGGCGTCGGGATACAACGGGCGTGGTGACGCGCCGCCGGGGCCGCCCTGCAGAAAGAGCAGCCACGGCAGATCGTCACCGACTTTGTCGACGTCACACAGCTCTCGTGCGAACACCTCTATCGTCTCGCCGTCCGGCTGCGCATGGTCGAGCGGGACCGTGACCGCGTGTTCGGTCGTCGTGTAGCGGCGGGGGTCGATCACGAGCCCGGTGCGTTCTGAGGTATTTGAGATCGGTCTTTGCTCATAGGACGAATCCTTCTGGGAATGGGTCACTGGGGTCGAGCAGGTACTGCGCCATACCGGTGATCCACGCCCGTCCGGTGATTCTCGGCACGACGGCCTGGGTTTCGCCCAGCGGTACCTCCGACACCAAGCGGCCGACGAATCGGGTCCCGAGCAGGGACTCGTTGACGAAATCCGTGTTCAGGGCAAGCTCGTTTCGAGCGTGCAATGCCGCCATGCGAGCCGACGTGCCCGTACCGCACGGCGAGCGGTCGAACCAGCCGGGATGAATCACCGTGGCATTGCGGGCGTCCGCGCCATCCCGCCCGGGAGCGACCAGCACCACGTGCTTGCAGCCGGCGATGTCCGGCTCGACCGGGTGGCGCGGCCGCCGCTGCTCGTTGATCGCGTCCATGATCGCTAACCCGGCGGACATCATCCGGTCCTTCTGGTCGAAGCTCAATGCCAGCTCGGCGATCGGCACGATGGCGTAGAAGTTGCCACCGTAGGCCATGTCGTACCTGACCCTTCCTACGCTTGGTACTTCGACGTACGCATCGAGTTCGGCACAGAATGACGGGACGTTTTCGATCGTGACGGCGTTCGCGTGACCGCGATCGACCTGCACCTCGGCCACGACGACTCCCGCCGGCGTGTCGAGGCGCACCGTCGTGATCGGCTCGACCACGCGGACCATGCCGGTCTCGACCAACACGGTGGCGACGCCCATGGTGCCGTGCCCGCACATCGGCAGGCATCCGGACACTTCGATGTAGAGCACGCCGCAGTCGGCGTCGGGGCGAGTCGACGGCTGGAGTATCGCGCCGCTCATGGCCGGGTGCCCGCGCGGCTCGGTCATGAGCAGCCGGCGGATGCCGTCTGATTCGGCCAGGAAGCGCAGTCGTCGCTCGGCCATGGACGCCCCCGGTAGTACTCCGATGCCACCGGTGATTACCCGGGTCGGCATTCCCTCGGTGTGCGAGTCCACCGCGGTGAACATCCGGGCTGCCCGCACCTCAGGTCACCGGCTCCGGGCGCAGAAAGTCGATCGCGCGCTGCATGTCGGCGTCGAGCTGGAGCCGATGCGGGAGTGTCAGCGGCCCGCGCGGCGGACGGCATGGACCACCGTAACGGTCGACGAGATCCATGCCGTACTTGATCGCTTGCACGAACTCGGTGCGCGAGTCCCAACGGAAGGCCGGGACGAGATGTTCGTAGAGCCTGCGCGCCTCAGCTAGCTCGCCGGACCGCGCCAGCTCGAACAACCGCACCGACTCGGCCGGGAAAACGTTGGGAAAGCCGGCGAACCATCCGGTCGCGCCCATGAGCACCGCCTCCAGCAGCAGGTCATCGGCGCCGGCGCTCACCGCCAACGACGGGGCCCGTTCCCGGATTTCGAGGATGCGCCGCACGTCGCCGGAGAACTCTTTGACGCCCACGATGTGCTCGATCTGCGAGATCTCGGTGAGCACATCCGGCGTGAGGTCGACCTTGGTGTCGATCGGGTTGTTGTAAACCATGACCGGCAGCCCGACGGCTGCCACCGTCGCGAAGTGGTCAACGATCTCGGTACGGCTCGCCCGGTAGGTCGTTGGCGGCAGGCAAAGGACCGCGTCGGCACCGATGTCCCGGGCGTGCTCGGTCCACATTCGGGCTTGGTGTGACCCGGGCGCGTGTACGCCCACTACAGTGACACCCGAGTCGCCGACCGCCCAGACCGCAGTCTCGGCCACCGCGCGTCGTTCCTCGTCCGTCAGCGACGCGTACTCGCCGAGCGAGCCGTTGGCGCCGACGCCATCGCACCCGGATGCGATCAGCCATCGGCAATGCTCGGCATATCGCTCGAGGTCAACGCGCAGGCCGGCCGGAGCGGCCGGATCCTCGACGTAGGGAAGAGCCGTAGCGACGATCACCCCGTCGAGGGCGGTGCCGGCCGTGGGCGACGGCCCAGTCATGAGCGGGCACCGATCACGAGGACAAAACAGGACCGCAGTGGTCGATGCCCGCGGGCTAACCCGGTCATGGGCCCTCCATAGACGAGTTGGCCACTTCGGCCAAGCGGATGGGGAACGTGACGGATCGCCGCGGTTCGTTGTCGAGCAGCGGACGCGCTATCGCCGTTTCGGCTAAGTCAACGACATTGCGAAGACACACTCGGCCTTGGCAGAGACCGAGCCCGGCCCGGCTCGTCAGCCGGAGTGCTCGCAAGCCGTCCGCACTGCGCTCGGCCGTGGCCCGGCGGAGCTCCCGCACGGTGACCTCCTCACAGCGGCACACCACCGTGTCGTCGGTGAGCCATTGCTGCCAGCCGGGCTGGATGGCATAGACATCCGACAGAGCAGCGCCGAAGCTCCGCAGCCGGGCGCGTCGGCGCTTGATCCGCGCCGGTACCGGCGACCGCTGGCCGACGTACGCTGCGGCGGCATAGCCGGCCAGCTCGCCTTCCACCGCGGCCAGGTCCGCGCCCCCAATGCCGGTGATCTCGCCCGCCGCGAAAACGCCCGCCACCGAGGTGGCCTGCTCGTCGTCGACATCGACGAACCCGTCGCGCAGGCGAGCCCCGGCACCGATTGCGAGGTCGAGGTGAGGGGAGAAGCCGTACCCGATGCAGACGGCATCCACGGTCACCCGCCGGGTTCGCCCCGTGATCGGCCGCCAGGACGAGTCGAGAGTCGCCACGGTGACCTCAGCGACCCGGTCTCGCCCGTGCGCGGCTATCACTGCGCGTCGCGTTCGATACGGCACTCGCGCTCGCGCCAGCACCGACGCATATCGCGCGAGTTCTGCCAGCTTGCCGGGAGCTTGCGCGACCGCCCGGGGTCGTCGCCGCCAGGCGATCGTCGAACCGGCCTCGAGGACGGCGACTACTCGCGCGCCCGCGCGCAAGAGCGACGTTGCCACCGGCAGCAGGAACGGGCCCGAGCCCGTCACGATGACCCGCTGGCCAACGGCGATCCCGTGTGCCTTGGCCATTGCCTGAGCTCCACCGGCCGTTACGACGCCAGGCAGATCCCATCCCGGAAACGCCAAGGCGCGGTCGTACGCGCCGGTCGCGAGCACCAAGGCGTCGGCGTCGACCTGCCAGCTGCGGCCGCCGGCCGAGTCAGCGGGACCGGTACGAAGGAACAATCGCCGGCCGTCGATTGTCCAGACCGTGGTGTTCGGACGGTGCTCGATGCGCGGATGCCAGTGTTTCGCCACAGCTTGTGGCGCCGGTGCGGCGAGAGTGTGCCGGTGAAACTGCCCGCCGGCCGCCGCTCCGGCGTCGATGAGGAGGACCGATGCGCCGCATCGGGCTGCCGTCGATGCGGCGTGCAGCCCGGCTGGGCCGGCCCCGACCACGACCACCGTCACGGGATCACCCCGCCTTCGTCGGGCAGACGCACGCCGTACTGGGTGGCGATGACGTCGCCGTCAGCAACCAGGCGCTGGCACGCTCGCACGTCCGGGAGGCCGTTCACAACGATGAGGCAGTCGAAGCACACGCCGATACCGCAGAAGATGCCGCGCGGCCGCCCGCTGCGCCGTGTCGTGCGCCAGGACGTCTGGCCCAGCTCGTGGAGTACCGCGGCGACGGTCTGGCCGCTCCGGGCAGTGACCGGGCTCCCGTCCACGGTGATGTTCACGCCACCCGCCCGAGACCGGGCCGGTCGACGCGGAACGGCGCCGGGTCGAGGTGGGGCGGCGTGCCCGTGAACAGCTCAGCCACCAGACGACCGGTTGCAGGCGCGAGGCCGATTCCGGCGCCCTCGTGACCGGTGGCATGCCAGACGCCGGGTGCACGCGGATCCGGCCCGATCACCGGGAGATGGTCGGGCAGGTAGGGCCGTAGCCCGCCGTAGGCACGCATCAAGGGCACGCTACGCAGCGCTGGGAAGAGCCGGATGGCCTTGCCGGCGATCTCCCGAAGGATCGCCGGGTCGATCCGATCGGAGAACCCGACGCGTTGCCGGCTGGAGCCAATGAGGATCGGACCCGCCGCGGTGGATTCGACCACCGTCGACGTCTGCAACGCGGCCTCGCCGCTCAGCACCGCGCCGACGTAGTCGGCGTCGTAAACCTTGTGCCGCACTGTCGGAGGCAGGGGCGCGGTCACCAGGATCAGGCCCTGGCGGGGTTGCACCGGTACCGGAGCGCCGAGCCGATCACCCAGCTGGCCAGCCCACGGGCCGGCTGCGTTGACGATGGCCGCGCACTCGATATCGCCCCGGTCGGTGATCACAGCGCGAATTGCGCCATCCTGGCGGTGGCGACGGATGCCGAGCACGGTTACGCCACTGCGCACCAAGCCGCCGCGCTGTCGCACGGCGCGAAGCATCGCCGTGGTGGCGAGCACCGGTTGCACTTGGGCGTCCTGCGGGTAGTACACGGCGTAGCAGACGTCAGGTGTGATGTGTGGCTCGAGGCCGCGCACCTCGTGGGTATCGATCGACTGGGCGCTTACCCCGACGCCGCGTTGCGCGGCCACGAATTGCGCGAGTGCCGCGGCAGTATCGTCGTCGGTCGCGACGACCAGTCCGCCCTTGTCCTCCCACTCGACGTCGTCCGAGGCTTCGATTCGTGCCAGCAGATCGGGCCACTCGGCCCGGGACGCGCGAACGAGGTCCAGCTCAGGCCCAGCCGGCTTGTCGGATACGAGGACGTTGCCTTCGCACCGACTCGTCGTACCCGCGGCGAGGCCACCGCGATCCAGCACGGTCACCGGAATTCCCCGAGCCGAAAGCGCCTCGGCACAAGCGGCACCGATGATGCCGGCGCCGACGACGACGACCGTCTCGGTTCCGCGCGGCGTGCTCATCGCGGCCATCCGGTCGTCCCGCCTGCCGCCACCCCCGCATCGTCGCACGGGTACTCAGACACCCTGGTCGACTGACCACACCGGCGGCGAGTTCACCGTGGCCTCCGGGACCCATGCGACACTCGACCCGTGCGACGACTGGTATTGATCCGCCACGCCAAGGCCGCGGTCGGCGATCTTGACCGGAGGCGGCCGCTGACCCCTGATGGCATGACTGCGGCCGAGGGAATCGGCCGGTACCTTGCCGACAACGGACCCGCACCGGACCGCATCGTGACGTCACCTGCTCGCCGCGCGGCCGAGACGTGGGCGGCGGCCGCGCGAGCGCTGACCAACCCACCCGAGCCCGACGAGGACGAGCGCGTCTACGACAACACCGTCGACTCCCTGCAGGACGTGGTTCGCGACACTCCGCCCGATGTCGGCACGCTCGTAGTGGTTGGGCACAATCCGTCAATGCGCGATTTCGCCCACGCGACAGACGATGGGACGGGCGACCCGGATCTGCGCAAGGTCCTGGCCGACCGATTTCCGACGGCCGCCGTCGCCGTGTTCGACATCGGCGAGGACTGGGCCACGCTCGACCAGGGCACACTGTCCGGGTTGCATCTCAGGTCGCGTTGACGTGACCGAACTGATACGCGTCGAGATCGGTGACGGCACGGGCGACCTGCCCGCCGCGGTAGCGACAATTTGGCTGAACCGGCCACCGATGAACGCGCTGAACCGCCAACTGCAGGAGGAGCTACGCAGCGCGGTCGCACAACTCGCGGCCGACGACGCCGTTCATGCGGTCGTGATCTACGGCGGGGAGAAGGTGTTCGCGGCCGGCGCGGATGTCAAGGAGTTCGCGGGGATGAGCCATGCCGACATGGTGCGCGACGCCGAGCGGCTGAGTTCTTCCTTCGACGTGGTGGCGCGGATGCCCAAGCCCGTCGTCGCGGCGGTCACCGGATACGCGCTCGGCGGCGGGTGCGAACTGGCCCTCGCCGCAGACTTCCGGGTCAGTGCCGACGATGCGCGCTGGGGCCAACCGGAGATACTGCTGGGAATCATCCCCGGTGGCGGTGGAACGCAACGCCTACCGCGGTTGATCGGGCCCGCGAAAGCCAAGGACCTGATCTACACCGGACGCTTCGTCGCGGCCGACGAAGCCCTCGAGATCGGGCTCGTCGATGTGGTGGTCCCGGCAGCCGAGGTGTACGCCACCGCAGTCAAACTCGCAGCGAAGTTCGCGACCGGTCCCGCACTGGCGCTGCGGGCGGCCAAGGCCGCGATCGACGGCGGGATGGACGCTGACCTGGCGAGCGGGCTCCGCCTCGAATCCCACTTGTTCGCCTCGCTGTTCGCCACGTCTGACCGCACTGCGGGGATGAGCTCGTTCATCGAGCGCGGGCCGGGCCGGGCCGTGTTCTCTGGCAGTTGATCTGCCCGTGACCCAGCCCAGCGCGCAGCCTCCCGCGTCGCCCGCTGAAATCGAGGCCGCGTGGTCAGACCCCAAGCTGGCCAACGTTCTGTATCACGACTGGGAAGCGCAGACCTACGACCAGAAATGGTCGATTTCGTTTGATCAGCGGTGCATCGACTACGCACGTGACCGGTTCGAACACATCGCCGGTCGAGGGAGATGGCCCTACCGCACCGCGCTCGAGGTGGGATGCGGCACCGGCTTTTTCATCCTGAACCTCATGCTCGCCGGGGTGATCGATACCGCGCCCAGCACCGGCCACGTGACGGACGTGTCGCCCGGGATGGTCGAGGCAGCCCGCCGCAACGCGGAATCGCTGGGCTTTCAGGTAGCAGGTCGGGTCGCGGACGCCGAACGCTTGCCGTTCGATGACGCGACGTTCGAACTGGTCGTCGGCCATGCGGTGCTGCACCACATCCCAGACGTCGAGCAGGCACTGCGCGAGGTAATACGAGTTCTCAAGCCAGGCGGGCGGTTCGTGTTCGCGGGCGAGCCCACGAAATGGGGGGACATCATCGCTCGGCGACTGTCCCGCGCGACGTGGTGGGTGGCGACCAGTGTCACCCGGCTGCCCGGACTCGAGGCGTGGCGGCGACCCCGGTCCGAACTTGACGAATCGTCGCGGGCGGCCGCCCTGGAAGCGGTCGTCGACCTGCACACGTTCGTCCCGAACGAACTCCGCCGGATCGCGCTGCGAGCCGGCGCGGTCGACGTCGTGGTCCGCACCGAGGAGTTGACCTCGGCCTGGTTGGGCTGGCCGGTGCGCACCTTCGAGCACGCTGTCCCCCGGGGGAAGCTGGGCTTCGGCTGGGCCAACTTCGCCTTCACGTCGTGGCGGCGGTTGTCCGCGGTCGACCGGGTGCTCGAATCGGTAGTTCCGCCCGGATTGTTCTATAACGCTGAGGTGACCGGATTCCGGCCGTGACCGTCGGCATCGCACGCCGGCCTGGACAGTAGGTGGGTCGGCCCGGCCGGGAGGTAGGCAGGTGGTGAGCCCGACCGGGCCGCGAACCCGGCCGACCCGGCAAGCAACCAGGGGACGCCGTCCCACCGAGGGGTCGTAGGGCGGCGGCACACATTGGCCCTTGACGTTGGTCGACCCGGCTTGGGCTTGCAGCCCGGTAGCGGACCGCGATAACAGTGTGAGCTTGCCCACGATGTTCCGCAAGAACCCAGGCTCGAGCAGCTCACTCGCCCTTGGATGACGTCATCCTCCGGCAGCCCCTCATAGGAAACCCCGCCCTGGGAACGTGCAACGCCTGGCCAAGCTCCTCGACAACGGCGCGCTGCGGGGTCCATATCCAACCGCAGTATCCGCTCGGCGGGGCCGTGTTGGCGCCGACAAAACGCTACACACGCGGGGCAATTGCTCGTGTGGCTGTCGATTCGGGAACAGCGCGGGGATCTTGCTGCGCCGTAGGCCCGGCGGATTTGTACGCTTGCCGACATGGCTGTCTCGTCGCTGATGCTCCCCCTCGGCACGCCAGCGCCCGATTTTGCCCTCCCGGACCTGGCGGGCACCACCGTCCGGCGCGACGACTTCGCCGCGGCACCTGCGCTGCTGGTCATGTTCCTGTGCAATCACTGCCCGTACGTGCGTCACATCGAGGCCGAGCTGAGCACGGTGCTCGCGCAGAGCCCCGGCCTGGCAGTCGTGGGGATCTGTACCAACGACGTCGAGGCCTATCCGGACGACCGACCCGAGCGCCTGGCCGAGCAGGCCCAGCGTGCGGGCTGGTTCTTTCCGTACCTGGTCGACCACGACCAACAGGTCGGACGTGCCCACAACGCAGCCTGCACGCCCGACTTCTTCCTGTACGACCGACAGCGCAGGCTGGCATACCGCGGAGCGTTCGACGAGTCCACGCCAGGCAACGGCAAGCCGGTAACCGGAGACCTGCTGCACGCCGCAGTCGAGCAGGTGCTCGCCGGCAAGTCGGTGCCCGAACCGCACAAGCCAAGCATGGGGTGCTCGATCAAATGGCGATCATAAGCCGCGTCGACGCACCCATGCGATCAGCGTTCCCTTACCGATCACAATGATCAGCTGCTGACCCGGATCGATATCGGCAGACAGAGGCACACTGCAAAGCACGCTTTAAGAGGCCAATCAAGGGCTTGAGCAGGCCGCACCCGGTGCCCTCCTCTTGCTGAATAACTACATCCAGCCGTCTTTTCGCTGTTTGGGTGGCGGTCGCTTGTCGGACGGCTGGGACCGATCTCGGCTGCGTTCACCCAGGAGCTTGGCAGCCGACATCGCGAACGGCCGCAGGTCTCGCTACTTCTGAGATTCGGAGTGGCACACCAACTGGGTCTGCCGCTGACATCGCGCACTCACCGGCACTCGCGAGCCGTCGATCTGCGCGCCTATTGGTTCCGTGATCAGCAGCTTCCAACCGCGCGCATATAAGAGCATCTGGTGTGCGACACGCCGGTTGCGTCAGCGTGTGGCGACGGTCAGCGTGGCACGCCGTCCTGGTTGTGAGCCTCGTTCAAGTAGGCCAGCACGGCCAGGACTCGGCGGTGGCCGTCCTGCCCGTCTGCGATGTCGAGCTTGGTGAGGATGTGCCGCACGTGCGCCTCGATGGTCCGCTCGCTCAGCGTGAGGCGGGTCGCGATGGCGACGTTGGTCAGGCCCTGGGCCATCAACTCGAGAACGTTGCGCTCCCGCTCGGACAGCCGCACGAGCGGGCCGCCGTTGACGTGCGCGACGAGGCCGGCAACGACCTTCGGGTCGAGCGCGGACCCACCGCCGGCGACGCGCGTGGCGGCGGCGAGAAAGTCAGCTACGTCGAGGACCCGGTCCTTGAGCAGATAGCCGAACCCGCCGAGCGTCGCGAGTGTCACCGCGTGGGTGGTCTCGACGTGTTGGGAGAGGACGAGGACGCCGATGTCGGGGTGGCGCTCCTTGATCTCGCGCGCCGCGTGGGCGCCCTCGTCGGTGAAGGTCGGCGGCATTCGGACGTCGATGACGACCAGCTCGGGTCGCTGCTCGTCGACTGTCTGCTGAAGCTGCTGTGCGCTGCCGAGCGTGCCGACGACCTCGTGGCCGCCGTCGGCGAACAGGCGAGCCAGACCCTCGCGCAGCAGCGCTTGGTCCTCGACGATCACGACACGCATGGGAACTCCGCGGTGATAGTGGTGCCGGTGCCGGCTTCGCTTCGGATGCGCAGCGTGCCGCCCTGCGCGGCAACGCGATCGACGAGCCCGGTGAGGCCGGAGCCCGCGCGCGCCGACGCACCCCCGACGCCGTTGTCGACGACAGACACAACAAGCGCGCCGTTGTGTCGTGCGGCGCTCAGCACGACCTTGGTGGCGTGCGCGTGCCTCACCGCGTTCGTGAGACCTTCGCAGGCGGTGAAGTACGCGGCCGTCTCGATGTCGGGAGTGGCCCGTGGGCCGGACGTCCGCACCTCGACCGGGAGCGGTGCCCTGCTCGCGAGATCCCGCAGCGCGGACCCGAGGCCGGCGTCGAGCTGCGCCGGGCGCAGCCCGCGCGCCAGCTCGCGCAGCTCGTCGATCGCGAGGGTGATCTCCGCGACCGCCCCCTCCAGCGCCTGCGACACCTCCGGCGCGACGGGTCCGAGGGCGTGTTGGGCGTGCCGCAGGGCGAGCCCGATCGAGACCAAGCGCTGCTGGGCGCCATCGTGCAGGTCGCGTTCGATCCGCCTGCGCTCCGCGTCTGCAGCAGCGACTATTCGCGTCCGCGAGGCCTGCACCTCGGCCAGGCGACGGCGCAGCTCGACGCGCAGGCGGGCGATCTCGATTGCCAGCCCGCCGGCCTCGACGAGCTGCCGGAGCAGCGCAGCATGCTCCCGACTTGTCATGCTGTGCAGCACCTGTCCGAGCGGCTGGCCGCCTCGCTCGATTGGTACGCACTCCCGCCGGTCGTGGGGCGCGTCCGCAACGGGCATCCCTTGCGCGTCGACATAGAGCTGGCTCTCGGGAAGGAAGAAGTGCAGCTCGAGCGTCGGATCCGACACCAGCTCGCGCAGCAACGCTTCGACGTCCTCCGGTGCTGCGCGGCCGGCGCGCAGGTCGTCGAGGAAGCCCGTCATGCGATGCAGTGCGTCGTAGCGAGCCCGGTTGAACCGTCGATCCACCGCGTCCTGCACCCGCGCCCGCACCGGACGGAACGCAATCGCGACAACGAGCGTCGCGACCGCGGTCGGCCACGGTGAGCCGCGGCCGAGTGCCGTACCCAGGAGCAACACGGTCGCGGCGAACGCAGCGGCGAGCATGGCGGTCACCAACCCGTACACCAGCGTCCAGTTGATCACCACGTCGATCCCGTACAGCCCGCGCCGCAGGATCGCGAAGCCTGCGGCGAGCGGGAAGGCGGCGAACGCGAAGCCGAGCACGGCCATCCGGGCCGGCAGACCGCCGTGCGGCCAGATGAACCAGGTGCTCATATCGAGGGCGGTCAGGGTCGCCGCAACCGATCCGACGGCCAGCACGAGCTTGAGCTGCTGCCGCACCACCGCACGCGCTCGCCGCAGGCGCACGACCAGAGCCGCCGTCCCGGCCACGATGCCGGCGAACACGAGGATCCAGCCGGCCATGTGGACGGCCTCCATCGCGCCGCGAGCCCCCGGGACACCGAGCGGGTTCGACACCGCCGCGAACGGCTCGTCGTACCGGCCCGGGGTCAGCGTCCCTGCGGTGACCAGCAAAGCCATGCCGACTATCAGCCCCGCGAGCACCGGCCGCCAGCGCCGGGACGGCAGCCGCCCGTCCGGGAAGAGCAGCAGCGCGAGGCCGAACCACCCCGCGATCTCCTCACCCATCACGTTGTTGATCACGACCGCTGCCGTCGATCCCGGCAGGTGGTGGACGGTGTTCAGGTCGACGTCCGCGTACTGCCAGGTGACAAGGTGGACGAAGGTGAGCAGGCCCGTGACGCAGAAGACCCAGCCGATCCGGTTGTCCGGAACCCGCCGCGCGACGATCGCCCCGACCGACGCGAAGGTGAGCGCGAGCAGCAGGAACGCCGCGCCGCCGAT
The DNA here is from genome assembly GCA_963809815.1 of uncultured Actinomycetota bacterium. Taxonomy (GTDB): domain Bacteria; phylum Actinomycetota; class Actinomycetes; order Mycobacteriales; family Jatrophihabitantaceae; genus CAVVJA01. The sequence continues at coordinate 101,598 of CAWELM010000005.1, forward strand.
GCCCGCGAAGATGTCGTCCGGCTGCGTCGCCAGGATGTCGCTCGGCCCAACGGCGAGCAGCACCGCCGTCGGCACCGCCAGCGCGACGCAGGCGAGCCACATCAGCGCCGCCGCTCGGCGCGCGGTCACCCGGGCCCGCATGAGGCGAGTGTCCCAGCGCAAACCACCACCGCCAACCGCGCTGGCACTGCACGGGAATCAGTGCTGGCGCTGATCGAAGCTCACCGAGGTACCCGCGCGGGACGGAGTGCCGCGCATGAGCGCGGCCACACCGGCGGGCAACGGCGCCAGATAGATGAGGGCGGTCACCACGTCGCGGGAGACGACAAACTGGCCGATCAAGAACAATCCGACGACGCCTGCGAACCAGCCGGTCCAGCGGCTCAGGACGCGCGACACCGCAACGCTCACCCGAACAGCAACACCGCGACGCCGACCAGCAGCCCGGCGGCGCCGAGCAGCCCGTCATCAGCCCACCCGGTGACGTCCGTGTACCAATCCGGTGGCGGGACGTTGTGGTGAACGGCATCAGCCACCCGGACCGTCACGGTGAGCCGGTACGCCAGGCGCGATCCCTACGGCGGACCCGGCAACGGCAAACGCTGTGGCGACTGCCGGAAGCGCCGACCCGGGCGAGGCCCGATCGAGTAGCGAGCCAGCATGGCAAGTCCACCAAGGGTGGCGCCGATGTCGACGGCGAACATCCAGTTCGCGAACTCCCACACGCCCTCGTGGTCGGCGATGATCCCCACCGCCCGGTCCGGTCTCGCCGTCCAGATCGAGGACAAGTCCGGGTAGAGAGCCCCGACCGTTGCGCAGCAGAAACCGAGCACGAGGGCCGCCCGACGCCGAGCAGTGCCCGCGGGTCACATTCTGTCACCGTCGAATCATCGCGCCGGACCGGCGGGTGCCGGCAACTGCGCTGGTACTGCATCGGCGGTGCGTACTGCCACTGATCGAAGTCGCGTGCTCGCGCCGATGTGTGGGCGGTGCTGCTCCTCCTACCTTCGCTGCACAGGTTCGCACCAAGGAGGAGACATGACCCGCACAGCAACCGACACCGGCGCCATCGACGTAGGGCCCAAGCCGCGAGCAGATCAGGTTCGGACGGCCGGCGCCGCGTGTGCGCTCGGCGGCTTCGCCCTGTTCGCCGGTGCAGTCACGACCCAGATCATCCAGGCGTCGACGAGCGTCTCGGACCAGTTGTGGCGCTACCCGTGGAGTAGCCGCACCGCCGTGATCGCCTGGGCGGTCTTCGGCGCGATGGAGGCGCTCGTCCTCACCGGCGTGCTGGCCTGGCAGCGCAGCGGGGTCGCCGGATCGGGCCGTGCGGCGCGGGTCGGGCTCCCGCTCGCCGCAGTCGGCACGGCGCTCATCGTCGTAGGGCACTTCGCGTCAATACCGGTGCGCAACCAGACGATCCACGAGACCGGGGCGCAGCTCGTCGGCGGGATCTTCGGTGCCGGGACTGTGCTCTCGGCCGTCGGTCTCGTGCTGGCCGGCTGGGCCACGCTGCGAGCCGGCGTGTGGCAGGACTGGCGGCGCTTCGTGCCGCTCACCATCGGCGTGGTGACGTTCGCGCTGATCGGCCTGCAGTTCACCAAGGCGCTGCCGACCGGCGTGGCCGTGTACTCCCTCGGCTTCGCCGCCCTCGGGCTCGCCCTGATGCAAGAGCGGCGGACGCGCTGATGCCCGGGCGCATCACCAAGAGCGTTGCGGCAGCTCGCCTTGTCATCGCAGCTGCGCTCGGCAGGACGGCAGCGGAGTTCGCAGCACCGCCAGACCCGGGTCGGGCCAGCTGCGTTGAGCAGTTCAACCTGGCGGTCTGGTTCGGCGGCCTGCTGCTCGCGACGTACACCGTCACGCTCGGAGCACTCGGCACGCGCATCACCATGCGCCGGGACCTCACGTGACGGGCTGGGCGGGCTGGTGCCTGCGCGTCGCCGGCGCGAATGGCATCGTCAACGGCCTGGGGTTCGGCGGCTTCACGATTCCTGCGATGGTGAGCCTCGGCCGAGGGCGAGGCATCCTCTACACCTTCGGAAATCCAACCTACGGCAACGGCCCGTTCGAACGGATCGGAGTCCCGACGTCCGTGCCGCTGCTGGCGGCCTTTCTCGCGGCCTGCCTGCTGCAGGTCGTCGGCGGTGTCCTGCTGCTATGGCCACGTCGCTCGGGAATCGTGGTCTCGATCGCCGGGCTGCTGCTCTGCGCCCCGTTCTGGTGGGGGTTCGATCTACCGTTCGCGTGGCTCAACGCGGCGGTGCTGCTCGCGTTCCTAGTGCTGGCGTGGACAGTGCGAAAGCGTCCCTCAACGAGAATCGCTGCTCCACAAAGTGCATCGGCTGTCGACAACGCCGATGGTGACCTGGCGACGCAACCACCAGAAGGGACTACCCCGATGAGATTCGAACCACGAGTCGTCGCGTGATGTCCGAGCCGACCAAGGAGTCGTGCGCCAGCACCTCGACACCCTCAACGGCGCACCGGCCGACGCCTGCGAGGAAATCATCGCGGCCAAGTACGTCGAACACGCCACTGCGCCGTTCGCATCCCAAGCATCTGGCAAGGTGCATGGGCCGACGGTCGTGGCCGAGACGGTCAACTGGCTTCGTGCACAGTTCCCCGACCTGCAATTGACGATCCTCGCGATAGTCGCCGGGAACGACATCGTCGCATATTCGGCGATCCCGACGTCGGGACAACGCCGAATAGGTGCGGCTCGTCGACGTTGCGGCGGATAGGTCGTGCGGGTGTTATGTGCATGTCTGTCAGGACGGGATGCACTTTCACGCCGGCCGGCAACCCGTGGGTCATGCCGATGACTCGGCGTCCCCGGGGAGAATGACCGCCCTTGTCGACGTCGACCGGGTGAGCGCTCCTCTACCGTCGGCCGATTCGCACCAGTAACCTCCCGTCCCCTCGACGTCCTCCGCGAGCAGGCCGGGGCCTGGCGGTCTGACGCGGACCACCACCGCACCGGATGGGACGGTGACCGGCACGCAGGTTGACACCCAGCTGGCCGGCGACCAGACCGATCTGGTCAAGGGCAACACCTACACCTGGACCGGGTACGTGAACGTGCCGGCCGCGGAAACCTGGACCTTCGTGCTCAGCGGCCCGCAGGCACCGTGGTGGGGAACCCGTCCCGGGCCTAACGGTGGCGTCAACCCCGGGTATCAGGACCAGCGTCAGGGGCCATCGCACGTACATCTGCAGAGCGTTGGTCGAGACAGGGAATGCGGGCTGGTGCTTTCGTTCCCACCCTGTCAGGACCCGAGCGCCGGCGGACGACTCACTCGTGGAGATCGTTCTCCACATCCCGGACGTCGCTGAGCGGCAACTTCGGAGCTTCGCGGTGCTATTCCGCCTGCCGGAGGATCGGCAATGGGAGCGCGCCGCGCGTACGCCAAGACCGTTCCTGGGCCCAGCACGTCCGCGTCGTCGCGAACACGTTGACGGTCCAAGTACGTGATGCTGGCTGGTCGATCTTGGGCGGCCCAAGATTGCGCTCGTTGGCTGCAAGTCAAAATGCGGACGTTCTTGAGTGCGTCCTTGGCCTACGGCGACTGGCATGTGGTTCATGCAGGGCACGGTCATTGTCAGGTAACGAGCCAGCACTAGCTGGGTCCGCTGCCGACTCGATCCCGAGCGGTCGCGTAGGACAGTACCAGTCCCACGGCTACAACCGCCGCCTCAGTCGGAGTCACTTCCTCGTCCGACATGGCTTCGAAGTACCGACTGAGACCATTCACGGCCACGACGCAGAACCACTGCTGATCTTCATCGCGAACACTTGACGGGGGTCGAAGGCCCGGCCGTTGAACCGGCTCACGACCGCGTTTCGTATTTTCACCGTCATCCCGATCTCGATCGTGCTGGCAAGCGTGTCTGGGACCACTGTGTTCTCCCCGCCGGGCTATGGCGAGCACGCACGGTATGGCGCCATCGACGCGGGAGGTCTGCTTTCCTCGGTCCGCTGCTGACGATTCTGTTCCGGCGCAAGTACCCGCGGTGGTGGTTCGATTGGAACCTCGAGCTGCAGCGGTTCACCAGCAGGGTCGCGGTGTACCTCGCGCTGATGGACGATCGGAACCCGGCAACGGATCAACAGCAGTCGGTCCACCTCTACTACATCTATCCGGACGTGCGCCGTGACCTAAATCGGTGGCTGCCGCTGGTGAAGTGGCTGCTGGTGATCCCGCATCTGATCGTGTGTTGTTCCTGTGGGCCGCGGCGGGCGTGGTCGTCATCATTGTGTGGTTCGCCATCCTGTTCACCGGGCGATATCCGCAAGGCATGTTCAGGTTCGTGAAGGCGTGCTGCGCTGGGTCAACGCGTCATCGGCTACGCCGTCGTGCTGGTCACCGACAGCTACCCGCCGTTCCGGTTGACCGCCTAGCCACTGGGCGTAGTCGCTGACGCGCTGCGGAAGGTGATCTCCCGGATACCTTGTCGCTTTCCGCGCGGTAGCGGTCGCGTACAAGCTCGGCGAACGGGATCGCTCGCAGAACTGATAGACCGGCCCGTGTTTTGGGGATCAACTGGGTGTGGCAACAAACTCAGGCCGTTCACCGAGCCTGTGGACCGCGGGTTGCGGGTTGCGGGCGGCGCCGACCGTGGTCTAGGCCCGCTCATCCCAACGAAGGGACCCGAGTTGTCCAGCGAGTCCGTGGCCAGCAGTCAGCGTCATCGCAGCGACCGTCGCTCCAGGTACAAGATCGCGATGCTGGCGCCGCCGTGGATTGCGGTGCCGCCGCCCGGCTATGGCGGCATTGAGCTGGTCGTTGGGCTGTTGTGTGAGGGACTCGTTGACCGCGGGCACGACGTCACCCTGTTTGCTGCACCCGGTTCTCGCTCCTCGGCTCGGGTACGGGAGGTTCTGCCGGATTGTCATCCGGGGCAGATCGGCGGATCGCTTCACGAAGCCGATCACGTGTCCCGTGTGTTTGCCGAGGTAGAACAAGCAGCACACGGCGGCCAACCCTTCGACGTCATTCACGACCACTCCGGGTTCAGTGCGGTGGCGATGGGGGATCGGATCGCGACACCGGTGGTGCATACATTGCATGGACCGTTCACCGACGAGGTCGCCCGCTTTTATACCGAGCACGCTGACTAAGACCCAGCTGGTCGCGATCAGCGAGACGCAGCGCCGGTTGGCGCCGCCGCAGGTGCCGATCGCTGCCGTCATACATAATTCCGATCAACGTCGCCGACTGGCCGCTCGGGCGCGGCGATGGCGGCTACCTGTTGTGGGCCGGCCGTTTCACTGAGGAAAAGGGCCCCACCGCGCAATCGCCGCCGCCCGCGCCGCTGCGACGCCGCTGGTACTGGCCGGCCCTGTGCAACCAGGGCAAGAAGACTACTTCCAAACCGAGATCGAACCGCACGTCGACGGACGATGTGTTCGGTACGTCGGCGAGACTGGTGGAGAGCGCAAGCGGCGCTTGTTCGCCGACGCACGCGGACTGCTGATGCCCATCCGCTGGGATGAACCGTTCGGCATGGTCATGGTCGAGGCACTGGCCTGCGGTACTCCGGTGATTGCGTTTCCTGAGGGAGCCGCCGTCGAAATCGTGCAGGACGGGCTCAACGGTTATCTCGTCGATGATGAGGACGCAATGGCGGCCGCTGTGGCGAGACTCGCCCGAATAAAGCGCCCCGATTGCCGGACCTCGGTGCAGGAGCGGTTCGATCTCGACATGATTGCCGCGCAATACGAAACCATCTATCAACGCGCCGCGGCGACGGTCACACACATGAAAATCTCGGCCCCTGTCGTGCCGATTGACGACCCCTCGCCCCCCGTCGCAGTTCTCCCACCGGCGCACATCCGGCGACCGCTCGCTCTGTCTCCCGAAGCTCAATATGGGTCCCTGTAGCACCCATTGGCGCCGCCGGGAACAGCGTCGATCGCATCAAGCAGCGGTGCTCTGCCGTCTGGACCGGCCCGGCGGGATGGAGCTGCCTGCTCGACGCTACGGTGCCGACCGATGAGCATTCCGGGCCACGCCCGACCAAAGAGCACCCGGTCGACTCCCCACCCAGCAGCGTCACCGCGGGCCCGGCGGGTCGGCAAGCTGCGGGCCGCCGCCGGCGCACGGCTGGCCAGGATGGCAACTGCTGCTGGCACCATCGATTGCCGTTGGCGCACGTCGCCGCCTGGCGTTGGGCCGGCGCAGTCCGGCGCGCAGGCGCCGCGCCGCCACAGGACCACCGCGCCCGCTCAGGAGTGATCTCTAGCCTGGAGGGGTGACGAACGCCTGGGCCTTCGCCGGCAAGAGCTCCTCACTCGATGCGGGGGAACTGGTCACCCTGGTGGACGAGACGTCGTTCTGCCTTTCCAGTCGGACCGGCGACGTGCGGCCGGGAACGCCGCAGGGCTTGTTCTATCTCGACACCCGGTTGTTGTCGCGGCTGGAGCTGCAGGTGAACGGCGCCCCGCTGGAACCGCTGTCGGTCGCCGCGCTCACGCCGTTCGCGGCGACGTTCGCAGCGCGCGCCCGCTCGAACGCCGACGGCTTGGACAGCCCGCTGCTGCTGCTCCGGCGCCGCTACGTCGGCCGCGGCCTCCGGGACGACGTCGAGGTGCGCAACTACGGGCGCAAGCCGATCACCGTCGACATGCAACTGCGCTATGGCGTCGATTTCGCCGAGTTGTTCGCGGTGAAGGAGGGTCGGGTCCACACGACGGCCCCGCCGGTGCACAAGGTGCACGACCACGCCGTCAGTTCAACACGGCGAAGGCGCCGCGCACCCGGCGCGTGCGGTCAGCGCCGAACACGCCGAGACAGTGGACAACCGGTGCGCGTCCTGGCAGGTGCGAGTGCCCGCCCACGGCAGCTGGTCGTCCTGCGTACAGGTCACCGTGCGCGTCGGCGACGGCCACGTCGAGCCGCGACACCGGTGTGGCGGCCAGGTCGACGACACCACGCCGACGCTGCGCCTGGCCGAGTGGCAGCGCAGTGTGCCAACCCTCGACACCGACTGGGTCGCAATGAGTGAGGCGTTCGACCGGTCGCTCGCGGATGTCGGCTCGCTGCGGTTGTTCGACCCCGGCCGCCTCGGCCGACCCGTGGTCGCCGCCGGCGCGCCCTGTACATGACGATCTTCGGCCGCGACTCGCTGCTGACCGCCTACGAGTCGCTGCTGGCCCGCCGGGACCGACCTTGCCGTCGGCGTGCGAGACAGGTGCTGGCCGAGTCTCCAGGGCTCGCGTGTTGACTCAAACACCGAGGAGCAACCCGGACGCATCCTGCACGAGATCCGCTACGGATCCTCGTCGTCCATCGACCTGGCAGCTGGACACGTCTATTACGGCACGGCCGACGCGACCGCCCGGCCAGCACCGCGGGTCCGGACGCGCGCGACGGCGTGACCCGCGCGACTTCCCACTGACACCGGACGAGGAGGAACCACCGACGGACGGGCCACCGCCGGAATCCCGCCGTGGGCGTATCGGCTCGCCGCGGCCGGAGCCAATAGCCTCGCGGTCGCGGTGGCCTCCGACGTCGCGGTTAGGTCGCTGCCCGGTCGAGCGCGGCGGCGTCGGCCTTCTGGAGTTTGGCGGTCGCCGTCTTTCGTGCCTTCTTGGCCCCGGCAACGTCGCCCTTGAGCGCCTTGATGTCGCGTTGGTGGCCCTTGACTT
>CAWELM010000006.1:0-60942 GCA_963809815.1 uncultured Actinomycetota bacterium
GGCACGCATGCTACCAAATAGGTAGCCGAAAATGCGGTGCTGGTGACCGAGGAATGCACTGTTGGAGGTCATTGGCTGCTATTGGAAATGGTTGAGTAAATGCAGGTCGGGGTGAAGGTATACCGCGGGACCGCGGCGGCTGCCCGCAACTACCTGGACGCCGACCGGTCCCGCGCCGATGACTACTACCTCACCGAAGGCACCGGCATCGCACGGCGGTTCATGACCCGTCCCGACGGACCTGTCGTCGAGCTGGCCTCGCTGACCGGTGACGGGTATCAGGCGTGGGTCGCCGGCCTGGACCCGGACACCGGTCGACCGCGGCCGGTTGCGCGCGGACGTGTCGGCGGTGCGGTTCGTCGAGATCGTGGTGAACGGGCCGAAGTCGTGGTCGCTCGCCGCGGAGCTGCACCCGGACCTCGCATCTGCTTACGAGGCCGCGCAAGACCGCGCCGCGGGGCAGATCATCGCTGGCTGGCGCCCACGCCACCACCCGCGTCGGCGCGCGGGGCCCAGGTCGCCGTCCCGGTCGACGCGCTGGAGGCAGTGACCGGTGCAGCACTACACCTCCCGCCGGCGCGTCACCGACACCTGCACCTACAGCTCAACGCCCGGGTGTTCGCAGCCGGAAAATGGCGCGGGCTGCGACACCGTCGCCTTCCGTGACTCGATCGCGGCGCTCAACGGCATCGGACACGCCGCCGTGGCGTGCGATCCGGGGTTCCGGGCGGCGCTAGCCGGGCACGGCTACACGCTCAACGAGGCGGGCGAGGTCGAGCAGCTCGCGACCTTCGTGGGCCCGTTCTCCAAACGCGCCGCCCAGATCTGCGGCCTGCTGGACCGGTACGAAGCACAATGGCGAACCGAGCACCCAGGTGCCGAACCCGGGCCGCCGCTGCGGCGGGCGTGGGACGCGCGGGCGTGGGCCGAGACCGACCCGACAAGGTGATCCCGTGCGCGGGTCACGAGTTGCGGCACCGGTGGCTGGCCGAGCTCGCGGAGCTCGGCTACGGCGATCGCGACAAGCCGCTGCAGCTCGCGCTACCCATGGCCGGCGCGCTGGACCGGGCCGCCGCGGTCGCCGACGTCGTCACTCCGTTGGGTGCTGCGCGGTCGGCGTGGAACGCCGCCGACGTGCGCGGCCAGGTCGAGCAACTGCTGGCTCGCGCCGGGATCGTCGCCGAGCCGGCGGTGCGGATCGAGTTGGCCGAGGACCTCACCGCCCGCGCGGTCAAGGTGTGTGTGCCGCTGCGCGAGACGGCGACCCCGGAACACATCCGGGCGCTCAGCTCCCGGCACGTGCTCGACGTGGAGGCCGATCTTGTCGCGCGGCTGGCCGCCCGCCGCGGCCCGGCCGAGTCCTCGGTCGCGCCGGCGGTCGAGGGGTTGGACGCGGGTCAGCGTGCCGCGGCCGCCGCACTCGCTGGCGACGCGGGATTGGTGGTGGTGGAGGGCGCGGCCGGCGCGGGCAAGACGACGCTGCTCGCCGCCGCCCGTGACCAGCTCGAACCGGCAGGGCCAGCGACTGATCGTGGTGACACCGACGTTGAAGGCGGCGCAGGCCGCCACCGCCGAGGTGGGTGCGCGGGCTGGGTCGGCGGCGTGGCTGGCCTGGCAGCACGGCTGGCGCTGGGATGCGACCGGCGCCTGGACCCGCACGCCGACCAAGCCGGCACCGGACGCGGTGTTGCAGCGCGGGGATCTGCTGCTGGTGGATGAGGCCGGGATGCTGGATCAGGACACCGACCGCGTCCTGCTGACCATCGCGGATGAGGCCGGTGCCCGGGTCGCGCTGGTCGGTGACCGGCATCAGCTGCCCGCGGTCGGGCGCGGCGGCGTGCTCGACCTCGCGTATCGCTGGGTCCACCCCGAGGCGCGTATCGGTCTGCACGGGGTACACCGGTTCGTGCACACCGTCGGCGGCCACACCGTGCCCGACAGCGAATACGCCCACTCACCCTGGCGATGCGGGCGGGCGACGATCCCGGCGCGGTGTTCGACGTGTTGCACGCCGGTGGCCACATCGCGGTCCATGGCAGCGAGGTGCAGCGGTGCGACGCGCTCGCCGATCACCTCGTGGCAACCCGGCTCGACGGCGGCCGCACCGCGATCGTGGTGGTGGACACCCGTGAACACGCCGCCGCGCTCAACTCGGCGATCCGGGACCGGCTGGTCGCCGTCGGCGCGGTGGATGACCGCCGCGTTGCTGTCACCGGCGACGGGCAGCGGCTCGGCGCCGGGGATGTGATCGTGACCCGCCGCAACGACCACGGCCTCGGCGTCGCGAACCGGGAGGTGTGGACCGTCGCCCGGGTGCATCGCGACGGTCGGCTGACCGTTGACGGCTCCGGGCGTGGCGGGCGGGAGCTGCCCGCCGACTACGTCCGCGGACAGGTCGAGCTCGGCTACGCGGTCACCGGCTACGGCGCGCAAGGCGACACCACCTTCGAGGCGCATCTGGTGTTGACCGAGACGACCACCGGCGCCGTCGGCTACGTGGCGATGACCCGCGGCCGCGTGTTTAACATCGCGCATCTTGTCGCCGTCGACCTTGATGATGCGCGGGCGCAGTGGATCGCCGCGTTCGGCCGGGACCGGGCCGACCTCGGACCGACCGCCGCCGGCCAGGCGGCCGCCCGCGCGACGGCCGGCTACCGTACGCCACGACCCCTGTCGGAGGTCCTCGCCGACCTGCGCAGCGCGTGGACCGACCAGCTCACCGCGCACTGGCAGCTCGAGCACTTGCAGCAGCGGCTCGAGCACGTCCAGGCACAGGCCGCCTGGGAGGCGCACTGCCAGCAGGTCCTGGCCCCTTTCGAGACCGCGCGCGACGCCGCCGGCACCGCGCTTGAACGGGCCGACCAGGCCGCCACCGGCTGCGCCGCCGTGCTCACCGAACGCGCCGAACACCACGCCGCCGCCCTGCATCAGGCGTGGGATGCGCAACTGGTCCACGCCGAGCACGCCGCCCGCACCCTCGCCGCCGGACCGGGCCGACTCGGCATCCACCGCGGCCGAGTCCGCAACGCCGAACAACACCTCGACACCTGGACGGCGACCTGGTCACCGGTGTTCGCCGGCAGCGACCTCGACCCACGCCAGATCGCGGCCCGGCCGATCGTCTTCGGCTCCCACGTCCAACCGGTCACCGACGCCCTCGGCGAGCATGCCCGTCGGCTCGCCGCCGCCGACCACCCCGACAAGGTCGCCCGGCTGGACGCCGCCCAACAGGCTCGTGACCGTTACCACGCGGCGGCGGCTGCCTACCAGCAGACCCGCGCCAACCTCCAGCAGCGCTCGCACCTGCCCGTCTCCACCACCGGCGCCGCCAGCCAGCTCCCTGAGCTCATCGAACGGGTCGAGGTCGCCCAGCACCGCGTCGCCTCCACCGACCAGCGAGTCGCGACCCTCAGCCTCGACCCGGCGATCACCAGCCACCCCGACCCTCGGGCGCTGCTCCGGCACGCGCACACCGGCTGGGCCACCGAGCAGGCAGCCGCCCACCACCAGGCGGCGGCCCGACGCGTCCGGCCCGGTCCGATCGATCCGGCACGATCCGGCCCCTATCCAGCACGTCGACCACGGCCCATCCCTCGGCCGCTGACCCACGCTGGCACTGAACCGTCCCCCGCAGTCAACAGGAATCCCCGACAGCAACCCCATCCACCCGACGGCACACCGAATCGAGCCGAACTGTCCAACGCTGCGACCCGCGCGGCCTACAGGTTGCACCAGCCGCGCAATCCAACAGACGCCGACCCGACAGGACGCGCACCGGTGATCACCGACCGCGATCACGAATCCGTCACGATCCCAGACCAGGCATTCCGAAACACCCGGCCCCGAACGCATGTATCGGTGAGGAGGAAACGCCGGCACCTGTCGCATTCCGCCACGACGCAACCACTTATCCCCAATGACGGCACGTGCCCGCCAACCACGAGCGAAAGGACACGACCATGGACCACCAGGACCGCCTGCTCACCATCACCGAAGTCGCCGACCTGGTCCGCAAGCCCGTGGCCACCCTCCGCTGGTGGCGACACGTCGGCACCGGCCCGCACAGTTTCAAGATCGGACGCGACGTCCGCTACCGACTGTCCGACGTCCACGCTTGGATCGATCGGCAACACGGCCAACAGTCAGCCTGACAGGCCACTCGTGCGGCAGCAGGGAGACACAGATGGCCAGCATCGCCAAACGAGCTGACGGACGCTGGCGCGCTCGCTACCGCGACGCCCACGGCCGAGAGCACGCTCGCCACTTCAACCGCAAGGTCGACGCCCAGAACTGGTTGGACTCGGTAACGACGGCGGTCCAGACCGGCACATACGTTGATCCCCACCGCGGCAGGATCACGATCGACGAATGGGCACCCCGCTGGCTCGCCGGGCAAGCTCACCTGAAACCGTCGACGCACGAACGGTACGCCGGCATCGTCCGCGAGCACGTCCTGCCCCAGTGGTCGCGCGTTCCCCTCGCCGACATCACCCACAGCAACGTGCAGAGCTGGCTGACGCGGCTCACGACACGACGCTCGCCCGCGACCGTGCGCAAGGTGCATCGCGTCTTTTCCCTCATGCTGAAAACCGCGGTCAAGGATGGCCGACTCGGTAGGAACCCGGCGGACGGAGTCAACCTGCCACGCGTTGTCGAATCGGAGCGCCGCTACCTGACCCACCATCAGGTTCGGCTGCTCGCCGACGCCTGTGGGCCGCACCGACTTGTGGTCCTGTTTCTCTCCTACACCGGGGTTCGCTTCGGCGAGCTTGCCGCGCTGCGCGTCGCTCGCATCGACCTGCTGCGCCGCCGAGCGATCATCGCCGAATCGGTGACGCTGGTTCGCGGCGCGCAGACATGGGGCACTCCGAAGGGACACGAACGACGTGAGGTGCCGATTCCCCGATTCCTCGTCGACGAACTCGCGTGCCATATCGCAGGAATGGATCCGAACGACCTGGTCTTCACCGGCGAGAAGGGTGGCGCGCTACGCGCGCAGGTGTTCCAGCGTTCGGTGCTCTCGACCGCGGCGGAGACGCTCGGGTTCGCCGGCCTTCACCCGCACGAACTGAGGCACACGGCCGCCAGCCTGGCCATCGCCTCTGGAGCAACGATCAAGGTCGTCCAGCAGATGCTGGGACACAAGTCGGCAACCATGACACTCGACTTGTACGGGCATCTCTACGCCGACCAGCTTGACGAAGTCGGTGACCGCCTGCACGAAGCAGCAATGACCGCCGCCGAACGCAACGTCCAGAGCTCGGTGCAGGGCGGTCAGGTGTCGAGGTTGCGGCCGCTAAACGGCGTTCGCTGACCAGGGGTCGATCAGATCCACACCGACACCCGCGAAGTCCTTGCCGTTCCAGGTCGCGAGCGACGCGCTGCGCTGCCGGCCGATGGCTGCGATTTCGGCGTCCGGGATCGAGCTCGGCGCACCGGCCCGTCGCCGGCGCCCGACGACATCGGCGTACTGCTCGCTCGACCCGCTGTCGAAGGACAGCCCGGGGCCGCTGAACGTCGCGCCGACGCGAGTGAGCCTGTCAGCGGATGGGGCGTTGCGGCTCGCCGGCGCGATCACCCGCCTCTTCGACGAAACGTCGTTCCCGACCCGCCTCCGTGACCGAACTGCGGGCTGGTGCGGACTTCTTGCGGACTGTTTGCGGACTGACGGCCAGTTGATCAAGCTCAGCCGAGCCCGGAAATGAGCTGAACCCCCCGGAATACCGGGGGGTATAGATGTGTAGCCCCGAGCGGATTCGAACCGCCGCTACCGCCTTGAGAGGGCGGCGTCCTAGGCCACTAGACGACGGGGCCCTAGAGACTTCCCGATGGTGCAACGAACGCACCGCTGGGGTACCAGGACTCGAACCTAGACTAACTGAACCAGAATCAGTTGGGCTGCCAATTACCCCATACCCCATCAGACCGGTGCGGCGTGGCCGACCAGCCGAGCGCAAAGTCTACCGGACCGGTCGCTTGCCTCCGAACTCGAGCCCGTAGCCCGTCCCGGTGGCGTCGGCGCCGCCGGCGGGGCGGGGTCAGGTGCAGCCTCGCGCGCGCAGTTGGGTCAGCAGTGAACTCCTGGGAGCCACACCCGTTACTCAGGTACCACCGATGCGCACGAGGCCACGGCAGCGGTGGCCCGGGCGGCTGGCGACTACCTCGCCGACTATCGATCCCGTGCCGCCCGCAGCCGAGCCAGCGTCCGGTCTCGGCCGAGGAGCTCAAGTGACTCGAATAGCGGTGGCGACACCGTGCGGCCGGTAACCGCCACCCGCACCGGACCGTAGGCCTGCCTCGGCTTCAGTCCGAGTCCTTGGACGAGCGCCGCGTTCAGGTGTTGTTCGAGCTCACCGGCAGTCCACTCCGAGACCGTCTCGAGCGTGGCCAACGCGGCTGACACGACGTCGTGACCAGGGCCGTCGAGCTGTTTCACGGCCGCGTCCTCGTCCACCGTGAAGTCCGCCTCCGCGACGAGCAGGAAGTGAATCAAGTCGAGCCCTTCCCGCAACGTGCGAATTCGCTCCTGCACCAACGGCGCCGCCGACTCGATCACGCCGGCCGGGGCCTTGGTTCCGATTTCATCGGCATAGGACCGCAGCCGCACCGCAAACTCGTCCGGCGGCAGCAGCCGGATATGCGTGGCGTTGATCGCCTCGCACTTCTTCGGGTCGAAACGGGCCGGGTTGGCATTCACGTCGGCGACGTCGAAAGCGGCGACCATCTCGTCGAGGCTGAAGACGTCACGGTCGTCGGCGATCGACCAGCCGAGCAGCGCGAGGTAGTTGAGCAATCCTTCCGGCAGATATCCCTGCTGCCGGTAAAGATTCAGCGACGAGGTCGGATCGCGTTTGGACAGCTTCTTGTTGCCTTCTCCCGTGACGTACGGAAGGTGTCCGAACTGCGGCACGGTGTCGGTGACGCCAATCGCGATCAGGGCGCGATAGAGCGCAATCTGTCGCGGGGTCGACGGCAGCAAGTCCTCGCCGCGCAGGACGTGGGTGATCCGCATGAGTGCGTCATCGACCGGATTGACGAGCGGGTAGAGCGGATCGCCATTCGTGCGGACGATCACGAAATCCGGCACGCTGCCCGCGGCGAACGTGACCGGGCCCCGGACGATGTCGTTCCAGCTGAGGTCCTCGTCGGGCATGCGCAGGCGTAGGACCGGCTCGCGGCCTTGCGCGCGAAACGCCCCGCGCTCGTCGTCGGACAGCCCGCGGTCATGATTGTCGTACCCCAGCTTCGGATCCCGTCCGGCCGCGCGATGCCGGGCTTCGGTCTCCTCAGCCGAGGAATAGGACTCGTAAACCAGTCCGGCCTCGAGCAGCCGGGCGACGATGTCGGCGTAGATCACGCGCCGCTCGCTCTGCCGGTACGGCGCGTACGGGCCGCCGACTTCCGGGCCCTCGTCCCAGTCCAGCCGGAGCCAGCGCAGTGCGTCGAGCAACTGGTCATAGGACTGTTCCGAGTCGCGCGCCGCATCCGTGTCCTCGACGCGGAACACGAACGTGCCGCCGGTGTGCCGGGCGTAGGCCCAGTTGAACAGGCCCGTTCGGATCAGACCGACATGCGGATTCCCGGTTGGCGACGGGCAGAACCGGACTCGGACCGCCGTCATACGGCCCGGACCGGGTTCGTCAACGCCCCGATTCCCTCGATCTCGACCGTCACCGTGTCACCGTCGACGATCGGCCCGACGCCGGCCGGTGTGCCCGTCAGGATGACGTCGCCGGGCAGGAGCGTCATCACGCCGGACATGAACTCCAGCAACGTGGCCACGTCTCGAAGGAGGGCGCTCGTTCGGGAGTCCTGTCGCACCTCGCCGTTGACGGATGCGGTGATCCGCAGGTCGGTCGGGTCCACCGCGGTCTCGATCCACGGGCCCAGCGGGCAGTAGGAGTCGAAGCCTTTGGCCCGGGTCCACTGGCCGTCCGCGCTCTGCATCGTGCGGTCCGTCACATCGTTGGCGCAGGTGTAGCCCAGCACCGCGTCGAGGGCCTCGCCGGCCGAGGCGCCTTTTAGCGGCCGCCCGAGCACGATGGCGAGCTCCGCCTCGTGGTCGACTCGGCCGGCCTCGACCGGCAACCGGATGGGGTCCCCCGGCCCGCAGACCGAGGTCGACGGTTTAAGGAAGATGATCGGCGTCTCGGGCGGCGCATCGCCGCCCATCTCCCGCACGTGGCTCGCATAATTCTTGCCGACGGCGACGACCTTACTGGGCAGGATCGGCGGCAGCAGCCGCACGTCGGGCAAAGCCCACCGGTCCCCGGTGAACGCGATCGGCCCGAACGGGTGATCGGCAATCGCTGCCACCGTCAGCGCGCTCAGCGCAGCCCCGGCGGAGCCCTCGACCACGCCCCACTGGATGTTGGCCACCCCGGTTCCGGCCGCCGGACTGGGCGTTACGAAGCGGGCAATGCGCACGTGCGGCAACGTTACCGGTGCCGTTGCCGACAGTCGCACACCGTCGCGCATACTCGACGGGTGACTTCGCCGTTGTCGGCCGTGCCCGCGCAGCGCCGACGCCGCGCCGCGCGGTCAGCCGGATTGCTGGCGTTCGTCATGCTCGCGGTGTGCGTCGTGGTGTGGCTCCGGCCGGCTCCGGTCGTGATCCGGCTGTTCGGCACCTTGGCGTTGGTCGGCGCGATCTTCCTCGGGCTCATCACGTGGGGGCTGCTACGGAGCCTGCGCCTCGATGCCCGGGAGGCGCAGCTTGACGCCGCGGTAATGGATGCTCTCGCCGATGCGGGCGGTGCCGTCGGCTGCGGACACGACCATGATCCGGCGGAAATGCATGTCACCGACGCGGGGTCGACCTGTGACGCCGGCCCCGCGTGTGATCACACGTGCGCCGAGTGCGTGCTCGCCCGCAGCCGGGACCGCGGGTCTCCGTGAGTCGCTAGTGAGTCGCTAGCTCGACTGCTCGGGCCCGTGTGGCTCCTGCAGGAGTCCATAGCGGACGGCGTCGTGCAGAGCGAGCCATGACGCCTCGACGACGTTGCCGTGCACGCCGACGGTGGTCCATTCCCGTTGCCGATCAGACGTTTCGACCAGCACGCGGGTGACCGCATCCGTGCCCTTGCCCGGCAGGATCCGCACCTTGTAGTCGGTGAGCTCGAACTCGCGCAGCCGCGGATAAGCCTCCTCGAGGGCGGAGCGCAGCGCGAGGTCGAGGGCGTTGACGGGTCCGTTGCCCTCCTTGGTGGAGATGACCCGATTGCCGTTGGCCTTCACCTTGACCGTTGCCTCGCTGACGAGCGCCCCATCTTCGCGGCGGTCGATGATCACCCGGTAGGACTCCACGGTGAATTTCGACGGCACGTCGCCCAGCTCGTCGCGGACCAGCAACTCGAAGGAAGCGTCGGCCGCCTCGTAGGACCAGCCTTCGGCCTCTCGCTGCTTGACCCGCTCGACCACCTTGCTCACCACATCGGGCCGCGCACCGAGGTCGAGGCCGAGCTCGCGCGACTTCAGCTCCACCGAGGCCCGGCCCGCCATCTCGGTAACCAGGATTCGCTGGTCGTTGCCAACCAGCTTCGGGTCGAGGTGGTTGTACAACAACGGCGAGACCTTGATCGCCGAAGCATGCAATCCGGCCTTGTGCGCGAACGCCGACCGGCCGACGTAGGCAGCGTGCGAATCCGGCGCCAGGTTGGCGATCTCCGCGACGGCATGCGATACCCGAACCATCTCGGCCAATGCACCGTCGGGGAGCACGTCCAGGCCCATCTTGGTGACCAGCCCACCGATCACGGCGAAGATATCGGCGTTGCCGGCGCGCTCGCCGTATCCATTCGCGGTGCCCTGAGCGTGCGTGGCTCCGGCGGCGACGGCGGCAAGGGTATTGGCGACCGCGCAACCGGTGTCGTCCTGGGTATGGATGCCCAACCGGATGCCGGTTCGGCCGCGCACCGCCGTCACGGTCTCGAGCACGCCCATGGGCAACATTCCGCCGTTGGTATCGCACAGCACGCCCACATCCGCGCCCGCTGCCAGTGCGACATCAAGCAGCCGTACGCCATAGTCGGGATCGCGCCGGTAACCGTCGAAGAAATGCTCGCAATCGACGAACACCCGACGTCCCTCGCCGCGGAGATAGCTCACCGTGTCGCGCACCATGGCGAGGTTCTCGTCAAGGGTCGTGTGCAGGGCCTGCTCGACATGATCGACATCTGACTTGGCGACCAAGGTAATGACCGATGTGCGCGCGTCCAGAAGTGCTTGTACCTGCGGGTCATCCTGCACGCGAACACCCGCTTTGCGGGTCGCACCGAACGCCACCAACGTCGCGTTCTTCAGCACCAACTCTCCGTCAGCGGCGCGGGCGAAGAACTCGGTGTCCTTGGGTAGCGCGCCCGGCCAGCCTCCCTCGATAAAGCCCACTCCGAGCTGGTCCAGCAGGCGTGCTACGGCGAGCTTGTCGGGCACCGAGTAGCTAATGCCTTCGCGCTGGGCTCCATCGCGCAGCGTCGTATCGAAGACGTGGAACGTGTCGCTTAGCATGGATCGTCCTTATCGCCGTGAGCCAAACAAAAGACCCCCCGCGGGTGCGGAGGGTCTGCGCGTCGGCTTGGAGCTGGGCCCGACGCGCTAGCCGATAATGATCACTCGGCCAGGCACGTCGATGAGTGTGACACAGCGGGAGTTCGTATGCCAACTTTGCGCATTCACATGGCACGATCGCCGGCATGTCCCAACCGACCACAGTGCGCCCGGTCCGGCACGAAGACAAGCGGGCCTGGCGCCGCCTGTATCGGGGGTACGCGAGGTACTACGGCGTAGAAGATCCTGACCTCGACATCGTCTGGTCCTGGCTCAACGATCCCCGTCACGTACTGCGGGGCTTGATCGCCTTGCGGGACAGCCGGGCGGTTGGTTTGGCCCACTACCGAGCGGTGCCGCGCCCACTCGATGGCTCGGTGGCCGGCTATCTCGACGACCTGTTCGTCGAGCCGGCCGCGCGTGGCACCGGTGCGGCCGACGCGCTCATGGAGGCCCTGCAGCACATCGCCGCATCGCATCGTTGGACAGAGGTCAGGTGGATCACTCGCAGCGACAACGCTCGCGCGAGGGCGTTCTACGAGAAATACGCGGAGGCGACCGACTTGATCACCTATCACCTACGCATCGAATAACCCGATAGCGTCAGGCCGACGCCGCCTTGGCCAGCCGCTCGCCAATCTCCGCCGTGCCTCCCGGCGCCCTCGGATCGCGGGAGGCCAGGTCCGCGGCAACTGCGGCCTCGACCCGAACCGCTGCCTCTGTCTCGCCGAGGTGATCGAGCAGCATGGAAACGGAGAGCACCGCAGCGGTGGGGTCAGCTATACCCTGGCCGGCGATGTCGGGCGCCGAGCCGTGCACCGGCTCGAACATCGACGGATTGCGGTGGGACGGGTCGACATTCCCACTCGCGGCCAGCCCGATTCCGCCGGATATCGCGGCCGCGAGGTCCGTGATTATGTCGCCGAACAGATTGTCGGTGACGATGACGTCGTACCGTCCGGGATCGGTCACCAGGTAGATCGTCGTAGCGTCGACGTGGTGGTACGCAGTTGCTACCTCGGGATATTCCGCGGCGACATTCTGCACGGTGCGAACCCACAGATCACCGGCGTAGACGAGGACGTTGTTCTTGTGCACCAAGGTTAAATGCTTGCGCGGGCGCGAACGGGCGCGATCGAACGCGGCCCGGACGACACGCTCCACGCCGAACGCGGTGTTGATGCTGACCTCGGTCGCCAGTTCTTGCGGCGTGCCCTTGCGGATCACGCCGCCGTTGCCGGCATACGGACCCTCAGTCCCTTCCCGGAAGACTACGAAGTCGATCGGAGGCCGGCCCGCGAGCGGGGTAGTCATCCCGGGATACAGCTTGGCTGGGCGCAGGTTCACATAGTGGTCGAGCTCGAAGCGCAGCCGTAGCAATAGGCCGCGCTCCAGGATCCCTGAGGGAACGGACGGGTCGCCAACCGCGCCGAGCAGGATCGCGTCATGGCCACGGATCTCCTCGAGCACGCTGTCAGGTAGGACCTCACCCGTCCGGTGCCATCGGGCCGCGCCTAGGTCGTACTGCGTCGGCACGACGTCGGGCAGCACAGCGTTCAATACATGCAGCGCCTGGTCGATTACTTCGACGCCGATGCCGTCACCAGGGATCACCGCGAGCTTCACAGGCGCCAGCCTAAACCGGCGCGGAGGCATCACCGGGCGGCAGTGCCCTCCGTGTAGTCGTCGTCAGTAGCAACCCAGCTCATCAGCCCGCGCAGCTTCCGTCCGACGTCCTCGATCGGGTGCTGCTCGGCCTTCGCCCGCAGCGCGGCAAATTCCGGGCCGCCGGCGTCCTGGTCGGCGATGAACCGAGCTGCGAACGATCCGTCTTGAATCTCGCGCAGCACCGCCTGCATATTCTCCTTGACGTGCGGGTCGATCACCCGGGGACCGGATACATAGTCGCCGTACTCGGCTGTATCAGACACCGACCACCGCTGCTTGGCGATGCCGCCCTCGTACATGAGGTCGACGATGAGCTTGAGCTCGTGCAGGCACTCGAAGTAGGCGATCTCGGGCGCATAGCCGGCCTCGGTGAGCACCTCGAATCCGTACATCACGAGCTGTGAGGTTCCGCCGCAGAGCACGGCCTGCTCACCGAACAGGTCAGTCTCGGTCTCCTCGGTGAACGTTGTCTTGATCGCCCCCGCCCGGGTTCCACCAATCGCCTTCGCGTAGGAAAGGGCCAGCTCGAAGGCCTGACCCGATGCGTCTTGCTCGACCGCGACCAGCACGGGTACGCCCTTGCCGTCGACGAACTGGCGTCGTACCAGGTGGCCTGGACCCTTGGGGGCGACCATGGCCACATCGACGTTGCCCGGTGGCTTGATGTAGCCAAAGCGGATGTTGAATCCGTGCCCGAAGAAAAGGGCGTCGCCGTCGTCAAGATGCGGCTCGATCGACTCGGAGTAGAGCTTGCGCTGGGCCGGATCAGGCGCGAGCACCATGATCAGGTCGGCTTCGCGTGATGCCTCCGCCGGAGTGACTACGCGCAGTCCCTCGTCCTCGGCTTTGGCGCGGCTCTTCGAGCCTTCCGGCAGCCCCACCCGTACATCGACGCCGGAATCGCGCAAGCTCAGTGCGTGCGCGTGACCCTGGCTGCCGTAACCGAGCACCGCCACCTTGCGGCCCTGGACGATCGACAGGTCGGCGTCGTCGTCGTAGTAGATCGAAATGGCCATGAGCCGACTATTCCCTTTCGTAGATGGACGAAGCTGCGGCTAATACCCCGCGAAGGACACTAGTGTCCCTAGGCACTTCGCTCGACCGAGCGGAGCGCGGCTTGAGTCATTGACCGTGGACCACGGCCGAGAGCGACCATGCCGGACTGCACCATTTCGCGAATGCCGTACGGCTCCAGCATCTTGAGCATGGCCTCGAGCTTCGGTGGCGGGCCGGTGACCTCGATGCTGAGCGCCTCCGGACCCACATCGACTACCTTCGCATGGAACAGCTCGGCGGTCTCGATGACCCCGTGGCGGGTGTGCTCGTCAGCACGCACTTTCACGAGGAGCAGCTCGCGCTGCACCGCCTGGTTCTCCTCGAGCTCGACGATCTTCAGCACATTGACGAGCTTGTTCAGCTGCTTCGTCACCTGCTCGAGGGCGCTGCCCTCGACGCCGACGACGATCGTCATGCGCGACAGCTCCGGATGCTCGGTCGGGCCGACGGCGAGCGACTCAATGTTGAATCCACGCCGGCTGAACAGTCCCGCCACGCGGGCGAGTACGCCCGGCTTGTTCTCGACGAGAACGGACAGGGTGTGCCTGGTCATCGCTCATCCCTCGCTGTCGAAGACTGGACGGATGCCGCGGACCGCGATGATGTCGTCATTGCTCGTGCCCGCTGCGACCATTGGCCAGACCATCGCGTCTTTGCCAACCGTGAAGTCGACGACGACCGGCTGATCATCAATAGACATCGCCTTTTCGATGGTCGCGTCGACCTCGGCCTTGGTCTCGCACCGCATACCGACGCACCCCAACGCTTCGGCCAATCGAACGAAGTCCGGAACCGGGTGCTTGACCTTGCTGGTCTCTGCGGCGGGAGCCGGCCGATGCGTGCCGAGATCGGTATTGGAGTACCGCTCCTCATAGAAGAGGGTCTGCCACTGCCGAACCATGCCCAAGTTGCCGTTGTTGATCACGGCAACCTTGATCGGGATTCCTTCGATGGCGCAGGTCGCCAGCTCCTGGTTCGTCATCTGGAAGCACCCGTCACCATCGATGGTCCATACGAGTGTGTCCGGACAGCCGACCTTTGCGCCCATCGCCGCCGGCACCGCATATCCCATCGTTCCGGCGCCGCCCGAGTTCAGCCACTTGGCGGGCTTCTCGTACGAGATGAACTGCGACGCCCACATCTGATGTTGCCCAACGCCGGCAACGTAGATCGCGTCCGGTCCGCCCAGCTGGCCGATGCGCTCGATCACGTACTGCGGAGAGAGGCTCCCGTCGGCGGGGTCGTCGTAGCCAAGCGGATACGTCTTGCGCCACTGGTCGAGCAATGCCCACCAGCCCGCGAGGTCAGCGCGTCGACCCGCGGCGAATTCCGCCTGCACGGCCGGGATGAGCTCGGCGATCACCTCGCGGACGTCGCCAACGATCGGCACATCGGCGGCGCGGTTCTTGCCGATCTCGGCCGGATCGATGTCGGCGTGAATCACCAGCGCCTGCGGGGCGAAAGTCTCGAGCCGGCCCGTGACCCGGTCGTCGAACCGGGTCCCGAGTGCAATCAGAAGATCGGACTTCTGTAGCGACGTTACGGCGGTGACGCTGCCATGCATGCCGGGCATGCCCAAATGCTGGCGATGGCTGTCCGGGAACGCGCCACGAGCCATCAGCGTGGTCACGACTGGAATTCCGGTGAGCTCGGCGAGCTGGCGCAGCTCGTCAGTGGCGTGGGCCTTGATCGCGCCACCGCCTATGTAGAGGACCGGCCGCTTGGCCTCCGCGATCAGCCGGGCTGCCTCGCGTACCTGCTTGCCGTGCGGACGGATTACCGGCCGATATCCGGGCAGATCCATCTTGGGTGGCCAGACAAACGGTGCTCGCTCTTGGAGCACATCCTTCGGCAGGTCGACCAGCACCGGCCCGGGTCGGCCGGTGCCAGCCAGATGGAACGCTTCGGCGATCGCCTGTGGCACTTCGGCTGCGGATTGCACGAGGAAGTTGTGCTTCGTGATCGGCAGCGTGATACCGGAGATGTCCGCCTCTTGGAACGCGTCCGTGCCGATGAAGGCCCGCCCCACTTGTCCGGTGATGGCCACCATCGGGACCGAGTCCATGTAGGCGTCGGCGATTGGCGTGACGAGGTTGGTCGCCCCAGGCCCGGACGTCGCCATGCAGACACCGACCTTGCCGGTTGCCTGCGCGTACCCCTCCGCCGCGTGCCCTGCGCCCTGTTCGTGACGGACCAGGATGTGGCGAACCCTCGTGGAGTCATAGAGGGGGTCGTACGCGGGGAGGATCGCTCCCCCGGGGATTCCGAACACGACGGTCGCCCCGACTTCCTCGAGGGACCGGACGAGCGCTTGAGCGCCGGTCAGGGTGGCGCCGGGCTGAGCGCTGCTCGGTGCGGCCATCATGTCCTTCTTTCTCGTGGTGCTCGCCGTTCCGTTCATGCGGGTGGAACTCGGACTGCTCGGACGTGCAACAAAAAACCCCTCGTGCTGGTGCACGAAGGGCTAGCGCGTCGGTAGAGGCCGGAACCTCAATCGACGCGCTTTTCGATAAGTACGAGCTGCCGCACGAAGTGGAGGTTACACGGGACGAGCGAGTGGGATCAACCGGGCTCGGTTCTTGCAATAGCTGGTCTTGGACTTGTAGTCGCTAGCGCGACACCAGAACATGACCGAGAAAATACGAAGTCCGCGCCCGAATAAGGGCGATGCGGGCAGCGCCGGCTGGCACCAAGGCACCGGCAGGATTACGTAGCCAGTGGAGGGTATGAGCGAAGGGCAGCCTGACTACCCACACACGGCGCCGTGTGCGGCCGAACCGACGAGCCGGGCGTACTTTCCGAGCACTCCGTAGTCGAAGCGGGGCGGCAACGGCTTCCACGCGGCTCGGCGGCGTTCCAGCTCAGCGGCGTCGACGTCGAGATCCAACGTGCGGGCAGCCATATCCAACCGGATGACGTCACCGTCCTGGACCAGCGCGATCGGGCCGGCCACCGCTGCCTCGGGCGCCACGTGACCGATGGACAGGCCCGTTGTGCCACCGGAGAATCGCCCATCGGTGAGCAGCAGCACGTCCTTCCCCAGCCCAGCGCCCTTTATCGCGCCAGTTACCGCGAGCATCTCCCGCATACCCGGACCGCCCTTGGGGCCCTCCCAGCGGATGACGACAACATCGCCATGGCGCAAGGTTCCAGCGACAACCGCGTCCATCGCGCTCTGCTCGCCGTCGAAGACGCGAGCCGGGCCAGCCCAGGTTTCGGAGTCGAACCCAGCGCTCTTCACGACCGCGCCTTCGGGGGCCAGCGAGCCGCGCAGGATGGACAACCCGCCGGTCCGGTGTAGCGGGTCGGACATCGCGTGGATGATCTTTCCATCCGGATCGGGCGGGGCGATGTCCTTGAGGTTTTCGGCCATGGTTCGTCCGGTTACCGTCAGTACGTCGCCGTGCAGCAGGCCCGCGTCGAGCAGTGCCTTCATGACGACCGGCACGCCGCCGATGCTGTCGATGTCCGTCATCACATAACGGCCGAACGGCTTGACGTCGGCCAGGTGAGGCACTCGGTCGCTGATCCGGTTGAAGTCATCGAGGTCGAGCTCGACTTTGGCCTCGTGGGCGATGGCCATCAGGTGCAGCACGGCATTTGTCGATCCCGCGAGCGCCATGACAACCGTGATGGCGTTCTCGAAGGCTTCCTTGGTCATGATCGAGCGCGCCGTTACGCCGGCATCGACGAGACGTACCGCCGCCTCGCCCGATCGCTCCGCGTACGCATCACGGCGGGAGTCCGGCGCCGGCGGCGCCGCGGATCCGGGTAACGACATGCCCAACGCCTCAGCCGCAGACGCCATCGTGTTGGCGGTGTACATGCCGCCGCAGGCACCCTCACCCGGGCAGACTGCCCGTTCGATCGCGGCCACCTCGTCCGTCGTGATCTTTCCAGCGAGGCACGCACCTACTGCCTCGAACGCGTCGATGATCGTTACATCACGGTCTCCGAGGCGGCCGGGCAACGTCGAGCCGGCGTAGAGGAAGACGGCGGCGACGTCGAGTCGCGCCGCGGCCATCAGCATTCCGGGCAGCGACTTGTCACATCCGGCGAGAAGCACGGCGCCGTCTAGCTGCTCGGCGTGGAAGACCGTTTCGACGGAATCGGCGATGACCTCGCGGGAGACCAGCGAGTAGTGCATGCCGTCGTGACCCATCGAGATGCCGTCTGAGACTGAGATCGTGCCGAATTCAAGCGGAAAACCGTCGGCACCGCGCACCCCGACCTTGGCCCCCTTGGCCAGCCGCGCGAGGGACAGATTGCACGGCGTGATCTCGTTCCAGGACGACGCCACGCCGATTTGCGGCTTGCGCCAGTCGTCGTCCCCCATGCCAACCGCGCGCAGCATGCCGCGCGCGCCTGCGCGCTCGATGCCATCGGTGACGATGCTGCTGTGCGGCTTGCGATGCTGGCGTGGCGTTCCGGCCGAGATTGCGTCGGCCGACTGCTCGGTACTCACGCCGTGAACCCTACGTCGTAGGGTTGATTTCGTGACTGTCCCATCGGGCCGCGCAGTATTTCGGTTGCCGCGCCCGGCGTACCTCGCGGTGCTGTTCCTGGCTCTAGCCGTGACCGCGCTGGTGCAGCACCCGGTCTTTCTCGTCGCGTACGTCATCCCGATCCTGGCGATCGGGTTCATCGCCCGCACGGCCACCATTGTCGATGGGGACGGAATAACGGTGCGCGCGCTGTTCGGCTCCCGGCGCCTGCGCTGGGATACCGTGCGCGGCATCTCGGTGACCGGTCGGAACGTCTATGCCGTGACCGACCAGGGAGCCGTGCGGTTGCCCTGCGTGCGCATCAGGGACCTCGCTACGGTTGCCGCCGCGAGTGGCGGCCGACTGCCGGAACTGCCGCAGGCCACGCCGAAGTACGCACCCGCACGCCGCCGCCGCTGACCGCGGGCTCGTGTCACCGGATCAGTAGCCGTCGATGACGACGTTGCGCAGCGGCTCACCGGCTACGA
Source organism: uncultured Actinomycetota bacterium (assembly GCA_963809815.1). GTDB lineage: Bacteria > Actinomycetota > Actinomycetes > Mycobacteriales > Jatrophihabitantaceae > CAVVJA01. Next base: position 18,242 of record CAWELM010000006.1, read on the forward strand.
ATCGGCCCACCTGTTCCCGGACCAGGCGATAGGCCCGATTGGCCCAGCCGGGCGTCCCACCTCCGACATGAGGGGTAATGAGCACGCCGGGAGCGGTCCACAGCGGATGATCGACCGGGAGCGGTTCCGGCTCGGTCACGTCGAGAAACGCGCGCAGCCGCTGGGCCTGCAGTTCGGCGACCAGGGCCGTGGTGTGGACGATCTTGCCCCGGGCAACGTTGACCAGCACCGCGTCGTCACGCATCGCGGCCAGAAACACGGCGTCGATCAGCCCTTCCGTCTCCGGCGTGAGCGGCAGCGCGACGACGACGACATCGTGCTCAGCCAAGAGCCCCGGCAGAGCCGCCATCGATTCGACGCCGGGGCGCTGATGGCGTGCCACCAACGTGGCTTCCGCCTCCATGAGACCGACGACAGCAGCGACGCGCTGACCTATGTCGCCCGCGCCGAGCACCAGAACGCGCAGGCCGTCAAGGCTGTGCCCTTCGCTCACCCGCCAAACCCGATCCCGCTGCTGCTCGACGAAACGGGGCAGCTCGCGCAACACGGCAAGCAGTCCGGCAATCGCCAGCTCGGCGGTTGGGCCGCCGTGAATGCCGCGGCCGTTGCACAGCACAACGCCGGGAGGAACCGCCGGTAGCCACGGTTCGACGCCGGCCGACAACAGCTGAATCACCGAGAGCCGCGGCATGCGGGCCAAGGCCTCCGGGGACATCGTCGCTCCGCCGTACGCACCGACGAGGAACTCGACCTGGTCGATGCCTGCCGGCGGTTCGCCGGCGCCGTCCCAGACGACGACGTTCACGTCAGGTGTCGAGCCGACCAGTTGCTTCGCCTGATCATCGGGTAGGCAGATTGTCCTCACCGTCGAGACCCTAGTGTCGCTCGGTCTGGCCCAGACGCCGCACAGCAAGGCCAGGCAGACTGATCGGATGCGTTTCACCGGTTCGCTGCGAGTGCGGACGATCGGCCTGCTGCTCGCCGGTGGCCTTCTCGCCGCGTGCAGTACCGGTGCCGGCGCCCAAGCCCCGCCGACGTGGGTGCCCAAACCGGATTTCAGCGGCGAGGGCGGCCCCAACACGACGGTGCCCTCCCCCGGCGCGCCGTCTACGAATCCAAGCGCGCCCGGTCAGCCACCAGGCGCGCCCGGATCGTCGTCCTCCGGACCGGATCCAGCGGTTGTCGCGACGAAACTCACGGCGCCGACCGGGCTCGCGCTCCTGCCTGACGGCACGGCACTTGTCGGCGAGCGAACCACCGGACGGATCGTTCAGGTACAGCCACAGCCCGGTCAGCCGGTGAAGACGATCCGCACCCTCACCGGCATCGACGCGAGTGGTGACGGCGGCCTCCTCGACCTCGCGTTGTCACCCAGCTACCTCGAAGACGGCCTCATATATGCCTACCTGACTACGGGTACGGACAATCGAGTCGTCTCGTTCACCCTGACCGGGCCACTTACGCCCGTGTTGACCGGCATCCCCAAAGGGGCGACGGACAACACCGGGCGGCTGGTGTTCGACGAGACCGGGATGCTGTACGTCGGCACCGGTGACGCCGGTCAACCGGCACTCGCCGAGAATGCGACAAGTCTGGCCGGCAAGGTCCTCCGGGTCACCGCAATAGGCCGACCAGCGCCGGGAAATCCCGACCCGACATCGCCGATATTCACCCGAGGTCATCAGGTTGTGGATGGGTTATGCCTGGACGCTGCTGGTGAGGTGGTCGAGGTCGAGCCCGGACCGAACAATTCCGCGACCGAGGTCAACGTCCTGCACGCCGGCGCCGACTATGGCTACCCCTCGCAAGCGGCCGGCGCACGCGCGCCGGATGCGCGGCTGCCCGACGGCCGGACCGGCGTCGGCGGCTGCGCCGGGATCGGACCGCAGCTGTTCGTCACCTCCCGTGACGCGACCGCTCTGCTAACCGCAGCCGTGACCACCCGTGCGGGGTCCTCGTCGATCGGCAGCTTCAGCACGGTGCTCGAGGGTCGGTACGGGCGGTTGCTCACCGTGGTCGCCGCTCCGGATGGCGCTTTGTGGCTCACGACGGCGAACCGGGACGGCCACGGTCATCCGGTACCGGCTGATGAGCGGGTGCTGCGCATCAGGCCGTCCGCCGGCGGCTCCTCACAGGTCTAAGTCACCGGCTCCGCCGGCGAAGCGAGACGGCGAGCCCGGCACCAGCAAGCACGAGGGCACCGAGGCCGAACCAAAGCCACCGGGCCGTCCCCGCCGTTGTCGACCGTTGGGTGACCGTGCCGGTCGCATCCGTTCGGACTGCGTCCGGTTCGCTGGCGGCCGTCGTCGGTGCCGGGGTGCCGGACCGAGTCGGCAGAGGAGGCATCGGCACGGCGTACACCGTCGACCCGGCACCTTCTGAGTCCACCAGAAGCGCCGAGCCCTGCACGGCCACGCCCTCGCCGAGCCGTTGCTCGGGCAGCGCGAGGCGCACCGGCGAGCCATGAAGCGTCGCCGCGATGTCGCCACTGGACACGGGCCACAGGTAGGCGTCGGAGTACGTGCGTACGGCCAGCACGTGCCCGTCCGCCGACATGGCAGCGCCAGTGGCTGTGAGCTGGCCGATTGCCGACGGTCCACCGGGCGTGCCGGTCATCGAAAACCGGATCTCGGCGACTTGGCGCAACGTCTGCACTCGCGTCGGATCGGCCGTCGCCGGGACGGCGTAGACCGCCGACTCGCCGAAGAACGATTTCGTCACCACGTAGCCGGCTCCGCCCGGAGCGACCGCTAATGCCTCGGCGTCCGCCGGCCCGCCGGGGTAGCGGAGTCGCCAGACCGATGGTTCGGCCGTCGCGAGCTGGAGACCGGCGCGAGCGCGGTCGACGACTGGTTCGTCCACGCGGTAGATCCGGACCTCTTGGCGCGCAGCGTCGTTGTCACCGATGTCCGCAAGCCACACACTCGGCACGCCGCGGGCGTCCCGCGCGACGGCCAGATCCTCCCAGTCGACGTTCTGGGCACCCGGTACCGAATAAACGGCGAGCGTCGCGCCGGTTGACGCATCGACCGCGAAGAACCGGGCGGCGTCGCCGCTGTCGTTTTGCACGTACACCACACCGGGCGACGCGATGCCCACCCCGATGCCGCTCGCTTCGTCGATCCGGCTGTCGGCGAACCGAAACACGGGCCGGCCTGCTGTCCCCGCCACCGGTGCCGCACCGGCAGCGCCAGTCGTCGCCAGCGCCACCGACGCCGCCAGCAACGCGCACCCGCGGACGATCGCGTCCCGGAATCCGCGGCTCCGGTCAGCCACAATCGATCACGCGCGGTCTTACGTATCGCCCGCGGAGCCAGCGCCAAGCCGCTCGAGCAGCAGCTCGCGCACGGCCGCAGCGTCCGCCTGACCTCGCGTTGCCTTCATCACCGCGCCCACGAGCGGGCCAACCGCGGCCACCTTCCCGGAACGCACCTTCGCGGCAATGTCCGGATTGGCGGCGATCGCCTCGTCGGCCGCGACGGCGAGCGCGTTCGCATCGGAGACGATGCGCAGCCCCTTGGCGGCGACGACTGCGTCGACGTCCTCGCCGGTATCCAGCGCACCGTCGACGGCTTGGCGGGCAAGCCCGACCGACAATGTCCCTGCACCGACCAGTTCGACGATGCGCGCGACCTGAGCCGGCGTGATCGGCAGATCAGCTGGTTCGATGTCGCGTTCGTTGGCCTTCTGGGCGAGATAGCCGAGCCACCAGTTCCGTGCCTCGGTTACCGGCGATCCGGCCTCGACGGTCGCTGCCACCAGGTCTACGACCCCGGCATTGGCCATTTGCTGCATATCCTCGGCACTCACTCCGAGGCGGTTCCGGATGCGGGCGCGATGAACTGCAGGCAGTTCCGGGAGCTCGGCACGCAACCGCTCCACCCAGCTCGGGTCTGGCGCGAGCGGAACGAGGTCGGGCTCCGGGAAGTACCGGTAGTCGGTTGCCTCCTCTTTGCTGCGGCCAGGGCGAGTATCGCCGGTCGTCTCCAAAAAATGCCGAGTCTCTTGCACGACCCGTTGCCCAGCGTCCAAGACGGCTGCCTGCCTGATCATCTCCGAGCGCACCGCCCGCTCCACGCTCCGGAGCGAGTTCACGTTCTTCGTCTCGGTGCGGATGCCCCAGGGCTCACCCGGAGCATTGAGGGAGGTATTGACATCGCACCGTAACGAGCCCTGCTCCATGCGCACGTCGCTCACGCCGAGCGTGCGCAGGATGTCGCGCAACTCGGTGACATAGCCTCTTGCTACCTCCGGTGCGGCCGCCCCGGTGTCGGGCACTGGCTTGGTGACGATCTCGACCAGCGGAATGCCGGCTCGGTTGTAGTCGACGAGCGAGTAATCGGCACCGTGAATCCGGCCGCTCTGACCGACGTGGGTGTTCTTGCCGGTGTCCTCCTCGAGGTGCACTCGCTCGATACCGATCCGGTAGCTTCGGCCAGACACCTCGACGTCGAGGTAGCCGTCGACGCAAAGCGGCTCGTCGTACTGCGAGATCTGGAAATTCTTCGGCATGTCCGGGTAGAAGTAGTTCTTCCGGGCGAACCGGCACCACGTGGCGATCGAGCAATTCAGGGCCAAGCCGATGCGGATGGTCGACTCGATCGCGGCCGCGTTGGCTACCGGCAACGAACCGGGCAGGCCGAGGCACACAGGGCAGATCTGGGTGTTCGGCTCGGCGCCGAACGTGGTCGCGCACGAGCAGAACATCTTCGACGCGGTTGACAGCTCCACGTGCGTTTCCAGGCCAATGACCGGCTCGTACCGGGCCACCACGTCCTCGACCGTGACGGTCACGCCGCCCCTCCGATCAGCTCGGGCGCGCGCAGCGGACCGTTCGTGCCGACGTACGCGGCCTCGAACGCCGCCGCCACGCGGTAGCACCAGTCGTCGGCTAGCGCCGGCGCCATCACCTGCAGCCCGACCGGCAGACCCTCGGACAGGCCACACGGGACGGAGATGGCCGGCGTTCCGGCGAGCGATGCCGGGAGCGTGCACAGATCGTTCACGTACATCGCCATTGGATCGTCGACGCGCTCCCCGATGCCGAACGCGACGAAGGGTGACGACGGCGAGACCAGCACGTCGGCCTGCTCGAATGCCGCCGCGAAGTCCCGGGAGATCAGGGTCCGGACCTTCTGCGCCTGTCCGTAATAGGCGTCGTAGTACCCGGACGACAGCGCGTAGGTCCCGATCATGATCCGGCGCTTCACCTCGGGCCCGAACCCCGCCTCGCGGGTCAGCGACATGACCTCTTCCAGCGAGCGGACGCCGTCGTCTCCGACCCGTAGCCCGTACCGAACCCCGTCGAATCGAGCCAGGTTCGACGAGCATTCGCTGGGCGCGATCAGGTAGTAGGCGGCCAGCGCATAGTCGAAGTGCGGGCAGGACACCTCCAGGACCGTCGCGCCCAGGCCGCGCAACGTCGAGACGGCCTGCTGGAAAGCGGCCAAGACACCCGGTTGGTAGCCCTCACCGCCGAGTTCTTGTACCACCGCGACCCGTACTCCGGTGAGGTCAGCCCGGGCCCCGTCGCGTGCTGCCGCGGCGACGGGCGGCACGCGCTGTGGGATCGAGGTCGAATCACACGGATCGTGGCCGCCCATCACCTCGTGCAGCAACGCAGCGTCGAGCACGGTCCGGCCGAACGGTCCGGCCTGGTCGAGTGAGGACGAGAACGCGATCAATCCGTATCTCGACACACCGCCGTACGTCGGCTTGTGCCCGACAATGCCGGTGACGGCGGCGGGCTGCCGGATCGACCCTCCGGTATCTGTTCCGATGCCGAGCGGCGCCTCGAAGGCTGACACCGCCGCGCTCGAGCCGCCCGATGATCCGCCGGGGATGCGACCCAGGTCCCAGGGGTTGTGGGTCGGGTGGAACGCAGAATTCTCCGTGGATGAGCCCATGGCGAACTCGTCCATATTCGTCTTGCCGAGCATCACGATCCCGGCGTCCTTGATCTTGCGGGTGATGGTCGCGTCGTACGGAGGTATCCAGCCTTCGAGGATCTTCGAGCCGGCCGTCGTCGGCAGACCCTGGGTCACCACGACGTCCTTCATGGCGAGCGGTACTCCGGCCAGCGGACCGAGATCGTGGCCAGCCGCGCGATCCGCGTCGACCCGACGGGCAGCATCCAGGGCCCCGTCGGTATCGACATGCAGGAAAGCGCGCACCACGCCATCGACCTGCTCGATCCGGTCGAGATGAGCCCGCGTGACCTCCTCTGCCGAGACTTCGCCCGCGGCAATCGCGCCCGCGATTTCCGCCGCGCTCAGACGGGTCAGCTCGCTCATTGCTCGTCGTCCAAAATGCGCGGAACGCGAAAGCGGTTGTCCTCGACCGCGGGGGCCTGGGCGAGGACGATCGATCGGTCAAGGCACGGACCCACTTCATCAGGTCGCAACACGTTGCGCAGCGGTACCGCGTGCGTTGTCGGCTCGATGTCGGCGGCCGCAACCTCACCGACGCGGGCTACGGATCCCAGGATCACGTCGAGTTGTCCGGCGAAAACGTCCAGTTCCTGCTCGGTCACTGCCAATCGGGCCAATCGGGCGAGATGGGCGACCTCGGCGCGGCTGATTCGCGTGGTCGAGGAGTCTACGGTGTGGTCAGGCACGGCTTGGAAGTCTAGGCGGCGAACGTGCCATACGCCGGGGAATTCCAGAGCCGGCGGTCGGTTTGGTGACTCTCGACGGGTAACGACCTCCCCGGGGCAAACGCCACCTTTCCTGAGGCTACGATGTGGCCGGTCTAGGGGGGTTCACGTCGTGCCAGATCTCGCCGTTCGCCGGTGCCGCGCGCGCCCGCGGCGTTCCGCAAGCCGTCTTGTCGCGCCTGCCACCGGGCCGATGCAATCAGTCAAGGCACAATCCTCGATTCCGCAGCTGGCAATTGGCGGGAGAGTGCGATGAGCGCTATGAGATCCCCATATCCACGATTCTCCGCAGGCATCACCCTGCTGTTCTTAGCAATTACGGCGGCGATCGCCGCAACTAATCACTCGTCACATGACGCCGACGGAGGCCATATGAGCATGCTCATGCCGTCGACGGTCGCGTCATTTACGCCGTTATCGCCAGAAATTCCAAAGACCGGCTGGACCGCCACGGCCAGCGACCAGGCTGGCCCATACCCAGCTAGCAACGCCATCGATGGCAACTCAAGCACTATCTGGCATTCGTATTACACGCCGACCGTGACGCCGCTTCCGCATAGCCTCACCATAGACATGCACGCCCTACGGAGCGTATCCGGCCTCACCTATCTGCCACGCCAAGATGTATATAAGAATGGGCGGATTGGCCAATATTCAGTCTCGGTGAGCGTCGACGGGCAGAGCTGGGGAATGCCAGTCGCCAGCGGTACCTGGGCAGACGACTCGACGCGAAAGAGTATTAATTTCCGGAGCGTCGTTGTCCGGTTCGTACGGCTCACCGCTCTCACTGAAGCAGGAAACCGCGGCCCGTATACATCAGCGGCCGAGGTCGGCCTGCGCGGGGACCCGGCGATGGGACCGGAATTGCCGCGTGCGGGTTGGACCGCGACGGCGGACAGTCAGGCCCCTACCTACTTGCCGGCCAACGTACTCGACGGTAACGCTACGACTATCTGGCATACGGCGTACACGGGAAACTACCCGCCGCTGCCACACAGCATCACGATCGACATGCACGCCAACAAGACGGTTACCGGGCTATCGTATTTGCCGCGCCAAGATTCCACTTTGAACGGCACGATCGGCCGCTACTCGATCTCCGTGAGCACCGACGGGACGAGTTGGGGTTCGGCAGTTGCGACTGGCACTTGGGCCAACGACCAGAGCATGAAGTACGCCACCTTCGCGGGTGTGACAGCACGATATGTGCGCCTGACCGCGCTCAGCGAATCCGGCAACCGTGGGCAGTGGTCATCGGCCGCGGAGATCAATCTCCACGGCGTGGCCCCGAGTGCAGCGGCTGGAGGAATTTGGGGACCTATGATCGGCTTCCCGCTGGTGCCGGTAAGCGCCGTCAGCCTGCCAAACAACAAGCTGCTCGTCTTCTCTGCTGTCGACGATATGAACTTCACCACTGTCTCGGACACTATTACCAAAGTAGCGATTCTGGATTTGAACACGGGCATCGTGACCGGTCCGTCTGACGTCAATACCCATCATCAGATGTTTTGCACAGGCCTGGCTGTGCTCGCCGACGGGCGAGTAATCATCAATGGCGGCAGCGGCGACCGGGCTACGACAATTTATAACCCGGTGAGTAATACTTGGATCGGTCGGGCCGCTCATGAATATTCCTCGAGCCTATAACAGCACTGCGGTGCTTTCCACCGGTCAGGCGCTCACACTTGGTGGTTCATGGCGCGACCATGTCGGCGGCAAGAACGGAGAATTGTTTACGCCGAGCGGTACGGGCGGGTCCTGGAGGTCTTTGTCCGGCGTCGTCGCGTCCAACATCCTGACGGCGGACCCCGGGGGCGTCTACCGCGCCGACAACCACCCGTGGTTGTTCGGTGTTTCCGGCGGTCGGTTTTTCACGCTGGACCTAGTAAGCAGATGAACTGGATTACTACAACAGGCAGCGGTTCCATCACCAGTGCCGGCAATCGGTCCGACAGCCAAGATGCGATGAACGGCAACGCCGTTATGTACGACATCGGCAAGATCTTGACACTTGGCGGCGCCATCGCCTACCAAGATGCCGGCTCCGTGGTCAATACCCAGGCAACTCTTCGGGCGTACACAATTGACATCACCGCCGGTGTTGGACAGCCGGTCTCCGTCGCCCGCACAGGTAACATGGCGTACGCCCGCGCATTCAGCAACAGCGTGGTACTCCCGGACGGCACGGTACTGACCTTCGGCGGTCAGCAGCACCCGCAGGCCTACACCGACACGGCCGGCGTCCGCAGCCCCGAGCTTTGGAGTCCGGCGACCGGCCAGTTCACTGCCATGGCTCCCGAAACCAGCCCGCGTAACTACCACAGCGTCGGTGTTCTACTCAGGGACGGCGGGTGTTCTCCGGCGGCGGGGGCCTTTGCGGTGATGGATGTACAGCCAACCATCCTGACGGTCAAGTCTTTACGCCGCCGTATCTGTTGAATTCCGACGGCACTCTGCGGACCCGGCCCACGATTACGGCTTCGCCGTCCTCCGCGGCAACCGGCGCGGCCATTACGGTCACGACCGGCTCGGCTGTCTCCAAGTTTGCGCTCGTCCGAATCGGTTCCTCCACCCACAGCGTCGACACGGATCAGCGCCGCGTTCCTCTCGCCGTCACTGCGCAGAGCGGCAATACCTATACCCTTGCCATCCCGGCCGACGACGGCGTCGCAATCCCAGGAAATTACTATCTGTTCGCCCTCGATGCCGCGGGGACACCAAGCCTCGCGACCATCATCAACATCACGTAAAAGTAACGTCCTCGAAACCGTCATTCGTGACAATGGCGGCTGTGACGTATCTGCTCCGCGTGATGCTGCCTGATCGCCCTGGCGCGCTCGGGGCGGTTGCGACGGCACTTGGGCAGGTCGGGGCCGACATCCTGAGCGTGGACGTCGTCGAGCGAGCAGCGGGCCGCGCAACCGATGACATCGTGATCGAGCTCCCGACCGACCGGCTGGCGGACAGTCTTGTGTCCGCCGCCGTGACCGTGCCGGGCGTGCAGGTGGAATCCATTCGGCCGTACGCCGGTCAGTTGGACGCCCACCGGGAACTGGCGCTGCTGGACGCGATCGGTAACCATCCCGAGCAGTCCTGGCCATTGCTCGCTGACGGCGCGACCAAGATCTTCCGTGCGGGCTGGTCGTTGGTGCTGGGGCCTCCCGTTCGCGGACAAGCACCGGTCCGGGCCGCAAGTGCGGCCGCGCCGGAGATCACCGAGCTACTCGTTCCGTGGTGGCCACCGCGTCCGGCTCGGTCCCTGGAGCCCGACGAGCGGTGGGCCCCGCCGAACTGGGCCCGAATCGGCACGGAGCTTGCCGTCGCGCCGCTCCGGGACGACGCGCTGCTGGTCGGCCGCCCGGCTTTGCGCTGGCGGCCGGCCGAGCTGGTGCGGCTGAACCACCTGGCCTCGATTGCCGCCAGCGTGACCGGCAGCGCGAAGGTGCGCGGGTAGCCGACCGCCCCGGCCACCAGGTGGCAGTTGGAGTTCCGGCCCAAACGTGGTGGTTGGGCCGGTAACGGTACTAGACGTCCATTTTCGCCAAACCTGCACCCTTGACCCCTTTGCCGTCCGGGATGAGAGTAGAGCCGTTTGAGGGCGGAGCGTTCGTGGGCGGAGGCCCTTCCTTGGCCGCCGCGGGCCACGCTGAGCGAGGATGAGCTAGGACTTGTTCTCGCCCCGCGACGCCAGGTGCAAGATCATCGCGGATTGGGAACACGCTTCGTTAGCCTCCGGGTGTGCCGGCCGCGCGGCCGGGCGAGGGAGGCCAGATGCGGGACTTCGTGGCTGCCATAGATCAGGGCACGACCAGCACGCGATTCATGGTGTTCGACCACGACGGGAACGAGATCGCTAAGCACCAGCTCGAACATCAGCAGATCTTGCCGCGGGCCGGTTGGGTCGAGCACAACCCGATCGAAATCTGGGAGCGCACCACCGCGGTCGCACAAACGGTCCTGAGCACGCACCGGCTCGACCCCGACGACCTCGCCGCACTCGGTATTACCAATCAACGCGAGACGACAGTTGTCTGGAATCGGCGTACCGGCCGCCCGTACGGCAACGCCATCGTCTGGCAGGACACGCGAACCGCACAGTTAGTCCATGAGCTGGATGTCGACGGACGAGGTGACGTCATTCGCCACCGCACTGGGCTGCCACCTGCTACGTACTTCGCCGGCGGCAAGCTGGCCTGGATTCTGCGTGAGGTCGACGGGGTCCGCGCTGACGCCGAACGCGGAGACGCGATCGCCGGAACGATCGACAGCTGGTTGCTCTGGAATCTCACGGGCGGCCCCCGCGGGGGTGTGCACGTGACCGACGTGACCAACGCCAGCCGGACAATGCTCATGGATCTCGAGACCCTTGACTGGGACGACGAGCTACTCAGCTTCTTCGACATCCCGCGGGCGATGCTCCCCGACATCCGCCCATCGGGGGATTCGGCTGGATACGGCGAGATCGAACAGCCGCATCTGCTGGGCGGTGTCCGCCCAACCGGGGCGCTCGGCGATCAGCATGCGGCGATGGCCGGCCAGGTCTGTTTCGCGCCCGGTGAGGCGAAGAACACCTATGGCACGGGCAATTTCCTGCTGCTGAACACCGGCCCTGATTTGGTCCGGAGTAAGCATGGGCTGCTGACGACCGTGTGCTACCAGTTCGACGCGGAGTCCCCCGCCTACGCCCTAGAAGGCTCGATCGCCGTCACCGGATCGGCCGTGCAGTGGCTGCGCGACCAGCTCGGGATCATCGCCGGCGCGGCTGACGTCGAGGAACTCGCCCGCCAGGTCGACGACAACGGGGGCATGTACTTCGTGCCCGCGTTCTCGGGCCTGTTCGCACCGTATTGGCGCAGCGATGCCCGCGGCGCCATCGTCGGACTGTCCCGGTTCAACACCAACGCGCACCTGGCCCGGGCAACGTTGGAAGCGATCTGCTACCAGAGCCGGGACGTCGCCGAGGCCATGGAGCAAGACTCGGGAGTGACCCTCGAAGTGCTCAAGGTCGACGGCGGCGTGACCGCCAACGAGCTGTGCATGCAGATCCAGGCCGATGTCCTCGGAGTTCCGGTGAGCCGGCCGGTGGTGGCCGAGACGACCGCGCTCGGGGCCGCATACGCGGCGGGGCTCGCCGTCGGCTTCTGGGCCTCGACGGACGAGCTGCGAGCGAACTGGCACGAGTCGCGCAGATGGCTCCCTCAAGCAACGGAGCAGGACCGCGAACGGGGATATGCCGGTTGGCGCAAAGCCGTGACGCGGACACTGGATTGGGTGGAGCGCTCATGACCGGTTGCGAGGCGGGGCGCCGGGCCCGGCGCGTCGCTCGGAGCACCCCGAGCGCAGTCCGATGTTGAGCGCACCGCTGTCCGCGGCGGCGCGGTCTGAGGCGCTCCACGCGCTCGCCCAGACCGAAGTCGATGTTCTCGTGGTCGGCGGCGGGGTGGTCGGCGCCGGGGCGGCCCTCGACGCGGTGACCCGCGGACTATCGACCGGAATCGTGGAGGCTCGGGACTGGGCCAGCGGCACATCGAGCCGCTCGAGCAAGCTGATCCACGGCGGGCTGCGATACCTCGAGATGCTCGATTTCGGCTTGGTTCGGGAGGCGCTGCACGAACGGGAGTTGCTGCTGTCGACGCTGGCCCCTCACCTCGTCCGGCCCGTCTCGTTCTTGTATCCGCTTACTCATCACGCCTGGGAACGGCCCTACGTCGGTGCCGGAATCGCGCTCTACGACGCGATGGCCACGACGTACGGCAGCTCACGCGCGCTTCCGATGCATCGCCACCTCAGTCGGCGGCGCGCACTACGCCAGGCGCCGTGCCTGCGGAAGGAGTCCCTGACCGGCGCCGTGCAGTACTGGGACGCGCAAGTCGACGACGCTCGGCACACCATGACCGTCGTACGCACCGCGGTGTCCTTCGGCGCGCTTGCCGCCAATCGGGCGAAGGTCGTCGCATTCCTGCGTCAGGGCGAGCGGGTAACCGGCGTCCGGCTGGTGGACCTGGAGACCGGCGAGGCCGTGACCGCCCGCGCCAAGCAGGTGATCAACGCGACGGGCGTGTGGACTGACGACACGCAGGCATTGGCCGACACTCGGGGCCAGTTTCATGTCCGGGCGTCAAAGGGGATCCATCTCGTTGTGCCGCGGGACCGGCTGCAATCCAGCACCGGGATCATCCTGCGCACCGAGACCAGCGTGCTACTGATCATCCCGTGGGGCCGGCACTGGATCATTGGTACAACCGACACCGATTGGGGCCTGGACAAAGCGCATCCGGCCGCGAGCGCGACAGACATCGACTACCTGCTGGAGCGGGTGAACCAGGCACTGACGTCGCCGCTGTCCCGGGAGGACGTCGAGGGCGTCTACGCAGGATTGCGGCCGCTGTTGTCCGGGGAGTCGGAGTCGACATCGAGGCTCTCGCGTGAACACGTCGTGGGCCACCCGGTACCCGGCTTGGTGGTCGTCGCCGGTGGCAAGTACACGACCTACCGGGTGATGGCAGCTGACGCGGTCAACGAGGCCGTCCGCAGTCTTGACGCCCGGGTCCCGGACTCCTGCACCGACCGCGTCCCGCTCGTCGGGGCGGAGGGCTATCTCGGTCTCTGGAACCAGCGACGTCGGTTGGCGGCCGTTTCGGGACTGCACGTTGCTCGCATCGAACACCTGCTGCAACGCTATGGATCAACGATCGACGAGCTACTCGCGCTCGTCCGGGCCGACCCCACGCTGGGGGATCCACTACCCGGCGCGGACGACTATTTGCGGGTCGAGGCGCTGTACGCGGTCACCCATGAGGGCGCCCGGCATCTGGAAGACGTTCTCGCGCGCCGAACCCGGATATCGATCGAGTCGTGGGATCGCGGCGTGGAGTGCGCCGAGACCGTGGGCCGCCTTATGGCTGTCCCGCTCGGCTGGGACGAAGCCCAGCTGCAGCGCGAGGTTACGCACTATCGCGCCCGGGTCGCAGCCGAACGGGAATCTCAGAACCAGCGCGACGACGCGACCGCGGACGCGGCCCGGTTGGGTGCGCCAGACATCGTCCGCACCGGTTGATGCCGATCAGGGCGGATCATTCTGGAACTGGAACCTCACCCGAACCGAGTCGTCCAGTGGAACGACCAGCACGGTGTCGCTGGCCGACCAGGATGGTGGTACCAGGAACATCCGATCCTTCCCATGGATGAGCAAGTGGAGATTGCGGTAGCGGTAGTGAAACGTCTGCCCTTCCGTCGTAGGTTTCAGGGTTGTCTCCTTGACGCCTGGATCGAAAAGGAACAGCCGCTCCTTGGTGTCGAGGATGACGGTTGGTAGGTCGTCGAGGTGGCGCGCGGTCGATCGAGCGAGGCCGCGGCCGGTCCACTGGGCGATGGTGGCAGTGGACCAGAACACCGTCGCGACCACGAGAAAGCACAATAGAACCAGACCCATGCGACGCAGCGTGGGTGAGCCGGCCAGCGGCTTGGCCCGGTGCTCCACTGCGGAAAGGCGATCCACGAGCCGCCAGGTGTAGGCGACGACACCGGCCCCGATCGCGACCACCACCGGCGTTACCAGCTTGTAGTACGGCCACTCGCCGAGCACCGGGTACAGCCCGACAAGCACCATCCCGGCTGTGAACACGGCCAGGCCTGCCGCTAGCGTTCGCCGCGCGATCGGAAGAACCGTGTCCGGCTCCGCCCCCTGAATGCGCGCCGTGATCCACAGATGAGCGACGACGAGCGCCAGTCCGATCACGACCAGCGCGAGTAGCGGAAAAAGCAGCGACTGGGGGCTGCGCATGACGTATTCCTGGGTGCTGAGCCCGATCGTGTCCACATCGATGCCGAAGTATTCGTACTGTGCGCTAGACGAGACGTAACCGAAGTAGAACAGCAAGGCGCTGATAACCGTGACGGGAGCGACGATGCTCGCGCCGAGGCTGAACCAGTGCTCGAGCTGACTCGGCGATCGCTCCTCCGCCACCCGCTAGCCTCCCGGGCCGTCTCAGCTCTGGCTCGCTGAGCTGTCGCTCGCCGAGCTTTCGCCCTGCGACCCGCTTGATTGGGAGCCTGCTCCGTTGCCTGGATTCTGCGGTAGCTCATCTGCCGATACGCCCAAATGCACCACGTGTCCAGGGGCGTTCGCCACGTCTTCCTTCACTTTCTGACACGTTGCATCATCGGGTGCGACACAATTTCCGCCCAACTCCACGGTCCCATTCAGGTCCCGCGGTGTCTGGGGTATGGCGTAGCCGACCCGGACCTGGCAAGAACCCTGGTCCGAGCTGAATACATAGTTGCGGCAGGGCGTGTCACACGATGTGCCCTGTTCCTCGAAGTCGCCTGTCACGCGGACATCGCTGATCACGATTTTGACGCCGTCCCGAAACGCCGGGTCGGACCAGCGGACGTCGACGCAGTCCGGGTTTTGCGACGGGCCACCGCCTCCGACTGGAAGGGACACAACCTCTACTCCCGGCTTACCCTGTGGCGGTTGGGGTTGCTCTGGGTTGGTTTGCTCCGGTGCCGGCGCGGGCGGAGCGGCCTCCGAGGTCGCGGCGTCGGCGCCGGCCTGTGAGCCGGAACTCGCGGTGCTGGCACTACTCGACGCGGATGTTCCGCCGCTGCTGCACGCCGCGGCTCCAGCCAGGAGAACACCGCATATGGCGGTCATGACGAGATTGAGCGGTCGTCGACGAGTCATGACGATCACCTCCCGTTGATCAGGAGGTTAGCGGGCGCCGAAGAATACTGAAGGTTTTCGGTGGTACCAGTTATGACTCTGTGGTCGTGACGGTTACCTCGCGCGCCGCGTCTGGCCCGTCGGCCAGGAGCACCTTGAAACCGTCCTCGTCGAGAATCGGAACCTTCAATTGCACGGCTTTGTCATACTTCGATCCGGGCGATTCACCGGCCACGACGAACGAGGTCTTTTTCGACACCGAGCCGGATACCTTGCCGCCGCGGGAGCTCACGGCCTCGGTCGCGGAATCGCGGGAGTAATCAGTCAGTCCGCCGGTTATGACGACGACGATCCCGTCGAGTTGACGATCTGCGCTGTCCGGGACCGCCTCCGCAAGCGACACACCCGCCGCGCGCCACTTCTCCACGATGTCACGGTGCCAATCGACGGCGAACCACTCCTGCAGCGCCTCGGCGATGGTCGGCCCAACGCCGTCTGCGGCGGCCAGCTCTTCTGGCGTTGCCGCGGCGATGCGGTCGAGCGATTGGAATTCCCGGGCGAGAGCCTGAGCGGCAGTCGGACCGACATGCCGAATGGACAGGCCAACAAGCACTCGCCACAAAGGTCGCTGCTTGGCTGCCTGGAGATTCTCCAGCAGCTTCTCCCCGATCGCGTTGAGATCGCCGGCCTGGCGGACCCGACCTTTGACCTTGCTGTCCCGACTGAGACGAAACAGCTCGACCCGCCGCAGTGCATCGGCGTCGAGGTTGAACAGATCCCCTTCGTCGGTGATGACACCGGCTTCCAGGAGCGCGCCAGCCGCCTCGTAACCGAGTGCTTCGATGTCGAACGCTCCACGCCCAGCCACGTGAAAGATCCGCTCACGAAGTTGCGCCGGGCACGACCGGGCGTTGGGACAGCGGATGTCCGCGTCGCCCTCCTTCTCCGGTCCGACCGGGGTTCCGCACGCAGGACACTTCGTCGGCATGACGAAGGGACGCTCGCTGCCGTCCCGCAGGGCGACCACCGGACCGACGATCTCCGGGATGACATCGCCGGCCTTGCGCAACACCACCATGTCGCCGATCAGCACGCCCTTGCGCTCGACCTCACTCTCGTTGTGCAGCGTTGCCATCTCGACGGTGGATCCCGATACCTTGACCGGCTCCATTACCGCGTACGGCGTTATCCGACCGGTACGCCCGACATTCACGCGGATGTCGAGCAGCTTCGTGTTGACCTCTTCGGGCGGGTACTTGAAGGCGATGGCCCACCGGGGCGCGCGACTGGTCGCACCGAGCCGCCGCTGCACGCCGAGGTCGTCGACCTTGACCACCACACCGTCGATCTCGTGCTCGACCGAATGCCGGTGCTCCGCGTAGTAGTCGATGAACGCCTGTACGGCAGCGAGATCCGGCTTCACCTCGGCCCGAGCCGAGGTTGGCAACCCCCAGTCACGCAGCCGGGTGTACCAGCCGGACTGACTGACCACCTCCGGACCGCCTTCGACCCGCCCGACACCGTGTACGACCATGCGGAGCGGCCGGGAGGCGGTGACTCGGGGGTCCTTCTGGCGAAGAGACCCGGCGGCAGTGTTACGCGGATTCGCGAAGGGCACCTTGCCGGACGCCACGAGAGCCTCGTTCAGCCCCTCGAAGCCGGCGACCGGGAAGTACACCTCGCCCCGGACCTCCAGCACCTGCGGTACATCCTCGCCCTGGAGCCGGTGCGGCACACCCTCGATGGTGCGGATGTTGGGCGTGACGTCCTCGCCGGTACGCCCATCCCCTCGCGTCGCGCCGCGCACCAGTCGGCCGGCGCGGTAGACCAGATCAACGGCCAGCCCGTCGACTTTCAGCTCACACAAGTACGCGGGGACTTCACCCACCTCGCGTTCGACTCGGTGGGCCCACGCCGTGAGCTCCTCGACGGTGAACGCGTTGTCGAGCGACAGCATGCGGTCGAGATGCTCCACGGCGGTGAACAACGTGGAGTAGGTGCCGGCGACCCGCTGAGTGGGTGAGGCGGGCGTTCGCAACTCGGGGTAGCTGTCCTCGAGGCCTTCCAGACGGCGCAGCAGCACGTCGTACTCGGCGTCGCTCACCGTGGGTGCGTCGAGAATGTAGTAGCGGTAGGAGTGCTCGTCCAGCTCCTGGGAGAGACGGGCATGTTCCTCGCGGGCGTCGACCGGCGCCTCCGACGGTGCGCTCATCGACGGACCCCGCGGATCCGGTGCTGCGGCGATGCACGCGTCCTCACGGGGGCCACGGTACTCAGCCGGTCTGACGATAATGTCCGGCCGATGACCGCACAGACCGAGCCGGGCGCCGGGCAGAAGCCTCATCTGCACGGCATGGTGATTGCCGTGCAGGCGCCGGTTTTCGCGCTGTCCACAATCGACGGCCAGGTTCGCGACGCGGCAGCGGGCTGGTACGCCGGTGATCGGCGGATTCTCTCCGGACTGGTGGTGAGCGTCGACGCGGCCGAGCCGGTGCCACTGGATGGGCACTTCGCGGGCGCCGCGCATGCGCGGTTCGTGGGCGCCGGGCGGGGCCTGGGCAACGCGGGCGCCGACCCGACCGTGCTCGTCGAACGGGATCGATCGGTGACCGGCACGGCCGTGCGTGAAGTGATCACGGTGGTGTCGTACGCCACCGAGCCGGTCAGCTGCACCCTGGGGGTCGCGCTAGCCTGCGATCTCGCACCGATCTACGACGTAGCCAGCGGGCGTCCGACGGTCGGGCTGGCCCCGGACGTCCAGCTCGCGGCTACCCGGTGGCGCGGGGCGGACGGGGCGACCGTCCTCGCCGAGTACTCCCCCCCGGCTGACGGCATCACCTCCGCCGGCGCCCTGTCCTGGACAGTCGTCCTCGGCCGCCAGCAGGTCTGGGAGTTAGAGATCGTGGTGACCGTCGTCGATGATCCCGTTCCTGCGGTGGTCCTTCCGGTCGGTGACGACCGCGCGTTCGCTATCCCGACCGTGCGCGCCGGCGACAACCGGCTCAGCGAATTGATCACCCAGAGCGTGAGCGATCTGAGCGGTTTGCTCGTCGCCGACGCTGCGCAGACTCGCGACCAGATGCTGGCCGCCGGCGCGCCCTGGTACCTCACCTTGTTCGGCCGGGATTCGATCTGGGCCGCGCGAATGACCCTTCCGCTCGGGACGCGGCTCGCGGGCGGCACCTTGCGGGCGTTAGCCCGCCGACAGGGCGTCCGTACCGATGCCGCGGCTGACGAGCAGCCGGGCAAGATCCTCCATGAGTTGCGGCGGACGCCGGTCGACCTCGCCTCAGGCCACGCCGGTCACCGGATCGTGCTGCCCTCGGTGTACTACGGCTCCATCGACGCCACCTCGCTGTGGATCACACTCCTGCACGACGCATGGCGGTGGGGCCTACCGGCCGACGAGGTCGAGGACCTGATGCCTGCGCTTTCCGCCGCGCTCGGCTGGCTGCGCGACTACGCCCTCGGGCCGGACGGCTTCATCCGGTACGCCGATATCACGGGTCACGGGCTGGCGAATCAGGGCTGGAAGGACTCGGAGGACGCCGTCCAATTCTCGGACGGGATGCTGGCCAGTCCGCCGATCGCGCTGTGCGAGGTCCAGGCCTACGCGCATGCGGCCGCCGGCCACGCGGCCGCGTTGCTGGACGGGTTCGGCCGACCCGGTGGGGAGTTCTGGCGCGACTGGGCGGCGGCGCTGCGGTCGCGCTTCCGGGCCGCCTTCTGGGTTGAGGACGTCAAGGGCCGCTTCCCGGCGATCGCGCTGGACCGGAACGGTCGGCCGGCCGACACCGTCACGTCGAATCTGGGCCACCTGCTCGGAACCGGGTTGCTCGACCCGGACGAGACGGACGCGGTGGTCCGCCGGCTAGCCCGCTCGGATCTGGACAGCGGTTTCGGATTGCGCACCATGTCGGCCGGCGAGGTCGGCTACAACCCGCTGAGCTATCACTGCGGGTCGGTCTGGCCGCACGACACCGCCATCGCGATCGCCGGCTTGGCGGCTTCGCCCGGCCCCGCCGCGGCGGCCGCGGCCCGAAGCCTGATCAACGGACTGCTCGCCGCCGCACCGGCATTCGCCGGCCAACTGCCGGAGCTCTACGGCGGGCAGGCCGCCGCGACCGAGGGCCACCCAGTCCCCTATCCGACCTCGTGCCGGCCACAAGCTTGGTCGGCTGCGGCCGGCATGGTCATCGTCAGGGCGATCCTCGGACTGGCGGCCGATGTGCCGGCCGGAGTCCTTCGGATCCAGCCGATGCGGCCGTCACCGGTCGGCCAACTGACGGTTCACGGACTGCGGGTCGCCGGCGAACCGTTGGATGTTCACCTGACGGCGGACGGCGAGGTCGACATCATCGCCGCGCCGGAGCGATTGATCATCCAGGTCACCTGATCCGACGGCGATTTCCCGCACGAGACGCCGACGCGCTGCCGCTCAATCCGATAGATCGAGCAGAGCCCGTCCCACGTCGCGCACGAGCGCCATCGCTCGCCGGGCGTAGGGCGGCGAAGCGCCCGCAAGGCCACACGCCGGCGTGGGCACGACCGCTGCGGCCAGCCGACCGGGGTCGAACCCCAGCGCCGACCACAGCCGCTCGACCCGGCCGCGCGCAGCCGCCAACGTAACCTCAGCGTCGACCGCCGGTATCACGCCGAGCCAAAGGGACGTCCCCGCGTCTACTGCCTCGCCGAGGGCGTCGTAATCAGCCGACGTGATCAGCGCCAGATCCACCGACACCGCATCCGCGCCGGCGGCGCGAAGAAGCGGGACCGGGACGTCCTGCGCGCAGCAGTGCACGACTCGACTGCCGGTCGCACCGACCTCGAGCACGTCGCGCAGCGTCGACTCGACCACGCTCGCCTCGACCGCCGCGACGGTGCCGTACCCGGAAGGCGTCGGAACCTTCCCGGCCAGGACGGTCGGTAGCGAGGGTTCGTCCAGCTGGAGCACGACGGTGGCCTGCGGAATGCGCGCGGCCAGATCGGACAGCGCTGCCCGTAGCCCCTCGGTCAGCGACGCGGCTAGATCCCGGGTGGCCCCGTGGTCAGACACGACGCGGTGCCCGGAGGGCAGCTCGACTCCGGCGGCCAGCGTCCACGGTCCGGCGAACTGGACCTTCAGGGCGCCTGCATGTGTCTCGGCGTGAGCTTGCAGGCTGTCGAGATCACGCTTGAGCAGGTCACGCGCGCGACGCACGTCGCGGCCGGGTCGCGCCGTCACTCGCCACCCGGACGGCTGAACCTCGACCGGCATATCGACAAGCAGCCCGGCCGACCGACCGATCAGCTCCGCGCCAATACCTCGCGCGGGCAACTCCGGGAGGTACGGCAGGTCAGCGAGCTCGCCGAAGACGGTGCGCACCGCCTCGTCAACGTCCGTACCGGGCCACGAGCCAATGCCGGTTGCGGTTCCTGGCGGCCAGCTCCGCCCCACAAAATCGCGTGATTGCGCGGGCACCTCGGAATTCGCAGCCATCAGCCCGCCACAGCCGGCGCGGCGACCCGAGCCACGGACGCGATCGTGGCCGAGCCGACGACTGTCTCGCCGTCGTAGACGACCAGCGCCTGCCCGGCCGCCACGCCCCGCTGGGGCCGATTCAGGTCCGCGACGAGCCGGTTACCGGATACGGTCACCGTGGCGTCGGACACCATGCCATGTGCCCGTAGCTGCACCTGGCAGACCAATGGCGGCTTCGGGCTGACCCCCGACGTCCACACCGGATGCTCGGCGACGATCCTTGTCACCTCGAGCCGTTCCCGGGGACCGACCAGGACTGTGTTGGTCGCCGGCTCGAGGGACAGCACGTAGCGGGCAGCACCATCAGCTGCGGCCCGATCAAGATGCAGGCCTCGGCGCTGCCCAACGGTGAAGCCGAAAGATCCATTGTGCTCGCCTACCACTGTGCGCGTGGCGGCGTCGACGATCGGTCCGGATCGCTCGCCGAGCTCACGCGACAGAAAGCCGCGGGTGTCGCCGTCGGGGATGAAGCAGATGTCGTGCGAGTCCGGCTTGCGAGCAACGGCGAGTCCGCGCCGCGCCGCCTCGTCGCGTACCTGGGCCTTGGTCGAGTCGCCGATCGGGAACATGGCGTGGGCGAGCTGCGTCGCCGTCAGCACGGCCAGGACGTACGACTGGTCCTTACCGACGTCGACCGAACGCATCAGACAACCGTCTACCAGGCGCGCGTAGTGACCGGTGACAACGGCATCGAACCCGAGCGCGAGGGCGCGATCGAGCACGGCGGCAAACTTGATCTTCTCGTTACAGCGCAGGCACGGGTTCGGGGTTCGACCGGCGGCATATTCAGTGAGGAAGTCGTCGATCACGTCAACGCGAAATCGCTCGGCGAGATCCCAGACATAGAACGGGATATCGAGAATATCGGCGCTGCGCCGAGCGTCATTGGCGTCTTCGACCGAGCAGCACCCGCGCGCGCCGTGCCGCAAGCTGGCCGGTTGCGCGGATAGCGCCAGGTGCACACCGGTGACGTCGTGTCCGGCATCGACCGCGCGTGCGGCCGCGACGGCGGAGTCCACCCCACCGCTCATCGCCGCGAGCACCCTCATTCGGCCGTCATCCCGGCTAGGGGCAGTACCGAAGTCAGCCCGGCTCGGCGGGCACGCTCGACGACCGGCCCGATGGTCTCGATCACCGCGTCCACATCGGCCTCGGTCGAGGTGTGGCCGAGGGAGAATCGCAACGAGCCGCGCGCGCTGATCGGATTGGCGCCCATAGCGATCAGGACGTGGGACGGGCGAGCGACCCCGGCCGAGCACGCGGAGCCGGTCGAACACTCGATCCCGCGAGCGTCCAGCAGCATGAGCAACGAATCGCCTTCGCAGCCCGGAAAGCTCAGATGAGCGATTCCGGGCAGCCGTTCGGTTGGATGTCCATTGACGATGACGTCCGGGACGGCCGTCCGAATTCCGTTGATCAAGCGGGTCCGCAGGCCGTCGAGGCGTCGGGCACTCTGTGGCTGACTGGAGACCGCGGCCGAGGCCGCGACGGCAAACCCCGTCGTGCCGGGCGGATCCAAGGTGCCCGAGCGCAGATCGCGCTCCTGCCCGCCGCCATGCAGGAGCGGCACGCACTCGGCATCCCTACGCAACAACAGCGCGCCTACGCCGTAAGGACCGCCGAGCTTGTGCGCGGTCACCGTCATCGCGTCGGCACCGGAGTCGGCAAAGTTCACCGGAACCGCGCCGATTGCTTGCACGGCGTCGGTGTGTAGAGGCACCCCGTACTCGTGGGCGATGTCGGCGAGTTCGGCCACGGGTTGCACCGTGCCGACCTCGTTGTTCGCCCACATCACGCTGATCAGCGCAACGGAACCCGCGTGCTTGTGCAGTTCGGCCCGAACCGCGTCCGGGTCGGCCCAACCGCGAGAATCCACCGAAAGCCAGGTGACATCGGCCTGCCCGGTCGCGTCAAGCCACTCGACCGTGTCGAGGACGGCGTGGTGTTCAACCGTGCTGGCGAGGATCCGGCGACGACGCGGGTCCGCGTTGCGCCGCGCCCAGAACAGCCCCTTGACGGCGAGGTTGTCCGATTCCGTTCCGCCGCTGGTGAAGACGATCTCCGACGGACGGGCACCGAACCCGGCACCGAGCAGTTCACGCGCCTCCTCCACGCGACGGCGCGCTCGCCGGCCCGAGCCGTGCAGGGAGGAAGCATTGCCGACATCCGCCATCGCCTCGCTCATGGCGTCGATGGCCTCGGGAAGCATGGGCGTCGTCGCCGCGTGGTCGAGGTATGGCATCGCTTTCAGCTTACGATGAGCGGCGACCCGGCCCGGACGGTCGCGGTCAGGGCGCCTCGGGGGGACGGATGCGTTACGACTACTGCGTCGTCGGCGGGGGCATCGTCGGCCTCGCCACGGCGATGGCGATTCTCGACCGGCAGCCCGGCGTCAGCCTGCGCCTCGTCGACAAGGAGCGGTCGCTCGGGACGCATCAGACCGGGCACAACAGCGGGGTCATCCACTCCGGCATTTACTACGCACCAGGCAGCCTCAAGGCCCGGCTGTGCCGGGAGGGGGCGCAGGCCACCAAAGACTTCGCCGCCGACCACGGGATACGCGTAGAGGTGTGCGGCAAGCTGCTCGTGGCGACCGACGCCGCCGAGTTGACTCGCATGGAAGCGCTGTACGCGCGTTCCCACGCCAATGATGTCGAGGTCGAGCGCCTCGATGCCGGCGAGCTGCATCAACGCGAGCCGAACGTCCGGGGCGTGGGCGCCCTGTTCGTCCCTGCGACCGGAATCGTCGACTACGGAGCGATTGCCAAGGTGATGGGCGAGGTGGTTCGCCAGCGGGGCGGCGAGCTCACGCTCGGCACGATGGTTACCGATATCGCCGAGAGCGGCGACGAGGTGACCGTCACCCTCACCCAACGATCGGCAGACGTCGTTGCTCCGGAGTCCGACGGTGAGCAGGTGCGGGCGAGCCGGGTCGTCGTCTGCGCCGGCCTGCAAGCTGATCGGCTGGCCCGCCTGGCCGGCGTCGACGTCGACTTCCGCATCGTGCCGTTCCGCGGCGAGTACTACCGGCTGCCGGAACGGCGGTCGAACCTCGTCCGGCACCTCATCTACCCGATCCCGGATCCTGAGCTGCCGTTCCTCGGGGTGCATCTGACCCGCACGATCGATGGCGGCGTAACGGTCGGGCCGAACGCCGTGCTGGGCCTCTCCCGCGAGGGGTATCGAAAGTTCTCCTTCGATCGGCGCGACGTCGCGGACTACGTGCGCTTCCCCGGGATGTGGCGGGTCGCCCGGGCCAACATCCGCACCGGCGTGCGTGAGATGACCAACTCGCTCTCCAAGCGCGGGTACCTGCGCGAATGCCGGAAGTACGCGCCAAGTCTCCGCCTGCACGACTTGCAACCGGAACCGGCCGGTATCCGGGCTCAGGCGGTACTGCGGGACGGCAGTCTGGTTCACGACTTTCTGTTCGCGGAGACCGCCCGCACCTTGCACGTCTGCAATGCACCGTCACCAGCCGCGACGTCGGCGATTCCGATCGGCGAAATGATCACCGACCGATTGCTTGCCGGGGATCGTCACGTTGGGGGTCGGGCCTGACGGGCCAGCACCAGTCCGAATACCGCGACGGCGGCCATCAAGACGAATAGCACCGTGAACGCGGTGGTGTAGCCGAACAGACCACCCGCGGCCGCGGCGATGAGCACACCGCCGATGCCGGTGGTGATGGCTGTCGTCACGGTGTCCGAGAGCTGCAACGCGGCCGAGTCGGCACCGCGATCGGCGTCGTTGGTGAACAGCAGCAGGAGGACGCCGACACTCGACATGGTCAGCCCGGCGCCGATTCCGGCCGGCGCCCAGAGGAGGTACACCAGCCAACCCGGTGCGCCCGGCTGGGCCGCAATGGCAACGCCGACGGCACCCGCGGCAACGAACAGGAAGCCGGCGCGGATCAGGTTCACCCGTTGCTCGACCCGGACGCTTTCTCGGCCCTGCCACCATGAGCCGAGGGTCCACGTCAGCCCCGTGATCACCAGCGGCAGACCAGCGGAGAGCGCGCCGAACCCGTGCTGCACCGCGAGCGTGAGCGGCACCAGCGACTCGGTGCCGAAGAACGCACCGGCAAGCAAGCCACGAAGGACGATCGGCGCCGAGACCCCGCGCCGGACCCGCCAGGTCCCGGCCGGCAGTAGCCCGGAAAGACCCCAGATCAGTGCGCCGACGCCGACCACGGCCGCGCCGACAGTGATGAATGACGGGTGCTGGCCCGCTGCTTCGAGCGCTGCGATCCCGGCCGCGGTCGCCAGGGCGCGCACGATACGGCTGGGATCAGCCAAGGCGCCGCGCGACGTCGTACCGCGACCTCGACCCGACTCCGTGCTCAGCACGGGAACCATCAGCGCGGCGCCCAGCACTACGAACGGCAACAAACCGATGAAGACCCAGCGCCAACTGGCGTGTTCGGAAAGGGTCCCGGCCACGATCGGGCCGAGTAGCGCCGGAAGGACCCACGCCCCCGACATAGCGGCGAAGATCTTCGGTCGCACGACCTCCGGGAACGCCTCCCCCAGCACCACGTAGATCGCCGTGATGAGCAGGCCGCCGCCCAAGCCCTGAACCGCACGCCCGGCCACGAGCTGAGCCATGGTCGTCGCGGTCCCGGATATCGCGAGCCCGGCGATGAACGCGACGAGCCCGGCCGCGGTAGCCAGTCGCGGGCCGCGGGTGTCGCAGATCTGGCCGGACACGACCAGGCCAACGACGTTGGCGACGAGAAATGCGGTGAACGCCCACCCGATCGCCCCGACGCCGTGCAACTCTCGGGCGGCCGTCGGCAACGCCGCGGCTACCGCCATCGCCTCGAAGGCGATGAGGGTGACCAGGATCAGGATGCCGGCGCTCGTCACGCGGTAGGCCGGTGCGAAAACGGAGGTCGAAGGCGGATCTTGCTCCCGGACCTCCGTCTGCACCACCACGTAAGAGTGCAACGTCAAGCGCGGTTCAGGTCAATCCGCCCGGAGATGTGACGATCGCAACGTCCGGCACACTTAGGGCGCTGGAGCTCACTCCCGGAGGAGCATGTGGTGGCAGACGACGCCGAGTCCACGTCGGTCAATGCGGTCGTTTTCGATCTCGACGGAATCCTCGTCGACTCGGAGACGATCTGGGACGAACTCCGTCGTGAAGTCGCGGCCGAAGCTGGGCGCCCATGGCCGGATGACGCTACCCGGGCGATGCAGGGCATGAGCACGCCGGAGTGGTCGCGATACCTACATGATGTGGTCGGCATTCCGGAGTCTCCGGAGGACATCGCCCGGACGGTGATCGATCGAATTTCCGCCCGCTACCGGGAGCACTTGCCACTCATCGATGGCGCGGTCGAGGCCGTGAGCCGCCTGGCGGACCGCTGGCCCCTCGGCCTGGCCTCGTCCTCGCCGAGAGCTCTCATCTCAACCGTCCTCGACGTATCCGGCTTGGCGCCGGCGTTCCAAGTCGCCGTATCGACCGAAGAGGTGGCGGCCGGAAAGCCAGCGCCGGACGTATACCTGACCGTCGCCGCGCGGCTCGGCGTCCGGCCGGATCGTGCGGTGGCGGTCGAGGACTCGTCCAACGGGCTGCGATCCGCCGACGCGGCTGGTCTCGCGGTGATCGCCATTCCGAACGCGGCCTTTCCGCCCTCGCCCGACGCGCTCGCACTGGCCTCGGTAGAGCTCACCGACCTCCACGAGCTCACGCCTGAGGTTGTTGTCGCCGCAGCCGCTCGCTGATTCTTGGCGGCGCGATCGCTCAAGACTTCCTTCCGTCATCGCGATGACGGAAGGACTTGTTGTCGCTCCCGGGCAGTATGTCGAAGATCACAACGGAAGGTGCAAGATCACAACGGAGAAGCGTGCCGGCCGGCCGGTTCCACGCTCCGACGGTAAAGGGCCGTAAGAACGAGAATGACCCCGCTGGTCAACGTGATCACCCCGAGCAGAAGGAAAAGCCCGGCCAGATCCGTCGGTGCGTCATCAGCGTCGTCCACCCACACGGCCCCCCAGACTGGGCAAGCAATGTGCAGGTCGCCGCTGGCCGGAGCGATGAACGTCGCGACAACATGCGTGGAGCGCGAGTCGGAAGCAATTGGCGTGACGGCAAGGGTCTGCGAAGCCGAGCCACCTTCCGACCAGGTACATGCATCCTTCAGCGTGTTGGTGTGCTGCGCGGCGAGTGCTTCCGGACCGTCGGCGGTCGAGATCTGATACTGCTTCCCGGCGGTCAGCGCGACCATCGTCGGCGGCACTGCACCGGGGTTATAGGCGTGATTCTGGGAGTCGTCGGCGATCCGCCAAAGCCCGAGAAAGGCGATCGACGAAAGCAGCAGCCCGCCGCTTACGATCGCGACTACGGCGACGCTCCGTGGCAATTCGTCAGCCCGCCATCCACGTCCCGGTGCGCAGCGTCTCCGCGAAGGCGAGCTGGTACGAGGTCACATCGATTCCCTGCGCGACGAGCCAGTCGTCGGAATAGTAGGTGTCGGCGTAGCGCTCGCCACCGTCGCACAAGAGGGTCACGATGCTGCCTTTGGTGCCGGCGGCGCGCATCTCGCACGCGATACGCAGCGCCCCGTAGAGATTCGTGCCGGTCGACGCACCCACCCGCCGACCGAGCAACGGCTCTATCTCGCGGATGACCGCGATGGATGCCGCATCCGGGACCGAGATCATGCGATCGACCACCCCTGGCAAAAAGCTCGGCTCGACTCGAGGCCGGCCGATGCCTTCGATGCGAGAACCCAGGCCAGTGACATGTTGCAGGTCGTTCTCGCACCAGCCGTGATAGAAGGCCGAATTCTCCGGGTCGACGACAGCGACGGCGGTATCGAAACGGCAGTAGCGGACGTAGCGCCCAACGGTGGCGCTCGTGCCCCCGGTACCGGCGCCGACGACGATCCAGCGCGGCACTGGATAGCGCTCGAACGCCATCTGCTCGAAGATCGATTCGGCGATGTTGTTGTTGCCGCGCCAGTCCGTGGCTCGTTCGGCGAACGTGAACTGGTCGAGGTAGACGCCGCCCGTCGATTGGGCCAGCTCGGCTGCCACGGAATACACCGTCGTTGGGTCATCGACGAGGTGGCAGCGGCCGCCTTCCCGCTCGATGAGCGCGATCTTCTCGGTGCTCACCGACCGCGGCATCACAGCGATGAACGGCAAGCCCAGCATGCGGGCGAAGTAGGCCTCGCTGATCGCTGTCGAACCGGACGAGGCCTCGGTAACGGTCGTCCCGGCCTGAATCTGTCCATTGCACAGGGCGTATAGGAACAGCGATCTCGCCAGCCGATGCTTCAATGATCCGGTGGGGTGCGTCGACTCGTCCTTCAGGTAGAGGTCGATGTCGCAGCTTACGAACGGGCCGGTCAACGGGAACGGGATGAGGTGGGTGTCGGCAGACCGGTTCGCGTCAGCCTCGACCCGCCGGATGGCATCGTTAGCCCACTCGCGGGCCGCGAGCGAACTGCGGTCCAGGTCCACATGGCAACCTTAGGGCCGTCGCCGCCGGACGACACGAGCCGGCGCCCCAACCGCCACCGAATACGCCGGCACATCACGGGTGACGACGGAGTTCGCGCCGACGACGGTGCCCGCGCCAATGACGACGCCGCGGGTTACGACCGTGCCGACGCCGAGCCAGACATCGTCGCCGACGCGCACTCGCGCTTTGGCAATTCCCTGGTCCTTGATTGGCCTGTCGACCCGCTCATGACGATGGTCGAAGTCAGAGATGTAGACGTTGTCGGCGAACAGTGCCGCTTCGCCGATCTCGACGTCGAGGTAGCAGTTGACCGTGTCCCGCCGGCCGAACACCGAGTGATCACCGATCCGGAGGGTGCCTTCGTGACACCGTATTGCCGTGCCTCGGCCGATGTGCACTGACCGTCCGAGAATCAGCCGGCCGTAGTCGCGCCGCGCGTAGATCTCTACTCCGGCGTCCAGATAGACCATCCCGAGGGTGATCACGTGCGGATTCGCCAATCGAAGCCGCAGAAAACGCCAGTACCGGACGAGATGCCACGGGGTGTAAGCGCGATTCCGCAGCAGCCAGCGCAGGGCCGCAGGCGTGACTACGCGGGCGCAGCGAAAGGGTGCCGTATCAGCGGCGGCGCGTCGCAACCGAAGCACCTACTGTCCCGCGAGGGAAGTATGTTCACCGTTCGCGGCGCCCAGCCTCCCGCGCGCCGCGTTGTGGCCGCCCCGGGAAACCACCCCGATCGCTCGGCGATTGTCGAACGCCAGCAGCCGACCGTGCGCCACCAGCAGGTCGCGCGGGAACGGAAAGACTTCGACGGCGCCGGCTTCGACCAGTTCGCCTGGTTGTCCGTAACCCCATCCCGCGCCGATACAGGGGATGCCGTGGGCTGCCGCTCCCTCCACATCGTGCTTGCGGTCACCGACCATCAACACCGTGGCGGGATCAGGGTGCCCGAGCCGGCGGAGTGCCTCGCCGATCACCAGAGCTTTGGTACGCCGCTCGTAGTTCAGGCTGTCGCCGGCCACGGTGACGAAATAGTCCGCGAGCCCGAGATGATCGATCACCGGTTTGGCGTGGAATTCCGGTTTGCTGGTGGCTACTGCGAGCGTCACCTCCTGAGCACGAAGGTCGTCGAGGACCTCAAGGGCACCGTCGTAGAGCTCGGTATCGAACATTCCCGTCGCGTAATGAGCGCGGTATCGCTCGATCAGCTTCGGCACGATATCGGCGCCGACCAACGGCGGAAGCGCATCCGCGAACGTCGGACCGATCAGGCTGCGCTCGGTGTGGTCGTCCAGGCGCGGAAGGCCCAGATCGTCGAACGCCTGGCGCAACGAGCCGATGATGCCCGACTCCGACTTGGAGAGCGTCCCGTCCAGATCGAACAGCACGGTGCGGATCTGCAGTCCTGTATTTGTCACCGGCGGATCTGTTCGGCGAGGGCGCCCAGGACGGCGTCGTCGGCGAGGATGTCGCGTCGGGCGCGGCCGGTCTTGAGGTGGCCGAACTCGCCGCTCGGGCGGTGTTGCTGGCGGACGCATAGGGTGTGCCGGCCAAAGTCGATGTCCTCGAGTTGCAGCCCGCAGGCTTCGCTGATAAGCAGCCCCGCTCCGACCAGTGTGATGACCAGCGCACGGTGGTGTTCCGGGGCGGCGGCGACGAGCGCTGCGAAGGCGCCGAAAGTGATGGCAGTAGGTTTCGCGTCGATGTAGCTGCCGGTCGACTTGGACGCTTCAACGGTCGTGAGGAAACGCTCGGCATCGACGCGGCGGTTGAACACTTTGACCTGCTGCGCGCCGGCGGGGTCGCGAAAGCCGGCGTACCACCGCAGCTCACCGTCGCGGACACGCCTTTCGATGCTTGGCACCGAAGCACCTCCTGGTCAACGTCGCGATCGGTGAGCACGAACCTCGTTCGGACCGATTCTTCCAGCAGCTCGTGATGCCCGGTCCGTCGAGCGGTTTCACGCGACGTTGGGTCCGTCATCGTCGTGTTCGGCGGTGATCCATTCGTGGAGGTCAACAGGGCAAGAGAAGCTCTACTGACTGGTCTTGAGACAGTCCTCGGCGACCCGTGCCACCGGCACGCCGTCGATGACGGCGCGCTGGTTGCGTTCGGCGAGGCTGATGGTTGTCAGCTGGGCGCTGACCGAGTCGAGGATGCGGGCGAAGGCAGGACCGTAGGCGTCGATTAACGTGCGGCGCACCAGGGGACGACGTTCTCCGCGGGTTGCAGCCGTCGGTCGTCGGCGAGGGCTACCAGCTTGCCACCGGCAAGGTGCGGGTCGGTGGTCTCCAGCATCCCGACGCCTATCTCGCCAGTGTCCAGCGCCGCCGCGATCACGTCCCGGGACGGCAACGGTACGAACCGCTGGAACCGCAGCCCGTAGAGGCTCTACAGCCCGGCGAGGCAGAACGGATGCGGCGGGCACTCCTACGGCCCACCGAAGGTGAGCGAATGCAACCGGGCCGAGGTCGCTGATCCTGCGTGGCCCACGCGCACGTGCCGTGCGGGCCGTGACCGCGACCCGTTATGGTCCTGGGCGGGAGACATTTCGCGAACGACTCTGCTTAGGTTTGCGCGTTCCAGGCCATCACGAAGCGCGTATGAGTTGGCACGAAGTTCAGTCCCACCGCTGAAGCGTCCTCGGCGGAAACAAACTTGTCGCCGTCGCTTACGAGCATTACCTGCGAGACGTCGATCGAATCAGGCTCGTTGTCATAGCCTCTTTCCGCCGCTGCGACGCGACCGGCGTGCAGCTGGGATTCAAGCTGCGACAGGTCATTCGTGAGATCGATCGCACCTGAGTACGTCCACCTCGGCAGCTCTCGCATTTGTTCTCTTATCGATTCTGTCGTTGTTGTGTCTTCCGTAGTCGGCAACGAAGTGCTCAGCCAGCCGGCTGGCACCGTCGACTAGGCGACCGCGTCATCGGACTTGGCAATCGTGCCATCCCAGACTGTCGACTGCTCCGCGTGTCCCCCGGCGTTATCAGCCCGAGCAACTTGGTCAGCTCGGGTCGCTCGGTACGGCCTGCCCGGTCGCCGACTTTGACCGGGACAGGTCCGGGGCGTGGCATCTCATCGTGGACACCACGTCCCCCTGGTGAACGCAACTCGGACCGAACGGCTGCCGCCCCGCCGGTTCGGCTACGCCATCGTTCCCACTAGCGGCTGTTGCTCGGCGCTGGATCCTTCGATCACTGTGGGGGCGGCGTTGCTCGTCGTGATGGCGATTTTGCGGGGTTTCGCCTTTTCTGCAATGGGAATCCGCAGCGTGAGCACGCCGGCGTCATAGCTGGCCTGGATCTGGTCGGTGTCCAGCATGTCGGAGACGATCAGCTGGCGGCTGAACACCCCGCTGGGACGCTCGGCGACCACCAGCTCGGAGTCCGGGCCGGTCGGTGGACGCCGCTCGGCCTTGACCGTCAACACGTTTCGTTCCACGTCGATGTCGATCGAGTCCGGTTCGACGCCCGGCAGGTCAAACGCAACCACAACTTCGACGCTGTCGCGCCACGCGTCCATCGACATCACCGCCGGGCGGGTCATGGTTCCCAATGCCTGTTGGGTGAGCCGGTCGAATTCGCGGAACGGATCAGTGCGGATCAACATCGTTACCACCTCGTTCTGTCGAGGGTCTCCACCGCAGCTGGGCGGAGGATCGATCCCACCCCCTTGGCCGCTTCGCGTGCGTACTGCACGGTGAGGGGTAGCAAGCCAAAGGGGCGGAATACTGTCGGTGCGGCGGTCTACCCGGATCGCGTGCTGGTCGCCTCGGCGACTATCGATGGTCACGCTGTGGCCTTAAGGCTGGAGCGCGCCGACACCCTCACCCTACTCCGCTGGGTGGACGTCCGTCCAGTGGTGCCATGGTGTGAGGAGCTGACTGCGGTTCACACCCCGAACAGTCGTGACAGGCCGCTCACCGCCGTCCGGGCGGGCCTCGCGAACCGCGGATACGACCCGCGCGGCGCGCCGTCGAGACCCTCGAAGAGCTCGTCACCGCCTACGCCGCCGAGCCGCTGGCGTTCTACGCGGAGAGCTGCACCACGTCGGCGCCGACCTGGTTGAGGTTGTGGCCGGCCGGTTTGCTTCAGCTCACCGGTCGCGGATCGCGGCCGCGACGTCGCGTCAGGTGGCGTGCTCGAGCTTGAGCTTCTTGGCGGCTCGTTTCTGCTTGATGGTTTTGCTCGGTTTCTTGACGGTGGCATGTCGTGGGGACTTGTCTGCCATGGCTCTCCCTGCCCGGCCCGGCGCCTGAGCGCCGCCGGCCGGCCGTTGGTGGGGTGTGACTTTGCATGGATCGGGCCTGGGCGCCGCCCCGTGCCTTTCTGTGTCCCGGACCGGATGTCGGCTCCTTGCGGACGCCCCCCACGGCCCACCGCCACGGTGGACCCTGCAAGCCCAGCCGCCGCGATTTCTGTCCTGCAGCTCAACGACCGCTGGATGATCGTCGGCCGCGGTCGCCGAGTGCGGTGCCGCTGACCGAGGTCCAGGCGGTGGGCGCGAAGGCGCTGAGTACGTGGTCGCTGTCTTGGAATCGCAGTACGAGGATTCCGGCGTCCGCGAATTCGAAGCCGACACCGCCGAGTCCGGCCTCGACGTGGTAGGACCGCAGCGATCCGTCGGGGAAGGTCACCGTGACCAGGTCGGGTTCCAGGTGTTCGGTGTCGGGCAGTTCCTGGTATTCGTCGACCTGGCCGTTGCGGCGGTGCACGACGTGTCTGGCCATCGGGTGTCGCCTAGCCGGTGAGCGCAGCACGGTCGGCGTCCGAGGCCGCGTCAGCGTTGGCGATCGCGATCTTGCCCGGTTTGGCTTTTTCGGCGACCGGGATGCGCAGCGTGAGGACACCGGCGCTGTAGCTGGCTTGCACCCGGTCGGTGTCCGGGGTGTCGCCGAGGATCAGCTGCCGCCTGAGCAGCCCTCGCGGGCGTTCGGCGGCGATCATCTCGGTGTCCTCGCCGGTTGACCGGCGACGCTTTGACGGGCGACGCTCGGCCCGCACGGTGAGCACGTTGCGCGGCACGTCCAGGTCCACCGAGTACATGTCCACCCCTGGCAGGTCGAACTGCACCACGATCTGCTCGCCGTCCCGCCAGGCATCCATCGGCATCGCCGCCGGACGGGCCGTGGTACCCCAGACCTGTGGGGCGAGCCGGTCGAGGTCCCGGAACGGATCGGTGCCGACCAGCATGATTCTCACCTCTATTAGGTGGCGGCTCCACTGCAGGGAACCTGCGCGGAGGGATCCTGCCGTGCCGCCGGCCGGGGCGCGCGCGGTGTGTCGTGTCACCGCGTGTCCCAGCCGGAAGCAGACCCTTCTGCCGGCGCCCGCCGGCCGTACCGGGGAGCGCGTGTTGGTCGTCTTAGCGACTGTCGAATGATCACGCTGTGGCTGACCGGCGGCGGCGCGCCGACAGGCCTTACCGTACACTGCTGGGTGAACGTCCGTCCAGTAACCGGTCACACCCGGAAGGCCCACCATGCCCGCCACCCGCAACCGACGCGACACGCTGCTCGCCGCCGCGCTGGACAGCTTCACCCGTCGCGGCTACGACGCGACCAGCGTCGCCGAGCTGGCCGCCGCCACCGGCATGAGCAAGGCCGCAGTCAGCTACCACTTCCGCACCAAGAACGACCTACTGCACGCGATAGCCGACCCGCTGCTCGACAGCCTGGACGCCCTCGTCGACCGCCACCCGACCACACCCCACTGGCCCGGCGGGGTGCGCGCCCTGCTCGAGGACTACCTCAGCACGCTGACCGACCACAGCCAGATCGCGGCCTGGGTCGACAGCGACAAAGCCGCGCTGAACCACCCCCAGATCGGCGCCCGGCTCCACCACAACACCGAGCGCATGTGCCACGCCATCACCGGCTCCACCGCCAACGGCACCGCAGCCACCGCACGCGCCACCGCAGCCCTCGGATCCCTATGGCGCCCAATCCGCACCCTCACCCCAACCCAACTCGCCACCCACCGCGACGCCCTCCTCCACACAGCGATGGCCGGCTGCGCACCAACCGACACCCAGCCCAAACCGACAGCCCCACCAACCTGACGCCTCGACACGGTTCAGTTCGCACTCTTTCGATATTTGCCGCGGCGGCCGGTGAGCCGATCACGTCGGGAGCAGCATCTCCGCCGACGACCAATGGCCGACTTTGTTCTGCTCGCTTCGAACGGCGTCGTATATCTCAACTTGCGCGCGGGCGTTCGCGCATCGGCACGGACCAAGCAACCAGGTGTTGAGCTGCGTGCCGACGGTCGGAACGACGCTTCCCGAAGTGTCTCGCAGCTAAAGGTCGTGGGTCAGGATGTCGCTGGCTCGCCGGGCGATCTCGGCACCGTAGTCGGTCCAGACGCCGCCGCCCCAGTAGCGGAAGCAGCTGGTCTCTGCGGTGAGCAGGTGGTAGAGGGCCTTTCGGTAACGCGCGTCGTTGGTGTCGACGCCGGTCCGCAGGACGCGCTCGTGGAACAGAGCGCTCGCCCGCTCCATTGGGTTTAGCACGTCGTCGTATCCCCGAACCCAGGAGATGTTGTTCGTCCAGCTGCCGCCTTCCACGTGGAACCGGCCATCCTCACCGGCCAGCTCGGTGGTGACGGCGGTAAGGCGGTCGGGCCCGTCCCCGGGACTCATCCGCTCCCAGATGCGGTGCTGCAGCAGCGGCTGGATGACCGGCAGGTCCTCGACATCGACGCCGGTCCCGTACAGCTGCTCCAGGTACTCGGTGACGTTCATCATCGAGGTGGCCGTCCCCGAGCACGCCCGCACCACCTCCTCGTACTTGGCCGGGAACTCATTCATCATGACCCCGCCGTTCTCGCCGTCGGCGATCTGTGTGACCAGTGGCGGGACGCTGTGGCCGGCGAGGTCCTGGCGTGAGAGCCCCTTCGCCTCGTAGTAGGGCTGCATCTGTCCGACCAGCTTGGTGTCGCTGCCTTGGGTCTTCACGACCGCAACGATGCTGGCCGTCTCGCCGGTCGAGCTGGTGCATACCAGCCGGTGCGGGACGTGCAGCCGATCCACCCCGCCGCCGTCCAGCCTCTCGACGGTGTGCTCTTGTACCAACACCCACTCATAGCCACAGTCGAGCAGGGTGCGCACGAACGCGTGCGCGACGTCGGGATGGTTCGGCAACGCCATCTCCGCCGGCGAGAAACCCCGCACACGGCCCAGCGCGGCCAATCCGAACAGCGCCGCGAAGTGGTGTTGCCAGGCCCGGACATGCAGGCGGTAGTCCTGGACCGGTGTAGAGGGCGCGACGGCGTGCCCCCACGAGCACCCAAGCCACTCGACGGCGTCTGTATAGCGCGGGTCGCAGGTGATTCGCCGTAGGGCGTCGATCACCTTGCTCACGCCGAGCTGGCGCAACCCGTGCAGCAGCGTGCCCGAGTACTCCAGCATCACCCGCGGTTGGCGCCCCTCATCCGCAAGCCGGGGCACGATCTCGCCCATGCGCTGGTAGCAGCGCAGGAACACTGGCGCGTTGTGGTTGTCGCCGACGTCCTGGTGTTCCAGCATGTACTGCAGGTTGCTGATCACACGGGCGGTTCGCAGCTCAGGCCCGCCGGCTGGAATCAACGGTTGGTGCATGTGCAGCGCGACCGCGAACGCGCTCGCTACCCCATCGAAGCGGTTTCCCTGCGTGTGGAAGACCGGTTGCCGCCGACCGGCCGCGATCGCCGCCTCCACCCGGGATTCGCTGCCGCTGATATTCGGCAGACCATCGATCTGCTCGGCTAGCTGATCCATCACAACCGCCGCCTCTCATCACAGCGTGCGCCCGCCCACGCACGCCGGCTATTAATCCTCAGCCAGGTCGGGGGCAATCCCGCAGAAGACACCATCGGAGAAATGCACCATCCGGCGACCACACGCACGCCATCGCTCGCCCGAAGGCCTGGTATTCCCGTTACTACGGGTTCGGCGCGGACGCCAGCCATCCCAACAAGGGGCCGTCGCAATGCCACGGCTGCGCCACCGAGGACGTGGTCACGCCGCACGCATCCTTCCTCGCGCTGGACGTGACGCCGCAGCAGGCTTGCCGCGGCTGGTCAGTAGATGTCGGTTTCGCGCGGCGGGTCGTCGTCCTCTTCCACCAACTCGGCGAGCCCCTTTTCCAGCTCACCGGGGACCGCCAACTCGGCGCGGAACCGGAATATAGCGCGCTCACCAGCGTCCTGCTTGTCCTCGGCAAGCTCCGCGAGCACCTGGCCGGTCGAGCGGAAAAACGCAGCAACCGCTCGCCGGTGAGCGCGGGTCGCCAGATCCGCGAACACACCAGCCAGCCACCGCGCATCATCGACGGTCAAGTACGCGACCGGCACGCTGAGCCGGTCGGTGTCGATCGGCTGCCACTCGCCGCTGGGTCGGGTCGGTTCGGTCATGACCAATCAACTCCTTCGGAAGAGTCTCCCAGGGGAAGGCAGTAACGCGTGGTGTCCGTTAGCTCCGACTGGTCTGAGGTGCCTGTTCTGCGATGGTCGTCGACACTGGGGTACGCAATTTGCACCGTAGTATCGACGTTTGTCGAAGAATCAGGCTGCTTGGAATGTTCGAGGCCACCGCGGAGAGGCTCAAGCGCGGACGAGGTCGCCGTAGGCCGAGCAGCGGTCGTGCAGCACCACGGTGCGCCTGCTGAAAGGCGAGGCGTTTTGGAGCACCGCCGCGGACTTCGGGGTCCGGCACCCATCCGCCGTCGTTGCTTTGACCGATCGGGGCGCGACGCGACTCCTTGCCTGTTGATCACGTTGGTGGGCGGGGCCGCTGCCGGAGGATGGCTGCCCTGTTAGGAACCCGGTGACCTCGGCGTGGTGGTGATGCGGAGGCCGCGGACACGATGCGACGACTCGGCGGTCGGCGTAGACATGGACGACGTAGGCCTCGCGCTCGAAACAGAGAGGGTGTGGTGAGCGTTCACAATCCTTCCGAGAAGCGCTCCCCGCGCTCGAGCCCAAAGCCCGGAAGCTCACCCGACACTGAATCAGATGACCTGATCCGGAACGAGATGGGACCGGGGTTGAGGGTGCACCCGCGCCGCGGTTCGATTCGACGATCTTTCGAGTTCGGAGTTGGCCATGACGATTCTCGCTAGCTCCACCGGCGCGACGGCCCGTCCCGTCGACCCGTGGCACGCGACCATCCTGGACAGCATCGGCGACACACCGCTGATCCGGGTCGACGGCGTATGGGTGAAGTTGGAGTTCCTGAACCCATCCGGATCGATCAAGGCGCGGATCGCGAAATACCTGATTGAGAAGGCCGAAGCGGAAGGCCTGCTACAGCCCGGCGACACCATCGTGGAAGCCTCCAGCGGGAACACCGGCAACGCGATGTCGATGGTCGCGGCCGTCAAGGGCTACCGCATGCTGGTGATCATGCCCGACGGGATGAGCCCGGAGCGGGCCGCCATCTCCACAGCGTTCGGCGCGCAGGTGATGACGCTCGGCGACTTTCAGGTCACCGACGCGCTGGCCAAGGCTCGCGAGTTCGGTACCCAACCGGGCTACTTCGCCCCGCAGCAGTTCGACAACGAGTGGAACGTCGAGGAGAACCGCCGCTGGCTCGGCCCGGAGGTGCTGCGCCAACTACCCGCCGGCGTCTTGCCTGACGCGGTCGTCGGCGGAGTCGGCACCGGCGGCACGATTGTCGGCGTCGGCCAGGCGTTCCGGGCGGTCAACCCGCGCTGCCGCGTCGTCGCGGTCGAACCCAACGAGTCATGCACGCTGATGTGTGGCGAGGTTGGCAGGCACCTGATCGAGGGCATCGCCGACGGCTTCGTGCCCGGCATCATCACTCGCCACCGCGGCGACATCGACGCCCTGGTCTCGGTCGACAGCGAGCAGGCTATCGCCGAGATGCGACGCCTCGCCAAACAGTTCGGCCTGTTCGTCGGCCCCAGCTCCGGGGCACACCTGGTCGCCGCCCGGACCCTCAAGCAGAACCACGACGACATCGAACACGTCGTCACCTTCTTCTGCGACGAGGGCGAGAAGTACATCAACGACTACTTCCTCACCTAGCCCATCCCGGATCAGCCCGCGAACTCGATTCAGCGCAAGCGCGCGGGGCGACGGGTCGGCATGGTCGGGTGACGTCATCCGCTAGGCCGACGCGCCACCCACCTCCGGCACCTACATCCGCCGTTCCGGTACTTGGCTGACCACCAACTGGCGCGTCGCCGTCCTCGCCGCGGCCTGGGCGACCGAGACGTCGAACAGCGCGGTGCCGCGGCGTCGGGCCGGCCGGGCTGTGGCTGGGCACGACTCAGCGCGTCACCTCACGCGGCGAGGAACCGGTATTGCTTGCTGCGCGCGCTGGGCTCATCGGGCAGCGGATCGCCCGCGGCGACAGCCGGGAAGGCGCCGGTCACCTCGAACCCGGACGAGGTGCCGTGATGGGGTCTTCTGCCTGCTCGACCATCCTCTGTCTGATACACGCGAATTGCTCGGCCCGGCCATCGTTCAGCTCTTTCGTCGTCGGTTGTGCATTGGTCAGAGCGCGGCCGGGATCGAGTCCGATGCGGACCAGCGTCCGAAGACCGATCCTGCGCGGCGCGGCGATCAGCGGGGTCCTCGTATCGGCCATCAGCTGCCTCCGCTACCCAAAGGATGCACCTCGGGCATTGCGGCGCCGGCAAGCAGACTCGGGGGCGCGCCGACGAGTGCCTGACCCCGCGCGCCGGGCAGAGCTGGTATCGCCGGATCAGGGAACGTGAGCTGACACGCACCGTCATGCAGCGCAGGGAGCTGACACATCCGACCCGTCGGCAAATGCACTGTTCCGCACCGGCCCCCGCGTGCGGCCGCCTCGTTGATATTCGTGTTATGCACGTCCAGCCGGTCGCCCCATCTACCGGGTGATTTCGATTTGTTCATGGCTCTCCCTTTCTGACGAGTCGGTGAACACCGGCCACACCGGCCAGTGAAAGGTTGCGTGTGGTGAGGCCTCCCCGCCGTGCGGTGAAAGGCTTCACGCTGCCGCTGACGCGCAATTCCTCGTATCCCGCGCGTGATCAGTGCCGGGATGCACAGCCGCGATCCAATCCGGCACCGTGGGGCATCGCGGGCAGCAAGAGGTCGGCGGTCAATGGATGGCTGTGCTGGTCTGAACACTCCAGATGGTGTACCGATCCGGGCCAACTTCAAGGCGCCGATTGCCTACCGCCGCGGACGAGGCCGACGTGATAATCGGCGTGCGAGGTGTCCTCGGTAACTTGAACGCTACCCCTGCCATCAAGAACAGGCGCTTTGGACCGTGCCGGACGCGTGCCATCCGACCGGCCCACGACAACCCGACGCGGCCCGATCGGTTCAATCAGCCAACCGTGCCGGAGGTGTTGGCGGGGACGTGTGGTCGCCGTCGGTATTGTCGCGGACACCCGACCCAGGTTGGCGAGGCGGCGAGTACGCCGGCGTGCGCGGGTCCGAGATCGGCGCGGTCGCGGGCGAATACGTCGACCCACTGGTCACGCGCCTGCGTCACGTCGGCGGCGACGAGATGGGTGACGTTGCTGGTGCGTCAGGTGCGCCCAGTCAGTTGGCCTTGGAGCGCAGTCGTGACGTCCTGAATGGTGGTGAGTTGGTCGGGGGTGAGCGCCTCGATGAAGAGCTCGCGGATGGCCCGTAGGTGCGGCGCGGTTGCCCGGCGGAACGCTGCGTGCCCGGCCGCGGTGAGCACGATCTCGGCGCCGCGGCTGTCGGTTGAGCACTCTTGTCGATCGATCAGTCCGCGGCGTTCCATGCGAGCGAGGTGGTGCGACAGCCGGCTGCGCTGCCAGCCGATGTGCTCCGCGAGGGCCGACGAGCGCAGGCGGTGGTCGTCGACGTCGTGCAACGCCAGTAGTACGGCGTAGTCACTTGGGGACAGATCACTCTCGGTCTGCAGACGCGCCGCGAGCGCGGATTTGAGATGTTCGGTGGTCTCGATGAAAGCTCGCCAGGTTGCCAGCTCCTGCTTCGTAGGCAGTCGCCGGGATGGCGCTCGTGTGGCGTGGGGCAACACAGTCAACCTCTCAGATTGATGCATCAATCATTCTGGGGGAATATGACTGACACGTCAATCAGTTGACAGTGTCACGACAGTACAGCCCGCGTCACGCACTTCCCAGAACGGAACCACCATGACTGAACTCGCTTTCGGACTCGACACATTCGGCGACGTGCCGCTTGACGATTCCGGCAAGCCGGTATCGCAGGCCGCCGCGATCCGGCAGGTCGTCGAGGAGGCCGTGCTGGCCGATCAGCTTGGCGTCGACGCCATCGCCGTTGGCGAGCACCACCGGCCCGAGTATTCGATCTCCACGCCCGAGACAGTCCTGGCCGGGATCGCAACGCGCACGGCACGCATCCGCCTCGGATCCGGCGTAACCGTGCTGAGCTCCGATGACCCGGTGCGCGTGTTCCAGCGCTTCGCGACCGTTGATGCACTGTCGAACGGACGCGCCGAGGTGATCCTCGGTCGGGGCTCGTTCACCGAGTCGTTTCCGCTGTTCGGCTATGACCTGCGTGACTACGACCAGCTGTTCGAGGAAAAGCTCGACCTCTTCGTGAAGCTCCTCGACGAGAAGCCTGTCACGTGGAACGGCACGATGCGCGCGCCGCTCGAGAACGCGGACGTGTTTCCCAAGACCGAATCGGGTCGGCTGACCACCTGGGTCGGGGTCGGCGGTACACCGCAGTCGGTGGTGCGCACGGCGCGCTACGGACTACCGCTCATGCTCGCCATCATCGGCGGTCCACCCGAACGATTCGCCGGCTACATCGAGTTGTACCGGCGCGCGGCTGCGCAGTTCGGCACCGTCGCGCACCCGGTCGGCATGCACTCGCCCGGCTTCATCGCCGACACCGACGAGCAGGCCCGCGAGCTGTTCTGGCCGCATTACAAGCTCATGCGGGACCGGATTGGCGCGCTGCGCGGCTGGGCGCCAATCCGGCGTGCGGAGTACGACGCTGAAATCGAACACGGCTCGATGTACGTCGGCTCGCCCGACACCATCGCCCGCAAGATCGCCCACGCCGTCGGCGGCCTCGGCGTCGGACGCTTCGACCTTATCTACACCGTGGGCGCGGTGCCGGTCAGCGCCCGCCTACACGCCGTCGAGTTGTACGGCAGCAAAGTGATCCCGATGGTCCGCGAAATCCTGGACGACCAGTCACGCGATCTGGACACGACGTGAACGGCGCGTCGACGAATCGTCCGGTGACGCTGGGCATTCTCGGCGCCGGCAAGCTCGGCACCGTCCTCGCTCGACTCGCCTTAGCCGCCGGGTATCGCGTCCTCATCGCCGGGACCGGCGACCCCATGCAAATCGCGCTCACGATCGAAGTCCTCACCCCGGGCGCGACCGCGACCACTGCCGCTGATGCCGCGTCACGCGCCGACATTGTCGTCCTCGCCATCCCACTCGGCCGGTACCGCACCTTGCCGATCGACGCGCTGCGCGGCAAGGTCGTCGTGGACGCGACCAACTACTGGTGGGAGGTCGACGGCCACCGCGAGGACCTCACCGATCCACGGACGTCGTCGAGCGAGATCATCCAGGCGTTCCTGCCCGAGTCCCACGTGGTCAAGGCGTTCAACCACATGGGCTACCACGACCTCGAGGACGGAGCGCGGCCGCGCGGCACGGCAGGACGCAAGGCCATCGCCCTCGCCGGCAACCCTCCTGGCGCCGTCGCCGCGGCCGCGTCCGTCGTCGACGATCTCGGCTTCGATCCGGTCGTCGTCGGACCACTCGCCGAAGGCGTGCGCCTCGAACCCGGCTCGGAGCTGTTCGGCGCGAACGTCGAGGCCGACGAGCTGCGCGCCATGCTTGATCGCTTCCCGCACTCGGAACGCGGACGCCACATCATGAACGCCCGCACCACCACCAATGCACCGGCGGCATAGGTCTGCTCCTCGACTCCAACCCGCCACCCGCGTTCAAGGTCTCGCTCACCGAGACCGACGCCGGCCGGGCCGCTCAGGTGGGGCAGGGTTAGTCCGGACGAACATCGCCAG
Source organism: uncultured Actinomycetota bacterium (assembly GCA_963809815.1). Classification (GTDB taxonomy): domain Bacteria; phylum Actinomycetota; class Actinomycetes; order Mycobacteriales; family Jatrophihabitantaceae; genus CAVVJA01. Next base: position 60,562 of record CAWELM010000006.1, read on the forward strand.
CCACACCGCGGCCCAGCCAGGTGGCGTACCGCCGGTCGGATCAGCCCCGCTGCTCGGCGAGGCGCCGCCAAAGCGCCCCGTTCACCTGCAGCGATGGTCATTTCCGGTTGTTGTGCTGGGCCGGGACGTTCATGACTCGACGACCTGGCGGCCGGTGCGCAAGGTCAGACGTATCACCTTCATCGCGGCGAGCGAGGGACGACTATCGGCGCGCGTCCCGATCGCAGGGCCGGAGATTGGCTGCACGGTCGAACTCACCGAGGTGACCGCGCAGGATGGGACAGCGGATCGCGATCAACACCGCGGCCGGAATCGCCTCGATCAAGCAGGTCACCCGCCTATCGGTGCTCAACACCTCGGCGGACTCACGTGGGATCAACC
>CAWELM010000007.1:0-115057 GCA_963809815.1 uncultured Actinomycetota bacterium
CGCCTACGCGGCGCGGGCCACGATCGAGCCGTACAAGATCTACAACAAGGAGATCACCATCACCGGCGCGATGGCGGTGCTGCATAGCTATGAGCGGGCGGCCGAACTGTTTGCCGCAGGCGTACTTGACCCGCGGGTGTTCATCACCGACCGGCTGCCCCTGGAGCAATACGCCGATGCGCTGGACACGTTCCAGGCCGGAAAAGGCCTAAAGACGCAAGTGATCCCCTAGTGTCCCGCGGCGGATGGGTGAGCCACGTTGCCTGTAGAAGGGGCTTGCCGCGCGCCACAGAACTTGAGGCTGTGTGCCAAACTGGCAGTTGAGCTGCTCAGGTGAGCGGTCGGTGGCATGAGGGGATGGATCGACGTGCGGACCGGGCCAGCCCAGCTGATGTTGATGTCCCGTGTGGCTCGCAGCTACTACCTCGACGGCCGGTCGAAGAGCGATATCGCGGCCGAGCTGAACATCAGCCGCTTCCGGGTCGCGCGCCTTCTCGAGGCGAGCCGCAAGACCGGGCTTGTTCGTATCGTGATCGAGCACGAGGGATCGATCGACACCGATCTTTCGATGCTTCTTCAGTCCACCTTCGACTTGGCCCACGCCGTCGTCATCGACACTCCGGACGACGATGACGTTGCTTTGCGCGGCCGCCTTGGCGAAGCAGCCGCCGACCTACTTCAAGAACTGGTCACCGCCGACGACGTCTTGGGCCTCGCGTGGGGGCGGTCGCTGAGTGCAATCGGGACGGCGCTGACCGACTTCGTTCCGTGCCCTGTGGTTCAGCTCACCGGTGCCCTATCACGTCCGGATGCGACCGACGTGCTCGAACTGGTCCGGAGGGTGGCCCGGGTGGGTGGCGGGCCAGCCTATGTCTATTACGCCCCCCTCGTCGTCGCCGACGCCGCGACCGCACGGGCCTTGCGCCGCCAGCCGGATGTGATGCACGCGGCCGCCTTGCTCCCGGCCGTTACGTTAGCGGTGGTTGGTATCGGCGGTTGGGCTAAGGGGCTGTCAACCGTCTTCGATGCCGTTGAGCCCGAAACTCAGGAGCGCGTTAGGCGGGCCGGGGCCATTGGGGAGATATCCGGAGTGCTCATCGATAACAACGGCAGGGAAGTGATCACTCCGTTGGGCAAGCGCATCATCGGGGTCACGGGGCAGCAGCTGGCAGCGATCAAGGTCGTCCTTGGCATCGCCTACGGCGAAGGCAAGGTCGACGCCGTCCGATCCGCGCTCACCGGAGGGTTGGTGACTAGCCTGGTGACCCACTCCGCACTCGCACGACTACTCGTCGAGCCCGCGCCCCGAAGCCGCCCGGCCGATCCGGCCGCAGCCGATACAGCTCGTGTGTGACGCGGACATTCTGCCGGGAGGCACGGCCAACCGGGGCCTCGTTCGTCGCATCGGCGACACCGTGCATCGGCCACTCGGGCCATACAGCGTTGCTGTCCATCAGCTTCTGCGGCACTTGGAGAAGTCGGGGTTCACTGGTTCGCCGCGGGTGTTCGGAACGTGTGGTCAAACCGAGATCCTCAGCTATATCGATGGTAGGGCCGGACGCATTCCGCCACCCGAATGGGCGCTCACCGACGATGCCCTGGTCACGGTCGCGGCGCTGCTGCGCAACTATCATCAGCACGCGGTCGCGTTCGAGGCAGGTAACGATGGCTGGCAGCGCGCGGTGCCGCCCCAGTGGCGTGGATCGCTTATCACGCACAACGACACCAACCCGGCGAACATCATCTTCCGCAACGGCGCCGCCGTCGCATTGATCGACTTCGACCTTGCGGCGCCGGGCTCCATCGCGTGGGAGCTGGCGGTGGCCGGCTGCTTCTGGGCGCCATTGCTGGACCCCCGCGACGTCGCCGACTCGCGCCACGGCCATGGCATCCGGCGATTCCAGCTTCTGCTGGACAGCTACGGAGCCTCGCCCGAAATCCGGTGGCACGCCGCCCAGGCCGGCACCGCGGCAAACGACTGGATCGCCGAAATCATCGAGGACGGCAGTAAGCAGGGTCATCCCTGGTTTACCCAGACGTGGACACGTACCGCAGCCATGTACCGACGGGCGCACGGCTGGATCGAGGCACACGTGCACGAGCTGGCCGGGTACTCGAAGCCGGATGCCCAGTGATCTACCCACCCCGCATGCCCTGAGCGAGCTGGAGGCCGCATGACCCTTGTGGCAGGTATCGACTCGTCTACCCAGACGTGCAAGGTCATCATCCGCGACGCGGAGTCGGGGGCATTGGTCCGGGAAGGTCGGTCGTCGCATCCGCCCGGCACCGAGGTCGATCCGCAGGCTTGGTGGATCGCGCTACAAGAGGCGGCGCGCGCGGCCGGCGGCCTCGACGACGTGGCCGCAATCGCGGTGGGCGGACAGCAGCACGGGATGATCTGCCTCGATGAGGACGGGAAGGTGATCCGGCCGGCCCTGCTGTGGAACGACACTCGATCCGCTCACGCCGCGGAGGATCTCGTCGCCGAGCTGGGTGGTCCGCAGGCTTGGGCTGATGCCGTGGGGTCGGTACCCGTGGCCTCGTTCACCGTCACCAAACTGCGGTGGCTGGCTAACGACGAACCCGCGAATGCCGCCCGTACGGCCGCCGTTTGCCTCCCGCACGACTGGCTGACCTGGAAGTTGGCCGGAGCGACAGACGGTGGGTCGTTGGCCACCGATCGCAGCGACGCGAGCGGCACCGGATATTGGGCTCCCGCGACCGGGACATACCGTCCCGACTTACTGAGGCTCGCGTTAGGCCACGAGCCGCGCGTACCCGTTGTGCTGGCCGCCAATCGACCGGCCGGCGAGGCCACAAGCGGGGCGGTGCTGGGCGCAGGAGCCGGCGACAACGCCGCTGCCGCACTCGGCGTGGGCGCCGAGATCGGCGACGTCGTCGTCTCCATCGGCACATCCGGCGTGGTCTGCGCAGTGAGCCGGTCGCCGACCGCCGACCCGTCCGGAACCGTGGCCGGTTTCGCGTCCGCGACAGGAGAGTTCCTCCCCCTCGTCTGCACGCTCAACGCGGCGCGAGTACTGGACGCTGCCGCGGCGATGCTGCAGGTCGACCATTCCGGGCTCTCCCGGCTCGCGCTCAATGCGCCGCCGGGAGCCGAGGGTCTAGTCCTCGTGCCATATCTGGAAGGCGAACGCACGCCCAATCGGCCCGACGCCACCGGCGCGTTGCACGGACTGACCCTGCGCACCAGCACCCCCACGCACATGGCCCGAGCGGCGATCGAGGGCTTGCTGTGCGGGCTGGCCGACGGTCTTGACGCTTTGGAACGCCACGGCGCCCGCATCAATCGCATCATCCTGGTGGGTGGCGGCGCGCGATCCGAGGCGCTCCGGCTCATCGCCCCGTCGATACTCGGCCACCCGGTAGCGGTGCCCTCCCCCGGTGAATATGTGGCGAACGGAGCCGCCATCCAGGCGGCGTGGGTCATCAGCGATGCGCCGCACCCCCCGTCGTGGGGTACTGCCGACGAGCAGCTCTACGAAGGCGATGCCATTCCCGCCATCCGGGAGCGGTACGCGGCGGCCCGAGACCTCACCGTCCCCCAGCGACGGACCGGGCGGTCCCATGACGACGGCGAGCGTTGAACGGCATTGTGTTACCGGGGTGCCGCGCGCTTGAGCTGTGCATCGGTCGGCGGTTGGTAGAAGTTGAGCACTGCGTGTTGGCAGCCGGCGGCTTCGTAGGCGGGCAGCAGGTCCAGCGTCTCCGCCATCGCCCGCTCTTGAGCTGGGTGGAGAAAGACCTGGACGCCGCGTCTGATCGCCCCTGGATCGCGGCCGATGGCATCGCAATGGCTCGTGAGGACTTGATTAATCCGGGTCCATTCGGCCGGCTCGATGCCAGTGCCGTTCCATTCGTCGGCGTGGGTGGCCACAACCCGTAGCGACTTCTTCGCCCCTTGCCCAGCGACGACGATCGGCGGGTGCGGCTTCTGGACCGGCTTGGGATTGCAGATGGCGTCCTCGAGGCGGAAATGCTGTCCGTCGAAGCTTGCGGTGTCCTCTGTCCAGAGGGCCTTGATCACCCGCAAGGCCTCGTCGAGTATGGCGATCCGCTCGCCGGCGCTCGGGAACGGGATGCCGTAGCCGCGGTGCTCGGCCTCGTGCCATCCGGCTCCGAGTCCGAACTCGAGCCGGCCACCGGAGATGTGATCGACGGTGACCGCCATCTTGGCCAACACGGCTGGATTCCGGTACATGACGCCGGTGACCAGGCACCCGATGCGCGCGCGCTTCACCACCGTGGCCATCGCGGCGAGCGTGGTCCAGGCTTCCAGCGTGTCTTTGCGGTAGTCGCGGGCGACCGCATCGCCTATCGCGTCCGGCCCGTAGAAGTGGTCGTAATCCCACACCCCGTAGAAGCCGAGTTCGTCGGCCAGCCGCCAGAACCGTTCCAGCTCGGCGTAGGAGCACGTCGGGGCGAGCTTGGCAGAAATCAGCATGCGCCGATCGTGTCGGCCGCACGCCGGGCCTGCAATAAGGACCGCGACCTCTGCCGCAGCCGGCCCTTTGTGGCTCGTTGGCTAGCGGGACACTAGGGTCGAAAGTACGTCGCGACGGCGTTCCCGCGTCGCACTGGTTTGTAGTCCGCTGGGCCTTCGGCTTCGACCACCGGCTGGACGCGGTCGACGAAGAAATCGGCAACGGCTGACGGGTTGTCCCAGACGTTGAGACTGGTGATCATGCCGTCGCCAGTATCCCAGGCAACGGCAGCGACGAGCGCGGCGGGAGGCTCAGAGAATAGGCGGAGGCGGGTGCTCCACTGCTCCCAAACTTCGCGCGGAGCAGTCACGGTCTCGATAAACATGTTGCCTCCGTCTCATGTGATCCGCCTTGTCAAGCCGGCCCTATCTCTGTGCTGGCGGCTCGCGTCAATATGGACGCGCTGTTGGCTTTCATGGGCTCTCCCTCGTCATAGCAAGGTGACCGCTGCCGCTGCGAATTCTTCTCGAAGGTATAACGCGCTGCGATTGATGCACGAAGTATGGGTGTCACATGACACGTTCGCGTCGGGACGTATGAGCAATACGGAGATCGACCAGATGCCGGTGTTTGAGGGTGTCTGCATTGCGAGCGATGGAGGGGATATACGCGGCCCTTCCACCACTCGGTCTTCTGTTCGCTGCATCGCCTCGACGGCACGAGGATGACCGGCACCGTGCGGGTGTCCTCCTAGCCGCGGCCGCCTACCGCTGCGCCTAATCGCTGCTGCACGAAGTCGCTATCGGAGCAGTGGCACGATGTCCTGCTGGAACTGGCGCACGAACTCGAGCGCCGCACCTATCGGCATGCGGGCATCGTCACGGGCGACGAACTCCTCCGCTCCGGCGTCACGGTAGCGGTGAATGGCTTCCGCAACATGGGCCGCCGGGCCGAGGATGTCCTCGTCGTCGGCACCGAGTTGGCATACCTCAGATGCGGAGACGATCGTGACACTCGCTCCGCAAACTCGCCGCACCTCGGTCGGCGGCCGACCGGCCGCGACGCACAATTGATCGAGGATCTGCGATTTCCGGCCGAACTCGCTGCTCGTTGCCCAGGTATGCCAGGCGTCCGCGTAGCGAGCCGCGATCGGCAGCGTGCGGCGCTCGCCGCCGCCTCCGACCAGGATTGGCAGCGCCGACTGGATCGGTGCCGGCTCGCAGTAGGCATCGACCAGCGCGTAGTAGCGGCCCTGATAGGTGGCCACCCGGTCGCGGGTCAGCGCGTGGATGACCGCGCACGCCTCCGCCAAGCGATCCAATCGCTCGGACACCGCGGGCAGTCCGATGCCATAAGCGAGGTGTTCGTTGGCCTGCCAGCCCGCCCCAAGACCGAGGATCAGCCGACCGGCGCTCAGCTGGTCGAGGGCAGCCGCCATGTTCGCCACCACCGCCGGGTGACGGTACGTGTTACCGAGCACCAGGGTGCCGATCCTGATCCGCCGGGTAACCATCGCCAGCCCGGTCAGGCAAGTCCACGACTCCAGGATGGGACCGCCGGCCGCACGGTTGCGCGTCTCGTGCGGCATGAAGTGATCGGGCACGTAGATCGAGTGCAAACCGGCGGAATCAGCCGCCTCGCCGATCAATCGGATTTCAGACCACGGCCGCTGAAGATCCACACACAGGCCGAACGCCAACCCGGTCGCAGACACCGCAGCAGACTACGACCACTGATCTGACGACGTGGGCCGCTCGGCGTTGAATGATGACGCGCTCCGCCTGGGAGGGGTCCACCGCGGGTTGCCTGCCTGAGCGATGGACGTTATCGATTCGTTGCGGTCAGGCGATCGCGTTCCCGGCCCGATCGTCGTCCACTGGTCTTGGGTGGATATTCACCCGGCAGGGGGAGGCTATGAGTGCCCGCCGGGCTCGACGCGCGTCGCGGCGTGCTGGACCGCTGCAGTGGCTGCTGTGCGCTGCCCTCGTCGTGGTCGTTGCTTCATGCAGCAGCGGCGGCGCGCCGCGCGATTCGCCGAGCAGCCCGATTCGGCCGTCAACCGTGTCACCGTCGACAAGCGCGCCTGTGGTTGGCTCGGTGCCCGCGCCGGGGAGCTGTCATCGCTGGTCCTGCAGGCTGCGGCAGACAGTGACCTTGCCTGATCAGTATGCGGTGCGGTTATGGCTCGGATCGGACCAGCAGAACTATGAGAGCCGGCCCGTGGTCGAGCTCCTCGATCACGGAGTCACCGTGCAGTGGTGGATCTCGCCACGCGGGGACGGGTGGAACGGGTCGTTGACTTGCATCGCCGGCCGGTCCGAGCCGAACTGCGTCATGCTCGACAGCCTCGGGATGCATGCGGGCGTCGCGGAGATTCTCCTGCTGCAAGCCGGCCGGTTCGTCCACCCGGCCGGAGCGGAGGCCGTCACCGTCGCCGGCGAGCCGCGCGCAGCCGACCTCGATGGCGACGGCTTCCTCGACGTGATCGGCACCACCAACGACTATCGCCCCAACTTCGCGCAGGGGCACAGCTATTGGCAGACGTTCCGGTATGGCGCGGGCCGGCTCGTCGTGACCGGCTGCGCCCCCGAGACCCGCGGGAGTGGACCGCCGGTACAGCTGCTGCATGGGGCCTGCCCCACCTAACAAGCCCGCTATGCGGTGGCGCAAGGTGCCATTCCGAAGCCCATTTGATACAGCCACGGACCGAATCGATGAAACCGCAAAGCGATTGACTGCTGCGTGGCTGACCCGGGCTCCAGCGGGACATCAGCCTGGATTTACGTCCACGGCCGCAAATCCGCACGACCCAGCTGCGTTTTACACAATGCGGCCGGCGGCCCACTGCTGGGCATGACCGAGGCACAGATCGCTAACCCGATCGCCATTGCCGCCCGCAGCGACGCCTCGCTCGCTGTGATTCGTGCGAAGCCGCCCGAGCGCATCTCACGGAAGACCGCGCCGGTTCCGCCGCCCTTGTTTACCGCGCCCACATTTGGCAGCGCGAGGTACGGGAACGACGAGGCGACGGGGTTGTCGTTGGCGTTCACCGCGTCGCCCTTGGCCAGTGCGTCGACCAGTTTGCCGGTCTGGGCGGCGCCCTCGAGTGCCTGCAGTTCGATGTCCACGACATCGTCGGTCAGCCGGCGCCCGTTCGGGAAGCCTTGCAGATCGCCCGCGAGAACGCCGAGCCGGTTGGGATTCGCGGTTGGCTTCACCGAGAGGTTCAGCCGCAGCATCTCCGACGGGCGGAACCGGCTGGAGATCACGTCGGCGTTGTTCAACTGCGAGTTGAGGTCGGCCTTGATCGGACCGCCCGCCTTGGTGGTGATGCCGGTGAGGAAGATCTCGGCGAGATCGTTGCGCGGCGTCGCTGGTGCCTTGACGCCGTAGATGGCCTGGATCAGCTGCGGTACTTCAGGATTCTTGACCCGGGCGACGACCGGCGCGATCGAGGCATCCCTGTCCGGCGGGAGCGCATTGAACGCGTCCTTCAGGTTTGCCGGTACCACTACCTCGTTGACCAGTGGGTTGCCCAGGCGGGAGACCTGAACCCGGTCCACGCCCGGTCCGCTGCTGGTGGTTCCGCTGATCCGCACGCGCGGCCGTTCGGTGGTCGACCAGACGCCGATGACCGGGTTGCGGGTTGCGTCTGCATTCAGCGCCACGTCTTGGAACGGGACTTGGAGCGCGATCGTGTTGACGTTGTAGCCGGCGAGCGTGTCCTGTCCGGTCTCACTGAGGTTTCCGCCGTAGAGCAGGTCGAACACGCGCAAGTCGAGGAAGAACGGGTCGTCGGCCTGGCCGGCGAAGATCTTCCAGCCGCCGGGCAGAGTGGTCACCGCCTGGTCGCGCAGCTTCTTGTAGTCCGGCATGGATGCGGGCCCGACCCTCGACGGCGCGACCGGCGCGTTACTCGCGCGGGTCCGGAACGGGCCGCCGCCGAACGACGCCTCCAGTGTGTAGGTCTGGCGGAACAGCAGGTTGGGGTCGTCGAGCGAGGTGACCGGCCCGTTGTTGTAGAGAAACGTGTTGCCGCCCCGCTTGTCGACGTTGTGGAACGTCCAGCGGAACACGGCGTCGGGCTGCGCGTCCCCGTTGCTGTCGACCTTGACGTTGTAGGTGGCGTCCGTCGCGAACGGGTAGAAGTTCGGTCCACCGTTCGGCTCTTCGAACGGGATGAAGTTCGCGATGAACGTGACATAGCCCGGGCGCTCCGGGCTGACGAACGCGTACACATCGGTGTTGTCGACCGCGGGGTCGGCTGCGATCAGTGGGACTTCACGGTGACTGGACGCCTCCGCGTCGCTCGGTCCGAGCACTGCGACCGCGCCAGCGCACGCGACGCCGAACGCCGCGACGGCCGCGCCGACGCGGCGGCCTGTCATTCTGGACATGCTTCCTCCTAGGTCGGGATGTGTGTGTGCTGAGGGAATTCGGCCCATCGCCCGGCGGAGGTTGCCGCCTGTCGAATTCGTCTCACCAGGCAATCCACCCAGCGCCCCGGCTTCGAACTACTTTTCTGGTCCGCCCGGAAGGGCCGCCAGACGGCCCCGCGGTCCCGTAGCGTGTTTCCCGACGCGATCGGTCAGGCCCAGTCACTCACAAAGAGGCGGACCACTTGGTGGAGCAGGACAATCTCGGCAGCTTCGGTCGATGGCTGGGCCTGGAGATCATGGAGGCGACCGGTGATCGCGTCGTGCTGGCGTGGGACGTACGCCCGGAGCTATGGCAGCCATACGAGATCGTGCACGGCGGTGTCCACTGCGCGGTCGTCGAGAGCGCCGCGAGCCTCGCCGCCGCCCTGTGGCTAGGCGACCGAGGCAAGGTCGTCGGCGTGAGCAACCACACGGACTTCCTACGCGCAGTCCACGACGGTCGCTTGCGGGCCACAGCGACGCCAATCCACCGCGGACGACTTCAGCAACTGTGGCTGGTCGACATCGTCGACGCGCAGGACCGGCCCGTGGCACGTGGGCAGGTTCGGCTGCAGAACCTGACCAACCATCGGTTGCCCTAGTTCCCGCGAGGGAACCGATTGTCGCTCGACTGTCGCACCCGTCGGCTGGAGCCGGAGGTGGGCAGCGATACCGCGATGCTGGTGAGTATTTCCTCGGACGGGCGGTAGATGTCGGTCTACCGGCTCGACGTGACCTTTAGCCGGTGGCTTGTGGAGCGCTTGGCTCCGCCCTTGGTCCGAGTCGGGATCAACCCATACGCGCACGCCGGCATCTGGCCCCACCGTGGCCTCAAGGACAACGTCGAACTCGAACTCAATCGGGCCCGGGCCCGAAAGCCAATGTAAGCGTTTGTCGCGGCGCGCCGCAGTCGAGGCCTCAACGACCGGAATTCCCTGCCGCTAATTCAGCGGCTCCGATGTGGATCCGGCTTGTCCTTGTCCGTGGATCGCCGGGGGTAGTGCATTCTCTTCAGTTATGACCATGCTCGGCAGATGCCGTGTCTGATTCCCGGGGCCGTCGTTGGCCGCGCACGTTCCTGATCAGCTGGGTGATCCTGGGTGCAGCCTGTCTCGCGGTCCTCATCATCTGGGTGTTGCCGAGTTGGTTGACTCGGCATCCTCATATTGAGGCGGCCAACGATCGGCATGCGGCGATTAACGGCACTCGGGCTGTGCTCGTGGCAGCTGTAATTGCGGTTGGCGCTGTGGGGAGCCTGGCGTACGCCGCCCGGACCTATCGGCTCAGCACGAGGACTCTCGGGATTAGTCAGCAGACCTATGCGCTCACCCAACGGGGCCAATTCACGGATCGGTACACGAACGCGGTCGCGCAGCTTGGCGACAAGGACAGTCTCGAGGTGCGGCTCGGCGGCATCTATGCACTTGAGAGGCTCATGGCGGACGGCGCCCGGGATCAGCCGACGATTCTGGAGATCCTCGCCGGCTGGATACGAGAACGCACAACCTCGTTGACACCAGTGCCGCAACGGGTCTCAACCGATGTGCAAGCGGCCCTCACTGTGATCGGTCGGCGGACGCCTTTCGATGCGGAGCGTCCAATCGACCTGCGGCGGACAATACTTCCCAAGGCAGATCTGTCCGCCGCCCATCTTGAAAACGCGATTCTTCTCTACGCGCACCTCGAGCGCGCCTTCCTCCGCCGCGTACGCCTTGAGGGCGCTTTTCTCGGCCGGGCGCACCTCGAGGGCGCTGATCTTGGTCAGGCGCACCTCGATGGCGCCTTCTTCGACGAGGCCCAGCTACAAGGCGCGGACCTCTCCGGGGCCAACCTTCAGAACGCCCGGTTCTACTGGGCGCACCTCGAAGGCGCGGACCTCGGCGGCGCGGACCTCGACGGCGCGTTCCTCGATGGGGCACATCTCGAGGGAGCCAATCTCAAGGGAGCCGACCTGCGCTCGGTCAAGGGATTGACGCAATCTCAAATCGATAGCGCAATCGTCAGTGAACGAACGAAGTTGCCCGAAGGTCTCAACGGCCCCGGAGAGCCTTCCCGGTCCATTTGATAAGCGCGGCGCCCACCGCTCCGGCGTGTATCCCGGACCGACAGCTGCGACTAGTGGGATTACCCAGTGTGCGTAACGCTGCTGGAACGCCGGATCAGATCGTGATGACGACCTTGCCTCGGCCGTGGCCCTCGTCGGCGTCGCGGAGGACGTTCGCAGCCTCGCGCAGCGGACAGCTCTTGCTGATGACCGGTGTCAGCTTGCCGGCTTCAGCGAATTCCTTAAGCACGAGCAGGTCCTTGCGACGCGCGGTGGACGTCAGCGGGCGCAACCGCTGCGGTACCACTATGGAGAGAAGGGTCGCGCGCACGATTTGCCGCTCGAAGCCGCCGGTCCATTTACCGCCGCCCTCGCCGCCGACGATCACGAGTGTCCCGTGCGGGTTGAGGGCACGACGGAGATGGGTCAGCGAGTGCCGGCCGGCGGTGTCGAGGATCAAGTCGTACCGGTGCACGCCATCGGCGAACTCATCGCGGGTGTAGTCGATCACGTGGTCGGCACCGAGGGACCGGACGAGTTCGATCGCGTCTGTCCGGCACACTCCGGTCACCTCTGCTCCAAACGCCTTCGCAAGCTGTACCGCAAACGTGCCCACGCCACCTGACGCGCCAATAACCAGAACCGTTTGCCCCGCCTGGAGGCGACCGATGTCGCGCAGGCCCTGAAGGGCCGTGCACCCGGACGTCGGCAGGACTGCCGCCTGCTCCAAGGTTAGGTTCGCCGGCTTGGGTGCCACGTGGTCTGCTCGCGCACACGCATACTCGGCGAACGAGCCGGCGCAGGTGCCGAACACCGCATCGCCGGTCCGAAACTCCGTTACCTCCCCGCCGACCGTCTCGACGACCCCAGCGACATCTGTACCCAGGATCGGGTTCTTGGGTTTGCGCAGCCCGAAGCCCATCACCCTGACCAGGTAGGGCAAGCCCGTCATCACATGCCACACCTCGGGGCCGGCGCCGGCCGCGTGTACCCGAATCAGCACCTCGTCATCTGCCACGGACGGCTTGTTCACATCGACGAACTCGAGCACATCGGCTGAGCCGTACATCGTGCGCGCCACGGCCTTCATTGCGTCCTCCTGCCACGTACCCACGTCAGCTGATGTCGCGCACAGCCCGCGACTTCGAGATGTAACCACCCCGTACCTGTTGGGATTGTGCCGGACCGGCGATGGTCCGCTTCCATATGCGTAGACGCCAGGCCGCACCGAGCCTCGATGCGCAGCCGATGATGCCGCCCATCACATACGCGATGGCGCAGCTGCCGTTGCTCCTTGCCGAGCTTGCCGAGCTCGGTCACCCTATTCGCAGGGCTTTCGCCAGCTCGGGAAGGAGCAGGCCATGACGGCGGGCTGGCCGACGATTTCATACGACAGGTGGGCACCCACCTGCGACACGCTGCACGCGCACACCCAAGTGCTGGGCAAGCTCGCTGCGAGGCTGGCGCCACCCGAGCCGGAGCTGCAGCACGCGGCGCTGCGGCTGACCGCGCGGGGCTGGGAGACCGCAGCGCTGCCCGCACCCGATGGGTCCGGGTCGCTGGTCGTGACGCTGGACTTACACACGCACCAGGCGGTCGTAGAGCACAGCGACGGCCCAGTCGAACGGGTTCCGCTCACCCCGAACCGTGCCGTCGCGGAGGTGACCTCCGACGTGCTCGCCGCCGTCGCCGCAGTGGGCGGTGCCGTGCAGATCAACCCGGTGCCGCAGGAGGTTCCGTGGACGGTCCCCCTGGATCAGGACTACGAGCACGCCAGCTACGACCCCGATCGGGTCAGCGACTATTTCGCTGCCGCCACGCAGGCGGCGCTCATCCTCGCGACCTTCCGCGCGCCGTTCCGAGGACGGTCGACACCGGTCAACGCGTGGTGGGGGACGTTCGACCTGGCCGTCGCGCTGTTCTCGGGCTTGCCGGCCGACGCACCGTCGAACGATTTCATCATGCGCAACGCCGCCGACGCCCAGGCGATCGAGATTGGCTGGTGGCCGGGAGACGCTCGCCACGCAGGAGCGGCTTTCTTCGCGTTCGCTCACCCCACGCCGCCCACCTTCGCACATGGACGCTTATCGCCGGCCGCCGCCCGCTGGGACAACACCCTGGGCGAATACATCCTCGATTGGGACGACGTCCGCGCCGCTCCCGACCCCCGGGCGGCGGCACTGGAATTCGCCCGCTCCGCGTTCCGCCACGCCTGCCTGATCTGCGGATGGGATACAGCCCTGGCGGCCACCGCCGACAGCAAGCCACCCCCGCTCAGGTAAGGATCACCCCGACCGGCGCCGCGTGAAGCCACGGCGATTGGGCACAAGCAGAACGCCTGACTGCACTCGACCGTACGCGCCGCGCAGAATTCCACGCGCACCTCAGTTGCGGGGACCGGTCCTTGAAGTCTCGGCTGCGCTCGACCGTCACGTCCGCATACGCGCATGATGCGGTTATGCCGCCTGAAGAAACCGCCTTCGAGCCGGGGGTGAACGAATACCGCAACGCGGTCGCCTGGGCTGACGCGCAGATCGCGGCGGCGCGAGACGATCCGGCGGCGCGGCTTGCCTTGATGGATCGGCTGTTCCATGGTCCGACCGGTCGGGCGCGGCGACACCTGCCGTTCCGGAGGGCGGCGCTGTCGTTCATGCGCTGGCAGGCCCAACGCGGTCTGCTCAACCCGCTCGAGGCGTCGCCGCCGGGCAGTGTCTGGTGGCGGGCGATGAACGAGCGCTTACTGCGAGACGGATCCGAAGCGATCGCTCTGGTTGGCGGGCTCCGTGGCGATCCGTCGTCGCAGGCTGTGCGGCTGTGGCTGCAGTTCGCGGCCATTCCGACACCTGCGTGTTGGTACCGCGCTCACAACGCCAGCATCGTGGCCGGCTACCTGGAACACGAAGGAAGCGCCTCAGAAGAGAACGCGCCGGAGCGCTTCTTCATGAACGTCGCGCTTGCCCGCGTTCTCTACACGCACGCCCTCGTCGCGGCCCCGCGCCTCGCGCTGGGGCCGTTCGGTTCGCTAGCCCGCCTCCTCGGTGATCCTCGCCTCGGGATGGCAGGTGCATTCCTCTCGCTCCGCCGCGTGATCCCGAACACCTACCCGCTCACCCGCGACGTCGAGTGGTACATCGCCGACGAGCAGCGCCTCGGTCGGCTGCTCGACTACGCGGTCATCGCACCGAGGCTCCCGCACCTGTACGAGTGGTCCGCGGAAGAGATCTGCGAACCGCGCCTCCGCGGGCTCGTTCGCGACGGCAGCCCGATCTACGCGTGGCCTTACGAGCAACGACACGTATGGCAGGCCCAGCACCTGCCGTTCCCGGGTCGCGCGCTCGAACGCGTCACCCGGGCCCGCTAAAGGAGCTGCCCGCGCAAGTCCGATCGCCACCGCACCTCTCCCGGCGGCCGGCTGAGCGCCACTCATCGATGACGATCTGCCTGGCAACGTTGAACATTCAGCGACGCCCGACGCTGCCGGGCTGCTCAAGCGGGGTGGGATTGCGTCAAGTACGCAACACTGTCTCCTGCACGACGTCTTACGCGTTGCCCCGGTCGCCGTTGGTCAGCCCGACGACGTTAGAAGTACAGGGCCATCGGCGTGCTCGTCGTACAGCGCGCGCAGCAGGTCAGAGTGACGGCGGGCAAGTGGTATGACGTGACGCGGCATCGGGAAGTCACCGGCCCGACAGATCTAATCGGCTACGCGGCCGATCTCACCCGGACGCCAACATTCATCCGCCTCGGCACGCCTGACACCGGCACGCTGATGCACGCACTGGCCGCGGGCTGACCGTTCCGACCACCGACGATCGCGACGGCGCAGCGTCTGGAAGACCTCCGGCTGCACCCGCACCGACCTGCCTCACGTGCGGTCAGCGGCCAGCGATGATGCTTTCGGGCCGTGACGTCGCCGGGGCGGCATCGCCGAGATTGTCCTTGCGCAGACTGGGCGGATGATCGCGCAACCCGACCATGCCCATTCGGATCAGCCCGTTGCTTGCTCCCGGTCTGGTTTGATCGGCATTGTCGCTGGAATCATCTGCCTGGCGATCGGCTTGGCAACGGGGGATATATGAGAAGGTTCGGGGTAATTGTTGGATACCTCGGTATCGTGGTGATTCTCGCGGCCTGTCAGGCAGCAAGACCAGTCCGGGCAACGACTCAGGCCGGTACCCCGGAATCCACTAGATCTGCGAGTCCAGCATCTGGAGCATCCACGGGAGCACTGCCATCCAAGGCGAGTTCACCAAACGTGTCCACGCAAAACGCTATCTGCGCCGCGGTATTCCACGGTGCGGTTCAAGGCGGCCAATGCCGGGCTACCAACGTAAGAGTGTCCGCAGCAAGCCCATCCTGGGTCTACGCCCGCGTGGGGATCTACAACGCTCAGGGGCAGCTCGCCAGCGACCTCGACCAGGTCGTGATCAATCTGACCACCCACGAGGTGATCGGGCCGACGAATGTCGGCTTCTGCCAACCCGGCCCTGGCGGCGGCGGCCCAATTGGTGGATACGGCGCGATTCCAGCTGTCGTCCTCACCAGCCTCGGGCTCAGTCCATGTCGCGGTGCGTCGGCTACCGCCGGCGCACCGCCTAGCAGTGCGTCAGCGACAGCAGGAGGACCAACCTCGGTGAGCGCCTTCGCCGCGACCTGGCGCGCACACGAGATGCTTCTCGCAATAACGACCGCAGGCGCCGGCCATCTGACGTACCCGGACTTAACGGCATGCCCGAGTTGCTCCGAGAGCACGGCCCCACCGGGCAGCCTCGATTTCATGCTGACCTCGGTGACGAATGGTGTGGCTGCTGGCCGCGTCACCGCTTCCTCAGATGTCAGGAATTGGACCTTAGGTCTGCCGGTGCAAGTCACATTGGCCGCAGGCTCGCCAGGTCAACTGCTTGACGTCAAGATCGGCGGAAAACAATTGGTCGCCTTTTGCAACGGCACGTCGGCTGGTCAGTGCGGCGCATAGCCTCGTTCGGCTCAGGCGCATCTATCAGCCTTGCAGCGCGTTTCGCAGCAGCGGCATCGCTCGCTGCCGGCAGGCCCGACGCGACCATCCCGGCAGCTACCGCAACCGCCCCCAGACATCGATCCCGCTGCGCGACGCCGGCCCCGTGGTTGTGGGCGTCTACTGTTGTGGGCGCCAACATCGTGCTGTTCCGCTCGAGCCAGGCCCGACACCGATCTCGTGAAACGCTGGGAAATGACTCGCAACATCAGAGTGGGTCAGCAGAGCGTGCGAACGTCCTTCCGCGCCGGTGATCCGGCGCGACCTCCGCTGGTGATAGCGAACGGTATCGGGGCGAGTCTGGAGTTGCTGCAACCGTTCGTGGACGAAGTCGATGCCGACATTGGGGTCGTTCGATTTGATGTCCCTGGCGTCGGCGGATCCCCGCTGCCGGCCAGACCATATCGGTTTGCCGGCCTCGTTCGACTGTTGGATCGGGTTCTCGACCAGCTCGGCTGCGACCGGGTCGACATGCTGGGCATCTCGTGGGGCGGGGGGCTGGCTCAGCAGTTCGCGTTGTACAAGCCACGACGATGCCGTCGCCTCGTTCTGGCCAACACGGCGACCGGGTCATTGATGATTCCCGCCGGCCCCCGCATCCTCAAGAACATGGCAACTCCTCGGCGTTACCGCGACCCGGGCTACGCCGTGCAGATCGCCGCCAACGTCTACGGGGGACGGCTGCGTGAAGATCCGGAACTGGCCCACGAACTTCTTCATAAGCATCTGCGGTTAGGCCCGAGCCGCGGGTATGCCTACCAGCTGCTGGCCGGACTCGGCTGGACGAGCCTGCCGATCCTGCCCATGATTCGTCAGCAAACGCTGATCCTTGCCGGCTCCGACGACCCCATCATTCCGCTGGTCAACGCCCGCATCATGCAGCGCCTGCTGCCACACGCGGACCTGCTGATCTACGACGACGGCCACCTCGGCCTGCTCACCCACGCGCCCGAACTCGGGCGCGCCGTGACCGACTTCCTAAGCCGGGCCTAGCATCCATGCGGTGCGCACCACCGGTTTCGTCGTCGAGATCATGGTGACGGCGTTCTCAGGTGGTGTGCTCCGCCGCGACGCCCTCCGCAACCGGTGACGTTGAGCCGATACTGATCGACGACTCAGAACGGCATGGCGAGGAACGGCGAGGCATACTCCGCGTCACCGACTAGCGCTTCCTCCGCGGCTATGGCGTCTACGCGATCGCGTTCCGCCGCGATGATCAAGCCGAGCAGCCGGACGTCACCCGCTGTTGCCAGTCCGGTGATCTCATCGTGTGACAGGACCCACGACACCGCGGCGCGGATGCGCTCGGCCTCATCCAACGGCTCGTACCAGGTTGCATAGCGGTGCTCCCCCTGCGGGTCAGGCCAGTTACGCCGCGCCACAGTCTTGATCGTCATCAGCCCGACGTCCTGACGGCGCACCTCGTCCACGAGCGCGCCATAGGCCAAGCGGAACTCGTCCTCGCGCCAAAGCACCGGGTTGAGCGGCGTCAGCACGGTCGCGAACGGATAGCGGCGCAAGCCTTCCAGGTGGGTCGCGGCCGCCGCACGACCGTGGCCGGTGATGCCAACCGCGCCGACCATGCCCTCGTCCATCGCCCGGACCGCGGACTCAAGGGCTCCACCCCGACCCGTCACGGAGTCGAGCGTCGGCAAGTCACCGACCGAGTGCAGCTGCAACAGGTCGACCCGGTCGATGCGCAACCGCTCCAGCGAGTTGTTGATCGATGCCCACGCGCGGTCCGCCGCGCGTTCCTCCACCTTGGTGGCAAGGAAGATCTGATCGCGAATACGACTCATCCACGGACCCAGCCGAAGTTCCGCATCGCCGTAGCTGGCCGCCACGTCAAAGTGGTTGATGCCAGCGTCAAGCGCCTGCTGCACCGATCGATCAGCAGCGTCCTGATCGATCTCCGATAAGGCTGCCGCCCCATAGATCAGCACCGAACTGTCGTGTCCCAGTCGGCCGAGCCTGCGTCGTTCCATCAGAATGGCTCCTTCGATATGCGATGCGTGGCCTCCCTCCGGATCGTGCCACGGTCGCGGTGCGTGCTCACTGGGGCCGTTCCCGCACAACCTCTGACGGGCGCTTGTCGTCGCGCAGTCCGAGGAAGCGCGGCTGGCGCAGCCGTCCATCGCTTGTCCACTCGGCAAAGCCAACCTGGGCAACCAATTCGGGGCTGGTCCAATGGGTGCCGCGCGGAACCGGCCGCACCTCGTCAAACGGCGACGTCGACGTCTCCATCTCCCGTAGCCGCGCGCCGAGATCGCGTAGCACCGCCGAGCTAAAGCCGGTGCCGACTTTGCCGGCGTACCGGAGACGGCCGCCTTCGTAGTAGCCGACGAGCAGCGCGCCGAAGTCGGTACGGCTGCCCGCGGGATCGGTGTAGCCGCCGATCACGAACTCCTGCTCCCAGGCGCATTTCAGCTTCAGCCAGAGCTTCGAGCGGCCGTTGATATACGGGGCGTCGGCGCGCTTCGCGATCAGCCCCTCCCAGCCCGAGCGACACGCCTCGGCGAAGCGCCGCTCAGAGTCGCCACGCCATGCTTCGCTCAACTGCAGTGCCGCACGCGGTCGGATCGCTTTCGTCAACGAGGCGCGGCGCTGCCGAAGAGGGCGTTCTGTTAGATCCGTGCCGTCGAGCTCAAGCAAGTCGAAGACGCAGTAGACGACGGGGTTGTTCGCCACGAGCACCTCCGACGGCGTCCTAATCCCGAGGCGCTGCTGCAACCGGCCGAAGGATGTCTGGTCGCCGTCGTATGCGACCACCTCTCCGTCGAGCACAAGGCTGCTAGGGCGCTGGGACGCCACCGCGGCGGCAACCTCGGGATACGTCCCGGTCAGGTCATTGCCGGTACGCGACTCCAGTCGTACCTCGCCGCCGTCTTTGCGGGCCACGCAGCGCTCACCGTCGAACTTGCGCTCGAGCAGGAACTCCTCGCCGAAGTCGCGACGCTCGGTCAAGGTGGCCAACATCAACCCGACCGGCATTCGAGTCATCATCGCAGCTCGCACCCCCTCCGCAATTGAATTCCTATCATCGGCGCTGTGGGCAGTCTGCGTCCTGACCAGAGTTCGTGAGCTTCGATCGGAGATGTCATGGCCGAGTTCTTCCCCTTCGCTGTGGACAGGCGGCTCGCCCCGTTTTGGCTCCCATTCGGCGTTCGTCCGGGCAAGGACGGTGTCACCATCACCGACGCCGGGACATTCCTGGCCACCTTCGGGTTTCTGAAATTGGAGACACCGCTCGCCAACATCGATGAGGCTCACGTGACCCGCAATTACCGATGGTGGACGGCTGCGGGCGCTCGAAGGTCACTTGCCGACAATGGCCTCACGTTTGGGACCAATCGGACCGCGGGAGTGTGCATCCATTTTCGCGAGCCCGTTCCTTCGCCACTTCGGCGAAAAGGTCATCCGGCGCTCACCGTCACTGTCGCCGATGTTGACGGTCTCGTTCAGCGACTCCAACGTTAGGAACGACGGCACCTGCTCCGCCGGCGCTTGAAATGGCGCGCCGTCGAGGGCAACGTACGACGGCGGCACCATGCCCGTTGCCCGCCATACGGGCTGGATGACACCGCGGAGAGCGAGTCCGCCGGGTTGGTCGGTCGAGGTCACATCTGACGCGGGGCGGTCAGTTCAGTGAGGCGTCGCTGTAGCAGCCGCTGCTCGGGACCGTCGGCGGGGGCGAGGCGGGCTGCTGTCTCGTATGCGCGCCGGGCCTCATCGTGGCGGTGGAGGCGGCGCAGGAAGTCGGCCCGAGCCGCCGGCAGCAGGTAGTAGCCGGCGAGGCTTGATGTCGGGTCCAAAGCTTCGATTTCAACCAGTCCGGCCCGGTAGCCGTCGCGGAAACCGATCGCGATCGCGCGGTTCAGCATGATCACTGGTGAGGGCTGGGCAACGAGCAGGGCGTCGTAAAGGGTGACGATGGTGCTCCACGGTGTGGTCCGCGCGTCGGTAGCGGTGGCGTGGCAGGCGGCGATCTGGGCCTGCAGCCGGTAGGGCCCGGGCGGGCGTCTCGACGCGGTGGCGCGGCGCAGGTGCTCCCGGCCTTCGTCGATGAGCGCCTCATCCCAGAGCCGACGGTCCTGCTCCTCGATCGGCACGAGGTCACCGGCTGGGTCGAAGCGGGTAGCTCGGCGGGCGAGCTGCAACGTGATCAACGCGAGCAGCGCGCGGGCCTCGTCCTCGTTGGGCATCAGCTCGACCAGCAGGCGGCTGAGGCGCCGCGCCTCAGTCGCCAGGCGATCGTCCGGCTGGCGATAACCCTCGTTGAAGATCAGGTACAGCACGGCGAGCACGCCGCCCGTGCGTTCGGCGAGTAGTTCGTCAGAAGGCACCCGGTAGGGGATAGCCGCGTTGGCGATCTTCTGCTTGGTACGCAGCAGCCGCTGAGACAGAGTCGACTCGGACACAAGCAGCGCCCGCGCGATCTCCGTGGTGCTCAACCCGGCCACGGTCTTCAGCGTCAAGGCCACGCGGTTGTCGAGAGCGATGGCCGGGTGGCAGCAGGTGAAGATCAGCCGTAATCGGTCATCGGACATGGGATCGTGCGGGCCGAGGGTGACATCAGGTTCCTGCATGATCGCGAGCTGCTGCAGCTTCGTCTGCTCGTTCTGCCGGCGACGGAGCACGTCGAGCGCGCGATGGCGGGCGACCGTAGTCAACCAGGCCGCCGGTGATCGAGGAATGCCGTCACGGGGCCACTGCAGGAGGGCGCGCTCGATGGCGTCTTGGACGCAGTCCTCCGCCAGCGTCCAGTCGCTGGTCAGACGGATCAGGCGGGCGACGATAGCTGCGCGTTCCGCCGCCACGGCCGCGTCGACCGCAGCGGTTGTGGCGCGGTGCATTTGCGTGCTCACACCTCGTCGGTCCAGAACGGCCGCAGCTCCAGCTTGCCGCCGTTGGCCTGCGGATGCCGCGCGGCGATCGCAATGGCCTCATCAAGGTCGTCGCACTCGAGGATGTCGAAACCACAGATCCATTCCTTGGACTCGACGAACGGGCCGTCGCTCACGAGCAACTGCCCGCGACTGACCTGGACCGTCGTGGCGTCGCTGGTCGGGCGAAGCTGGGAGCCGATAATTCGCTTGCCGCGGCGGGCGACGTCATCGAGCCACTGCTCGATCGTCCAGTCCTCCGCGCGCGGCTCGGCCTCGGCCGCCGCCTCGGGATCGGCGATGACCAACATCATGTACTTCATGGCTGCTCCTGCCGGGATTGTTGGTGATGAACCTACGACGATCGGCGACGCCCCCGATCCGACATCTACTCGACGACCACCCACTGCCGGCCATCGATGAGCTCGCGCACCGCGTCGAGATGCCCCGCGTGGATCGACGTCTCGGTAAGCACGTGCAGGAGCACCGAGCGCAGGTCCGGAAAGTCCGCTCCCCAACTTGCCCACCGTTCGTCGCGTTGCGCGGGGGGTGCGTCGAGATCGGTGCCGGCGATGATCGCATCCGAGCGTCGGATCTCCTCGCGGTACAAATCGAACACGTCTCGCGCGGACTCGTCCGGGCTCACCCGCCAGTCGCCGTCCGGCTCCGACGGGAAGTATTCCCACGACTCACCGGCAACGACGCATCGGAACCAGTAATGCTCATCCGCCAACGCCAAGTGCTTCACCAGGCCCAGGCAGTGCCAACCCGACGGCAGCAGCGGATGGCGAAGTTGCTCGTCGGACAACCCCTCCAAGATGCCGAACACGTGCCCGCGCTGCGCGTCTAGGTGCTCAAGCAGCAATTCCCGCTCGCGAGTGACCGTGAACATGAGGACGCCCCTTACGCCGCCAACCGCTCACCCGTATGACGAACGAGACGGCGCCTCATCCGACACTCCGCGCGATGTCTCGACCAATCCCGCCTGACGGTCAGCGGTCACCTCATCGAGAGCGGATCGGTCGGACGACCACTCGAACGACAACAGTGCATTACCACTTCGTTCACCAGTGGTGCTACGACCGAGTGGATCCCTTTGGATAGGTCCGTTCAGACCGATCGCGGTCGATTGCGTCTTGGGCATATGACCGGCCGGCCCTCGACAACGCTGACGAGGACCGGCCGGTGTAAGGCAGATCAGCCGGCCGCGATGCCCTCGCCGCCCACGGACCCGGGGACGGTTACGGACCCGATCGCGGTGAGGGATCCGTCGGCGCCGACTCGAAACGCGTCGACGATGCCGTTCGCACCGGTCTGCACGTAAAGGAAGCGGCGGTCCGAGGACACCGCTGCGTCGACTGTGCCGGCGTTGGTGCTGGTGTTGCCGAGCGCCGTCAGCGTCCCGCTGCCCGGGTCGTGGTAACCGGAAAGGCTCGCGCTGCCGGCGTTGGATGCGTAGAAGTTCGAGCCGTCCCGAACGATCCAGCAGGTAGCAGCCTGCCCGGTCAGTTGGCGATCGACGAGGGTTAGCGTGCCGTTAACGTTGACGGTGAACGTCGCGACCGCATTCGCGGCCTCGGCAACGACCAGGTGGCCGCCTGCATCGAACGTGGCGCCGAACGGCACCTGCCCGGGGTCGGCGTTTACCACGGGCTGCGCCGAGATCCCGCCGAACCGGTTCACTGCGAAAACGTCGATGTTGTTGCCGTTGGCCTTGGTCGTGACGACGAGTTTGCTGCCGTCGGGAGTGAACGTGACCTGCCCCGGGGTGTTGGTGAACTCGGGCGTCGCCGTCGGGTTAAGGCCGAGCGGCCGGTGCCATGAGGGCACCCGTACCAGGGTGTCACCGAAGCGCAGATACCCCTGTACCGACCCGCCGTCACGAGCGTTGAGCACGTACACCACGTGGCCGCGTACCGCGATGCTAACCGGGAACGACCCACCAGAGCTGATCACCTGGTGCCGGACAAGCCGGTCGCCGTGCACCGTGAACACCGTCACCGTATTGCTGCCGGCATTGACCGCATACAACAAGCCGTCCTCACGGTCATATGCCAATGAACCCTGAGAGGCGAGGAAGTCGACGACGGCCCCGGTCAACGCGCCCCCCTTGCCGCCCGTCTGATAGACGCCGGCCTGCTGCAGGCTACCGTCCGCAGCACGGTCGTAAGCGACGATCGTGTTACCGGAGAGGTTGTCTGTCTGCACGAAGACGGGCGCGGAATGCTCGACCAGCGAGGCCTGAGCCTGCCCCGCGAACAGTGCCGTCGCCGCGACCGCGATGCCGCCAACGACCGCTAGCCGAATGGTCTTTCTCATGACGCTCCTCACCGAGTGACTGCGAGTGGACACACCTATTAGCGCTCATCCGCCCCGGTTCCCTTACCCGCCGAAGAGCATGTTCAGCAGTTGGTAATACCCTGGCCGGTCAGGAATGCGGTCGATACGAGCAGTCGCGGGTGTCCTCCGAGCCAAATGGGCCGGACCGGCCGACTTCGCGGAAGTGGGCGGCCAACCGGCAACGCGGCGGCTCGGACCGGTGCGATGGCAATGTCGAGTTGCTTCCGGAAGGCGGTGTCCAGCGAAGCCAGCACCACGCTCCCCGAGACCGACATGAGCGCCTGGGAGCCGAGCACGATTCGCAGAAGGTGCTTCTCTTGCAGCAACGCGCTGGCGGTCAGTCCTCAGGGATGAGCCGGTCGAATATCTCCGGTCGGGGCAGGTCGGGGTCGGGTCCGTTGCGCACGCCGGTGTCGAGCGCGTCGACGCGCGACAGCTGCTCGGCGGTCAGGTCGAAGTCGAACACGTCGAAGTTCTCGGCGATGCGGGCCGGGTTGGTCGACTTCGGGATGGCTGAGCGGCCGTGTTGCAGTTGCCAGCGCAGCATCACCTGGGCCGGCGTCTTGCGGTGCTCGGCGGCGATCGCGCCGATAGTGGAGTCTTCTAGAACGTTCCTGCGGTCCTCGCCCCAGCCCGGGTAGAAGGTGATGCCGCCGATCGGCGACCAGGCCTGGGTGAGAATGCCGTGCTCCGCGTTGGCTTTCTGCACGTCCGGTTGTGAGAAGTACGGGTGCAGCTCGATCTGGTTCACTGCGGGCACGACATCGGTCTGCCTCAGCAGATCGTCGAGGTGGTGGCGCATGAAGTTGCTGACCCCGATCGCGCGCACCCTGCCGTCGGCCAGCAGCGTCTCCAACCCCTTGTACGCGGCGACCGTCCGGTCGAACCGGTCCGGGGCCGGCTGGTGGAGGATGAGCAAGTCGAGCTGGTCGACACCGAGCTTGCGGATCGCCTTGTCGAACGCGTGCAGCGTCTGGTTGTACCCGTAGTCGCTGACCCACACCTTGGTCTCGACGAACACCGCGGCCCGGTCGAGGCCGGAGTGGCGGATGCCGTCGCCGACCTGCCGCTCGTTGCCGTACGCAGCAGCGGTGTCGATGTGCCGGTAGCCGACGTTCAGCGCAGTCTCGACAGCTGACGTGGTCTCCTCCGGCGGGCTCTGGAACACGCCGAGCCCGAGTGCCGGCATCGTGACGCCGTTGTTGAGCGTGAGTTCCGGGATCGTAACCGTCATGCCTTCGACTGTAGGAGACGCCAGCCAAGCCCACTCCGAGTCCTAAGACCACGGCAGACTATTCATGCGATCGCCCTGCGGTCACACCTCCTGCGATCAGCATCACGAACCAGCTGACGACGTCTTGGCCACCGTGTGCCGAGCCCGGACTTCGTGCTGGCCCGCGCGATAGAGTCGGGAATCATCGAGCTGGAGGATGCGGAATTACCCAGCCAGACGCGAGGCCACCTCAAGCAATCGGCCGGCACTGGCTTGGACGGGATCGGCGGCGTCGGTTGGCCGGCAGCAGGCCTAACCCCTGCCTCGCCGTGGGGGCGTGAAGAGGGAGAGTGCAATGAGCGGGCAGACCTTGGACGATCTCTATGAGCTCGCCGGGCAGCTGCGGGTCGACTCGATCCGGGCCAGCACGGCCGCCGGGTCCGGCCATCCGACGTCGAGCATGTCGGCCGCCGATCTGATGGCGGTGCTGCTGGCCCGTCATTTCCGCTACGACTGGGAGCGGCCGGGCGATCCGGCCAACGACCACCTGATCTTTTCCAAGGGGCACGCGTCCCCGTTGCTCTATTCGATGTTCAAGGCGGCGGGCGTCGTGTCGGACGAGGAGCTGATAAGCGGATACCGGCGGTTCGGTTCGCCGCTGCAAGGTCACCCCACCCCGAGGTTGCCGTGGGTCGATGTCGCCACGGGCTCCCTCGGTCAGGGGCTGCCGGATGGAGTCGGCGTCGCGTTGGCCGGGCGGTATCTCGACGAGCTGCCGTACCGCGTCTGGGTGCTCTGCGGTGACAGTGAGATGGCGGAAGGTTCGATGTGGGAGGCATTCGACAAGGCGGCCTACTACCGACTGGCGAACCTCACCGCGATCGTTGACGTGAACCGTCTCGGTCAACGCGGCCCGACCGAACTGGGTTGGGACCTGGACGCGTACGCCCGGCGGATTGAGGGGTTCGGCTGTCGCGCCATCCCCATCGATGGACACGATCTTGGCGAAATCGACAAGGCGTTTGCCCAGGCGGCCGACGCGGACCGGCCCACGGTGATTCTGGCCCGTACCCGTAAGGGCCGCGGGTTCTCCGAGATCGAAGATCGCGAGGGCTGGCACGGCAGACCGCTGCCCGCGGAGATGGCCGAGCGGGCCGTCGTCGAGTTGGGCGGGGAGCGGCACCTCACGGTCCGCGGGCCGCGGCCGGCGGGTGGGTCCCCGCGGACGCGGCCCAGCGCCGAGGTGATCCTGCCCCGCTACGCGATGGGCGCCAAGGTCGCCACCCGGAAGGCTTTCGGCGAATCGCTGGCCGCGGTCGGCGCCCGTTCGGATGTCGTCGCCCTCGACGGGGAGGTGGACAACTCCACGCACGCGGAGGAGTTCGCCAAGGCCTATCCCGAGCGCTACTTCGAGATGTTCATCGCCGAGCAGCAGCTTGTCGCGGCCGCGGTCGGCCTGTCCGTCCGCGGATACGTCCCCTTCGCCGCCACCTTCGCCGCGTTCTTCACCCGCGCCTACGACTTCGTCCGGATGGCGGGCATCTCCGAGGTCAACATCCGGCTGTGCGGCTCCCATGCGGGGGTCGAGATCGGTGCGGACGGCCCGTCGCAGATGGCTCTGGAGGATCTCGCGATGATGCGGGCCGTGCACGGATCCACGGTCCTGTACCCGAGCGACGCAACGAGCACGGCCGGCCTGGTGCGGGAGATGGCCGAGCGCACCGGCATCGTCTACCTGCGCACGACCCGCGGCGCGTACCCGGTGCTGTACGGACCGGATGAGACCTTTCCGATCGGCGGTGCGAAGGTGGTCCGGTCCAGCCCGGACGACCAGGTGACGTTGGTCGGCGCCGGTGTGACCTTGCACAACTGCCTGGCCGCAGCGGACCAGCTCGGTCGCGACGGGATCGCCGCCCGCGTGCTGGACCTGTACTCGGTGAAGCCGATCGACACCGAGACGCTTGTCACGGCCGCGACCGCGACCGGGGACCGACTCGTCGTCGTCGAGGACCACTACCCGGCCGGCGGTATCGGCAGCGCGGTGCTCGAAGCGCTCAACGACGCAGGTCACCCGGCCCATATCGTGCACCTGGCGG
Source organism: uncultured Actinomycetota bacterium (assembly GCA_963809815.1). GTDB lineage: Bacteria > Actinomycetota > Actinomycetes > Mycobacteriales > Jatrophihabitantaceae > CAVVJA01. Next base: position 26,451 of record CAWELM010000007.1, read on the forward strand.
TGCGCGGCCTACCTGGCTCCGGAACCCCCGCGGAGCTCATGGACGCGGCGGGGATATCCACCGGTCACGTCGTGCAGGCCGCCCGCGAAGTCCTGCGGGCCTGAGGCGGCCCGAAACTGCCGATCGGTACGACCCAGTACCTCTCCCCCGGTCGCACTAGCCACAAACAGAATGCCGCTAGAACTGGCACCCGGCGTCCTCCGTCGATCTTCAGGCGGCCATCACCAACGCAAAAGGGTCATCGAGACTGCGCGGGCCGCAGGTGCCTCACCTGTTATCGCGCCGTAGTGGGTGTTCGGTCGGGACTTCAACGAGCACGATACGTACCCCATCCGGATCAGCGATCCACATCTCTAGCAAACCCCATGGTTCCTGCTCGGGTTCACGCACGATCTCAACACCGGCTGCTTTGAGGCGCTGGTGTTCGGCCGCGAGGTCCCGGACCTGAATCCAGAGGGCGAGGTTGCGAGCGGCCGTCCCGTCGCCGACACCGGAGAGTTCTAGGTGACCTGTGCCGAGGAAGAAAACGAGCTCCGGATCGTCGGCATCGCCGAACTCGCGGTAGACGGCAAGACCGAGAGTGTCCCGGTAAAAACGTCGGCTGCGATCTCGGTCGGCTGGTCGCAGCAAGATACGACTACTGAGGACGTCCACGCGCTCGATCATGCCGCCCGCCGAGTGTGGCTTGCCGGCCGCATCGCCGCACGGCGCAGGCTCTGCCGGGTGCCCCGCTTGAGCGTGACTCCGGGTCGCGAACCGAGGGCAGTCTCGTTCGATCTCGCCCCTACAGTACGTTGATGGCGAACCTACGGGAGCGGATCCTCGCCGAACTTGGCGTCAAGGCGACCATCGAGCCCAAAGTCGAAATCCGGCAACGAGTCGACTTCCTCAAGGACTACCTGCGGTCGACCCCGGCCAAAGGCTACGTGCTCGGGATCAGTGGCGGCCAGGACAGCACCCTGACCGGCAGGTTGTGCCAGCTCGCCAGCGAGGAGTTGCGCGCGGAGGGGCATGAGGCCACGCTCGTCGGGGTACGGCTGCCCTACGGCGTGCAGGCCGACGAACACGACGCGCAGATCGCGCTGGGGTTCATCCAGCCCGACCGGTCGATCGCGGTGAACGTCAAGCCAAGTGCCGACGCCGTCGTCGCCGAGGCGACGCTCGGCTTGCAGGAGCTGCTCGGCGATGAGCCGAAGCTACGGGACTTCGTGCGCGGCAACATCAAGGCACGCGAGCGCATGGTGATCCAGTACTCGCTCGCCGGGCAGCTAAACCTGCTCGTCGTGGGCACGGACCACGCGGCCGAGGCGGTGACCGGCTTCTTCACCAAGTACGGCGACGGCGGTGTCGACATCACCCCACTGACGGGCCTGACCAAGCGCCAAGGCGCCGCCCTGCTCCGGGAGTTGGGCGCACCATCGAGTGTTTGGGAAAAGGTGCCGACCGCCGACCTCGAGGACGACCGGCCCGCACTGCCCGACGAAGTCGCACTCGGCCTGACGTACACGCAGATCGACGATTATCTTGAAGGTACCGACGTCACGCCGGACCTAGCGGCAAAGGTAGAGTCGGTCTATAACGCGACCCGGCACAAGCGGGCCGTTCCGGTCACCCCACTCGACAACTGGTGGCGGCGTTGATTCCACTGTAATCGCTGGAGTCTCCGATTACTGTCGATTCTTTCCGTTACTATCCATTCCTTTTACTATCGATTCTTTTCAACACGCAAGAAACGTCATGGCTCAGAATTCCGGCTGGCCACCGCTGCCTGCGGTCGGCGGGACAGCTAAGCCTCCGCGCCCGTAAGAAACCACCCGGCACAAGGTACGCCGCCGGCCCGTTTGGGCATCCCCTACGTCCGCGTGACTGCGCCGTTCGACGTTGCGATCCGAACGCCGCTGTTTCGGGCGCGGCGGGCGGCGCGTCGGAAGGAACCAATGGTTCGGGGTCTACCCGATGCCTGCTCCGCTATACGGCGCTTGGAGACTGACCCAATGACGATCACTTTGATCACCGGAGCCAACAAAGGCCTCGGCTACGAGACAGCCAGACGCCTCATCGATCTCGGTCATACGGTGCTCGTCGGCGCGCGCGATTCTCGGCGCGGAACGCAGGCCGCGCACGAACTCGGTGGTGTCTACCTCGACATCGATCCGACCGACGAGAACAGTGTGCGCGCCGCCGTCGCGCGCGTCCGCGATGACTACGGCCATCTCGACGTATTGATCAACAACGCGGGCACTGCGGCACCGCGGCTGAGCGCTGAGGATCTGACGGCGGACGCAGCAATGGAGGGATTTGCCATCAACGTGTTCGGCCCGATCAGGGTGACGCATGCGTTCCTTCCGCTGCTGCGGGCGGCTGAACATCCGCGCATCGTCAACGTCTCCAGCGGGGTCGGGTCCTTCCACCGCATCCTGCAACCCGGCACGGTCGAGAACGCGGTGACCCTGCCTGTCTACCCGGCCACCAAAGCGGCCCTGACCATGTTGACGGTTCAATACGCCCGATCCCTAGACGGAATCCTCGTCAACGCGGCCGACCCCGGCTACACCGGCACCGATTTCAACGACCACCGCGGCACGCAGACCGTCGCCGAAGGCACGGACGCAATCGTCTACTTGGCAACCCTGCCCGCAGACGGGCCGACCGGCACCTTCCAGGACCGCCAGGGCACCGTTCCCTGGTAGAAGTTGAGCAGACGGTTTCTCGCCCGTAACAGGAGCCCGCAGCCGCCGCGCGCCGGGGCTCCGCGGTCGCGCCCCTCGCTCTCCACGCCCGCCCGTCTCGTGGCTGCCCTTAGCCGGGCGGCAAATGCCAGGACTGGGACGCCTGTCTGAGTTGATGGACCAAATCATCCGACCCTGGACCGCGCAAAAAGATGACACGCACGCTGTTGACGGGTGCAGACTGGTATCGAGCGAGCCGCGAATGGATGTGGTTGCCATGTTGAGCAAGCGTGCGGATTCGACCGATTACCTCCCACTGCTGTCTCGAGGCAAGCACCGCCGACCACGTCATGGCGCATGCTTCATGGAGTTCGCGTCATACCTTGCCGGTGAACGGTGGAGCGACCATCCGGCCTGCACGCATCCGCTCCTCAGCCTTCTCGCCCGAAAGGTGAACGATCACATCTCCGACGACGCACGGCAGGGGTTGGTCGGTCTCGTTCCCGATGTTATTGGCCTGACCGGCGCTGATCTGCGCATCGACGCCCGGATCGCGCTGCGCGCGGCGAGAACCGCGTTGCCGGTAGTAGCCGCAGGGCGGCAACGGGTCATGGCCGTGGGGGTATTGACGAGCGAGCGCGTGTTAGCCGACCTGGACGGATGCGCCGACGCGCCGATGAGCGAGCAGAGCCGTGACGCCTTGGCCCGAAGTCCGGCTGCCGCTGCATGGGCGCACAGCTACACCCGTGACATCGCGATCTCACGCCGAACCTTCCGTGGCCAGGCCGCCCCCGCGATCGTCGGATCTGCCGTGCAGGGCATTGCGCAGAACTGTCCGGACCCGGATCCCGTGTTGCACGACCTGCTGGTCGGCGCAATCGAAGACTGCCGGGCGTGCAACGCGCTCGGCGAGTCGCGCTCGGCCGCCGGTCCGCGCGCCGAGGAACTAGGTCCAGCGACTCGCGCCCGCGCTCGCAGCTGACGCCCCCAGGCGACCAATAATCGGTCTACTACACAACGGGATTCCGACGTCGGCACGACATTGACCCGGGACGAGAAAGCGAACCGGGCGCACGAGCCGCCCATATGAGAAATATCAGTGTCGCCGCGCGAACGTCAGATCATCACTTGCGCCGGAGATCCGCTATCACCCGCACTTCTCGAGTCAGGACTCGGAGTCAACGGCGCGCCGTCGGGTCGAGTTGCTCATGCACCCACCGCGATCTCGGCGGTCTGCGGGCCGCAATCGATGCCGAGCCCGGCCGATGTGCGCCACCGATGAGCTGCGACGGGTTTCCCCGGCGGGGATCTGCCTGCGCTGGACGACTCGTCAGACGCGAGACACAGATCGTGATCGGGCGACCTACACCAACACGTCTGGCCGCAGTGCGGCGCCGACCGCGACCGCGCTGGCCTCAGCCCGCTCCGACGCGCCGATACCCGCCACTGACCCAGTCGACGATCAGGCGGCCGTATTCCTCGGCTGCTTGCTCCCACGCGAAGTGACCGGCGTCGAGGGGATGGGTCTCGCTGTTAGGGAGGAGGTCATCGAGGTACTGGTTGTTCGACCACGGCACGAGGTCATCGTCGCGCCCGGCGAGGATTTGCGTTGGCGTGATGATCGTCGGCAGTAGGTCACGCAACATCGGGTTCTGCTCAGGGTAGTGCCGCACGAACCGGGCCGACTCCGCGAAGCGCCCGAGGTCGTAGGCGCTGACATAGTCCTCGTGGACGTCGGGCTCACGGTCGCGTGCGGCAGCCGGCTCGACCGCGTAGCCGATGTTGGTTCTGGCGTCCAGTCCGCGCACGACATCCAGACTCGGCGCCTCGATGACATCCTTCAGCGCACCGGCCGCGTCGATCGGGAAGCGGACTGCGCCTCCGCCGATGGTCAAGCTCGTGACGCGCTCTGGCGACTTCGCGGCAAGGAAGAGCGCCGCGGCCGTGCCGACGTCCGGGCCGACGATATGCGGAGCTCCGAGGCCCCACTCGTCGATCAGGCGGCCCAGGAACGCTCCGGAAGCGTCCGGAGCGATCAGGTCCGGGCGACCATCGGAGTGGCCGAATCCGGGCAGGTCGATGGCGACAACCCGCCCGACCGCCGAGACACGGTCCCAGATGCGACGGAAGGCCCAGAGGCTTTCGGGCCACGGCGCCAGCAGCAGAACGGTGGTGTCGGAGTCTGCCCTGTTATCGGCGAACCTGACTCGCACCCCGTCGCAGACTCGAAAGTACGTACTGATCGGCGAAACCGCGCCGGCGCTCATCTGACCGTCTCCTCCTTCAGTCCCTCATAACCGAGTGAGTATTGCTGGAACATTGCCGTCCCTTCGTAAGTACAGTGATCGATTTACTTGGCTGGACCCTAGCAGGCGGCGCACACGAAGTAAAGCGTTCGCTATACTTGATGTTGTGAACAGGGATACCGCGTCGGTCGGTGGTCGCGGCGCACGCGAACGGATCTTGCGGGCCGCGGATCGGCTGTTCTATCAGCAAGGGATTCACGCGACCGGAGTCGCGGCGCTCGCAGAGGAAGCCCACGTATCGACCCGCACCTTGTACCAGCACTTCGCAACCAAGAACGCGCTCGTCGAGGCCTACCTTCGCCGCCGCGAAGGGGAAGCCTCCATCCCGTCCGAGATGGAGCTCGAACGGGACGACCTCCCCGCGGCCGAGCGACTTCTAGCCATCTTCAAACCACTCGAGGCGCACGGCATCGTCCTCCGCGGCTGCCCCTTCCACAACGCCGCGGTCGAAGCAGCCGGAGCTCTAGCCGGAGTTGCCGGAGTGGTCGAGGACCACAAGACGGCATTCCGAACCCGGATCATCGCCACCGCGCGGGAGGCCGGAGCCGCCGACCCGCAAAGCCTCGGCCGACAGCTCGCCGTCCTCTATGAAGGAGCGAACGCGCTCGCCGCCTCCTGCAACGACAACACCGTGTTCGCCGACGCCCGCCACGCCGCCCAAGCACTCATCGACGCCGCGGTAGGCCGCACCCCCATCTCCCCAGCCCGACAGAGCAGGCGGAAACGGACCACGTAACTCACCTGGCAGCCCACTGGGCGGCGCGAGCCCTCAGCACACCAAGGACAAAAGAGGGCGGCGGCTTCGTGCCGCCGCCGGAGGGCCGGACGGGCGGGCTCGAGGCGGAGTGCACCGCCTGGTCGCGCTCGGCGCCCGCCGGGTGCGGCGGTTGGCGGCCGACACCATCGACGGCGTTTCCATCGTGATGCAGGACCCGAGGGCTACGAATTCTGCCTTGACTGAGTGGGGCGCGGGTCAGCTGACCGCACTCAACCGATCCGTGCCGGCCGGCGGCGGGTTGGCCACATGGCAGATAGACGACCAAGAGAGCCGAGATCGGCTGCTCTGACCTCGTATGGTCAACGAAGTAGGTGTTGTAAGCGTTTACAAGAACCGCGTCTAGGAGCACAATCTCCCGTGGCGCGGCCGGTGGGCTTAATCCCAGCAGTTCACCGGCCGGCCTCACCGTTCGCTTCAAGGCTGGACGTGACCTCGAGTGCGAGCACCAGCCGTTCGCTGACGGCGTGACGCAGCTGATCTGCGGCCATATGGGGCGCCGGTGCTGGCCAACACGTGGTCGGATCGCCGTCGGCAATCGGTCGAAGAACCGCTTGAGCCCCGCCGCGTCGGTGGCGTGGAAGGCGGAGCACTCTCACCACCGCGCTTGTCTCGCGGATAAGCCGGCAAGTGGGACTCACACCAACCGCGCCGGCATGACCTAACCCAGGCCGGCTCCGGTTCTCAACCGGAGAGCCGTTTTGTAGGTTGTGTGACGACATCGTGACCGACGGGTGCGTAACTATGTCGCACAAGCGGAGCGGCCTGTGTGGGCAGATCGTGGCTGGCGGGCTCGCCGACGCCGTGCCGATGTCGTTGCTCCCGCAGAAGCGCATCGTGCTCGGCGGCCATGGTGGATCGGAGAAGATGCGTGACCGGTCGCGCCGAGAGTTAGACGGTTATGCAGGGGCGGACGCCGACTCGGCGTTTGCCGCCGCGATCGTCGGCCTGCACCGACACTCCGCCCTCTGCCGCGTGGTCCACGGCCTCGTCGGCGACGCCGACTATCTCAGCTGCCTGGACGATGATGAGGCAGCCGGGCTGTGCTCGGCGAAGCCCGTGACATTGCCGGGGCGCCTGTACTGCCAGCCGCTGCCGGATCGCGCTGCTGACCTCATCCCCGCACAACCGCGGATCCTCGGTTCGATGATGACCGCACCGATGGGGCAGGAATCCGCACCTGCATGTGATGGGTGAGATGTCGTCCCGGGCGTATCGAGATGTCCTGGCTCTCCCGGGGGCCCGGGCGCTGATTGGGGCCAGCGCCGCATCGCAGATCGGTAATTGGGTATACAACGCCGCGCTGCTCGGATACGTGTACAGCGCAACCCACTCGGCGGTTTGGGTTGGCGCGGCGACGATCTGCCGGGGTCTCCCGTACGTGCTGTTTGGCCCGCTCGGCGGGGTCGTGGCCGACCGCTATCCACGGCGCACCGTGTTGCTGGCCGGGGACGCCCTCCGGACGCTGCTCATGGCCGCCATCGCCGCGACGGTCGCCGGCGCCGGGCCGGTGGCGCTGGTCATCGCGCTCACCGCCCTGGCCTCGACCGCCGGTTGCGCGGAGAAGGCGGCGACGATGGCGCTCCTCCCGCGCCTGGTGGGTGAGGTGCGGCTCGGTGCGGCAAACGCGCTCCTGCACACTGTCCAGGCTCTCGGAGTCGTGATCGGCCCGGCGATTGGAGCGATCCTGCTCGCGGTGGCCCCGTCCTGGGTCGCGTTTGCCGCGAATGGCGCGACCTTCGCGGCGTCGGCCTTGCTGATATCGGCAATCCGGCCCGACCGTGCTCCGGCCGGTCGGCATACATCCGGAGTTGGCCAGCTGGCTGCGGGGATGCGGACGGTGCGCACAACTGCTTTCGCGCTGTGGCTGATCGTGGCTATGGCGATGGCCGAATTCACTTACGGAGCGCAGACCGTGCAGCTCGTGGTGTACGCCCGGCAGTCGCTCGGGCTGGGAAGTGGCGGCTATGGTGTCCTGCTGACCGCCGCAGGCGTCGGCGGATTGGTGAGTGCGGTGGTCAACGGCCGTTTGGCCACAGGCAAGCAAGTGTCCCTGATCGTGATCGTCGCTGGTTCGCTGGCGTGCGCCGCCCAGCTCGCCTACGCCAGCGTCCAGGCGCTGACGATCGCACTGGTAGTAACCGTCATCGGAAGTGCCGGCCTCGTCTCCTGCCAGGTGGTCGGCGAGACCGCGCTGGCGCGGATCGTCCCCCGCGACGCGCTCGGGCGGGTGATCGGGATCTTCAGCGCTGGGTCGAGGATCGCGATCATCAGTGGCGCGGTGCTGGCGTCGGTTCTCGTGGCGTCCAGCTCGTTGCGTGCCAGCCTGTTGACCCTCGGCGCCGCTGCTACGTTGATCACCCTCCTGTGTGGTCTTGGCCTGCGCGGACTCGATGCGCTGAATGCGCAACGTGCCGAGGCGCTCGCGTTGAGGGTGCATGTTCTCAGGGGCCTTCCGGTCACGGTGGGCGTTCCCCAGATCGTCCTGGAGCAGCTCGCCTCGGCCGCGCAATTCCGGCCGCTGCCACCAGGCATCGACGTCGTCATCCAGGGCGCTCCGGCGCATGCCTTCTACGCCGTCGTCGAAGGCCGCGTAGTGGTGCACCGAGACGGCAAGGCCGTCGTACGTCTGGGTCCTGGTGACAGCTTCGGTGAGCGCGGCCTGCTGGACCGGGCCCCCAGAAACGCCACCGTCACGACGGAGATGGACACGACGTTGCTTCGCATTGAAGGCAGCGCGCTGCTCGACGCCCTCGAGGCGGCGCCGAGCCTCCGTCCAGCGTTGGATCTCAGCAGTACCGCGCCCGGAGTGCGAGGCGCCGAAAGCGAGACTGCAGTGGTGGACGATCCGCGCTGGGCACAGACATGACCTCCGGCGAGTGCGTCGAGGTCGTTGTCCGTGCCGGTTACCAGCGCGGGCCCCCTGGCCGCCGACACCAAATTCGTCCTGCCCGACGTCCTGGAGCTGGCCCGCCAGAGCGCCCACCAGCGGCTCGGAATCGTCCGGCGCAGATGCGCCACGAGAACTCCTCTCCGATCGAACGCCATCGCATCGGCGTAAACAGCACGCGAGGGCCGACTACGTCGCGCTCCGTAGGCCTGGTCGAAGCGAGGAGCGGGCGTCGTTATGGGTGGTGGAGATATTTGCCCCGGAGACAAACAAACGTGTCCTCGTGGATCACGCCTTCATCGTGGCCGGCGGCGAGATTACGAAGGCCGCCCGAAATTGGATCGGCAACGCCCTCGATGCTTCCAAGCGGAGTCAGATCATGTTCAGCGACCGCGACGACATCTTAAATCTGCACGTCGTGGCAAATCTGCCCCTTCCTCCCGGCGCGCTCCCGAGCAGCCCCATCCAGTTCCGGCCCACCCTGCAAGCCCGACACGACGACGCCGCCGCCAAAACCAGACCGGACGCCAGCACCTGTTCCAGCAACTGCTCACCGGCCTGCACCAAGACGCCTCATGAACCGGCCAACACTGCCCACCGTCTGCGACGACGACCTACCGGCAGCCCACGTCGACGAACTCAGCGCCAGCGTGCTCACCGAGGCCACCGACACCCTCGCCGCGCTGCGCACCACCTACCGGCTCGGCGACTCCGCCGCCCACCTCCACGCCCTGGTCAGCCTCATCGCCCAAGCCGAGCAGATGCCCCCCGACGCCGTCCATCAGACCCGCGACCAGGACTACACCTGGACCCAGATAGGCCAACTCCTCAACCTCGCACCCAGCACCACAGCCAAGCGATACCGACACAACCCATGAACACCTTGACAAGGAGGATCACCCACATAATGCCGATGAGCGGATGAACCGCCGCGAGTGTCAGTCGGTCTGGTGGCCGTTGCCTGGACGAACGGTAGGGCCTCAATGGTCGAAGGACGCTGCCCGGACCTCGGGTTGACGTGTGTTACTGGGTGGATCTCCGTCTGAATAGGCTTCGACCATGAGCAGAGCACGATGCGATCGCCCACTAGATCCCTGTGAGGGTCCGGCCCCGGCATGAGCGCCGAACCTGAAGCGGCGGTGCCGGCTGAGAGCGGTTCGAGCTCGCGGCTGCCGTTCCTGCTGGCGGCAGCGATGTTCGTGCTCGTCGTGGACACGTCGTTCATGAATGTGTCGATCTCCGCGGTGGTCAAGGACCTGGACACCACGGCCAGCGGCGTCCAGTCGGCGATCGCCCTGGAGGCGTTGGTGTCGGCGGCCTTCATCCTGATCAACTCGAAGATGGGTGATCTCATGGGTCGCAAGCGCGCCTATGTGATCGGACTGCTCGCATACGCCGTCGGCGCGTTGGCGATGACCCTTACCCAGAGCCTTACCGCGGTCATCTTCTTCTGGGCGATCGTCGGCGGCCTCGGGGCGTCCCTGCTGCTGCCGGCCATGCAATCCCTGATCCACGGCAACTTCACCGGGGCGGCGCAGAAGCGGACCTACGCACTTGTGGGCGCCTCGGCTGCGATCGCGGCTGCCGTCGGTCCGCTGCTCGGCGGATTCGTGACGACCTACTTGTCGTGGCGCGTGGGCTTCGGGCTTGAAGTGGTCATCATCCTGGTGGTGCTGTCCCAGATCCGTCTGGTCAAGGACGTCCCGTACACCGGGCCGCGCAAGGTCGACCTGGTGGGCGCGGTTTTGTCCGTCGTGGGCATGGGCGGTGTCGTGCTCGGCATCCTGGTGTGGCAGGAGGGCGGTGGCTACGTCGGCCTCATCATCGCAATCGGCGCTGTGACGCTCGCCGCGTTGGCCTTTTGGCTCGTCGCGCGCAAGCGGCGCGGTAAGCCGACCCTGCTGGATCCCGACCTGTTCAAGCACTTGAACTTCCGCATCGGCATTTCCCAGCAGATGCTCCAGCAGATCACCCTCGGTGGGGCGATGATCGTCCTGCCGCTGTTCCTGCAGATGACGCTGGAGTACAACGCCATGCAGGCGGGTCTCGCCCTGGCACCGCTGTCGCTCTCGATGTTCGGCATGGCGGTCCTGGCCGGCCGCAAGGCGGACAGGTACCGGCCGGCCAACATCGTTCTGGCCGGCTTCGCCCTGAGCACCATCGGCATTGCCGTGCTGATCCCTCTCGTGCCGAGAGTGCACTCGGGTTGGTATCTGGTGATCCCGCTCGTGATCGCCGGCTGCGGACTGGGTCTGCTGGTCTCGCAGCTCAACAACTTCACCCTCGCCCCGATCTCCGAGGAACGGGTCAGTGAAGCCGCCGGAGTGAACTCCGCCGCCGGCTCGTTCGGGTTGTCGTTCGGGCTCGCCATAGCCGGCGGCCTGATGCTCTGGGCACTGGCCTTGAGCTTCACGCACCTGACCAATGAGAGCACCGTAATCCCCCAGGCGCAGCAGCAGCAGATCTCCGCCGAGCTGGAAAGCGACGCCGAGGTCATGAGCAACACCCAGCTGCAGCAGCAGATCGCCGACGAGCCCCAGCACATCCAGGACGCGATCCTGGCCATCAACACCGACGCCCGCAACCGCTCCCTCCAGGTCGCGCTCCTCGTCCCGGCCCTCGCCTCACTACTCGGCCTGGCCAACTCGTTCCGGATGCGGCGGCTGCCGGACATCAAACCCGCAGCCCCCGTAGAAGGCCTCGACCTCGGCTAATCGCCAGACAGCGCCAAGACACTGCCGCCCGACCGTGATGCGAGTTGCCCGGCCGAATGTCGCCGTTAGGCAGTCAAACATCCCGACTATGCCGCCGAGAGTGCGCACGCTCGTGCCGACGAGCGGGACGTTCAGCGAGGACCGAGTCCGGTGCGGCGGTCCATCAGTTCCCTGGCGATGTCGAGATGCCCGGCATGTCGCGCTGTCTCTTCGATCATGTGCAGGATGATCCATCGCACGTCCGGAGGTTCATCCCCGTCCGGGTGGCCATGCCGTCCACGTGGCACAGCAGACAGCGATGTCACACCGAGCACCGCGTCCGAGCGTGCGCACTGGTCCCGGTAGTAGCTTCTCCACGCGGTGCACCGGAGAGATTCCCACGCGTACCGTGATCGGCACGCTGGAGTGAGGGTGGAGACATCGGTGGCTGAGAGCATCGTCCGGTTCGAGTCGCGCACAGTGATCCAAGGACCCGTCATCGAAGTATTCGAACGTTTGGCGGATCTGCCGGGCTACGGCGGGTGGATGCACCGCACCGGTCTGTTCCGCGGGTGCCGCCTCACGTCGGAGGTCCCGGTCCGACGGGGGACGACCTATGTCGATTCGACCCGGATGGGCACCTTCGATGGGGAAGTGACTGAGTTCGTGCCACCGACGCGAATCGCCTTTCGGGAGACTCTCCGGTGGTTCGGCTCCCCGATGACACAGGCTCGGCCCGAGTACTCCTTGGAGGCAGACGAGTCCGCGACAGTCGTGCACCACGTGGCCGTCGGGGAGCTCTATGGCTGGATCAGGTTCATGAAGCCTGCCGCAGCATGGATGGCGAACCGGGAGCGGAGCCGCACCCTAAACTCCCTGAAGCGTTCCCTGGAGTCCGACTAGGGCGAGACCTCACCCGTGCCGGAGGCTGGCGCGGCGCACGCATCCGAGCTCATCCAGCGATAACGCTCACCCCCCGTCCTTGCCGACCACAGCGAAGAAGATCTTCAAGTCATAGGCCGCGGCCAGCACCGTGTTCGGCCGGCAGCGGCCCGCAACGAAATCCAGATAGGCATCCAGCAGCGGTACGCCCAGCCTCAACACCGGGCGGCCCGACGCGTCAACAGACCGAATCAAACAAGGATCGACAACAGCCACGGCGGGCCTCCACCTCCACAGACGACAGGCCACCCTGGCCCGCCGAAATGTCCATGAAGATCACCCACATATCAAGCATGTCAGTACCATTGATCTTGGTCGGCCGCAGCGTAATTGCGGTCCCAGAATTCTCCATCTGAGCGGATAACGCGCATTCGCTTGTCCGTCTCCACATGCGGCAGGTCGACGGCTCGGGCGTCGGCAAACGTGGGCTGTCAGCAACCGGATGCGGATTCGATGCGTGACTGGTGCGGCGAGGAGGTGGTCAGTCGACATGGAGCACGGTCTTGCCGCCGATGCGGCGGTGCAGCAGGGCGTCGAGCGCTGGGGTGGGTTCCCGCCAGGGGCTTTCGAGCTCAACTTGGCCGTCGAGGCGGCCGTCGGCGATGAGCGCGCATAGACGGGTAGGGTCACCGGTTCCGCTGGCGTGCGCTCTTCGTAGACGTCTGGATGGTTGAGCAGGTAAAGATAGTGCAGCCCGCCGAATTGTCTTCGGTTCAGCGATGGGATTCGTGGCGTCGCCGGTGGCCGATGTGGTTGAAAGGCTGACTTCGCTTGTAGCGCCGAGCGGGACGTGGCGGTGCGGCGACGGTTCAGTGGGGCGCTTGTCGGACGGTCGCGGATGCCCGGGTGGGGCGGCCAGCGGCACGCTGCTACCGTGGCGCCGGTCGCAGTCCGCTTTCTCGGCTCACGTTCAGCAGCCTGCACAGCGTCGCTGCCGATCCGGTGAACGGTGTATCGCCGATGTGACCCCTCCTTCGCATGGTGCGGGGAGGCGGACGGCCAGAGGGCGTGGCCGGGAGGAGCAGGGCAGTGGCGCAGGGCGTGGTCAAGTGGTTCAACGGCGAGAAGGGCTTCGGCTTCATCGCCCAGGATGGCGGCGGTCCGGACGTGTTCGTGCATTACTCGGCGATCGCGGGTGCCGGGTATCGCAGCCTGGAGGAGAATCAGCGGGTCGAGTTCGAGATCACCCAGGGGTCGAAGGGTCCACAGGCCGAGAACGTGCGGCCGGTCTAGCCCGCCGCGGGTATCTGCGGGGTGCGGGTCGCGGTCACTGCCACGTCGGCCACCGGTCCGGCAGCGGGGCAAGACCCGGCTCGCCCAGGAGATTGCCGGCCGCGCGCTCGCGGCCGGTCATGCCGTCGCCTGGGGGCGCTGCGTCGAGGCTGACGGCGCTCCGCCGTACTGGCCCTGGCTTCAAATTCTGCGCACGCTCGGTCTGCACACCGACACGCTTTTGACGACGATCGAGTCACCGGAGGAACGGTTCAGCCGCTACGAGGACGTCACGAGCGCGATCGCCGAGACCGGGACGGAGCGCCCCACGGTCGTGGTCATGGACGACGCGCACTGGGCGGACGAGCCGTCACTGCTGCTGCTGCGGCACATCGCGAACGGAGTCGCCGATCTGCCGCTGGTGGTCGTTATGACTGCCCGCGACGTGGAACCACAGTCGAGGTTGCGCAACCACCTCGCCGGTCTGATTCGGGTCAGCGGCGCAGCGCGGTTGGACCTGCGTGGCCTCGCCGAGGAGGATGTTCGCACCCAGCTTTCGTTGATCGTCGATGTCGGCGTCGCCGAAGACCGGGCGCGCGAGGTCGCCGACGTGACCGGCGGGAACCCGTTCTTCGTCCGCGAGCTCGCCCGGGCGTTGGCCGACGGCACCTGGACGCGCGGGGCGCCACCGGCGACCGTTCGCGACCTTGTCGTCGCTCGCCTCAGCGCGGTTTCTGCCGACTGCCGAAATTTCCTCGAGGTGGCGGCGATCGTCGGGCGCCACTTCTCGCTCCTCGTAGTCGCGGCGGCGCTCGGCCGGAGCGACATCGGCCTGCTCGACGTCGCCGATGAAGCCATCGGCTACGGCCTTGTCGACCGCACCGGCGACGACATCGGGAGCTACCGGTTCGTACACGCGCTGACCCGTGACGCGGTCGAGAGTTCCCTCGACAGCGCTCGCCACATCGCGCTGCACCGAGCGGTCGCGGTCGCCATCGAGGCGACGTACGCGCGCGACCTGACCGAACACTTGGCCGACCTCGCCCGGCACTGGGCACACGTCGCACCGTTCGGAGCCGCAGCGACGGCGCGGGCTTGGGCGGTTCGCGCCGGGGACGAGGCGGTCCGCCGGCTGGCATACGAGGAGGGTGTCCGGCTGTATCGCATCGCGCAGCAGCTGCCGGTGACAGAGGTGACCGACGCCGAACGGTGCGAGTTGGCGTTGAAGCTCGCCCGCGCGGCGTACTTCTCCGGCGACCTCGCCGCCACCGTCGCCGCCGCGCGGGCCGCAGCCGACGATGCCCGGGCCGCAGCCGACGCGCGCCTGCTCGCCGAGTCGGCGCTCACCGTCGAAGCGGCGCCCGACGCGACGGTCAATGCGACCGCCCGCGACCTCGCCGACGAGGCCCTCGCCGCACTCAACCGTGACCGGGTCGACGATCCTGCGCTTCGCGCCCGGTTGCATGCACTGCAGAGCCACCTGGCCTTCTACGCCGGTGACCGCGCCGCGACTGATTCCCGCAGCCGCGCCTCGCTTGACCTCGCCCGCGAATCAGGTGACGACCGCGCGCTTGTCGAAGCACTGCGGGCTCGGCAGGAAGCTCTGCCCGGCCCGACCGGTCGCGCGGAGCGCGATCAACTCGCCGAGGAGATGGCCGCCACGGCGCAGCGCATCGGCAGCCCCCGCGTGGAAATGTGGGGCCGGCTATGGCGGGTGGAGGTGCTGTCCGAAGGCGGCGAGTTCGCGGCCGCCGACCGGCTCCTCCCGGACCTCGGTCGCGTGGTCAGGAGGGTTGGTGGGCCGATCTCTGGGTGGCTGCACGATCGCGCGGCCGCCGGTATCGCGCAAGCCCTCGGTCGGTACGAGGAAGCCAACCAATTGTCGCGGCACGCGTTTGCGCAGATGCGCGTGCGTGAGCCGGCGCCGGCGCACGGCGCGTTCATGGCGTTGCAGACCGCGCTTAGCCGTCACCGCGGGCCTGTCGACGACGTCGTCGCGCTCGCGCGCGGGGAATGGAGTTCACCTGAGCGCTTCCGCGTAATGGGCCGGATGACCCGGGCGTATCAACTCACACTCGCCGGATTCACCGACGAAGCCGACGCGATTGTCGCCGAGGCAGGTCGGATCGACGACTGGGACCTGCCGGCGTTCTTCGTCGTACCGGCGCTAGCGCGCGCCGGATTCGTCGCCGCCGCGCTCGACCGAGTCACGGACCTGCAACTGATCGTTGACCGGCTCTCGGCGTTTCGCGGCGAGCACGCGACGGCTTCCGGAGTCGCATATGACGGACCGGTCGAACTCACGCTAGGGATCGGCCGAGCGAAACTCGGCGACGTCGAGGGCGCGGTCGAGGACCTGCGCATCGCGATTGCGCGGGCGGAGGCGGCGGGTTCGCCGGGGTTCGTTGCCGAAGCTCAGTTCCACCTCGCAACCACCCTCGCCTCCCGGGACCCGCTGGAGGCGAAGACGATCGCCGAGATCGCCGGACGCAGTGCACGGGCCATCGGCATGGCGGCGTACGTACAACCGATCGTCGACCTGCTCGCCCGGCTCGACCGCACATCACGAGCCCATATCCTCAGCGCGCGCGAGGACGAGGTCGCCCGGCTCGTCGCCGAAGGGCACACCAACCGCGAGATCGCGCATCGGCTTTTCATCTCCGAACGCACCGCGCAGAACCACGTGCAGCACATCCTCACCAAACTCGACTTCACCAGCCGAGCGCAGATCGCCGCATGGGTAACCGCACAGCGCAATGAGTAGGCCGATGAGCAATTCGGCGGGTGTCAAGTGGTAGCCAGCGCTCGTAGCGTCCTCCCGACGGCCAACCGGGGCCGAGCAAGACCGAGGAGGAGAACATGTCATACCTGACGATTGCGGAGCCGGCGTACGGCACGCTCGAAGGCTTCCAGAAGCTCATGAGCGCGCAGGGGATCGGCCAAGGTGAGCCGGACGGGCTGCAGGCACGTTACGTCGCCGACGTCGGCGACGGCATTCGAGTGGTCGCGGTCTGGGAATCGAAGCAGCACGCCGACCGGTTCCTCGAGGATCGGCTCGCACCGGCGCTGACGAGCGCTTTCGATGAACCGCAGGGTCGCCCCGAGGTGCTGCAGGGCGTGGTCGCGAACAGCTACACGGCCTGAGTCGGTTCCGGTGACGGAAGCTGCATCCCCGCCTGAGGTGGACGACGCAGCCTCCGTTTGCCGTCCACACGGCCAGCAGTACGACGCTGCCTGCACTTGCTCTGTCGTCTCGTATCGGGCGCCTTCGCCGCAACCGCGTGTCATGTTTCGGCCTGGACGCACTCCCGGCCGTATGCGCGGTAGCCGGCAGAGAACTCGCCGCGTGCAACTGCCGATGGCCGAATGCGCGCGGTTGGATGAGCTGGCGTGTCCGACGCGGTCGCGGTGTTGCGCGAGGGGCCGTTGGCTCTCGCTGGCTAGCAGGGCATCGGCCGCGGCTCGGATCCGGTTCAAGATCATCGCTCTGGGGTAAGAGCGCTACGGCGTAACGTCCGGGCCATGACTCAGCAAGCGCCTCACCAGCACAGCTACACCATTCCGCTGGAATGGGAGTCACGGGTTCCGATCGTCACCACCGTCCGAACGATCGAAATGACTCGTAGCCATAGCACTGATAAGCCATCGTCGTGGGTGACGTCGGCAACACGGGTCACCGTTGTGGGTTGCGCGTGTGGCGCGACCTATCGTCGTGACTTGCCGTTGTAGGTCGGATCACGAATCCCCGACGCCGGCATGACAGTGCGATTCGGCGCACATAGGAATCGGTCTCCGTGGTGACACGGATAGCCCGTTCGCGCACGTAACAGACGGATAAAGGCATCGGGTCAATAAGCGAGATCGAATGGACGGGCAAACGACCGACCCAGCGCGACAAATGGTTGGTGGGCCGGGCCGATCTGGCCGGCGGCGGCGTGCTGCCGCACGAGGACGAATGAGCTGCCGTGATCATCGTGACGACGTTATCCCGGCCAGGGGAATTCAAGTCGGCAGCGATGCGACGGGATATGGACCGAGGATTGTCGCCACGGATACGGCACCGCTGTATGCCACGCGCAGGTCGTCGCCGCTCCCGCGCGCGGCGGGAACGTCCGTACGATGTGCTGACGGTCCTCAGATCAGGCCGACTGCCCAGCGCAGGTGCGGACTGCAGTCATGACGACGTCCGCTACTTCCTTGAAGTGGGCAGGTGACAATAATCAGTGCGTACACAAGGGGATTCCGACGCCGTCACGTCATCGACCCGGGCTATAAGGACCTCGGCAACCTCGGCGTACGAGCCACTGCCCGGACGAGACGGTATCCCGGCATCGCCTTTCAGGCTCGGCCGGAACTGTCGTCCAGTTGTCAAGGAGCTGCCATTGAGGCTGGCTGCTCGCGCGTGATTGCTTGTGGCCCGCGCACCGATCGGCGCCGCTCCTTGGCGGGCCGGGATCCAATTACCCGGCGGCACGCCGGTACTGCACCCTAATGTGTGCCCGACCAAGGCAGAACGGAGATCTCGATCATTCGCTCCATGCTGCCGGTGCCTGGCCGTAGCGCGGTGGTAGGTGTGGCCAGGACAACGGGATGCCATCGAGCTCGCCGGGTGGGGCGATGCCGGTCCAGCCGTCGCCGAGTGGACGGCGGTACGGGTCGTCGGGGTACGGGTCGTCGGGGTACGGATCCTGGGCGGTAGGAGGGTCGGCTCGGGTGCCCTGCTGTTGGAGCCAATGTGCCGTGCGGGTCAGGCTGAGCTGTGCGCTGCGGGCCTGCCCGGTGCGGCCGCGGTGCGCCAGCGCAGCCATGGTGGCCGCGGCGATGAGG
Organism: uncultured Actinomycetota bacterium; assembly: GCA_963809815.1. GTDB lineage: Bacteria > Actinomycetota > Actinomycetes > Mycobacteriales > Jatrophihabitantaceae > CAVVJA01. The sequence goes on from CAWELM010000007.1 coordinate 44,765, forward strand.
TAGCCGGTGGCGTGGTCGAGCAGTTGGCACGGCAGCACGCCGGGGCGGGTGCCGTCCGGGCTGGTGGCCCAGCCGATACCGGTGGCGATTTGCACCAGGCTGTCGAAGCCGCGCCGCGACGACCAGGGGCCGCTGCTGCCCCAAGCCGACAGCGACACCACGATGGTGCCGGGGTGCCGCTCGGTGACCTGATCCGGGTCGAGGCCGAAGCGGCGTAGCGCCCCGGGACGGTAGCCGGTAACGACCACATCGGCGTCCCGTAGCAGCGCGTGCAGCGTTTCGCCTCCGCTGCGGGTGGCCAGGTCGAGGGTGGCGCTGATCTTGCCGATGACCCCGTCGATGGCGCTGCGCGGCAGTTCGGGGTGGTGCGGGTCGTCGATGCGTAGCACCTCCGCCCCGAAGGCGGCGAGCATCCGGGTGCCGACCGGTCCGGCGATCACCCTGGTCAAGTCGAGCACCCGCAGCCCGGACGCGGGCAACGGGCCGGAGGGCGGCAGGGGCGCGGCGTCGCCGAGCGGCTCGGTGACGACCAGCGGGCCGGTCGTGGCCGCGCGTCCCGGCCCGCTCCGGTACCACTCGCGTGGGGTCCGGGCGGCGACCGCGAGACCACCCGCTGCAAATACCCGAGCCTCGATCTGCTGCGACGACTGCGCGGCGAGCGCGGCGGCCAGCGACGGTGCGATCTCGGCGTCGGGCCGCTCCGGCAGACCGAAGGCGGCTACGAGCGCCGCCCGATGCCACGGGTAGTTGGCGTGGGTACGTACCCACCCGTCCGCAGTCGGCCACAGCCGCGATAGCGGAGCGAAACCGCGTGCGCTGCTGCCTGCCGGATCGCGCAACAGCGCTTCGCTGCGCACCGCGGCCGCCACATGCGCGGTGTCCAACGCCACCTCCGGACGCCGCCCGGTGCGCAGCTCGGCAAGCTCGGCCGCGGCTAGTAGAGATGCAGCAACCGCAGCAATCGCACACTCCGCTACTGCGAGCGGCGAGGCAAGCTCGGGCAGATCCGGCTCACCGCGCAGCGCTAGCTCATCATCGACACGCAGCCCCAACTGAATCAGCAGATCCTCGAGCAACCGAACCGGCACGTCACGATTCTTGCCGCTGATTGACGCCTGGCGTAGACCCGCTGCGTGCGCGCACCTCGGGGACGCGGCCCTGATACTCGCCCGCCTTTCCGGACGCAAACAAGACTCAGTCGCAGCCGCACTCGACCGGCTCAGCGCAGGTGCACAACGACTACGCGAACTCATCGCCTAAGAAGGTTCACTGCCAGCGCGATGACGCGATCTCCGGGGCTACGCTCAGCGCTTGGCGGCAGTGAACCAGTCCAGCCAGATCAGAGGGAACCGCGCGAGCGTCTGCCACGAATAGATGTCACAGCACACCGACTGGGAGGATGCGATGAGCGTCATCATCACGGCCAAGGTCCGCGGCGACACCGACAAATTCCGCCGCGCACTGACCGAACGGGCCGCAGAGTTTGCACAGATCGCCGAGCGTGCTCGCGGCGGCGCCGGCGCCCTGCATCACAGATTCGGCATCGGCGAGGGCTACGTGCTGATCGTGGACGAGTGGGAATCGGCCGACCAGTTCCAGCAGTTCTTCGGCGACCCCTCATTGCAGGAGTTCGTAGCGGCCGTAGGCGGAGACACCAGCACGCCACCGGAGATAACGGTCTGCGAAGCAATCGAATCGCCCGACCAATTCTGACCTCCGGGCATCCAGGGGTAAATACCTCGCTGACGGCTGCTCGCCGGCCCGTTGCGAGGCGGGCCCTCACGTTCTGCGCCCACGAGTGACTTGACGGAGCGGGCCGTTGGCGTCGGCGGACTGGCGGGTGCTCAATACCTGCGCTCCCACCCGTGCCGGTCGTTACCCGGACCACCCCAACGCCGGCGCGTGCCGGACAAGCCCTCGAGGTAGCCGCAAGCGAAACGGTGGTCACGCCTGGCAGCCTCTCTCCGCCGAAATATCCGGGTGAGATCATCGGTGGATGAGTTCGCGACGCCTATCGGTGGGGTGCGAGTTCACCTATGAGGCGGCGGTGCCGACACCGGCGATCTTCCAGGTGCAGCCCGGACCGTCGTGCGGATTCACGGTGACGTCGGAGGCGTGGTCGTCGACGCCGCAGATGCGGTTACGCAGTTACGCGGATCTGTATGGCAATCCGTGTACCCGGGTGGTGCTGCCGGCAGGCCGATCCACGTTCCGGTACGCGGCCGACGTCGACGTTCCGGACGCCCCGGAGGACGCGGATGAATTCGCACGCGAGGTCGCACCAGACGATCTGCCGGACGATACGCTGATTTACACGCTGCCGAGCCGGTACTGCCTGCCCGATGTGCTGGGCGATGAAGCGTGGGCGCGGTTCGGCACCCGTCCGCCTGGCTATCGGCGGGTGCAGGCGATATGTGATCACGTCCATTCCCACCTGACCTTCAGCTACGGCAGCTCGACGGCCTGGTCGACGGCCGCCGACGTCAACAGCGCCCGGCTGGGTGTCTGCCGGGACTTCACCCACTTGGCGATCTCGTTCTGCCGGGCGTTGAACATTCCGGCCCGGTACGTGTTCGGGTACCTGCCCGACATGGATGTGCCGGTCGACCCCGCTCCGATGGACTTCGCCGCCTGGATGGAGGTGTGGCTCGATGATCGTTGGTGGACCTTCGACCCGCGCAACGGCACCCGCCGCAAAGGCCGAGTGGTAATCGGCCGGGGCCGAGACGCCTCAGACGTGGCGATGGCTACCACGTTCGGCGGTCCCCAGCTGCACAGCATGACCGTCCACGCCGCGGAAGTGCTGCCATGATGTTCGACCAACGGCTGATTCATGCGCCAGGGCTCGACCATCGCAACCTTGACCTCGACGGTGCCGACCGGGTGACCTACCTACTCGAGCAAAGCTTCCGCTATGACTACCCGGGGCCGGTGCAGCAGCTCCGGCACCGGCTGGTCGTGCTGCCGCCGGCTCGGCACGGCACTCAGCATTTGCGTGCGCACCGGGTCGAGGTGCACGGCGCGGTCGCCCGGCGCGTGACGCGACGCGACGCGCGGGGAAACACCGTCGTGCGGTTGCGCGCCGAGCGGGTCGAGCGCAGCGTTCAGTTCCGGGTCGGGGCCCTGCTCGAGCGCGTTCTCGGTGACGGCCCGGTGCGGCTGGCCGCAAGCGCGCTCACGGATCCGCGTCTGCTGAACGCTACCCGGCTAACCGCCCCCGACCCGCGGCTGCGCGAACTGGCCGGGGAGCTGGGAGACGGCACCGCTACACAACTCGAGCTAGCAGGCCGGATCTGTCAAGCAGTGCACTCGGCCATCACCTACCAGTACGGCGTCACCTCGGTACGGACCACGGCGGCCGACGCGCTGGCCGCCGGGCGGGGTGTATGCCAGGACTCGGCGCACATCATGCTCGCGTTGTGCCACCTGCTCGCTCTTCCCGCCCGCTATGTATCCGGGCACCTGCTAGGCCAAGGTGGTACACATGCTTGGGTCGAAGTGGTGATACCTCAGGCGGATCATGCAGTCGCGATGCCGTTCGACCCGTGCAACGGCGTCCCAGCGTCGGCTCGCTACCTGACCGTGGCTACCGGCCGCGACTACGGTGACGTGCCACCGACCTCCGGCACCTACATCGGCCCGGCCGGTGCTCAACTGACCAGCAACCGGCGCGTCGCCGTCCTCGACGCTGCCTGAGCAAACCACGTCACCCTGCTGGCGTGCCCGCCGCGCGACCGCCTGCTGGCGTGCCAGCCGGGCGACCGCCTGCTTCCGCGTCCTCGTGAGCCGCCACGTCGCCCTGGCGGTAACGAAACGCCTTGCCGGCGCTCAAAGTCGACGAACGCCGCGGCGGGTTCAACCTCTGCCTTTCACTGCTTCGCGGTGCAGGTCAGAACTGATGACGGCGGCGAAGCGCCCACGGCCGCCCGTCGGGGTCATAGACCGCGTGACAGAGCGGAACGGCCCAGGCCAGCGTCCGCCGGCTCAGCCTCGGAGCATCGTAAGGTCGGAGCCGCCCCGGCGGTCGGCCGCCGGGGGCGCCTCGGTGCCAGGCCTCCAGATCTCGTGCGTTGCTGGCAAAGGCGTCGAAGGCGCCCATGGGATCGATGAGGTCCAGGTCGTCGCCGGGCAGCCGGTCCAAATGCTCCCGGGCCAGTTCCAGCCGTAGGCGTCGGGCGAAACGACGAGCTCCGTGACCATCGCGGTCGATGATCTGAGGATGCCGGTCGTCGCGAACCTCGTCGAGAATCGCACACGATAATTCGGAATCGTGCGTCCAGGATCGTCGATTCACGTTGGCTGATCCGACCGACGCCCACACGTCATCGACGACACACACTTTGGCGTGCACGTAGATGGGAGTCCCGGCATGGTTCTCGATGCCGTATATCGCCACCCGATCACCGCCGGCGGCACGTAGCATATCGATCGCCTGCTGGCGGCCGGCGAGATTGGGTGGCTTGGAAAGTCGGCCGTCCTGATCGGGATGGAGCGGGACAACAGCGATCAGACGCAATTGCCGATTGGTGCTCAGGGCGTCGGCAAAGCAGCGCATGACATCGACCGCCCACAGGTATTGGTCCTCCAGGTAGATGAGACTGTGCGCCCGGCCGATGACCTTCTCATAGGCGTGCGCGACGCTGCGTTCGCCGCGCGGGGCGAACGGATAGCCCGGCCGGCGAAGAGGATAGGTCCGCAGGACCTGCACGAACTGGCGGCCGCGCGCCGCGGGGTCGGGAAGTTGCGGTGGGAGGACACCACAGCTTCGGTCCTCGCGACGCAGCACGTCGCTGATCACGTCGATCGGATTGCGGGTCAGCCGGGCCGGATCTTCCCAACGCTCACGGAACACCGTCTCGAGGTCCGCGACCGCTGGCCCCTGGATTCGCAACTGCACGTCGTGCCATGGTGGGCGCGGCCCATAGATCTTCGCCATCGGTTGACGCTGGCGATCGCCACGGTGTTCCGGGCCGTCCAGGCGGCTGTGGCACAAATCGATCCCGCCCGCGAAGGCGACGTCAAGCTCGGGCCGGCCCGGATGACGCAGGACTACGAACTTCTGATGATGGGACCCTCCTGGGCGCACCCGCATATCTCGGACGCACTCGCCGCCAGCCGCCTCTATCTCCTCACCGAGATGGCGATTCTCTTGCTCACTGAACGCAAACTGGTCCATGTGAGAACGCCAGAGCAGGCCCTTGACCGTCACCCCGCGAGCAGCGGCGTCCGCGAACTCGTGTGACACTCGGTTACCGGCCTCGTCCAAGCGCTGATCGGGATCTCCGCGCCAATCCGTGAACAGCAGCAGGTCTCCGGCACGCATCAACCGGATGCTCCGCAGCAACTCAGCGAAGTAGGTCCGGCCGTGTACCAGGACCGTAACGTCGTTGCCCGTCGACCAGGCCATGCCATCGCCACGACGGCCGTCCAACCGCGTCGCCGGATTGCCCCGCTCCGCCGACGTCAGAAACCACTCATCTACGCGCACGAGACGATCCAACCCCACGAGTCACGGGCGACCTGACCGGGTGGTTACTGCAGGGCGCTGACGGCGCGGGCGATGACCAGCAGCGAGGTTATCAATGCGGCGGTGGCTTGCACGGCCATCAGCATCTTCATGCGACTGCTCAGCGGCATCGTGTCGGTCGGGCTGAACGCGCTGGAGTTGGTGGTCGACACGTACAGATAGTCGATAAAGGTGGGCATCCAATCGGACTTCTCGCTCGAGCCCGCGCTGACCTCGACCACGGTGTCTCGGTCCTCGTCGTGGGAGAAGCGCAGGTCAGCCAGCGGCAGCTCATCCCGTGACCGCCGAACCCGCGACACCGGCCCACCGCGGTCGAGCTCCCAATAGATCAACGCGAACGCGATCACATTCGTCGCCCACACCTGCAACGCCGCCAGCAGCAACGCGCCGCCCCCCTTGACCTGCGCACTGACCAAATCGTGCACCAGCTGCCCCAAAGCGACCAGGTTGGTCAACACGATCACCGCGATCAACACCAGCGAGATCATTCGAGACTGCCGGGTCTGACGCGTGATCCGCCGCGGATCGGTCGCCACCAAAGCGACCAGCAAAATCCCTTCCAGGATCGGGATGACGAACCGCGGCCCGACCAGCAGCTGATTCGGCAGCGAAGCGTACAAGACAACCGCCACCACAACCGCCACCGTCGGCGGTAACCGGGCCTCCCCCACACCGACATGACGGCCCCGATGCCCCGGATAACCCCGACGCGCTCCAGCCGATCTCCGAGCCACCCACCGAGCATCACCCATACCCGGCCACCAGCCCAGTCACCGCGCCGCGAAACCCGGTCGACCAGCCCCCGCCGGCCGGGTTCGACGTCGGGCTCTTGCGGGCGAACGAGCCGGTCTAGGTCCCGGCGTAAGGCCGTGATCGCGAAGTTGGCGTCCGGAACGCGCGCGGTGACAGAACGATCTGCGCGGTGTCGTCATGGGCACACGCGCACAGGTATCGATGGTTGTGGGCGTCGCGCAGCGCGGCGAGCGGCGGCGATTCAGCCGGTTCCTGTGGCGTTATCTCGCCTGCCCGCGAGATTCGCGCGCGGAGTCAAGACGCCGGGGTGAGTCGCAGCACCGGGATCTCGCGGTCGGTCTTCTGCGGATAGGCACCGAAATTCGGTGCCCCCGCGCGCAAGCCAGCCGGAGGTTTCTCGATCGACATACCTTCACTGTGCTCCGTTCCCGTCATACCAGGCCAGCACCCGCAACGCCCGTAGCGTGTTCCAGCGGCTGGGTGTCCCGTCACCGTCCTCGAGTGGGAAGTGCACCGCACCACGGTGGGTGTTCTCCAACGGCCAGGTGCCGTCCGGACTCCGCTTGGACCGGACCAGGTCGATGGTCTCGGCCAGTGCCGGGTCGGGCAGGTCACCGGTGGCTTGGAAGTAGTCGAGCGCGCGCAGCACGTCATAGTGCCAGTAGGCCGGAAATGAGAACTGCAACCAGTCGGCGTCCACGATCGCACCGGTGCTCTGCCGCCGAAACAATCGCCGGGTGAGCAGATACTCCTCGCCGCGCCGCCGCGCTGTGACGACGGCGTGTGACCCGCCGGTTGCGCGCTCGAAGGCCAGCAGGCCCTCCAGCACGCAGATCGTTGAGTGGAACGACGAGCGAAGCGAGCCGTTGTCGGCCTCGCAGTTCCAGCCGCCGTCGGCGAGTTGTTCACCGAGCAGCCGGCTCACGATGTCGTCGACCGCTACCCCGAAGTGGGCGCCGATCGCGACCGTGCGCCCGTTGATACACGGCTCGACCTCACCAGCGAAGAACGGCTGCCCGGCGTGCTCCCAGCGACAGTTCGCCTGCACCAGCGCAACCGTCTCACGCACCGGCTCGGTGGTCGGTTCGACGCCGAACTCGCGCAACAGGATCATGGTGGGCAGGGTCGCCGTCCACGGCTGGCCGAAAGAGAAGTCACCGCGAAAGCCCGCCGGGAAACACGCCCCGCCGGCCCACTGCCCGTCGCCGTCGCGCTGCGCGAGCAACCGGGCACCCCAGCCCTCCGTCGCGACGCGCGCCCGTTCGCCGGCTACCACCGCCGGCGGCGCGTCCGTGAGGTCGCGCAGCACCTGCCACCGCACCGCCGGGTCCGATTCGAGCAACCAGTCGATCACGTCCACTACGGGACGGTACCGCGGGCACCAGCGGAGGCAGCCGCGGCAGCGGAGGGCTCCCGCACCCGGCAACGACCCGCCGGATCGCATGATCGTGCGCGGCTTGCCTTAACCGCAATCGGGGCAACCAGGCACGTCGACCACGGCGCGGCCTACGCTCAAGTACGCGGGTTGACAGGACGGAGACGGCGTGGCGAGACCGGTGCGGGTGGTAGGCCTGGGCGGTTCACTGCGAGCCGCCTCCACAAGCCTCACCGCGCTCAAGGCGGCGTTGGAGGGTGCGACCGCGTTCGGGGCCGAGGTTCAGCTGATCTCGGTCCGTGATCTGGGTCTGCCGCTGTACACCTCCGAACACGCGACCCCGGCAGGCGCGCACGAATTCGCCGACGCCGTATACCGGTGTGATGCGCTGATCTGGTCCAGCCCGACCTACCACGGCTCGGTCAGCGGCTCGTTCAAAAACGCCCTCGACTGGCTGATCCTGCTCGCGGAGCGTGATCCACCCTATCTGTCCAACAAGCCGATCGGGCTGGTTTCCACTGCTGGCGGGGTGCAAGGGCTGCAGGCGGTCAACTCGATGGAGTTCATCGCCCGCGCGCTACGCGGCTGGAGCGTTCCGCTGGTGCTGCCCGTGCCGCAGACGTGGCGATCGTTTGACCCGGATGGGCAGCTCGCCGATGAGGCCATCGCCCGCCAACTGCGCGCCCTCGGCACCGAGGTCGTGCGTGCCGCCCGCCAGTTCCAGGCCGAAGGCACCTGCGATTACGCCGACGACCGGCAGTTCGCCCGCCACGACGATGCGGTCCAGCCCAAGGCCAGTAGTCCAGCTTCATAGCAGGCGCGCGACGTCACGCGTCAAGCACCACAACCACCCGTGCGCTTGGGTGCGGTCTGACGAGCATGGCCGCGGCGTCCGCCGTGTCCTCAAAGGCGAAGCCGCGCGACAGCGGCACCATCAGATCGCCAGCGACTGCCGGCTTCACGTTCCGCACCCGGGCCGGGGCGCGGAAACGGGCCACGTGCCGCATGACAAGTCGAGGAGTTGGGCAGCTCAAGCTCGCCGGTTGGCGAGATGATCGCAGCGTCCCGCGGTCCGTCCTGAGGAGCACCATGACTACGCCCATGCCCGAGCCCTCTCCAGCTCTGCCCGACGAGGATCTCACCGACCTCCTGAGCGAAATCCGCCTGCTGTTGCCCGGCACATTGCTCCTGGTGGCCTTCCTGATCGCTTTGCCGTTCAACCCGGGCTATACCCGGGTCAGTCAGTTCGACAACGCCGTGTACGTGGCGATGTTCCTGTGCGCCATGCTCAGCCTGTTGTTGTTCGTCGCCCCGGCGGCTCAGCACCGACTCATGAGCCCGCTGCGCGACCGGGCGGCGTTCAAGCGCTCGGTCAACCGCCAAGTCATCATCGGGCTGATACCCCTGTCGGCCGCGATTACCCTTGCCGCCTACCTCGTGATCTCCGACGTGGTCAACGCTCTGGCCGCCGCGATTGTGGCCGGCATCGTGGGACTGGCCATTGCCTTGCTGTGGTGGGTTGTCCCGTTGAACAGACGCCGGCGCTGACGTCCTGGGTTCTCGATGAGCGTATGTCGCTGAGGACCCAAGCTTTGCCGCTAAATGGCCATGGTGGCCTACCCATCCGACGCTGCCGGTTGTTCGTCCGATCCTCCGTTGAGTCGCGTTCATCACTTCGCGAACGGACAAGCTAGCGATGATGGGGGGATCTAGTGTCTCGTGATTCTGGTTGTGTTACTTGGCGTTGTTGTCGACGAGTTGTTTGACGCTGGTCTGAACTGAGCGGACCTTGGCGAGGATCTCGTCGGCGGTGGCGGTCCAGACGAACGGTTCCGGATCGGTGTTCCAGTGCTCGATGTGGGCGCGGATGCGGTGGATCAGGGCGTTGACCGAGGTGAACGTGCCGCGGCGGATGGCCTGTTTGGTGATGATGCCGAACCAGGTCTCGATCTGGTTGATCCACGAGGGGCCGACCGGGGTGAAGTGGAAGGTGATGTTCGGGTTCGCGTGACTAGTAGATCAAGCACAAATCGAACTCCCTCTGACACGTGCGAGTGTCGCGCGGCGGTCGAGTTCTGAGCAGGCGCAGGGCCGCCGCGCGGCGGCTTCGGGTGCGGGCTCGATCAGTGCCGCAGGGCCGTGGTGACGGCCTCACGCAGGGTGGTGGTGGGGCGGCCGAGCAGCGCGGCGAGGTCGCCGGTCACGGTTTGCAGCGCTCCCTGGGCAACCTTCACGTCAGCGTCGACGAGCAGCTCGACCAGGAGGCCGGGCAGCCCGGCGCCGGTGAGGATATGCGCGTACTGCTCGGCGGGCAGTTCGGTGTAGGTGACCGGCTTGCCCGAGACAGCGGCGGCCTCGGCGGCCAGTTCCGGCAGCGACCACGCGACCTCGCCGGTGAGTGCATAGACCTTGCCGGACTGCGGTTGCTGACTGGCCAGCACGACGGCGGCGGCCTCGGCGAGGTCCGCGCGGGTTGCCGAGGCGATGCGCCCCTGGCCGGCGGAGCCCACGATTGCGCCGCGTTCGATCGCGCCGGCCAGCGTGGCGGTGTAGTTCTCGGTGTACCAGCCGTTGCGCAGCAGGACCGTCGGCAGGCCGGAGGCGGCGAGCGCCTGCTCGGTGTCGCGGTGCACCCGCGCGAGGTTGATCGGGTTGGTGTCGGCGTCGGCGATCGAGGTGTACGCGACCAGTCCCACGCCGGCCGTCCTCGCGGCGTCGACAACGGCGCGGTGCTGGGTGATGCGCAGGTCGTCCGGTCCGTTGGCCGAGACGAACAGCAGCTTGTCCGCGCCCGTGAACGCGGCGGCCAGGGTGTCGGGGCGGTCGTAGTCGGCCTGCCGGACCTGTACACCGCGGCCGGCGAGGTCGGCTGCCTTCTCCGGGCTGCGCACCGCCACCGCGATCTGCCCGGCGGGCACACCCAGCTTGATCAGGTTCTCCACCGCGTGGCGGCCGAACTGCCCGGTGGCTCCGGTAACAACGATCATGACAACTCCTTCGCTAGGCCAGTCCCTCGCGACTCGAGGTGCGGCACCATGTGACTTGACAGTCGTTACCTTACATTCGTAACTTCACGATGGCAAGCATAGTTCTCGAGCGGCCTGGCAACCACCCAAGGTTCAGTTACACATGTAAGATGACAGCCATGAACAAGCCCGAAGTACGCCGACGCAACCGCCGCGGCGAGGGCGCTCAGCTGCGCGCCGACATCGTCGCTGCCGCGCGAGAGCTGATCGAGGACACCGGAACAGCAAACGCCGTGACGCTGCGAGCCGTCGCGCGCCGGGTCGGCATCGCCGCCCCATCCATCTACGCGCACTTCACAGATCCCGAGCAGATCATCCGAGCAGTCATCGCGCAGGCGTACGAGGAGTTCCTCCGCCATCTTCAGTCCGCTCGCAGGGGAATCGAAGACCCCCGCGCGCGGCTGGTGGCTGCATGCGAGGCGTACCTTTCATTCGGCGCGGAGCAGCCCCACCTCTACGCCCTGATGATGGGACCGAACCCAACACCGGACGGCACAACCAGCCACGATGGGCGTGATCTGCGCCTGCACGACAGCGGCGAAGGCATCGAACGTCTCGTCGGCGCAGAGTCGTTCCGACTGCTGGTCCAGGACGTCGCAGCGACCGCCGCCGTCGGCGCATCCCGAACCGACGACCCCTTCCTTACCGCCACCGCGCTCTGGGTCGCGCTCCACGGCCTCGTCCGGTTACGCGCCGACCAACCGCAAGGCCCCTGGCCCGACACCAGCCAGCTCAACGACCTAATCATCAGACGGATCGCACTACTAGAGCCAGCCTCGATCGCCGACCCAGAACGCTAACGCGGATTTCCACGCAGCCGATTCAGGTCGATATGCCAGGTCCGTTCTCGCGAAGCAACATCTTTATGATCAGGCAAATATGTATACGTCGATGTCAGATTGCGTCGATCTACCCACACCCCTTCCCGGCAGACCAAGGCCAGCCGATCCTGAGGCTTATTGACAGCAAAGGGATTCGTTGGTCCACAGTAGACGTTGATCTTGTTCCCTTTCACTCCGAGGTCGCAAACCCGTCGTATCAATCCCATCGCAAGCCCCGCCCTGCTAACCGGGCCATACCAGGACGTTTTCATGATCTACATTGTGTCGAACCGGTTGCGTGGAAATCCGCGCTAACCAGCAGGCATCCCCAGCGGACGACGCACCCCGCCAGGCTCCGCGCTCGAACGGAGTCTGACCCGGTTCCCAGACACCGTGATCCGGCCCGATCGCGACGCTCTCAGGACCCGGACGATGGCTGGCGTGGACGACGCTCGAATTTGAGGCCGAAACGACGCCGCCATGTTTCGAGCCTCTTGACCCGGACCAGGCCATACCGGTCGCCACGTTCGGCCGGCCCCGCGTATGTCAGTGACACCTACGCGCTTCCGTCGATGGCAACCGCGCCCGCCTCGGAAGTTCCCCAGCAGATCACTACCCCATGGCCGCAACACGCAGCACCGTGTTGACGTGCACGACGTTCTCCATGATCAGTCGGCTGAAATTTTCGCGCCGCAGCGACGAATCGCAGCGACGCCGCGAGTCGGTATGTGTGGGCCGTCCAACCGGCCGCGCTCACACATTCACACGGAGGAGCCGAATGCGCAGTCTGATCGCCGCGATGAAGGTATCGATCGACGGGAAAATGCAAGGGCCGGAGGGCACGGCCGATTGGGTCGAGGCGTGGTCGGAGGACTTCGGCCTGACGCCCCGGATCGACGCATGCCTGCTCGGCGGCGGCATGTACCCGGGCTACGAGACTTACTGGACCGCGATTCGGACCCAGCCGGACAACCCGGTTTGGATCACCGGGGCGCCGCCGACCCCCGCCGAGCACGAGTGGGCGCGGCTGACCGAGACGCTGCCGCACTACGTGTTGTCCAGCACGTTGCAGACCGCGAGCTGGCCGAACACTAGCCTGTTGCGTTCGGTCGGGGAGGTGATTGCACTCAAGCAACAGCCGGGCAAGGACATCTATCTCATCGGCGGTCTGCGCACGGCAGCCAGCCTGATCGACGCAGGGGTGGTCGACGAGCTGCGGCTGATCACCTACCCGCTGATCGCCGGAACACGAAGCGACGCGCTCTTCGCGACCGCGCAGCGTCAGCGCCTGGCCATGTGTGAGGTGCGGCGGCTTGAGGCCGGCAAGATCGCGTCGACATACCGGGTCATCCGGTGACCACAGCAGACGAGCAGAGGCTGCTCGCCGAGTTCCGCGCGACCGGCGGGCGGGTTTCTGGCGCGTTGGCGGGCACGCCGCTGCTACTCCTGCACCACGTCGGCAAACGCACCGGCACGCGCCGGGTCACGCCGCTTGCATACTCATGCCATAGCGGCGGCCGGCTGGTCGTGGTCGCGACAAACGGCGGTGCCGCCACACACCCGGCGTGGTTGCGCAACCTGCGGGCATGCCCGGACGTCGCGATTGAGGTCGGCGCCGACACCGTCACCGTGCAAGCCAGCGAGGCAGACGGTCGCGAACGCGAGGAGCTTTGGGCCGAGGTCGTGCAGCAATACCCGGACGTCGGCCGATTCGCGTCCCAAACGCGTCGGATGATCCCGCTGGTAGTACTGCAACAGCGCTCACCCGCATTGCACCGCTGAAAATGCCGGCCGGGCATCGACCTGCGCCGACAACGTCAAGCAGCCAGTGGTCGATGCGAAGTCGAGGCCGGTCGCGCTCTGGGTTCATGTGGCACGGTGACGTGCCGCGCTGGATCGTCAACTCCGATTAGACGGTCGTGGGTTGCTTGCGCGGCTGGATGCCGGCGCGTTAGCGCGACGTCGTTTCTCGCCGGCCGGGTTCGACGGGCGCAGACCAGCGAGCGCTTCGTTCAGGGTGTCGCGGATGCGGTTACTGGGCCAGTCGGTCGGGTCGAAGAGGGCTTGCATGCCGATGCCGAGGACGAGGGCGAGGAGGAGCCGTCCGGCTGCTTCGGGGTCGATGTCCGGGCGGAGGAGACCTGTGTCCTGTTCGGCGGTGATGGCTTGTTCGATGCGGATGCGTGCTGCCGTGGCGCGGGAGCGCTGCTGTGCGGTCAGTTCGGTGTCGGTGGCGGCCAGGCCGAGGAAGGTGAACAGCAGCCGCCAGTCCCGGATACGGTCCTGGTCGAGGGGTAGCAGCGCTTCCAGGATCGACGGCAGCGGGTCGGTGGAGTCGGCGGCGGCGGCCAGGCGGGCGGTGACGCGGTCGCCGACTTCGGTGTAGGTGGCAGTGACCAGGTCGTGTTTGTCGGTGAAGTAGTGGCTCACGACGGTGGTGCTGCAGCCGCTGGCCTCGGCGATGCGCCGGTGCGTGGCCGCGGCCAGGCCACCGGTCGCGATCAGGTCGGCCGCGGTCCGGGCGACGTCGCGGCGTCGCTGGTCATGGTCTCCACGCGCAGGCATTTGACAGACCTTACCAATCATCTGCATCATCTGGTGTACATCATATGATGCACAGATGGGTGTGGGGGTGGGCGGATGGATCTGGGGTTGGCCGGCAAGAAGGCCCTGGTGACCGCGGGCAGCCGCGGCATCGGCCGGGCCGTGGTGCAGCGCCTCGTCGCCGAGGGCATGCAGGTCGCGATCTGCGCCCGCAACGCCGAAGGCGTCGAACTGGCCTGCCGGGAACTCGGCCCGAACGGTGAAGTCATCGGTGCCGCGGTCGACGCCAGCGATCATCCCGCACTGGCCGTCTGGGTGCAGGAATACGCCGATCGGCTCGGCGGCGTGGACGTGGTCGTGTCCAACGCGAGCGCGTTGGGCGGCATCCCACACACCCCGGACGGGTGGCGGCGCAACTTCGAGGTCGACGTGATGTCCGCGGTCACCCTGGTCGACGCGGCGGTCCCGTTCCTACGACGAAGCCAGGCCGGCAGCATCGTGCAGATCGGAACGATCACCGCGATAGAAAACCACTACTACCCCGGCGGCGGTCTAAGCTACGGCCCGCTGAAGGCAGCAGTGGTCAACTACATGAGCCAGCTGGCCAAGGAGCTGGGACCCGACGGCATCCGCGCCAACGCCGTCTCACCCGGCCCGATCTACATCGACGGCGGCTCATGGGATCGGATCCGGCAGAAAAAGCCCGACTACTACCAGGCGAACAAAGCCCGCCATCCCTCCGGCCGGTTCGGCCGCGCCGACGAGGTCGCCAACGTGGTGGCCTTCTTCGCCAGCCCAATGTCGTCCTGGGTCAGCGGCCAGAACCTCGTCGTCGACGGGTCCTTCACCCTGCGCATCGGCTACTGAGAACCTCCGGCTCGGAGCCGATGGACGAGGTCGAGCCGCACCGCTGATCGGGGACGGCGACGTCGCCGTTGCGCCAGGGCGGTCCACTGCGGCACGGACCGGCTGGTCGGGCCCCAGTCGTCGGCGCCGGGCTGCGTTGGCTTATGCGGTCGGAACGGTTTCGGTGAGGGCGGTGTCGAGGATGCTCAGGCCGGTGTCCAGCTCGGCATCGCTGACGGTCAGCGGCGGCGCGATACGGAACACGCCGCCCATGCCCGGCAACTGCACGATGTTCATATGCAAACCGTGCCGCAGGCAGGAAGCGGTGACCGTCTGACCAAGTCGATCGGCTGGCTGTTTAGTCGTGCGATCGGTGACGAGTTCGATTCCTTGCAGCAGCCCCCGTCCGCGGACATCACCAATGACCTCGTGGCGCGCCTGCAGGTCCAGTAGCCGCTCGCGCAGCCGCTGACCTAGTAACGCTGCGCGGGTAACCAGGTCATCGCGTTCGATGACTCGCAACACCGTAGCCGCGACGACCGCGGCCAGCGGATCCGACACGTGAGTGGTAAAGAAGAGGAATCCACGCTCGTGGCAGCGTTGTTCGATCTCCTCGCTGGTCACCACCGCGGCCACCGGAAGACCGGCGCCGAGCGTCTTGGACAGGGTCAACAGGTCCGGGACGACGCCGTCGCGCTCGAAGGCGTACATGCTGCCGGTACGGCCGAGTCCGGTTTGCGCCTCGTCGGCGATCAACAACATCTGACGTTCGGCGCACTTCTCCTTCAGCGCTTCTAGGTAGCCCAGCGGCGGATCGATGACGCCACCAGAGGAAAGGATCGGCTCAACCAGGCAGGCGGCCAAGCTTCCGGTGGACTGCCGGTCAATAGCAGCAAAACCGTAGTCCAGCTCAGCCCGCCAGTCATAGCTACCGTCCTGGCCGCGAAACGGTGATCGGTAGGCGTTCGGCGTCGGCAATGACAGCGCTCCAGGCATCAGCGGTCCGTACCCGCGCCGGCCAGCGCTGTATGTGGCCGAGGCCGCACCAGACGTCATGCCATGCCACGAACGATCGAAGGACACCACCTCGTACCGGCCGGTGTAGAGCTTCGCCATCTTCACCGCGGCCTCGTTGGACTCCGCACCAGTGGTCAGCAAGAGAACCCTGCGCAAAGGCTCGGGCAACGTCGCCGTAAGAGCGGTCGCCAGGTCGAGCACTGGACGGCTGAGCATCCCGCTGAACAGGTGGTCAAGCGAAGACACCGCACCAGTTACGGCAGCCACAATATCGGGATGCCCATGGCCAAGAACGGCACTCATCTGCCCAGATGTGAAATCCAGAATCGGCGTGCCGTCCTCGTCATAGACGTAAGACCCCCGCGCCCGCCCAATAATGCGAGGGGTGAACCTCGCACCGTAACGGATCAGATGGCGACCAACCTGCGACCACAACACGTCTTCACTCACGAAAACGCCCTCCCTGGTGGCGGTAACCGCCAGAACCCCACGGCCAACCCCTCACACCCGGCCAAGCCCCGCATGCGGTAACCGCCTTGGCGATGGAGCCAAGCGGGCGGGCCGGCATCGGGCGCCGATGTTTCACTGCTTTCGCCGTCGTCGTATAAGGCGGGCCCTGCGACGTGACATCTTCGCCCACACTGTTTGCTGGAAGGCTAGAGTGGCCCAACCCGCCACGGCCATCCCGGACAGGTTTAGGGCTAATTGCAGGGTGCTGCCCCAGATCTCATGACCGGCTCCAAAGGCGAGGCCGAGACCCACGTTGCCGGCGGCAGGCACTGTGGTCACGGAGATGAAGACGCCAGAAAGGCCACCAACCCTGGCCGAGGTTATAGATAGGACGCCTGCGGCCGCAGCGATGACAGCCACAATTAGCGACCACCTGTCCGGGCTGTAAATGAAATCGGTGCCAGGTCTCGGGCCCATGACGTCGTCCACAGTGACCCACCCAAGCACCCGCGCCAGGAGAGCAAGCGCCGCGGTGATGGCGATGGCCGCCGCGAAGCCGAGGACGAGTGTGCGCGCAGCCAACCTGAACAAGGTAAAACGGCGGCGGACCAGGGCAACCCCGAGCGCTGCGACTGCGCCGAACTCCGGACCGAGAATCATCGCGCCGATGACCAGAATCTGTGAATCCAAAATGATCGCGATCCCGGCGATCACGGTCGCCAGCGTCATGAAGCTGAGGTAGGTCCAGTTGAGCTCAGACTCGTCGTAGGAGCGTTGCACGACAGCTGCCCACACCACGGCGTCCGCGCTGCTGCCCGGTGTTCTGCGTTCGGCGTCGAGCCCGGACTGTGAAAGCCACGTTGTCGCCGGCTCGATATGGACGCTGCCTTCGTGGGGGACGCCGAGACTCTGTAGCCGGTCGATGACGTCGTTCGCGGCTTCGCGGGCGACGTCCGCTAGAACGAGGTCACCGGGCGGCCGAACCGAGGCTGACCGCAGTACCGACAGGCCGCTGACCGCGGGGTCCTCGGCGAGGATCTCGACCACATCGTTTGTGAGAGCCGCCGGGGCCGAGATCCGTAGGGATAGCACCACTTGATCCTGCCGCACGTGCCAGCTCGGACAGCGTTCGGTCGACCGGTCATTCCGAACGATGCGGCCGACGTGGCTGGCTCAACAGCCCGCGTTGGGCCGGGTAGCGCCGCGTACGCTAAGGGGCCACTCCTGCGCTTTGGAGGCTCTGCGATGCGGGTGGCGGTGTGTAGCACCAAGGGTGGCGTCGGCAAGACCACGACCGCGGCCAACCTTGCCGCGGTGTTAGGTCAGAGGGGTCGGACGCTGGCGGTCGATGCTGATGCCCAGGAGGGCCTTGGCCGCGCGTTCGGTGTGATCGCAGGGCATCAGGATTCACTCGCAGGTGTGCTTTCGGACGATGAGGCCGATGTTCGTTCTGCAATCCGAAGTGAGGTGGCCGAAGGAGTCGATCTTCTGCCGGCTCACCCCTCGCTCAACGGAGTCACCGTCGCGTTGGCTCAACAGGGTGGCCTGATCACAAGCATCAAGCGTGCTCTTCGCCCGGTTAATGCGTCCTACGATTTCGTCGTCATCGACACTCATGCTGATACCGGCGACCTCACGCTGGCCGCCATCGCGGCGGCCGATTCGGTGCTTACGGTCTTTACCTCGGATCCGGGTAGCGCGCTCGGTGTCGTGCGTCTGGTCTCATTCCTGAACACGCATCGTAAGTTCGAGAACACATCGGCGAAACTGCT
The DNA here is from genome assembly GCA_963809815.1 of uncultured Actinomycetota bacterium. Lineage (GTDB taxonomy): Bacteria > Actinomycetota > Actinomycetes > Mycobacteriales > Jatrophihabitantaceae > CAVVJA01. Next base: position 62,896 of record CAWELM010000007.1, read on the forward strand.
CGGCGTGGTGTGTTCCAACTGGGACCGTACGGGCGCCGCTGCCCGCGAGGTCGCCGCCGCGCTGGCCGAGACAAAATTGCCGATCTTCACCACTCGCATCCCGTTCTCGCGGCGGGTGGCGAGTGCCGCCCTGGCGAAACGGCCCGTGGTTCTTCGTGCCCCGCGCAGCCCGGTAGCGACCGCATACTTCAGCCTCGCCGATGAGGCATTAACGGCCTACCGGGAGGTGCTGGCGGCATGACGACGCGTCCCGATAGGCCAGGTCACGACCTCGCGGCGGACTTGCTCGCTGACCTCACCCAGCCGGCACCGATTGACACGGTATTCAAACCAGAGACCCCGGCCACCGACGTCGGGTTGCCCGACCCAGCCGCTCGGCCGGAGTCCAGTCCTTTTCGCCCGGCCGTTCAATGGGTGGTGCGTGTGAGTCCGCTCGATTGGCGCAAGCCGTCTTTGTCCGTCGCTCGAAATTCGACAGCAATGCGCGTCGGGCCGATACGAGTTGAATTGGCGTTGTTGCGTTGCTAGATCGGACGCAATGCCGGCGGTCGGTGTTCACGACATGGTGAGCAAGCCCGTCGTTGCGGCCTCCAAAACGGGGGCTGACCGGGTTCTGATCGTCCGATTATTCGGGACGTCGCGCCGCGGTGATCTTCGATCACCCGTATAACGTCAAATAAGCGCGCGCATTTCGAATCGCTTGGCGCCTTGTGTTGCGTCGTTATGGACGCTGGTCAGAGATAAGCGACTCGGCTGCTTCGAGAGTGTTGATAGGCACCCAGCCCTCACGACCATCATGCGCGCGGCACCAAAGCCAGCCGCTCGTCAGGTCTTCGGCGACGACCTCGACTACGTCACCGGCCTGCGTTGGCAGCTCGGTGGTGTCGTACGCGATCTGTACGACCGCCGTCCCGGATGTGGCCGACAGGTGTCGGGCCGGTACCCACCCCGTGCCGTGTGATGCGGTCACGAAGACGAACTCGGGCCACTCGCTGTCCCGGTCGCCAACGTCCACGCGTTCTCCGTCTACCAGTCGCAGCGGAGGCCGATCAGGGATCTGATGGGCCACCTTCGCCACCATGGTGCGCATGGAACTCATCATTGCCTGCCATCAGCGCCGCCGCAGCCGGCGACTGAGCTCGGATCTTGCGATCCGTCCACCGGTCACCCTTTGCCTGCGACTGACGGCGATGGTTCACACCGACCGCGGCCGAATCGCCGGATATTTGCTGCGGCTGAGTCCCTAGTTCTCTGCTGATGACGAGTACAGATGATTTCGGGGCGGCCGGCTTGCGCACCTCCCGCCATGCTCCGGCGACGAGGCATGAGCTGGAAGGAGAACACATCGGTGCGACGTTGGCTCAGTGGCTATCGCCTGCGCTACCCGGCGCCAGCTGGGGGAAGTAGTGGAAGGCGACGTCCCTGATGACTTCGACGATGAGCTGGGGCGTGAGTTCGGCGGAGGGGTCGTCTAGTTGCGGTGGGAGTTTGACCCCCATCTGCCTGGCGTGCTCGATGATGCCGGGTGCGACGTCCTTGCCCAGATAGCCGAGGGCCTTGCCCATGGTCTGGTAGTCAATCGCCCATGCAGGCAAGGGCTGGGCCGCGACGGTGGCCCAGGTCTGCGGGTCGCGCGGTGTGCCTCGGGAGAACACGTGGTCGAACGTGCGCGCGGAGGCATCGCGCTGGGTGAACGGCGCGCCTAGGTCCCAGGCCTTGCGCAGCGTCGCGATCAGCGAGGTGTGCCGGTACTCCTCGTTGTACACCGAGCCCGGCTCGACCCATGGCGACACGACAATGGCGGGAACGCGGTAGCCGGAACGGTCGAAGGTGAAGCCGAACTCACCCGCCGGCGCGGCCGGATCGGGCGGCGGAACCGGTCCCGGGGGCACGTGGTCGTAGGTTCCGCCTGGCTCGTCCCACCCGATCAGCAACGTGGTGTTCCAGACGTTAGTGCCTGGCTCTGCGGTGGCGGACCGGTAGGCGTTGAAGATCCGCTCCAGGAACGCTTCACCGCCCAGCATCGCCGAGGATGGGTCCAGCCCGATATCGACGTTGCCGCCGAAAAATGACCGGCCGAACGCCGGGTGGTAGTCGCCGTGACCCGCGATCATGTCCGGCTCGATCAGCGAGAAATCGGGCAGGGTCCCGGCCGCGGCGTCCTTCTCGAACTCCGAAAACCGCACGAAGTGCGTCGCCAGCCGGTCCTTCAACCGGGGGTAATGGATGACACCGGTGAACGACAAGCACATCGGCTCCATCACATAGACCTTCCAGGTCCTGCCATGCTGTTCAAGCCGGTCGAAGATCGTCTCCGCGTCGTTTTTCGTGAACCACTTTCGCACCGGGCTGTTCACGACCAGCCCCGACGACGTCGCCGCTGTCCAGAACGACCGGTTCATGAACGTCTGCGACGGTACCTCGGAAAACCAGTGGTCAAACACGCCGAAATCCCGTGCGATGCTGCTCAGCACCGGCAGCTGCTGCGGGGTGTACCCGGTCATGATCTGGGCGTACTCCTCATAGTCCGGCTGCCGCCCAACTTCGCCGGTGAACGTGCTGATGTAATCGGCGACGAACCCATCCATGGCCGGAACCGCACCTGGCGGCGGCGCGTTCCACGGTGCTGTCACACCCTCGCCGATCTTGAACCTGTTGTGGTCATCGATCGTTCCGAACAGCTGCGTGTTGGTGTGATACCACTCCTCACCCGAGTCCGGGTTAGGCGAATCCAGGTCGGTAGTGACGCCGTAGGGCACCACCTTGCGGCCGGCGCCGTGCTCCGCCCATCCGGGGATCGGGTTGCTCAGCTCCTTCCCGATGACGCCCTCGAAGGCCTTGCCATCCCCCGGCCCGTATAGGCGGCCCAGCACATTGTCCAGGGACCGGTTCTCGAACAACACCAGCACCACATGATCGAGCGCATTGGCGCGGGTAGGAGCAGGCATGCCAGGCCTCCACTCGTCTGAGGACGTTTCGGGCGTGTCTGTCCCCCGCCGGGCACCGACAAACCACTAGTCATCCCACCCCATGAGCGACTGCCGCTGCCTCACCCCGAACGGGTGATGGGCCTGACCCGTGCTCCGGCAAGCTCGGGATCTCCGGCCGTCCATGAGCTGGCCAACGCGCAGCCTGACCAGCCGACCCGTGACGCGGAATCAATGCCGCCCTATCGGCAGGTAGTCACAGCGGATTGTGGTGGAGGCGCTCCCCGGCGGTGATCGCGACCCGGGTGGTGTTGCCGTCGGGGGCGAGCGGGCATTCCCAGGCGTCGTTGTAGCGGCAGGACGGGTGGTACAGGAAATTCAGGTCGATCGTCAGCCAGGTTCCGTCGACCCGGTCGGCGCCGCCCAGATCGGCGCCTTTGGCGGTGTCGAGCAGGTACCGGCCGCCGCCGTAGGTCGCGGTGCCGGCGGTGCCATCACGGAGGGGAAGAAACAGGCCGCCGGCATACTGGTCGAGCCACCACACGTCCAGGCCAATGCCGAGGTCGGGAAGGACCACATGCCCGACCAGCCGCATCCGGATCAGACCGTCGCTGGCGCTATCGAGGGTGCGCAGCTCGTCGCGCGCCGGCGGTGTCACAGCGACGTCGAACCGCAGCGCCGGATCGTAGGGCCAATACGGCAAGCCCGACGTCCGCAGCGGATCACCGGGCGGCAGCGGGCTCGCTGGATGATCGCGGAACAGCGTGTCCCGCCCGGCGCGCCACCGAGCGTGCCCGTCGACCGGCACCGCCGCAGCGCGCACATCGGCGTAGAGCTGCGCGACCCGGCGCCGCCAATCCACCACCGACAGCACTATCGTCACGTGATTCCGGTTACTGCCTGACGTCACGACAAGCCCAGGAGCGCTGAGCGAGCGCACGCTGCTCGCGGCAGTTGCCTGCGAAACGAGCTCGATGGTGAGCCGGTGGTCCGTTGCAGGTAAGGGTGGTGGATGGGGTAGAGGCTACTGCCGACTGGCCTCCCGTTCTGCGAAGACCTCCAGGGCGACCTGGTAACTGTCGAAAGCCCTGGCCGCACCGGCGTAAGCCTCGACGTGGATGAACAGCTCGACGATCTCATTCTTCGTGACGCCATTGTTGAGAGCGATGCGCAGTTGCCCGCGCAGCGGTATCAGCGTCCCGAGAGTTGCCGCGATCGTCACGGATATCAGGGCGCGACTTTTGGTGTCGAGACCCTCACGCGTCCATGAGTCACCGAACGTGTGCCGCGTTGCCAACCGGCGAAACTCCTCGCCCAGCGCGGGCTCACCTTGCGCAAGCGGGATGGACAGCGGCGCTCCCAACAGCTCGGTCTGCGTCTCATATGCCAGGTGATCTCGTTCTGACTCGTCCAAGAGTTCACTCCCGCAGCATCGTGCTCCATCGGCGCATAACCACGGCGAGCATCCCACGGCGAAGAACAACCGAGGCGCGCCGATCGACAATCTGGCCGTCCGTGAACTCAGCTGGCTCAGCCCCAGTGGCTCAGATTGACAGGGATGCGCTCTTGCGACGGTCTCGTTCGACGGATCGGGCGACGCGTGCCAGGTCGTCGGCGGTGAGCAGGCCTATCGGGCGATTGTCGTCGTCGACAACGATGGCGATGCTTCCGCGTTGACGCAGCTGCCCGGCGATCTTGGTCAGCAACGCCTCCCGTCGGGTAAGCAGCGGCTGCCGACGCCGGCTACGAACGATGTCGCGCAGCCGTGTTTCCGCTCGTCGCCCGATCGGGACCCGTTCCAGATCCCGCAACGCGAGCGCACCGGCCGCGTGCCCGGCGAAGTCCGCCAGCGGGAAGGCCCGCGCAACCGGCTGGTCGTCTCGTGAGGCCTGAGCAAGGACCTGCTCCACCGTCCACCATTCGGCTAACACCGTCGGCGCCGGCTCCATCACATCACCAACCTGCAAACCCGTAAGCCCTTCGGCCTGGTCGAGTTGGCCTTCGGCGGTGGCAGCGGCGACGATGAACCAGCCGACGAACGCAAGCCACAAACCTAGGAATGAACCAGCGACGACTTCGAGGAATCCCAGTGCGATCAGCACGAACCCGAGCACCCGGCCCACTCGCGCGGCGACACGGCCGGCCCGGGCCCGGTCCTGATAGCGCCACCAGAGCAAGGCACGCAACAGCCGCCCGCCGTCCAACGGCGCACCGGGGAGCAGATTGAACACACCCAGCAGGACGCTGATGCTGGCCAACCAGCTCAGCCCGGCACCCAGCAGTCCGGATCCTCCGGCCCACCAGGCCAGCAGTGCACTAATGGCGCCGAGCCCGATGCTGGTCGCCGGTCCAGCGACCGCCACCAGCGCGTCGGCGCGCGGTGACGGTGATCGCCCGTCGAGCTCGGTGAAACCGCCGAGCATCCACAGGGTGATCCCCTTTACCTGCATGCCGAAACGCCGGGCGACGACGGCGTGCGCGAACTCGTGGGCAAGGAGGGTGACCAGAAAGACTGCAGCGGTTAAGACACCAACCAGCCAGTAAGCAGCAGTGCCGTGGCCCGGCCGGGCCGCTGGAAGCGCCGAGGTAGCGAGCACGTCGGCAAACAGCGCGAGCGTGAACAGCACCGACCAGCGGGCGGACACCGCCACGCCGCCCCACCGTCCCAGCCGAAGGCCGGTTCCTGACCCACCTCCAAGTCGCTGCGCGGGCGCCGATGTGGGTCTATTTAGTTCCTTCATGTCGGGATTGGTCACGACTCTGCTCGTCTCACCTGGCATCGCGCATCGGCAAAGGCCGAACGCGTTTGTATTGGTGCAACGAATACCGACACGGTGTTGTTCCGTTACGCCAAAGCCCGCGAGACGCGGTCGATGCGGTTGGGGATCGTCCTGCAATCACCTAACGCGCCGCTACTGCAGCTACGCGGAAACTCGCGTGATGCCGCGGTGTGTCACCAGCCGGCGGGACGGGACAGTGGGGAGCCGCGCTGTTGGATGGGCGAATGCAGTTGTCAGCCGAGCGTGTCTGACTGCGTGCTCGTTGCCTCGACGGCCTGGACGATCAGCTGGGTTGCGGCCTCGGGCTGTGAGACGAAGGACACGTGAGAGGCCGGCACCGGCACGATCGTTGCGTTCGCGCGCTCGGCCATGAACTGTTGCAGCGCGGGCGGGATCGCCTTGTCCTGGGTGCCGAGCAGGTACCAGCAGGGCAGCGTCTTCCACGCCGGCGGGGCCGATGGCGTTGCGGCGAACGCGGCTGCGGCGTACGGCCGTTGCGCCGCGGCCATCACCGCAGCTGTTTCTGGGTCGACGTCGGCGGCGAAGGCTTCGCGGAACGCGTCACGATCGAGGTAGAGGTCAGCGCCCGCGCTGCCGTCCGGCGCGGTGAACGGCACGGGCCTGATCGACGGCCCCACCAGGCTGCCTTCGAACCTCTCCAGGAGCTGCTGCTGGCTTTCGCCCTCGTCGCACATCCAGCCGTTGAAGTAGACCAGCGCCTTGACCTGGTCGTTGCCGATCGCGGCCATCGAGATGACGTTGCCGCCATAGGAGTGGCCGACGAGCACGATCGGACCCGTCAGCGTCCGCAGGAATTCGGCCAGGTACGTCGTGTCGCCAACCAGATCGCGAAGCGGGTTGCCGAACCCGATGGCGGTCAACCCGCGGTCACGCAGGGCGCGGATCTCGGGGTCGAAGCCGGTCGCGTCGGCCCATGCACCGTGGACGAGGACGATCGTCGGGGTCTCACCGGCCACTTGTCATCACCGCTTCCCTGGGACAGGTCCACCAGCTCCGCCAGACGCGTGTGCCAGCGTGCACAGGCTAGCCCAGCCAACAACGCCGCCGTCGCCAGCACCCGGTACCTCTCGACCGGACGAGGACACGGTTACTCGAATCGGCCCGGTAGTCGCAAACGGCCACCGAGACCGCAATGTCTCCTCGTATCGCCCACTTCCCGAGCGAGATCGGTCACCGACCTCACGAGACTTGGCACTGCGCTCGGCCCGAGCTTCGACATTCCAGCGCTGTCCGAGAAACATCCGTCCGCACGGGACCTCCGCCCGCCGAGGCTGCGAGATATCGACGGTGTTGCCTACGAGATCGCTATTGTGCCGGCGCGGGTTCGGATGTTCACCGCAGCGGGTGAGCTTGCGCCGGCGCGGGTGGTCACTGGCAGGTCATGCAGGCCCAGCAACTGAGCGCGCAGGGCTCACTCGCCGACTCCTGTCCTGCTAGCGGATCCATGACCGGCACATGGTGAGTGCTCCGGCGGGCCCAGGTGAGGCGCGTACGTCGGTAGCGTGTGGCCGGTGGCGACGAAGACATCCCGTCGGGTCGTGGTCACGGGGGCTGCCGGCCGTATCGGACGGGCGATCGCTCCGCTGCTTCCTGCGGACTGGGAGGTGCAGGGAACGGACCTCACGGCTGGTGACGGAATCAGCGCGCTGGACGTGAGCGACGCCGGGGCCTGCCGGGCAGCCTTCGCGGGCGTCGACGCCGTGGTGCACCTCGCCGCGATGCCCGATCCTGCCGCCGCGTGGGAACAACTCCTGCCGGTCAACGTGATCGGCGCCTACCACGTCGCCCAGGCGGCGGCCGAGTGTGGTATCCGCCGTCTGGTGCTGGCCAGCAGCCTGCACGTCATCTCGGCCAGGCCAGACACGACGCAGTCGCGGGCGAATGATCCACCGCGTCCGGGTAACTTGTACGGCGCCACGAAGGCCTGGGCTGAGGCGTTGGGTGCATGGGTCGCGGCGGCGAGCGGGTCGACGTCGGTCGTCGCCCTACGGATTGGGTATTTCGCCGAGGCGCATCCGGGCGCAGCGGTTCCGGACCGAGCGCGGTCCGCATGGCTTAGCCCGCGGGACGCCGCGGAGCTGGTCCGGGCCGCGGTCGAGGCTGACTGCGTGAAGTTCACCGTGGCCAATGGCATCTCCGCCAACCGCTACCTCGCGGCGGACCTTGAGGAGACGATGCAGCAATTGGGCTACCGCCCAGCCGATGACGCCTGGGCGTCTCCATAACCGAACGTCCGACCGCTCGCGTCCCGAACGGTCAAAGCCCCTTCCGCGCTCCGGTGATCTTCCGAGTTCCGTTGACGCACGTTCCACGGAAACAACCTTGATCATCAGGTTCCGAACGCTCGCGGTCGATGGCTAAGGACCGGTTCCGAAAGGGAGGTCGGTGCGACGGTCACCAGGAGCCCGGTGGTGCACTAGGCGGCGTTGCTTCGGTTCAGCCGGATCCACCGGTAGCCGAAGCCACGAAGGCGCAATCCGCGGAATCTTCTGTCGGGCTGGTCGTATTCGCTGTCGGTGAGCACGTCGAACGGACGGTCGGCCCCATCCAGCGGACCGAGGTCGAGCTCGACGGCGGCGTCGTCGAGGTTGTGGATCATAAGCATCGATCCCTTCGGAGCGTCGAAACGGTGCACCAGAACGGCATGCGGCGGAACCTCGATCACAGAGCACGTACCGACACCGATCTCCGGGCACTCCCGCAAGGTTCGGGTCAGGTGTTCGAACCAGCGCAACAAGGAGTCGGGAGCACGTTCTTGCGCGCGGACGTTGACCGCCCGGTAGCCGTACTGTCCGCCGCGCCTTGTTGGGCGTACGAGCGCGGCCGGATCGGAGGTGGTCGAAAATCCCCCGTTGGGGTAGTCCTCCCACTGCATCGGCGTGCGCAATGCGTTGCGGTCCGGCAACGCCAGGTCCTCGGCCATCCCGATCTCCTCGCCGTACCGGAGGACGGGGCTGCCCGGCAGCGCGAACTGCAAGGCGTAGGCCAGCCGGATCCGGCGCGGATCACCCCGCAACATGGGGGCCAACCGGCGACGAATGCCGCGCCCGTAGATGCGCATATCGGCCCGGGGCGCAAACGCACGCCAGACGTCGTTGCGTTGCTGCTCGGTCAAGCGGGACAGATCGAGCTCGTCGTGGTTACGCAGAAACGTCGCCCACTGCGCCATGTCCTGCAGCACCGGCATGCTCCGTAACGCGTCGACCAGCGGCTCGGCCCGGCGGCGCGCCAGGGCGAGCCACAGCCGGGCGTTGAGGTCGAACGCGAAGAGCATGTGCGACCGGTCGTTCGGGCCGGTGGGTTGCAGGCCGGTGTACTTGGACAGCTCGCCAAGATCGACATTGGCCTCGCACAACAGCACGGCGTCACCTCGGCGCCACTGCACGTCCTGCCGCCAGTCGTCCAGGATCGTCCAGTCCATCGGAGCGGGATCGACGTCGGCTTCGACCAGCTCGAGGACGAACGGCGCGGCATCGATGCGGAACCCGGAGGCGCCCAGCTGGATCCAGAACCCCATGATCCGCTTGACCTCTTCGCGCACCGCCGGCGTTGACCAGTTCAAGTCGGGTTGGAAGTCGTAGAAGCGGTGGTAGTACCAGGCCTGGGCGTCCTCGTCGAAGCTCCAGGTCTCGGTCTGCTCGCCGGGGAACACGATGCCTTGCCGGCGGTCAGCGGGTTCGGTGGCACTCCACACGTACCAGTCCCGGTACGGCGAGGAGGGATCCCGCCGCGCCGACTGGAACCAAGGGTGCGCGCTGGATGTGTGGTTGACCACCAGGTCGAGCAGCAGCCGGATGCCGCGTTCGCCCGCCTGCAGTGCGAGCTCGGCGAAGTCGCCGAGCGTACCCAGCCGAGGGTCGACGGCGTAGTAGTCGGCGACGTCGTATCCGTCGTCCCGGTGCGGGGAGGGATGGATCGGGTTGAGCCACAGGCAGGTGACGCCCAGCCGGGCCAGATAGTCCAGCCGGCTGATAAGGCCAGGTAGGTCGCCGCAGCCGTCGCCATTGGAGTCCTGGAACGTCGACACCTCGACGCTGTAGATGATCGCTTCCTTGTACCAACGCTCGGACATGCCTCGACCCTAGGGCCGGCGTCCGCGACCTCGGACGCGGCGCCAGGTTTTGATCCGTCGTCCTGTCGGCAACAGAGGGCACCTAGCTCGGATACATCCTGCCCTGCGAGGAATACTCACTCAGCCACTCGTCAAGCCGGCCCTTTCTCGCCGAGCAGGCCGGATTTCGCGCGCCCCCCGATCTCAGGGCACTATCACCCGTGGAACGGGGGCGTCTGCTCACAAGGTTTGCCGGATGCAGCCCTCGGGTAAGCCTCGGACGATGGATATTGACTTTGCCGCGCGTCGCTTTCCAGCAATGACCCTCGGGACGCTGACGAGCTGTCGCGGCGATCCCGACCGGGATGTGTGGTCGATGAGCTGGACGAACGAATGACCTGGACTGCGCAGCCCACTACGAGCGTGCATCCGCGACAGCTAGGACCGGACACTCAGGACAGGAGTTGACCCTGTGGCACGCATCGTCGTAGTGACTGGTGCCAGCGGAGGAATCGGGAGAGCGACCGCGACGGCCTTCGGTGCTCGGGGCGACACCGTCGCTCTCCTGGCTCGCGGCGAGGCCGGCCTGGCGGCTGCCAAGCGCAACGTCGAAGCCGCGGGCGGTTCCGCGTTGGTGATCCCGGTTGATGTCGCCAACTCTGACGCCGTGTTCGCCGCCGCGGAGCGCGTCGAGTCGGATCTCGGCGAGATTGATGTATGGGTGAATGCGGCGTTCACGTCGGTGTTCGCGCCGTTTGACCAGATCAAGCCGGAGGAATACCGGCGGGTCACCGACGTCAGCTACCTCGGATACATCTACGCCACGATGGCCGCTCTGAAGCACATGAAGCCCCGTGACCGGGGCACGATCGTGCAGGTTGGCTCCGCGCTGGCCTACCGCGGCATCCCACTGCAGAGCGCGTACTGCGGCGCCAAACACGCCATCCAAGGCTTCCACGAAGCGCTGCGCTGCGAGTTGCTCCATGACAAGAGCAATGTGCACGTCACGATGGTTCAGCTGCCGGCCGTGAACACGCCGCAGTTCTCCTGGGTTCTGTCCAGGTTGCCCAAGCACGCCCGGCCGGTGCCGCCGATTTATCAGCCCGAGTTCGCTGCCCGCGGCATCCTGTACGCAGCCGACCACCCTCACCGTCGCGAGTACTGGGTGGGAGCATCCACGATGGCCACCCTGGCGGCCAACGCGATCGTCCCTGGGCTGCTGGATCGATACCTCGGCCGGACCGGCGTCAAGTCCCAACAGACCAAGTATCCGCAAGAACCGGGTGCCCCAGTGAACCTGTGGGAGCCGGCAGACGGGCCGGGCGGCGAAGACTTCGGCGCGCACGGGATCTTCGACACCACGGCCCACACCCGTGACCCGCAGCTATGGGCCTCGCATCATCACAGCCTGCTCGGGGCCGCGATCGGCGGAATCAGCGCCACCGCGGGCGCGGTGCTGCGGGCCCGGCGCCGATGACGCGCCGAACCGCGACCGTCATCGTTCGAACGTCCGCGATCGAGCGCTGCGTGATCGGCGTCCTGCTGCTAGGCCGCCCGGACGCCATCACTGGGCTGATCGCCGGCGACCAGCCGCGACCGCCGGCGTGGCTCGTCCGCGTCCTCGGGAGCCGGCTCCTGGCTCAGGGACTGCTCGAGTACACCCAGCCCCGCCGACAAGTGGTGCTCGCGTGCGCCGCGGTCGACACCGTCCACGCTGCCAGCATGGTCATGGCCGCAATCACCCGTCCTGCGTATCGGCGTACCGCGGCCGTGAGCGCCGCGGAAGCGACGGTGTCAGCAATCCTTGGCGGCGCGCTCACAACGCGGCTGCCGGGAGATCGTCTCCGCCTGCGTATCGACGCAGGCCTTCAGCGCGACGACGTCGTCGGCGGACCGGCAAGTCTGCGGGTTGGCAGGACCCACGCGAATTGACTGCCTCCGTACCCCGCCTCAACGCCTGGGGGTCGCTTTCGGCCGCCCGGGGGATGCCCTCGCCGTTGAAGGGGGTGAGCCGCGTCGCGATGGTCACCTGGTGTTCATCATCGGTCGATCGTCCTAACTGGCAGTGCGAAGTTGCGATGAGTGGCCGCGCCCAGCCCAGCTGCGAAGGCATCACATGCTGCCGATCAGCCGCTGATGCGAAATCAGCGGCCTGTAAGCCACTTTCTGCTCGTGGGACCTGACCGGGCGGTTACTGCAGGGCGCTGACGGCGCGGGCGATGACCAGCAGCGAGGTTATCAATGCGGCGGTGGCTTGCACGGCCATCAGCATCTTCATGCGACTGCTCAGCGGCATCGTGTCGGTCGGGCTGAACGCGCTGGAGTTGGTGGTCGACACGTACAGATAGTCGATGAAGGTGGGCATCCAATCGGACTTCTCGCTCGAGCCCGCGCTGACCTCGACCACGGTGTCTCGGTCCTCGTCGTGGGAGAAGCGCAGGTCAGCCAGCGGCAGCTCATCCCGTGACCGCCGAACCCGCGACACCGGCCCACCGCGGTCGAGCTCCCAATAGATCAACGCGAACGCGATCACATTCGTCGCCCACACCTGCAACGCCGCCAGCAGCAACGCGCCGCCCCCCTTGACCTGCGCACTGACCAAATCGTGCACCAGCTGCCCCAAAGCGACCAGGTTGGTCAACACGATCACCGCGATCAACACCAGCGAGATCATTCGAGACTGCCGGGTCTGACGCGTGATCCGCCGCGGATCGGTCGCCACCAAAGCGACCAGCAAAATCCCTTCCAGGATCGGGATGACGAACCGCGGCCCGACCAGCAGCTGATTCGGCAGCGAAGCGTACAAGACAACCGCCACCACAACCGCCACCGTCGGCGGTAACCGGGCCTCCCCCACACCGACATGACGGCCCCGATGCCCCGGATAACCCCGACGCGCTCCAGCCGATCTCCGAGCCACCCACCGAGCATCACCCATACCCGGCCACCAGCCCAGTCACCGCGCCGCGAAACCCGGTCGACCAGCCCCCGCCGGCCGGGTTCGACGTCGGGGTCGTCGGGCACCGCATATCCAGCTCGCCGATCGCAGCTGGCGATGACCGGTTCCGCGTGGTCACCGACCTCAACTCGCTGCAAGTTTCACTCGACGAGGTGGCGACGCTTGTCGACACTGGAGTTGATCGCTCGACCCTCAACCAGCGCCTACGACCATTCGTTCAGTTCGGTGGCGGTGGACGTGGCTAACGTCGCGCGGAGGCGAATCCCGCAGTGTGCCCGCTCGGCCTCCGGTGCATATCGATCCGAACATTCCGCAGAGCTGGCGCCGGTACCAATGACGACCGCCATTGGGTTCGGCCTGCCGTCCAGCGCTGGGCCTACCCGCGCCAGCGCGACCACGCAGCTTGTTTGGTGGTTCCGGACAGTTCGGCGACCTCGCTCCAGGATCGGTCGGCGGCCAGGTTCCGTGCGGCATGGCCGAGTCGCTCTCCGGCGTGGGGTAGGACTTCGAGGAGCGCGCGGAATGCCTCGTGTGTGCCTCGGTCGCTGAGCTCGTCGACGGCCCGTCGGATGAGGTCGGCCAGGTCACTGGTCGGCATCGTCGACAGCCGTGGATTAGATGTTGCCGCCACAGTCGCAATTATCGGTGCACCTATCGTGTCGGTACGTCGATGCGCAGTTCGGCGTCCGTGGAGTCGAATGTTCGGGTCCATGCGGTGCCTGGCCAGCGGTAGTGGAGCTGGCCCACGTCCGGGCGGTAGTCGGCGGTGTACAACGTGCCGAAACCGCCGCGGAAATCTATATTGCGTAGTGGCGCGCGCAGAAAGGCTTCGGCCAGCCGGTCGGGGTGCGGCCGGCGCGTCAGCAGACGCTGCAGATGCCTGCGGCGCTCGACGCTGCGCAACCGCGCAGCATCCCCCGGGCAGTCGGGGCGGTCGAACCGGTGATTGGTGGCCACCGCGCAGCTGCGGACCTCGGGTTGCCGTCCCGGCGCCACATACGCCGTACTCGCCGTACCGAAACGGTCGGTCATCGTCAGGTTGTAGGACATCGACACCGGAATCGTCCGCAGCGCGGACATCGCCGCAGCGACCGTGTCGGCGATCTCGAGCAGATAGCGCACGACCAGCGGAATCCCGAATCCCCGGCCCGAACCACGAGCCCCTCCGAAGGCCAACGACACGGCGAGACCATTCGCGTTCATGCCGTCGAGCAGGCCCCAAAGGCAGTCACTGGTGCCCAGCACGTCGCGGCGGCGCAGTCTGGTCGACATGACCACCTGTTCAAACAAGTCGGGGTGATAGTCGTAGTTCCGGATCAGCGCACGCACTCCGCTACTTACGACCGCCTGCGAACATGCCGGCGCGAACGCCGGCATCCTCCAATGACTGAGCATCGCGCTGCTGATGGGCTCCTCGCCGGTCAGTGACGCGAGCCGCCGCCAAGTCGGCACGAGCTCGGGCATGTGCCGGTGCAGGGCGTCCTCGGCCTCGGCCACCGACGGACGCGGGGCCACGCCCTCTCGCAGGTACCAGGACCGGTAGGCCGGCCAGGTCGCCTCGTAAAGCGCCTGCCAGCGGCGGCCTGGGACTTCTTCCCGGAACGCATGCAACGTGATCGACTGCTTTGGCATGCCGTCAAGACTTACTTGACGATGCTGGGTTCCGTCAAGCCTTCCTTGACGGCTGCTAGCTGCGGCTGTACCTGAGCCTGCGGTCGACAGGCTCCGTGGCGGCAGCAGAACTGTTGATCGGCGCAGCCCGCTCGCTATTAGCGCCGGTAGGGACCGAGGTCAAACTGGCAATTTCGGGGCTGCCGCGTACCGATCGAATTCCTTCTCTAAAAGGATCTGCAAGAACGCTAGCAACGCTCGTTCGTCCTCCTTGAGATATTCTGCCGGCCGCGGCCGACTAGTGGCGAGATAGTCCTCGAACGTGTGGTTGCCGAACGTCTCCAGCAGCTGTGGATGGACGTAGTGAGCGCGGGCGACGGCGCGGGTATTGCCGAGAGTGCCAGCCGCTTCGTCGACGGCTTCGAGGGCCACGCGGGTCGGGTCGCCGCCGTCGCCGGCCTGCTCACGCAGGTAGCTGAACGCGGCCAGCGTCCCCTTCCAGGTGCGAAAATCCTTCGCCGTAACGTGTCCATCCGTCAATTCCGACAGCAGTGCGTTCACCTCGACGGCATCGATGGGCTGGCCGCCAACAGTGAACAGTCGGCGTGCGCGCTGCTGCTTCAGCTCAGCGATCAATCGGGCGATTCCCGGATCGCTTAGCGTCAACTCGGCTCGGCTTCCGGACTTCGCGGGAAATCGCAGCTCGATCCGGCGACCGTTCACGCGGGCATGCTGACGCATGAGCGTGGTCAACCCGAAGCTGTCGTTGTCCTCGGCATACTCCTCGCTGCCGATCCGTATCGCTGACGCGTCGATGATGCGCACCATGGCGGCGAGGACGCGGGAGCGGTCGAGACAGCGACGCCGCAGCTGCCGTTGCACATGTGCCCGCACTTCTGGCAGATGGTTCGCAAACACGATCAGCCGATAGAAGTTGAGCAGATCCCGAAGCTCGCGCCACTTCGGGTGGTAGAGGTACTGCTTTCGGCCGCGGTCGTCCTGACCGGTAGCGAGGATGTGACCGAGCTCGTCGGGGCAGATCCACACCTCACGCCAAGCGGGTGGGATTGCCAACTCGACAATGCGCCGCACCGTCCCGACATCGACCGGTCGCCCGTGCGCGTCACGGTAGCTGAATCCTCGGCCGCGGCGTCGACGGCTTAAGCCCGGGTCGTCGGCCTCGACATACCGCAGGCCGGCCATGTCCGCACAGTGCGGCGCGTCGTCATACAACTCGCCGATCGCATCGAGCAGCCGCCGGTGTGACGTTCGACGTGGCGCTGCTTCGGATGACACACACCGGTTGTACCCGCGAGCGCCAACCCTCTCTCACCGAAAGGCCCCCGCGATTCAGGTTCGGGTGAATCACCCGGCGTCGTAGGCAGCGGCGTGCCGAACCGCCTCGCCTGCGGTGCGGGCCTTCTCGGCCGCCACCGGCCCGTACTCCACGGCCGCCTGCCGAACCGCTTCGCCTGCGGTGCGGGCCTTCTCGGCCGCCACCGGCCCGTACTCCACGGCGGCCTGCCGAACCGCTTCGCCCGCGGTGCGGGCCTTCTCGGCCGCCACCGGCCCGTACTCCACCGCGGCCTGCCGAACCGCTTCGCCCGCGGCGCGGGCCTTCTCGGCCGCCACCGGCCCGTACTCCACCGCGGCCTGCCGAACCGCTTCGCCCGCGGTGCGGGCCTTCTCGGCCGCCACCGGCCCGTACTCCACCGCGGCCTGCCGAACCGCTTCGCCCGCGGTGCGGGCCTTCTCGGCCGCCACCGGCCCGTACTCCACCGCCGCGTGCCGAACCGCTTCGCCCGCGGTGCGGGCCTTCTCGGCCGCCACCGGCCCGTACTCGGCGCGGATCTCGGCCAGCCCCTTAGCTGTCCCTTCGGACGCGTCGCCGGCCTGCTGGGTGAGATGCTCGACAGACTCGGCGCCGGTCGTCTGTGCCCGGCGGACCAGGCGCCTCGCCCGCTTGCCCCATTCAACGCGCCGCCGTGCGACGGACGCCTCGATCTCCTCGACCCCTTTACGCGCGCCCTCGAACGTTGCGTCGGTCATCAGCCCGACGCCAATGCCGAACATCAACACCGTCTCTGAGATGGATGTGCCCTCTGGGGTCAGGCGCAGGCTGCCCTCGTAATGCATGCCCGGCGTGTCCCGGTACATGTTGAGCTGAGCGCCGGAGAATCCGACCAGCGCCGTGCCAGCGATGAACGGCGGGACGATCGGCAACAACAGCATGGTGCCGACGGCGATCTCGCCGACGGCGAGAGTCCGCGCGAACACCTTCGGCTCGAGCTTGCCCAAAACCGGATACGTAGCACTCGCCATGCCGTGCAGCGATTTCGCCGTCTCATCGTCGACGTTGAGCGTTGTGACGCCGCTGTTCACCATGTAGGCGCCAGCGGCAACGCGCAGCGGTGCGCGGCGGAGTTTCGCGGAAAGGCTCATGACCCTCCTAGGATCTCAGCGGACGACCTTGCGTCCCTCTTAGATCCCGTCATACCCAAGACGGCGGCCAGATATGCCGGCGGTCGGATCAGCTCAGCGCAGCTGGGGCAGATACTGAGCTCTCCTGCGGCCACGTACGCGCCGCCTCGGGAGGGCCGTGGCCGGTAACCGACATGCACGGTGACGCCGGTCGGCGCGGTCCGTGGCCTGATCAGTACGCCAATCTGTCTGGCGCTAAGCGGAGGTTCGCAGGTGCCGCGGAATCGGACGCCGCTGCTGTACCCGGGCCGGCGCGGTGCGCCTACTGTCCTCGCCGTCCTTGATTACCGTGGGTAGCGTCACAAACGCACCGTTTGGTCAGCAATTGCGGGCATGATGGAGATATGCCCGCTCGATATCCCAAGCAATCGCTTGGTACGTGGGCGTTGCCGCAGGAACAGGAGAAGCACATATGACCCTTCAGGACCAGTATGCCAATGGTGCCCGCAGCGTAGGGAAGGCTTGGACCGACGCAGCTACGTCGTGGACCGGCAGCATCAAGGACGCCGCCGGCCAAGCACGGACCCCGTTTGCGATGGTGAACGCCACCGCGCTGATCACCCAGTCGGCCACCCTCGCTCGGCAGTTGCAGCAGGCCAACCTTGAATACGCAGCGAACCTGCTCCGCGCCGTCAGCGTCGCCGGTGACGCGGCTGGCCAATACCTCGACAGCGTCGGTTCAGTGCTTCGCAATCAGGTCAACGCTGTGAGCGACAGCGTGCACGAGCAGGTCAACAAGACCGACCAGATCGTCCAAGAACAGGCCGAGCGAGCCGAGCAGGCCGAACGCGACGAGGTCCGTCAGGCCCGCGCCGCCGAACGGCGCGAAGCCCGCCAGGCCCACCAGACCGCCCGCGAGCGTTACGAAGGCAAGACAAAGACCGAACTGGCCGACGAACTCAGCACCCGAGACCTCCCCAGGACCGGCAATCTCGACGAACTCATCGACCGGCTCGTCGACGCCGACACCAAGTAGGCAACCTCCTACCGCACAGCCCACAGCCCACGCCTGCTGGGCCTTCCCCGCGAAGGAACAGCAGGCGTTGGCGTGCCCGGCGAGCCAACAGATCGGCTGACCGCCTCCGCTTTCGCTCGGGCTGTCTCGATCTCGGCGCCAGCGGCAGCGGGCCCTTTCTGCTGGTGCTCTTCGACTGGCTGGGGCAGTGAAAGGGCTTGTGCTGCGCGCCCGGTCGACGTGTACGTCGTGTGCTAGACCGCGGCCGACGGGAGGACCTCGGGTGCGCGGTGCCGTCGGCGGCGGCGGTGCAAGATTGACGCTTTCGGCGCGAGCGCTCAACATGCATCCCAGTGCTGAAGAGGCATCCCGGCGCTGAACGGCGCCATGTCTACAGCCGAACTTTTTGGGTCTGGATGCTGTGTATCTGCGTCGTAGATATGGATGGCCGGTCGATGTCGTCGCTCGTCGTGGCGACGATGAGTGGCGCGCGGATCGGTCGCCGTGCGAAGCGCCGAAGATAAGACGCTGCCGCCGCGCTGGTTGATCAGGTGGTGTTGGTCGATCCGCTGCGGGCGCTGAGGATGAGGGCTTCGGCGGCGGCGCGGAGGTCGTCGTGATCGAGTTTGGCGAGTCGGTGCAGTTCGTGCTGGGCAGATTCGGGTGTGTGGCCGCGGCCGATGAGCACGCCGATGGCCTGGTTGATCGCGGAATGTTCGTCGAGGCCGGTCATGCCGGCGGAGCCGGCGCGCGGGTCGAGGTGGCCGTCCAGGACGAGGGCGGTGGGTTCGATTCGGAGGTCGTAGATCAAGTCGGCGGCGAGATCGACGAAGGCGCCGGGTGCGGCGGCGTAGAGCAGCAGAGTGCTGGCGGCTTCGGTGGGTGTGACGGTGGCGAGCGGGATCAGCAGCGACGTTGCCGGCTGGATGGTCGCCTCGTCATGGACGGTGAAGCTGACGTCGTGGCCGTCGAGCGCAATGGTCATTGTCATGCCGGTGAAGGACGCGACGGCGAGTTTGACGTCCGCGGTGAAGGCTCGAAGTCCTGCTTCGAGATCGATGCCGGAGTCGTCGAGCGCTTGGGTAAGTAGGGCGAGGTCAGCCGCGAGTGCTGCGGAGATGTCCACGGGGGGTTCTCCGGCGTCCCGATCGCTGAGTCTTATGCCGGTTCAGGTCGGCAGCAAGTCGCTGCGGCCGTCATCCAAAGCCAGAGGCGGGTCGGGTCCCGGATCCATGGCGTCAGGTATTTCACCCTACGCTCCGGCGTGTATCGGGCCCTATCGGTCGAGGCGGCGTTGGCGGCGCGGCGCAGGTTAGGCGCGGGTGTGTCGGGCCCGCGCTGTTCGGATCGCCTCGTCGCGGATGTTCTGTGCGATGGTGGATAGTTTCTTGTTCTCGCTCTGGCTGATCTGCCGCAGCCGGTCGAACGCCTCATCGGGGTCGCAGCCGACGCGGCTCATCAGGATGCCCATCGCCTGATCGATCGTGGACCGGCTGGTCAGTGCGGCCTGCAGTTGTGCGGTGAGGCGTCGGGCCTGGGCCAGGACTTGGGCATTATGCACCGCGATCGCGGCCGGGACCGCGAACAGCTCGCCGATCATCGCGGCGTGCTCGTCGAAGGCGTCGCGTTCGTGGGCGTAGATGTTCATCGCGCCGAGCACCCCTTCGGGAGTCAGCAGCGGGATCGAAAGCACGCTGTGCACCCCGAGGCGCCCGACGCGAGCGCCGAAGCGGGGCCACTGCCGGTCGTTGTCCAGGGAGCCGGAGCGGACGATGCGAGCTTCGGCGGCCGCGGTGATGCAGGGGCCTTCCTCGATGCTGTATTGGATGGCGTCGACTTGGCCCACGAACGGAGCGCTGGCCACGATGGTGTCATGCCGGTTCTTCTCCAGTAGGGTCAACCCGGCCCCGTCGGCGCCGGGGATGGCCTGGACCGCGAACTCGGCCACTCGGGTCAGCGCGTCGCTAAGTTGCATCTGGCCGGTCGCCAGCTGCGACAACGCGGCCAGGCTGAGGCGGAGGTCGGTGTCCTCGCTGGCTGCCTGCGCCTGGATTCCTGGCTGGGACATGGCGTCCTCTAGCGGACCGTCACCGTCACCGGTCACGTCGTCGGGGATGCCCGGCAGGTTTTGGTTCATGACTTGACCTTCGTGTCTGCAATTAGCCGAGCGGCTCGGCCGTGAGAATACCCTCGACGCGGCCGTGCGGCTGGTCGCTTGTAGCCTGCCACGGTCCCGGATGACGCGGGGCGGCCGGCGCGGCAAGCGGAGCGACGGCGATGGCTGGGCCGGATCGGACAGCGGGGGCTAACACGTTGATTGTTGAGACCGTCAGCCGGTGCGCGTTGACCTCCGCAGCCTGGGCTGGTTACCGGAGTGCCAAGCCGTTCGCCGCGGTGTTTGAGCCGCCCCCGTCCTGGGTATGTAAGACGAAATGTACGCACGCTGGTTGTCATGCTGACCGAGCTCGGCACCACCCCGGCCGGGCCGGACAGTCATGTCGTCCAGTTCTACGAGACCGACGACGAGCTGACCGAAGCGGTGGCCAGCTTCTTGGCCGAGGCGATCCGCAGCGGGGGCACCGCGATCGTCATAGCCGAACCGTGGCACCGCGCCGCGTTCGCCGACGCGCTGGCCGCCCGTGGCATCAGCGTCGCGGCGGCTCGACGCGACGCCGCACTGATCGAACGGGACGCCGCGAGCACCTTGGCCAGGCTGCCTGCCCGGCGGGGCCCGGACCCGGCCGCCTTCGATACGGAAATCGGGGCGCTGCTTCGACTCGCCCACCGGCGCGGCGGCCCGGTCCGGATCTACGGGGAACTGGTGGGGCTGCTGTGGCAGCGCAATCAGCCTGGCCCGGCGTTGGCGCTCGAGTCCTTGTGGAATGAGCTCGGCCGCCGCGAGCAGTTCTCCCTGTTCTGCAGCTACCCGCAGCCGGCGCGGCAGCAGGCGGACACGGTACGCCAGGTGGCAGGGCTGCACTCGGCCGTCTACGCCGGCACGCTGCCGGATGCACTGCAGGCGGACCCGCCGGACGTGGCCGCCTTCTACGACCCGGATCCGCGCAGCCCGGCACGGGCTCGGCGGATGGTGCGTGACGTGCTCACCGACCGGCACCTGCCCCACCTGACCGAGGACACGATGATCGTGGTCAGCGAACTGGCCGCCAACGCAGTCCGGCACGCCCGCTCCGGCCTTGCCGTCACGTTGGCCAACACGGCGGTCGGGGTGCGCATCAGCGTCACAGACTCGAGTGGGCAACTGCCCGCCCTGCATCGCGCGGCGCCGAACGCCGTAGCCGGCCGTGGCCTGCAGTTGGTGGATCGGTTGGCCGACCGGTGGGGTGTCACGCTGGGGCCGGCCGGCAAAACGGTATGGGCCGAACTCGGCTGAACTGCCACCCCTCGCTTGGTGCCTCCATGTCGGGCACCCCGGCGCCCGGGACGGCGTGGCCGCGTCCCGGTGGCGTCCGAAGGGCTAGGGCGCGTCAACGACCGGACGCCGCACCGTCGCTGGTCGACTCTGAATCCCAGAGGTTCGCCGACCTGCCACGTGCTCGATCCGGGCACGGCGCCCGCGCATCGGCTCGGCCGGGATAACGCCTGCGCCGCTCCTGCCCTGCCGGCGCCCGAGCGTGCACTCCGGCGATAGCCGATCACTGGCCGCCAAAAGACGAAGTGATCGTGCTTCGTCGCCGCCGGTTGTTCTTGACCAACAACAGGCACCCCGCTGGAGTGCCAGGCAAGCAAACCAGCCATGCCTCGGCCGAGGCCGGGCACGCCCGAAGCCACCAGGCACTACCGCAGCGGCCAGGCTCGCCGTCGATACCAAGCCTCGTAAGCGACGCGTCATGTACGCCCCTATTCGGCGATCGCCCGCAGCCATCCCCATCGCTGAGGCATAGTCGGGGGTCGAGGCCATTCGGCTGACACCATCGCCCTATCAAGCGACCCGCCGGAAGCCCAGGAGGCGCGCAAGTGGCCCGGATCGTCATAGAAGTCATCATCCTGTGCCTGTTCCTGTGGGCAGTTGTCTGGCTCTCTCGCCGCTGGAGTGGCCTGCGCAGGGCGCAATACCCCTCGTCTGCGATTGCCGCGGCCCCGACCGACGCGTTGTGGCGGGCGATGCAGGTCGGGAACGAGAACAACCAGACGGAGGTGCTTGTCATCTTGCAGGTCCCGGGCGGGACGGACGTGTGGGATCGACGCATCTTCACGGTCATCGAGAATCAAGATCCCGACTACGACAAGCGGCTCTACAACGCGATGGAAGACGCCAGGTCCCGAGCTGAGCTGCTCAACAGCATGCGCGACGGGTGACAGATCAGGTCGTAGCAGAATGACCGGCTCGTGAGCCTCGATTGTGCCGACCTCGTGGTTGTACCGACCTAACGACTGGATCGGTCGGTTCCGTCCCTCGTGTCGGGCAGGCGGCGGCCGCCTGCCTTGCCGCGGACAGCCATCGGGCGCTCGGCCGCGCTGAAGGTCGCCCGGTCAAGATGGGCCGATGCGTCATGGTCGAGTGTCTCCTCGAGCCGACTCGGAGTGTCGGGCCGAGTACCGGGCAAAATGCGGGACGTCGTGGGTAGGCGGTGGCCGTTGATCTGCCAGAAGCAGAATCCGATCAAGATCGCAGCCAGGGCGATAAACAGGCTCATCTCATACCACTGGAACGGCCAGTATCGGCTCGCGGGCTGGTAGGTGATCGTCTGGTGGTAGCCGGTAAGGCAGCTGTGCGTGGCGACGCACGGGTCGCCGATGCGGACCTCGATCCGGCCGTTGGTGGGATGGCCAGAAGGGTCGAGGATCTGGCTGGAGACCAGCCATGAACCGGGCTGGGGAGCAAGGGTGGCGCCAGGCGGTTTTACCAATCCGGAATCCGACCCGGGCGCTGGTAGCAGTCCGGTGGCGTGCAAGGGGGCCTGGAAGTGGGGTCGGATCCAGATGAGGACGACGACCCGGGCGGCGATATAGCCGACCAGGGTGGTGGCCATTGCGGGCAGGGTGCGGCGGATCAGCAGCCCGGAGGTCACGCCAAGGGCGAAGGCGAACGCGGCGTAGCCGAGTGGCGCGATGTCGCGCTCGGAGAAGACGGATGGGTCGAACTTGTTGTTGGCCATGTTGTCGAACGGGGTAGACCACCAGGTGACCATCCAGCTGAGCAGCCCGACCGCGGCGATGCTCGCGGCACCCACGATGGTGATCTTGGCAGCCAACCAGCGGGTCCGGGTGACGGACTGAGTCCAGACCAGCCGGTAGCTACCGGTGTCGAGTTCGCGGGCGATTAGCGGCGCGCCCCAGAACACCCCGATCACCGCTGGAAAGAAGTCGATCAGAACGTTGCCGAGGAGTGTTTGCAGCCAGCTGTAGTGGGTGGTGAATGCGCTGGTGACCGTGTCGCAGTCGCCAGCCGCAGCACAATTCGCAATACCGCTGGCGTCATACCAGCGCCGCAGCTGCAGGCCGGTGACGATCACCACGATCGCCAGGACGGCCAGCGCGCCGAATACCACGGCGGCTTGGGTGCGGAACTGCCGCCAGGCAAACCAGATCACCGTGGCACCCCCGTCAGCCGACCGTGCCCGTTGTTACTGGCCCCGGCACGGGCTTGGCTCATGTAGGCCAGCACCAGATCCTCCAGACTGATCTGCCCGACCGTCCAGGCCGGGTCGAGGATCGGGGCCTCGGTGCGGACCAGCAGCGTGGACTGCCGGTCGGTGTGACTTTCTTGCACGACGTGGAGATCGGCCGGGAGCCGATCCGTATCGCGCCGGGGCCCGGTGAGCAGGTGGTGGGTGGCGAGCAGCTGCTCGACGTCGCCAGTCAGCCGAACGCGGGAGGCGACGAGGATGATCAGGTGGTCGCAGACGCGTTCGAGGTCGGCGACCAGGTGCGAGGACAGCACGACGCTGACGCCCTGATCGGCGACGACCTCCATCAGGCTCTGCAAGAACTCCCGCCGGGCGAGCGGGTCGAGCCTGGCTACTGGCTCGTCCAAGACCAGCAGCTCCGGCCGCTTGGCCACCGCGACGGTCAACGCCAACTGCGCCCGCTCTCCGCCTGACAGCTTCCCAGCCCGCTGGGCCGGGTCTAGCCCGAGCTGCGCGATGCGGTCTTCAGCGAACTGGCGGTCCCAGCCAGGGTTCAGCCGCGCGCCCATTCGCAGGTGATCGGCGACGCTCAGCCCGGAGTAGGTGGGTGTGTCCTGGGCAACAAACCCGACCCGGCCCAGCTCGGCCGAGCCACGGGCCGGCAGGGTGCCGAGGACGTCGATGCGCCCGCAGGTCGCAGTGATCAGGCCGACCGCAAGATTGAGCAGGGTGGACTTACCGGCCCCGTTCGGCCCGACCAACCCCACGACCCGACCGGCCGGGATGTTCAGCGTGCAGTCAGTCAATGCCCACCGGCGCCGGTAACGCTTGCCCAGGCCGTCTGTGTCGAGGACCGCAGTCACGCTATGTCCTGTTCGGCGCTGGCTCGAAAGGCATCCCGGAACAGGGCCTCGATGCTCTCCTCGTCCAGCCCGGCCCGCCGCGCCTTCGCAAACCAGCGGAGCAGCTCGCGGCGCAGCGGGCCGTGGGCGGCGAGTGATCCGTCGCGCAGGGTCGCGGTCACGAACGTGCCCACTCCGGGCCGGGGCGTCACCAGCCCAGCGTGCTCAAGCTCCTTGTAAGCCTTGAGCACGGTGTTCGGATTGATCGCCAGCTGTCCCACCACGTCCTTGACCGTGGGCAGCTGATCACCCTCCTCCAGCAGGCCCAGACGCAGTGCCCGGCGGACTTGGTCCACGATCTGACGATACGGCGGGAGGCCTGAACGGATGTCTAGATGGAACTCGATCACGAGGCGCTCCATTCAACTAATTACCTAGATGAATAGAACTCTAGTTATCTGACTCCGTCAAGCCATCCATGGGCAACTCTTAGCAGCGTGGGCGTGGCGATCGCGAGGATTCGATGCCATATCTCGAGTTCGTGCTTCATCCGCAGGTTCGTCCCGCGACCGTTGAACGACGCCCAGGCATTGTTGGGAGAACCGAGATCGATCCGAGGAGCTCTCCGACGCGCCGAACGCCGCCGTTACTTGTTCCGGGCAGGATACGTCACAACCGATGTCGAGCGATCTTGCCGAAAACGCACGAAGATCGGATTGGACATCGCGCCTCGGCAATCCTTCTTCGTCGTATGTACGATCGTCTCTCGCCGTAACTGTGCCCTGGGTGGCCAGCCAGTGATGCCATTTCGGCCATCTGGACCGGAGGAACAGGCGTGCCGATGGTGACCGCGGAATGGCAGGGCGACGCGTCCGACGACAATTTCGCGCGCCACCTTGCCCGGGTGGTCGTGTCCGCGCTACCCGATCACGCAGGCCCTGAGGATGCCCCACGGCTGGTCGCAACCGGCCGGTCGGCGGTGCTCGCCGCGCTCGCCAGGGATCGGCACCAGTATCGACGCCGGGCCGAGGTGCTCCGCTGCACTGACGCGACGAATATCGTCATCGAGTTCGTCGAGCACGGTGTCGATGACCAACTCCGATCGGCTGTGCTGGCTCTGGTCATCGCGGGCGCCTCGATCGTAGGTGTTCTGGAGTTCCGCCATGAGCACGTAGCCCTGCCATCGAATCGCACGCCGGGACCGGTGGAATCTGCGGCCGCCGAGCAGTCCATCATGAGCTACCTGACGGAGCTAGAGGCTGGCCGGGGGGACGAGGCGGCGGCCAGATTCAGTAAAGATGCGATCTACAGCGTCCCGCCCCGGGAGCCAGACGGACTGCGTGGAACGGTACGCGGACGAGACGCGATCGCGGGCGTGTTCGCCGCACGCGGGGTCACTGGCGCAAGGCATCACATCGGTCGAACAGTGGCGAGCGACGCGTTTGCTGACGTCGTCGTACTCGGCCGCGTTACCGGGCTGCCGAGCGGCCGTTCGGCGACGTTTGCCTCGTGCGTCTCCTTCGATCCAGCGGGGCTCATCAGTCGCTACGTCGCGCAGATCTGCCTACCCGAAGCCTTCGGATAGCCTCCGCGACCGGCAGGCCCGGTTGATCGCGTTCGTAATGCGCGAATCGTGCCGATCCCGCTGCTACCCGTCGATATCGCGAACCTCGACCCACGTCGCCGACGCCGCATATCCATTGATAGAGCGCATGGACAGACACACGGACAGGTCAATGTCCGCGCGCACAGCGACGTAGGAGACTGACAGCATGGAGCTGACTCGTCTGGGTGCTAGTGGGCTGAAGATCAGCCGCCTCGCTCTGGGCTGCATGAGCTACGGCGATCCGACCACCGAACGCGCCCACGAATGGGCGCTGGCCGACGATGACGCCCAACCCTTCTTCCGGCAGGCGATCGAGTTGGGCATCACCTTCTGGGACACCGCGAACGTCTACCAAGCCGGAACCTCCGAAGAGGTCGTCGGTCGTGCCATTGAGCGTTACTCACGCCGCGAGAACATCGTGCTGGCCACCAAGGTGCACGGCCGGATGCACGACGGGCCCGGTGGATCAGGCCTATCCCGCAAGGCCATCCTCGAACAAATCGACGCCTCGTTGACCCGGCTCGGCACAAACTACGTCGACCTGTACCAGATCCACCGGTTCGACCCCGACACCCCGGTCGAGGAGACGATGGAGGCTCTGCACGACATCGTCAAAGCCGGAAAGGTCCGCTATCTCGGCGCATCGTCGATGTACGCGTGGCAGTTCGCCAAGCTGCAACACGCCGCCGACCTGGGCGGCTGGACCCGGTTCGTGTCCATGCAGAACCAGTACAACCTGCTGCGCCGCCAAGACGAGCGCGAGCTGATGGCCATGTGCGCCGACACCGGCGTTGGCCTTGTGCCCTACTCCCCGCAGGGCAAAGGGCGCCTGGCCCGACCGTGGGGCGAGCAATCCACCCGCTCCACCGTCGACCATGTCGTACAGGCCTTCGACTCGCCGTTGGACGAACCGGTTGTGAACGCCGTTCAGAAACTCGCCGAGGCCCACGGGGTCAGCATGGCCCAGATCGCGCTCGCTTGGGTATTGCGCAACCCCGCCGTCTCCGCGCCCATCGTCGGCGCGACCAAACCCCACCACCTGCCCGAAGCCGTCGCCGCGCTCGAACTCCACCTGACCGACGACGAAGCGGCCGCCGTCGAGGAGCCCTATCGTGATCACGGCCCGTCCTGGTACTGACCGGCCAACCGCGCTCGCTCGTCGCAACAACAGCGCACGACCGCGCCACGAAGGAGCGCAACGCAGCGCACACCCGTCAACGCCCTGACGAAACCCCAATGTTGAACCACGTCATCCGCCGCGCTGCGCGCCGCCAGCTCTGCAGCGCGCGCAGCGACCAAGGTGCCAAGCGACTGGGGAGAGCTCGCCGATCGCCAGTGCGACGGAGAAGCCGATGAGTCGAGCGATGAACGTCAACTTCGGCCGAACAGGTCGCCGAGTCGGCCGCTGATCAGCGCATTGAACCTCCCTGGGATCGGGCGGGGTGATGCGCTGGCATTAGACGAATTCCGCGCGGTAGTCGTGAAGGAACTCGGCCATCGGGCGCGGGGGGCGGCCGGTGATCTGCTGGAAGGTGTCGGTCGTGTAGTCGTTCTCGCCGGCGAGGATCGACCACTCGCGTGTGATGAGCAGCTCGGCCGTCCCCACCGGTACCCCGGCGTCGAGGAGGCCGTCGAGGAACTGGCGCTCGGCTGCGACCCGGAAGGTGACGGGCTCGCCGAGCTCGGCCGAAAGCAGCTCGAGCGCCTCCGGCCACGACAGGGGGACCGGTCCGGTCAGGTCGTGGTGCGCGCCCCAGAGCGCCGGTTCGGTGAGCACGCGCCACCCGGCCTCGGCCACGTCGCGATGGTCGATCAGGGCCATGCGGCCGCTGCCGGCGAGACCGGTCCAGGTCCGCGAGGCGCGCACCTGACGCGCCGCGGCCAGCAACGACGCGGAGAAGATCGCCGGGCGGATCGTCGAGTACGGCACCCCGGTCGAGGATGCGAACTGGTCGATGCTGTAGTGGGCCCGCTGGTTGATCCCACGTGAGTCCGCCGAGGTGTTGAGCACCGATAGGCGGATGACCTGCTTGATCGAGGCGATTCCGGCGGCGGTGGTGATCGCGATCCGCTGCAGGACGCCTTCGATACCGATTGATCCCATCGCGATGAACACCGTCCGGATCCCGTCAAATGCCTTGCTAAGGTCGCGCGGATCGTCCAGGCGGGTGGGCCGTATGCGCAGCCCGTCGGGTTCGCCGAAGACGCGGCGGGCCTTGTCGGGGTCACGAACGAGCGTGGCGACCCCATCACCGCGCGCCAGCACCCCGCGGACGAGTTCGCTGCCGACCCGGCCGGTAGCCCCTATCACTGCGGTGGTCAACGTGTCTCCTTCGGTAAAGCTCGAACAGTTCGAGGTCGTACCCAGCAGAATGATGGCGCGCAGCAGGGCTAAACATCCTCAATGGCGGACGTTACGGAGCCGGGAAGTCGAGCCCGGTTGTGGCGAGGAAGCCATCGAGAAGGCTTGGCCGGTACTAGATCCTTCCCCCATTCCGGTATGGCCAACCTAGACCGCAAGCCGCAGACGATCTTGCCGTCCTCGCCGTCCGTGGGCCGGCGGTTGCGTGCAGCTGACGGCGCCGGGCAATCCGAGGAACGATCGACAGAGAACCGTTTCCGAACGGGAGGAAACGCCGACCTGAACCCGCCGGGCATCTCGCTCACTCTGCTGGCGTCGACCGATAGCTGAGCGGATTACGCGATCTTGACCAAGGACTCAACGACTGAGGTCGTTCCTGGCGATGCCATGCTCATGTGCCGATTAGGTCGGGACCTCTTCATCTTGACATGGCTGTAGCTGCAGCTATCACGCCGCTGCGGCGGGTCCGAAACCGAGGCACAACATCGCGTGCGCCTATGACGCCCTTGACGGTTACGTCCGCAGCGGCGGTGCGGACTCGGGTTGGCTGCCGGATCGTATGACAACGCGAGGCACGCCCAGAGTTCTAGGCATTCCGCTTCGACCCCTTCGTCGATCGTTTCTGGCTTTTCTTGCTGCTCTTGCCCAGGCTGGGATAGCGCTTCCTGACTGCTGCCTCGACTTTCTTCTGCTCAGCGGGCGTTCCGTGCTGCGCGACCCGGGCAAGAGCATTTCGGGCGTGCGCCTTGTCGGGGATGGGGTACTTGCGTTTGCCGGGTAGTGCGAATGACTTCTTACTTAGTTTCTTGCGCTCCTTGGTGCTGCTGAGATCCTTGGCCATGAGAAGTGTTCTTCCCTGCACCGAAGCGGAGATAACCACGCCGGTCCGTTCCGATGGTGATCAACTGCTGCACGCGACCGGTCGCAGAATCAGCGTCGATTCTCGCTCGCTCGTCAAGTTCGTCGACTCCTCCGAACTCGGCGCGGTAGTCGGGCGCCGCGCTGCTCGGTCTCGCGCAGCCGATATTGCGCGACGCGATGTCCCCACTCGGTGGCCCGGGTGCTCCACCTTGCCGCCCTCGGAAAGCTATTCCCTGCCGAATGAGCCTTCGCGGAGCAGCTCAGCCAATCCACCTATGGCGAACGTTCGGCGGATCCTGGGGGACGATCGGCGCAGGGTGAGCTGCCGACCTGCTGCGATCAGCGTCGCCCGGAGGCAGACGATTTCGCCGAGTCCGGCGGCGTCGATGAATTGCAACCCGCCCAGATCGATCGTGATCTCTTCAGCCGTTTCCGACAGCAGGACAGCGGCGGCCTCGCGTAACACCGGTACGGTGGCGAGGTCCAGCTCGCCGGTCAGTGCCACGCGGGCGTGCGCGACGTCGAGATCGATCTGGAGTTGCCCACTACCGCTTGTGGTTGTCATCGCTGTGGAGACAAAGTCGCGCTGCGTCATCATCCGCGCGTCGTCAGGGTCGCCGGCATCGGCGCGGGGTAGACATGCCGATCCGCTGGCCGGCCAACGGGAGGGTTGATGATCAAGCCGAGCATGACGAAACCTCCGGTGATGCACGTGCGGTCACGGGCGATGGTTCGTCGCGGGGTGCCTGCCTGTGCCGCTGTTACCGACCACTGAATCACCCGTAGGGCGGGTGCAATACACCCCTAGGTGGGTTTATGGTCGCGTGATGGCGTCGTCGTCCGCACCGGTCTTGATCGCGTTGATCGACGACTATGACATCGTCCTGACCGGCATCGCCCGCATGCTGGACCCCTATCGGAACCGCATCCTGGTCGCCGAAATCGACGCGAACAAGCCGCTAGAAGATACCGTCGATATCGCGTTGTACGACTCGTTCGCGCAACCAGAATCTGATCACAACCACGTCGACGTACTCCTACGCAGCGCGCACGCCAAACGGGTCGTCATCTACACCTGGAACTTCCATCCCGACCTGATCGCCAACGCCCGACGACACGGCGTGCACGGCTACCTGTCCAAGACCCTTCCCGCCCGCGAACTCGTCGAAGCGCTCGAAGCAGTACATGCCGGCCACGTCGTCATCAGCGACCCGCCCCCTCGACCCCGTCCGACAGTCGGCCTGGACTGGCCAGGCCGACACGAAGGGCTCACTGACCGGGAAGCCGAGATACTCGCGTTGATCACCCAGGGCAAAAGCAACGCCGAGGTCGCCGCCACGACTTTCCTTAGCCCCAACACCGTCAAGTCCTACATCCGCACCATCTACCGCAAGATCGACGTGACCAGCCGTACCCAGGCCGTCCTATGGGGCGTGAGACACGGATTCACCGCCGACCACCATCGCATCGACCACTGGCGTGGCGGCCCCTGACCAAACCAGCAGGTCACGCATCTGCTGCTCATGCACCGTCGTCCATCGCGGATCGTGCCTGCCGTCGTGGCCGAAGTTCGTCGACCCGACGCGGCAGCTCAAATCGCCGGAGGCGTCACGTCACCGGCACGCGTGGCCTGCCCGTGATCGTCCTCAGCTGGTTTGATCGTCCGTCAGATCGGGGAAGAGTCCGGTGTCCAGCGGAGGGAGTAAAACAGATGACCGATCAGGACAACTCAAGCTACGTCATAGTTGGGTCTGAGGGCTTGCAGTCGAGCGATTCGCCTCATGATCATCCGCATGGTGACATGGTCGATGTCCGGCTGCGGGATGGCATGGTCCATTACCAGACCGGCGAGGATGTCGGCGGCGTGACCTATCGGCTTGGCCGCGGGGGCGCGTTGTTGATCGAATCAGCGAAAGGGGAGGTGGTGACGGTGTTCGGCCCCGCGGCCTGGACGTGGGTGACGGGCGCGGCCGCGAAAGGCAAGGTTTAACGAGCCATGACCACCGATCCAACTCCGGCCGGGCCGTGCCGATCCGCTGAAGACACGCCGGATCCCGACAGCCTGCCGATCGATCCGGCGGACGTGACGCAGAAGCCCCTGGACCGCGACCGCGACATAGAGCCAGACTCCGTTACGGACGTGCCCAAAGGGTGAATGTGCGCTCAGCGCGAGCGGGGCACGCTCCGCCGCGGCCCCCCGTCGGGGCATGGCGGCACGGTCGACTCCAGCCGCCGTCGGCTGACCTTGCAAGGGGTCGTGCAGCGTGCGGGGCGAACGGTCTGCTCGGTTCACCTCGGTCGCGCAACGTCATTCTGCCCGCGGAGGTGACATTCCCGAGCGCTGGTGCGGTCTATCGGCAACGTCGTGCGTGGCTGATCGGAATCAGGTCGGCGGCGGAAGATCGCGACGCGCGTTTTCTTCAGCGCTTTACCCAGTTGCCAGATCCGCGCGCTCGCCGGCACCGCGGCGATGATCAGCCCGCAGACGCCGGCCAGGAGCAGAGCGAGCCCGATCGACACCTGGCCGTTGAGCCCAAGGAAGTGGATCGGGGCGTCGTTGAGGTTCTGAGCAACGAAGATGATCAGCAGAATGAGGAAGACGCCGGCGGCCACGAGCCCGATCCATACACCACTGATCCGCGTTCGCCGCACCTTGCCGCGAGCGTCCAAGCCCGCACCGGGCGTCGGCCGCAGCCGGTCCCGCGCATCGTCAGCTGCAGCGGCGCCCCCAACGCGAATCCTTATGGCCGTCGGGATTAGAACGAGTAGGCGTCGGGGAACTGTCGCGGTTAGCTCCTTTTACCCGACCGCAGGCTGACCTTCGAAGTGACCAGTCTCGTTGACCGATCGAATAACGACCCGGCTGCTCGGAAGTCGAACGACCCGCGAGATGCCGGCGTAGTCGGCGTTGAACCACATCACCTGACGCGCGCCGATGATGTGAGCTAGGTAGGCGGAGATGAACCCCCCGTGGGTGCTGACCACGATCCGTTCTTGGTGCTGGTGGCGTGCGAATACGTCCTCAATTGCTGCCACAGTCCGCCGCTGGAAGGCGGCGGTGTCTAGTTCCGGGACGAAGTCGTCGTAGCGACCTTCGGCAACGGCGAGCAACCTTGGATCGTCGGGTGCCATATCTTCCACGGCGTCATAGACGTGGTTGGGGTCGTCAAGCTCCCATTCGCGCAGGTCGTAGATAACTTCGGCTGTGAGTCCAAGCGATGCCTCGA
The DNA here is from genome assembly GCA_963809815.1 of uncultured Actinomycetota bacterium. Taxonomy (GTDB): domain Bacteria; phylum Actinomycetota; class Actinomycetes; order Mycobacteriales; family Jatrophihabitantaceae; genus CAVVJA01. The sequence continues at coordinate 95,167 of CAWELM010000007.1, forward strand.
TAGGGGCAACCGTTTCCCGGGCGCGACGTAACGGACTGGTCACGAGTGCGTCGACCCGGCTGCCCTTCAGCCACTGCGCGACCCGTTCGGCTTGGCCGCGGCCCACATCGGACAACCCGGGGTCGGCATGGCCAGAGACTGGCAAGGCGTGTCGCAGCAAGAGCAGTTCGGTCACACCCAATCCTCCGGGGTAACTGCTAGCGGTGTCAAGAAAGTACGGCGCAGGTCACGCCAACCCACCAAGCCTCCGGCCGACATGCACGGTCCCGGAAGCGGTTACCCCAGGAGCCGCGCATTCCGACGACGAGGAGCCGCCGCCGAGGGGCGACTTGCCGTGAGTTGGCGACGCTGCGGTGCAGTGGCTGCCGATCAGCTATGACAACGTTTCGTCCAGCCAGTCGAACATGACGGCGTTTGACAGGGACAGGTTGCCTACCTGGCCATGGCTGTCGGCGCCCTCGTCCGCCGTGAATATCCGTTTGGTCACCGGTCCAGCCGCCGCACTGGCGAAGCGCTCGAATTGTTGCAGCGGCTCACGTCCTTCGCCTTCCCCCACCATCGCCAGCGCAGGGCATCGTATCTGGCCGGCATCAACATGAAACTGGCGAAGATAGGTGAATGTTCTTCGGAAACTCGGCCGTCCGAAGCGGCGGATCAGGCTGCGCGCCATTTCCTTCTGCGTCGGAGGCATCTCCTCGTCCGGGATCGTGTCAATATCCGCGATGCTGAAGTCTTCGTCTGCAGTGAACATCTCCTCTGGATCGAAGCCGACGAATGAGGTCATATAGGCACGCAGGTCAACAACGGGAGAGTTTGCGACGACGGCGGCCACGCGATCATCGACGGCCGTTGCGCGAAGCACGAAATAGCCGCCAAAGCTGATGCCGAGAAGCGCTAACCGGCTATGCTCGACGCCCGCTCTATTCACGGCCATGTCCACCCACGGACAGATCCATCGTTCGGTGTCCGGCACAAAGTGGGTTTGCGGATTCAGCCGCAACGTGTCCATCTGTCCGTGCCCGGATATCAGCACCACCTGCCAACCGCGTTGCAAACCGGCGACGCCCACCTGCAGGTATGTCTCCTCCAGCGTGCCGTCGAAGCCGCTCACGGCAAGCAGCACTCGGCTATCACGCGGTTTGCGACGCCAACCAGTAACCAGACAACCGCTGATCGTCGACGACGATCTCCAGCGGCTCGAATAACCAGTCGGATAATTGCATCGCTGCACGGAATGCATCGCGGCTGCGTAATCCGAGCTCGGTATGGCGAGGATCTTCGATTGGCGCGAAGTATTCCGCAGCCCGGTAGCTATTGCTGGCCATCAAATACAAGTCGCGTGCACTGCGCCTATGTCCGGACGCGGCGCGTTGTTCCCCCTCCTGCTGCTGGTGGTCACCCAACGACGCGAACACGTCAGGCCAGGATTCCACGCCCAAGTCGCGGATTTGGGCTGCAGCCCACAGCCCCTCCCGACCGATGCGCCGCCGTAGCTCGCACTGCCAAGCTGCCGCAACCGCTGGAAGTTCAGTTCTCCATCGGGAAACCCCAGCACTCGCGTCTGGCTGGGAGTGAGCTCTTCGCTCATAGCCGCTCCAGCCGCCAAATCGATTAACGTGGCGTTCCGATGATTACACGACGGCCAGCATGACGGGAACCGTGGACTGCACGTTTACCAACTATTGGGGTTTTCGCACTTCGCTGACTCGAAGGCAGCAAGCACGTCCATGGCGTTGCAGTCGATCATCGCGAGTCATTTCGACGCCATGTCGTCATCATGCCGCGCCATGTGAGCCGCGATGCCCCGCCAATCTCCACAGGCTCCGACATGCTCGCCGTCGTCGAAGAGGTCATCACCGCTGCGTCAAACCCTCTGAACGAGTGAGGGAGTGACGCCTGCGCGTTCGCTCTATCCCAGAATTCGGGCCGGATGGATTACTCAAGCAGTCGACGAAGACGCTGCCATGACCGTGTCGCCAGAGCTTGGCCGATGCGGCCACGACGCGGTCGGTTGAGCCGCTGTCAGCGAATCCAGGGTGGCAAATAAGGTGACGACAGCATCACAAGTCGCATCGAACGCGCGCTCCGAGTCGCCGGAATGATCAGGATCTAAGACAGATGCAGCCGCGGCTCAGTGCACCCGCCGAGGTCGCGGTGCAGAACCGCTGGGCGATGGCGTCGTGCTGATCGAGGGGATGCGGGCACATGTCGCAGCACACGGTTGCTGCACCCTGTGGCTGCTCGAGCTCGACTGCCGGATCCAGATGCGTGGGATGGGTAGGTGCGAGCAGCTGCTTATCCATGATCGACCTGACTGGCCCGGTATCCCCGGTGCGAACGCACAACTCCCGGCCCGGCATCTGCGGATGAACCTGATGCGCGACATGACCTGAACTCTTTTGAAACTACACCTCCTCGTCGATGGAGGTGTTCGCTGCGACAGTTCATCTGCTGGGCAGGCACAGACCTGGCATGCCGGGGTAGTCGCTAGCCGGACGGTCAGCGGCACGACCGGATCGGTCTCGGCGAGCAGCGAATGACGTTGCGGCGGGCCTGCGACGATGTGATGTGCCGCGAACTCCCTGCGCGGTTGGTCGCGTCCGAGTCCGCGCCCGAATCGTTAGTTACCTACTTGCGTACTTACTGCTCACCGGTCAAGGGAGGCCGTACTGGGTCGACACCCTTCGTAGCGTCCACCGGTGCGGGTGGCATAGCGCCTCGACGCCCAGCGCACCGGCCCGCACTGCACGTTGTATCAACAGCTGGGCCCGAGGGCTCTCATACATGCCAGAGCGAACCGTCCCGAATGAGGCCGGTTCGGGAAAGAGATCGAGGGAGGGCGACTGTGACCAGCCGCGGAGTCGCGAACGCGCAGGTCGTTCGCAAGTTGTTCGAGGCTATCGGCCATGGGGATCTGGATGCGATCCGCCGCGTGCTCGCCCCTGACGTGACATTCGTTATCCCCGGGTCATTCCGTCTCGCCGGCGTCTTCCACGGACCAGATGAGTTCCTGCGAGGCCTCGGGCAGCTCGTCCAAGCAAGCGCCGGAACATTGCGTGTGGAGCTCGTCAACACCACCGTGAACGGACTCGACGGAGACCTGGTCATCGCGAACTACCAGGCCACCGGCACCGTTAAGGGCGAGGCAATCGATGAACGCAATGCCTGTCTCATCAAGCTAAATGACGGACATGTCAGGGAGATGACGGACTTCTACGGAGATCCCGAGACTGTCGCCCGCCAGTGGGATTGACTTCGAGCGCTGACAATTTCGGCTGACTCCGCGTCAATGCAGCGTCCTGAGCAGCGTCTGGATGCTGGCGGCTGACGCTGTGCTCGTTCAACCGCTGCGTCGGATGCGTTTGATCACCTACCGGGTGGGGTCCACATCGGGTCGCGGCCGATGAATCCCAACAGCCTGGTCTGTGCGTCGGCGTCATCTGGGACGGGTACCCGGGCGCCGTATTGCCCGGACGATCGGATCACGTCTTCGATCGGCTGCATTCCGGCCAGCAGTTCGGCACAGAAGTGCGGGTCGAGCTGGTCGTCCTGGCCGGTGGTCCGGGCCAAGTCCCAGGTGTGCATGAACACGTCGGCGGTGTAGAACTGGTCGACCGCGAGGTCCACTGGTAGCTCGCCGATGTGCGGATTGGAGAGCGTCCGCCCAGACGTTTCCGGGTTGTCGAGCACGGCCTGCACGGCGTCCGCGTGAAGCTGCCATGCACGTACCGGGTCGGTGGCTGCGCCGGCACTGCAGGCCAGTTCGATACCGGCACCTGCGGCCAGGAAGCTCGGTAGCCACCCGGTCAGGTGGCCGACGATGTCGCGCGCGGTCCAGCCCTCGACCGGTGACGGTGCGTCCCAGTTTCGCGTTCCCCGCACCTTCTCGGTGAACGAGCGCGCGACCTGCCGGTGGCGCGCGGCCGGCTGGTCAGATAGCGCCATTGGCGACCATCGCCTCGAGTCTGGCGTAGCCCTCGTTGACGCCGACATCCATGCCGCTGGCCAGCCATGCGTCACGGCCCTCGAAGCTGTCGCACAGCGACTGGGTGCGCAGCCGGGTGCGGCCGTCTGCGAGCTCCTCGAACGACAGGGTCTCGAGCGCCACACCGTCGGGATCGCCGTCGAAGGTGAAGGTCTGCACGATCCGGTCCGGGCGAACCTCGTGGAAGCACCCGTGGAAACCGTACAGAACGCCGTCGCGCTCGGAGACGAACCGCCAGCTGCCGCCGGTCCGCGCGTCCCAGTACTCGATGCGGGTGCCCATCCCGTTGGGTCCGACCCACTGCGCAAACAGCTCAGAGTCGGTGTGCGCGCGGAACAGCTGCTCGGGCGCCGCGGCGAAGTCGCGGGTGATGCGGATGATCGGCAGCGTCGGATCAGCCTCGATCTTCGCTTCGCTCAGGGTGGTCATGATGCGGTTCCTTCCTGCGGGCTGTCGGTGTCGTTCATGGCAGCGAGCACGGCGTCGAGGCGGCGGTACCGTTCCTCGGCCTCGCGCTGGTAGCGGGCGATCCACTTTGTCATCAGGTCGAAGACGTTTGCCTCAAGATGCACCGGCCGCCGCTGGGCCTCACGGCTGCGCCGGACCAGACCGGCGTCCTCGAGCACTCGCAGATGCTTGGACACCGCTTGTTTGCTGATGTCATACGGGGCCGCGAGCTGCCCCACCGTCGCGTCGCCCACGGCTAGGCGAGCCACCATGTCGCGCCGGGTCGGGTCCGCCAGGGCAGCAAACAGCCGAGACAATTGGTCAGCCATGCCGCCTCCACAACCGATCGGTTGACAACGATGAAACCGCATCGGCGTCCCCGTTGTCAACCATACGGTTGACAACGGTTCGTGGCTGGGGCGAGTATGGACCCGTCAGGCGGCGGGGATGGCGATGCCCGGATACCTGAGCAGCAGGCCGGTTTCGTCGTAAACGACTCGGCAGGCGAAACCGAACGCGAGCGCTGTGTGGTCATAGTGCTGCTGTCCGAGTCCCGACAATACCGCTCGCCTTCTGGTTCTCACTGCCGCGCGTACGCCGAACGCCTCATGCCCCTCAAGCGGGACGAGATGACTCGGAACGCCCACGGCTCCACCGGGCCCAATCGTTGAATGCACCTAGTGATCCGAGGCGACACCGGTCCCGTCGGTGTTTGCCCCAGCGGCAGTCTGAAGTACGGACCCGCAAGCTCCCGAGCTCGGTTTCAATGCCGGAATGGGTCGTGCGCCGCGTCGTACCGGGGCACGCCCGCCACAGGCAGAGGACGCCGACCAGCGCGAGCAACACGGCGGCAACGCCGATGACGCCGGAGCGGATGTGATTGGCGCTGCCGGCGCGGGCGGACAGTGCGCGGAGACGTGGATGAGAGAGCGCAAGTCAAAGCTGGCTTGGAGCGACCAACGATTGCGGTGAACCCTGTTCCTTCTGTCTATCCATAGTTCCCGCCGTCCGAGAAAATCCATCTGCTCGGACGTCTATCGTGGCAACCTGGGTCCTGATGAGCGCCGAGAGCGGGCGAGACTTGCCCGAGTTGTATCCCCGGACGCGGTCACCGACCCCCGACGCTCCCCCGGGGCGTCCAACTCATGACGGACTTCGTGACCAGCGCAGCGCGCGCGTAGTCGGTCTTGGCCCCTGGGATCGCGGCGATGTGATCTCAGCGCATCATTCGTGTGATTCTGGCCGGTATCGCAAAAGCGGCAGCCTTCGTGGACGAGCTCAATAGCGGCTGCCAGCGACAGACCACTGGCGACGACTGTGTCGCGATCGTCGCGGACGGTGAACCGGTCGGCTCCGTCATTGATCATGTATCGGCCCATCGCCCGTGCTCCTCTGAGACATTCGCCTGCACGCCGGACCGTCGCCCAGTCACCGCAGCGCGTTGTCCGGCCTTCGTGCCGTGCCGCGCGCCATGTCCCCGCCTCGCCATCATCGACGGGAGGCCGGCTCGCACTGATTCAGGCGACTGGTTCGCGCTCATGGATACAGTCGGCCACCACGGAGAGGATCTGTCCTCAGTAGTCCCTACTGGATTCCGGAACGCAGATCACACGGACGGCCTCGGCGCTGGTCGATGTCTCGCCCGGGCATCGGCGAGCACCTGCGATGTGATGTCCGAGTGAAAGCGCTGTTTCGGCGTGACTCGCGTAGGTCGGTGGGCGCGCTCACGCGGACTTAGACTCAGGCGTGGACAGGTGGCCTGTGGTCGGCCGGTCGAATGAGCTTCGCCAACTGGCTGCTGCTGTGGTCGCCCGGCGCGGCGCGGTAATCACCGGTCCGGCCGGGGTGGGTAAGACAACCTTGGCCGTGACGGGCATGGAGCTCGCCCAGCAGCGAGGGATGTCAATGGCTCGCGCGACGGCTACTCGGGCGTCGCGGGGTCTGCCGTTCGGGGCGTTGGCATCGATGCTGCCGGCCGACCCGGACGGTGATCGCCTCTCCCGCGAGGACCGCGGCGACCTGCTGCGACGCTACGGCCGGGCCGTGCTCGACGGGGCCGGAGGGCGTCCGCTGCTGGTGTTCGTGGATGACGCCCATCTGCTGGACGACGGGTCGGCCACCTTGCTCCACCAACTGGCGCTGACTCGGGCGGCGACGGTGCTGGCCACCGTCCGGTCCGGTGAGCGGGCCCCTGATCCGGTGGTGGCGTTGTGGAAGGACGCGCTGGCTGATCGCATCGAGGTGGGTGTGCTTGATGCTGCGGCAATCGAGGAGCTGCTGGTCTCGGTGCTGGGCGGGCCGGTGGACGCAGCGTCGGTGCGTCAGCTCGTCGATCGTTGTCGCGGCAATCCGCTGTTTTTGCGCGAGCTGGTCACTGGGGCGCTGGAGGCTGGTGCGCTGGTCGAGGAGGGCGGCCTGTGGCGGCTTGAGGGTGATCTTCGGCCGACGGCCCGCCTGGTCGAGTTAGTGGCACTGCGATTGGGTGACCTGACCGGCGCGGAGCGGGCCGTGTTGGAGCTGCTGACCGTGGGTGAGCCGCTCGAGCAGGCCGAGCTTGCTCAGTTGGCCGATCCCGCTTCGGTCGACGCCCTGGAACAGAAGGGCCTGATCACCAGCCGCCCGGAGGGTCGCCGGGTCCAGGTATGGCTCGCGCACCCCGTCTACGGCGATGTGATGCGGGTAGGGATCAGCGCGATTCGCGGGCAGCGGATCGCCCAGTCGTTGGCCGAGGTGATCGAGGCAGCCGGCGGCCCGGGCCGGGAGAACACCCTGCGGCTGGCGTCGTTGCGTTTGACGGGTGGTGGTGGCAGCGCTGAGCTTCTGCTAGCGGGGGCGGTCGCGGCTCGGACCCGCCACGACCACGCTCTCGCCGAGCGTCTTGCCCGAGCCGCGATCGAGGAAGGCGCCGGCTTCGCAGCCCGCTATGTGGCCGCCGAGGCCGCCCAGTATCAAGGCCGGTCCGAGCAAGCCGAGGACGAGCTGGCTGCGCTGGCCAGGGACGCGGTCAGCGACGCGGAGCGGGCCCGTGTCGCTGTGCTTCGCTTCGATAACGCTTTCTTCTTACGGGGCTGGGCCGATCTTCGACTGCTCGACGACGTGGCCGAGGGCATGACCAATTCGTTGTGGCGCGACGAGCTGGTGAGCAGACGCGTCTTGCTGACGGGCTGGAACCGCGGGCCGCGGGCCGCGGTGGAGGCGGCGTCAACCCTGCTCCAGCCGCCCGGCCCAGGAGCCCGCACTGCCGCGCACGTGGTGGTGGTGTTCTACAACCTGGTTCGGCTCGGTCGCCTCGACCAGGCCACCCAGCTACTCATTCCATCCGCGGGCAGCGCAGCGATACCCGCGCTCGACGAACCTTGGGACCAGTGGGCCCTGTTCGGGCACCGCGCCGGTGCGCTTATCCACGCCGGTCGCCTGCGGGAGGCCGAAGAGCTCCTCACCCGTGCCTACGACCTGGTCATCGATCAACCGGCTTCCCAGGCGCGGGCCTTCGTCGCCCGGTGGCTCGCCGTTCTGCACCTCGAACAAGGTCGACCGATGAGCGCCTTTCGCCGGGCCAGCGAGTCATACACGCTGTTTCGGCAGCTCGGGCAGCCGTACCCCGCCCGGTGGCCCTACGGCTTCGCCGCGCTGGCACTGGCGCTCGTCGGACAGGCCGACCTGGCAGCCGAGACCCTCGCCGTCCACGATGCCCTCGACCCCCCCTCAGTGCTGCCGAACGAGACCGACATCCTTCAGGCCCGGGCCTGGACCGCGGCAGCCGCCGGTGACCTTCCTGCCGCGCGGGACCACCTGGAAGCGGCGGCCGAGCTCGGCGAACAGATCGGCGACCTGATCGGGGCCAGCGGCGCCCTGCACGGCCTGGCCCGCCTCGGCCGCGCCGGACAGGTGGCCGCCCGCCTGGCCGCTCTGGTCGACGAGATCGACGGTGATCTGGCGCCGGCTCGCGCCGCTTACGCCAACGCCGTCGCGGCCGCAGACAGCACCGCGCTCGACCAGGTCGCCGGCGAGTTCGAGAACCTCGGCGCCAACCTCTACGCCGCCGAAGCACACGCCGAAGCCGCCGTCGTGCTCCGCCGCGCTGGCATGACCCGGCAAACGGCCGCCGCCGAGCAGAAAGCCGCGCGACTGCTGGCCCGCTGCGAAGGCGCCGTCACGCCCCCAATCCAAACGATGAGTGCACGGGTACGTCTGACTCCCGGCGAGCTCGACACCGCCGTGCAAGCCGCGGCCGGTCGCACCAACAAGCAGATCGCCCGTGACATGCACCTCTCGGTCCGTACCGTCGAAAGCCACCTCCAGCGCGCCTATGAGAAGCTCGGCGTCTCCGGGCGCCACGAGTTGGCCGAAGCCCTCCGCAACCAACGGACCGCCTGACCGTCGAACGAACTCCTGAACCGGCCCCCCGCTCATGTCGACGGCATTCCGCGCCTCGCCTCGCCCGCCCGCCGTTGAGCGCCGACACCGGGAGCACGCCCTGGCGGCCCGGGGCGGCTACGCGGTCCCCACCCGGAAACCAGTAGCCACTACTGAGGACCGGCGACCTCAATAGTGGTCGGCTACATCCATGAACGCGATCCGGCAGCCCGAGTCTGGAACCAATACGGCGCACTGCGTACTCGAAGACAAGCCGTGGGGTGATAGGCCGACCGAGTCGACGCGGTTATCCCGCACAGCTAACGGGCATTCGGTCGAGCTAAGGCGTGATTCCGAGCTGTTGCGCGCTCTACACGATGAGCATGCGCGCTCGTTGCTGTCGTACGTCGTTGGGCTGACCCACGATCGGGCCAGTGCGCAGGACGTCGTGCAGGAGACCTTGCTTCGGGCGAGCCGCAACGCGGCCGTGGTCGAACGGGCCAGCGGCTCCCCGCGAGGCTGGCTGTTCACGGTGGCCAGGCGCATCGTCATCGACCAATGGCGCTCAGCGAGTCGCCGCCCCGAGGTGCTGACCGACCACGTTCCCGAGCAGCCGGTAGAGGACGCGGCGCAGCGAACCGTGGACCGGCAACTAGTGCGCAGCGCGCTGCGGACGCTGCCGATCGAGCATCGGCAGGTGCTGTTCGAGTGTTACTACCGCGGCGCGTCAATCGCCGAGGCCGCGGATGCCCTCGGCGTGCCACGAGGCACGGTCAAGTCCCGCACCCACTACGCGCTCCATGCGCTACGACAAGCAATCGACGGGATGGGAGGCGTTGCGTGACGACACCGACCAGCCCGAGCGAGACGACGCGGCCAACGTGCTCGGCGCGCTGTCGCAGACCATCCCGCCGCGCGAGTCACGCGCCTCGCACCGCATCCGGACGTACCCGTCATCACTAAACGCCGTGTCAGCGCCTGCAGCGACGTCGACGTGCTACTGCGCGACGCCGACGCCCTCATCCTCAGTCACGTCGACTTTCCGGTACATCGGGCCGTCGAGGACGATCGGGTGGTCCTCGAGGCCGGCGCGAAGTCCAGCGCGGCGATCCTGACGAGCTTGAGCAGAAATCTGGGAATTGAAGATCCCACAGATGTGGGATTCCTGACCGGGTTCGGAGCGGTGATCCTCATAGACGTGGCAACGCAGGGTCGTAAAGCGCCGGTCGCCAAGAAATACGCTGCCTCTGCCGTGTGGCATGCCATGGCTGGTACGTCCGGAGCTGACCTGCCCGCGGGGACAATGCCACTCGTCTTCGGCCTGACCTTATGTGAAGCAGACCCCGAGCTGATCGAGAACACCCTGTCCTCGCTGTCCCCCGAGGTGCGCACCCTCCGGCAGCAGCAGCACCCCGAGAGTTCGCCGCCCATTCCGCCCGCGTCCACGGCAGATCCTCCCCGCGCCGAAGCGTCCCGCTCCGAGCGCCCCGACATGATCACAACTCGCACATAAATTCCGGAGCATCAGAAGGAGAAACAGCAATGACTTATAGCGTGCTGGAGGGCAGCGTTGCGCTTGGCCGGCGTGCCCTGACAACGGTCCAGAGAGTTCCGCTGCAAGCCTGGAGGTTCATCATGGGGACAGGGCATAAGCACAAGCGCCCTCTGGAACCGGGGCTGGAGCACATCAATCCCATCAAGGGCCAGCTGTTGAAGATCCTTGGCCCAGCCGACGGGTGGGACAACCCGCTTGTTGGCACACAATACGACCCCGTTGTCCGGCAGAAGATCGAGACTGAGCGCCAGCACGAGCGCTGGGCCCGCCAGGATGCCCGGCGCCACGGCCACCCGGAACTCCGGCACTCACGCCTCGGAGGCGAGGGCGCGCCGCGGGAGTTTCATGACCACTCCACCCCGGACGCTTGACCTCGCGGCGTTGCGCGTCGATGTGCCGTGGTCGGTGATCAGGCTGCGGGCGAGCTCGAGTTTCGCTTGCGCGATAGGGAAATCGACGTCGATGCGGTCGACAATCGCGACCGCCTGACTGGTTCGGAGCTGGTTGCGTACCCCGCCCGGCACGAGGCCAGTGAGCGGGCTGTGCAGCCTACGCACCGCTTGGATGCGCAGTCGGCCGAGGTCGTGGTCGCGGCGCCCAGACTCTCATCACCATGGTCTGGTCCTCGGCGACCAGCTCGGGCAGGTTCCGGGGCCGCCGCGGCGACCGCGACCGAGCGGGCGTTATTGTCGTCGTTCCTGTTGATCTGCCCGTGTCAAGTAGCCGTACCCGGGCCGCCCCGCCTTCGGCCGGCACGTCCAGGACGCGCCCTCGATCGCCTAGGTCCGCCCCCGCCCAGCAGCTCCTCCAATTGTCGAGGCGATACCCGCACCCGCACCTGCCTCAGCCGCTGCTCTCGCGTATCGAGCGGGCAAGCCCTTGTGCGGATCGATCCCGATAATCACGCCAGCCACACCGTCACCTCCACGAAGATCAAGCCGGAAGGGATACCGCGGTGGGCACTCGGACTTCAGGACAACGATCGGCCAGCGCACCTCTAATGAATGGCTAGTCGGCGTTGCGCAGTGCCATCTCCGCGAGTTGCATTGACACAACTATATAGAGGTGCCTATGTTTATGTCATGGCCGAAGACAGCGACGTCCTCGGCGAGGCGCTGGCCGCGGTGGCGTCCTTGGCGGTCCGTCGCGCCCGCCGACAGCTGAGCCTGACCGCGACGTCGACGCTGGCCACGTTGGAGCGGACCGGGCCGCGGCGGCTGACCGATCTGGCCGTGACCGAGGGAGTGACCCAGCCGTCGATGACCGCGGTCGTGACTCAGCTGCAAGACCTCCGCTTCGCCGAGCGTCGGCGCGACCCGGCTGACCGCCGGGTGGTGCTGGTTGCCATCACCAGCGCGGGACGCCGGCATCTGCGCGCGATGCGCCGCGCCGGCGCGTCGGCGTTCCGGGGGTTGATCGACAACCTCACCGGGCCGGAGCGGGCCGCGCTCAGCACCGCCCTGCCCGCCCTGCGCCAGCTGGTGAACCTTGCGGCGGACAGCCCAGACAGCCAGCCACGGTCTGCGAACGCACACGCGATTCCCGGCTCGCGCTCGGGCCGTGCGCCGCGGACCGGCCCTGACCGTCGCATTCGTTGAACCCCGGAGGTGATCGTATGACCCACGTCAGAGCGGCGCTGCCCGTGCCGGATTCCTCGGATCAGGCCGTTGGTGGCACGGCGCCGGTGATCGTGGTCGGACTGGATGGTTCGCCGACAAGCTGGGACGCGTTCTCCTGGGCGGCCGGTGAGGCCGTACGCGCCAACGGCAGACTCGTCGCCGTGTACGTCACCCCCGCGATAGAGCCTGTCGCCGCGGTCACGGTCGGCGTACCACTCGACTGGGCGGCAGCCGCGCAGGCCCGACAGCAGACCGCCGGGCAGCTGAAAGACGACGCTGAACAGCGGGCCCGCGACCTCGGCGTGCCCCTCGCCTTCGTCAGGCAAATCGGCGACGGCGCGCGCGCCCTGACCAGCGTGGCGAGCGCAATGCACGCCGATCTCGTGGTGGTCGGCCGGTCGGCGAAGATGCTGCATCACCTTGCCGGCTCACTGGGCCGGCGGCTCGCCGGCCGCAAAGACGCACCGGTGGTCGTCGTCGTGCCCTAGCCGACCTGGGCATCGTGCGCCAGCAGATGACACAGCGGTCACGGCAAATCGGTAGATCCCAGTATGGAGGCCAAGATGGCGCGAGTTCTTTACACGGCAGAGGCAACGGTCACCGGCGGCCGCGCAGCCGGACACGGGCGCACAGATGACGGAGCTTTGGATGTGCAGCTGCGCTCGCCGAAAGAGATGGGTGGTCAGGGAGGTGGCACCAACCCTGAACAGCTCTTCGCTGTGGGTTATGCGGCGTGCTTCGAAAGTGCCCTCGGCGTGGTGGGTCGTCGCGAGCGGGCCGAGGTGGGCGACGTCTCGATCGACAGCCGCGTGAGCCTCCTTCCCACCCAGGAGCGCGGCTTCAAACTTGCCGTCGAGCTCCGCGTAGCTCTGCCGCAGGTTCAGGATCCCGAGCAGGCCAGACGGATCGTTGCCGCCGCAGATCAGGTGTGCCCATACTCGAATGCCACCAGGGGCAACATCGACCTCACGCTGACCGCCAACGGTCACGACGTCTGAACCGCTCACCAACGACGCCCGGATTGCGGCTAGCCAATCCCAGCGCGGTACGGCTCGCCACACAAGATGCAGTTCACCTGCCGTGTGCGCGCCCGAGAAACCTGGCATTGCCTGCCAGTCCCGCTCTCGTAGGTATTAGAGCGTGCCCGCCGAAGCGATGCTGGCCGGCTCTGCCCCACGCTGGCGACCCCACTTGTCGCTTGGACATCGCACGAGTGTGCCGATGGTGCGCCGCGCGGGTGCCCGAACACGCCCGCGACCAAGTCCGCGTCGAGTGCCAGGTCGCCGCAGGACACCTCACGATCGTCGAACGGCGCGTCCCCTGGCGGGAGGACTTCGGACCGGAATGGACCAGCTTTTGGGCATCGGTCGAGCCATGCCTCGGCGATGGCCCTTCCGGCGGGCGTGAAGGCGAATGGATAATTGCTTGCCGCGATGTCTACCACGGTGCTACCGAGGCGGCTGACGAACAGTCTTGGGAAGCGCACTCGTCGATGCCACAACCCGCCGATATCGACTGCCGGCTCTCTTGATGTGCACCGTTGTTCAGGACTACCCGCGGCAGGTATCCAGCCTGGCGCTCGGCTGTCGGTCGCGGTAGGGCTAACGCAGTGGATTTCACGAATGCGGCCGGACCGACGTAGTTTGCCTGCTGGATGCGGCAGGGGTCAGCGTGCGACGGAGCTCCGGTCGAGATTCAGTCCGCTCAGCGGGTTCAGCCAGGTGGCTTCGCCCCAGAACTGTTGGTCGGTGCGTCCACCGGAGGCCGGGATGTGAACGGATACGGGGATGCCTCCTGGCGGGTCGAGTGGGGCTGGTCGGGCCGAGGCGTAGCCGGGAACGGCCAGTGTGGCTGCGGCGAGTGCGGCGACGATCAGCGAGCGTGACGTGATTACGGCTTCTCCTAGGGGGTGGCGGTGCATTGTGACTCCTTCACGAGGTGTGGGATGACGCCAGCACCGTGCGCCGCCCTGGTCGAGAGCCGGTTGCGGAAATTGCGTGGTCGGTTGAGGCTCGGTTGACGAAATCGGTGAACGGCGCCCCGCGCGGGTCTCATCCGAAGCTCAACCACCGATGCGAGGCATCGATGTGATGTGCTTCCAATCTGGCAGCCACGGCCAGCGTTGCCCCGGACTCGCGCGAAGCTGTCGCTGGCGACGCGCCGGCTGCTTAGGAGAGGTGCGCGTGCCACTCAGCCGACGTTCGCGAGACCTCCGCAATGAGGCGGCTAGGCAGCAATAGCAATGAAGCGAAGTTGATCACGAGCAGGTCATGGACGCTGCGATTGGCTGTCGTCGGAGATGCCGTCGAGCCCCAGTCGGTAAGCCCAGGCGGCGATAGATCTCAACCGAACTCCAACTGAGAAATGCGATCCTCGCCGGGTTTGGACTTGTCGTACGAAGGTGGCCGAATGCGCACGAGCCGCACTGTCGACGCCCTCCTGACACGGGAGGGTGGTCATACCATCCGTGGTGTGCAGTTCCGCGTGCTTGGCCCGCTCGAAGTCACGGATGACCGTGGGCCTGTCGCGCTGGGTGGCCCAAAGCAGCGTCGACTGCTAGCGGTACTGATTTCCCGGCTGGGTGAGTCGGTGTCCGCGGACGTTCTGGCGGAGGCGGTGTGGGAGGGCAGCACTCCGCGGTCGGCTGCCAAGACGTTGCAGGGATATATCGTGCATCTGCGGCAGGCCTTGGCTGCCTCCGCGGGGGATTCAGAGCAAGTTGCGTCGATTGTCACCACGTCCGCCGGCTACCGTTTGAAGACGACGGCGGATGCGGTGGACTCGGTCCGTTTCACCGGGCTGGTGGCCAAGGGTCGGCAGGCGGCCGCGCTGGAGGAATGGCCCTCGGCTCGCGTGTTTTTGCGCGAGGGCCTGTCGCTGTGGCGTGGCAATGCCTATGCGGAGTTCGCGGACAGCGAGTTCGCACAGGCTGAAGCGACACGGTTGGAGCAGCTCAAAGTCGTTGCGTTGGAGACGAGTTTTCGGGTTGACCTTGAGCTCGGCGAGGCCGCGGGACTGGTTCCGGAGTTGGAAAAGGCGCTCGCGCAGCACCCAACGGGTGAACCGCTGTGGGAACTGTTGATCCGTGCGCTATATCTCGCTGGACGGCAATCAGACGCTTTGGCCGCTTATGGTCGGGCGCGGGAAATCTTGGCGACCGAACTCGGTATCGACCCGGGCCCGAGCCTACAGGCGGTGCACGCCGCGGTCCTGGCACAAGATCCATCTCTTGACTCGTCACACGTCGCCCGCCGCAGCGGCGGATTGTCATCGCGGCAGCCCACGGCAGGTGTCTATGCCTTTGACGGCCGCGAAGATGACCTGGCCTGGCTGCGCTCGCAATGGCTGTCCACGATCGAGCACGGCGGGCGGATCGCCGTCGTGTCCGGGCCGATTGGGATCGGCAAGACGCGGCTGATCGCGACCTTCGCCAATGAGGTGGAGCGTCTTGACGCGATGGTCGTGCGGCGAACCGGCTTGACCGCGCCCAATCCGGCCACCGTCGCCGCCGTCGCGGACGGCCGCCCGGCGCTGGTAGTCCTGGACGATCCGCTGACCGGACTCGATCCAGACGCCGTGGCGGACCTGCCCGTGCTGATCGTTGCCGGTATCGACAAGGAACGGGCGCCAGCTCACGTGCCGGAAAGTCTTGCCTCGGCCGAATGGCGCGAACTCGTCCCGCTTACCGACGAGGTGTGCGCGCGGATCGCCCACCGGTGGCTGGCGGATGACGGTGAGGGACGGTATCGACCTGGACGTCATCCTGCACGCCGCCGGAGGCATCCCTGGGCAACTGCACCGGCTGCTTGCTGAGGCGATCGACGAGCGCTCCCATAACGAGATCGACGACGCGGCCAGCGATCTTCATTCCGCGCGGGCCAACGTCACGGCCCGGCGCGCACGGTTGGCCCGTGGCGTTCATAACCTCCGGCGCGGACGGGCGCTTTCGGCCGCTGACCTTGAAGCTGTGACGACGGCACGTTCGCGAAGCCCTTACCTCGGTCTGGAAACATACGACGCGGACGACGCCGCGGTCTTTCACGGGCGGGACGGTGTTATCTCTCAACTGGTGGCCAGGGTCGCAGACACCCCGTTGGTCGCGGTCGTCGGAGCATCGGGCAGCGGCAAGTCGTCAGTGGTGCGGGCCGGTCTGCTGGTTGCGCTCGCGGACGGCTGTTTGCCGGCCAGTGGATCCTGGCAGCAGTTCATCACCACCCCCGCCGACGGGCTTCCAGATCCCGGCATTGCGGCGTCAGTCGTCGTCGTAGACCAGTTCGAGCAGGCCTGGGCCGTTCATGACGAGCAATCGCGCCGCCGCTATCTCGACGCCGTGATGGCGCTGACGGAAGCCGGGCATCGGGTCGTGCTGGCGCTGCGTGCCGATCATGTCGAGCGCTGCTCGGAACACCCTCGGCTGCGCGACGCGCTGGCCGACGGCACCGTGCTGCTGGGACCGATGAGCAGCGCCGAATTGAGCGAGGTGATCACTGGTCCGGCGGACGTCGCGGGCTATGGCGTCGAAGCGGGCCTAGTGGATCTGGTTCTCGACGATGTGCGCGGACTGCCGACTCCGCTGCCGCTGCTGTCCACGGCCCTTGCGGACACGTGGGAGACGTCCTTCGGAACGACCCTGACCGTGGACGCGTACACCCGCACCGGCGGCGTAGCGGGATCCCTCGCGCGGCGCGCCGAGACCGTTCTGGCGACGATGGACCAGGCCGAACAGGCCGCCGTGCGCCTCGTCTTCCTGCGGTTGGCGGCAGGCGAACCCGGCAGGCTGGTGCGCCGCCGCTGCCCCTACCCGGAGGCAGCCAACGACGAGCCGGCCCGACGCGCCATTGATGCCTTGGCGGCAGCACGACTGGTCACTATCGACGCCGCCACCGTCGAAGTGACCCACGAAGCTCTCTTCGCGAACTGGCCGCGTCTTGCCAACTGGCTCGAGGAGGATGAACAAGGTCGGCGGCTGCGGGCGCATCTAGCCCCTGTCTCTCAGGAATGGGACCAGACCGGCCGTCCCGACGTCGACCTCTACAGCGGCGTGCGCCTGGATGCCGCGCTGGACTGGGCTAGCGAACATTCCACCGACCTCAATCCCGTAGAGCGGCGCTTCCTCCAGGCGTCGCAGGCGCGGGCCGACCGCGAGCTGCAAACCGAACGCGCGCGCGCAACGAGGGAAGCGCGAGGCCGTCGCCGGCTGCGCACGCTGTTGATTGCGGTAGCGGGAGCCGCCGTGGTGGCAATCGCAGCCACCGCTGTCGCGCTGGTGCAACGGAAGAATGCGGAACAACAGCGGCTCACGGCTACCGAGCAGGCCCGTCTGGCGGTTGCTCGTCAGCTCGGTGCGGCGGCCTTGGCTAATCAACCGCTCGACCGTTCGCTACTGCTCGCCGTTACCGCCGCCCGCATGGACAACGATCTGAACACCCGCAGCGACCTGCTGACGGCCCTGCAACGGGGGCGAGCTGCGAACAGCGTGTGGACCGGCGCCGATGAGCCGCTTTACAGCCTCGTCGAATCTAATGACCATATCGCCGTCGCGGCTGGCTTCCAGAACTTCGAAGTGTGGGACCTGACGGGACCGCGGACGCATCTGAGGATTCCGAATCTGCCGTATGCTTTCTCCGGGGT
Organism: uncultured Actinomycetota bacterium; assembly: GCA_963809815.1. Classification (GTDB taxonomy): domain Bacteria; phylum Actinomycetota; class Actinomycetes; order Mycobacteriales; family Jatrophihabitantaceae; genus CAVVJA01. The sequence continues at coordinate 112,760 of CAWELM010000007.1, forward strand.
CCCGGTGCTTGCTGCTCGCCCGGGAACCGACCAAGTCGCGGTCGGCAACATCGAGAGCACGCCCAATGACGCGCAAGTGTCTTCCATCCAACTCCGGGACTTTCGGCGGCAGCAGCTAATCGGGCTAGACGCGCCGGCCTCAAACTTGCGATTGAGCTCGTTGTCGTGGTCGGCAGACGGACGCTGGCTGGCCGCTGCACAAATCGCTGGTGACGTGCTGGCGTGGAACGTCGCCAATCGGAGCCGGCCACCGATACACATCAAACGTGTTCATCCGATCGCAGCGACCCACAACCTGAGATTTCCGCAGACCTACCTGACGTTCCCAGCCGTCGCGTATGCCGGTGGCGACAAGTTCGTCATCGTCGAGGGATCCGGCCATGCGCAGATTTCGCGGCTCGGCTCGCCCCAGCCGGTACGAACCTTCTTCGTTGAACCGGATACCACCGCGGTGGCCACAGACCGGCGTGGCTCCACCCTGGCCATTGGGCATGCCGATGGCAGCATCGCACTGTTCTCACTCGGCACCGGCCGCCCGCTGCCAGCACTGACCGGACACGCAGGACGTGTCGAGAGCATCACTTTCTCCGCCAACGGGCAAATGCTCGCCACCACCGGAGATGACGACTACGTGAATCTCAGCAACCTTGGCACGGGACGGCTGCTTGGTCGGCTCGCCGGTCACACCGCACCAGCCACAGGGGCAGTGTTCAGCGCCGACAACAGGTCCCTATACACCGGTTCGCTCGACGGAACCGTGATCGGCTGGGACATCGCACACCTGAATAATCTTGGCCAGCAGCTCCTGGCACCGGGCTACGGTCCCAACCAGGCTCAGGTTACCTTCATCGCGGCGAGCCCGACCGGTGAGATCGCCGCCGAATACGCCGATGGCACCGTGCGATTCTGGGCCCATGGTAGTAACTCGCCGAGCCCGCCGATCCAGGTGACCAACGGCCGCCCCGTTGGTGGCGCGTTCTCCTCAGATGGACGGCTATTCGCGACTGCAGCGGTGTTGGGACCTGCGCCGCCAATCGGCGTCGATCCTCGAACCACCGGCGAGGCTCATCTAATCGAAGTCCAATCCAGAAAAGTGATCGCGACGCTCGCCCAGCCGCCAGCTGGAGTATGGGCCGTGACGTTCAGCCCAAGTGGAAACGAGATTATTTTGATCGACGACGAAATAGCCGACGGATTACCCGGAAAGGCCTTCGTGATCAATACCGCATCTCGAACTCGCATCGGCAAACCGTTCCCGGTCATCACCAACCCCCGCCTGGTGGCCTGGAGCCCGGACGCACACAAGATCGCAATCGCCGGGCAAGGGATACAGGTCATCGACATGGACAGCCACGACGAGCTTTGGCGACGCGACAAGGAGCTTCAAAGCCTAGCCTGGTCACCAGACGGCTCAACAATAGCCACTGTTGAGCGGTGCGAGAAGGAATCGCTTTATGCGGCGGCTCGCACGAACGTGACTTGCGACATCCCACATGCGCACCTTCAGTTGTTGCGGTCCTCAGATGGCGCCAAGAACGTAGGAGGATGGGACGACCCCACGGTTTCATCGAGTTTTGCCTACAGTCCCGACTGGTCAATGATCGCCGCGGGACGCGCCGACGGCACGGTGGTGCTGCGGAACGTGGCCACCGGCCAGCAAGTCGGGCCACCTCTAGTAGCGGCGTCCAACCAGCCAGCCAGCGTCCTCTTTGACGGCGCCGGGAACCCCATCGTCTCCACCGAGGACGGCGGGCTCTGGCGCTGGAACGTAAGCCTGCCCGGAATGCTGGACCGCGCCTGCGCGATCGCCGGACGCAACCTCACCAATCAGGAATGGGCCGACCTCCACACCAACCACCCCTACATCAAAGCGTGCCCCTAACGCCACCGAGGCGATCGCCTTCTCTCCTGAACCTTCTCGCGGACGGGGCCAGCCTTGGGCACCACCGTGGGGTGGCATCTGACCAGGGCGTCACACATTGCCGCGCGGTGAACACACGCTGAGCCGCACGCCAGCGTCTCAGCCAGGTACAACCTTCCACCCGGGCTGGCGGTGCTTTGAAGCCGCGATTTTCGCCTGGCGGGGGTGGGGCGACTCGCTTTTGACGCATGCTTTCGATCGCCGAGTATGTGCTTCGCGTCTTGTCTGCGATCGGCTTAGTCGCGCGATGTTATGGGCGGCCCGTTGCTTGCTGACTCTGTTTCGCGGTGGCGATCTGAAAAGCGACCGAACTTCCGCCAGGTGGTCTGTGCATGCCCGTACAGGTTCGAATCCTGCCGCATGTCGACGGCATCTGA
>CAWELM010000008.1:0-156688 GCA_963809815.1 uncultured Actinomycetota bacterium
ACGCGTGGGCGCGTTAGCGGCGCGGGTGGGCGTCACGCCCATGGAGAATCGCCAGTGGCGACGCGGAATGTGGCCGGAGACCCTTCGACGAGTGAGTGACTCCGCGGAGCCGATGCGATCGGGCGACAAGAGAAAAACTGATCTTGGCAATTTCACGTGCCACACCGCCAACTCGACCAGTCCCGGCCACGGAGCGCCTGGCTCCGATTTCGCAGGCGGTGAAATCCGGCGTCGCCGAGGCAGGGAACGGACAAATGTGTCGGATCCGTCAGGTGGGCATTGCAGCTGAGCGCGCCCGGCCGGGTTCGCTGACCCACGCGCTGAATAACGGCCAGGTGGACAAGACCACGGTCGGGATCAAGCGACCCCGGCTGCTCGGCCGGCCACGTCCGCGGCTCGGGTCCAGGGCGCACGAGCCGATCAGCTAACCACGTCCGCTCCTGGGTTCAGGCCGCACGAGCCGATCAGCTAACCACGTCCGCGACCGGGGTCCACGCCGCCCGAGCCGGGGCAGTTGGCCACATCCGCGGCTCGGGTCCAGGCGGCACGAGCCGATCGGCTGGCCACATTCGCGGTCGGGCCCAGGCGACCCTGGGCCGTTTTAGCCGGCCAAGTCCGCGACCGGAGTCCAGGCGACGCGGGCCGGGCTACGCACGGCCGCGCGGGCGTACCCCTCGTCGCGATGGTCGACCGTGTCTCGCACACACGATGCGCCGACCGAACCCACCTCGTCGAGGTTGTCTCGGAAGCGCGCCGCCATAGGCCGAGTCGCCGGTCGGAGCGCACCGCCGGCCGCGGCCTTGGTCTCTTGCACTGCCTGCATTGGCTCCCGCCACAGGTCGTTCCGGTACGCCCGGCCGAGCGTTCGACCATAGGCGCGCATGGCGACCCCAGCCTGGCTTGCGCCAGCCGGCGCATGCGTGGCGGCTCGTACGGCGGACCGCATGCCACGTGCCGCCCCGGCGAGCGGCAACGCGCCGAAGGCGTCGAACGCGAGGTCCGCGGTTGTGACGTGCTCCCCGAACTGCACGCTGCGGTCGATGTCGGCGCCGAGCGCAACGCCGGACGTGACCATCGACGTGGCGAACAGCACCGGCGCGGCCGGCGGACATACGGCAAGGGCCGCGACGCCGAGCACCGCGGTGATCGTCGACATATCCCCGAACACCCGAGCCGCCGCATCGACGGCCGCGTGCCATCCGTGCGGGTTGTGCAGATGGTCGGTGGTGTCGACGACGGCGAGCTGATCCACGCAGCGGTTGACGTCCGCGACCCACTGGTCGTAGCCACGCTGATACCGGCTCGCTGCGAGCAAGCACGCCTGCTCGGCGTCGCGGACTGCGGCCGAGGGCGGCGCGCCGGGCCGGGCGACGATCACTCCGTACGCACGCACTGCGTCGGCGGCAGCCGACTGCGCAGCAGCCAGATCACGACGGGCCTCGTCGACCCGGGACGCATAGCTCGACAATGCCGCCGCGTACCCGTCGTATCGGGCTGGTACCTCGTCCAGGTGGGCCTCGGACGGCTCGGCCAGCTTGGCCGAGAAGGCGCGGCCCGCCTCGCCGCGCCAGAGCGAGCCAGGCTGGGCAATGCTGCGAAGCTGGCGCAGCGCGCTTCGCAATGCCTCCGCGGTACCACGCAGCGTCGCAGCGATCGCCCGCAACTCGTCGCCGTAACCAGCCGGTGACGCCAGGGCCGCGCACATCGTGGCCGCCAGCACCGGGCTGCCGAGCGGCAGATCCAGCGGCTTCGCATGCAGCCTCATCGCCCGCCGCCGATGACGGCAGCGCGGCCGACCCCGGACTCCACCGTCGCATAGGCGACCGCTGCTTGCCGGACGGCAGAGCTGGCGGCATCAAGGTAGCCGCAGATGAGTTTGCGCTTGCGCGACCAGTCCTGCTGGACGTCCTGCAGGGCAGCGGAGACGAGTGCGTCGGGACAGCGACCGGCCACGTCGCTGCCGGCATCGGCCGCAAGCCGCGCCCGCACGTCCGCCAGCCGTGTGGCGAGTACCGCCAACCCGTCGAGGTCGACCTGGATCGTGCTCACCGGAGCCTCCTGACAGTCCGCGAGCTGGTGGAGGACGAATGTAGGCGGCGATCCCGACGAGTAGCCGGGAGTTGTCCACAGGCAGCGTGGATGTCCACAGGGCCTCGCAAATGCGCCACCGTTGGGCCGCGTGGGTGTCCACTGAGGGGCGTGGATGTCCACCCCAGCGGCGGGGCGTCTCAGGGTGGCATCTGCGGCAGCGCAGCATATCGGGGTGACACGGGGGCGCGGTGAGGGACACCACCGACCGGCACGGTGGGGTTTTCCGTAGGATGTATGAGGCGGGTTTACGACGCCGGGACGACATTACGGTTCCCCGACCGGCGCCGCCGGCCCGTCGCTTTCCGGCGACCCGCTGCCGGGACGGGGTTGTCATAAACTGGGGAAACCGGAGGCGATCGTTCGCAAATGTCCAAGAACGTCGAGCAGCTCGAGCGTGTGGTCATTCGGATCGCCGGGGACTCCGGCGACGGCATGCAGCTCACGGGTGATCGCTTCACCCAGGAGACGGCGAGCTTCGGCAATGACCTGTCGACGTTGCCGAACTTCCCGGCCGAGATCCGTGCTCCCGCCGGCACCCTGCCTGGGGTCTCGTCCTTCCAGCTGCACTTCGCCGACCACGACATCCTGACGCCCGGCGATCGTCCTGACGTCTTGGTGGCCATGAACCCGGCCGCGTTGAAGGCAAACCTCGTCGACCTGCCCAAGGGCGGCACGATCATCGTCGACACCCACGACTTCACGGACCGGGCGTTGGCCCGGATCGGCTGGACGAGCAACCCGCTCGAGGACGGCACGCTGGACTCGTTCACCGTCCACGCAGTGGATCTCACGCAGCTCACGCTCGACGCGCTCGCGGGGACGTCGCTGTCGCGGAAAGACGCCGGCCGGAGCAAGAACATGTACGCGCTGGGCCTGCTGTCGTGGATGTACTCGCGGCCGGTGGAGGGAACGCTGCAGTTCTTGCGGCAGAAGTTCGCCAGCCGGCCCGACATCGCCGATGCGAACGTCACCGCGTTCAAGGCGGGCTGGAACTTCGGTGAGACGACCGAGTCCTTCGCAGTCGCCTACGAGGTCAAACCAGCGCCGCTTCCGGCCGGCGTGTACCGCAACATCACCGGCAACATGGCTCTGTCGTACGGGCTGATCACCGCGGCCCAGCGGGCCGGCTTGCCCTTGTTCCTCGGCGCCTATCCGATCACGCCGGCGTCCGACATCCTGCACGAGTTGTCGAAGCACAAGCGATTCGGCGTACGCACCTTCCAGGCCGAGGACGAGATTGCGGGTATCGGCGCCGCGATTGGAGCGGCCTTCGGCGGATCGCTCGCCGTCACGTCATCGTCCGGACCCGGGATTGCGCTGAAAGGCGAATCGATCGGCCTCGCAGTCTCTCTGGAGATACCGCTCGTCGTCTGCGACATTCAGCGCGGCGGCCCGTCGACCGGACTGCCGACCAAGACCGAACAGTCCGACCTGCTGCAAGCCATGTTCGGCCGCAACGGTGAGGCGCCCGTGCCGATCGTTGCCGCGCAGTCGCCGGCTGACTGTTTCGCAACCGCGCTCGAGGCGGTGCGCATCGCACTCTGCTACCGCACGCCGGTGTTCCTGCTGTCCGATGGATACCTGGCGAACGGCTCCGAGCCCTGGCGGGTCCCGAACGTCGCGGATCTGCCGAACCTCTCGGTGCCTTTCGCGACCGAGCCGAACGGCGCCGACGGAACGTTCCTGCCGTACCTTCGCGACCCAGACACGTTGGCTCGACCGTGGGCGATTCCCGGGACACCCGGCCTGGAGCATCGGTTGGGCGGCATCGAAAAGGCCGACCGCACGGGCAACATCTCCTACGACCCCGACAACCACGACTTCATGGTTCGCACGCGGCAGGCCAAGGTCGACGGGATTGCTCGCACGATCCCACCGCTGACGGTCGACGACCCCGACGGGGATGCGCGGGTACTGGTCATCGGCTGGGGATCGACGTACGGAACAATCGGCGCAGCAGTGCGCCGGGTGCGCCGGGCCGGATACGCCATCGCTCAAGCGCATTTGCGGCACCTGAACCCGTTCCCGTCCAACCTCGGCACCGTGCTGGCCGGCTATGACAAGGTTGTATTGCCGGAGATGAACCTTGGCCAGCTGGCGACGCTCATTCGTTCGAGATACTTGGTGGACATCATCAGCGTCACACAGGTCCGTGGCATGCCGTTCCGAGCGGCGGACCTCGCCGAGATGTTGCAAGGAGTGCTGACTCATGAGTGACCCGGTTGTCCCGGGGGGCGCCCGGCTTAGCCTCAAGCCCAAGGACTTCAAGACCGACCAGGAAGTGCGTTGGTGCCCGGGGTGCGGCGACTACGCGATCCTGGCCGCAGTCCAAGGATTCATGCCCGAGCTTGGCATTCCTCGGCACAACATCGTCTTCGTCTCCGGCATCGGGTGCTCGTCCCGATTCCCGTACTACATGAACACCTACGGCATGCACTCGATCCACGGCCGAGCACCGGCTATCGCGACCGGGCTCTCCTCGACGCGGCCGGATCTGTCGGTATGGGTCGTCACCGGCGACGGCGACGCGCTGTCGATCGGCGGCAACCACCTGATCCACGCGCTCCGGCGCAACGTCAACCTCAAGATCCTGCTGTTCAACAATCGGATTTATGGACTCACCAAAGGCCAATACTCACCCACGTCCGAGCAGGGCAAGGTAACCAAGTCGACACCGTTTGGCTCGCTGGACAACCCGTTCAACCCCGTCTCGCTGGCTCTCGGTGCCGAGGCCACGTTCGTTGCCCGCACGCTGGACTCGGACCGCAAGCACCTGACGTCTGTGCTTCGGGAGGCGGCACACCATCAAGGCACTGCGTTCGTGGAGATCTACCAGAACTGCAACATCTTCAACGACGGCGCGTTTGAGATAATCAAGGATCCGGCGACTCGCGACGAGTGGATCATTCCGCTCCAGCACGGCCAACCTCTGCGCTTCGGCACCGAGGCGCGAAGGGCAGTCGTCCGCGACCCACAGACCGGCGCGCTCACAGTGGCCGACGATGTCGTCGAGGGTGATCCCCGCATTGTGAGTCACGACGCCCATGCAGAGGATCCGGCGTATGCGTTCGCGCTATCACGGCTGTCGTCGAATGACGTTCGCTACGCGCCGATGGGCGTCTTCCGGGACGTGGCTCGACCCACATATGACGGGCTGATGGCTGCTCAACTCGACCACACCTTGACCAAGGACGCGTCTGACACCGCAGCTCTCGATGCGTTGCTGCACGGCAAGGACGCCTGGACCATCGCCTGATCGCCGGCTCGACAAGGCCACGGGAGCCGCAATGGCCCGAGCCGCCTACCGCTCGAAGCCGTAACTTCGACGCGGTGGGAACCGACGCCGAGACGCGCCGGGGCCTGCTTTACGGAGCGGCAGCGTACCTGCTGTGGGGAACATTCCCGCTGTATTGGCCGCTGTTGGAACCGGCTAGCCCGCTGGAGATTCTCGCTCATCGGATCTTGTGGTCACTTCTGTTCGTGACGCTGGTGCTCTGGCGCACGCGAGCGTGGCGTTCGGTGGGGCGGGTTCTGGCCGATCGCCATCGGCGCACGTTGCTGATCCTGGCCGCATCGGTAATCAGTGTGAACTGGTGCACCTACATCTGGGGCGTCAATTCCGGCCAGGTTGTGGAGACGAGCCTCGGCTACTTCATCAATCCACTGATCACCGTCCTGCTTGGCGTCTTCCTGCTGCGCGAGACGTTACGAAAACCGCAGTGGGTGGCCGTGGGCATTGCCTCGATCGCCATCGTGGTTCTTGCCGTCGATAACGGGCGCTTGCCGTGGATCGCTCTGGTGTTGGCGACGTCGTTCGGGATGTACGGGTACTTCAAGAAGCGAGCAGCCGTGGGGGCGGCGGAATCGCTGGCCGTCGAGACAGGTGTGCTAGCGCTGCCGGCCTTGACCGTGCTGCTCGTGCTGCAGCTGCAAGGCTCGCTGGTCTTCGCGCACAACGGCGGCGGCAACACGGCACTCCTCGCCACGACTGGCGTCGTGACCGCCATTCCACTTCTGTTCTTCGCCGCCGCCACTCGCCGACTGCGCCTGTCGACTGTCGGCCTTCTGCAATACCTGGCGCCGGTACTGCAGTTCGCGGTCGGCGTCGGCATCGACCACGAGCCGATGCCTCCCGTCCGGTGGGTCGGCTTCACACTCGTGTGGATCGCGCTGATTGTTCTCACCGTGGACGCGATACGGCGCCAACGCCGGCGTGCTCCGGCCGAGCCAGTCCGAAGCCGAGCCCGTGCCGGTCCGGTCCAGGTCTAGCGCGTGACGGGCAAGCCGGAAGGATGACCGGGTGCGGCTCTTCGTTGCGGTGTGGCCGTCAGCGCCAGCAGTTGCCGATCTGGCGTCGGCGGTCTCGGCGCTGCACGTGGACGGCACAGCACCGCGATGGCTGCCCGCTAACCGTTGGCACGTCACGCTCGCGTTCCTCGGCGAGGTCGACGATGCCACCGTGCCGCGACTACGGGCCGGCCTGGGCCGGCGCGCCCGGCGAGCCGCTCCTACCGAGCTCCAGCTGACGGGCGCCGGGCGATTCGGCCGGGGCGTCCTCTGGGTGGGCGTCGCCGGCGATGTGGTCCCTCTGACCGAGCTGGCCACCCACACCGCAGCAGCCGCGCGACGCACCGGCATAGAGGTGGAAGATCGCCGTTTCCATCCCCATCTCACCGTCGCGCGTGGCCGCCCCGGTGCTGACTTGGGGCCCTGGGCAGAGGCGCTCGCGTCTTACGCCGGACCGGCGTGGCCCATGGATCGGGTGAGCCTGGTCCGGAGCCAACTCGGTCCGAAGCCGACCTACACGGAGCTGGAATCCTGGCCGATTACCGGTCGCTAGGGCAACATGGCGGCCGTGACATCCGCAGATCTGTCCACTCGGCTTACGGCGATGCGCGCATCAACGTCCGCGATGATCGCCGACTTCGACGCTCAGCGCTGGGCCGACGCGGATATGGCCGCGCCAATCGCCTTGCCGAACTGGACCCGGGGTCACGTGTTGACGCACATCGCCCGCAACGCGGACAGTATCGCGCGGGCATTGTCCGGCGCGTTACGCGGAGAAATTGTCAAGCGCTATCCGAACGGCCCCGAAGGCCGGGCGGCCGACATCGAAGCCGGCGCCGGACGCCCCGTGCTCGAACAGCTGGCCGACGTTCGCGAATCGGCCGACCGGCTCGATCGGGTGTTCGGCGCGGTCGCCGATGCGGATGCCTGGAACGCGACCGCAGACAGGCGTCCCAGCCGCAGCTGGATCAGAGCGCGGTGGCAGGAGGTCGAGGTGCACCGGGTCGATGCGGATTCCGGGTACACCGCGGACCAGTGGCCGGCCGATTTCGTCGCGCTCCTCCTCCCCCGGCTCGCTGATCGACTGCCGGATCGCGCCCGCGGACCGCTTCGGCTGGAGGTGACAGCTGACGGGTCGCTCAACCCGGAGCTGGTCGGCCGCGAATGGGTCGTACCGGGCCAGGATCCGCCCGAGGATCCGGTCGACGTGCGCGGTCCGGATTGGGCCGTACTGGCCTGGCTCACCGGACGAACGGCCACCGTCGGCGACGCCATGACTGCGCTGCCAGAACTCGGTCCCTGGATGTGATCGGCTAGCCACCAAACGCCAACTCAGCTCGTGCGGGCCACCACCACGTCGGTCAATGCCTCCAGAGCATCCCGGGCTGGCCGGGCGGGTAGCCCAGCCAGCATGGCTCGACTGGCGTCGGCGTAGCTCTGAAGGGTGCGTCGCGCCTCGTTCACGCCGGGTGAAACGCGCAGTAGCTCCAACGCCTCAGCATGAAGAGAATCGTCAACCAGCGGACCGGAAACCAGCTCGCGCAGCCGGGCATCGTCCGGATCCTCGGACCGCAATGCATACAACACCGGCAGGGTACGGATGCCCTCGCGCAGATCCGTCCCCGGCGTCTTGCCCGATTCGGTTGACTCGGAGGCGATGTCGAGGATGTCGTCAGAGATCTGGAAAGCCACTCCGATCTGTTCCCCGAAGCGGCGCAACACGTCGACGACTGGCGGGTCAACGCGAGCGAACTCGGCGCCGAACTGGGCCGACGTGGCGATCAATGATCCGGTCTTGTCGGCAAGCACCTGCAGGTAGTGCGTGATCGGGTTGGTGTCCCCCGGCCCGACGGTTTCGCGGATCTGGCCGGCGACCAGCCGCTCGAAGGTTCGGGCCTGCAGCCGGACCGCCGCTGGACCGAGGTCAGCGAGCAGATCGGATGCGCGGGCGAACAGGAAGTCCCCGGTCAGGATCGCGACGGTGTTTCCCCACCGGGCGTTAGCTGAGGCCGCACCGCGTCGCACGACCGCCTCATCCATGACGTCGTCGTGGTACAGCGTCGCGAGATGGGTCAGCTCGACCACCACTCCGGCCGTGATGATCTCCGGAGCGCTCGGGTCGCCGAAGTGGCTCGACAGCAGGGTGAGCAGCGGACGGAACCGCTTCCCGCCGGCGTCGACCAGGTGACGCGCGGAAATATCAAGGATCTCGTTATCGGAGCGAACGGCAGTCCGCAGGCCAGTCTCGACCTCGTCCAGTCCGGACCGAACCGAACGCTCCAGCTCGGCGTCCTCGAAAACGACGCCGATGGGGGCCGGACTCACCCCGGTAACACCGTCTGCAGGTGCGCCGCGTTGTTGGCCAGGTCGAGGATCGGCTGGGGGAAGAGGCCGAGCCAGATGGTGACAGCTGCCGCGAGGGTGAGCGCGATGGTGGTCAGCGGCGACGGAATCGTGATCGTCGGGCCATTCTCCGGCGGCTCCGCGAAGAACATCAGCACGATGATGCGCAGATAGAAGAATGCTGCGACGGCCGAGGACAAAAGGGCGATGACAACAAGCGGCGCGGCGTCGTGGTAAGCCGCGCGGAATACGTAGAACTTGCCGATGAAACCGGCCGTCAGCGGAATGCCCGCCATCGACAGCAACAGAATCGTCATCAGCGGTGCCACGACAGGACCCTTGCGACCCAACCCGGCCCACTGCGACAGCTGGACCGCCTCGCCGTTGGCATCACGAACTAGGGTGACAAGACCGAACGCGGCGATCGTGGCAAGCCCATACGTCACAAGGTAGAAGAGCGTGCTTGCTATGGCCTCCCGGGTCACTGCCACGATGCCGACCAGGATGAACCCAGCGTGGGCAATCGAGGAGTAGGCGAGGATCCGCTTCATGTTCGTCTGGGTCAGCGCGAAGACAGCGCCCACGACCATTGACGTTATTGCGACGGCCCAGATGATGGGGCGCCAGTCCCACTTGGTCGATGCGAAACCCACGTAGAGAACTCGGATGATCGCGCCGAACGCCGCGACCTTCGTGCACGACGCCATGAATGCGGTAACGGCGGTGGGTGATCCTTCATAGACGTCGGGCGTCCAGGTATGGAACGGCGCGACGCTGGCCTTGAAGAACAACCCCACGACGAGCAGGGCGAGCCCGAGATAGAGCAGGGCATCGGGCTTGTTCGACGTGGAGGCGGCCGCCAGGATCGCGGAGAGGTCGACCGAGTTCGCATACCCGTAAAGCAAGGCGATTCCGTACAGGAAGAACGCCGAAGCGAACGCGCCGAGCAGGAAGTACTTCATGGCGGCTTCCTGCGACAACAGCCTGCGGTGCCGCGCCATACCGGCCATCAGGTAAAGGGGCAGAGACAACACCTCGAGGGCGACGAACATGAGGAGCAGGTTGTTCGAGACCGGGAAGATCAGCATGCCGCCGACGGCGAACATCGCGAGCGGAAAGACCTCGGTCTGGATCCGGCCGCTACGAGCCAGTTCCCGGTCCCGCGAGGATCCCACGACGACTGCAGCCTGCGCCACGATCGGACTGCGCTCGAGTGATCGCTCGCCGATGAGAAGCACGGCCAGAATGGCCATGACGAGGATGGAGCCTTGGAGGAACAGTCCGGTGCCGTCAATCGCCAGCGCACCGGCCACGGTGGTCAATGACGTGCCGCGCAGCAGAATCACGGCAATGAACGCAGCCACCAAGCCCGCAATGCTCAGGCCCAGTTGCGTGGCGTATCGCTCGGCGCGCGGGACGAACGCCTCGATCAGCACTCCGACGCACGCGACGCCGAGCACGATGAAAATCGGCCACAACGCGTGGTAGGCGATCGAGGGCGCATTCAGCTGCGCCGGAGCGGCGGCGAGAGTCACTTCTGTCCTCCCACTGCGGTGCCGGATGCGGGCGCCGGATCGACCTGACCGACGTTCGCGAGCGTGTCCCTGATCGCCGGATTGATCACGTCGATGACGGGCTTCGGGTAGATCCCCAGGAACAGAATCAACACGATGAGAGGGGCGACCGCGAAGGCCTCGCGCAGGTTGATGTCCTTAAATTTGCGGACCTTCTCACTCACCACGCCTTGCATGGTGCGTTGGTAGAGGATCAGCACGTACAACGCGGCAAGAATGATTCCGGTGGTCGCGAGGATGGCCAGCCCCTTGTGCCGCGTGAAAGTGCCCACCAGAACCAGGAACTCGCTGACGAACGTACTCATGCCGGGCAGCGCGAGTGCGGACAGGCCAGCGAGCAGGAAAAGCCCGCCCAGAATAGGAGTAACTCTCGCTGCGCCGCCGTAGTCGGCCACCAGGCGGGACTTCCCGCGCGTGATCAGGATGCCGACGACGAGGAACAGCGCCCCGGTCGAGAAGGCATGGTTCACCATGTAGAGGACGGCTCCGGTACCGCCCTGTGTGGTGAAGGCGAATATGCCGATGCCGATGAATCCGAAGTGCGCCACTGACGTGTAAGCGACCAGGCGTTTCATGTCTCGCTGACCGATCGCGAGGAACCCCGCGTAAAGGATTCCGATGACCGAGAGAATCAGCACCATAGGCGCGAAGTACCGCGACGCCTCCGGGAACAACGGCAGGCAGTACCGCAGGAAGCCGAACGTACCTACCTTGTCGAGCACGCCGACAAGCAGCACCGCACCGCCGATGGGTGCCTCGGCGCCCGCGTCCGGCAGCCACGTGTGGAACGGCACCAGGGGTGCCTTGATCGCAAACGCGATGAAGAAACCGAGGAACAGCCATTTTTGCGTGGCGCCGCTCGGCACGTGGCCGATCAGCGCGGAGAACGAGAACGTCCCGGTGCCGGAGGTCACGTACACCCCGATCACTGCGGCCAACATCAGGAGGCCACCGACCAGCGAGTACAGGAAGAACTTCATCGCGGCGTACTGGCGGCGCGGGCCGCCGAAGCTGCCGATGATGAAGTACATCGGCACGAGCATCGCCTCGAAGAACACGTAGAACAGGAAGACGTCGGTGCTGATGAATACGCCGATCATGAAGAACTCGAGCAGCAACACCAAGCCGAAGTACGTTCGAACGCTACGCGGCTTTTCGTTGAGCTCCTCGGCGTCGGACTGCGTGTCGAACGAGTTCCACGATGCCAGCACAACGGCTGGGACAAGAACTACCGCCATCGCGACAAGGACCATGGCAATACCGTCGACGCCGAAGGAGATATCGACGCCGAATGCCTTGATCCAGGTCCAGCTCCCGACGAACTGGAACCGCGCGGCGCCAGCACCGGTGTCGAACGTTGCGCCGAGCACGATGACGTAGACGACGTCGATCAGAGTCACGGCCAAGGTGAACCACTTGATCAACGTGGTATCGCGCTTCGGCAGACCGAACACGATCAGCGATCCGACGAGCGGCACGAGCAGCAGGCCGACGAGAGCGAAGCTGTGCATCACGCCACCGCCTGTCCAGCATCACGGCGCGGGAATCCGGTGGTGTCATGAATCGCCCAGGCGCTCATACGAATCTCACCGCCAGCAGCACCGCCACGACGGCGATCGAGCCGCCGAGCATCGACAGCGCATAGCTACGCACGAATCCGGTTTGCCATCGTCTTACTCGGGAGGACGTACCGCCGAGTCCGGCCGCCACGCCGTTCACGACGCCATCGACTCCCCGGTTGTCGAGGAACACCAGCGCCCGAGTCGTCCATTGGCCGGGGCGCATCAAGACCGACTCGTTGAAGGCGTCGGCATAGAGGTTGTGGCGTACCGCAACCGTCACCGGAGACCCCGCCGGCTGCACGACCGGAACCGGGTGCCGCGCGAAGATCTCCCACGCCGCGGCGACGCCGAGCGCGACGATGATCAACGTGACCGTGATGAGTAGCGCCTGATTGACCGGGTGCGCGCCGGCCTCGATCGTCGGGCCGAGCGAGGACTCCAGCCAGTTCTGCACACCGTCGTTGACGGTGAGCAGGAATCCGCCCACCAGCGACAAAATGCCCAGGATGACCATCGGCACCGTCATGACCGGTTTGGCCTCGTGCGGGTGCACGTCGTCCTCCCAGCGACGCTCGCCGAAGAATGTCATCACGAGGGCGCGCGTCATGTAGAACGCCGTCAGGCCGGCTCCAAGGAGCCCGACGCAGCCGAGCAGCACGCCGGATGTGCCACCCTTGTCGAACGTCGCCTCGATGATCTTGTCTTTGGTGTAGTAACCCGTGGCGAATGGGAACCCGATGATGGCGAGATATCCGCACAGGAACGTAAAGAAGGTGATCGGCATGACCCTGGACAGGCCACCGAATCTTCGCATGTTGATGCGGTCGTTCATGGCATGCATGATCGCGCCGGCGGAGAGGAACAGGGCGGCCTTGAAGAAGCCATGGCCGAGCAGGTGGATGATGCCGTAGGTATACCCACCCTGGCCCAGCCCAACGGCGAGGAACATGTAGCCGATTTGGCTGACCGTCGAATACGCGAGCACCCGTTTCAGGTCGTCCTGGCCGAAGGCGCAGATACACCCGTAAAGCAAGGTGATCGCGCCGACGACCATCACCGCAGTGCGAGCGGACTGCGAGGCGTTGAAGATCGGATTGGACCGCGCGATGAGGTAGACGCCGGCGGTGACCATGGTCGCGGCATGGATCAGGGCCGACACCGGCGTCGGACCCTCCATGGCGTCCGGCAACCATGTCTGCAGCGGGAACTGGCCTGACTTGCCGCACGCACCCAGCAGGAGCATGAACCCAAGGGCAGTCGCGACGCCGCTGCTGGCCCCGGTCATGCTCGCGAACACGCCGGCGAACGACGTGGTGCCGAAGTAGGCGAACATGATCATGATCCCGATTGACAGACCGACGTCGCCGACCCGGTTCGCGATGAAGGCCTTCTTGGCCGCCGTCGCCGCTGTTGGGCGGTTGTAGTAGAAGCCGATCAACAGATACGACGCGAGGCCGACGCCTTCCCAGCCGACATAAAGCACGAGGTAGTTGTCCGCCAGAACCAACAACAGCATGGCGGCGATGAACAAGTTGAACTGCCCGAAGAACCGCCGCCGGCCCTCGTCATGCTCCATGTAACCGAGGGAGTAGATGTGGATCAGACCGCCGACGCCCGTGATGAGCAAGACGAAGACCAGTGAGAGCGGATCAATCAGGAAGCCGACGTTGATCTGGAAGCTTCCCACCGGAATCCACTTGTACAGCTGAAGGCTGACCTCGCGGTTGCTCTCAGCCTTTACCGAGAAGAACAGGGCGACGCTGTAGACGAACAGCGCCGCCGGGACGAGAGCGCCAAGCCAGTGACCCCACCGGTTCACGTACTTTCCGCCCAACAGCAGGATCGCGGCGGAGGTGGCGGGGACGACGACGAGCAACCAGGCGATCGACTGCAGACCATGCGCGGTCGTCATGAAAGGACGCTCCTAGGAGGGGACGGAACGATGCTGCTCGTCGCGAGCGGCGGCTAGATGGGCGAGATGCAAGGCGGAGGGGTGCCGATGCGCAGCGGGGCGACCCATGTTCAGTGCCCTCCTAGTACTTCAGCAAGTTGGCGTCATCGATCGAGGCCGATCGCCGGGTCCGGAAGATGGACATGATGATCGCGAGGCCGATCACGACCTCGGCAGCGGCGACCACCATCACGAAGAACGCGATCACCTGCCCGTCGAGCGTTCCGTTGATGCGGGAGAACGTGATCAGCGTGAGGTTTACGGCGTTGAGCATCAGCTCGATGCACATGAAAACGACGATGGCGTTGCGCCGGATCAGCACGCCGACCATGCCGATCGTGAAGAGCGCCGCGGACAGGACGAGATAGTAGGTCGGATTCATCGCGTGCCCTCCGAGGACGGGAGCGACCTTTGTTCTGGGCGCTCGCGCCCCCCAGGGGTGGAGGACATGACCGATTCCGCCGACGCGGAACCATCAGGCAGCAGCGCCGGAGTGCCGATGGCGGTACTCGAGGAGAGCACCCCGGGGCCCGGTAGCGGCTGGGGCCGACCGGAGCGGATCCGCTCGCGCGCGGTGGATTTCTGCGTTGGCTTTGGGCCGTCGCGCTCGATGTGGGCGAGAATCATCGCGCCGACAGCCGCGACGATGAGCAGGGCGGACGTGAGCTCGAACGCGAAGAGATACTTGGTGAAGATCAAAGCAGCGAGCGAGTTGACGTTGGTACCGCCGCTGTTGGCCGTCTGCAGGTTCGCCGGCGTCGTGTCGGTGAACGACCGGCCGAGCGTCAGCGCCACCAGCAAAGCAAATGCGATGCCGCCTAGCAGGGCGGCCCAGCGCTGGCCGCGTAGCACCTCGACAAGCGAGTCGGAGGAGTCTCGTCCGACGAGCATCAGCACGAACAGGAACAAGATCATGATGGCGCCGGTGTAGACGATGATCTGCACCAGCCCGATGAAGGGGCCCTGCTCGACAATGTACATCGCGCCGAGGCACATCATGGTGCCCGCGAGAGACAGCGCGGAATGCACAGCATTGCGGAACAGCACCATGCCGATGCCGCCAGCCAACGAAAGCGGCCCGAGAATCCAGAACGCGATCGCCTCGCCGAGCGGAACATTGCCGGTCATGAGCGGTCCCGACGCAACCGCGACCGATGCACTCATCATGGCTCTCCCCACATCTGGGGTATCGGGCAAAGGCCTACCGTAGCGAGAGCTCTCGGCCAACTGACGCGCGGAGCCAAGCCGTGAGGGCGTGTCCCGCGATCCCTGCTCGTCGCGAGCGGCGGTCGGGCGACGGCTGGCAAGGCGGAGGACGAGAGCTGTGGCGGAGCCACTGCCGAGGACGACAACGCGGCCAGGTGCTGATCCGAGCGCCGCGCAGCAGAGCGTGGGATTGCGGGACACGCCCTAGTGGGCTGGTTCATCCGTGGTGCCGTCCGACCTCGATGGCCCGTCCGGTGATGGGCCGGCCGGCGACGTTGGCGGCACTCTGCGGAGGCCCCTGCTGCAACGGAGCCTGGGACTCGACGACGTAATAGTCCTTCTCGTTGTCGCCGAGGCGCATAGGATGCGGCGGCGCCTCCATGCCGGGAAGCAGTGGCGCCATCAGCTGCTCCTTCGTGTAGATCAACTGCTGCCGGTCGTCGAGGGCCAGCTCGTACTCGTTGCTCATCGTGAGGGACCTGGTCGGACAGGCCTCGATGCACAGACCGCAGAAGATACAGCGCAGGTAGTTGATCTGATAATCCTTGCCGTATCGCTCACCCGGCGAGTACCGCTCGGTGTCGGTGTTGTCGCCACCCTCGACATAGATCGCGTCAGCCGGGCATGCCCACGCGCACAACTCGCAGCCGACGCACTTCTCCAGTCCGTCGGGATGCCGATTGAGCACGTGACGGCCGTGATAACGAGGAGCGGTCGGATAGATGTCGAAGGGATACTGCTGGGTATAGACGTGCTTGAACATTGTCGAGAAAGTCAGCCCGAAGCCCTTGGCGAACCCGGCGATGGTGCCGCTCGGCTCGCTGGTGCCAGGCCCACTCCGCGCGTCAGCCATCCTGGTTCTCTCCCTCGGGTAACTCTCCCCGCCCCGCGGTCACGCCAGCGGGTACCCGGTCACGCGGACGTGGCGACTCAGGAATCCGCAGATCCAGCGGCGGGATCGGGAACGCCGGTGCGAGCTTGGCCTCGGTTTCGTCGGCCGCCTCCAGCTCGGCCTGGCGCCGCGTATTGGAGATGTCGATGATCGTGAACACTGCCAGGATGATGAGCAGCGCGGGTACGACCACGACGAAGGTCGACTTCCATGCTGGCCAGCCCCGGTCGTTGAGCACTCGGATCGCGGCGACAGCGAGGATCCAGGCCAGGTTGATCGGCAGCAACACCTTCCAGCCGAACTGCATGAACTGGTCGTAACGCAGGCGCGGCAGCGTGCCCCGCAGCCAGACGAAGACGAAGATGCACAGCACGACCTTGGCCGTGAACCACAGAAGCGGCCACCATCCGGAGTTCGCGCCGTCCCACAACGAGAGCGGCCACGGAGCCCGCCATCCGCCGAGGAACAACGTCGTCGCGAGCGCCGACACCGTCACCATGTTGATGTACTCGGCCAGGTAGAACATCGCGAACTTGAAGGACGAGTACTCGGTATGGAATCCGCCGACCAACTCGGACTCGGCTTCCGCCAGATCAAATGGCGCGCGGTTGGTCTCACCGACGACGGCGACCGCGTACACGAGGAAGGACACAACAAGCGGAATGACGTTCCACAGATGCCGCTGTTCGAACACGATTCGTGAGGTCGACATCGTGCCTGCGAACAGGAACACGGCAACGAACGAAAGGCCCATCGCCACTTCGTAGGAGATCATCTGGGCCGCGCTGCGCAGCGAACCGAGCAGCGGGTAAGTCGATCCGGATGCCCAGCCGGCCAGCACGATGCCGTAGACACCGAGCGAGGAGCAGGCAAACACGACGAGCACGCCGACCGGCAGGTCGGTCAGCTGCAATGGGGTCTCGTGGCCGAACATCGAGACCACCGGGCCGAACGGGATGACGGAGAACGCCAGGAAGGCCGGCACGGCGGACAGGATCGGCGCCAAGAAGTAGACCGGCTTGTCAGCGAGAACCGGAATGATCTCCTCTTTGAAGGCCAGCTTCATGCCGTCCGCGAGGGACTGCAGCGTGCCCCATGGGCCGGTCCGGTTCGGGCCGATCCGGTTCTGCATGCGGCCGACGACCTTGCGTTCGAACACGATCGCGAACAGCGTCATCACCACGAGGAACACGAAGACGCCAACGACCTTGATCAGGACGATCCAGAACGGGGTACCTCCGAAACCCGGCACGTCGGGTGTCACTGTGCACCTCCTTGGGACATCGCGACGGCGCCAGCCGGGCGAATTGTCACCGCGTCTCCGGCGACGGCCCCGAGGCTGGACCGTACCGCGCAACCGCGCGCATTGGTCGGCAACCACACGACGTCGTCGGGCAGATCGGCGATCTCGGCCGGGACGGTGACGGCGCCGCGCTCGGTCGAGACCGTCAGCAGTTGGCCGTCGGCGACCCCGGCGCGCGCGGCCGTGGTCGCGGAGATCAGCGCCCGGGCCGGCTTCGCCGTACCAGCCAGGTTTTCGTCGCCGTCCGACATCCGCCCGGCGTCGAGCAGCTCGTGCCAAGTCGCCAGGACGGTGCCGTTCTGCACAGCCGATCCTCGCCGGGTCGGCGGTGGCGGCATGGAGGGCCGCGCCTTGGTGACGCCGATTCGGTCGATCTCGTCGCGCGCCGCTTGAGTTGTCGGGATTCGCAGGTCGACGTCCAACTCCTCGGCCAGGGTGTGGAGCACCCGGCCGTCCGCCAACGCACCGGTGCCGGTCAGCGTCGACTCGAACGGACGCCGCCGCCCTTCCCAGGTGACGTAGCTACCAGACTTCTCAGCCGGCGGCGCGACTGGGAGGACGACGTCAGCCCGTTCGGTGACCGCACTTGCCCGCACCTCGAGGCTCACCAGGAAACCGACCCTTTCCCATGTCTCGGCCGCGAGGGCAGGATCCGGGAGGTCATCGGGATCGAGGCCGCCGACGACCAGAGCGGCCAGCTCGCCGTCTCGAGCGGCGGCCAGAATCCGAGAAAGATCGCGTCCCGGCGCAGTAGGCACACTCGCGGCCCAGGCCCGCTCGATCTCGATCCGTGACTTGTCGTCACTGACCGGACGGCCGCCAGGTAGCAACGTGGGCACCGCCCCGGAGTCGACAGCGCCCCGCTCACCAGCGCGCCGCGGCACCCAAGCCAGGCGCGCACCGGTGCGCTCGGCCAACGCCGCGGCCGCGGACAGCGCCCCAGGTGCCGTCGCCAGCCGCTCACCAACCAGAATCACCGAGCCGTCGCGGCTCAGCTCATCGCGCAACGGGCTGTCCGGGGCCAGTAGCGCCTCGGCCTCCTCACCGGGCCGAACCTGAATGAGCGTGCCGTCGAGCTTGATGAGCCCATGCGAAGCGAACGGCGCGATGGAGTGGACTCGAGCGCGTCCCAGCCGAGTCGACTTGCGCAATCGCAAGAAGACGATCGGGCTCTCTTCCTCCGGTTCGAGCCCGGCGAGCAAAACGGTCGGCGCCGCCTCGAGCGTCGCGTACGAAACGTGGTCCGGCGTGGTCCCGGCCACCTGCGCGCCGAGGAAGGCCAATTCCTCCGTGCTCCCCGGCCGAGCGCGGAAATCGATGTCGTTCGTGCCGAGCGCGACCCGGGCGAATTTGGCATACGCATACGCGTCTTCCTCGGTCAGGCGCCCGCCGGGAAGCACTCCGACCCCGCCGTTGTCGAGAGCCTCGGACAGGCCGGTAGCGGCCCGCTCCAGTGCCTCGGGCCAGCTCGCCGGCACCAGGCCGCCGGATTCGTCTCGCACCAACGGCGTCGTCAGACGATCGGGTTGCGTTGCATTGTGGAACGCCCATCGGCCCTTGTCGCAGCTCCATTCCTCGTTGACGTCGGGGTCGTCGCTGGCCAGGCGCCGGGTAATCGTGCTACGTCGCCAGTCGTTTCGCAGGGCGCAGCCGGACGAGCAATGTTCGCAGACGGTGTCGGTACTCATGAGGTCGAACGGGCGGGCTCGGAAGCGGTAGGAGGCGCCGGTCAGGGCGCCCACCGGACAGATCTGCACGGTGTTGCCGGAGAAATAGGACTGGAACGGCTCCTCGTCGGATGTGCCGATTTGCTGCTGGACGCCGCGCTCGAGCAGGTCGATGAATGGGTCACCCGCAATTTGGGAGGAGAAGCGGGTGCAGCGCTGACAGAGCACGCACCGTTCTCGGTCGAGCAGCACGTTGCTCGAGATCGCGATCGGCTTCGGGAAGGTCCGCTTGACATCGTGGAATCGGGTGTCAGCCCGACCGTTGCTCATCGCCTGGTTCTGCAGCGGGCACTCGCCACCCTTATCGCAGATGGGACAGTCCAGCGGGTGGTTGATCAGGAGCATCTCCATGACGCCTTGCTGCGCCTTGTCGGCAACCGGCGAGGTGAGCTGGGTCTTGACGACCATGCCGGGCATGACGGTCGTGGTGCAGGCCGCGGCCGGCTTGGGCATGCCCCGGCCGTTGCCCATGTCGGTGACCTCGATAAGGCACTGGCGGCAGGCGCCGGCCGGATCGAGCAACGGGTGATCACAGAAGCGGGGGATCTGGATGCCTATTTCCTCGGCGGCGCGAATGATCAGAGTGCCCTTAGGCACTGAAACCTCCACGTCATCGATCGTGACCGTGATCAAATCCTCGGCGCGGGCCGGCCGCTGTGGCGCAAGGGTCATGTCAGTGAGCTCCTGCGAGGGCGGGGGTCTCGTCGGCGGGAGCGGCTGCACCGGCGATGAGGTCGAGGTACTCGTTCCGGAAGTACTGAATCGACGACATGACCGGGCTCGCCGCGCCGTCGCCGAGCGCGCAGAACGAGCGACCAAGGATGTTGTCGCTCGCATCGAGCAAGGTGTCCAGGTCCTCCTCGGTGCCTCCGCCGTGGAGGAGCCGTTCGAGGATCTGAGCCAGCCAGTAGGTGCCCTCGCGACACGGCGTGCACTTGCCGCAGGACTCGTGCTCGTAGAACTGCGTCCACTTCAGGACGGCACGCACGACGCTATCGCCTTCGTCGAAAATCATCATCGCCGACGTGCCGAGCATGGATCCGGCCTTGACGGTCGAATCGAAGTCGAGTGGCACATCGAGGTGCTCGGCGGTGAACAGGGGTGTGGACGAGCCGCCCGGCGTCCAGAACTTGAGCGGCTTGCCGCGGCTCATCCCACCGGCCATGTCGATCAGCTCGCGGAGGGTAGTTCCCATCGGGGCCTCGTACTGACCCGGCCGAACGATGCGTCCGGACAACGAGTAGATGCACGGGCCGGGTGAACCCTCAGGACCCATGAGCTTGAACCAGTCCGACCCACCCAAGACGATGTACGGAACGCTGGCCAGGCTGCCGACATTGTTGACGACGGTTGGCGCGTCGTAGAGGCCGTTCGTGGCTGGGAAGGGCGGCTTGAGGCGAGGCTGGCCTCGCTTGCCCTCCAGGGAGTCGAGCAGCGCCGTCTCCTCGCCGCAGATATAGGCGCCGGCGCCGCAGTGCACGGTGATTTCACAGTCGAAGCCGGAGCCGAGGATGTTGCGCCCCACGTACCCGCGCTCGTACGCCTCCCGCACTGCGGCGAGCACCCGCCGGATCGCATGTACGGCCTCGCCGCGGATGTAGATGAATGCGTGTTCCGCCCGCACCGCATAGCAGGCGATGATGATGCCCTCGATCATCGAGTGCGGGTCGTTCATCATCAGGGGCAGATCGCGGCATGTTCCCGGTTCGCCCTCGTCGGCGTTGACCACGACGTAGTGGGGCTTGACCGGCTCACCGGGCTTGGCCTGTGGGATGAAGGCCCACTTCATGCCGGTCGGAAAGCCGGCGCCGCCACGGCCGCGGAGGTTGGAGTTTCGCACGGTTTCGATCAGCGAATCGGGGTTCTGCGTGAGGGCAACCCGCAGCGCCGTGTAGCCGTCCAGCGCCTCGTAGTTGGCGATCTTCCACGGCTGGTTGGTCCCGAACCGCTTCGTGAGCACCGGAGTTAGCGGCACGTCAACCCTCCTTCTGCCCAGCGGGCGGTGCGGGGTTCCCTGAGTCCGACGCAGAAGTGGTCAGCGGCGCATCATGGGCGCTTGTCGGCTGACCAAGGGCCTCGGTACCGGGCCGTGCCAACGTGTCCTCGGCGCGATTCGCGTAGGAGGGTGCTGACTCGTCCCGTTCGAGAGCCAGCCGCACGCCGGCCTCGGTCGGTGCTCCGGTGGCCTCCCACTCCAGGGCGTCCGCCCTCGGGTCGGGGAATCCGGCGATGAGTCGCTCGATCTCGCGGAAGGAGCACAAGGGTGCGCCCCGCGTGGGCGTCGGCCGCTCACCCGCCCGCAAGCTTGCCACCAACGCCATCGCCGAGCCGACGGTTTGGTTGTCGAAGAACTCGTAGTTGACGGTCACGACAGGGGCGTAGTCGCAGGCGGCGAGGCATTCCGCGTGTTCCAAGGTGATGGTGCCGTCGGCGGTCGTCTCGTTCATGCCGATGCCGAGCGCCTCGGACAGGGCAGCGTAGATGTCATCGCCACCCAGCAGCCCGCACAACGGGTTCCGGCACACGCTGAGGAGGAATTCGCCGGTGGGGCTGCGCTTGAACATCGTGTAGAAGGTGACGACCGCGGCCACCTGTGCCTTGGTGAGGTCGAACATCTCGGCGCAGAACGCGATGCCATCCGGCGTGACGTAGCCCTGCTCGGACTGCATGAGATGCAGCATCGGAAGGAGCGCCGAGCGGGCCTGACCGGCCGGGTACCGCGCGATGATCTCGGCCGCGGCCGCGCGGACGTCGTCGCCGAAGACGCTCGGATCACCCGGGCGATCGATGTTCATCACCGACGTCCGGAAGCTCGCCGGCCTGGTCTCCGTCATCGGTCGCACCCACCCATCACGGGATCGATCGAGGCCACCGAGGCGATCACGTCCGCGATCAGGCCGCCTACCGCCAGCGCGGCGGTGGCCTGAAGGTTGATGAACGAGGGCTCGCGCAGATGGATGCGGAATGGGCGGGTGCCGCCGTCGCTGACGATGTGGCAGCCGAGTTCTCCTCGAGGTGCCTCTACAGCCTGGTGGACCTGACCCGGCGGTACTCGGAAGCCCTCGGTAACCAGCTTGAAGTGGTGGATCAAGGCCTCCATGGAACCGGCCATGATCTTTTGCACGTGCTCCAGCGAGGTGCCCAGCCCGTCCGGGCCGAGCGCGAGCTTGGCCGGCCAGGCGATCTTGGGGTCGTCGATCACGGTGGGTCCGGGTGCCAATCGGTCCAGCGCCTGCTCGACGATCTTCAGTGACTCATGCATCTCGGCGACGCGCACGACGAACCGGGACCAGCAATCACCCCGATCGTCGGTCGGCACCTCGAAGTCGAACGTCTCGTAGCCGAGGTAGGGAATCGTCTTGCGCAGATCCCAGGGCAGACCGGCCGCGCGCAACAGCGGGCCGGTCACGCCCAGGGCGAGGCAGCCCTCGACGCCGAGCCAACCGACGTCCTTGAGCCGATTCACCCAGATCGGCTGTCCTCGCAGCAGCTTCTCGACGCCGTCCAATTCCTTGCGCGTCTCGACCAGCCAGTCCCGGACCTTCGCCTCGGTGCCATCCGGCAGGTCCTGAGCCACCCCACCGGGACGGATGTACGCATGATTCATCCGCAGTCCGGTAACGAGCTCGAGTACGTCGAGGCATCGCTCCCGGGCGCGGAATCCGTTGGTCATCGCGGTCAGCGCACCGATCTCCAGGCCGCCGGTTGCCAGCCAGACCCAATGCGAGGCGACCCGGTTGATCTCCAGGAGCATCACCCGAATCAGCTGCGCCCGCTCGGGAACCTCCACACCGAGGAGCCGTTCGACTCCCAGGCAATACACCGCCTCGTTGGACAGTGGCGCGACATAGTCGGCCCGGGTCAGGAAGGTCACGGCCTGGGTCCAGGTGCGAAACTCGGTGTTCTTCTCGATCCCGGTGTGCAGGTAGCCGATGACCGGGCGGCAGTCGGTGACGGTTTCGCCCTCGAGTTCAAGGACCAGTCGCAGCACGCCGTGCGTGGAGGGATGTTGCGGGCCCATGTTGAGGACGATGCGCTCCTCGTCGATGGGGTCGCCGCCGCCGAACGTCGTGTCCCAGTCGCCGCCGGTGACGGTGTAGACGCGGCCCTCGGTCGTCTCGCGCGACGGGGAATAGATGTCGTTCATTCCGGCCTCGCTTCGGTAGCACCGGGGTCCCCGCCACGTCGAGAGCGGAGCAAGCGATCCGATTCGTGCCTCATCGGTAGGCCCGCCGTTCATCCGGCGGCGGGATGGTTGCGCCCTTGTACTGCACGGGAATCCCGCCCAGTGGATAGTCCTTGCGTTGCGGAAAGCCATCCCAGTCGTCCGGCATCAGGATCCGGGTGAGCGCTGGATGCCCGTCGAAGATGACGCCGAACATGTCGTAGGTTTCTCGTTCCTGCCAGTCCGCCCCGGGATACACGGCCGTCACCGACGGCACGTGCGGGTCCTCGAGGCTGGCTGAGGTCTCCAGCCGGACCTGACGTCGATAGGTCATGGAGGTCAGGTTGTAGACGACGTGGAACCGGTTGATGCTGCCGATGTAGTCGACGCCGGACAGGTTGGCCAGCAGCTCGAAGCGCAATGCCGGGTCGTCGCGCATCGTTCGGGCAACGGACCGGATGTGCTCCTTGGTTACGTACAGGGTGAGCTCGTCCCGGTCGACGACGATCTTGGTGACTGCCGCGTCGAACTCAGGGTAGGCCGCCGCCAGGGCGTCAACGACTTCGTCGAAATACCCGCCGAACGGCCGAGTGGCGGCCGGTGCACTCCACGGCTCCCGGACCAGGCCGCCGAAGCCGGTCGTGTCGCCGGAGTCGGAGACGCCGAACATGCCGCGACCCTCGACACCGAACGGCGAGTCGACCGTCGAGCCGGCGACCGGCGTGACTCGCTCGATGTCGGCCGCCGGCTGCTCCGTCGCCGCGGTCGGGGTTTCGTCGGCTGGTCCGGTCATCGGGCGAACCTCTGGCTTGACGGGACGAGTTCCACCTTCTGATCGGCGAGCCGCTTGGCTCGCTTGGGTCCGAGCGGCTCGTTCATGATCTTGTGATGTAGCTTGAGGACGGCGTCGATCAGCATCTCGGGTCGCGGTGGACAGCCAGGGAGATACATGTCGACCGGGACGACGTGATCGACGCCTTGCACGATCGCGTAGTTGTTGAACATCCCGCCCGAGCTGGCGCACACGCCCATGGCCAGCACCCACTTCGGCTCGGCCATCTGGTCGTAGATCTGCCGCAATACCGGAGCCATCTTCTGACTGACGCGCCCAGCGACGATCATCAGGTCGGCTTGGCGTGGTGATGGCCGGAATACCTCCATGCCGAACCGGGCCGAGTCGTATCGTGGGGCACCGAACGTCATCATCTCGATGGCGCAGCACGCCAGACCGAACGTGGCCGGCCACAGCGAAGACTTGCGGGTCCAGTTGACGAGCTTCTCGACGCTCGCGAGTAGCACGCCGTCGGGCAGCTTTTCTTCTAGGCCCATGTCAACCTCCGCTTCGCTCGGCGCCGGTCTTCCGCCCGAGCGACGCGATAGCCATCGTGTCGCTCACCTGCTCTAGATGCGCTCGTCATCTCTTAGTTCCAATCCAGCCCGCCCCGCCGCCACACGTAGGTGTAGGCGATGAAGACGGTGACAATGAAGAAGATCATCTCTACCAGCCCGAACAGGCCTAGCTGCTTGTTCGCCACGGCATACGGATACAAGAAGATGATCTCGATGTCGAAGATGATGAACAGCATCGCGGTCAAGAAGTACTTGATAGGAAAGCGATTCGGCCCTTCCGGCGACGGGGTCGGCTCGATGCCGCACTCATAGAAGTCGAGCTTCGCGCGGTTGTAGCGCTTGGGCCCAGTGAACGGGGCAATCGACACCGAGAAGAGGGCGAAGAGGGTCGCGAGCGCGAACAGCAACACGATCGGCAGGTAGGGCGCGAGCACGGTGACTGCCTCCCTCTCTCCTCGTATTTGATTGGATGGCCCGGCGACGCATTTAGCGTCGCCAGGCTAGTGCTTAGCGGAGAGTCAAGCAGAGGTGAGGCATGCCTAACGCACCGCAGGGATCAGTCGGGTCAGAACGGAGATAGTCCGGTCGGATAGATCACCGTCGCGGGGGTCGTGGAGGTTGGCGAGCAGTTTGAGCAGAAAGCGCATGAGAGCCGGATGCGGCAGACCGTGGCGGGTGCAGGCACGCATGACCGCAGGCTGACCGATGAGCTTCACGAACACGCCGCCCAAGCGGTAATAAGCGCCCCATTCGGCCGCCATCGCCGCAGGATAAGAAGCGAGGGCGCGCTCCCGTTGCGGACCGCACGGGCGGGCCAGCGCCTGGACCACGGTCTGGGCCGCCAGCTTCCCGGACTCCATCGCGTACGGGATGCCCTCGCCGTTGAACGGGTTGACCGAACCGCCGGTGTCCCCGACCAGGAGCAGACCTCGGGTGTAATGCGGAGTCCGGTTGAACCCCATGGGCAGACCGGCACCCCGAATCGGGCCGGTGGCGTTGACCTCGCGCAGCCCCCAGGCCTCCGGTGTCGTGTCGAGCCAGCGGGTAAGCATCGTTCGATAGTCGGTCCGTTGGAAGCTCGCGGAGGAGTTCAACACGCCGAGGCCGACATTCACGGTGCCGTCGCCCATGCCGAAGATCCACCCGTAGCCGGGCAGCAGCTTGGCGTCATCGGCACCCATCGGGCCGTCCCACATCTCCAGCCACGACTCGAGATAATCGTCGTGGGTACGGGGGCTCGCGTAGTAACGCCGGACCGCCACGCCCATCGGCCGCCGGCCGTTGCGGTGCAGGCCCAGCTGCTGCGCCAGCTTGCCCGAAACACCGTCGCAGGACAGCACGATCGGCGCGCGGTAGGTCACGGGCGTCTTGTCCGCGCCCGTCTTGGCCTGCACCCCGGCCACCCGGCCGGCTCGGTCGAGCACCGGCTCGGTGACCGTCGTCTGCTCGTGCAGGACGGCACCGGCTGAGACGGCCCGATTGGCGAGCAACGCGTCCAGATCGGACCGCGGCCGGACCAGGCCGTAGGACGGGAAGCTGGTGAGCTCGGGCCAGTCGAGGTGGAGTCGCAGGCCGCCCCCGATGACCCGCAGGCCGCGATTGTGCACCCATCCGGCGGCCTGGCTGACATCGATTCCCATGTCGATGAGGGCGCGCGTTCCTCGCGGGGTGAGGCCGTCGCCGCACACCTTCTCGCGCGGGAAAGTCGTCTTTTCCAGCAACGCGACGTCGAGCCCGGCGCTCGCAAGCCAGTACGCGGCGGCGCTGCCAGCAGGGCCGGCACCGACGACGACGACGTCCGCGTCATAGCCGGGGTCGTCCACCACCGTCGACTGCGCGGCCACGGCCGCCGTTGGCGCCTGCGTCACGGTCACGAGCTTGCTCCCACGTCCTCGTCGAGCCGTTTGTGAACACATTCACGAGCTGTTGTTCTTGAGTGTAGGCGCTACCCTCCCGCTCGTTGACCAACGGGGCGGGCGGTTACCGTCTCCCCCGTGACTGTGCCGTCTGAAGCCCTGGTCGCCGACCCTCACTCCCTGGGCATGCAGCGCCACCCGGAGGGTGGGTGGTACCGCGAGAGCTTCCGCCATCCCGAGCTGGTGACGACCGGCCGAGGTCAACGGGCGCTCGCCACCTGCGTGTCGTTTCTTCTGTTGCCGGGTGAACGGTCGGCCTGGCACCGGGTGGTCTCGGACGAGTTGTGGCTCTGGCAGGGCGGTGGCCCGGTTCGTCTGACCGTCGGCGGACGGGCCGATACGCCGGTGCCGGACTTCATGTGCGAGCTAGGCGCGGGTGGCCAGTATCTGGTCCACGGCGGCGAGTGGCAGACCGCGGAACCCGCGACGGACCGTGCGACCCTGGTTGCGTGCTTCGTCTCACCCGGCTTCGACTTCGCCGACTTCGAGCTGACGCCCGATCCGTAACTGGCACCGCGCTGCGCATCCGAGTGACCGCGCGCCTGTTGGTGCCATAGGCACGTGGTCGAGGCCGAACTCGAGGTTCACGTTGCTCGCGCGTCGGAAGTCAGCCCGGCAACGCTGTACCGCATATTGCAGTTGCGGGTCGACGTCTTCGTCGTCGAGCAGCGCTGTGCGTACCGCGAGCTCGACGGGCGGGATCTTGCGCCAGATACCTGGCTGTTATGGGTGGCCGACCCCGCCGGTGATGTCCTCGCCACGCTCCGCATCGTTCGTGACGCGCGGGTGGCCCGGATCGGCCGGGTCGCAACTGCCCGGCCCGCGCGGTCAAGCGGACTGGCCGCCCGGCTGATGTGGCGCGCGCTCGCACTGACCGACCGGGCCGGAGACGACGTGCTCCTCGATGCGCAATCGCCCTTACGGGCCTGGTACGAGCGGTTTGGATTCGAGGTGTCGGGGGAACCATTCGTCGAGGACGGCATTCCACACCTACCGATGAGCCGGCAGCACCCCCCGGTGTGAGGACTTGAGCGACATCGCCACTGAGATACTTTCAGTGGCGGCCTTGGCCGTCGCCTTGCTCGGCGCGATCGTCCGCCCAATGGGGTTGTCCGAGGCGGCATTCGCGTTGCCGGGCGCGCTCATCCTGGTCCTGACTCGGGTCGTGTCCTGGTCCCAGGTCGGCGCCGCGCTGCGCGAACTCGGACCAACTGTTCTCTTCCTCGCCGGCATCCTGTTATTCGGTCACCTCTGCGCGGAGGCGGGCGTATTCGACTACCTAGGGGTCGTGGCGGCCCGGATCGGCCGAGGTCAGGCGCGGCGTTTGCTCGGCACCGTGGTCGCACTCGCGGCTGGGGTAACCGCGGTCCTGACGCTGGACGCCACCGTCGTGCTCCTTACCCCCGTCGTGCTGCGCACGACCCAGCAGCTGCGCGTCCGCAGCCGGCCGCATCTCTACGCCTGCGCCCACCTGGCCAACTCCGGATCACTGCTCCTCCCCGTCTCAAACTTGACCAACCTGCTCGCCTTCGCAGCGACGGGCCTCTCGTTCGGACGGTTCACAGCCCTGATGGCCCTGCCCTGGACGGTGGCGTGCTTGCTCGATTGGGGAGCGCTCCGGTGGTTCTTCCGAGCGGACCTCACGCCGAATTCCGAGGGGCGCGGGGGGTCAGCGAAATCGCCCAGCGATCCGGGGCCCCCGCGAAGTCGTGTAGCGGGTGGTTCTGTGGGGGGCGACGGCGGGCAGGTTCCGGCCGCCCTGCGGTACCCCCTGATGATCCTGGCCGGAACGATCGCCGGCTTCGTCGTCACGTCCGCGATCGACGTGCCTCCCGCGTGGGCGGCCTGGCTTGGCGTGGTCGCTCTCGCCGTCCCGGCGCTGAAGGCTCGACGAACGACCTGGTGGCGGATGGTCAACGAGACAAGCCCTGGGTTCGTGTTCTTCGTCCTGGCCTTGGGCGTGATCTTCCAAGGAGTCAACACCGGAGGAGTACACGCCGCGCTAGCGGGTCTCGTGCCGGACGGCACCGACTTGCCCGCCCTGATCGGGCTGGCGCTGCTCGGCGGCCTGCTGGCCAACCTCCTGAACAACCTCCCGGCCACGCTGGCGCTACTGCCCCTCGTCGCCGCCTCCCCGCTCGCCGTGCTGGCCGTGCTCATCGGCGTCAACTTGGGGCCAAATCTCACGTTCGCCGGCTCGTTGGCCACGCTGCTGTGGCGGCGGCAGCTCACCGAGCCGCATCACCAGTCGGCGCGGGCGTTCCACCTGCTCGGGGCACTAAGCACCCTCCCGTTACTTCTCGCCGCGACGGTGGCCCTGTGGGCGTCAGCGGCGGTGATCGGCGGATGATCATCGGGACGAACCGTCGCCGAGCCGCTCCAGGAGTTGGATCGCGTCATATGGTGCGCGAACTTTGACATCGTTGTCGAAGTAGGCGAAGACGTCATGGCCGGCGGCGGTCCACCCGCGGATCCGCTCCGCCCACATCGTCAAGGCCTCGCCGGAATAGCCGCTGACATAGAGCTCCTGGTCCCCGTGCAGGCGGACGTACACCATGTCCGACGTCACGTCATAGAACCGCGGCCAACGTCCGGCCGTGTCGGCTACGACCAGGGCCACGTCGTGCTCGCGCATGAGATCGACGAATTCCCGCGTCTCGTAGCTCGCGTGCCTGACCTCGAGGGCATAACGCAGTGGCCGGTCGGCGTCGGCGCGGGTCAGGGCGCGGTCAGCGAGGCGGTCCTCGTGGTCTCGCGCAACGCGAGCCGCGGCGAACGTCGTCCGGGGCAGCTTCGCGAAGAATTGCGCGAGCCGCGCCGGGTTGAATCCAAGGTTTGGTGGCAGTTGCCAGAGGATTGGTCCGAGCTTCTCTCGCAGCGCGAGCACGCCGGACGCGTAGAAATTCGCGAGGGGTATGTCGACGTCGTGCAGCTTCTTCATGTGGCTGATAAACCGCGGCCCCTTGACGGAGAAGACGAACTGCGCTGGTGTCTCGGCGTACCAAGCCTCGTAGTTCCTTGGCCGCTGAAGGGCGTAGAACGAACCATTGATCTCTAACGACGTCAGCCGGTCGGCGACATAACGCAGTTCATCCCGCTGGCGGAGTCCCTTCGGATAGAAGACGCCACGCCAAGGCGGATACCGCCAACCGGAAATACCCACTCGGGCGACGGCATGTCGCCCACGTCGGTCGTTACGCCCCATACGCCCGTCCTCAGCCATCGCACAGCCAGACTGCCATTCTCAAACATCCCGTTTATAGTCCGGCCATGACGGACGCAGGGGGGAAATCCGACTCGCCGCCTCGCGAACCTCCGACCGGTGACACCGCGGAGCGTGGTCGCGGAGTGTTTGCTCGAACCCGGACGTTCTTTCGAACCCGGACGTTCGGCCGGTGGACCTCGCGACTGTTGTCACTGCTCGGCATCGCCCTCGTCATCCTCGGCCTCACCGGCTGGTGGCTGACGACACGAGTCCTCGACGACGACGGCTTCGGCGATGTCGTTGCGAAAACCGTCCAGCAGCAGGCCGTGCGAGATTACATCGGCAACCAAGCCACGCTGCAGTTGGCGCGATCCAACAAGTTGATCACTGCCGCGCGACCGGTGGCAGCCAAGGCCGTCGCCGAGGCGATAAACACACCTGCCGTGCTCGCGGCCGTTCACTCCTTCGCCGCGGGCGCGCATCACCAGATCTTCCAGATCAGCAACACCTCTTTGTCCAATGCCGGCGCGACCAACGCGGCCGCCAGCATCAAGGGCGCCTTGCAGGCCGTCGACCCCAAGCTGGCCGACAAACTCCCGGACAACGTGCTCAATGCGACGGCGAACATTTCGCAGAATCGAGCGGTTGACGCCGCTGCCCGGGTCAGTACGTGGGTTCCGTTGCTCTATATTCCGGTGGGCATTCTGGGTGTCGCAATCCTGCTGCTCGTACTGATAAAGGCCAAGGAGCCGGTGCGGGCGACCCGGTTCATGGGCTTCACCATGGCCATTGCGGGCGCTCTCCCGATCGGGCTGGGTATCGCCACCCCGCTGTTCCAGGACCTCGGGTCAAGCGCCGACCCCGGCCGAGGCGCGGCCGTTGCCGCGTTCATCAAGGTACTGCTCGGCCGCCTGGTCGGAGCCGGCTGGGCCATGTCGATAATTGGCCTGCTCCTGGCCTTTGCGCCGGGCAACGACGGCGCCACCATCGGGACCCGAGGGGCACGCGTGCGCTCCTGGTTCCGCTGGGCGCGTACGCGGCCGTGGTGGCAGCTGTCCGGTGCCCTACTGGCCGTCGCCGTCGCGGCGCTCTTGATCACCCGACCGAGCGACCTCGCGTATTGGGTCGGACTGATCCTGGCGGCAATCGCCTGCTACGTGGCCTTCGTTGTGATCTTGGGCATGCTCGGCGTGATAGTTCCGGGCCAGCGGATTCGCCCAGTCCGCAAACGGCAGATCGGCGCGGTCGTAGCGGCCATGGTCGGGTGCATCGTGCTGACAACCGCCGCCACGGCCACCGCCGTGGTCATCACCAACCAGCCTGGGAAGGCGAACCCCAGAGCAGACGGCTGTAACGGATCGATCGAGGTGTGTCTGGAGCCGTTGAACCAGGTCGTGTTTGCCGGCAGCCACAATTCGATGTCGTCCAGCGCCTACAACTTCTTCGGCGCGGAACACACCGTGAGCATCCCTGAGCAGCTCAACCTGGGCGCCCGGGCCCTGCTCATCGACGCCTATTACGGCTATAAGGACAACGGCATCGTCCGAACGAATCTCGCCGGCGGAGCAAATCGCGCCGACATCCAGCGCGAGTTCGGCAACGACGCCGTAAAGGAGCTCAACCGGCTCGGCGCGTTGACTGGAACTGCGGACACGTCAGGTAAGAAGAATGACATATATCTCTGTCACGACTATTGCGAGCTGGGCGCGGTAAAAGCGTCGACTGTGTTTTCGCAGATCAACGACTTCCTCAACCGCAACGTGACCGACGTGATCATTCTGGATGTCGAGGACTACGTGCAACCAGCTGATCTGGAGAAGGCCCTCAAAGCCGGGCACCTTTGGGATCGCGTCTACACGCCGGACCTCACCAAGCCATTACCGACAATGCTTGATCTCGTCAATCCGATCGGCGGCAAGATCGAACGTAAACAACGGGTAATCGTCACATCGGAGAATCACGGTCATGCGGCCCCATGGCTGATCGGTAGCTATGACCTAATGCAAGAAACGCCTTACACGTTCACGGCGATCAACCAGTTCAACTGCCGGCCGAACCGGGGCGCCAGCACGAATCCGATGCTGCTCGTCAACCACTGGCTCCGACCGAACGGCCCGCCCGATCCAGGCGAAGCCTCCCAGGTCAATTCCGCGGCGACTTTGACCGCGCGTCTTCGGCAATGCGAAGACGTTCGGCGCACGCTGCCGAACGTTCTCGCGGTCGACTTCTTCGCCATCGGTGACACCGCAAAAGTCGTCGACAACTTCAACGCCGCCGTCGCGAGCGTCACCGGAACCGCCGCGCTGGTGGATCGGGTGATCGACGCGCAACGCGGTGATCCCAACCTGTCCGACCAGGATCGAGCCGATCTGGATCAATGGAAACGACTTCCGTTCGTTTCCGCGGCAGATGCGCAGGCCCTGCTCGGACCAGTCGCGAAGAAGCTGGCAGTGCCGCAGCGGGTCAAGGACTTGGAGCACGCGCTCGCGACGATCGGCCCGTCCGCCGTGTGGACTGCCCCATCGACTTCGCCCTCGCCGTCCAAGGCACCGACGACACCTGCAAACGGGCACAGCTGACCGTCCGCGCGCAAAAGATGATGCGTGGACTTACTGCCGCTGGAAAGGCTCGACGACCCGCACGACATAAGCCGCTCCACCCTGCACCTCAGCCGTTCGGCTGTTGCGCTGGATGACCGAGAATCGCCATTCGGCGCCCGGCTTGGCCTTTGCTGGCGGGTCGATCCGGATGAATATCGTCTGCGTCGAACCGGGCCGAATCCGCAATTGAGCAAGCGTTGTCACCTTCGCACCGCCGATCTCCAGCAACGGTGACTTCTCGACCTCGGTCATGGCGTCGAGAAGCCGCGCGAGGTCACGCTCGGACAACTTGCCTTCGCGTTGCAACCGCACGGCGTCGTCGCGGTGTTGCTTCAGCCACTTGGTGAGTTGGCCGCGCGGAAGAGTCGCGAGCTTCGCCGCCTTGATCGCATCTCGTCCGATCAGGGCGGGCGGAGCGACCAGCGCGAGTCGGCCGCCGAATTCAGCGGCGTCGACCTGCAGATCGATCCTCGGGTCCCTGGTGCCGCGGCCGAACCGATGGCCGCCGACGTCGAGCCGGACCCACATGCCGGTCGTTGTTTCCGGCGGCGGTGGGGTGCCGACGAACTGGACGATGTGGAGGTTCTTCTGCGCGACCTTCCGGTCGGCAACTGTGAGCGTGTCGACGATGCGTTCGGTGTTCGTGTACGGATCGGACGCCGAATGCAGCAGAGTCACCGAACAGTAATGCGATTGGCCCGGCAGGCTGGCGGGTATCGGGAGCATGGTCGACGGAAGGTCGAACGCGGCCACTTGCGGAAAGCCGGGACGCAGGTCAGTCAGCGTCACAACGCCTAGCGTGGTCCAATCCGTTCCCGATAGTGGCGATCCGGCTTGCACGTCGGCTGGGTAGCCAGGGGGCAGCGGTTTGAGGACGGTCGACGCATTCGTGACCGCCGCCATCACCTGCACCGCGGGCTCGGGTAGCGGGCCGCGATTGTGGACCAGCGCGTAGAGCCGGTTATGCACTACCTCGGGCAGGCCGATTGTCTCGACCCCTTGACTACTATCGACGATCGTCTCGTGGAACTGCAGGAAATCGATCTGATCGGTCGGCGTCTGGTAGCCGGCCGGGGTCGGCGCATCGACCTTGATGTTCGGTGAGAGCCAGTGCCACACCGGACCGGTCGGCCATACCGACGGGTCCAGCCGGCCGTCCGTCGAATCGCCTCGTCCCAGGTCGAGAAACGTGTCGCGGACGTACAGCTCGACACCTCCGAGCACGGGCGGGTCGAGCCGGTACTCATACACCCCGCGACCATGCGTGGCGGCGCGTAGGAGGCGCGCTCCCGCGTGTAGCTGCAAGTCGAGCACCGGTGCATCCGGGAGACCGCGTTCGAGCGGTGTCCAGGTGCCGCCACTGTCTGTGGAAAGCCAGACGCCGAGATCAGCGCCCACGTACACGTTGGTGGGATTGGCCGGGTCGACGAGAATCGCGTTGTGCTCGACGTCGAGGAGGGACGTCGCGCCGGAGCCGCTGCGGGACTGCCACGAGGTACCGGTGAAATGCCAGACATGCCGAGCATCACCGGACCCGCCGAGGCATACGTAGATCGACGACAGCGTCGCATCGGACCAGTCGACGGCGATGTCAGCAATGAGAGCGACCAGGCCCAAGGCTCCGCCCGGCGCGTTGTCGATGCGGGTGGCGGTCCACGCGCCTCCGCTCAGATCGGCCTGGAAGACCCGGCCGGCCGTCGTTCCGAAGTACATGCGCGTCGATGACGCGAAGACCATCGAGAACACCCCGCCGCTACCGGAGGGCACGGTGATGGTCGGACTGGCGACGGCCGGCCAGGTCTGCCCGAAGTCGTCGGACACGTAGATTGCGGCGGCACCGGCGGCAGTGAACGCCGCGAACGCGACGCGCGGTGACCCGGGCGCGCCAACCAGTGGCTCGGCCATGATCCCCCACGCCGGTGCAATGACCTGCGTCCAGTCGCCCCAGTCGCGGCCCCCGACTGCTGTGCGATACACCTTGCCGTTGGCGTAGGCCAGCACCTGAAACGGATCGGTTGGGTGCACGACGCAGTATCCGCCGTCGCCGAACAGCACATCCCGCCACATCTCCTCGCCGATATAGCGGATCGTGCCGTTGTCCTGCAGACCGCAGAACATGACGGCGGGCTCGCTGGCGCTGAGCCCGAGGTAGTTCGCACACAAGGAGGAGAGGCCGGTGTTGCGAGGCTCGAACTGTCCGCTACCGGCGGGATCCAGGTTGATGAACGCACCGCCGTCCGTTCCGGCCCATAGCCGGGTCGGGTCACCGGGCGGGAAATCGAGGGCGTGGACATCAGCGTGCGCCGCACTGCCGATTGCCGTCGACGTCATCGAATAGGCCGCTCCGGCCGCGCTCACCAGGCAGCGATGGATGCTGCCGGGAAACGGGGAAACCGACGTCCGGTCTCCGCCGAGGTAGATCCGATTTGCGTTCGCCGGATCGACCGCTATGCAGAGGTCGTAGTCGCCCTGCGAGCCCGGCAGCAGCGCCGGCGCTCCGCTGATCGACGTCCAGGCACCGGTCATTCCGTCGAGGCGATAGACACCTTGCAGGCCGCCGGAGGTGTTCGCCACCAGCGCATACAGCACGTTGGGGTTGTCGGACTGGACGCCCAGCGCAATTCGCCCAACGTTCGACGTGGGGAAGCCGCTGCCGAGCGCAGTCCACGCGGTGCCGTTACTCGAGCGGAACACCCCGCCCCCGCGCATCGCCGCGAAGAAGTTCGTCACCCCTGCGGCTCGAGTCACGACGACGCTCGTATGGGCACCTGTGCGGCGGCGTTGCCACATCACCGACCCGCCACTAACGGTGCGTTGGTATAGACCATTGTTTGTGGCACCCACGACGTTGTCTTGATCGTCGGGGTCGACCGCGAGCGCGAAGAAGTCGAAGCCGGCGAGGTCCGGCGTCGACGGTTCGAGGATCCAGGAGCCGCCGCCGTTGTCGGAGCGAATGGGACCGATTCCGCGATATGCCGGCAGCGCGTTCGTCAACCGCAACGTGAACAACGCATCGGTATCGCCCTCGCCGGTTCCGACGTACACCCGATCCGGATCCGTCACGGACACGGCGATAGCGCCACAACACAGGCTGGCGGAGGCGAAGCTCGTGGGATCGAGGTCGAAGCCGTCCATCGTGGAGCGCCAAGACGCCCCGGCGTCATCGGAACGGAATACGCCGCCGTTCGCCGTGGCCGCATAGATGCGAGAACCGCCCGCCACAATGGCGAATCGCGAGGTTCGGCCGCCAATCGACGGTCGGCCATCCGCCTGACCGCCGGCGGCGACAGCCGGTCCGACCGGTACCCAGTTGTTCGCACCGGGCACGGCCGGCAGGGCGGGCGCCCGGGGTCCGTGAGCGGGCACCGGACCGACCGCCGCGCCTTTGCGCGCGTAGTACTCGCGCATACGCGACAACCAGAAGCCACGTTCCGGTGCCGCGAGAAATTCGCCGACCAGTCCTGGTTGAAGTGAGCTGACGATGGCCGCCGGCGGCGCTCCCTTCGCCCTGGCCCTTCCGCGAATGCGAGCACGAACCGCCGAGCGTTCCGCGGCGGCGCTTATCCGGCTGGCCGCCTCCTCTCGCGGAATCATCGCCGAATGAGCCGACTCCACCATCGGCAGTAGCCACGAAC
The DNA here is from genome assembly GCA_963809815.1 of uncultured Actinomycetota bacterium. Lineage (GTDB taxonomy): Bacteria > Actinomycetota > Actinomycetes > Mycobacteriales > Jatrophihabitantaceae > CAVVJA01. The sequence goes on from CAWELM010000008.1 coordinate 35,808, forward strand.
GAGGGCCGCCTTCGGGCTCGATCTCGTCGGTCACCACCACATCGCGCCTGCGTTTGCCGGCCATGTCGGATCCCTTCGGGGGCAGCACGAGTTGGACGAGTGCAATGAACAGCGACGCTTCGCCGCCTCAGACGTCGCCGCTACGCGGCTCAGACGTCGTCGACCGACTCGCTGTCCTTCCGGCGCGCGGCGATGGTTCGCACCACGGCGGTTACGACGACGACCGCGACGACGACCCCGACCCACACACGACCGCCTGTTGGCATGGCGACCTTCCCCGACACACGTTGGCTGAATAGGAAGAACTCGACGGCGACCAACGTATCGCCGACGGAGGCGACGTCCAAGGACCGAAGCGGCCACGACCCCGCTGTCGGCACGAGAGCGGCGGAGCCCGGTAGCCAGACAGTGACAGCGTTCAGCCGCCCGCGATCTCGGCCCGATGCCACTCGCGACGCGCGAGGACGGACGAAACGACGGCGATGACGAAAAACGCGCCCACGATAAGCCACTCGAGTGCGCCGCTACCTTCGTCCGGATCGACGCCGAAGATGATCTCGATCCAGTCTTTCCAGAACAGGGTGACAACAAACAGGACCGAGCTGATGCCCGCAGCTACGAGCTCGAACCAGTAGCGCCGTCTCGGCCTGGGTCTCACAGTGACTCCTCCGCGTGATGGGTCACGCGACAAGGCGGTCGACCAGCGTATTGGCAACTCGGGTCGCGCAGCCGCCGCATGAGATGCGTGCGGCACTCTACCGACACCTGCACACAGACGCACGGCGGCGCGTAAGGCAAATCGGGACACTGTCCCTTGCTGCGGGGCGGAAGATGATGCAAGTGACCACGCCGAGGGGCCCACTGTTCGTGTTGATCGGCGGCATACCTGGATCCGGCAAGTCCACGCTTGCCGTTGCCGTGGCCGCGGAACTGGGACTGGCTCTGCTGGCCAAGGACGAGATCAAAGAAGCGCTCATGGATGCCCTTGGCGACCCGCCAACCATTGCCGAGTCGCAACGACTCGGTCGGGCGGCCGTGCTCGCCATGCTCCGCGTCGCCCGGCGATGTCCTGGCGCGGTATTGGACAGCACCTGGTTCCGCTACGCCGAGCCGCTAGTCCGTCAACTGCCCGGGCGGGTCGTCGAGGTTCGTTGCCACGTTCCGGTCGCCCTGGCGCGAGAGAGGTACGGGGTCCGCGTCGCCAACCGGCACAGCGGACATCTCGACGAGCGACGGAGCGAGAATGAGCTCTGGGGGAAACCCTCCGAGCCGTTCGGAGTAGGCCCACTGATCACGGTCGACACTTCCGGTCCGGTGGACATCTCCGCGCTCCTGACCGCTATCGCGGCCGCAGGCGACGGCAGGCATGCACCTTAACTGAGCTGTTCGATCTCTGGGACGTGTCCTGATCAGGACGGGCGTAGGACGCGGTATTTGAGATGGGTGACGCCTGGCGACGCGACCACCTTCACCGGCTCTAGCGCGGGATCGCCGACGCTTTCGAGCAATCGCTCCCCCGACCCTAGAATGATCGGCACGAGGTGCAGGTAAAGCTCGTCCAGCAGCCCCGCGGCCAGATACTGCTGCACCGTGCTCGCGCCGCCGGCAATCGAGACGTGACCGTCGCCGGCCGCAGTTTGCGCTTGTTGCAGAGCCGACTCGATGCCGTCAGTAACAAACGTGAAGGTAGTGCCACCCTGCATGACCAGGGGCTCGCGGGGATGGTGGGTGAGCACGTACACCGGGACGTGGTAGGGCGGATCTTCACCCCACCAGCCCCGCCACGACTCGTCCCACATTCCGGAGCCGCCACCGAACATCTTGCGGCCCATGATGTAGGCACCGACGTCTTGCACCACTTCGTCAACGATCTCGGCGTCGGCCGTGTGCTCACCGCCAGATAACCCGTGTTGAGCTCGCCAGCTGTCGGTGGCAAATACCCACTCATGCAAGCGCAATCCACCCTCACCGATCGGATCGTCGAGACTCTGATTAGGTCCGGCGACAAACCCATCGAGCGATATCGAGATGTGGCAGGTGACCGCTGTCATGCCGCCCAGCACAACACAGCTGTCAACCTAGTGTCCCGCTAGCGAGGTTCTTTGCCTGGATGCGCGGATCCAGGCGGATGGATCGCAAGGCGGAGGAGGAGGCGCATGGCAGCGCCATTCGCGACGACGGCCGGGGTCCCCGCGACAATCGCGCAGCGATTTCGTGGGGTGGCGATAACGAAGCGAGCCGCCGCCTGGGCCGTGCAGGCGGGTAAACACACCTCGCTAGCGGGACACTAGTGAAGCGGCGTCGGCTCAGAACGGGCGGCCTGGCGGCGCATAACGGCGCAGGCGTGGTACGCGCGCGACCTCGGCCGAGTCGGCATCGACCGGATGCGCACCGCTGTCCGGCGCGGCGACGAGTCCGGTCTGGTCCACGCCCATTCCGGTATGCGGACCGGTTGTGTCGTCGGTTCCGTACCCGACGTTGTAATGGTCGTAGAGCAACTGCTCGTCCTCGATTGTCAGTGGGACGTCTGGATCGTGCGGCGGCGCTGCGGCCAGGTCGTCCTTGCTGTATGGCACCCATAGGACCTCGCCGTCGAATCGACTTTCGGCGAGCGGCAACAGATAGTGGTGAGCACCGAACAGCCCGCTCGTCACCGAGACCCACGTTGGCACGCCCGAGGTGTCATCGACGAACAAGCCAGCTACCTTGCCGAGCTTCTCCTCGTCCTGGTTGGTGACCAAAGCCCCGTCCAGACGGGCGAAATCCATCGTCGTCATGCGCGCACTGTACCCAGTCGATCGCTGACTCAATCGCTATTCGTACGGTGGGTACATGCCCAAGCGCTATGACGTCGTGGTCGTCGGCGCCGGACCCGCGGGATGCGCGGCCGCGGCCGCGGCGCTGCAAGCGCGGCCGAACGCCAGAGTCGCCATTCTCGATCGAGCAACATTCCCGCGGGACAAGCCGTGCGGCGACGGCGTAGCTGGCGAGGTGGTGGATTTGCTGGACCGGCTCGGGCTTGATGGGCCGGCCGTGGTCGCCGGTTACCAACCCGTCTCGCGATTGCGGGTGCGGTCGCCTCGAGGACTCGTCGCGGACAGGCCACTACGCCGACCGGCGCTCGTCATCCCTCGCCTGGTTCTGGACGATCGGCTGCTCGAGCAGGTCCGCGGTCGTGGGGCCGACGTCATCCGGCACCGGGTCCGGACGGTCGACGTGCGACCTGACGGGGTTGTCATCGACGATCGATTCGCGACGAGTGTGGTCATCGGTGCCGACGGAGCCGAATCCGCCGTCCGTCGCGCGATCGGCGCCCGCCCGAACCCGGGCCGAACCGTCGCGGTGGCCATCCGGGGTTACGCACCAGAGCCGCCCGGACAACGCGGAACACAGCTCATCGCGATGCGTGCGGGCCGTTGGCCGGCCTACGCGTGGAGCTTCCCGATCGGCGATGGCACGGCAAACGTCGGCTACGGCGAGGCGCTGTGCCGCGGGGCCGTGCGGCGCGCCGATCTGGTCGCTGGGTTGCGCGAGCTGCTGCCCGGCGTCGAGCCGGACCCTGACTCGCTGCAAGGCCATCGACTGCCGCTGTCGACCGGTCGACCACCGGTCGCGACCGGTCGCGTGCTGCTGGCCGGGGACGCCCAGGCGCTGGTTAACCCGTTGACCGGCGAGGGCATCTACTACGCAGTGTTGTCCGGGGCGCTCGCCGGCGTGGCCACGCAGTACGGATCCGACGCGGGGGCCGCATACCGCCGAAGCATGCGCCGACGGCTCGGGCGGTACCTGCGCCATACGACGGCGTTGGCTCGGGCGGGACGCTGGCCGATTGTCCTGGATTCCGCTGTCGCCGCGGCTGGGCGTGACGCGCGAGTGTTCGACGACGTGGTCGACCTCGGCTTGGTCGACGGTCAGCTGACTGGCCGCGTGGCCGTCCGGACCGGGATCGAGATGGGCCGATTCATCATCAGGCACTGACTTGCTTCTGAGAGAGATCACAGCTGGCCCGGGTACGGTCCTGCCCTTCCCCATCCCCGGACTCAGGAGGCCATGGTGACCAGCAGCCTGGATGAACGCCTCGCGGAGGCCACCGTCGGCGCTCTCGAACTATTCGGCGTTTACCTCGGCACCCGTCTCGACCTCTATCGGACGCTGCACGACGGTGGACCCCAACGCGTTGACGAGTTCGCCAAGGCCGCCCAGGTCGATCCGCGGTACGCGCGCGAGTGGCTGGAGCAGCAAGCGGTAGCCGGCATGATCGAGGTCGACGATCCGACCCGGCCGGCCGACGAGCGGCGCTATCAGCTGCCGGCTGAGCACGTCGCCACCTTGCTGGACGAGCAGCACGCGGCCCACGTAGCCCCGTTCGCCGAGCTGATCGTCGGCGTCGCGCAGACCCTGGACGACGTGGCGGTCGCCTACCGCGACGGCACTGGAGTGCCCTACGAGCGGTATGGCCCGAGCTTTCGCCAAGGGCAGGGCGCCATCAACCGGCCGGCGTTCAGCACCGACCTCACCGGGACGTGGCTACCGGCAATCCCGGACGTGCACGCTGCCTTGTGCGCGCCCGAAGCGACGATCGCCGACCTCGGGTGCGGCGTGGGCTGGTCAACGATCGCGCTCGCCCGGGCCTACCCGCAAGCGCATGTCATCGGCGTCGACAGTGATGCCGCCTCGATCAGCGAGGCCGTCGAGCATGCCGAGCACGAGGGCGTCGACGCCCAATTCGTCGAGTCCGACGCGGCTCGTCTTCCCCGCCTCGGTCGATTCGATGCGATCTTGCTGCTCGAGTGCCTGCACGACATGGCGCGCCCGGGCGACACACTCGCAGCCTGCCGAGCCGCGCTGAAGGACGGCGGGTCGGTGATCGTGGTCGACGAGAACGTCGCTTCGGAGTTCATTGCGCCCGGCGACCTGATCGAGCGAATGATGTACGGCTGGAGCATTGGCCATTGCCTGCCGGCATCGATGGCGGAACAGCCGTCCGCAGCGCTCGGCACGGCCCTTCGTCCGGCAGTTGTGAACGAGCTGGCCGCGAACGCGGGCTTCGCCGGCAGCGAGATCGTCGATGTCGACGCCGGATTCTTCCGGGTCTATCGGCTCCGCTGACGGCAACGCCGGTGCGGCTTTTGCCACATTTACCGCGCCAGCTGATCCACCGCCGCGGCGAACAGCCACGGCATCCGTCCGGCCAGCGGAGTGATCGTCCGCGGGACGACGGGCAGCCGCCGGGCCTGCACCAGCGTGTGGGTGAGCAGCCGATATCGTCGCGACGCTTTCCGCCACGCCAGGTTGTAGTCGAGCGGCCGATCCGCGACCAGGCAGTTGGCCAGCTCGTCGGCCGCCGCCAGCGATATGGCGATGCCCTCGCCGGTGAGCGCGTCGACGTATCCGGCCGCGTCGCCGACGAGCAGCACCCGGCCGGCTACGACGCGCCGGCACCGTTGGCGCAACGGCCCGGCGCCGCGCACCGGCGTCACCGGGCGGCCGGCCCGTAGCCGGTCGGCCAGCGCCGGATGCGTCGCGAGCTGGTCGTCGTAGCTGGCCCGTCGCGCGGACAGGAATGCGACGCCGAGGGTTTCGCGATCGACGGGCGTCAGGTAGGCCTCGCTTGCCGGCCCCCACCACACCTCGACGTGATCGGTCCATGGTGTGATCGCGAAATGGCGACGCAGCCCATAGCGCGCGGCTCGCCGCGGCGCCGGTGAACCGAGGCCGGCGAGTCGGCGCACGGTGGAATGCAACCCGTCGGCCCCGACCAGATACCGGGCCCGGATGCCGCCGGCCACCACGCCGGTTTCGTCCTGTCCGACGTCGCTCACTGTGCGGTGCAAGATCGGAACGCCGGCCGCGTCGACGGCCGCCCGAAGATGATCATGCAGGATGGTTCGGCGCACGCCCCGGCCGGGGCCGCGGCGGAAGTCCGTGCTGACCGCGTGCCGTTCGTCGCGGTAGGTGATCCCGGCGATCGGCGCACCCGGGGGGTCGACGCCAAGCCGATGCAGCGCCACCAGCGCGCCCGGCATCAGTCCCTCGCCGCACGCTTTGTCGAGCGTGCCGGCGCGGCGCTCGCACACCACGACGTCCAGCCCGGCCTGGGTGAGACGCAGCGCGGTGGCCAGCCCGGCGGGGCCGCCGCCGACGATCAGCACATCAAGCATCGGCCGGTGCGAGCCCGTGCAGCGCCGCCGCCTCGACTCGGATCCGCACCGTGAGCAACCCGGCGTTGAGCACAGTGAATGTCACCGCAGTGATCCAGGCGGTGTGCACGAGCGGTAGCGCAACACCTTCGGCGACTACCGCGATGTAGTTGGGATGAGCCAGCCATCGATAGGGCCCGCCAGTGATGCGTGGTGCTCCCGGCACGACGACAATGCGGGTGTTCCATTGCGGTCCGAGTGTCCGGATGCACCACCACCGCAACCCCTGTGCCGCCACGACGACCGCCAGCATCGGCCAGCCGAGCCAGGGGAGGAACGGTCGGTTTCCGTACCACACCTCGGCCACGGCGCCGACGAACAGCCCGAGGTGCAGCGCAACCATGAAGGGGTACTGGGCAAAACCCACCTCGTGACCACCGTGGGCCAGGCTCCAGGCCATGTTGCGCCTGGCCACGAATAGTTCGACGAGCCGTTCGGCGCCAACGGCCAGGATCAACAGCAGATACCAGAACATCGTCGACGGTCCTCGTCACCAGCGCAGCAGGACGAGCTCGGAGCAGAATCCGGGGCCCATCGCCATCAGCATTCCCCACGCTCCTGGAGCGGGGTCCCGTGCTTCGAGGGTGTCGTGCAGGACGTGCAGCACGGATGCGGACGATAGGTTGCCGACTCGCTCGAGGGACCGCCAGGTCAGGTCGAGCTGGCCGTCGAGCAAGCCAAGCTCGGACTGGATGGCCTCGATGACTTTGGGCCCACCCGGATGGCTCACCCAGACATCGACGTCCTCGACGGCCAAATCGTGCGTCGCGAGCAGGCCGCGGACGTCGTCGCCCAGGTGCTTCTCGACCAACTCGGGTACCTCGACGCCGAGCACCACCTTCAGGCCGGTAGACCCCACATCCCAGCCCATGGCCCGTTCGGTACCCGGGTAGAGATGGGAGCGCGTGTCGACGATCCGTGGCCCACGCCGGCCCGCTGTTCGCTCGCTGCCGACGAGAACAACGGCGGCGCCGCCGTCGCCGAACAAGCCGGTAGCCACCATGTTCGCCGCCGACGCGTCGCCCCGCTGGATGGTGAGCGAGCACAGCTCGACCGACACCAGGACTCCGACCTGATCCGGCCAGCCCCGCAGGTGATCGTGCAGACGAGCCACCCCGGCCGCACCGGCAACGCAGCCAAGCCCCATGAGTGGAATCCGCTTCACATCCGGGCGGAGGCCGAGGCGGGCAGCGATGCGGGCGTCGAGCGACGGGACAGCGATGCCGGTCACGGTCGTTGACATGATCACGTCGACATCGCCGACATCGAGCCCGGCGTCGTTCAGGACGCCGGCAACCGCCTCGGTTCCGAGCTCGACGGCCACGTCGATGAACGCGTTGTTGGAGGCGGTGAAGTCGGTGAGCCCCAGGTAATCCTCGAGCGGCAATGCCAGATGCCGAGTCGCGACCTTCGCGCTGTCGTGCAGCCGACTGAGAAGGGAGTGGTACTGCTCGGGCAGGCACACTTTGGCGAAGAGTTCGGTCAGCTGCGCCTGCGGGTATTGGTGCGGCGGCAGGACGCCATGAACCGCTGCCACTGTCGTCACCGGACCAACGGTACGTGTCGCGCAACTACGATCGACGCGTGGTCGATCGGGTATCGCCCGCCCGCCGGTCGGCCGGAGCGTCCGTAGCGCGAGGGCTGTTGCTTGCCTGTCATCCGGCCCCGACCGCCGCGGTCACCCTGATCGGCATCCTGATCGCCGTCGGCGTCGGGCTCACCGCTTCCCGCGTCGTCTTGCTCGGACTGGCCGTGCTGACCGGCCAGTTGTCGATCGGCTGGTCCAACGACCGCATCGATGCGCAGCGCGACGCGGCCACCGGCCGCACCGACAAACCCGCCGCATCGGGCGCGGTGGCGCTTCGCGTGCTCGACCTGGCCTGCCTAGTCGCGGTGGTCGCGACAGTCGCCTTCTCCTTCTCGCTCGGGTGGCGCGCGGCAATACCCGCGCTGCTCGGCACGGCCGCCGGCTGGGCCTACAACCTCGGGTTGAAGGCCACGGTCTGGTCTGGGCTGATGTACGTGATCTGCTTCGGCGGCTTGCCGGCGATCGCTTACCTGGCCTTGCCCGGACATCCGGTGCCACCCTGGTGGGCCGTGACCGCCGGAGCGCTACTGGGCCTCGGCGCACACTTCGCCAACGTGCTGCCCGACCTGCTGCAGGACGAGGCGACCGGTGTGCGCGGCTTGCCCCACCGGCTCGGGGCCCGAGCGTGCGTCCTGCTGATGCCGGTCTTGTTCGCAGGCGCTGCCGTCGCTCTGGTCCTCGGCCCGGAGGGGTCGCCGTCGACCGCCGCCTGGGTGGCGCTCGCCGTATCCGTCGGATTGGCGGCGGCCGCGGCCTGGATCGGGTTGCGGCATCCGGCGAGCCCCTTGCTGTTCTACGCCGCGATGGGGATCGCGCTGCTCGACGTGGTGCTCTTCGTCTTCGTCGCCTGAGCCGCTGCCGATCCGACCAACATCAGCCCGGGCGACAGGCTAGGCATCGCGCCGGTCGACGAGCAGGAGACCGATCGCGATCGCCGCCGCCGCGTACAGGCACAGCACCCCCAGCCCGGCCCAAGGCGGAAGGGCGTCGTGGCTCTGTTCGATTGTGAATGCTTGGCTGCCGGCATTGGCCGGCAGATACGGCATGATGTCGTTGCGCCAGCTCGTCGGCAGCAAGTCGACGATCGCGCTGAGGCCGAACAGAACACCGAAGAAGGCAGGGAGCGCTCCGGCAGTGTGGCGTATCGCCGCACCGAGGCCGAATCCGAGCAGGCCGACCACAGTCAGGTACAACCCTGCCCCGCATACCGCTCGGAGCACCTCCGGCTGCGAGAGTGACGCGCTCGCCTGAATGCCGGACACGTGCGGATGGGCGGTGGAGAGGATCGCTTGCCCGATGCCGAAGGCGGCGAAGCTCATCACCTGCCCGATCACGAGCGTGCACGCTCCGAAGACGATTGCCTTCGCGGCCAGCACAGCTCGTCGTTGCGGCACGGCGGCGAACGTGGCCCGGATCATGCCGGTGCCGTACTCGGAGCTGATCACCAGAACGCCGAGGGTGCCTATCGCGATCTGGGCCAGGTAGATGCCGCTGAGGCTGGTCAGGGTGGGGTCGAAACCGTCGAAGTCTCCCGGCCCAGCGTGGGTGATGAGCTGCGCGAAGCGGGCGCAGACGACTGCCCCGAGCCCTACGGTGAGCAACGCGGCCAGGATGGTCGTCCAGTAGGTCGAACGCACCGATCGCAGCTTCGTCCACTCCGAGAGGAGCAGGTTGCGGAAGCCGATTGTCGTAGCCGGTGACCGCCCGGCAGGCGGCGAAATGACAGCGCTGGTCATGACGCACCGACCTCTACTCGGAAGTCAACGCTGTCTCCGGTTAGCTCGAGGTACGCGGCTTCCAAGGAGGCTTCCTGCGGAGACAACTCGTGCACGGCAATGCCGTGTTCGGCGGCCACGTCGCCGATCTCTGGAGCGGTGAGACCGCTCACCTCCAACGCGCCGTCCGATGCGCGCACGGACGTCCCGCCCGATCCGCGCACCAACGCCTCCAATCGGGCGAGATGCGGGGTGCGCACGAGCACGTAGCCCTGGGCCGACTGAGCCACGATCTCGGCCACGCTGGCGTCGGCAATGAGCCGACCACGTCCGACGACAATGACGTGATCTGCGGTCAGCGCCATCTCACTCATCAAGTGACTGGAGACGAATACCGTCCGGCCTTGCGCGGCCAGGTCGCGGAGCAGGTGACGGATCCAATGGATGCCCTCCGGGTCGAGCCCGTTGACCGGCTCGTCGCACAAGAGCACCTGCGGATTGCCGAGCAGTGCGGCCGCAAGGCCGAGGCGCTGACTCATGCCGAGCGACAAGCCACGGGCTCGTCGGCGTCCCACATCCTGCAATCCGACGAGGGCGAGCGCCTCCTCGACCCGGGCGCGTCCGATGCCGTTGCTCTGCGCGAGGCAGAGCAGGTGGTTGAACGCGCTGCGTCCCCCGTGAAAGGCCCGGGATTCGAGAACCGCGCCAACCTCGTACAGCGGACGCCGACACTGCCCATACGGCTTTCCAAGCACGCGAACGGTACCGCTGCTCGGATGATCCAGCCCGAGGATCATGCGCATTGTCGTGGACTTACCAGCACCGTTCGGGCCGAGGAATCCCGTCACGCGTCCGGGCAGGACATCGAAAGAAAGATCATCGACTGCCAGCGTCGAACCGTACCGCTTGGTCAGTCCGCGTACCTCGATCATGAGCGGAGCCCTTCCGTGTGCATATCCGCATCGTCGTTGCCAGAACCGGCGCAGGACATCAGTGCCGACCCTGAGCGGACCCCGAAACTTCCCTGGACTGCGGATACGGACGGCCGGCCCTCGGTGTCTGGCCGCAGCCGGCGAACGACGTCCCTCGCAGGACACTAGATTCGCCGACATGCGGAATTTCCTGGTCACTGACGAAGTCACGCGCTACGCCGTCGAGCACGGTTCTTGGCGTCCGGATGATGTCGCTCGGCAACTGCAGGACGACACCATGGCGCTGGGCGATCCCGCTGGCATGCAGATCGGCGACGATCAGGGCCAGCTGCTGACCATGCTGACAAGGCTCATCGGCGCTCGCCGCGCGGTCGAGGTTGGCACATTCACCGGCTATTCGGGCATGTGCATCGCCCGCGGCCTGCCCGATGACGGAAAGCTGCTGTGCTGCGACGTCAGTGTCGAGTGGACCTCGATTGCCCAGGACGCGTGGAATCGCGCCGGCCTGGCCGACCGGATCGAGCTGCGCATTGCACCCGCACTCGACACCCTGCGCGCACTGCCGCTCGCAGCCGACATCGACCTTGCCTTCATCGATGCCGACAAACAGGGATACCTGGCGTATTGGAACGAGCTCGTGCCGCGAGTTAGGTCCGGCGGCCTGCTGCTTGCGGACAATGTGCTCTGGAGCGGACGGATCGTTGACGCTGACCCGACCGATACGAACCTCGCCGCACTTCGGGATTTCAATGACCTCGTCGCCGCCGACGACCGGGTCGAGGTCGTGGTGTTGACCGCGTACGACGGCCTCACCATCGCCCGCAAGCGCTGAGCAAGCGATCAGGCGGCGGGTCGCCCGGCGACCGATCTTGATGGGCGCACGCGATGAAAAGCGGCTGCGCAGATCACCGACCAGGGTGGAACAATTAGGGTCGAGTTCGAGGCAGCCTGACATCGGTTGCCGACCACTCGGCTTCGGAGAACCGCCGTGGGGACTGATCGACCATCGCTGGAGCAAGGCAATCGCCCGCGCGGCGCCGTGAAGCTACTGGCGGCAATTCTCGCGACGCCAACCAATCCACGCGGCGAGCCACGCCTGACATGACGACGGTCTGGCGGTGGTCGGGCGACGGAGTCGTCGCCCTGCACTTCGCCTATCTCGCTTACCTGCTCGTCGGCGGATTCGTCGCCTGGCGGTGGCCGAAGACCATCGTCCCGCACGCCCTCGCGGCGCTGTGGGCCGCCCTGATGGTGGCCACGCCGGTAGATTGCCCGCTCACGACTCTGCAGCAGGAGTTCCGACGGCTCGCCGGCCAGGCTCCGTTGCACGGGGGGTTCGTCGAGGTCTACATCAAGGGCAGACTCTATCCAGCCGATCGCACTGGCCTAGCTCAGATCGTTGTAGGCATCGTCGTCACTGGCTCGTGGATCGGATTGGCGGCGCGGCACTATCGACAATCCCCGCGTCGCCCCGGCGGTCGTCCGTCGTATTCCCAGCACTAACGCTGGCGCCCGCATTTCGGGCCCACGGACTTCGGGTCCCGCGAAACTGCGCAGCGATTTTCGTGGGGTGAAACTAGCCGTCGGCGAACCGACCCCTGGCCTCGACTGGAATCAGCGGCTTCTCGGCGCGCACTTTCAACTGCTGAACGGCCCAACTGTTGCCATCTGGATCGTCGAAACCGAAGAAGGTGCCGCCATCGCGCTCGTCAAAGACAGTGATTTCGCTAGCTTCGATGCCACGAGCCAACAACTCGTCGCGCGCCGCAGCAGCATCGGCGACGACAAGCTGCAGTCCTTTCATCGACCCCGGCGTCATTGCCCGCTGCGCCGGCAGGTCGCCGAAGACGATCGAGCATCCCGACCCGGGTGGGGTCAGCTGCACGACGTGCATGAACTCGTTGCGAGTGTCGTGATCAAGATGGAAGCCAACCTGATCTCGGTAAAAGGCGATCGAGCGGTCGATGTCGCTGACCGGCAGAATGACGACCTCGAGTGACCAATCCATGCGCGGACACTACCTGCTAGGCGCGATGTCCGACTGCGGCCGATCAGTTCGCCCGGCGACCACCGCGACGACCAGCGGCGACGACGACCGCCGAGACAGCCAAGATGAAACCGATAACGACGCCCACGAGAAGAACTGAGTCGTCGATGGCCGCCGGCGAATGGGCCGTGACCTGAATCTCGGTGGTCGGCGTGCTGGACGGGGTGGAAGTGGGCCCCTCTGGCGTCGTCGCCGGCGGGCTGGACCGCTCAACTCGCCCGGTCGGGGCGGTCTGCTCGAGGGGGACCGGTATCAAGGTGGGCCCCGCTACCTCGTCGTGGTCCGACAATGATGCGACGCCATCTCCGTGAGTCGAGACCTCGGCCTTTGGGGCCGGCGAGCCGGATGGCGCGCATGGGCGCTGTTTCGCGGCCGGGTGTTTCGGACCATGACCGCGTTGCCAACCGACCTTTTGACCATTCGTCGGCTTACTGCACGGCTTCGCGTCTGCCTGCGCCCCAGGCATGAGGACAACCAACGTGAGGCCAGCGACGCAAAGCGCGACGACGACACACACGATGGGACGGGCGGCTAAGCCTCTCATTGGTGGGTCGATTCCCCCGTTACGCGCTGGCCCACTGAATCTTGTGCTTTCGCCGGCGCCCGTCGCCGGCGTGGCTCGTTATTGAGCCGACACAGGAGCATAGCCCAGCGTGTGGGAATCCTGTAATAGAGCAGGCGCAGCCCGTGTCTATTCGGCGCCCCGCCGGGACAGGTGGACCGGCCTTGACGCTGGTGCTTCAGGCCCGGCAACCGGATTCAGCGCTGAAGTGTCCGCATTACAGTGGCGTGAACGCCGTGCCGAACCGTTCAAGAGCGACATAGCTGTCATCGGCCGGCCAGCCTTCGAGGGCGACAACGCCCGCGTACCCACTCGCGTGCAGCGCCGCCGCGACGGCCGGGTAGTTGATCTCGCCAGTCCCCGGCTCGCAGCGTCCGGGTACATCAGCGACTTGCACTTCGCCGATGTAGTCGATGCTCCGCCGTAGCAAATCGATGAGATTGCCCTCGCCCACTTGAGCGTGGTAAAGGTCCAGATTCATCCTCAGGTGCGGACTGTCTACCGCCGTAACCAGCGCACGCGTGTCTGCCGCCCGCGCGAACGGAGTTCCGGGGTGATCCACCTGCGTGTTGAGATTCTCGAGGGTGAAGACAACCCCTTCCCGCTGGCCAAGGGCGGCTATTCGAGCGAGCGTACGTTCGGCTGCCAGCCACATGGGCCCGGTGACTACCTCGACCGGACGGACCGGCAGACCACGACCGTCCAGCCCGGTGCCGTGCAGGTTCAGATTCGGAGCTCCCAGTCGCCGCGCCACTGGGATCGACTCCTGAGCCGAGCGAAGCAATACCTCCGCCCCAGCGGGATCAACAAGGTCGCCCTCCACATAGCCCGTCATCGAAGTGAATCGGGCACCGGTCGCAGCGAGCCCAGCAATGTCCTTAGTAGTCCAATTCCAGATTTCCACGGAGAAGCCGAGATCCTGAATGATGTGCACTCGCCGCTCGAATGGCTCATCGGGAAACACCATTTCCGCGCAGACGGCTAGCTCGAAGCCGTAACCGTCAGTCATGACGGGTCGATCGTTACGACGGAGACAGGAAGGCCGGTCTTGACCGACTCGACGCTGGCTAGTGCCAGCACCAGCGCCCGGCGCGCGTCCCTCCCGGTCACAGCCGGCTCGCGGCGGTCGCGGACAGCGTCGGTGAACTCGGTGAACTCGGCAGCGTAGGCGTCGCGGAACAACTCGACATCGCCGCGCACGGTGTCGGCAAGGCGGCCGTCACGGCTGTGATACCGCATCGAGGTGCGGGCCACATCGCCAATGGTCGCCATGCCGGCCGAACCAAACACCTCGCCACGCACGTCATAGCCGTACCCGGCGGAGAAGCTGGCCTCGGCCGTCGCGATCGCACCATTGTCGAACTTGATCACGACCATTGCTGTGTCGAGCAGGCCGGCATCTTTGAACTCGGGAGCGACCAACGCGTCCGCCGCTGCGTAGACGGTCGTAGGGTTGGAACCCGAGTTGAGCCAAAGCAGCGTATCGAAATCATGGATCAGCGTTTGCAGGAAGATCGTCCATGGCGGCACTCCACCTGGGTTGGCCAGACCCGGGTCACGCGTCAGCGATCGCATCAGCTGCGGCGTGCCGATCTTGCCGTCGACGACAAGCTGACGGGCCGCGGCAAAATCGGCGGAGAACCGGCGGTTGAATCCGACCTGCAGCACAACTCCAGCGGCCTGAGCTGCTTCGATCGCCTGGTCAACGTCGGCGATGGTGAGACCCATCGGCTTCTCGCAGAAAACGGCCTTCCCGGCAGCGGTCGCGGCGACGATGAGCTCAGTGTGTGCCTCCGAGGATGCGGCGATCACGACCGCCTCGATGTCGGAGTCTTCGAACAGTTGCGCGGGGTTAGCCACGGCGCGGCACCCTAATCTCGACGCCAGCCGATCGGCTGCGCCCGCACGTAGATCCGCGACCGCGAGCAGTCGCGCGCCCGGCACCCGGCGGCCAAGCAGTTCGGCGTGGGACGTCCCGATGCGCCCGGCCCCGACCACACCGACATTTACCGGATTCGCAACTGCGGCGCCGTTATGCATCTACGAAATCCTTCCCTAGAGCGCTCTAGCTTGCCGTTAATTTTCGTGAGCGTCAAGAGGTGATCCCTAGAGCGCTCTATACTCTGGCTAGGACGAAGGAGATTGGCGATGACCTCAGATCGGCCTCGGCGCCCGGCGACAATGGAGGATGTCGCAATCCGGGCTGGGGTGTCCCGGGCCCTGGTCTCGATTGTCTTCCGAGACGCACCCGGGGCGAGCCCAGCCAATCGCAGACGTGTGCTGGCCGCGGCGGAGGAACTCTCCTACCGGCCCGACCAACGCGCCCGGCTCCTCGGCCGCAACCGCAGCCGCACGATCGGCGTCGTCTTCGGGCTCCACCACGAGTTCCACGCGGAGCTGGTCGAACGCCTCTACCAGGTGACGCAAGATAGCGGCTACGAGCTCGCGCTGGGCGCGACCGCGCCCACCCGAGGAGAGCGCCAGGCCGTCCAGTCGCTGATCGACTATCGGTGCGAGACGCTGATCCTCATCGGACCGTTCCTGTCCCGCCGGGCCATCGAGGAGCTGGCCCGGGAGCTACCCGTGGTCGTCATGGCTCGCGCTCTACGGTCTCGAGCCGTCGACGTGATCCGAACCGACGACGTTAACGGCGCCCGGCTCGCCGTGGAGCACCTCGTTGGCCTGGGTCACCGCCGAATCGCACACGCGCACGGCCAGCGAGCACCCGGGGCGGCGGAGCGGCGCAACGGATACCGCGCGGCTATGCGGGCGGCGGGGCTGGAACGAGAGATCCTTCTCCTGCCCGGCGGGCTGACCGACGAGGACGGTGAGCGGGCCGCCCAGCACATGTTGAGCCGGACATCGTCGCCAACCGCAGTCACGGCCTTCAACGATCATTGCGCCGCAGGCATGCTAGCGACAGTCCGCAAACGCGGAGTAGGCGTGCCGGAAAACCTTTCCCTCGTCGGTTATGACGACAGCCGGATCGCGAGCTTCGCCACGGTCGCCCTCACAACGGTCGGCCAGGACGGCTACGCCCTCGCCGAGTGCGCGTTGAGCCGGGCCATCGCCCGGGCCGACAGCACGGCCGAACCGACGCGCGAGGTCCTCGTCCCACCCCGCCTGGTCGTACGACAGACGACAGCCCGGCCCGCACTCGACGCTCCGGTTGGGCGCAGCCGACGGTCCGATCCGCCGCCGGCTTCGCGGAGCACTTGACACTCGTACCCGTCGACCGCGGGAGCCGTCGCCGCCGGTGTGCCTTCCGGTGCGGGCCGGATCAGTCGCCTATCGATCGGCGGCGACGTCCCGGCCGTGAGCCGCGAGCGCCCATATGACGACCACGTTCAGCGCGATGAGGACGATGGCCCACACCGGGTAGTACGGCAGCCACAAGAAGTTTGCAATCGCTATCAGGGCCGCCATGGCAATGCCAACGATCCGAGCCCACAAGGCGCCGCCCAGCAACGCGATGCCCGCCAGCAGGACAATCACCCCGAGGATCAGGTGAATCCATCCCCAGCCGTTGACATTGATCTTGTAGATGTAGTCCTTGTTGACCACGTAGAGGTTCTTCTTGATGATGGCGGATAGTCCTTGAAGGATCTCGAACCCTCCGCTGAGCATCATCATGATTGCCGCGAAGTACGTAAATCCGACCGCAACCCCGCTTCTGCCCCGTGCCACGACGCCTCCTTTTATGTCAACGTTGACGAGGTCGCACCCTACAACATCAACACGAACTGTCGTGATCTTGCTAATGACGCGAGGGTGACGCTGCTACGCCCGATCAGACGTGATCTTGGACTGATAACCCTAGGGCGACAGGTCCAAGATCATCACCAGGGCCGCCGACCCGTCCACTACCTTGCTTGTGATCTTGGACATATAGCGGGGCAACGGTAAATCCAACGTCATCACCGCCTGACTTGGGCTTAGACCTTATCGTCAAGATCATCATTGCTGGTGACCCGTGCCTCCGCGGTCGGTTCGGGTGGGCCCGGAATCCCGGTGGGTGCAGGTGGGCCCGGAATCCCGGTCGGTTCAGGTGGGCCCGGCATCCCGGTCGGTTCACGTGAGCCCGGCATCCCGGTGGGTGCAGGTGGGCTCGGACCGTCGGATGCCCGTCGGGGCAGACGGACGGTCACGTCCAGCCCGCCCGTCGGAACCCTAGCGGCGGATACCGTTCCGCCGTGCGCGGCCGTGATTGAGGAAACCAGCGCGAGACCAAGGCCGAATCCGTCGTGACGCGTGCGATCGTCCAGCCGCGTGAACGGCAAAAACAGTCGGTCGACCTGGTCAGGTGGGATTACCGGACCGGTGTTGACGACCCGCAAGACCGCCGTGTCATCGGTCGCCGCCGTACTGATCACAATGCTGCCACCGGGAACGTTGTACTGCTCGGCGTTGTCGAGCAGATTTCCGACGAGCCGTTCCAGGAGCACGCCGTCGCCGACCATCGGACCCGGTTCCAGCATCTCGCGTATCACCAGGCCGTTGGCGGTTCGGCGGTCGAGGGCGTCCTCGGCGATAGCGGCCAGGTCGAGCGGATCGGAGACTGAACGGCCACGCTCGACGCGGGCCAACGTCAGAAGCGCGTCGATGAGCAGCTCGGCCCGGTCCACCGCCATTCTGACCTCGATGCCCATTCCGACGAGCTCGTCCGGCGTCGGAGCCGCCTTGGCGAGCACGACGTCCACAGACGTTCGCATGACAGTGAGCGGGGTTCGCAGTTCGTGACTGGCGTTGGCGATGAATTGGCGCTGGCTGGCAAATGCCCGGTCGAGACGGTCCAGCATCTCGTCGAATGTGTCGGCGAGCTCCCGCAGTTCGTCGTGCCGGCCCCGCAACGCGAGCCGGTGCGTCAAGTCCTGTTCGCCGGCCGCCCGTGCGGCGGCCGTGAGCTGATGCACGGGTCGCAGGATCCGACCTGCGACCAGCCAGCCCGCGATCGCTGCCAGCACGGTCACGGCACCCAGCGTGATCAGCGAGTACAGGAGCAGATTGTGGAGTGAGGTCTGCCCCTGCGCGTGGGCACCAGCCTTGACCGCGTTGGCGTAGAGAGACGCGCACTTCGCCTTGAGATCACGCAACTCTGTGGGGTTGTTCGGGAGTGAAGACCCATTGCATAGGGCGACGAGCTGGGGGTCGGGAGAGGTTGTCGAAGCCGGTGCTGTCTTGTGCAGATTGTTGGCCAACAACAAGTACGTCACGGTGACGAGAACGATGCCGCCAGCCGCGAACAACGACGTGTAGAGAAGCGTTAGTCGCGAGCGCGCACTCAGGTGTCCGATCACAGCCGATAACCGACCCCGATAACGGTTTCAATGAGCGGTGGGTCACCGAGCTTGCGGCGCAGCCGACCAACGGTGACGGCCACGGTGTTGCTGAACGGATCGGCGTTCGCATCCCACACGTGCTCGAGAAGCTCTTCGGCGCTCACGGTCGCGC
The DNA here is from genome assembly GCA_963809815.1 of uncultured Actinomycetota bacterium. Lineage (GTDB taxonomy): Bacteria > Actinomycetota > Actinomycetes > Mycobacteriales > Jatrophihabitantaceae > CAVVJA01. Next base: position 54,303 of record CAWELM010000008.1, read on the forward strand.
CGTCCGCGATGAGCAGGCGCTCCAGCACTCCGAATTCCTTGCGAGTCAAGGCGACGGGCAGGCCGCCTCGAGTCACCCGGTGCCGGGCGCAGTCCATTGCAAGGTCCCCTCGGTGCAGAAGCGGTGGCACGCCCGGGCCGCGCCGGCTCAGCGCCCGGATCCGGGCCACCAGCTCTCCGAAGGCGAACGGCTTGCCGAGATAGTCGTCGGCGCCGAGCTCGAGACCGTCGATGCGGTCCTCCACGTCAACCGCGGCGGTCAGCATAAGGATACGGCCGCGAGTTCCTTCCCGGACCAAAGCCCGACAAACCCGGTCACCATGCACTCGAGGCAGATCCCGGTCGAGGACGACGACGTCGTAGTCGACCATGGCCGTGCACTCGAGGGCGGCCGCGCCGTCGTAAACGACATCGACGGCCATGCCCGCATCGCGCAGACCCTCGCCGATGCGTTCCGCCAACGCAGCGTGGTCCTCCACGACCAGCACTCGCACACGGCAATCGTGCACCCGATCGGATGACATCCGGCTAACAGTCGCTGTTCCGCTCGCGTCACCCCCCGCCGCGTACACCTGAACGCGCCGCGGCGCCGCGGACCAGGCAGACCGTTTCGGATGGAGTCGTCATGAAACGAGCGTTGATTCTCACTGCTGCCGCCCTGGGCATCTCCGCGTGTTCGTCGGCCCACCCCACCGCCACGATCCCGAGCCTGTCCGGCAGCAGTAGCACCCATGCGCACGGCGGATACAGCCCGACCCGCGTATCCCAGCTGCATGCTGCGGCACAGTGCATCCGCAGCCATGGTGTCCCGAGCTATCAAGATCCGGTCCTGGCGGCGAACGGCCAGGTGTACACAGATGCGCGCAGCTTCCAAGACCTCAGCAAGGACGCAGCCCACGAGCAATCCGTGATCGACGGAATCCGCCAGGCGTGCGGCAACCTGATCGCAATCGCGGGCTTCCAGCCGTCCGACGAGGCGCCGGCGCCACCCCCGCTCGTCCAGGCGGGCGTGCGGGCCGCTGGTTGCCTGCGGGCGAACGGGCTGCCCAATTATCGCGACCCGACGAGCGCTAGCGCGTTCACGCCCGGGCACGGCTTCGGCATCACCGCCGACGAGCTGCCGAACAACGGTGCGCTCGGCAAGCAGGATCCGGCGGTGCAACGGGCTTTCACCGCATGCCGCTCGCTGCTTGACGAAGAGATCCGCCAGTCCGACCTGACTCATCTCGGTCATGACTAAATCGCTCGTCATCGCCCTCGTCGTCGCCGTAGGCGGCGCGGCCGGCCTGACGGCATGGTGGCTGGCCACGCCCCGGCACACCGGGCGAGCTACGGCCGTGGTGCCCGTGGCCACCGCCGCTGTGGTGCGCACGAATCTCGCAACCACGACGCAGCTGTCCGGAACGATCGGTTACGCCGACTCCTACACGATCACTGCTCAACTGCCCGGCACGATCACCGCGCTGCCGGGGCCGGGCGCAGTTGTGACTCGCGGGCACCCGGCGTTCGAGGTCGATGGATCCGGTGTGTTCCTGTTCTACGGAACTCGTCCAGCCTGGCGGAGCTTCGAAATCGGCATGACACCTGGGCCGGATGTTCTGGAACTCGAGCAGAATCTGGCGGCCCTCGGTTACGCGGGCGACGTCTACGTGGACGACACGTTCACCTGGGGAACCGACGAGGCGATCCGGAGATGGCAACTCGCTACCGGACAACCGGACACCGGGGACATCGATCTCGGCCGAATCACCTTTGCGCCCGGTGCCGTCCGAGTGAACGGCGACGTGGCGACTCTGGGTGGGGGGACCGAGCCCGGGCAGCCGGTGATATCCGCATCGTCGCCCGAGCCAGTGGTAAACGTCCCAGTGCCAGCGGCGCAAACCTTTCTCGTTCATCCGGGCGACCGGGTCACCGTGACCATGCCGTCGGGCGCAACGAGTACTGGCCGGGTCGTTGGCATCTCATCGATCGCCACCGCGGCGACCGGGTCAGCCGAGGGCAGTGGGCAGTCTTCAGCACCGAACGGTCCGCAGCCGGCAACTGTCCCGGCCGTCGTGTCCCTCGATCATCCGTCTGTGGCATTGCACTTCGATGCAGCGCCGGTCACCGTCAACGTAACGGACCGACGAGTCTCCGGCGTTCTAGCGGTGCCAGTCACCGCTCTTGTCGCGCTCGCCGGCGGCGGCTACGGCGTGTGGGTTGATGCAGCCGGCTCCCGGCATATCGTCGCGGTTACTACCGGGTTGTTCGCGAACGCCCTCGTGCAGGTCAACGCTTCGCAAATTCAGGCCGGGGATCTGGTCGAGGTTCCCGCGCCATGACCGCGGTCCTCGAACTGCGCTCGGTCGGCAAGACCTACCCTCCGCCGACGACCGTCACCGCGCTCGCGAATGTCGATTTGACCGTTGGTCTCGGCGAAACGGTCTCCATTACCGGACCGTCCGGATCAGGCAAGTCAACGCTGCTCAATGTGCTCGGCACGCTCGAGCGGCCCAGTACCGGCACCGTCCGAATCGGCGGCACTGACACGTCGACCATCCCCGATCGCCAGCTATCCGGATTGCGGGCGTGGCGAATCGGGTTCGTGTTCCAGGAGTTCCATCTGCTCGAGCACTTGACGGTGCTTGACAACGTCGCCACCGGACTGATCTATCGCGGACTGTCTATGCGATCCCGACGCGACGCGGCGGCCTCGGCCCTGCGACGGGTGGGGCTGGGATCGCGGGTGACGCACCGTCCCAGTCGGTTGTCTGGTGGCGAACGACAACGGGTCGCGATCGCTCGGGCGATCGCTGGTGAACCTCAGATCATCTTGGCCGACGAGCCGACGGGAAATCTCGACTCGGCGACGGGCGCCGAGATCATTCGCCTCATCGCCGGGCTCGCTGGTCCACGCACGACCGTCATCGTCATCACTCACGACATCGCGGTAGCCGCCGCGATGCGCCGTGACGTGCGGTTGCATGACGGGCGAATCGTTCGTGACACCAGGACGGATTGATGCGCTCCCGCCTGCGCCTCCGCGACGCGTTCGCCCTCGGCGCCGTGGGGCTGCGAGCGCGGCGAGTGCGTTCCGCCCTGTCCGCTCTAGGAATCGCGGTCGCCATCGCCGCGCTCGTCGCTGTCCTCGGCATTGCGGCGTCGGCGAAGGCGGATCTACTCGCTCAACTCGGCGCTGAGGGCAACCTCCTCACGCTCGCGGCCGGTCAGACGTTCACCGGCAATCCGACGCCGCTACCAGCAACGGCCGAGCAGATGATCAAGGCCGTGCCGCCGGTGCGAGAGGTGACCGCAGTCTCGGTTGTTCAGCAGGCAACCGTGCGCCGCAGCGCTGCCATTCCGGTGATCCAAACCGGTGGCATTTCGGTGCTAGCGGCCGAGCCGTCGCTCCTCGAGACGCTGTCCGCAACGATGCTGCGCGGACATTTCCTCGATTCGATTGCACAGCGATATCCAGAGGTTGTCCTGGGTTACAGCGCTGCCCAGAATCTCGGCGTCGGGACACTCAGCGCGGCCACTCAGGTCTACCTCGGTGGGAACTACTTCGTCGTCGTCGGAATTCTGACCCAGGTGAGCGTCGCACCGGAGATCGACGACGCGGCTCTCGTCAGCTTTCCGGTCGCCGTATCGCGGCTGAACCTCGACGACGGTCCGACCCGGGTATACCTGCGAGCGGACCCAGACCAGGTGGCCGCCGTCGCGGCGGTGCTGCCATTCACCGCGTCGCCCGCCCAGCCCGAGGCCGTCGAGGTGCGCCGGCCGTCTGACATTCTCCTCGCCCGGATCGCAGCCAGGACGGCGTTCGTCAGCCTGTTTCTGGGACTGGGTGCGGTGACGCTATTGATCAGCGGTGTTGGCATCGCCAACATCATGCTGATCTCAGTGCTCGAACGTCGGAGCGAGATCGGACTGCGCCGGGCGCTCGGCGCGCGCGGCGCCCACGTCGCCACTCAGTTCGTGCTCGAGGCCGCCGCGCTTGCCGCCATCGGCGGGATCCTCGGCGTGGCGCTTGGCTGCCTCGCAACTGCCGTCGTCGCGCATGCAGGCGGCCACCCGGTCACCATTCCACCAAGCGCACCCTTGGTCGGACTCGGTGCGGCCATCGCGGTGGGTGTCCTGGCCGGTGCCTATCCAGCCGCGCGCGCCGCTCGATTGTCACCCGCTGACGCGCTCCGCGCGCCGTAGCGTGCCGGGACGGGTCAGGCCGGCGGAGCGAAGAACTCCAGGGCGATTCCGTCAGGGTCTCGGAACGAGACGCCGGATCCGTAGTGGGCGTCTTTGATGCCGCGGTGGGCGATGCCCAGTTCGGTCAGCTGCGATGCCCATGCTGCGAGTTCATCCCGGTCGCGGCACGCGAACGAGACGTGATCGAGCCCCGGCCGACGCTCGTCGAATTTCTCGTCATTCGGTTCCCGGTGGGTGTGCAGACCGAATAGCTGTCCCCCATCCAGCACGAAGACGGTGTGGTGGAAATCACCGCTCTCCTCGTCCTCGTCGAGGACTGGGTCCGATCCGAACAGCGCCGAATACCACGCGGTGCTCTGGTCCAAATCGCTGACAGTGACCGCGACATGCGCTAATCCTGGAAAAGCGGGCACGATTTGCCCCTTTCTACGTAAGGAGGCACGAGCAAAACTCGTGCCAGATTTCATCTACCACGGGGAACCCGCTGAGTCGGTTCACTATGTCGATGTCGATCTCGCCACGGCCGGTGCAAGAGCCGCCGGCGACCTGCCCTGGCCTTCGCCCGCACCTACCCAAGTCGCTTTCCTCAATCGGCGAAAATGCTCATGCTTACCTAGGCGCTCATCTTGGTCATTACCGTCATCCCCCAGTGTCGCGGCGATCAAGGTGCTCCATCGGGCGGCCCGCAAGTGATCGTTCCATCACGTCTCGCCCTCAGGCCGTACGTATCCGCGAATTCATTCGCCGGTTGCTACGTGTGCTCGCTAGGCTCGATAGAACAGGCGCACTTTGACGAAACTCACTAACCGGATGCCAATCGAGCCGATGTCACCAGCGTGATGAAGGGCCCACTGTTCAACGCAATGCTGAGCGCGCGCCTCACTCTTCGGCCCGAACGACGACTACCGGCGCGATCCCTCGGCGTCCCATTGCTTGTCACCGCCCTCTTGTGCATCGGCTACCTGATCTGGGCTCCCACCGCCCCGGACCTCCTGGCGCAAGTCGCCCGAGCGGGGGTCGCCGCCCGGGCCGGGAGCGTCGGATGGTGGACGGGATGGTTCGGCGGCCTGTCGCTGCCGAGCTACAGCGTGCTGGTGCCGTCCTGGATGGCCACGGTGGGCATCCAGGTAACCGGTGTGGCGGCAGTGGCAGCCAGCGCGGCCGGTGGCGCATTGCTGATGCGGGATGCCCCGCGCCCACGAGCGGGAGCCGTCGCCTTTGCGGTCGCGTCCATCGCGGACCTCGTCGCCGGACGGGTCACGTTCGCCGTTGGCCTCGCTATCGGGATCTGGGCGCTCGTCGCCCTGAGAAGTCGACGGCAATTGCTCAGCGTTGGGTTGGGTGCCGCCGCCTACCTGGCCAGTCCGCTCGCCGGCCTCTTCCTCGGCCTGATCCTGCTTGCGGTGATCTCATCGGATTCCGCACGTCGCCGGGTGGCGGTGATCAGCGCAGCTGTCCTCGTTCTCCTCGGCGGAACCATGGCAATCCTGTTCCCAGGCACCGGGGTCATGCCGATCTCGGCGCTCGACCTGATCCCGCCCGGGGTTGCTTGCGCCGCCGTCGCCGTCGTCTGCCCAACACCCATCGTTCGGCGGTCAGCTGTGTTTGCCCTGCTGGCCATGCCGGTCGTCTTGCTGTTCCCGGGCGCAATCGGCACGAACATCACCCGGTTGGCCTGGGTGGGCGCTGTGCCGGTGGTCATCGGGTATGCGAAGTTGTCGCGACGATGGCTGGCTGCTGTTGGGGTGTTGGTCGCGATCTGGCCGGTAGCGGATCTGGTGGAGCAGTTACAAACATCCGTCGACCCGTCAACGCGCGCCGCTTTCTACCAGCCGCTGGCCGACGCGATCCACCGCGCTCAAGCCACAGCCGGCCCGGAAGCGATTGGGGAGCGGGTCGAGGCCATCGACACGGCCAGCCACGGCGCGTCGGCCTACCTCGCTCCGTCGTTCGCGCTCGCGCGCGGTTGGGATCGGCAGGCAGACCGCGCCTACAACGCGTTGTTCTATTCAACGAAATCGTTGACCGCGGACAGCTACCACGCCTGGTTGCACGAACTCGCGGTTGGATGGGTGGCGCTCCCGAAGGCACCCTTGGATTACTCGGCCGCTGCTGAAGGTGCCCTGGTACGCGCCGGCCTGCCCTACCTCCGGGCGGTATGGGGCAGCGCGGATTGGACCCTCTACGAAGTCACCGATGCGGCCCCGCTCGCCAGCGGAGCTCAGGTGCTGTCGGTCGCGGACAGTAGCGTCACGCTAGCCACCACCACTGCGGCCACGGCGGCCGTTCAGATCCGGTGGTCCCCGTACCTGACTGTCATCGATCCGGGCACCCAACGACCTGACCCCACAGCTTGCATAGTCGATGACGGTGGCTGGATTCGGGTCTACCTGCCTCGCGAAGGGGCCTTCCAGCTGGTGAGCCGCTTCGAGATCGACGCCCGGTGGCGGACCGATGTCGGTAGCTGCCCGGCAACCTAGGTAGGTGCGGCCCGTCCATACTGACGAAACGCCGCAAAGTTGTTGAACCGATCCGCCGCGCTGTGCGTGTCGTCTCTGGACGGGTAGCTGCGCCAGGCGGGCTGGCGTGACGCGCCCGGGACCGGAGGAATCCGATGACTCAACCACGCAGCGCAGCGCGGACGCGATTGGCGATGGGACGTAGGGCGCGTCAAGCCGCCGTGATTGTCACGGCTGGGGCGCTGACCGCCCTGGGCGTGACGGCGGCGTCGGCCGGCGCCTCCCCGCCCGGTGGATATCAGCAAATCAACATGGTGTCCGACCAGCCGGGAGTTGCTCCGTTGACCGACCCGGATCTGGTCAATGCCTGGGGCCTGTCGGCCTCGCCCGGAACTGATGCGGCGCCGGGTTCACCGCTGTGGGTGTCCGACAACGGCACGGACAAGACAACCCTGTACTCCGGGGCCAGCGCGACGACGGTAACGAAGGTCTCCACGTTCCCCAACGGCATCGATGTCACGTCCGGAGCGCCGACCGGTCAGGTGTTCAACGCCGACACCGACCCGAATGGATTTTTCGTGCACGATGCGGCGGGCCACTCGGCTCGGGCGGCCTTCATCTTCGACTCGGAGAACGGTGGGATCGACGGCTGGAATCCCGGCGTTGGAGCCACCGGCCCGGGGCCGTCCACGGTGACCGAGGTCGCGGTGAAGAACGGCGCCAACGCGGTGTACAAGGGCCTCGCCCAGGCGGTGGCCTCCGACGGCCACACCTACCTGTACGCGGCGAACTTCCGGTCGGGTCGAGTCGAGGCGTACGACAACACGTTCACCCCGGTCGAGCTACCCGGCGGGTTGTTCGTGGACACCAAGATCCCCGCGGGCTTCGCGCCCTTCAACGTGCAGGAGCTGGCTGGACAGCTTTACGTCAGCTACGCGAAGCAGGACGCCACCCTGCATGACGACGTGGCCGGGCAGGGTAACGGTTTCGTGGACGTGTTCACCAATGACGGTGCGTTCGTGAAGCGGCTGGTCACGCGGGGCCAACTGAACTCGCCGTGGGGGCTCGCGCTGGCACCGGCCAGCTTCGGGCGGTTCGGCGGCGCGCTGCTCGTTGGCAACTTCGGTAACGGGAAGATCAACGCGTACAACATCAAAAATGGCGCTCGTCTGGGCGAGCTGCGAGGCACCAATAACAAGCCGATCGCCATCGATGGGCTGTGGGGCCTGCGGTTCGGCAACGGGAACGCCGCTAAGACCGGCGAACTACTTTTCAGCGCCGGACCTGACGGGGAATCGCACGGCCTGCTCGGCAAGATCGTCGCCGTCAGCTGACCGACGTCGACCTGCCTGCTAGCCGGGTCACAGACGGGTCGGCGGGTGACCGAGTCCGCCTCGGTCGCCCGCCGGCCCCTGATGGCCAGACCTCGAGCCGTTCGGTAGGTTGTGCGCCGACAGCCGCGCCGTCTGAACGGAAGCGATCGGTGGCCACCCGGAGGTTTGTCGGTGTCCTGAGCGTGATCGGTCTGCCTCGCCAGCTGGCGAGCTTCTGCACACGGGCGCAGCCGCGTTACTCACCGGAAAGCAGCTGTCGCTGACAAGCAATTCGATCACCATGAAACTGGAAGCAAACTAGTTGGCGCGGTCGCAGGCTAGCCGCCGATGCACGCAGAATGAGGAGTGGCCGTATTTCGCCGGGTAGCGCTTCTCGCCGCTGCCCTGATGCTCCTCGCCACGGCCTGCAGTAGCGGGGGGAGTCGGCAATCACGGTCCGCAGCGCCGCCCGCCTCAACGTCGGCCCTCCCCGCGGCGCCGCCTGATACGGGCGTGGTGGGTGCGGCAGCACCGACTTCCTCGCCTGGCCCGCCGGGCGTTCCGCGATTCGCGCACATCGTCGTCGTCATCCTGGAAAACCACGCCTACAGCCAGATCGTCGACGCGAGTGACGCGCCGTTTATTTCCGCGCTGGCGGCGTCCGGCGCAGTCATGACTCAGTCGTATGCGATCACCCATCCCAGTCAGCCCAACTATCTGGCGCTGTTCTCGGGCTCGACGCAAGGGCTGACCGACGACTCGTGCCCGCACAGTTACACCGGCTCGAATCTGGCCAACGCGTTGATGGCGGCAGGACGGAGCTTCGTCGGCTACTCGGACGGCCTGCCATCCGTAGGGTTCACCGGCTGCAGCAGCGGACCATACGCTCGCAAGCACAATCCGTGGGTGGACTTCCCCGCCCTGGCCGCCGCTGTCAACCAGCCGATGACCGCTTTTCCATCGAACTTCGGGGAGCTACCTGACGTCAGCTTCGTCGTGCCGAACCTCGATCACGACATGCACGACGGGTCGATCAGCGAGGGCGATCAGTGGTTGCAAACGCACCTGGGCGGCTATGCCCACTGGGCGGCCGGGCACGACAGCCTGCTGATCGTGACTGCGGACGAAGACGACGATGGGCACGGCAACCGGATTCCTACTATCTTCGCCGGCGCGCACATTCGGCCGGGTCCGTCAGCCACTCGGACCGATCATTACGGGCTGCTGCGGACCCTGCTTGCGAGCTTCGGCGTCCCTGCTTTCGGGCACGCCATCGAAGCCCGCCCGATCACGGCCATCTGGTCGTCCTGACCGGTTCCTCAGGCCAGGCCGCTTGATGGCCGGATCGCGAGCAGGTGGAACTGCCACGCGCCCAGATCAACGAACAGCCCGGCGCTGGTCTCGGTTCCGTCCCGGTCGAAGGAAACGTCCTGCACCGGGTCCACCAACTGCCAACTGCGACCTTCCAGTCTCGGCCAGTCCAAGCGGACACGGCCTTGCGCCGGCTGCCCGGAGAGGTTGATCACTACGAGGTGGCCGTCGACGCCCTCTTCGCCGCTCCACAACCAGGCCAGAAGGTTGCGGCAGGACTGGTTGTCCGGCCACCCCTCGATCTCGAGCAGCCGCCAGTGGCCGGCCCGCACGCGGTCTTGATCGACGGCAGCCAATAGGCGCCGGTACCACTCGGCCAGCTCGGCACTGACCGTCTCGTGCGGGCGGCGGGCCAGGAAGACCGGTGGGCGTACGCGGCGACCCTCGAATTGCCCCTCGTGCCAAAGCGTCGCACCGGGCAAGGTGGCAATCGCGACTGCCGCCGCGGGCTCTGCTTCGGGTGGGATTCGGCTGGCAATGCGGGGCTCGTCGTGGTTCTCCAGGAACCGCAGGAGGCGACGCTGGTAACTCAGGTCGGCGCGCAAGTGGTCGCGGACCGCGTTGGCGTCTTCGCCAACGATTCGGTCGTAGAGCCGCTTGTCATAACAGAAGTCGAACCCGTCTTCTTGCAGATCCCACTCCATGTCCCAATAGGCTTCGGCGATCAACACTGTGTCCGGGTGTCGAGCGCGCATGTCAGCGATTACTTCCGGCCAGAACTCATGCACCGGCGGAGCACCAGCTCGACCGGCCCACGTCTTGGCGAAGACCTGGTTGGTCATCAGCATCGCCATATCGCAGCGGATGCCGTCACATTGGGCCGCGATGCCCGCCAATGTCTCGGCCGCCGTAGCCCGCAGCGCCGGCGAGAATGCATTGAGTTGCACGACGTCGGGCCACGGCGGGAAGTACGGATCGCGACCGCGAGCCATTATGTTGCTTCCCGCGCGAATCCAGCTGGCGGGATCCGATCGAATGTCGTCCTCGCCGCCTCGCACGAACAACTCGGGACTGTCCCTCACCCACGGGTGATCTGGCGCGACATGGTTGGGCACATAGTCGAGAAGCAGCGACACGCCGCGGTCACGGAGCGCGGAGCGGGCGGCGGCCAGGGCGTCGGGACCACCGAAAGCGGCGTCGACGACATAGCTGCGTACGCAATACGGCGATCCGATGACATCCGAGCTGGTCAAGTCGGGCAGCGCGTCCCGAAACGACGCCAGCAGTTCCGGGTTCGCCATCGCCAGCGCGAGACCAGCCGGGCTGCGTTGCCATACCCCCATCAGCCAAACGGCATCGACGCCGACCGGCGTCACATCGTCCCACGCAGCCGCCGGAACGTCGGCCAAGGTCAGTCGTCGCCCAGCGGCCTCGGACAGTTCGGTCAACCACACTGCCGTGTTGATCTCATAGATCACCGGTTGCCCGGGCCAGCCGCTCACTCAGTCGGCTCCTCGGTTAACACGCCTCGGCGCGCTCGCACGCACTGGCCGGCCCGGAACAGCAGCAGGAGTGCGACGGTGCCGGTCCAGCCGGTCTGGTGACTCGCGCCAACGCCGGATCCGTTGTCGCCGTTGAAGTACTCATAGAACAGCAGAGGTCGCGCCAGCGCGGGCTGGTACGGAAGATGTCGCGCTCTCCGTGGACCGGGCGGCGACCGTCGGCCGTCTGGGCGAACGTTTCGGTGAGCCGGTCGCCGATCTCACGAGCGACCTCGAACAGATTGAGCTGCCGCCCTGGACGGTGGCCTGCATCAGGATGTCGTCCGGCGTCGCTTTGGCGTATTCGACCTTGACATCGGAATAGCGATCGCCGGCGAAAACACCCGTGTCGAGCAGCTCGTACTCGGGATCGTGCTTGCCCCGCGACCGGTTCGTCGCGACCACGTCGTTGTAGGGATATTCGGCCTGCGGGTATTTGTAGAGCATCTTCAAGTACGACGACGTCGGTGTTGCGTCAAGGTAGAAGTAGTACTCCTTTACGTCCTCGCCGTGGTTGCCTTCTGAATTGGTCAGGCCGAACAAGCGCTCTTTCAGTATTGGGTCGCGGCCGTTCCATAAAGCGAGGCTGAGGCAGAGCCATTGCCGCTCATCGCTGATACCGGCCAGTACGTCCTCGCCCCACCGATAGCTGCGGAAGCGCGCCTGATCGTGCGAAAAATACGCCCAGGCGTCACCGCTCCGGCTGTAGTCCTCGCGTACCGTGCCCCACTGCCGCTCACTCAGGTACGGTCCCCACCGCCGCCACGGAATTCCGGGTCCGTCGGCTTCGGCCAACCGTTGCCGTTCTGCATCGACCATCTCGGGCTACCCTTCGCTCAGCGCCAGGACGACGGGCCGACGAGCCCGATGATCAGAGTGACAACATTAGCCAAGCCGTGCATCGTCAGTTTCGGATGAACGCTCGGCCGGCCGAGGTCAGCCGCTCTCCTATTGCACGGGATATGCCAAATGTTCGCCAAGAATTCATCGGTCAATAACGTGCGCGGCGCTTCCCCGCGATGATCCAATACGGGCGCGGCCGCTCCGAGCGCACCCATGGTGCTGACGAGCACTCCTGAGGTACTCATCTGTTCGACTGTTCGACTGTTACCACCAGCTCGGGCCAACCGACGAAACTAGCGGGACGCTACGACGGTGATGATGATCCAGAAGTCAGCGGTTGGTGCCAATCAAAAGATCAACTCTTACCCGAGCACGAACGCCGGGCCAAGATCACGCCGTCCGACTACCTATCACACCCGATCGCGTCGAATGACTGCGACGCTCGGCTTGGTCACACCCGCCAGCAACACCGACACAAGGATCCCGAGTGGCAGGGTGCCCCAGTAGGACTGATGGAGCCCGACGTTGCCGGCAAAGAGCATCAACAACCACGTCGCCGGGAATGTGGCGACCAGAAAGAAGATGACACTGAACACCAAGGCCTTGAACACGGCACCTCCACTGGACGTTTCTGACACACGGATCCTGTGTCAGGCACATCATGCGCTGGATCATCGCCGACAGCGCGCGACACGCGATCACGTCAAATACCCTGTCACCGCTGGACGACTACCTAGAGTTAAAGCTCTGCTGCAAGATGTCCACCTCCGGAAGCCGGCCGACGGATCCACGTCCGGCCTACGGCTCCGGCCGGTCGGCGCTCACCGACGACCGGCATTGTGCGCACCGCACCGACCTATGGCGGGCTTCCGTTACTCACTCAACGGTACGGTTGGGGAACACGTGATCGCGGAGAGGCGCGGTGATGATCAGCAAGACGTTAACGGTGGCCAGCCTGCGCGAGGCCGTCGATGCAGGAGACATCGACACCGTCGTACTCGCTATGGTCGACATGCAGGGGCGATTGCAGGGCAAGCGCTTCGACGCGGAGTACTTCGTCTCTGAGGTAGTGCCCCACGGCGCCGAGAGCTGCACCTACTTGCTAGCCGTAGATATCGACATGAATCCTGTTGCCGGTTACGCGATCTCCTCCTGGGACCGCGGCTACGGCGACTTCGTTCTGACACCGGACCTGAGCACGCTGCGGCGCATTCCGTGGCTTCCGGGAACCGCGTTGGTGCTGGCCGACATCACCTGGCCGACCGGAGAACCAGTCGTCGAATCGCCCCGGCGAATTCTGCAGGAGCAGACCGCTCGTCTGGCCGAACGCGGTTGGCAGGCCATGCTCGGCAACGAGCTGGAATTTCTCCTGTTCGTCGACAGCTACGAGTCGGCGGGTCGCAAGGACTACCGCCGACTGCAGCCCGCGAATCAGTACAACGTCGACTACTCCATCCTGGGCAGCTCCCGCGTCGAGCCGCTGATCCGAGCGATCCGGCTGGGCATGCGCGACGCCGGCATGCGCGTGGAATCGTCGAAGGGTGAGTGCAATCCGGGGCAATACGAGATCGCCTTGAAATATGACGAAGCGATGCGCACCTGCGACAACCATGTGATTTACAAGAACGGCGCTAAGGAGATCGTCGCCCAGCACGGATCGGCGGTGACGTTCATGGCCAAGTTCGACCAGCGGGAAGGGAGTTCCTGCCACATCCATATGTCGCTGCGCGCGGCGGACGGCCAGCCCGTCTTTGCTGGTGAGCAACCCTACGGATTCTCTCCGGTATTCGAACATTTCTTGGCTGGTCAGCTCGCGGCACTCCCTGAATTCACGCTATTTCTCGCCCCGACCATAAATTCGTACAAGCGCTACCAGTCCGGGTCCTTCGCGCCGACCACGCTGAAGTGGGGTATCGACAACCGGACCTGTGCCTTCCGCGTCGTCGGGCACGGCCCGAGTCTTCGCGTGGAGTGCCGGATTCCTGGCGCCGACGTCAACCCCTACCTTGCCGCCGCGGCGATGATCGCCGCCGGTCTTCATGGCGTGGACAACGAGCTACCTCTTGAGCCAGCTTTCGACGGAAACGCATATACGGCCGCCGCAGACCGTGTTCCGACCACACTTCGCGATGCGGCCGAGCTGTGGCGCAATAGCGCTCTCGCCCGAAAGGCGTTCGGGGACGAGGTCGTAGCGCATTACGCGAATGCCGCTCGGGTGGAAATCGCCGCGTTTGATTCGGCTGTCACAGACTGGGAAAAGGCCCGCAACTTCGAGCGCATCTAAGAACGCAGCCTCTGAGGCACACCGCCATTCGGACCGCGGCGGCTCCGCTCACCCGGCCGGACGCAGACGGTCAGCTTCCGCTTCGGCCGAGCCGCGCCGGCTCAATGGCAGTCCGTTGGCCCCGATTGCGCAATGCCTTCTGCAGCGCGACGGAATGATTCCGCTCCTCGATCGCATCATCGAGCGGATCGAGCGTGACCGGACTACCGACGGCACGCTCGAGGGCGAGCGTAAGCAGTAAGTCGGCCAACCACGGATTCTTCGGCAGCACTGGGCCGTGCAAATACGTGGCGAAGACGCGGTCGCGAATAGCGCCCTCAGTCTGATCGTGTCCGTTGTTCCCGGCGCCCGCGACTACTCGGCCGAACGGTCGGGCTCCCGGGCCCAGATCGGTGACGCCAGAGTGATTTTCGAAGCCGACTACGGTCTGCGTGTCCTCGCCGAACGTGACATCGCACGCAGCATGCTGCATGAATCGTTGCGGGCCGCCTCGCGTTTCCAGGTCAAGGACGCCGGCGCCGTCCAGAGCGGGTCCGGAGGGGGGAATGTACCGGTGGCCTAATAGTTGGAGGCCGGCGCACACGGCGAGCATCGTTATCCCGGCGTCGGCGGCGTCGCGGAACGAGGGTGCTTTGTGCCGCAAATCGCTCGCGACAATGCCCATTTCGACGTCCTGACCGCCGTGGAAGAGGACGATGTCGAATTGCGTGAAGTCCGGATGATGGCCGATTCCGACATCGACGGTCTCCGTCGGGATTCCCCGCCACGCGCTGCGTCGCCGTAGCGCCATGAGGTTGCCCCCATCGCCCGCCACATTCAACAGTGCCGGATACAAGTGAGCGAATCGCAAAGTAGGAAAGTCACTCATGTGCGCCAATACCTTTGCACCCAACCGCGCCGGAACATCTCCTGCCGAAACTCGATAGTCGGCGTATAGCCGCTGACGATGCTCAGCCGTTCACCGACTGGAAGCGTTGCGAGCGCGTGGTCGAGCGCGGCCCGCCGATCCGGTACCACGGTCATCCGTTCGGCCGGGACGCCGGCGTATTTCAACCGGGTTGCCAGCTCGTCGCATCGCAAGCCCGAGACGGTAACGTACTGCAGTCGCACCGCGATGCTCTCGAGGTCGACATCCCATAACCAGCCGAAGTCCTCGCCATCGACGAGAGTGTTGCTGAACGCAGTGAGCAGGTACCGCGGCTCACCGGCCTGGTCGAGCGTGCGCAGCGTCGTGTTGAACGACGTCGGGTTCTTCGCGAACACCACCACAATGTCGCGACCGGCTGCATGGACGTGCTCCATGCGCCCGAACGCAGGTTGCACCGACGCCAAGGAGGCCGAGGCGTGAGGCACCGGGAGGTTGAGCGCGAGACAAATCGCCAGCGCCGCGGCCGCGTTGTAGGCGACGTGGACACCGGCTTGTGGTATCGACAATTGATGCTCGCCGGCCGGGGTGCGAATGGTGCAGTCGGTTGCCTGTAAACCCTGTACGCGTATTTCCGTGACCGCGACGTCGAGGGCGGGCCGACCAAATCCGCAGTTGTCGCATCGGTAGGAACCGAGGTGGCTCAGATACACCTGGTCGTACTGGAGATCGCTTCGACAACGCGGGCATCGAATGCTGTCGGCCGCGCCGCTGATGCGGTCGAATGACTCGGAGACCTCTAGGCCAAAGGTCAGCCGTCGGCCGGTCCGGTCACGGGCCATGTCCGCCACCATCGGGTCGTCGCCGTTCACGATGACAGTGGCCGCTGGCTCGAGAGTCGCTGCGACCGACTCGATGGCGCCGGCCAGGGCGTAGATCTCGCCGAAACGGTCGAGCTGGTCGCGGAACAGCGACGTAACGACGAGGACTTCCAGCGATATCTCCGGGGCGACCTGGAGGAGCGCGCCCTCGTCCACTTCGGCCAGGAAGATGTCGATCGGAAGCGTTCCCGACACAGTCGCCGCGTTCACGGCGAGGGATGTGACGCCCTGGATGAGGTTGGCCCCAGCGGAGTTGTGCGCTACGGCCTGCCCCTCCCCGCGCAACAGGGCAGCGGCCAAGCGCGAGGTGGTCGTCTTGCCGTTGCTCCCGGTCACGCCGACGGCGCGGACCGGCTGCGCTGCGACGAGGCGGGCAAGTACATGGGGATCTATTCGTCGCGCCACCATGCCAGGAAGCGACGCGCCACCACCTCGCCCGAGCAGCTGCGAAGTCTTCCCGACGCCTTTGCCCGCGGCGATAGCGGCGATGAGGCGAGGCGAGTAGTGACGGGCCGTTCGGGTCACAGGCGCATCGCTACCCTGCAGACGAGACTGCTTCGAACCCGGCTGCGTCATCCGCTCAATGCCGCTGCCAGCTGGTGGAACTCATCGTCCCTCGGCGCGGTAATCCGGAGGCCAGTGACACGTCCGCGCTGCTTCTTGGAGAAAACCCGCACGGCGATGCCGGCCTCGGCCAGTCCGGCATGCACGTCGATCGCGTCATCCATGGCCACAAAGCGGTAGTGCACGGGCACGTCCGTGACCACGCCAGAGAATCTCTTCTGCAGAAGCATCTCCATCTCGGCCGCCGTCGTGAGCAGGCGGTGCCGCGTCATGCTGACCCATTCCGGCGACCGCAACGCCGAGCTGGACACCAAGGCGTCCAAATACGAGATCGGCCAGTTCAGTCGCTCGGCCGAAACGCTCTCGCGCAGGGCGGGACTCCCACTCCACAGCGCTCCGGTCCTGGTCCCCGCGATGCCGAACAGCTTGTTCGGTGACTGCAGCACAACGACGTTGGGCACGCCAGCGAAGATCATCGATTGCCGCACACCGTCAGTTGTGAAGTCGATGTAGGCCTCATCGACAATGAGCGTCGATTCCGGATGGGCGCGGCACACAGCAGTCAGGTCATCAAACTGGATATAGATTCCCAGCGGATTATTAGGATTGGAAATCACCACATAGTCGTAGTTCGCCATGCCCTCGGCGATTCGGGCCAACCGCGTGTCCGGCGTGTCGCTCGCACCAGCCGGAGCAGCCAGGTGGTTACCGAACGATCGAATGCTGTCGGTGTAGTCCGGGACGACGACGGCGACGCGGTCAGCCGGCAGGAGCCGCCCGAGGAGACGGATGAACTCCGTTATCCCGCGGCCGGCAACCAGCTCATCAGGCCGCACACCTAGGTATTCGGCGTAAGCGGAAACGAACATCTGTTCGGCATCGTACGGGTGCGGACGAAGGCGAGTGATGTCAAGTTCCTGCAACGCAGCGGCGACGCTGGGCGGTGGGCCGTACCGATTGACGCAGGTGCCCAAATCCAGGTAGGAGCGATCGGCCGAGAGACCGCGTAGGTCTCCACCCTGCCGCAAGGTCGCGTCCGGCGACAACTTTGTCACGCCTCCTCCGATGGCTTCCGACCTGTCGCAACGCGACGACTAGTCGCCGTGGAACCACGTAGGCGAATCCATATGCTAGTCGACGGCCGAAAGGCGGCGTCCGAATGGGAGACGGCGAGCCGTATCGTCGGCAAGAAGCCTCCAGTCACCGAAATCGTGGTGCGAGCCGTCGCGTGACGATACCTGGATCGGTGAGCACTGACGACGTAGGAGTACCGCGACGGTCGACGACGTCACGGCCGCCGAGCGGCTCCGCCGGCACAATAGGTCGGGTGCTTAGGCAGCCACGTGGTCGAGCTGGGCCGCCGGGACGGCTGCCTCGTGGCGCGGCAGAGCGGGGAAGCCGTGGCGTTTGCGGAGCAGCATCCACACCGGTCCGGCGAGGACTGCTACGGCGAGGAGCAGCACCGCGGTGAGCGCCGTATCGACGCCCAACAGCTTCAGGGCGGAGGCCAGTAGCACGAAGGCCAGCGCCCGCCGGATGAGTGCTCCGCGCAGCCGCGTCGAAAGCTTAGCGCCGATGTAGGCCCCTGGAATCGAGCCGACCAGGAGCGCCGAGGTGATGCCTAGCTGGAAGTCGCCAAAGATCAGATGGCCGATCGCCGCCGAGGCCACGAGCGGCACCGCCTGGACGAGGTCGGTGCCCACGAGCTCGCTCGCACGCAGAGTCGGGTACAGCAGCATCAGCGCAATGATGATCAGTGAACCCGAACCGACGGACGTGATGCCGACGACGAGTCCGCCGATCGCGCCGACCGCGACAGTCGGTAGCGGGCGGACGTCCAGCACTGGGGGACCGGGCGGATCGGCGTCCCGCCGACCGTCGCGATGCCGGGCTCGTTCGGCCAGGCGCAGGTATGCCCGCACGAACAACCCGGTCGCCGCGATGATCAAAGCGACGCCGAGTGCTCGCTGGATGAAGACATCGATCCCAGCACTCCGGCCTAGGGCCTTCGCGACGAGGACACCCGCGAAAGCGGCTGGAACCGAACCGATGCAAAGCCATCGCACCAGATCCATGCGCACCGTGCGATTGCGGAGATGAACGGCCGATCCGACCGGCTTCATCACCGCGCTGGCCACGAGGTCGCTGGATACCGCGGCCAGGGGGGATACCCCGAAGAACAGCACGAGCATCGGCGTCATCAACGCGCCGCCGCCCATGCCGGTCAGACCCACGACGGTGCCAACACACAGCGCGCCGATTGCCAGCGTCCAGTCCACTGGTACCCCTTCGGGAGGTCTTCGGCTAAGTCTACCGGAACAACAGGGATGATCGGATTGGACGTATTAGGTCAACGCAGACGTGGGTCGCCGCACCCAACCGATCAACGTGCCGCGCGGGACGTGATCTTGGAGTTATCGCCCGGGCCGACGCCAAGTCCAAGATCATCAAGCGGTGCGCGGGGCAACCCGCCGGTGGCTACCAATCGTTGTCGCGTCGCTTGCGGGTTACCCATCGGAACAGCAAATAGACCGTGAGCGCGAACGTCAGTGACGGGATGATGCTCAACGCGCCGTAGCCGGGAAACTCGCTCGTTGAATGCGACTGCTGACCCCGGTAATAGGCCCCCGCGTTGTCCACCGCCTGTTGTTTGTGCAGCAAGAGGGTGACCGCGATGGGACACGCGATCAGGACGCAGATCAGCGCGGAAATGACGAGGACGTTCCCGATCGCGGACAGCCAGCGGTCGATCGAACTGTCCGCCCCATAGGGGATGGAATCGCTCGACCGGCGCGAGTCGACCATCATCCGGCCGGCGTCGGCCGGCCGCGTCCTTGCCCCGCGGAACGGATCGGTCAGGCTGGTTTCACACCAGGCGCACATCGACGCGTTCGGCGCGTTCTGGGTACCGCAGAGCCTGCATAGAGTGGTCTCGGGCACGGCCTGCCTCTGATCGCTCTCCGGCGGCCGACTCCTGCGCTACTTGGCTGTCACCGACCGCCACTTCGTGACGCCACGCGCTCCAGCTTGTCCCGCACGCGACATTCTCGCACACAGAGCGCCAGGGCTAGGAGTCCGAGGTGGAGGCGAAGGCCTCAAGATCATCGAGGGACGGCACGAAGTAATAGGCGCCGGTGACCGCTCGGGTGTATCGAGTGAGCTCATCTCGGAGACCGTTGGTCAAGCCGGCCATGCTTTCGAGCATTACGGCGAGGTTCCGCTGCTCGGCGCTGAAGCCGACGAACATCGTGCCATGTTCCCGCACTGACCCGAACGCGGTATTGCGGCGAAACATATGGCCGAAGTCGTCCTGGTCGGTTCGGGCCACGTGAGACGTCTCGGGACGGTCGACCAGTTCCACGCTGTCGACCTTCGTCCGTCCGATGGCCTGTTCCTGCCGCTTGGTGTCCAGCGATGTCCACGCTGCCCCGTCATGGACCCATTTCTGGAGCAGCAATACCGAGCCTCCGGCTCCTGGTGCTCCTTCCGGAATGAGGACCGTCTTCGGGGCGACCGAGAGTGACGGATTCTTCGTACCGTCGATGAAGCCGGTGAGGTCCAGGTCGCGGTGATAGGACCAACCGACGGTCTCGTCGACCAGCTCGACGGTCCGGCTCAGGGCGGCGATCATGCCGATCGCGGCGTCGAATACCACGTCATACGCGCCGCCGGCGATCCAGAGGGCCAAGTCGTGCTGGGTTGCAGGCATGGTGTAGCCATCGGCGGCGACCACCGGCGAGGTAAAGCCAATGACATCTGCCGGCGCCGACGAGGGAGCGACCATGGACCACAGCTCGGGTCGGAAGGCGGTGACGAGGTTGACCCCACCCATAGTCGTCCGCGGCTCGGTCAGGCTCGCCACCGCAGTTACCAGAGCCGCGGCTTCGACGCCGGCGAGAAGATCAAATTCGAGGTAGCTGTGCGACAGGTTGCCCAGTGCGAAAATGCCGGTTTGCGGCAGGGCCACGTCGATCTCCTCACTCATGGCTCCTTTTCGGCAAACCGTAGCGGAGGCTGATCCGGCCGGGCGGCTGGTGGTTCACGATCGATCTCGCTGACCGGTGACGCTCAGGCCGGCGCGACACCTTTCGCCGATGCCGCTCCGGGCACGATCGTGCGGAGCTGGCGGAGCCCGTAGTGCACACGAGTACGAAGAGTCCGGATGTTGACGCCCAATTCGGCAGCCACATCGGCGTAGGGACGGTCTTTGACTATCACCTCGACGACGGCGATCCGATGGTTGACCTTGATTCGATGCAGCGCGTGTCGCAGTTCGGAGCGCAAAGCGATCCGATCGATCGGATCGAGGCCGGCCGACGGTTGAACTGAGTCCGCCTCGGAAGCGCTCAGTGGGGGGCGCCGAGCCCGAGCCCGGGCCAGGTCGACCGCGACATTGCCCGTGATCGCGAGGAGCCAGCTGTCAATAGGACCGATGGACGGGTCGAAGGTCGCGCGGGCTCGCCACGCTCGTACGAAAGCCTCCTGGACTGCGTCCTCAGCGAGGTCCCGGTCGACCACGATGCGTATCGCGCGTGCAAGCATTCGCCGTTTGTGGCTCGCATAGGCCGCCTCAAGCCACTCGTCGTCGGTCACGCCAAGAGCGTGCACGCGGTGGGTCGGACAGCGCATCGGTGCCGGTTGCCTATTGCAACCAGCAGCCTGCCCATTCGAAGGTGAGACGATGATCGGCGTGGTTCCGCGCCTGCTCGAGCGAGCTGCGGAGCTCCATCGGCTGCACTCGGCGGTTGACCGCGCGGCAGCCGGGCGCGGCGTGACCGTGCTCGTGACGGGCGAACCTGGAATCGGAAAGACAAGCCTGCTCCAGACGTTCGTCGCCGAGCTGGGGACCCGGACGCGAGTCCTCGCCGGCGTGTGCGAAGACCTCTTGACGCCCCGGGCCCTCGGCGCGTTGTCGGACATCGCGCGAACCCGTCCTGGTCCGCTCGCGACCGCTCTGGCGGCCCGAGCGAACCCCGATCTGCTACCTGCGGCAGTGATCGAGGAGCTGGCCCGGCGGCCAGCACCGACCGTCCTGATCATCGAGGATGCCCACTGGGCTGACGGCGCGACGCTGGACGTGCTCCGGCACGTCACCCGCCGCATATCGGAACTTCCGGCGGTCCTGATCCTCACCTACCGCGACGCTGAGGTCGGTGTAAATCACCCATTGCGGGGCCTGCTTGGCGGGCTGGCCGGGGCTCCGCGCCTGCCGCTCAGCCCGCTCAGCGCTGACGCAGTGACCGAGCTTGTCGCCGACGCGGCGGTCGACGCCGAGGCCTTGTTCCAGCTCACCGACGGCAACCCGTTCTTCGTTACCGAGGTTCTCGCGTCTCCAGGGGTGCGCGTTCCGCCGACGGTGGCCGACGCGGTGCTGGCGCGCGTCGGCAAGTTGAGCTCGCGCGCCCAGGCCGCACTCGACTATCTGGCGGTCGCACCGACGGGCTTCGAGGTGGCGATGCTGTCCGGTCTAGTCGCCGAGCTGACGCCCATTGCCGAAGCGGAACGGTCAGGCGTGCTCCGGATGCGCGGAACCATCGTGGTATTCCGGCACGAACTGGCCCGTCGCGCGGTCTACGAGTCAATGCCTGCCAGCGTGCGGCTGGCCCGCCACGCCGACGTGCTCCAGATGCTGGGCAGCCGGGTGGACTCGGATCCGTTCCAGGTGCTGCACCACGCGGTGGGTGCTTGGGACGAGGAGGCCATCGTTCGGTATGGCACGAGCGCAGCGCGCGAGGCGTCGCGGGTCGGCTCACATCGCCAAGCAGCGCTGTGTTACGCCCAGGTCTTGACGCACAAGAAGTTACTCCCGCTAGCCCGGGAGGCTTCCCTTACCGAGGCATATGCGTGGTCCTTGTCGAACTCCAACCAATTGCACGCAGCGGCGCACGCCGCCGCATTGGCCGTCGCAGCGTGGCGAGGCGTCCGGGTCGAGTCTCAGCTCGTGCGCGCGCTGGTGGCCTTGTCTCGCCAGCAGTGGCTCACCGAGCAGACGTCGGCGGCGCGCGAGTCCGCCGAGGAGGCGCTGGTGCTGTCGCAGGTTGCGTGCGACTCTCCTGACCAGGCTCTGGCGACGCTCAATCTCGGTGGGCTACTCGTGCTCACTGACCGGGAGGAGGAGGGTCTGCCCATACTCTCCGACGCTCTGCAGCTGGCCCAACGGTCGAACGCCGCCGAAATAGCGGCTTTGTGCCGCAACTACCAAGGTTCCGCCCGCCTACAACTTGGTCGACTCGACGGCGTAGCAGAGCTGCAGGAAAGCATCGCCGCGGCTCGCCAACTCAACAATCACGAGTACGTCATGCGTGGGTATTACAACCTCGTCGAGGGCCTATGGCGACTCGGGCGATACGACGAGGCGTCCGACTATATGCACCTCGCTCGGAAGTACAGCCAGGACAGGGACTTTCCCGTTCACTCGTACATGCTCGACGCGCGTCGATTCCGCCTAATGGCTATGCGTGGGCGGTGGCCCGAGGCGATCGCCGGACTGCGGTCCTTGCTCGATGGGCAAGACGACCCCGGCATGATCGGGCGGGAGACCCTTCCGATGCTCGCTAGATTGCTCGTCCGACAAGGTCATCCTGACGCGACCCAGATGCTTGCCGCGGCCGTCGAGCACGCGGAACGCGCGGATGTACTGGACTGGCTGGTGCCCACGGGACTCGCGTGGATCGAGCGCGCCTGGCTGACCGGACGATCGGAGCAGGCCAGCCGGTTTCAGAATCTGCTGCTGGACCGCACTGATCGCCCGGGCTTGTCGGTGCAGCGGGGCGAGCTGCTGCGCTACCTGCGCCGGCTCGGCTATCCGAGTCGACCATTTCGCGGGTGCCCGCCGGCGTACGCCGCCGGACTTCGCGGAGACTGGCAGACGGCGGCGGCCGCCTGGGAACGCGCCGACGACCGATACGAACAGGCGTTGGAACTCGCCGATTCAGGCGAACAAGTACCCACTCTCGAAGCGCTGCAGCTGCTTCTCGATCTGGGTGCGGAGCCGGCCGCTGCTCTCGTGCGCCGCCGGCTGCGGGCGCTTGGCGTTGCCAAGATTCCACGTCGGCGGCCGATCGGAAGCAAGGCCAATCCCGCTGGTCTCACAAACCGTCAGATCGAGATCCTCCGGATGCTGAGTACCGGCATCTCTAACGCCGAGATCGCGCAACGCCTGGTGGTTTCTACCCGGACGGTCGACCACCACGTCTCCGCGATACTGCAAAAGTTGGGCGTGCGCAGCCGGCGAGAGGCGGCGAACCAGCTTGCGACTCTTGACGCCATTGACCAAGGTCCTCGCGCTGTGAGCCAAATCTCGTCGACGTCCTAGGTCAATCGCGAACAGGCGCGCCCCAGCCGTCGTACTCCTGGCATGTCACTCCAATGTGTTTCTCGGACCTCTGGCCCGGCTGGCCGCTTGATTGTCAGACCGGCCCGGCTGACCGATCACGATGCGATCCGAGAGGTCGTCCGCGCCGCGTACCAGCAGTATGAGCCGGTCACCGGATCCGAGCTGTTCTCTCGCTATATCGCCGATCTGCTTGATTTCGAAAGACATTCCCGGCACGGCCAGCTGATCGTCGCCGAACTCGACGGCACTGTCCGCGGTTCCGGAGCCTTCTATCCGGACGTCTCGGTGCAGGGTCTCGGTTGGCCCCGCGGCTGGGCCGGCGGTCGCGCTCTCGCCGTACATCCGGAAGCCCGCGGGCACGGTGTGGCGCAGGCTCTGCTGGCTGCGGCGGAATGCCTCGCCCGGCACCATGGCGCACCGGTGTTCGCGCTGCACACCGCGAGCTTCATGACGACGGCGATAGCCCTGTACGACCGGTCGGGCTACCGCAGAGCACCCGAATTCGATCGTGACCTCGGAGCCTTCTTCGGCCTGGCGGGCCAGGCAACGTTCGGCTCCATCGCTTACATCCGCGACCTTCCGGCGGACCAGCCGCCCGGAACGAGCTCGGTGGACGAGACTCGCGTAGCGACCGCGGCCCGGACCTGAGGGCCAGCCAACCGAACGATCCAGCCAGAGAGCAAGCGGTCGCCGCTCTCCGGCTGGAGACGGTGTTCGGTCGACGTCAGGCGTTGACCGACTCCAACTGCGGAAGCTCGCTGACCGTCGCGGAGCGCCGGGCCCGACCGGGCAGGGCTAGCGCCCCGGTCGCGCCGACGAGGCAGATGGCGGCGGCGACCAAGCAAGCCACATGGAATCCGGACATGAACGACGTGTGCAGCGCGCCGAGCAGCACCTCACGAGATGAGCCGGTGGTCCGGCTGATCGTGCCCAGCGCGGCGGCAACCGACTCTTGCGAGGCCTTGCTGACCGGAGCCGGAAGCGTGGCGAACGAGCTCGACGCGATGTGGCTGGCGTACAGCGAGGTGAAGATGCTGCCGAGCACGGCGACGCCCAGGGTGCCGCCCGCTTCGCGCGTCGCGTCATTGACAGCTGAGCCGACTCCTGCTTTCGCCGGTGGGAGCACGCTCAGAATCGATTCGGTCGCCGGTGCGGACGTCAGGCCGAGGCCGAGGCCGATGAAGACCATCTGCCCGACGATTTGGTTGTAGCTCATTAACGTCGGTGACAGGGCGATCCAGCCGAATGCGACGCCAAGGAACAGCAGGCCGGTCACGACGACCGGTCGGGTGCCGATGCGGGTCGCCAGCGCAACGCCAACCACCGATCCGAGGGCGATCGTGACCGCCACGGGCAGGATCCGCACGCCGGTCGCGAGCGTCCCCCAGCCTCGGATGAACTGCATGTACTGCGTCACCAGGAAGATGAATCCGAACAGGGCAAAGAACGCCACCGTCACCGCCCCACTCGCCGCCGAGAACGCCGGCGTGCGGAACAGGGAAACGTCGATCATCGGCTGCCGGCGCCGGCGCTCGATCGCGACGAAGCTAGCCACGAGGATCGCGACGGCGACGAAGCTCCAGATCGTGAGCGGGTCACTCCAGCCGCGACGGGGCGCCTCGATGATCGTGTAGACCAGCAATCCGATCGCGGCCGACGAGACGATCAGGCCCGGAGGGTCGAGCCGCGCTTGGTCCGGATCGCGGGATTCCGGAATGAGAACGAACGCGGCGACCATCGCGACGACGGCAACCGGTACGAGGGCGATGAAGACCGACTGCCAGCTGTAATGGGCGAGCAGGAAGCCGCCGGTTACCGGCCCCACCGCGACACCCAAGCCAGTGACCGCGCCCCAAATGCCTACCGCCTTCGCCCGCTCCCGGCGCTGGGGGAAGGCGTTGGTGATGATCGACAGCGTCGTCGGGAAGATGACGGCGGCAAACGCACCCATCGCGAAGCGGACGGCGATCAGTGCGTTTGCAGACCCGACGAGGGCTCCGATCGTGCTTGCCGCAGCGAAGCCGCCCAGCCCGAGCAGCAGAGCCGGCCGACGACCGAACCGATCGCCGAGCGAGCCCGCGGTCAGCACCAACGCCGCGAACGCGAGGTTATAGCCGTCGACGATCCACTGGAGGTCACGCGTGGTCGCGTGCAGCTCCCGGCCCAGGTCGGGCAGAGCCACGTTGACGATCGTGGTGTCGAGGTTGATCGCGAATGCCGCCAGGCAGACCGTGGCGAGGATGAGATACCTGCGTCGAACACTTGGCTGAGTCATGGTGTCTCCTGCTGGCTTGATCATGTTGACGTCGTCAACATTGACGAGCATGCCACCGGTTGTGGACACTGTCAACATGGAAATCGAGGAGATCGCAGAAGCACGCCGCCCGTACCACCACGGCAACCTGCGAGAAACCCTGATCGACGCGGGCACCGAGCTCGCTCGTACCGGCGGCCCTACCGCCGTGGTGTTACGCGCGGTGTCCCGCGAAGCAAACGTGTCGCATAACGCTGCTTATAGACACTTCGCCGATCACGAGGATCTGCTGGCCGCCGTCAGTGCCCAATGCATGCGGCAACTCGGGCTGCTCATGACCGAGCGCATGGCCGGCATAAGGGCCGGCGGCAAGGTCACCCGCGCCTGGGCCAAGCTCGAGGCAATCGGCCGGGCCTATATCGAGTTCGCAATCACCGAGCCCGGCTGGTTCCGTACCGCATTCGTCGGCGCCGTCCCGCACGACAAGCCATCGACGACTACCCGCAGCAACGATCCGGACCCGCTCAACCCGTACACGATGCTCACTGCGCGCCTCGACGAACTCGTCGCCGTAGGAGCGCTTCCGCCGGAGCGTCGCCCGGGCGCCGAATATGCCGCCTGGTCGGCCGTCCACGGACTGTCGTCCCTCATCGTCGACGGTCCCCTACGCGACATTCCGGACGACGAGATCGAACGTGGCGTTGCCACCGTAATCGGGGTGGTTCGGCGAGGCCTTTGAGGCGATTCACCCCTCGGCTCCGCTCGTAGCTGCCGCTGCCGGCAACCGGCGAGCTACTGTCGAGCAGACCGCGAGTACAGGAGAGATGCGTGCAAGGCTGGGGATTGTTCGTCGCCGTGTTTTTTGCGTGCGCCGTCGAAGCGGTCGAGGCGCTGACGATCGTGCTGGCGGCCGGCACGGGTCGCAAGGACTGGCGCTCAGCCGGGCAAGGTGTCTTCGCCGCGCTCGCGGTACTGGCCGGCACGGTCGCCGTACTCGGACCGGCGCTGACCGCGATCCCATTACAGGCGCTTCGGTTGCTCGTCGGCGGTTTGCTGCTCGTGTTCGGACTGCAGTGGCTTCGCAAGGCGATCCTGCGGGCAAGCGGGTACAAGTCGCTCCACGACGAAGCCGCGATTTTCCGCACCGAACGGGAAGCTGCGCTGGCCGCGCCAGCCCGCCACCGCGGCCTCGTGAACGACTGGTACGCGTTCACGCTGTCCTTCAAAGGGGTGCTCTTGGAAGGGCTCGAGGTCGTGTTCATCGCGCTGACGTTCGGTAGCAACCAACACAACCTGCCGCTCGCAGTGCTCGCCGCCGTATCCGCGGTCGTCATCGTCGCCGTCGCCGGCCTGGCCGTTCGGGCGCCGTTGGCTCGAGTGCCGGAGAACGGGATGAAGTTCATCGTTGGCATCCTCCTGACGGGCTTTGGGACGTTCTGGGGCGCCGAGGGTGCCGGCGCCGAATGGCCCCACGGAGACACGTCGCTGCCAGTGGTCGTAGCCGGTGTCGCTGTTCTTGCCTTCGGGCTCGTCGCCTTGCTCCGTCGGACTAGCCGGCCCAAGCAAGCCGCGGAACCGCAAGCGTCAGTGGCTGGGGCCGGCTCATGATCGCGTGGCTGCGCCGCTTCGGCGCGTTCTGGTACGACTTTGTCGTTGGCGACGACTGGCGAGTCGCGGTCGGCGTCGTCGTTGCGCTCGCGCTCACCTACGTACTGTCGACGGCGACCTCCATCCCCAGCTGGTGGGTGCTGCCCGTCGCCGTCGCGATCCTGCTGACCCTGAGCCTGCGCCGAGCGATACAACCCAAAGGCGGCGCGAAAGTCGAGAGATAACCGGCGATGACGTTGGACGTAGCGTCGCTGCCGTGCTCCAGTTCCAAGATCACGCTGACAAACTAAGAACCGACTGATCCATCCCGACCGCCAATCGTCGTGGCGACAGCGGCGTCACAACGGTTCGCCGCAGCCGGCGGATCGTATAGCGTGCTGCAGGCACGCTCGAGCCAAATCGGCGCAGCCGTGCATCCCCGAAGGGCAGGCTGGGCGACCACATGACCGACTACCTCACAGCAACGTTGGCGAAGGCGGAGGCTGGGGGCGCCCGTCCGGCCGAACTGGCCGCCTTAGCCCGGCGCCTCGAGCAGCTTGCCCACCCCCAAGCCGGCAGCCTGCCGGGAGATTCCCTCAAGCCGCTCAGCGACCTCGATTCTCTTGACGACCTTCCGAAACCCACCGCCGCCCAAGCCCGGTTCGTGCTCGACCGGCTCGTCGTGGTGAAGCTCAATGGCGGGCTCGGCACGAGTATGGGTCTATCCGGGCCGAAGTCTCTGGTGCCGGTCAAGAACGGCCGAAGCTTCCTGGACATTCTGGCCACACAGGTGCTGGCGCTGCGAGAGCATCACCAAGCGCGTCTCCCCCTGCTGCTCATGAACTCGGCGATCACCCGCCCCCCGACCCTCGATCGACTAGGCCGCTACTTCTCCCTCAAGGACGCCTCGCTCCCGTTGGACTTCCTCCAGGGCCGTGAACCCAAGCTTCGAGCCGACGACTACCAACCGGTGTCGTGGCCGACCGACCCGACGCTGGAATGGTGTCCCGCGGGTCACGGCGACCTCTACACAGCGCTTTCCGCATCCGGAATGCTGCGGGCGCTGCTGGATGCCGGCTTACGGTGGTGCTTCGTTTCCAACGTCGACAACCTGGGGGCGCTGGTCGACGCGCGGATCGCGGCCTGGATTGCTTCCGAGCACGTGCCGTTCGCCATGGAGGCTGTCGTCGGCACGCCCGCCGATCGCAAGGGCGGCCACCTCGCCCGCCATGACGGGCGAATTGTGTTACGAGAGACGGCCCAGGTGCCCGAGGGCGACTCATCGTTCGGAGACGTCGAACGTTGGCGGTTCTATAACACCAACAATCTGTGGATCGACCTCCAAGCGCTGAACAGATTGCAAGAATCGGATCCGGCTGCGCCGACACTCCCCCTGATCGTGAACCGCAAGACGGTCGATCCGACCGACGCATCTAGTACTCCAGTCATTCAGCTAGAGACGGCGATGGGCGCCGCGATCGGCGCAATCGATGGTGCGCAAGCAATCTCGGTGCCGCGTATTCGATTTGCACCCGTAAAGACGACGGACGATCTGTTGCTCGTTCGTTCCGATGCGTATGACCTTCGTCCGGACGGAGCGGTGACTCCCACATTCGACGGCAAAGCGCCAATAATCACTCTCGATCCTAAGCATTTCAAGCTTCTCCCAGATTTCGAGCAGCGATTTCCGGCGGGAGTTCCGTCGCTGCAGCGTTGTTCAAAACTTGACGTCGACGGCGACGTCACCTTCGGCGCCAACGTTACGATCGAAGGCGCGGTCCGGATCGAGGGTCCGTGGCACGTGCCCGACGGAGAAGTGCTACGGGGATGACGCGAGCTGACCACCGGGCTGATCCGGCCCGCACGTGGGCAAGGTCATGAAGCTCCTCGTTACCGGAGGTGCCGGCTACATCGGCTCGGTTGTGGCGGCGCAGCTGATCATCGCAGGCCATGATGTCGTCGTGCTCGACAACCTGTCGACCGGACATCGCGACGCAGTGGTCGATGGAGCGCAATTCATGCAGGAGGAGCTGAGTCACGTCGCCCAGGTTCTCGACGGCTCCTTTGACGGCGTTCTGCATTTCGCGGCGAAGTCGCTGGTCGCCGAATCGGTGGAGCGTCCTGAGATATATTGGGACAACAATGTCGTCGAGACGCTCGCGCTGCTCGAGGCAATGCGGGTTGCTGGGGTCGAGCGTCTTATCTTCAGCTCGACCGCCGCAATATATGGCGTGCCGATCAGAGTACCGATACGGGAAGGTGATCCCGCGGCGCCGATAAACCCATACGGTCAGACCAAACTGGCTGTCGACATGGCAATTACTGCTGCGGCCCGCGCACATGGATTGGCAGCGGCCAGCCTGCGCTACTTCAACGTCGGTGGCGCTCAAGGCAGGCTGGGCGAGCGGCATAGTCCGGAGACTCACCTCATTCCGAACATTCTCCAAGTCCCGCTAGGTATCCGAGAGTCGGTTTCGATATTCGGAAGTGATTACGACACCCGGGACGGCACCTGCATCCGCGACTATCTGCACGTCGTCGACCTCGGCCGAGCGCACTTATTGGCATTAACCGCCGTGCAGTCGGGTACCCACATCATCTACAACCTGGGCTCCGGCACCGGGTACACCGTCCGTGAGGTGGTCGATAGTTGCCGTCGGGTCACCGGCCATCCCGTGCCCTCAGTCGACCGCGGGCGGCGCGATGGCGATCCGCCGGCCCTGGTCGCGTCGTCGGATCTCATCCACACCGAGCTCGGCTGGAAGGCCGAACTTGACCTGGACCGCATCGTGTCTGATAGCTGGAGCTTCGCCACGGGACACGCATGATCGGCAGGCGCACTGACGAGCTCAGCGCAGCGCCGCTGTCGCATGACCGTGTTTCTGGGCTGTTCGACGAGACCTTCGGCGGCAAGCCCGATGGCTACTGGTGGGCGCCAGGGCGAGTGAATCTCGTCGGTGAGCACACGGATTACAACGACGGGTACGTTCTCCCGCTCGCGTTACCGCAAGGCATCATCGCGGCAGCGCGGCTGTCCCGTGCGCCCACACTTCGAGTCCGTTCGCGCCAGGAGAGCGGAGCCGCCGAGATTCCGTTGGCCGCCATAACGCCACAATCGGTCGACGGCTGGTTCGCTTATATAGCGGGCGTGGCCTGGGCGTTCCAGCAAAGCGGTCACGACCTTCCCGGTCTCGAGATGGTCATCGACAGCAACCTACCGACCGGCGCCGGACTGTCATCCTCGGCGGCGCTCGAGTGCGCCGTGGCGATGGCCTGGAATGATCTCACCCCGCTCGACTTGTCCCGGCACGAGTTGGCGGCTATTGCGCGACGCTCCGAAAACGACGTCGTCGGCGCTCCGACGGGCGGCATGGACCAGATCGCATCGCTCTACGGAAAGAACAACCGGCTGGTGTTCTTGGACGCAAGGTCCATGGCAGTCAGCCATGTGCCGTTCGATCTGTCTACCGCTGGCCTCGCACTGCTTGTCATTGACAGCCGGACGCCGCACGCGCTGGTCGACAGCGAGTACGCGGAGCGGCGAAAAACCTGCGCGCTGGCGGCGAAACAGCTCGGCGTCCGAGCACTTCGAGATATTCCATTCGAGAATCTGGACAACGCGTTGGCTGGACTAGGCGACGAACTGATGCGGAGGCGAGTCCGACATGTCGTGACTGAAGATCAACGCGTGTTGGACACCGTCGCCAGGCTCGAAACCCGGAACGACCTGCGGCGGATCGGACCAATCCTGACCGCTTCGCACATCTCGATGCGCGACGACTTCAACATCACCGTGCCACAGGTCGACCTCGCTGTTGTCGCGGCGCTCGATGCGGGCGCGTTTGGAGCCCGCATGACGGGAGGCGGCTTTGGCGGCAGCGTCGTGGCGCTAGTTGACGCCGATCAGGCCGCCGGCGTGTTCCATGCAGTTCAGGCCGCGTATACCGCGGCCGGGTACTTGGCCCCGGTTGGGTTCACCGCAACGGCCAGTACGGGCGCGCACCGCCTGTAGCCGCGGCTGTACGAGTTTCGGGCCAACACGGTTGGGCGAAGACGTGACGTCAAACTAGCCGCGCCGGAACCAGGGAATGCTCTCGAGACCCACTGGCAGCTCAACCGTGCCCGGTCCGGTCAATGAGTGGCCGTCCCCGTCGATCCAGTTTCCAGGTGGGAGTTCGATCGACCTGGTCGATGCTCGTTGACGAAGCACCGGAGCGACGAGGATCTTTTCGCCGAGCAGGAACTGGTCGTGGACGTGCTCGTAACCGGAGAAGTGATAGGCCAGCGGCCGCAGGATCGGTTCCCCGCTCGCGGCCGCTTCGTCAACGAGATCGAGAATCTCGGTGGCCAAACTCTGGCGTAACCGCACAGCAGCTTGGACGGCATGCAGGTGATCGGCGTCGAGCACCCTGGCTGGCGCCCTGGAGAACTGCATCATTGGAAATAGCGCGGCGCATTGCGCATAGCGCACGAACAATTCTTGATCAACCGGCCGGTCAGCTGAGCAATAGTTGACATCGCCGCCCCCCACCATGTCGGGGCAGACGAAGGGATGACCGATCAACCCCTGTGCTATGGACTCCGGGACCAATGACGACAAGCCACGTGCACCCCAAAGCGGCGGCTTGTCATGCAGTCTTTGCGCCAATGGTTGGCCGCCCATTTTCCAGCAGGCCCGAAGTTCGTTGAAGCGGTAGTGCCCTGCGATCCGCGACCACGCCTCGCACTGCTCGGTCGGTTCGGCCATAGCAGCGTTCCGGTCCCCGGAGCGAAAGTCCCGTAGGTCTCCGGCGTCGAATTTGAATCCGTCGATCCCGTGTTCGCTGACCAGACAGTCGAGATCCTCGCATAGCCTGGCAACTGCGGCCGGATTGCTGACATCCAGCACGGCGCTATAGCCGTTCCACCAGTGCCGAATAGCCGTGCTGCCGTCCGCATTGCGTACCAGCAGATCGTTCTTTTCGAGATCGCGAAAACGATGCGTGTCGGGACTGACGAATGGCACGATCCATAACATGACGGGGCAACCCCATGCATGCAGCGTTCGGACCATGGATGTGGGATCGGCAAAGCGGCTGACGTCAAACTGCCAGGTCCCATACGCCGGTGACCAGTTGTCGTCAATGATGACGAGTCCGGGCGGAAGTCCGGAATCTAGCAAGCCGCGAACATAGCTGAGTACGCCGTCCTGGGTCGGCTGGTACGGCATCTCCATCCAGGTGTTGTACTGGGGCGACAGGAACATCGCCGCAGCTGGTGTTACGCCAGTGGGGGGAAAGTGCGCGCGGGACGCCACCCTGAATGCCGACGCCAGCGTTGGCTCCGGGCCGGCGCCGACCACCGGATTGCCGCCAATAACTCGCAGCGTGCCGTCGACGAATTCGAAGGAGAACGCTTCCTCCGACCATATGTACCGCCCCCGGTTCGATACGAGAAACGGAGCCGACTGATTCGCGCCGTCCTGATCATTGGTCAACAACCCAGCCGATGTAGCCAGGTTGCGCCGAAGCGCGGCACGGCCGAATGGCATGCGCTGACCGTCGGCAACCGCACCGCCCCACCAGCACTCGCCTTCAGCAAGATCAAGTAGGACCTCGTCGGCGGCCGTGATTGCCATCCTATGCCCCATTTCTGGTACTTGGGTCGCTGATCACAGCCCCCAGGAGCGTTTCCACCCCGGGCCGAGTGGACACAGCCACGGCAATCCCGACCCGAGCCGGCCCGCCATCACTCCAGCGAGGCGTCCCACTCGTGGACGTCACCGGCGTCGGTGGCCCGCTGCAGTACATCCATCGTCCCGACCTTCTTGCCCTCGCCGAATAGCGGGCTCTGCCAACCGCAGCTGCACACGGCTCGAGCGGCGCCCTCGCCGACCTGGACGATTGTCACTTCATGCTTCATGCTGATCAGTCCGTAGCCAGAGGCATCGTTCCGCCGACTCTAGCCTGACCGCTCGCCATCCATTGGGCAATCGTTGGTGTCGCGCTCCCCCGACAGAGCGGAAACAACGGCCATCAGATCGCAAGATCCATTTGCACTCGACGTCGCAGACCGCCGACCACTAGGTTTCGCTCCGTGGGCTGGATCAGCGCCGAGCTTGCTCTGACGGCAATAGCTGCGATGATGTCGCCGACAACGTTGACGTTCTCGGTGCTCGCGCTCGTCCTGGGGGACCGGCCGCGGCGTACTGGCTTGTGGTTCTACGTTGGCGCCCTGGGCGCCACCTTGGCGATTGGCGTCATTGCCGCATTCGTGCTCGGCGACAAGGCGGCTTCCGCAAACCCGTCGCAGCCCAAGACGTGGGTCGCGATCGTGGACGTCGTCGCTGCGATTCTCCTGGCCGGCTGGGTAATGCGTGATCTTCGCAGGCCCATCAATCAGAAGCGCATGGACGGCATGGTGGAACAGATGAGCAAGATCGCCAGCTCGCCGGTCATCGCGATCATTGGCGCCGGAGCGACTCTCGCGAATCCGGGCGGCTTTATTCCCCTGGCGCTCAAGGAGATTTCTGAGACCGATCCGAGTAAGGCCGAGTACATCGTCGATTGGGTCTTCTTCTCCCTGGTGTCGTTGCTTCCGTTGGCCATCGCGCTTGTCCTGCTCATCGTGACCCCGAAGCTGGCTGAACGGGTTCTGCAAGCAACCCGGACCTGGCTCCTGAACAACGTGCGCAAGGTCGCCGCGGCCATCGCGCTTCTTCTGGCGGCAGTGCTGCTGCGAAATGGAATCGCCGGCTTGATCAACTAGCGCGGCGGGATCCCCGCCTGTCGTCATGCTTTCTTGGCTCGGCTCGGTTGAACCCGAGGCGGTTCGTGGGGTTGCTTGGGGTAAACCGGCGGCCACGGGGCGTCCATAAGCCCGTCCGCCCGGTCACGGGCATCCATCTGCAGAAACGGCTCGAGCGACTGGGGATTGTCGTTGATCTGCAGCCAGGGATCGCCTCTTGTCGCGAGCCGTTCCGCCAGGGACGCGATCGTGAACTGATCGGGGTGAATGTGGTCGAGCTCGTCCCAATAGATCGGTGTCGAGACCTGTGCCCCGGCGCGAGCCCGGACCGACCAGGCCCCGAACACCGTCTTGTGGGGCGCGTTCTGGTTGAAGTCGACGAATACCCGCTGGCCGCGTTCCTCTTTCCACCACGCGGCCGTGATGAGATCCGGTCGACGGCGCTCGAGCTCGCGGGCTATGGCCACGGCGGCGCTGCGGACCTGGTAGGAATCCCACCGCCGGTCGAGCCGCACATAGACATGCAGCCCTCGGTTGCCGGTGGTCTTCGGGTAGCCCATCACACCGCACTCATCCAGCAATGTCTTCAGCTCGTGCGCAGCCTGGCGAATTTGGCCGAACTCGATTCCGGGCGTCGGATCCAGATCCAGGCGCAGTTCGTCCGTGTGATCGGGGTCGGCGGCGCGATACGGCCAGACATGGAAACCGAGGCAACCCAGGTTCAATGCCCACAGCACGTGATCGATATCCGCTATCACGAGCGCCTGAGAGGTGGTTCCGTTCGGCGTCGAGACGACCGTCGTCTGCAACCACGGTGGGATGGATTTCGGCACACGCTTCTGGAAGAACGACGGCCCTCCGGCGCCCTCGGGGAAACGTTGCAACAGCACTGGCCGTCCGCCTATCGCGCGCATCAGCGGATCCTCGACCCGCAGGTAGTGCGCGGCCAGATCGCCTTTCGTATCACCCCGCTCCGAGAAGTACACCCGCTCGGGATGGGTGATTACGATTCTCGGCTCAGCCCGTTCCGCCACAAGATCAACGTACGCGCCGGCACGGACCGACAGCTAGCGGGACACTAGCTCGCGTCGAGGACGCGACTAAGCAGCTTGATGAACTGGCGCCGCTCGGTCGGTGACAAAGGGGCAAGGAGCCGTTCTTGAACGTCCGAGATCACCTGATCGAGGACGCCAAGCTGCCTCGTGCCCGACCGGGTGATCGACACGATGTTGCGGCGGCGGTCGTCGGGGTCGACGGCACGTCCGATCAGCCCGCGATCTGCTAACTCCTGCAGCGCGGCGGCCACGTCACTGCGGTCAATGCCGGTGCTGCGCCCTAGATCAGCTTGGCTGGCCGGCCCCCATTCGTCCAAGGCCGCGAGCAGCCGATAGTGGTAGCTGCGAAGTCCCGCGCCCTGGGACGCAAACCCGTCGTTCAGTAGTCCGGCCGACCGTGTGTAGGCCCGGCTGATCAGCCAGGTCGGCCGATCCCGGATTCGGGCGGGGGCAACGTCGGCTCGGTGCGGTTGCTCGGGCACGGCGCGATCGTAACAGTTGTGGGTCGTACCAACGGTTTGCTATGTTGGACGAGCCAACGTTGGTATTGCCAACGATAGTTGATCCGGCCGCAGAACCCTTCTTGGCGGTACTGAAAGAGGTGAAATTGATGAGCACACCTCAGCCCAATTCTCGGCGCGGCCGCACGATCGGTGCCACGGCTCAGCGCCGCGTTCTTCTCATCGGCAAGAGCTCAGCCGTACTTGCAGACACGGTGCGTCTCCTGGATGAGCGGGGATTCACGGCGGAGGCCACCAACCGGTTCGACGACGTCCTCGCCGAGTTCGACGTGCGTCGGCTGGACCTGGTTGTGTTCGGCGGGCAGGTCCCGGAAGAGCGCCGAGCCACCTTGAAACGCGACATCCTTGCCCGCAATGAACGGGTTGGCTTCGTCCAAGGACTATCCGGCATTCCCGGGCTCATCGCGCGACAGGTCGCAGGAGCGTTCGCCCCCCGCGACCAGAATCGCGAAAGTCCCCCGTGCTATGACGCCGACGAGCGGACAATCACTCTGTTGCTGCGACAATTCCGAGATGTGACGGTGATCGCGTGGTGGCCGACGGTCTCTGTTCCGCCCAACCCGCTCAGCGACTCGTTGGTCCTGATCGAAAAGCGACTGGCCGAAGGCGAGCACTTGATCCCGGTGCCTCATGTCGTGCCGCACGAAACGTCCTTCGTCACCGTGCAGGTTGACGACGCCGTCTGGGCGTTCCGCGCTCCGGCGCCGGCGCACCCGTGACGCCACCGGCCGGACCTAGATACGGCCGATCCCTCGCGGGCTCATTGAGCGAGCGAGCGCGGATAGCAGGGCAGCCGTGGCCGGCGGGTCTGGCGGCTGACCGTAAGTCGCGGCGTAGACACGACGGTCAGCGCCGGCGAGCTTCGTCGCGGTGATGCCTTTGATGCGATGCGCGCGAAGGGCCAGCCCCGGGATCGTGGTCACGCCCATGCCCGCAGCGACCAGCGACTGCAGCACGACCATGTCGTCGGTGGTGTAAGAGATCCTCGGCGTGAACCCCTCCTTCGCGCACAACCAGAGCAGGTGGCTGCGGCAGCGTTCACATCCAGCGATCCAGACCGAGTCGCGCAACTCGACCAGCTTCTTGCCGCGGCGGGCCGACAGCAGGTAGATCGGGTCGTCCACCAGATGATGAAGCCGGACGCCCTCGGATTCCGGCTCGGTCTCGTCGTAGCGGAAGATCACCGCGACATCGATCTGGCCGGCGCGCAGCAGCTCGAGCGCTTCGGGCGGGTGCAGATCAATCAGGCTGATCTCCAGTCCCGGGTAATCGCGCGAGAGCGCCGCTATAGCCGCTGGGACGAGCGAGCCGAGCGCCGAGGAAAAGCTGGCAAGGCGCACTCGGCCGGCGGTCAGCCCTACATAGGCGGAAAGCTCAGCCTCGGCCGCGTCTACCCGTCCGATGATCTCGGCCGCCCGGTCAGCGAGCAGCTGTCCGGCATGGGTGAGACGGACACCCCGGCCGACCCGCTGCAGCAGCTGCGCGCCAGTCTCAGCCTCCAGCCGGGCCAGGTGATGGCTCACCGACGGTTGCGTGTAATGCAGCGCCTTGGCCGCCTCGGTGACCGATCCGTATCGGGAGACAGCGTCGATGACTCGGAGCCGGACCAGGTCAAGCATCCATCAATTCTATCTATGGGTCATCTAGTGTTTTGGCATTAGACGTAATGAATTCGGGGATGCAGGCTAGCAGCATGACTACGGCACACGCTCCGACGGAACCCCGAACCCACGCTGAGCTCGCCGAGCTGGTCGCCGGTGTGCGCACGGCTGTCGGCGCGCACGTCGACTGGTCGAGCACGGCCCAGCTGGCCGCAGAGCAGTTGCGGCGGAACTTGCCCAACCCGGATGTACTCACCGCCGAAGAGCGTCTCGGCGCCGTCGACGCCTATCAAAGTCATACCTTGCACGTGGAGTCGAACGGCTCGTTCTCGATCATTGCCGTAGTGTGGCGGCCCGGACAGCTCACGCGTATCCACGACCACGTCACATGGTGTGTCGTCGGCGTGATCCAGGGCGTCGAACACGAGGAACTGTTCAACGCGAAGCTTGACCCGATCGGGAGTAGCGACAATCGGGTCGGCGA
Source organism: uncultured Actinomycetota bacterium (assembly GCA_963809815.1). Lineage (GTDB taxonomy): Bacteria > Actinomycetota > Actinomycetes > Mycobacteriales > Jatrophihabitantaceae > CAVVJA01. The sequence goes on from CAWELM010000008.1 coordinate 92,112, forward strand.
CGTCAGCGGCTTCGCACCGCCGGGAGACATCCATCGCGTGCACAACACAGCCAACACGACTGCAATCTCGATTCACATCTACGGAACTGACGTCACTCGCATCGGGTCGAGTGTCCGGCGCTTCTACGACTAGTGTCCTGCGAGCATTGATTGCCCGTTCAGCCGTTCGGGCCCGTCGACATCCGCACCCGACCGGCAACGGATTCCCTGATGGCGACCACGCCCCTAGTGGTCCTTGCGGCGAATGGCCGTCCATGGCAAGAGGATGATGCGATGCCGGGATTCGCTGATCGGAATGCGCACATACGCGGCATCGCGTCCCATCGCGATGCCCAGCAGCTCGCCATCGACCTCGCGATCGTCGTACCGGACGGTGACGATCGCGCCGATCGGGATGGGTCGATCGTCGAGAGCGGGCACAATAACCAGCCTACGGAGCTGATGATGTACGGACGATGAGTCGAAGGCGGCCGTCCCGCGCCGCGCCGCGGACCGTACCGTGGACCGTCGTGGGGAGCCCAGCGTGCGGCTGCTGATCGTTGAGGACGATGCCCGGATGGCGGCTCTGCTGAAGCGCGCCTTGGAGGAGGACGGGTACGCCGTCGACGTCTCCGGGGACGGTCAGGAAGCGTTGTGGCTGGGCCGCGAGAACGACTACGACGCGATCATGCTCGACGCCATGCTTCCCGGACTGGACGGGTTCGAGATCGTGCGGTCCTGGCGGGCGGAGCGGCGGTGGGCGCCAGTTTTGATGGTGACAGCCCGGGCGGGGGTGCCGGCTCGGATCGAGGGTCTGGACGCGGGAGCGGACGACTATCTGGCCAAGCCGTTCAGCTTCGATGAGTTGACCGCCCGAATCCGGGCGCTGGTACGCCGGGGGACTGTGGCCCGGCCGGCGATCCTGGAGGCTGGCGACCTGCGACTTGACCCAGGTGCGCGGCGGGTTAGTCGAGCTGGGACCGAGATCGACTTGACCGCCAAGGAGTTCGCGCTGCTCGAGCTGTTGATGCGGCGCCGGGGTGAGGTGCTGACCCGCACCTACATACTGGAACACGTCTGGGATTTCGCTTACGACCCGACCAGCAACGTCATCGACCAGTACATCGGTTCGTTGCGCCGCAAGGTGGATCGACCGTTCGGGCGATGCGACATCGAGACTGTGCGGGGTGCCGGTTACCGACTGGTCGACAGCGCCGAAGCCGGCCCTCCTCTTGCGCCATGACCGAGCCGACACACCCCGGATCTCGCCGCCTTACATTGCTACTGCGTGGTGTCCGCGCTCGGCTAGCCGCAACCTACCTAGTCGCCGCAATCGTGCTCGCCGCTTGTGGCATCGCGCTGTTTTCGTTCTTCTTCGAACGTGGTTTGTTGGCCAATGTAGATGACAGCCTAGCCAGCCGCGCCGACGCCACGGCAGCAGATGTCGCTAGTAGCAGTTTCCCCGACGAACCGCGACGCACCCCGACCATCCGGCGCCGGCCCATCGCGGAGCTCAGCGCGATCACCGCGATCTACGGCCCGACGGGACACCTTGTGGAGGCTCAGCCGACGGTACTGCCGGGCGCGCCCCTGAGTGCGCAGCAGCAGCTCCATCCGGCCGCGATGCGCTCGATCCGAACGGCCAGTTATGACGGGGATTCCTTCCGGATACTCACGGAGCCACTGGCCCGACCTGACGGCACTTGGCAGATCGTCGTCGCTGACAATCTCGACACTGTCACTAACGCCACAGACCAGCTGACGCGTGTTTTGTTCGTCGCGGCTCCGGTACTGCTCGCGTTGGTCACGCTCGGCGCATGGCTCGTATCCGGCTCTGCGTTGCGACCGGTGGACCGGATGCGTGCAGACGCCGAGGCGCTGAGCGCGCACGACGATGGCAGCCGCATCACCGAACCGCCAACGATGGACAGCCTCAACCGGCTGGCCCGCACGTTGAATGCGCTGCTCGACCGGCTGCGGGTATCGCTCGACCAGCAGCGTGCGTTCGTCGCGGATGCGGGGCATGAACTACGCACCCCGCTCGCTGTGTTGCAGACCGAACTGGAAACGGCGATCCGCCCGAACCGGACCCGGCAAGACCTCGTCGATTCGATCACGCACGCCCAGGACGAGGTCGCCCGGCTGGCCGCGTTGGCGAACGATCTCTTGTTTCTCGCCGAGGCCGACGGCGGACATCCGATGATGCGCCGCCAACCGACCTCAGTAACCGGGCTGCTCGACGACGTTGATCAGGCGTTCCATGGACGCATGGCGGAGCAGCAGATCAGCTTCGACTGGACCCGAACCGGCCCGAACCTGGTGAATGTGGACCCATCCGCGGTTCGGCGGATCCTTGACAATCTCCTGCAGAACGCACTCCGGCATACGCCGCCGGGTGGGCAGATCACCGTGTCCACGATCGTGACGCCGACGGCCGATGCCGACGATCCGGACAGCGAGTTCGTCGCGGATCTGGGCCTGGTCGTTGCTGACACCGGTCCGGGCTTCCCAGACGAGTTCCTGCCACACGCGTTCGACCGATTTGCTCGAGCGGACAAGGGCCGCACCCGGTCCTCGTCGGTCGGCGGAAGCGGCCTTGGATTGGCGATCGTCGCTGCCCTCGCCGCGGCCCACGGCGGCACCGCATCCGCGGCCAACGCCCCGACCGGTGGCGCCATCGTCCGCGTGCGCATTCCATCCGGCCGACACGATCCCCATATGTGAGCGTCGGCAGGCTGGGCGAGTGGATCACGGTCACTCGAACGGGCCAGCGCTCGCAGAGGACTTTCCGACCGTCCTGACCGCACCGAGCATCGAACGACTGCTCACCCGCGCGCTGCGATCGCTAGGGACGCCACACCGGAGGGCCGCCGGCCGGGCCAGCCACGCCGCTGTCGTTGTAATTCCCTGTGCCGCCTTGGTCTGGTACATAGCTCGGCACATCGCGGTGTTGACCCAGGCTGGTCAAGCACTCACCCGAGCCGACCCGGTCTGGTACATCTTCGCCGCCGGCTGCGCGCTTGCCACCTTTCCGGCCGCCGTCGCGACACTACGAGTCGCCGCGAACCAGCCATTGCCATGGTTTCGCACCGCACAGGTAGAGCTCGCGGGCACTTTCCTCAATCGCATAACGCCAAACGGCATCGGGCGCGCCGTGTTGAGTGGGCGGTTTCTCCTCACCCGAGGGTTGCGGTCCGATGCAGCGGCTGCGACCGTGGCCGCGACTGCCGCCGCCGGATTCCTCATACACGCCGGCGGGATCGCTATCACGGTGTCTCTCGGCGGAGCCCCCGGCTTGCCGCACCCGCCGGCCGTGCCGGTATTGGAGCTATTAGGTCTCGCTGCCGGGACCACGGTCGTCGCCGGTAGCTGGGTGATCTACCGACGTTCGAACCCCACTGGCCACATCCGGAACTGGATCGCCTCGGTGATTCGGCAGCTGGCTCTCCTAGCCCGCGATCGCCCGCGGGCAATCGGAGTAGTCGCCGGTACGGCAGCGGCAAGCATCGCGACCGTCATAGCCTTCTGGGCCGCGGTCAACGCCATCTTTGCGATCGCGTTCCTGCCCGCGGCGACGATCTACCTTATCGGCACCGCCATCTCGAACATCGCGCCGTCGCCTGGAGGAGTGGGTCTCCCGGAAGCCGCCCTCACGGCTGGACTCACTATGAATGGGATGCCCATGCCGCAGGCACTTGCCGGCGTGCTCGTGTTCCGGCTGGTCAGCTTCTGGCTTCCGACATTCCTCGGCGCGGCGGCCTGGTTGCGCATCTGCCAATCGAGATGCCTTGTCGCGACACAAACGTCGACATCCTGATGCGATCTGACACAGATGGGCCAAGTGCCAGGCGAACCATCAGGAGCGCAATCACGACCACCTCCACGATCGCGACAGCGATAAACACGTCGTGCATCACCCCTCCTCCACGATTGGCCTGAGGAGCCGCTCGACCGGCGCATTGATGTCGTCTTCTGGATGTTGTCGATTGCCGTGCTGCACCGCCACGGCGTGGTATTGCAGCTCGCTTCGCTCACGGTCGATATCGACAATCTGATTGTCGACGATCAATGAGCTGATGAGTCCGGTAGCCGCGAGGCCCCCATCCGTTCGCTCCTGGGTGGGAACGATCACCATCCCACTCGACAGTGAGCGACTTGGCGCCCATATGCGACGGGCGAGCTCAATGTTGGCCAGGACGATTCGGCGCAGAGCGGCAGTGATGAGGCGCAGCACCCCGACGAAGCGGCGTGGATCAAGGAGTCGCCAGGGTGCCGCCACATCGCCCAACGGGGCCATGCTCAGGCCGACCGCGATAGCCACGAGTACGCCGATCAGCTGCGGCTCGGCAGTGAGTGTCCATGTCAGCAGGACCCACGCGATGTACGCCCAGACGCCCAGCGCGGCTCACGCTCGTCCTCTACCTGTTGGCTACCGGCCTTACCGCGCTGTCGTTCACTGCCTGGTGGTTCTTCCTGTTCCGCTTCCTGACCGGCTTGGGTCTAGGCGGCGAGTACGCGGCGATCAACTCGGCCATCGATGAGCTGATTCCACGAAAGCACCGGGGCCGCGTCGACATTGCCATCAATGGCAGCTTCTGGCTAGGCGCCGCGTTCGGCGCGTTGTTGTCGATCCCAGCACTGAACGAAAACATCTTCCCCACGGCCGTTGGCTGGCGTCTCACTTTCGCTCTCGGCGTCGTGTTCGGTCTGTGTATCCTGCTGGTTCGTCGTAGCGTGCCGGAAAGCCCACGGTGGCTGTTCATCCACGGTCGCGAGAAGGCCGGCGAACGGCTAGTCGACGACATCGAGCAAACCGTCCGGGACGGGACGAACTCCAAGCTTGACGAGGTGGACGAAGAGATCACCGTGCGGCAGCGCAAGTCCATCGGCTTCATCACCATCGCCAAGACGGTTTTCACGCGTTACCCGCGGCGAACTACCCTCGGCCTCTCGCTGTTCATCGGGCAGGCGTTTCTCTACAACGACCCTCATGATTGTCGCTGGACTCGTTGCGTCGGTGTTGGGTGTTAAGGCGGAGCAGAAGAGCCTGGAGGACATCGCGACACCACTGACCGCCGAGGAAGCCGATGAGGAGGCTGGTGACGAAACGAAGGCATCTGGCCACGAGTCCAGTCGGAGCGAGCCAGCACCCACCCCCGCTGGGTCGGACCGGCGCGGCTGACGAAGATCCCGTGATGCCGACCACCGGGGACATATTTGGCTGCATGATTCGAGGCTGATCCGGGAAGGTTTATTGGCGTGAGGCTGGGAGAACGATCAGAACCTCTGACCGTCGTCATTACGGGCGCGAGCGGCGGGGTCGGCCGAGCCGTGGCCCGCGCCTACGGTTCCCGCGGAGCGTCGGTGGCCCTTCTCGCCCGGGGAGAGGACGGACTGGAGGCAGCCGCAGAGGACGTTCGCGCCGCCGGCGGGAAAGCGCTGGCAGTTCCGACGGACATGGCGGACTTCGACCAAGTGACCACGGCGGCCGATGCTGCGCAGCACGCGTTCGGCCCGATCGACATTTGGGTTAACGACGCCTTCAGTTCCGTGTTTGCACCGTTCGACGAGATCACGCCCGAGGAGTACCGGCGCACCACGGAGGTCAGCTATCTGGGCTTCGTCTACGGCACGCGGGCCGCATTAGACCGTATGAAACCCCGTGACCACGGCACGATCGTGCAAGTCGGTTCCGCACTGGCGTACCGCGGCATCCCGTTGCAATCGGCTTACTGCGGGGCCAAGCACGCTATCCAGGGATTCACCGAATCGTTGCGCTGTGAGCTCCTCCATGACCACAGCCGAGTACGCATCACGATGGTGCAGCTCCCGGCGGTAAACACCCCTCAATTCAACTGGGTGCTCTCGCGACTACCGCGACGCCCGCAGCCGGTGCCACCTATCTATCAGCCTGAGCTGGCCGCCCGGGCAATCATCCGGGCGGCCGATCGCCCGCAACGGCGCGAGTATTGGGTCGGCGCGAGCACCGCAGCAACGCTGATTGCCAACGCGATCGCACCCGGGATCCTCGATCGCTATCTCGCCCGAACCGCCTATCGCTCGCAACAGACGGCCCAGCGAGCCAACCCCGATCAGCCCACTAACCTGTGGCGACCGGCCGACGAGGTCGTCGACTACGGCGCGCACGGCCGATTCTCCGATGAGGCCCACGACGCCGACCCGCAAGTGTGGGCCTCGCAGCATCACGGCCTGCTTGCTACCGCCGCGACCCTCACTGGGGTGCTGGCCGCGCGGGCCGCATGGCGCCACCATCGCCGATGAGTCCGGTAGGCGACTTCCCGCCCGCCATCTTGCTGGAAGCGGCGATCCGACTCGCTGACTGACGGGCAAGCCCCTGGTACCGACACACTCACGCTCGTCTAATAGCCACCTGCTCAACGCTTTGCGGTCGCCTTCTGCAAGTTAGCAATGGTCTTCTTAGCCGTGGCCACCCTCTGCGCCGGCGGTGGAATTGCGGGGCCCTGCCTGCTCGTTTCTTGCCATCGCCTGAGCGGGCGGAGCTTGGCCGGTGGATGATCGCCAGCAGAGCGCGCTCGCTGCCGGTTGGTGTTAGTGGCCTGCCCGAGTTGGGTAGAAGCAGACAAGAAGAAATTGCGAATCTGCTCGCATGCTCGTGCGAGGGATGTTCAGAGACCGCTCAGCCACAGCTGGCGGGCTCTTCGGCGAAAAGGTTCGTATGCGCGCGGAACAATACCTAAATCCCGATCGGCGCTCTGATAGCCGCGTGTTGCACGCTCTCGAAAGCTGTCTCTCCCATCCCGCGGTAGCGCTGTCAATCGTCGGAGCCGACGCCGTTTGGGTGGTCATCAGCATCGTCGTCGGGTTTCCGAGCCGGCTCGAGACAATCTTCCAGACGCTCGTCGCCGCGGTTACCTTGGGGATGGTGCTCGTCATCCAGCACACGCAGTCTCGCCAGCAGGAAGTGACTCAACGCAAGCTCGATGAGCTCCTCAACGCGGTACCGAACACGGACGAAGGGATAATCAGTCTCGAGGCCGGCTCGGATGACGATCTGCGCAGGGTGAAAAGAATGCATCGAGACTTCCGGGCCGCAGACCCTACGGGTAAAGAGAAGCGCTAACCCGCCAGCACCGGTCTTGTTGAACACGCGTCGGTTCATGTGCGCACTCAGCGAGCGCCGGCATCCGGTCCTCGACGGGCATCTCGTGGGCCGGGTGGAGCTTGCTCGCTCGGCGCAGCCATGCTCCGGACGCCCGACCGCGCCGTCGCGGCAAGTTCAGGCCTTCAGCGGTCGGCCGCGCGTACAGCCGCGGAGGCCTGGCGGGCGGCGACCAGGATCGGGTCCCATACCGGGGAGAACGGTGGGGCGTAGGCAAGATCCAGTGTGGTCATCTCCTCGACGGTCATGTGGTTCCAGAGCGCGGTCGCTGCAGTGTCGATCCGCTTGGCCGAGCCCTCGTTACCGACGATCTGTACCCCCAGCAGCCGTCCGGTGTGGCCTTCCGCCGTCATCTTCACGGTCAGGCGCTGTGTTCCTGGGAAGTAGGCCGCCCGAGTGCCGGACTGCACGCTCACCGTCACATAGCCGAACCCGGCGTGGGTGGCATCGCGTTCGCGAAGCCCGGTCCGGGCGATCTCCAGGTTGCACACCTTGCTCACCGCCGTGCCGACCACGCCGGGGAATGTCGCGTAAGAACCGGCGATGTTGTGGCCGATCACTCGGCCGTGCTTGTTGGCGTGAGTGCCCAAGGGAACGTGCTCGTACTGGTCGGAAACCAGGTTGAGGACCTCGACACAGTCGCCGCCGGCCCACAGCCGGTCGTGGCCGAGGACCCGCATCTGTGTGTCGGTGCGGAGGCCGCCGTGATCGCCGAGCGGCAATCCGGCCTGGTCGGCGAGCGCGGTGTTGGGCCGGACTCCGAGACCGAGGACGACCACATCGGCGGGTACGGCCCCGTCGCTGGTCACGACCGACCGAACCCGGCCCTCGCCGTCGATCTCAAAGCCGGTGACGGTGGCGTCGGTGCGCACGTCGATGCCGACCTCCTCCATCGCTCGATGCACCAACTCGCCCATGTCGGGATCCAGCGTGCTCATCGGCTGAGGTGCTCGGTCGACGACGGTCACCGCCATGTGTCGACGGGCCAACGCATCCGCCATCTCCACGCCGATGTACCCGCCCCCGATCACCACGGCCCGCCGCGGCCGCAGCCGCTCGAGGCCAACCAGCAGCGCGACCCCATCGTCGAGGGTTTGCACGCCGAAAACGCCCGCGGCGTCGCCGCCGGGCACGAGCGGGCGGGCCGGCACGGCCCCGGTCGCCAAGACCAGATGGTCGAATCCCTCGTGGTAGCGTCGCCCGGAGTCCAGATCACGAACCGTCACCTTCCCCGCCTGCACATCGATCGCCTCCACGTCGGTGAGCATGCGCAGGTCGATGCCCTTAGCCCGGTGGTCCTCAGGCGATCGGGCTACCAGACCACGCTCCCCGTCCGCGACGTCGCCCGCCACCCAGTACGGGATGCCACAGGCCGAATAGGAGCAATGTGATCCGCGCTCCAACGCGAGAACCTCGAGTTTGTCGCCGCGCAACCGCTTGGCCTGGGAAGCCGCGCTCATCCCGGCAGCATTGGCACCGACGACGACCATCCGCTCCGCCACACCGATCACCGCCCTCGAAACCGCGGCTGCACCTCAAACGAACCGCACCTAACTCCCGCACCTAACTCCCTACTAGCCACGTCGTGCCGCCAGACGCCGCACCTCGTCAGCCATCGAGCCATTCGTTACTCACGGCGCGGAACACACAAAGCTGAGAACTGATTATCCGCGAGGGGAATGCGTCGCAGCAGCTATAGATCACGTGGCTGCAGGACGGCCTTGCAGCGGATCTTCCTTCATCCCGGCCGAGTCATCGTCCTCCGCGAGGTAGTCGCCAACCCCGGACTCCTCGTCGGGGCTAGGAGTGTTAGACAGCACGTCCTCGCCGGACACAACCGGATCGCCGATATAGTCGGTGTTCTCCTTCGCGAAGTCGTCTTTCCGCGGTTCGGTCATCGCAGCATGCTCCTTCACTACGCGAGTTCGGGGATCGAACTGGGCGGCAGCAGCGCCGACGATCGACGTGCTCCGCCATGAAGGTCTTCCCGTCGCCACCCGGCAGTCAAACATCAGGCGCGCCAGCGCTTAACGAGGAGCGGTGCGTCGTTCGCGCCGGCAAATCAGACTCGCTGACTGAGGCGGGTTACGCCACTTCTCCTGGTGGGTATGTCGCACGCATGACGCGGATAAGTCGATCGCTGCGCTGGCAGGTCTGCGACGAGCAACCACGATCCTCCGCAATCGACGGTGCGCCGTGACTCGAAACGCGGCCGAAAGGAGAGGTTCATGATTATCCTCGGTGTCGTCCTGCTGATCGTCGGTTTCTTGACCGGGATCCCGATCATTTGGACTCTGGGCATCATCGCGCTCGTCATTGGCGTGATACTGGCCGTTGTCGGCGCTAGCGGCCGGGCCGTCGGGGGTCGGGCCCACTACTGGTAAGACGTCGAGCGGGGGGCAATTCAACTTCGAGCGCGAGGGTTGATGCCCTCGCGCTGGAGCGGGAACTCGAGTCTCGGGTTGACGGTGAGGTGCGATTCGACGCGGGATCACGGGCCACATACTCCACCGATGCATCCAACTTCCGAGCACGTGCACGCGGGCGGACTCGACGTAGGGCTGGAGCCCAGCTGCACAGCCGTTTTCCGCTCCGACGAGCCCGAACTAGTTCCCGAAGACCGCGATATAGCCCGGCTGCGCGACCAGACCGTCACGTTGTCCGAGTTGCTGCTCGACCACACGCCCGGTTGGCTGCCTACGACCGTTCCAGGTGACGTGCACGCCCTCGCGCAGGTGCACGTGTCACCAGCACGCGATCACCGGCTGGGACAAGGACCAGGAACTGCTGGCCGGTGCCGGCGTGTCGGTCGAGCGGTTGCCTTCCGGATGCTGCGGGTTGGCCGGCAACTTCGGATTCGAACGCGGCCACCTGGACGTCAGCCGGGCCTGCGCCGAACAGGTACTACTTCTCGCATTACGCGAGGCCGACCCGAATACGGCAATGCTCGCCGATGGATTCAGCTGCCGAACCCAGATTCACGAGCTGTCCGACCGCGACGGCATCCACCTGGCCGAGTTGCTCGCGGCCGTTCTTGATTCGGACACCTCGCCTGATTGGACGACCGCCCAGCGACCGACAGAGCCGCCGCGGTGGGCGCGCATCACCGCGACGGCCGCACCCGCTGTCGTAGGTCTGTCGGTAGGTGGCTGGTTAGCCCGCGCGCTCATGCGGGCGGCGAGGCACACCTAATGTCGCGATCTACCGCGAGACCCCTAGCCCATGCGACCGCTGCGGTACCGGCAGCGCACCGACGCAGACCACCGGGTGGATCCGGCCTTGTCGCACCCTTGAGTCCGCCGGTCCCGAACGTGCGCTAACCGACCGGCCGACATGGGTGGATTCTGGCCGTTTGTGGGTACACCTACTACGAGTCGCATGCATCCACTAGCGGCGCATGGAAAGGATGACCGCCGTGGTTTTCGCGCTTGGCGTCACCGCGGCGTTGCTCCTCGGCCTCGGCTGGGTATTGCAGCAGAAGGTCGCCGCAACGTTCACCCGCTCTGATCTGACGGCCTGGCGCCTGCTGTTAGCACTCATCCGGAAGCCGTGGTGGTGGATAGGTATCGGGTCGATGACGCTCGGGCAGACCTTGAGCGCCTGGGCCCTGCAGCTCGCCCCGGTGACACTGGTCGAACCGCTGCTGGTGAGCTGTCTGCTGTTCGCGTTCTTCTTCGCCGCCCTCATGGCGCGACATGCGCCGCGGTGGCAGGAGGTTGTGGGCACGGTGATGCTCGCGAGTGCGCTCGCGGCGTTTCTGGCGGTGGGCGATCCACGAGCTGATGCGCACGCGGATCCTGGTTTGACCGCTATCGCGCTCGCTGGCGGACTCAGTGTCGCCGTCGCGTTCGCTATCGTCGCGACGGCTAAGGTCATGGGCAGACGCAACCGGCTTCTTCCCGGGGCCGTCCTGTTTGCTACGGCCGCAGGCATCATGTATGGCTTGCAAGACGCGGCCACACGCGGCGCCATTGTGCATGCCGAGCGGAACAACTTGGTCGCGCTGATGTCCACCGCCTGGCCCTATCTGGTCGTGGGCGCGGCAACCACCGGAGTGATCCTGTCGCAAACCGCATTCCGGGACGCTCGCCTTGACCATTCGCTGCCACCGACCGCGGCTGCCCAACCAATCGCCGGCATCATCCTCGGCCTCGCATTACTCGGCGACCACCTGACCGTCCACGGCGGCGCGCTCGCAGTTGAAGCGGTAAGCCTCGTCGCGATGCTCACCGCGGTGTTCATCATCGGCCGATCGCCCCAACTGGCAATGCCGAGTCGCGACGAGCCGGCGAGCAGTCCCCGCGACGAAATGCACACCGCGCTGGCGACCAACCGCTGACGACCCTCCCCGACGAGTACTCCTGACGAGTACTCCTCTCGGCCACCCGCCGAGCATCGCCTATATGGAGGCCTAGCCCAGCCACCGCGCGGGAAAGCAGGCCTATTCGGGGTTTGCCGGTTCGAGCTCTGGATCTTGCGGAACCGACAGGCGATTGAGGTCGCGGCGCCAGGCGGAAAACGCGGTCGTCATGGCGAGCAGCCACGCCGTGCCGATGACAAGGGCGCCAGCGACGTCTGACAGGTAATGCACACCGAGAGCGACGCGCGAGAATGCGATGAGAGCGACCGCTAGCCCGGCCGCGGCGATGACCCATACGCGGGCCGGCCGGGAAATGACGGGAACGAAGATCAGGACAAGGATGCCGAATCCGACGGTGGCGGCTTGGGTATGGCCACTTGGGAACGACGTGCCGGCGGCGGCGGCGACTGGGTCGGCTAAGTGCGGCCGGGCGCGATCCACGGCCCATTTGATGAGGGTGTTGAGCAGGGAACTCCCGATCGCCGTGATCGCGAGGAAGGCCGCGAGCCGCGGGCGGCGGCTCAAAAGCAACCAGATGAAGACGGGAGTGAGGACGATCCACCAGCCCAGGGGGGACCCGATCGCGCTGATAGTTCGCATGGTTGCAGTGAAGGCCGGATGCTCGATCGCATAGCGGTGAAGCGAGTCGGCGGTGTCGCGGTCCACGAGGATGAGCGCCGCCGACTTGGAGACGACCAGGAATACCAGGGCGGCGAACGGTAAGGCGACGAGTAGCACGGCGACAAATGCGAGCACCGCGTGCAAGCCGAAGCGGCGTGCGGCTCGTTCTCGTCGCTCAGGGACCGTGTTTTCAGCCATGACGAATCCGTGAAGCACGTTGTGGTAGACGCCGGGGCTCATCCTCGACAGACTGACGCTCGTGACACGGGCCACGGGGGCGGTGATTGAGGATTGGTTCCTCGTCGATGCGGAGCGGCGCAACCGTGCGTCCGACATTCGGAATTGGACGACCGGCAATGCCGTCGAACCGCTCGTCGACGGTGCCAGCTACTTCCCGGCGCTGTATGGCGCCCTCTGCGAGACGAGGGCCGGCGACCAGATCTACTTTGCCGATTTCCGCGCTGACACCGAAGAATTGCTCAGCGGCCCCGGCACCTCCGTTGGACGAATTCTCGCCGAGCTTGCCGAACGGGGTGTCTTGATCTTCGGACTTGTCTGGCGATCTCAGCCGAGCTGGCTGGACCAAAGCGAAGGTAAGAACGCCGAGCTGGTCAGAAAGCTGTCCGATGCTGGCGGCGAGGTCTTGCTGGATGCACGTACCCGTCGCGGCGGATCCCACCATCAGAAGTTCGTCGTCATCCGACACCCGGGACGTCCTGAGCGTGACGTGGCGTTCGTCGGGGGCATCGATTTGGGACTGAGCCGGCACGATGGCAGCCGGCACGCGGGAGACCCGCAGGCGATGGACTTTCCCTCCGTCTATGGCGAACGTCCACCGTGGCACGACGTGCAGGTCGCGATCCGCGGCCCCGCTGTTACTGATATCGAGCACACGTTCCGGGAGCGATGGGCTGGGAGCACCGTTCTCGATCTGCCGAGTCCGGTGCGGATGGCGATCGACCGGGCTTACCACGCCGGCAAGCTCGTTGGTCGTGAGCTGCCCGCTCCGCTTCCTGAGCCACCGACTATCGGTACGCACGCCGTTCAGGTCCTTCGCACCTACCCGGCGCGACTTCGCCGCTACCCATTCGCGCCGCTCGGTGAGCGAAGCATCGGGCACGCGTACCGGAAAGTGCTTGCCCGCGCGCGTCGTCTCATCTACGTCGAGGACCAGTACCTGTGGGCACCGTTTGTTGCTGACCTCATTGCCGATGCCTTGCGCGCCCAGCCTGACCTGCACGTGATAGCAGTGGTCCCTCGATTCCCAGACAAAGACGGGCCAGCGCGGTGGCCTAGCTTGGTCGGACGAGAGCAAGCGATCAAGGTATGCCGGGCCGCCGGCCGGGACCGCTTCGCTATCTACGACATCGAAAACCACGTCGGCACGCCGGTGTATGTGCATGCCAAGGTCGTTGTCGTAGACGACGTGTGGGCCATGATCGGTTCGGACAATCTCAACCGGCGCTCGTGGACACATGACAGCGAGATGTCCTGCGCCGTGCTTGACGAGAGCGTGGACGAGCGTGAACCCCGGGATCCCGCGGGGATGGGCGATCAGGCGCGTATGTTCGCCCGCGAGCTTCGCTTGCGATTGTGGCGCGAGCATCTCGACCTCGACGAGAGCGCCGGTCAGGAGATGATCGATCCGCTCAAAGCGTTCGACCTGATGCGCCGCAGCGCCGACGCTTTGCAAGCGTGGTACGACCACGGTTGTGCGGGCGATCGACCTCCAGGCCGGCTCCGCCCGCACGCACCGGAGCGGCTCCCGCGTCGGCACCGTCCCTGGGCGGTACCGGTCTACCGGCTGGCCTATGACCCCGACGGCCGCTCGTTGCGCGATCGCGTTCGCCATCGGCCTTAGTGTCCCGCGAGGGCCTTTGAACATGCTTCCCTCGCGGGCCTTAGTGCGTGCACAGCGTGAGTCCCTTTGGTAGCACTGTAACGGCGAGCTCGCTGATCTCTCCGGCGTAGTCGCCGTCGAACTCAACCGCTACCGGCTTGTCCACGCTTACCGTGGCCGTGCGGCCATGGAAGATCGTCGTTCGAGAATCGGCCCGCAGACGTCCGCGAGCTATCCGCGCCACCAGCCCGAGAATGTCTCGCCAGGTACGCGGGGCCAGCACGACGACGTCCAGCCGGCCATCTCGTGGGTCGGCGCCAGGGAGCACATCCATGCCGCCCTGCAACTCGCCCACGTTCCCGATCACGACGGCCAACGCTGTGATTCTCACGTGAGGACGACCATCCACGCTGACGGCATAGCGCCGCCGTGGCGTCCGTCGTAGCGCCCGAACGCCGCCGCCGACGTACGCCAGCCAACCGAAGCGAGTCTTGCCGGCGTCGTGGGTCTCGCGCATCATCGTCGCGTCGAAGCCCAGCCCGGCCATCACCGTGAAGCACCGGCCGTCGGCCTGTAGCACGTCGATGCGGTCCCGGCCAGAGGCGGCCGCCCGGTCCAGGGCCTCGCCGAGATCAAGCGGCACGCCAAGATTGCGGGCCAGGAGATTACCTGTGCCGACCGGAAGCAAACCCATCGCGACATGCGTCCCGGCCAGCACCCCGACCGCTTGGGCGACCGTACCGTCGCCACCAGCGACAAGAACCACATCGACGCCCTCATCGAGCGCTCGCTGCGTCTGACCCGCGCCCGGATCCTCCATCTCGGTCTCGAACCAGAGTATGTCGTCGTGCGGCCAGCGACGCTTGACCTCGGTCCGCAGGCCCTCCGGATCCGCGACGGTTGAGGGGTTGCAGATCACCGCCAGCGTCATTGTCGTGGCCGAATCAGAACGACCATCGCGGTGATCGTCAACCAGAGTATTCCGAGCAGCGCACCAGCCAGAAGATCCGTCGGGTAGTGCATCCCGCGGTACAGGCGGGCAAACGCCACGCAGATCGGCGCGACGATCGCAACCGTCACGGCCAATGCTCGAAGCCATGGCCGTCGGCTTGACGACAACGCGATCAGCGCCAGTGCCCCGTAGAGCGTGACCGCGGCAGCGGTGTGACCCGAAGGAAAGCTCGAAGTCGGCGGCGCGTCGTCCAGGTGCGGCACCGCGGGGCGCGGCCGGTCGATGACCATGGTCGAGCACACGAAGATCGTGACTTCCCCGAGCACCGCGGTCAGCAGGAAGAGTGACTCACGCCAGCGGCGCAGGCGTATCCGCATTGCGACAAAGAAAACCAGCCCAACAGCGATCACCGTGTAGGTCTCAGCCGTGAAAGTCACCCAGTGCGTAACCGTGTTCCACTCGGTACTGCGATGGTTGGCGAAAAATCGGTTGACCGATCCGTCCCAGAGTTCGAACGAAGTCCCTCGTAACGGCCTAGTCAGTAGATAGCCGAGCCCACAGATGATCGCCCACACCAGCACGGCCGAGGGAACCAAGCGGACGAGCGCGTATCGGAGTTCACCTGTGCGTCGGCCTGAGCTCCGCGTCGGGTCCCGGCGGACGGCAACGGTTGACATGTCAGGTCCGGTGCCACTTGGCCTCGGCGAACCCGTACGCGGCAAAGATCAGCAGTCCGAGTCCAGCGAGAAACACCAGGACCGGGCCGCCGGACATGGTCAGCAACTCGCGAAACGCCTGATCCAATCCGCCGGCCTTGCTCGGGTTGGCGGTGACGGCTGCGACGATCACGAATACTCCGGCCAGAGCGAATACCACGCCACGAGCGGCCGTTCCGGCGATCCCGAGCCACTCCACAAGTCGACGCTGAGTCGGACTCATCCGCTCTAGCTCCAGGTACTTCTCGAACTTGCGGGTGAGGCCCTGCATCACCAACACGACGCCGCAGATCACGATCACCACGCCGACCAGGCCGACGATCCATCGTCCGCCCGCATGCTGCATGGCCTTCGCGGTCCACAACTCCTGGCGCTGTGCTTGACTGCCGGCGTTCGCGCCGATGGCAACCCGGACGGCCGTGATCGCGAAGAACAGATAGATCAGCCCGCGGGCGAACGACTGCAACCGCGGCCCAACCTTGCGACCCTCACCGACCACACCGAATGCCGCCTCGCTGAACCGCCACGCCGCATATCCGAACAGCCCAATGGCGATCAGCCACACCAGCACCACGCCGCCGGTGTGTTTCGTCAGAACCTGCAACGCCCCCTGCTGGTCGGGCTCATTCACGTAATTACCGAATGCAAGCGCAATTGCAAGCGCGCCGATGAGCAAGTAAACAGAGGCCCGAGCCGTCAATCCTGCCTTGGCCAGCCGCGCCATAGGTTGACTTCGTGCGGCTGATCGCACTGACGTCGACATTGACGCGGTCATTTTGCGACCCCTCTTCGGTTTTCGGAAACCCGGACTCGTCTCCGGATGGCTTACCCGATCTGGATGAGTGTCAAACCGACTCGAGCAATGGCCGAAGCTACGGTCGGGATCGCAGCTCGCGTTTGCTACCGATGATGAGCCTCCGCCAATACGTGCTCGCGCCTGCGCGGGGTGAACAGGCCATGCGTATTGACGGAGGCTCGGTGAAGCCGCGTGGCATCCGTCTATTGATGAGCTCGCTCGTCAGCCTCAGCGGCGGCTGCCTTAGCGCGGGCGTTCTCCGCCTCGGCCTCCCTAGCCGCGACCTCGCGCTCTGCGGCCGCCTTGTCCTGCTGGGCGCGTCCTTCGGATTTGAGTGATTCATTACCCGTCACGGCGCCAGCAGCTTCCTTGACTTTGCCCTTGACGTCCTCCGCGACACCTTTGACAGCGGCCTCGGGGCCCGTTTCGTCCGTCACGGCTGCCCTCCAATCATTATCCGGTTGGTCAGAGACAGCTTTCCCGGCATCTGTCGCCGATAAACCGGCGCCACTATTGAGCTTTATGAGCAACGGGCGGCGGCGTGGCGAGCGAGGATGACCAGACATGAGCGAGGAATCCACCGACACCGAGCTACGCCGTCTGGTCGCCAGTGCTCGGGCCAAGGATGCATGTTCTGATGCCAGCACGGCACGACACCTACGGCATTGACGCGAACCAACGTCGCACGAATCAAAGATCGATTCCTACCAGCGGTGCGCTACGTCGATCACGAACCTTGACCCCGCACCTGGGCCTTGCAGTACGAACACGCGGAACGGCAACCTTGCCCGGACGCCGAGTCCGATGGTCGACTGTCCCTCGTAAGAACCGGCCCACGCGATCTGACGGAAGGTCTGCCACCCGGCGACGTTGACCAGCTCGCTCCGGTTCGCCGGACGGTAGGTCTGCCGGTAGTTGTCGTAGGCAGGTGCGACCACCGTCACCTGAAGGCGTGCCCCGCCGCGTAGCGGCACCGCGAAGCCGGACCCCTCCTGTCGTACCGTGTCTACGTAGTGGACGAAGTAACCGTCCGCGCCGCCTGCTCGCACGTCGACCACCATCCGGTCGAAGCACACATGCTGACCGGCCCGGATATTCACCATCGGCGCGGTCTCGGTGATCCTCGCCGTCTTGGACAGCGACCCCCAATAGATCCCACAATAGGGAGCTGCGGTCGCCGCTGGTGCGGCGGCCGCAACGCTCGTGCCAACACCCACGACCAGTGCACCCACCACCGCCCCACGCCTGATGCCCTTCGACGACAGCGTCATGGCAATCCCCTCCTTCTTTACGCAGATAGACGCATGATGGTGCGAGAGGTTGCCTTGGCCGTGAGGGCTCCCCTCCTTGGCCGTCGGCCATCTGTTTGGGGATCACCGCATGGTGACCGCTTGGTACTCGCCGCAGCGTTGGCACCGAAACCAGCGGACGATCATGACAGGTCCACCTGCAGGTAAAGCGCCCGCCCGTCGAGCTGCGCGGCCCGGACGGCCTCGCGAGCGGCGCCGGTTCGTGAACGCGGTGAAGACGGGCAGCGCGTCCGGGTCAGTGTCCGCCGCTGCGGGAACCGAGGCCGGAAATCAGGTTGATGGTGGTGGCCAGGATCACCGCGCCGTAGGCCACGCATAGGCTGCCAAGAACACGAGCGCCAGCACGGCGAGTGGCCACTCGGTACGTCGTTCGAAGCGATCCACCCGGCTAGTACCTGTTGTCATGCGGCGAGGATGACAGACTATGCCTGACGCTCGGAAACCGTCCGGGACCTGATATTCCCCGATCCTGACGCTTGCAGTCTGTATGGCGCTGGACAGCCTTCAGCCAGGGAACGCACTGATCAAGGTTGCGACCCAAGGGAGCATGGATCAGCAACCCGCGGCAGCGACTCGTTTGCGCCACGCCGCGCTGTACGCGACTGGTCGCGTCTATTTCCCGCGTCGCCATTACGCCATTGCACTCGTCAGTATGTACGGAGCGCGGGAACCCAATGTCGTCGGTTCGGTGCGCCGGTTTTCCTTCCTGGGTATATGGGTACGACCTTCATATGAAGGCCGCCAAGCGCAAGTCGCTCCGCAAATCCGACTTCGTTTACCCGCCGGGTTCGCGGATCGGAGGAAGTCAGGGTCGTTATCCGATTGATACGAAGAAGCGCGCTCGCGCAGCCCTTCGCTACTCGGCGCGAGCCGATACTGCAGGCACCTACAAGACCGTCTCGAACAAGGTCTACAAGCGTTACCCCAGCTTGAGTACGTCATAGCTGGTCCTCGGCGACGCAGAACGATCGAAGGCTTCGACGATCCTGCAAGCGGCCCCAACTCAACAACTACCGGAGTCGCGAGTCGAAGCTGGCGTGACGGCGTTTTGCGCTGAGCTGCTCTTGCTGATCTCGATCCTGGCCGGAGGTTCCGAGGATGAGCGGGGTGCCCTGGCGAAGGCGCGTCTCCTAGATGATGGAGCTGTGTGGTGGCGGCGAGACGAGGGCGTCGCGACGGTCGGTCTGACGTATCCCGCGGAGTGGGCTGGATGCACGTTAGGCGAATTCGAGTCGATGTCCGTTTGGCGGTTCCGTTTCTGCAAGGATTTCGATCATGACGGGCGCGGTGACGATACGGGCTGGTGTGTTGGACGTCGGGTACGAGCGGTCGGGTAACCCTTCAGGCTGGCCGGTGGTGCTGCTGCACGGTTTTCCCTATGACGTGCGGTGTTTCGACCGCGTCGCCGTCGTGCTAGCCGACGCTGGGGCCGACGTCGTGGTGCCGTACCTGCGAGGCTACGGATCCACCACGTTTGCTGAGGTGTCGACGCTGCGTTCCGGTCAGCAGGCTGCATTGGCACACGACCTGCTGGCGTTGATCGAGGCCTTGGATCTGCGAAAGCCGGTGGTCGCAGGTTTCGACTGGGGTGGCCGCGCGGCGTGTCTTGTGGCCGCGCTGTGGCCTGAAAAGGTCGCCGGTCTGGTCACCGTCAACGGATACAACGTGCAGAATATCGCGGCGGCGAACGTCCCGGCCACACCGGAGGTCGAGCGCTCGTTCTGGTACCAGTACTACCTGCACGGCGAACGCGGCCGTCAGGGCCTGAGCGCTCACCGCGCTGATTTCGCCCGTCTACTCTGGCGCGACTGGTCACCGACCTGGCGGCACAGCGACGCCGAGTTTCAGGCCACGGCCGGCTCGTTCGACAATCCCGACTTCGTCGACGTTGTGGTGCACTCCTATCGGCATCGCTTCGGCCTGGTACCCGGGGACGCGGCCTACGAGGACACCGAGGAACTCATCGCCGAGCAGCCACCCATCACCGTGCCCACGATCGTGATCGACTCCATCCACGACGCGGTCACCCCGCCCACGTCGCTCGCGGCGCACGCCGCGCACTTCACGAAGCTGATCGAGTACCGGCAGGTCGCATCCGGCCACAATCCGCCGCAGGAAAACCCCGACGAGTTCGCCGACGCAGTCGTGGCGCTCCACCAAGCACAGCAGGATTTAGGCGCCTAGCCGGACGGGCGGCCGGGGACAACAAGCTCTCGCGCAGGCTGGGAGGCAACATCGCAAGGTCGTCACGCGGTGGGCCCGGTGGAAGGTGCTGCCCCGGCTGCGGCCCCGCGCCGACCAAGGCCACGAGCTGCACCTGTCCGTCCGCAATGACCGCCGCAAGATCGAACAATCCGTGCGATCCGCTGGGTCGTGCGGTCGTTCCTGACCTGGGCGTCGGTTGTCATCAGGGGGTGAGTGCGTGGCGCAGGGTGTATTGCCCGATCTGGTCGCCGAGGGTCAGGCCTGCTAGGTGGTCGAGGCGGGTGTGGACGCCGGCGTAGATGCGGCTGAGCCCGGCCTCGGTGGCGACGTCACGGAAGTTGTGGAAGGTCCGGGCGATGCCGGGCAGGGTCGGTGAGGTGACGGCGATGCTCAGGTGGTTGCCGTACAGCGCGGTGAGCACGGTGGCGGCGGCCCCGCTGATCACGCTGTGCGCGCCCGGGTAGGACGGGTCGGCTGGCGTGGTGGCCAGGGGCGTCCAGGCCGGGTCGGCGGTGGTGAGCGGGTTGTTGTCGGTGTCGGCGAGGCGGATGGCAGTGATGGGCCGCCAGAGCCGATACGTGTACTTGGCGTCGTAGAAGGCGATGGTGGCATCGGCGAGGCTCAGATCGAGCAAGGCCAGGGTGCGGGCGGCGGTCCTGATGTCGCTGTGCTGGGCGAGGACGACCTCGTCGGCGATGGCGTTCCAGTAGTTCTGGATGGGGGCGGCCCAGAACTGGCCGATGGTGGTCTGCTCGGCGGTGCGGGTGATGCTGGTGTTCTGGCCGAGACTCTTGACCTCGTTGACCGCTGCGGCGTAGGCGGGGCTGGTGAGCGCCGGGGGCGGTGCGGGGCGGAACTGGTCACCGCGGCGCAGCACGAACGGCGTGACCGCGCCCCAGTGGGTGAACACCGGCGCCGCGAAGCCGGGCGGTGTCGGGCGGAAATCGCCGGGGGCACCCGTGGTCTGGTAGGGCGGCGGTTGCGTGGCGGAGCCGTCGGCCGAACGGGCTTGCAGCTCTGCGCTCGCGGCCCGGACGCCGGCTCGGATGCCGGCGGTGCGATCCCGTCCGGCCGGGATGGCGGTGAGGTCGATGGCCAGCTGCTGATCAAGGGTGGGCGTGAAGGCGGGGAACGTCGCGGTCAGCACATCGTGCGCGGCCTGGGCCGCGGCGGCCTGCGGCGCGGTGCCGTGCAGGACGCTGGGGTGCAGCGGATCGTGCGAGCGGTCCGGGTCGGTCGCGGTCACTGCGTCGGAGACCGCGGCGCTCATGATCGCGAAGTCCCGGGTGGGATGGATGGTGGCCGGTTGAGCACCGGGAGTCTGTACCAGGGACAGCAGGGTGCGGTTCCATTCCACGACCACGTTGCCCGAGGCTTTCGGGATTACCGGGTCGGCGGTGGCCGAGGTGGCGGTGAGGGACGTTGCGCCGATGGCGGCGGCTGCGGTCAGTGCGGCGGCGAGGCGGGTGCGGGGCTTACTGGGCATGGCGTTTTCCCTTGTCGGTCCTGGGTTCGCTGTGGAGAGTCGGCGGATGGGCTGATCTTGGGTGCGGTGAGAGGCTTGCTCGGTAGGCGGCTGCGCGGCGGGAGTGGCGCGGCTGCATCCGCCAGGCGGCGAGCAGCACGACGAGTGTCTCGGTGGACAGGACGATGACACCGGCGCCGTGGGCGAGATGTTCGGTCGGGACGCGGTCGTTGGCGGGGTTGCGCATGTGGATCTCCGAAGGGTCAGGCGGCGGAGCCGGGATCCAGCTGTCGGCGCAGGTGGTCGAGGGCGTAGTGGAGACGCGAGCGGGCTGTGCCCGCGGGTACGCCGAGACGCGCGGCGGTGACGTGCATCGGGCTGTCGGCGTAGAACGTTTCGACCACGATCTGCCGGTGCCGCTCGGACAGCTGCCCCAGCGCGTCAACCAGCACGGTTTGATCCACGAGGTGCTCCAGGCCGCCGTCGACAGCCGGGTCGGCATCCGGGTTCTGCTCGGCGAGGACGGGGCGGGCGCGGGCAGCGCGGGCAGCGTCGATGAGCAGACGACGGGCGACCTGCAACAGCCACGGGCGTACCGGGCGGTCGTCGGCGAGCAGCCGCGGCAGGTGGCGCCAGGCGCGCAGGAAAGTCTCCTGCACGATGTCCTCGGCCTGGCCCCGGTCTTGGGTGAACCCCTCGGCGTAGGCCAGCACCGCGTGCCGGTGTTGGACGTACAGGGTTCGCAGCGCGTCATCCGGTGATTCAGCGGGCATGACTACTAACACGGCTAGTAGATGCTGTACGTTCAAAGAAATGTGAACGATTAGCCGACGCGTGACGTGGTAACGGACATGGAAGGAAGCAGCCTGGTGACGGGACCGGGTCGAGTGCGACCGCTGGGCGACCTCGAGGCCGCGATCATGGAACTGCTCTGGGATTCCGGCGCATCGCGGCTAGTGCGTGAAGTGGTGGCCGACCTGGGTCCGCAGCGGCCGTTGGCCTACACGACGGTGATGACCGTGATGGACAACCTGCACCGCAAGGGCTGGCTGATCCGCGAGCGCGACGGCCGCGCGTGGCGCTACGCGCCCGCGGTGAGCCGGCAGGCCTACACCGCCCGGCTCATGAACGATGCGCTCGCTACTAGCACCGATAGGGCTGGTGCGCTGGCGCGGTTCGCCGAGCAGATCGCCGAGGAGGACGCCGAGGCGCTGGCCCGGGCGTTGGACGAGGCGCTCGCGCGGCGGCGCGACACTCAGCGCGCTGCCAAACGGCGCGATGCCCAGCGGCGCGATGCGGCCACGCAATGACTGTCGGCGCGGCGCTGTTCGTGTATGCCGTCCTGCTCGGGACGTTGGGGCCGCTGGCGTATCGGCGCGACGGCTGGCTGGCCCGCGCCCCCCGGCTCGGCGCCACGCTGCTGCTCACCGCCGGATGGTCGGTGCTGGCTGCGCTGTTCCTGGCCGGCCTCACCGTCGCACTGCCCGCTACTGCCCTGTCCAGCGGCCTGAGCCATCTGCTCGACGCCTGCATCGTGCGGCTGCGCGCCGCCTACGTCACGCCTGGCGGTGCCGCGGTCGCCGGAGCCGGGCTCACCCTGTCCGGCGTGATCGCGCTCCGGGTGGCCCGGGCGGTGGTCCAGCTTGCCCGGGCCCGCCGGGCGGAGCGCCGACGCCACCGCACCCTGGTCGCCCTGTGCGGCACGCACGCTGCCGAGCTGGGCGCGGTGATTATCGACCATCCGCAGCCGGCTGCGTACTGCCTCGCCGACCGGTCGGACACCGTGATCCTGACCAGCAGCGCGATCGCGCTCCTCACCCCGCCGCAAGTCGCTGCTGTTCTCGCGCACGAGCAGGCCCACCTCGGCGCCCGGCATCATCGCCTGCTCGCCGCGGCGGCGTTCGCGGGCCGCGCCCTGCCGGAACTCCCGCTCCTGCGCGAGCTGACCCCCCAGGTCCGACCGCTACTGGAGATGCACGCCGACGACCTCGCCGCGCGCAGTCACGATCCCGAGACACTCGCCACAGCGCTGGTCGCCGTCAGCACCGCCCGACCGCGCTCAGCCACCGGTGGCACGCCGTCCGCCGCCCTGGCCGCAGCCGACACGGATGCGGGTGCACGAATCCGACGCCTACTGCTGCCACCGGCCGCGCTGAGCCCCCGGCGGCGCCGCACCCTCCGCGCCGGCATCGCCGCCCTCGGACTCATCCCCCTGCTGGTTGCCCTAACCCCGGCCGCCGTCGCCGCCAACCAGCCACCCGTCAAGCGGACCCAGGTCGCAGCCGCCCATGAAAGATCAGCCGAAGCGGACCGCGCCCTCCTCGGCCGCGGTCCGCTTCGTGTCTTGAGAGCGGATCAATACCCGTAACCTTCGCCGTTGCCCCCGCGCTGCTGGGATACGACGACCGCGGCACCGGCCGAATCGAGTACGTGCAGGGGGTTCTCAGGATGCGTGAGCTGCCGGCTGCCTCCGGGCCGGCAATGATTCCCGATCGAGGCGGCGGATGCGCAACTCCCCTCACAGGTGGAGACCAGCCCCGCGTCGTAGGCGAACAAGTACCGCGTGCGGGCCCTGCGTCTCGTCGACACGGTGAGCAGCGCACCGGGACGCTGTTGGCGGTGCAGGCTGGATTGCCCGCAATTCGGTGAACGCCGCATGTCTACTAGCCGTGTTAGTAGATATGACTCGACAACGGGCACTTTGGTTTCCGGGCAGCGGTGCTAAGCCCCGACTGACCGTCGGCGTGGTGGGTGTTCGGTGACTGACCCACGACCGGTGCCCGGACGCCACGGCGCTTCCCTTTCAACGCCTGCGGATGCTCATGGCCGGCCGGAGCGACCGGTGCTGCCGACCGGGGTGGTGCGCCGCACCAGCCGGCTGGTCGGGCTGCCGGTACGGCACGCCGCGCGTACTGCGGCCGCTGCCAGTCGGCTGTCGCGCGCGACTGCGGAGGAGGTGGCCACCCGTGGCGTGGAGCAGGCGTTCGCGACGCTGGGCGAGCTGCGGGGCGGTGCGATGAAGCTGGGGCAGGCCTTCTCGCTGTTCGAAGCGGCGATGCCGGCCGAGGTCGCCGGGCCGTACCGATCGGCGCTAACCCGGCTCAGCGAGGCGACGCCCGCCATGCCGGCCGCCGTGGTGTGGCGCGTCCTGACCGATGATTTGTCGCTGGCTTACGGCTCGAGCTGGCGGGATCGACTCGTCGATTTCGACGATGCCCCGGCCGCCGCGGCGTCCATTGGGCAGGTACACCGCGGCCGGTGGCGCGACGACTCAGGCGACCTGGTCGACGTGGCGGTCAAAGTGCAGTACCCCGGGGTGGCCAAGGCGTTGCGTTCCGACGTGCGCACCGCGCGGCTACTCGGCCGGCTGCTGGGCCGGCTCACCGGCTTGGACCTCGGCTGGTTCACCGACGAACTGGCGGCTCGGATGCTGGACGAGCTGGACTATCCGCGGGAAGCGCGGGTGCAACGGCAGGTAGCGGCTGCTTTCGCGCCGAGCATGACGGGAACGTCGCGCCGCTGCCCGGCCGCCGGGGTGCGTGAGCCGCCGGGCCGCACCAGCGTCGTGGTCCCGCACGTATACGCTGCCACGCCACGGGTGCTGGTGTCGCGGTGGCTGGACGGCGTGCCGCTGACCGCTCTGCTCGACGGCGGGACTGATCGGCTTCCGGTCGGCTGGCAGGGCCTGGAGTGCGCTGAGGCCGCGGATCTCGCCGGTCGGCTGATCGGCCACGCCGGGTACGCCCCGGCATCATGCACCGGCTGGATGCATGCTGATCCGCACCCAGGCAACTTCCTGCTGCTGCCGGGCGGGCGGCTTGGCCTGGTGGACTTCGGCTCGGTCGCCGCGATGCCTGACGGCATTCCAGAACCGCTCGGCCGGCTCGCCGCGGCGGTACTGGCCGCAGATGCGCCGGCGACGCGGTGGTGGGCTCGACGAGCCGGCTTGTTGGCGCCAGCCGCGGGGGTGGAGCTCATCGATTTTCTCCGTCCGGTGGTCGCCGCCGCCGCTGAGGAGACCTTTACCTATTCGCCGGAGTGGTGGCGCGCGCTGCTGACCCACCTGGCGGCGCCCCGGTTCGCCGCGGTCAGAAAGCAGCTGCACCCGCCGCGGGAGTACGCCCTGATCTGGCGTGGGGTGCTGTCGGTCGCCAGCCTGTACGCCGGGCTCGGCGCGACGGTGCCCACCCGCGGCTTCGAACTGGCCTACTCGCCGGGATTCCGGCACGGCGCGGGTTAACCGATGCCGCCGCTTGCCACGCTCGAGCGGGCCGAATGGACCCCGCCGAGCTGGGACACGCTGGTGCGCGAGCACGCCGACCGCGTGTACCGCCTGGCGTATCGGCTGTCCGGCAATCGCGTCGACGCCGAGGATCTCACGCAGGAAACATTCGTCCGGGTGTTTCAGGCACTGCCCAACTTTCGGCCAGGCACCTTTGAGGGCTGGCTGCACCGAATCACTACGAACCTGTTCCTCGATATGGTGCGCCGGCGGCGGCGGATAAGTCTTTTCGCGCTGCCTGAAGACGATCGGCTGGCTGCGCCCTCGCCCGGACCCGACCAGGCGTACCTCGAACGGCACCTCGATGCAGATATCCAGCAGGCTCTCGACGGCTTACCCGTCGCCTTCCGCGCCGCGGTTGTGCTGCACGACCTGGAACAGCTGCCCTATCAGGAAATTGCCCTCATTCTGGGCATCAAAGTCGCCACGGTGCGCACGCGGATCCACCGCGGCCGGCTGCTGCTGCGCGCAACGCTGGCGCATCGAGCACCGCTCGGGCGACCCGTCGAGGCCGGCGGCGCGCGGGGTAATCCGCGGCCAACGAAGGTGCCCAGTCGATGAACACCAACTTTCTACTATCCGTGTTAGTAGATATGGATGTCGCCACACACCGCCTGACGCACTGGCCGGCGGACCGCCACCGGAGTTGGACTCGCACGCCCGGGCCGGCCGCGCAGGCCGTCATGCGGGCGCGATACGCGCAGCACGCGCCGCTGCTGCTCGCCTATGCCGAGGGGTTCACCGGCGACCGCAGCACCGCCGAGGATGTCGTGCACCAGACCTTCCTGCATGCCTGGCGGCACTTGCCTCAGTTGCTGGCTGACGAGCGACCCGCGCGGGTGTGGCTGATCCATCAGATCCACGACGTCCTCACCAACGGCGCCGGCCGAAGCCACGGCGACACCGACAACAACGAACGGAGAGATCCATGCACGCTACAAAACGACGGCTACCGATCTATATAGCCGGCGGAGCCGGAGTCAGCGCACTGGCCGTGGCCCTCGGGCTGACCCTCGGCAGCTCGGGGTCCTCTGGCGCCGCTGTAACCAGTACACCGCCATCGACTGTCGTGATGACCCGAAACACAGACCTCGGACAGATCCTCGTCGACGCGCAGGGCCGCACGCTGTATCTGTTCGCGAAGGACACCGGCGCGACCTCGACGTGTGACGGCAGCTGCGCCTCCTACTGGCCGCCGGTGCCCGTGACCGGTGTGCCGCACGCGGCTGGCGGCGCATCCGCCACCTCGCTCGGGGTGATCACTCGAGCCGATGGCGCGCAAGAGCTGAGCTACGCCGGTCATCCGCTGTACTACTTCATCGGGGACACCAAGGCCGGGCAGCAGCACGGACAAGGCGTGGACCAGTTCGGCGCGAAGTGGTACGTCCTCGACGCCACCGGCGCGGCCGTTGTTCAGCAGCCCAGCAACACCGGAAACACCGGTGGCGGCGGATACGGCTACTAAACCGAGACAACCAAAGCCGGACCGTGCCTCGGGCAGGCGCGGTCCGGTCCTTTCCTTCGGTGCAGGCGCGGGACGGTCAGCGGCCCTCAGATATTTCTGCGCGCCGCCGTCCACGTCGCGTCGGCCCGGAAGGGTCGGCGTGCATCCGCCGGTGCCTCCACTCCCCCGGCCGCAGGCCGAACGCTTGGGACACAGCCACGTCCCGAACGCCTGACCGTCAGCCAAAGCCTCGAGCCACGGTCTAGTCCGCGGCCACTGCGGTGCGTTCGAGCCCAATGCTTGCCGAAGATCCAGAAGTCCCCACAGCACGGGGCCATCCCGTCGGTGTGGTGATGGCGATGCGCCTTCGTCATGCGATTCCCTTACGCCTCGTGGGTTTCGCCGATGCCCTCAATCCATGGGCCTCGTATCGCAACCATCCGGTGGTTCGCACGCCTGGCGGCTCGGCATGCATCCGGCCGACCCAGGCCGTTGGGGCGTATTGCGCGTGGCCGATCAGCGGCCCCACCACGTCTGCCGCAACGCTATGGTCGAGTTCTCGCCAACAGAGGCAAGCGCATCGGTGCGTCCGTCCAGCAGTGCGGTCAACGGTGCCCCCTCCAGCCAGGTGGAGATCGCACGCGGGGTGTCGCGCGGTACACACGCGGACGGCGACGCGGGTGCGGGCCGGGCCGCTCGCACACGTCCGCGACAGCCACGGCAGGTTCATTCAGTTTTGGTGGCGTTGAACCTGAGGACCAGGCCCGTGCCTGAGCGGCGGACGGGCATCGGGCTGACGGGCAGTGCGGCAAGCTCAGTTTCCAGTTGCCCGCGCCGCATCATCCTGACGTTCTCTCCTTCACCGACGTGCAGCAGCCGTGTCAGGGGCCCCTCTAGGGCGTCGTAGCCGACGAAGTGTCCGCCGGGACGTAGCACCCGCACCGCCTCCGCCACAGCGCGCTGCCAGTCGCCTACGTGGTGGAGCATGGCGAACGAGAGCACCACATCGAAGCAATCGTCGGCGAAAGGCAGCCTGGCCGCATCGACCTGCTGCACGGCGGCGCGCCCGGGAAATGCGGCGACAATCTTGCCGGCTCGGGTAACCATGCCCGCGTCGTAGTCGGTGATGGTCAATGTCAGTCCCGGGTATCGAGCCAGCAGTTGCGCTGCCATAGCACCGCTGCCGGCGCCGATCTCGAGTGCCTCGCCGGCCGGGTCTAGGCCCTGCAACGCCCATGGCAGCAACACCCGTCCCGCCAGTAGCTGGTACGGAGCGGTCGTGCAGAACCATCTCGCGGCGGCCACCATCGCTGGCACCGGGATCAGTCCGTGGCTGGGCGTCGGTTGGAATGAGACATGCGGTGCGCCGGCGGGGCGCCATTCGGCTCGGCTACGGCAGGCACAGTCTTGGCGGTCGGCGAGCCGAAGGCGGAAGCGAATCCGTCCAGCGCCTTGGTCAGCTCGCTCGGGATCATCCACAGCTGGCTGCCCTTACCTTCGGCGATCTTGGGCAACACCTGCAGGTATTGATAAGCCAGCAGGTCGGCGTCCGGCCGTCCCTCGTGGATCGCCGTGAAGACGATGTCGATCGCCTTCGCCTGCCCTTCGGCCACCAGAACCTGCGACTGCCGCTGGCCCTCCGCGGTCAAGATCGAGGACTGCTTGGCACCTTCGGCCGTGAGGATCTGTGACTGGCGCAGGCCTTCGGCGGTCAGGATCGTCGCCCGCTTGTCCCGCTCGGCCCGCAGCTGCTTCTCCATCGCATCGATGATCGACTTCGGCGGCTCGATAGCCTTCAACTCGACGCGGTTCACCCGGATACCCCATTTGCCGGTGGCCTCGTCCAGAACGCCGCGCAGCTGGCCGTTGATCTCCTCCCGAGAGGTCAGGGTCCGTTCGAGATCCATGCCGCCGATCACGTTGCGCAGCGTTGTCACGGTCAGCTGTTCGAGCGCCTGGATGAAATTCGCGATCTCATACGTCGCGGCCCGCGGGTCCGTGACCTGGAAGTACAGCACCGTGTCGATGTGCACAACCAGGTTGTCCTCGGTGATCACCGGCTGCGGCGCGAAAGACACCACCTGCTCACGCAGGTCAATTCGGCTACGGACCCGGTCCACGCCCGGTAGCAATATGTTGAACCCGGCCGCCAGCGTTCGGTCATACGAGCCGAACCGCTCCACGATGTACGCCCGGGCCTGTGGTACGACCCTGATCGCTCTGCTCAGCGCAGCCAAAACTACAACGAGCGGAATAAGGATGATCAGAAGCGCGGTCATGTCATTGCTCCAAGGTATAGACGAGCGCGGTCGCGCCCTCGATTGCGTAAACAATCACTCGAGTGCCTTCAGCGATCACCTGAGTCTGGTCATAGGCCCGGGCCGACCACACCTCGCCGCCGATCCGAACCGCGCCATCAAGCGCGTCGACCTGCCGGATCACCGTCGCGCTCTGGTCATTGAGCGCGTCGCTACCGCTGCGATACCGGACATGACTGCGCCGCCGCTGAGCAAGCGGAAACAGCGCGACGACCGCCACGAACGACGTTGCGGCGAAGGCCAGAGCCTGAGCCAGCGGCCCACCACCGACGGCCGCGACTATCGCGGCCGAACTTGCGGCGAGGGCCATCAGCCCGGCGGCAAACCTCAAGGTAACCAGCTCGGCGACGCCGAGCAGACCGGCGAAGACAAGCCAGCCCAACCAGTCAGGCATCAGACTGCACCCGTGATCAACACATCTACTAACACGGGTAGTAGCAAGGAGATGTTCAAAAGTGATCGCTAGCTGAAACAACTAGCCAATGGGTCGGCCGCACGCACGAAGCCGACCGATCTACTGCAGGAGGAACCCTTTCCTGCCCACTAACTCCGAGCGCTGGGACAGCCTCCGCGAGGTCGTGAGCTCGCCAATGGGCCGGGTCGTGATCTGAACGTGCCACAACGACCTGACGTGTTAGTAGGCACATCATTCCACCAGCAGTGCCGGACTTCGCGGAGGACGGTCCACCGATGGCAACACCGAAGTCAACACGCTCCGTACGCGCAGCAAGAAGGTCCATCCACAAACTGGGGCAGGACCGGCGCACCCGTCGCCGCCGACGAGCATCGCGTGCTATCACCATCCTCGCCGCGGCCGCGGTCGCAGTCACCCTGTTCCTTACCTGGCTCCTCACCCACCATGCAGCGTCGTCCGCCTCGAGCGTCGGACCCGAAGGCGTCGCGATGGGCGCTGGGTCCCCGCTGGCCTCACCCGACACGACGGCCAGCGGTCGACCCGTGGACGGCATCAGTTGCCTGAACGGTGAGCAGGTGGCCTACCACATCCACATCCACCTGGCGGTCTTCGTCAACGGCCACCCCCGACAGATCCCGGCCGGCGTCGGCATCGTGCCGCCCCGCCAGGTCCAGACAACCCCCGTCGGCGCATTCATCAACAACGGCGCCTGCTTCTACTGGCTACACACTCACGCCGCGGACGGAATCATCCACGTCGAGTCGCCGACGGTGAAGGTCTACACCCTCGGGAACTTCTTCGATATCTGGCAACAGCAGCTCGGTCGCGACCGCGTCGGTCCCGCCCGGGCGCCGGTAACGGTTTTCCTCAACGGACACCGTGACAACGTCGATCCACGCAGCATTCCGCTCACCGCCCACCAAGTCATCGAACTCGACGTCGGCACGCCGTTGATCCAGCCACGAGCGGTCGCCTTCCCGCCCGGCCTGTGAGGTTGCTCGGGTGGAACAGTCACGATCGAGTCGTCTGTTTCGGGCGTACGGGGTGTGACGAGCCCAGGCACGGTTATGCACCACGCTGACCAGCAGACGTGCCAATGCAGAAGGCCACCAGTTGTCTCCCGCCCGACTTGACAGTAAGCAGTTGACCCGGCGAGCCCGCATTCGTCACTAGCAAGCAGTTGTCCATGCCCGGGACACCGGTCTTGCGCTACGCGAAGAGGTGGGCATGAGCGAAGGCCTCTCGCTTCCCGGCCGGGTCGCATTGCGTACAGCTATGCAGTCGGATGACGGACCGGCCGGCGGTTTCTCCACCGCGGCGGCGTACCTGTTGGTACCTCCGGCGACTGGTCGGGGGCGCCTCGGTGCACGAACGGTCGATGTCCGCACGCACACGAAAGGTCAATGTCGGCACGCAACGGCGCGAGCCGCATTCGTTGCTGAGCTAGTTCGACGCGATGATCGCCACGCTGCGCGAATGCCCGGAGATTGGCGTCGGGTTTGCCCTGTGCTCGACGGCCATCGTCCGGCTTGGCGTTGACCGGCTGGGGTACCGCTGGATCCGGCTGCGCAAAGGACAGCCGCATTGATGAACCTGGGCTTATTGATCCACTGGCCGATCGGCTTGATCGTCCGGGAGATCGGCATCGACTAGGGCGCTGGAGCCGGCCGCCCGGGTGGTCATGCCGTCGGTGCGTTCTTCGAGCCGTTGCAGAGATTCGGCGTCGCCGAGCGGCACCGTCGCTTCTAGGTGGGCGCCGCCTTGCAGTTCGGGCAAATCCAGGACCGCATCAACCAGACTCGCCCTGCTCCCCGCCGGTAGATGCCCTGATTCGGCCTGCAACGACGCCTGGGCGGTACCTGGATCCTCCGGCGAAGTAGTCACCTGTGCAGACGCGACAACGCGCTTACCGTCGCTGACTTCGACGTGCCGGTGCGCGGGTTGGTCAGCCATGGTCTCTCCTGCCGCTTGATGGATGATGCTCGGTATCGACTGGGTCGTACGGTTATCCGCTGTAGATACCGACCGGCCCTTCGTGTGAGTCGGCACCCTTTCGCGGCACGGCCAGCGTCTGCTCCGAACTGGGGAGAGCTCGGTCCAGCTCGAGGACGTGCGATGGCCCTCGGTTATATAGCTACCCGGTAACGGCACGGAGATAACGCCTCCGCCACTCCGCGCAACACGCTACACGGGAGATGAGCCCGTATACCGCGGATGATCATCGTGCTCAGCCCGCCGCCGCGCGGTTTTACTCAGAGCGCGCAGGCGCAGGGCAGAGATGCGACCGCGAGCCCGAGGAAGCCGATCGTGACGCAACCAAGTCGTCGCGGCACATCCGCTTCCGGGCTCAACCGAGAAAGGCGTTTAACATGCGGCGCCCGCGGGTATCCCTAGGCCATTCAACCCACAGGAGGAATCCGATGGCTACCTGGGCGTGGATCCTGATCGCCGTTGTCATCGTCGTTGTCGCCGCGGTGTTCGTGGCGATGCAGATGCGACAGCGCAGAACGACGATGTTGCGCCAACGATTTGGCCCGGAATACGACCGCACCATAGAGGAGCGCGACGATCGGCGCGCGGCTGAGGCCGACCTTCGTGACCGGCAGAAGGAGCGGGACCGACTTGACATCAAGCCGCTCGCCGAACCCACCCGAGCTCGGTACGAGGCCGACTGGCGTGAGGTTCAGGAGCGGTTCGTTGACCAGCCGTCGAACGCCGTCGTGGCGGCAGACGGTCTGGTATACCGAGTGATGGCCGAGCGCGGTTACCCCATGGAGAGTTTTGAGGCGCAGGCCAGGCTGATCTCGGTTGATCACCCCTCGGTCGTGGAGAACTACCGGTTCGCACACAGTGTCCGCGAGCGGGTTGAGTCCGAGCAGGCGAGCACGGAGGACCTGCGTGGGGCGTTGCTGCGCTACCGCAGTCTGTTCGACGAGCTGCTGCAATCCGACGAAGCCAACCGGCCCGGAGATGCTGAGAGCCTCTCCCTTGACGCGGCCGACCGCGATGACCGCTCGCAGCGGTCGACCCAGGAAGGTGCCCGATGACCGATCAGCACGTGGCCCGCGACAGCCGGCCGACCACCGAACAGATCGCCTCCGCCGGTGCGACGAACATCGACGCGCCCGAGGCGCCGTCACCGGAGCCGGAGCGTGCGGCCACCGACGACCTCGGTACGGAGGCCGAGCCCCAGGCGCAGCTGCTCGAAGCCGACGAGCTGCAGGGTGTGATCTTGCGCTGGAAGGAGATCCAGGCGCAATTCGTGGACGAGCCGCGATCCGCGGTGCAGGACGCGGACGCGCTGGTCGCCGATCTGATGCAGCGCCTAGCGCGGACGTTCGCAGCCGAACGCGCCCAGCTCGAATCGCGCTGGGCGAGCGGCGAGGATGTCTCGACCGAGGACCTTCGGCAAGGTCTGCGGCGATACCGCTCGTTCTTCGAGCGGCTGCTGGCCGCCTGACGTCGCATTACGACTGGACGTCAGCAGAGCGATGCGTCCGCGCCGAGCAAGATTCCCGAGTGGCCAAGCGCTGAGTCGCTTGTGGGTGACGCGATCAACACTGGGCGAACACTCATGAATTTGTGGAGTTCTCAAATTCCAGAGGAGTGGCTATGGGAATCGGCGGAAGCTTAGTAGTAATCGCAATCGGCGCCATATTGCGCTTCGCGGTATATCGTCAAGACATCGGCGGAGTGAATGTCGGAATGATCGGCACGATCCTGCTGATTGTTGGAATCGTCGGCCTAGTGATTTCGATAGTCCTGCTAACCATGCGACGCCGTACCGACGTCGTGGTCCGAGATGATCGGGACCCATATTCCCGGACATACGTGGAGCCTCGAGTAGAACGCCGGACGTACGTCGAGCCGCCACCTGACCGCGGGTCAAGGCTCTAGTCCTTATTAGGCAGCCCACACGAGCGCCGGCCGGCGTTCCACAACGAGCCGACCATTCTGGATCGAAGCGGTTTACCAATGCCGCAGGCCGATGAGGAGCGCCTACCTGGCAAGATCGCCCGGCTCGCCGTTACAGGCTTCAGGAACACGGGTATCACGATCGTAACTGGACGTGTTCGCCAGGGATGTGGATCCTCATGACTACTGCGGTTGAGCAGCGGGTGGCATCGTCGGGTACCCAGCAACAGAGGGTGTCCGTGAAACGTTGGCCGCAAATCCTCCGGCGTAGCGCAAAGCAGTTCAAACGGCACGACCTCAGCGATCGGGCGGCGGCACTGACCTACTTCGGCGTGCTGGCAATCTTCCCGGGCATGCTAGTGCTGGTCTCGATCTTCGGACTCTTGGGACACTCGACCACGCAAAGCTTCCTCGACAATCTGCAGGAGATCGCTCCTAGTGGTGTCAACAGCTTCGTGAGAACAGTCATCTCCCAGGTTCAGGGCCGCGCCACCGCGGCAAGTATCGCGGCGATTGTTGGCATCGTCATCGCCCTCTGGTCGGCTTCTGGATATGTTGCTGCCTTCATGAGGGCATCGAACGCGATCTACGGTGTCACCGAGGGGCGACCGATTACCCGCACAGTCCCGGTTCGCGTCGGCGTGACTGTCACGATGACGATCATGCTCGTCATCAGTGTTTTGATCATCGTGGTTACCGGGCCGGTCGCCCGCCACGTCGGCGACGCGCTCGGAATCGGCGATGCCGCCGTTCTGGCTTGGAGCATCGCCAAATGGCCAGTGCTGCTCGTTGTGGTCTGGCTCATGTTCTCCTTGCTCTATTGGGCGTGTCCCAACGTCAAGCAGAGCGGCCGACCGGGGATTACTCCTGGTGCTGCGATCGCGATCGGGCTGTGGCTTGTCTGCTCGGGCCTGTTCGCGCTGTACGTCTCCTTCTCCGGCTCGTACAACAAGACGTACGGATCGCTAGCAACAGTAATCATCTTCTTGGTGTGGCTGTGGATTTCAAATATTGCGCTCCTTATGGGTCTGGAGTTCGACGCCGAACGGCAGCGCGAACGCCTGATGCAGGCGGGATTACCGCCTGATCTCGAGCCGTTCGTCGAGGTGCGTGACACCCGCAAGATGGCCGAGCCTGAGCAGCAACGGATCAGCGCGGCTGCCGCCCACTTCCGGCGCAGATGAGCCGGGCTGGGCTAACCAGACTCGGATCGGGCTAATCGTGGGTTGGCCGGGCGAAGACGACGACATTGTCTGCGTACGTCCTGCCCGCTGAGTCAAAGGCTCCGCCGCAGGTGATGAGCACCAGGCGGGGCTCGCGGCTGGCGGCGAATATGTCGGCCGGAAGGCCGGCCGCCTTAAGGTAGACGGACTGCGCGTAGATTCGGTAGTTGATCTTGCGCCCGAGCACCGTGGTCACGACGGCGGTGTCCCCTAGCTGCAACTTGCCGATGCCCATCCGGTAGAGGGCGCCGGGTCCGCCGCTGGCGGTATCGACGTGTCCGTCGATGATGACCGAGCCGGTGTCGGCCCCGGCTTCGGCCGAGGAGGTCCACCAGCCAACCTGAGCGGGGTCCTCCGGAACCTGAAGATTGCCCTCGGACACACCAACGGCGATCACCGGAGCCATTACGCCGACAGATGGGAGCGCGAGCATGACTGGCCGGTCCGGGGTGGCTGGGTGGCCAGACGCTAGCTGATTCGCGCCACCCGACGCCGGGCCCTCGCTCGGATCACCGAAGGCGTGTGGCACCTCGCGGGCACTAGTCTGGCTGATCAAGCAGCAGGCCGCAGCGACACTGGCCAATGCCACTCCAGCGACGGAGCTCGCCGCCGCCAGTGGCACCAGTCGGCGGCGCAACCTGACCTCGTTGTCGCGACTGCGCAGCGCAAGAAGTGCGCCGGCAGCCGCCAGCGCTACCCCGACGACCAGCGCGATCTCCCACCCGGTCACGCTGCCCTCGTTGCGTGCCGCTAGGCCCCCGCTACCGGCGGGCACAGCCGACGGGCTACCGCCCGGTACCGCCGTCGGAGTGCCGAATGCCTCGGTCTCACTGGCGCTGTCAGGCGCCGAATCCGCGGGCTGGGATGGTGTGCTCGTAGATGGTGTGTTCGTGGATGGGGTGCTCGTGGATGGCGTGCTTGTGCTTGGACTCTGGCCCTCCCCGTGTAGCGCGGCAATAGCAAGTGCGCCCGCCAGGATCACGAAGGCGATAGCTGCTATCAACCTCATGACTCACCTCACCGACCGTCCACACCAAGCGAGCGGCTACCAGACGTGGTCGAGACATATCAGCTATACCCAAGTCCACTCGTCGCCGAACGTCGGTACGCCGAATGTGCCGACCGAACCACCGAGAACATTTTGCTGCTCCATGACGATCAAGCACAAGATCAAGCACAATAGCCACGACAATTGAACCGGGCACGGGTGCTCGAATTCTCGCGGGCAGCACTCACCTTAGGTCAGCGCATCCGAGCGGGTCAGGCCGGCCAGGTCCCAGTCGCTTTCGCGAAGCTGCTAGCCGCACCACGGTCCACCAACGCTTTGACTCCGCCGAATACCGCGCCTTCGAGGGCAGCCGCCAAGGCGGTTTCCGTCCAGCTACGCCCCGGATCGGTCGCACCGGGCGCCTCGTCCTCACCTCGCACCAAACGCCAGATTTGTTTGAACACGGCGCCAGCAACCATGCCGCCGGCTACCCCGGCGATCACGCCCCAGGGCTTGTACATGATCCGCACCGGGGCCGATGCACGTTCAGGTGCCGTCATAGGAACTCCTTCGCCGAACGACAACCCGGGCTAGGAAAACCACGCAGACCAGCCCGGCAGCGATGGCTAGCTGCACGCGATGAGTTCGCACCGCCTCGCTACCGGCCCGCGCGGCGGACTTTGCTTGCTCTCGAGGATCCATCCGGTGGCTGAGTTCGTCGACGGTCTCAGCCAAATCACTTCTGGTCTGGGCAATCTCTGCTTTCAATTGCTCAGGATCGGTCATGATGGATGCCTTCCTTCACGGCTTCAACATCACGACGGACGCTCTGCATCGACTCCTGGGGGAGAGCCGGCGTGGCCTGTGACACCTCTCGCCTGCCGATCATGGCCAGAGCACTTGCGGTGAGGAGTAAAACGACACCCACTATCACGGCCGCGAGCCATGGCGCGACGACAAGGGACAGTCCAAGAATTGCGGCTGTCACGAGGGATCCGATACCGAACCAGGCCACTGCTCCGGCTCCACCGAAGAGGCCCAAACCGATGCCGCTGCGCCGGCCCTTCTGCGCCATTTCGACTTGGGCCAATCGCATCTCGTCGCGAACCAGGGTGGTCAATTGCTCCGACGCGCGACTGACCAGCTCACCGACAGACGCCTCACTCGCCGGTGACTCCTGGGTAGCTACGCCAGACAAGTCTTCCTCCATCCTTTCCGAGCCGCGCTCCTCCATCGCGGCTGCGCTACCGCGCGATCAATGCCGGCCGCGCCGCGTCGAGATCCACCAGACGGCAACGACCACCGCGCTGAAGGCAGTCAAGATCGACCGTAGAACAGCGACAGATGTCTGCAGCCGTTGTCGCGAGGGGGCCGGCGACCCGCTGCTTCGTGTCTGTTCCGAATATGATGCTGCCTCCCGGTATTGATCAAACGCTTCCGCACCTGGTGCACTCCTCGGCGGAGGCATCGAGCACCGCTATATATATATAATTGTCATACCCTTTCCGTCAGTGGAAATAACGGCTTGTAGTCCGCGTCCCCGGGCTCCTACACGAGACAACGCGTTTGGGTTACTCGGTCGTGCGTGCTATCGCGTCCAACACGACATCGCGCATATCCCCTTGCCAGGCATAGGAGATTCGTTGTTCGTCGGAACCGGTCCCGCGGTTCTGAATGTCGCGCAGCGCCGCATCTACGACGCCTGCGTCGTCGCTCGTCTGCAGCGCGACCGCGACGTGATCAACGAGCTTATCGATCAGATTCCAGGCATCGACAGGTCGAGCCTCGACCGGGTCGACCAAGTCGTCCGACATACCTGACCGCGCTGCCCGCCACATCGCGGCTCGCAGCAGGTCCGTTCGCACGCCACTCGGGCTACGACCGTGCCGTGCTTCTTGAGCGGCCGTCTCGACAAGCGCCCGGCACAACGCGGCGACCATCACGGCTGTGCTCAGCCGAGGAGTGACATCAGCCGCCCTGATCTCCACAGTTGGATAACGCGCGGACAGTCGCGCGTCAAAGTAGATCATCCCGGCGTCGAGTACGGCGCCCGAATTGATCAGGTGAGCGACCGCCGCGTCATAGCCGGCCTCATCCCCGAATTGTTCGGTCG
Organism: uncultured Actinomycetota bacterium; assembly: GCA_963809815.1. GTDB lineage: Bacteria > Actinomycetota > Actinomycetes > Mycobacteriales > Jatrophihabitantaceae > CAVVJA01. The sequence goes on from CAWELM010000008.1 coordinate 130,195, forward strand.
GCCCGGCGGTTGGCCACAGTCCCAATGCCACGTGTCGGTAGCTGGCATAGCTCGTGTCTTCACCTTGCCAGTACGGCGAGTTCGCCGAGAGGGCGAGCAGGCTCGGCAACCACGGCCGAATGCGGTCAAGTACGGCCACCCCCTCGGCGCGGGTAGCGATGGAGACGTGCACGTGCATACCGCAGGTCAGGTGGTTTCGGGCGACGATGCCGACGGCGTCGGTCATCTGCCGATAGCGCTCGTCCGGTGATGTGGTCGATGCAACTCGCAGCGGACACGTTCCCATTGCCGCAAGCTCGCGGCCCAGCGTTCGAGCCGACCCCGACAATGCGGCGCGCAAGCTGCGGAGATCCGATTCCAACTCGGCCAGATCCCTTCGTGGCGCCGATCCGGTCTCGACCTGCTCGCGCTTGAACTCCTGCGTAACGCCATGGCCATCACCACTCGGCTCCGGTAGGCGCCGGGACGCTTCCGCGACCACGGCTTCACCGTCGGGCATGGCCCGCAGGCGCGTCGAATCGATGAGGAGGAACTCCTCCTCCACCCCGACTTCGCGTCGAGTTTTGCCGGTCACAAGCACAGTGTGCCTGGCCCAGTAGTTCGTTCCGTTAGCGAAACAGTCGCGGTGGGGAAGGCTCGACTGACAGCACGCGAACGGAGAGCAAACGCATCGTTAACAGTGTGGTGACTTCCGTCGCCAGCTGCCGAGGTGCTTAGGCATCCGCGAGTGATCAATTTTGCCGGGCGCTCGCCGCCCGGCTCGGGAACGCCTGAGGAGCTGCGCCGAGCAGAGGGTCCCGCCGCCATCGTGCAGGCTGCCCAATATGCGCGCGGAGAGAACGCCGAGCGGGCCGGAAGCTCTAAGACCTTCACCCACCCATTGGGCTGCTGCAGCCCACCTCAGCTACCGACAACGCGTCCAGTCGGATTGAGCGACACATCGACGGACGCGAGCCCGTCGTCTGTCGAGGTTGCGCGGGTCTTGCCGCGACGCTGGGTAATGACCGACCGCACTGTTGGTGGCGGGGCGGTGCTGTCCCGAATGATTAGCTCGGTGGGAAGCAAGATGTGCCGGCCGCGGCGTGCGGGTCGGCCGCCGGCGTGTTCAATCCCATTGATCAGTGCGGCGGCCGCGGCTCGACCTTTGCCTTGAGCGTCTTGACGCACCGTGGTCAAAGCAGGCTGCATCCGCCGGGCGATGGGGTTGTCGTCGAATCCGACGACCGAAACGCCCTCTGGAACGCGCAGGTCCGTATCACGAAGAGCGCGGATGACGCCACCCGCGATGGCGTCGGAAAAACACAGGATCCCCGTGGGCCGACGGCCGGAGTCGAGAATCGCCTGCATACCGTCGTACCCGTTGTCTTGGGGATCGGCGTGTGGCTGGCGGACGACGATCGGCTCGATATCCGCCTCGCCGAGTGCCTCTAGCCAACCCAGCATTCGTTGCCGCTCCGCATGCGCGAGGTTCGTATCGAGCGGATTGGTGATGATCCCGAAATCGCCGCCGTAACCAGTCGACACGATGGCCACCACCCGGTGCCCCAAGTCGACCAGATGCCGCGCCGCGGCCTGGGCCCCTAGTCGGTCGTCGACGTTGACGCTGGGGATGCCTGGTGCCGGCGCCTGATCAACGAATACCAGCGGAAGCCGGCGCCGCATCAGCCAGCCGACAGCCGATGAGTCGGGGTCGCAGGAATAGACCAACGCACCGTCGATGGCGACGTCTCGCGCTTGCACCACCCCGTCGCGCGGTGCCGCAGACAGCAGTGTGAGAGCCAGACCGCTCGCCCCAAGCTCATCCGCGATGCCGGATATGAACTGCATCGCGACCTCGTCCGTCAATGCGTATGGGACGGTGTCGGACAGCAGCAAGCCAACCGCGCCGGCCGTCCCACTGGCCAGGGCGCGCGCGGTCGGGTCCGGCCCCACGTAGCCCAGCTCGTCGGCGACCGCGAGGATTTGATCACGAAGCCGAGCCGATAGCTGGTCGGGACGGGAAAAGGCGTTGGACACGGTCATGCGACTCACGCCGACGCGGTCGGCGATCGTCTGCAGCGTGACTCGGCCCATTACGTACTCCGGTTCCCGTCCCTGCATCCAGCGTAGGAGCCTCCCGACCCCGTTGCCGACATTAGGGCGCTACGGCATTGGCCAGCTGGTGCAGTGCGCCTGCGACTGCGCGCCGAGCGTGCTTGGTCGCTGGCGCCCGCTCGGGCTGGATCGCCTCGGCCACGACCGGCGCGTTGGGCAACGCACTCGTGGCGAAGTCTGCCGGCGGCTGAGACGCGAGCATTGCGAGTGATTGGGTGTCCATGACGTCCTCCTCTGTTGTTTCTCTTTACCGATACAGTAGGCCGCTCTTCTGTATCGGTCAAGAAACGTGAGGGGAGTCACGTCGGTCGGCACCGAAGGGCTGTCGTCAGGCGCCCAAATCGCTCGGTGAGAATCAGTGGGGCTGACACACGAGACAAGGCCATGACCACTTAGTGGCACCGCCGCCGGGTTCTCTTACCTCGCGAACGGCTCGAACCGGGTCGAGCGGTAGCCCAAACGGTTAGCCGGGGTCAGTCCGATCAGACAAGACGAACGCGAGGAGGCTGTCGTGATCATCACGGCAGGCGGAACATCCCTCCAGGTGCGCGCGCATCTTCGGCGTCCTGGCTTCGGCCGACGGCGCGGTGCCCGTCACTTCTAGCTCCACGTAAGCGTCGAGAAAGTCGCAACACTCCTCGCAGCTGAGTTCTTGATCAGCGGGACCGACGAGGCGCTCGACGAGGCGGCCGGACTGGTCCGGCGTGTCCTGGATCATGCTCTTTCACCTTCGACGCCCAGCCCGCGCGCGCTGAGCGCCACCCGTAGCTTGCGCCGCGCATCATGTCTTGTAGACCGCGCCGCGGGTGGTATTCAACCGATCGGCAACGACGTCAATCGGCACATCGTTGAGCGCGACCGCCACGAAAACCTCACGCTGGCGAGCGGTCAGCTGTTGCTTGACCTCTTCGCGCACCGCGATCAGCAGCATCTGCGCCTCCGCGTGAGCATCCGGTAGGGGCGCGTTATCGGCATCAGCGGATAGCGACTCAGCGGTCAATGGGATCTCTCGTCCGCGCCCCGCGTGGCGGCGGACCTTCGCGCCGGCCTCGACCAAAGCGAACTTGCACGCCCACGTCGTGAAGCGACTCTCCCCACGGAAGTCGGCTAGTCGACGCAAGATCGACATCATCGCGTCGTCCGCGCTTTGACACGCGAGATCGTCCAAGTCCGCCGCACCATGAAGGTTCGGAAACGCCGCACCGCGGCGATTGACTTCGAACCGCGCCGCACGAAGCAACAGGGCGTGCAGCGTGGCAATTGCGGCGTCGCGGTCCGGACCGGCATGACTCAGCCGATATACCCAGTCGTCGGACGGCGCCCCGGATCGCCCGTAACGGGCATCGCCGATGGCGCGGGCGGACCTTCTCGTCACCCCCCAAGCGGAGCCTGCCGAGGCCGGGAGGGCAAGCGGTTCTATCGAGGCAGCCGCGCCGGTCGGGTCCTCGCGCCAAACGTCAACGTCCGTGGCAAGCGTCATGGCACTGACTAGTGCCACGGGGAGCTACTCGGCATACCACCGCTGCCAGCGTGTCCGTTTCGTGGCGGTGCTTGGCCTGGGCGGTTCGCCCGTGTATTTCGTTGGCCCATGAACCCTCCCTCAAGGACGAGAGGAGCCCTCGGCGAGGTGCATGATGACGCGGTTTAGGTCAGCGCCATGACGACGGTCGGCCCGATAGCCGATCCTCCGGTGGACTCGGGCGCAGCGCCGCCCGGGGATCTCACCACCGAAGCGCAGGCCAACGGGCCAAAGCCGCAGCGCCCGCGACGGGTGCGGACGCTGCTGTTCCCCGTGCTGGTGCTGCTCGGTTTGGCACTCGTTCTGGCGCTAGCGCCCGTATCCCACGTCACCGCCCGCCGTCTGCCGCTTCCGCCCAACGATCCAACGCCGATCGTTGCCGGCGCGACCCGACCGGGCACGACGGCGATGCGCAACGTGCCCGTAGGGCTACCAGCCGACGTCACGATAACGAGTGCGCAGGACGTCTATCCCTATGCCGTCGCTGCGCTGGGTGTACTCGGCGCCCAAGAGTTAATGGCGGTGCTTTCATCGCCGGACGATCTCGCCCTATATCACGGCAGCACGTCACCGGCCGACTTCTCGTACCCGTACCACTATCCAGCGCTCGAGCCGATCCTTGACGCGGCGGCAGAGGCCGACTTGCGGCGGGGCGCCACCCAGCTGGCCGCAGCGCTGATCATGCTGGCCGGGCAGCCTGGACTCAACAGCCCGGCAGCATACAAGGCGGCGCCTACTGCCTTCGGCGTGCTGGATCGAACGCGTTCCTCCGGCGGCTGCGATGGTCAGCTCGACTTGTTGCTGCTCGTCGCGGGAGACGACTTCACGACGACGCGAATCCTTGCTGACGAGCAGCGGCGAACCGTTGCCGCCTGCGCGAACGAGCCGACGCCGGACTGGATCGTTGGGCAGGCGCAAATGCGCGACTTGCAGCTCACCTTCACGCCGAGGCCGAGCCTCACCGACGACAAGACGCGCCGGGGGCTCGCAGCGGCAATCACTACATTCCAGGCACTTACCGAACGGTTTCCGCGAGACACGGCGGCCGTGACCGGCCTCGGTGACGCCTACCTGCGAGCCGGACTCAGGCTCCTATACAGCGAACCATTCACCGCGCGCCACGATCTCCGGCTGGCGATGGCTCAGTACAACCGGGCGGCAGTCCTCGGAGCCGGCCACGACGCCGATCTCGGCCGCGCCCGCGCGCTCGTTGGACTCGGCGAATCGCAACGGGCGGTGCCGATCGCGTCGCAGATCGTTGCGACGTCGCCCCGGCCAGGGAGCGCGCTCGAGGTCCTGCTGGCCGCCGACGAGGGCGCGCATGACTTCGCCGGCGCTGAGGCCATTGCTCGGCGGCTCGCGCAGTCAGGACCGGCCGCGTATCCGACGGCTACGGCGTTTTACCCGGCGCCGCGAGAATCCGATGCTCTGGGCTCGGTGGCCGAAGCATCGCGGCCGCTCTCCATGGGCGCTGAGACCTTGACGCCGCTGCAGGACACTCTCGTACCTGCAGGCCGCGGTGCCGGTGGAAGCGTCCAGGATCTGTCGTTCATTCCGCAGTACCGCGACGACCTCGACGTGACCGGCCCAGTGACCGATTGCCCGTCGTTGGCGTGGCGGCGTGATGCGATCCTCGCTGGGCACGCCGCGCAGGCTCTCGACGGCTGGCCGGAGGAGTTCACCGGCGCCCGCCCCGGCACCCAAACGAATTCGTGCCAGGTCTTCGACAACAATCTGCAGGCGATCGCCCAGCTGGTCGCGCAGCGGCCGATCACCAGCACCAAGGCAACCAAGGACGATCTCACCGACCAATGGCAGAATCTTCTGCGCTGGGCCGGTGACCTGCCCACTGCTCGGAAGGTGATCTCGACCTGGGAGATCGCGGATGGCGAGCGCAGCCCGCTGCCTGCGCTGCGGCTCGGAGAGGTCGCCTTCCTCCAGCACGACTACAACGAGGCGGCCGCGCAATTCGACGTAGCAGCTCGACGTACGCGATTGGTGCACTACGACAACGATCTAGCGGTAGATCAGGCTCAGCTGAACCGCGGCGCTGCGCTGTTCGCGGCCGGACGGAACGCGGAGGCGATCGCATTGCTCCGCCCGCTCGTGCAGCTCGGCACGCAGGGCTATTCATTTCAGACGACGAAACGCAACATTGACGGGGCGGCCAGCTTTGCGGCGGTCTCCTATTTTGCCGCTGAGCAGCTTGCCGACTACGAGAGCGCGAGTAATGACCTGCACGCTGCGGTCGATGACTACAACACGGCCCTGAGCTGGACTGCGAAGGTGAATGGTCTCGGTGTGCGCCCCGAGGTGTTGTACAACAACCTCGCTCTGGCCGAACTCGGTCTCGGAGCGACGGCCACCGCCGCATCCCTAGAGGCCAAGGCACTCCACTCGGATCCGATGGATCCCGCGTTCCTGATGACGGCCGGGTTCATTGCCGACCGGGCCGGCAAAATTGCCGAGGCGGCCGACTACGACCGACGCGCGCTGCAGAGCGACCCGGGCGCATTTCCCGCCGCCAACGACTTGGGCGTGGAACTGGCCCGCCAGCACCACGACTCCGCGGCCGTGACCGCCCTACGCCAGGCGGTCGGCGCCAATCCAAGCTATGCGCTGGGCTGGTTCAATCTCGGGGTACTCGAAGAACGTCGCGGTCCACTCCACCTACTGGCCGCCCAAGGGGCATTCGCCAAGGCTTTTGGTCTCGATCCGACGCTGAAGGACCGACGCCATGATCTGACCATCGACGCGTCGGTCTACCGAACAGCGCTCGACCTGTCCAAACCGTTGCCCCCCCGATGGAGCTTGGCCGAAACGCAGAAGGCGGTTCCGGTTGCGACGGCCGGGCTGCTCGCCGCGTTGCTACTTGGCCTCGGCCTGGCCAGATCATCTAGCCCGGGCGGCACCGATCTCGCCAAACAGTGGCTGGAGCCGCTCGGCGAGCGGCTCGACGGAGTCCGCGGCCTGACCCGGCTCAAGCATCCGGCCTGGGCAGTGATGGCGACAGTCGCGACATTCCTGTTCGCGTACCTGCACCATGCCAGCAGCCCGACGGAGGTCGCCGCCTACGTGCTCGGCGTCCTTGTCCTGACCGGCGCAGCGATGTACGCGCGCATCGCGATCGCGGCGCGCGCGAACGTGGCGACGACCCAGACGTCGTGGCTGCCGGGCATGGCATTCGGCCTGGTCACCGGCATCATCGGGCTGCCCTGGGCGGCCCTGCCCGTCGTCAAGACCAGCCCCGAGTCCACCCGGGTCCACCTCGCTGCCCCGCTCACGGTCGCTGCGCTGTCCGTCGTGCTGTTCGTGGAGTCGGCCTGGCTCGGTGTCCCGCTCACTCAGTCACTCGCGGTGGTAGCGCTCGTCATGGCCGGATCCACCCTGCTACCGATCAAGCCACTCGACGGAGCGAACGTCGGCAAAGCAGGTTTCCTCGCCGCAGCCGGAGTCGTCGGAGGGGCTGTCCTCATCGCGCTTGGCATCATCTGATCGACGCAGGCGGCAAGTATCGCGCCCGTTCCGTGCCGGAGTTCTCCTACTGGACCGGGGACTCCGGCGGGGGCAGTTGGACGGTTGCCGTGTCTTCGACGGATTGGACTCCGGTCACGGTCTGCAAAAGTTGTCGGCGATCGTCGGGGACAGATCCGGAGATCACGCCGATCTCATTGAGGACCTGGTCGACGTGCATACCGCTGCTGCGCAGATGCGCGGCGACCTCCTCGATCTTGTCGAGGTGAGTGTCGTCCACGGTGACCGTGACCCCGGCCATGGGGTGGATGCTACGCCGTCTGGCTCCTGCTACTGGGGCGCTTGAACCAGTCCGGAGCCGACGTCAACCGACAGCAGCTGAAGCCGTTGCGCCCGCTGGGTAAGCGTCGCCCACAAGTCGCGGGCCTTGCGAGTGCGGGCCTGACACCACAGCGCAGCGATGCCGGATACGTGCGGTGTGGCCATGCTGGTACCGGAAATGCTCCGGTACATCTGACTGCTCTGCTCCGGCCGGGGCTGGTTCCAGGAGGAGAACACACCCACTCCGGGGGCCGCGATGTCCACACTGCCACCACGGACACCGGGGAGGCTGCGCGCCGAGAAGAAGCCGATGTTGAGCAGGTTGTCCAATGCGGCGACCGCCATGATCGAGGGGCTGTTTGCCGGAATACCGACGAAGCCGAACTGCTGTTGCGGCGGCAAGGACGGCTGGTCGCGGTGTGCGTTGTTACCGGCTGCCGCCACGATCAGGCAACCCCGATTCAGCGCGCGGCGGCCGACCTGCTGATAGGCCTGAGACACCTGCGGAACATCTGCGCCGAGCGACATGGAGATCACCTCGGTGCGATTGGCCACCGCCCAGTTGATGCCGGCCAGAATGCCGGTATCCGCGCCTGACCCCTGATCGCTGAGCACCTTCCCCACGAAGATGTCGGCCTCGTAGGCGCACCCGTAGCGGCGCACACCGGAGGCCGGCGCCTTGGGGCCACACGCCGTCCCGACGCAGTGGGTGCCATGCCCGTGGCCGTCGTCCGCCGTCGCCACGCCGGGCACGAAAGACTGGGCGGTGATGTTGCGGCCGGCGAAGTCCGGATGGTTAAAGGTGAAACCGGTGTCCAGTACCGCCACCTTTATGCCCTCACCGGTGAACGGTGACGACGAAACGCCGCTCGCCTGCAGGCCCCAAGTGAATTGGGGGGTGTCCTGAAACACTTGGGCGACTTCCGCCGCGGCGAGATCAGCGCGCGTGCTGGCTAACAGTCGGCCGCTCAGGTCGGTGACGCCGTCCTGATAACCCCTTAGGTAGTCACTGCCCGGTAACGGCAAGATGTGATGCACGTACTCTGGCTCCACCGACACGATGGCCCCCGGCGCGGCCGCCCGCATCGCGGTCACTTGAGCTGGTTCCGCCGAGACAACTGCCACACCAAGTTCCGCCAAGACGACGGCATCACCGGCCTGGGCTTGTCCAACGTCCAATGCCTGCTCGGCGAAATCTCGGGAGCTGGCCACATGAGACACGCCAGCGCCGCGCAACGTGGCCTCCAGGTCAGCCTCGTCCTCGTCAGCAAACGTGACCACCCACCGGCCCGTTGTCTCGGCCGTTCCGACCGGCGACGTAACGGCGGGCACAAGTTCTTGATCATCCGGAAACATCACGATCCCCTAATCCGCTACCGCACACCATGAGTCTGCGCGATAGCCATCTTCAATTCGGTTGCCCGGTCGAGCGGTTGGATCACGAGACCACATCGTCGACCGAACGAGAAGGCGATCGAGTGATCCCGCAGCAAATCCACATCTTTGAGTTTGCCCGCTGAGGCGCGCCGCGAAATTCGACGGGCCCGTATCAGGCTCGCACAACGCTGCTCCTGTTGGGAAAGGCGCGGCTGCCGTCTCAAGAAGCCCAAAAGAGACGTCACCGGGCCCAACCGTGACGACGCCACCGTCGCCCGACCGAGGGGATGAGTCATGTTCGATGCCTGCACGACGAGCCGGAACTTCAACCGGCTTCCGATCACGGCCCAGCGCTCGGCCGATGAGGCTCTGAAGGAACGTGAGCAACGTGTACGCGCCACATCCGAGGAACGAAGCCGAAAAGCCGCGGACATTGCGGCCAGCGCCAGCGACCGGCTGCGTCGCCTGCTCGGCCCGGACAACTACGCAGGTCTCAGGCAGCTGATGGATCGCGAGCGGTTGGCGGTTCGCGACCTGCTTCAGCCGCCCCAAGGTCTGACTTCGTCATTCGACGACGTGAATGAATCCAGGCGGCAACAGGCTGACGCTTTCCTGCGGAGCCGTAAAGTCAACCGCGAGCAACTGGCCGAGATCAGAACGGACTATCACGTAGCGATAGCGGACGTACTGGCGGCGGACGACAAGAACGTCACCACGGGCTTTCATCTTGCGAGCAACTTGGATAAGTGGCTTAGCCTGTCTCCGCTGCATGATCGCGCGTTGCCATGGGGCGTTGTTGGACCGGACGGCAGTAACGACCCGCACGCGTTTGAGGTCTTTCGGCCGCCCTTTTTCGGATTCAACTTTGGATTTGTGCCGGTCCACAATGACAACTTCACTGTCGATCGGATTCACACACTGAACCCTTCGCTGGGAGACGTGGGAATCGCCATCACGATGGATGATGGCGACGCCGGTGACTTCGACTACGCCTCGGGAGATGGCTTCAGCGAGATCGCGTTCGGGTTCGTGCCACCAGTGTCAGGGCTGGTCGAGGTGCTCATCGACGCCCAGTGCGTCGAAGGTACTCACCGGCTAACCACGTCCGATGAGTGGGGATGGTCGGATTCCGGCACCGGCCAGCGGAACTCACTGGTGCTCGACGTGCTTCATCCGAACGTGTCCGAGCCGTCCTACGCCGAGATGTCGGTTTTCGACCTGCAAACCGACGACGACACGAGCACCGTTCGGGAGAACCTGACCCGCGGCGCGCACTACTTCGCGCAACTGTTTAGTGCCGGACCGGTGCCGGCCGGCGAGTCCGTCGTTGTGTGCGCGGGGACACGATCCTTCGATCTGAGCGGCACAAACGATGTGTCCATCCACAGCGCATCTGACTTCCGGTGGTTCATCAGCTCGGTGGAGATCCGGATCGCGCCCTAGTGGGTGGGCGTACCCGGTGGGCCGGCCTGACTCACCCGGTGTGGGGTGTCGTGCCGGCCGCCGGGCTGCCCTTCAGTCGCGCTGCCCTCAGACCATGGCTGCGCCGGTCACCGTTCGCTCGGCTCGGGAATCTCGTTGTCGTGACGAGCCACGCGAGATTCGGTCTCAGCCCGGCGTTCGGTGGCATCTTGACCGGGCGCAAATGCCGGCTCCGTCGGCTCGGCCAGACGGCCATGCTCGTAGGCACCGGTATCCCGCCCGCGTTCGTGCTCGTAGGTGGTCGGCTCCGCCCACGACGAGGTGTCAGGAGCCGTAGTCGGCGCGGGTTCGGCGCGCTCCTCCCTGGCGGTGAACGCCGCCGCGCGACGCTCGGCGGCTCGAACGTCCCGAACACTATGTGTCGATATCCGGCCCAGCGCGAACGACGCGACGAACAGAATCGCCGCACCGATCGCGTAGAAGAAGAACAGCGATTCCAGGGTGCGGACACGGAGATCCGAAGCAGGGTCGGGTTGTCCGAGGTTAACGTTCAGGTAAGCCGCGAGCGGCGGGCCGAGGATCAACCACGCTCCACCGGCGACGCCCAACCAGGCACCGCAGATGGCCATCACGCGACTCGTGCTGAACAGCAGGATGAGGCCTCCTACGAAGGCTGCGGCTCCAGGGGCCACTTCCATGTAGCCGCGCTCGGCCGTCCACATCCACGCCTGGTTCGCTGACGGGGTGTAGGCGAAGTCGAAATACGGTCCGATGAATGGCACCAGTGCGGCCCATGCGCCGAGCACGACGAGCAGCAAGCCACTGAGTGCCCCGCGCGTTCGGGGAACGCGAAACCGGCTGCCTGCGGTCGTTGTCGACTGCGTCATCATTACCTCCTCGGGACTTTGGATGCCGAGGGGCCAAAGACGCCGCGGCAATGCGTCCCGACGAGGGTGTACCCAGCTTTGTTGTCTCTCTATCGCCCCCAGGACCAACAGGCGCCCCCCGGCCGGGGTGTTGGGCCGGGCTGACCGGGGTGTTCTACGGGCGGCGCGACGGGGCGCGGACGGCCCGACGATGGTGGCTGTCAACAGAACACCCCGAGTCAAGGAGCCGACAATGTCCACCCTTCACCTGCACCAGACCACCACCGCCACCCCGGAGCAGTTCCTGGCCGCATTGACCGACTTCGGCCCGGACCGGTCCACCATCTTCCCCAACAGCCAAGACCAGCACCTGCAGGTGCACTCCCGTAGCGCCACCGACGCCGACGTCACCGAAGGCACCGGCGGGGTGTGGGAACGGCTGCACTACGACTGGTCCGACCCGACCCGCATCGTGATCATCGACACCGACTCCAACGCGTGGGGCGGCCGATCCGGCTACCTCTACACCCTCACCGCCCGACCCGACGGCCGCACCGACATCGACGAGGTCGTGACCCGCGACGGCAAAACCTCAAAGGCCGCATCATCGGCTTCGGCCTCGGCACCGCCATCGGCAAGCACACCTTCGAAAAAGGCCTGACCGGCACCGTCAAAGCCATCGAAGCCCGCACCACCACCACAGCAGAGGCCGCCTAACCCACGCCACCACCCAGCCACCCGCCGCCGCATCCCGAACATACGCCTTCGGGGTGCGGCGCTTGCTGCTCCAATGCAGTCGTCGGATGAAGCCAACCAGCGGTCATGATGTTGCCTGGTGCTACTGGGCGAGTCAGCTCACCACACAGCCGGGGTGGCGGTCGCCGCCAGCGGGAAATGCATGGACGAGCGCATCGGCGATGTGCCGGGCTCGTTGCGCGTATCCGTACGAGGTGTAGTGGATGCCGTCGGAGATAAACCAACTGTTCTGGACGACTGCGGCCCAGTCGTAAATTCGCATGTTTCGATAGCGAGCGCAGGCTTGCAGCACGGCTGCGTTCCAGGCTTGCATGTTCGCCTCGGCGTACGGGCCGCTGCCGAGTCGTGTCTTCACGTTGACCCACAGCACCGGTTGACCGGCGAGCAGCGTCATCATCTTGTTGATCCGGCCGACGCGGTCCAGGGCGGAGCCCACGAAGACATCGGCCGTGTCGTTTGTGCCTAGGGCGAGCACCCAGCAGCCGCGCACTCCGTGGCTAACTAGTCCCGATGCCGTCTGGTAGATGTTCGCTTCCCCGGGCTCGACGGTTTCGAGGATGGAGGTGCCGCCGGTGATCTCGATGTGCTCGGTCGTGGCGCCGACGCGCCGGTACTGGGCATCGATGCGGTCGGCCGGGTTGGGCAGGTAGTTGGGGTCGACTAGCCCGTCCGAGGTGGAGTCGCCCATGTGCGTCACGGTGGTGCACGAGGTTGTGACGGGTACCGCGCTCGGCCGGCTGGCGTTGGCGGAGGGATGGCGCGAGGGCGTGGTGATGTTTGCAGACGTCTTCGGCGCCGTGATCGTGATGCCGGTCGAGGTGCTGGCTGACTCGGCCCGCGAGCTCGGGCTGGGGGCATCGGCCAACCCCACGCAGGCCGTCGCCAACACAGCGATCGCCGCGGTCGGGACGGTCCAGGCCCAGCCGCGGACGACCGCCAGCCGCGGGCGGCGGCGCCAGAGCCGGCCCAGGGCGCCGTGTCGAATCGGTTGCTCGACATACCTCCAAGACAGTGCAGCCAGCCCGATGGTGGCCGCCAGCTGCAGCGCGGCTCGTGGTAGATCCACCCGGCCGGTATCGATGGCCGCCCCGGTCAGCACGATCACCGGAAGGTGCCACAAGTAGATGCCATAGGAGCGCACGCCAAGCCAGCGCAGCGGTCCCGAGCCCAGTGCTCGCCCTACTCGGCTGGCCGGATGCGCGGCCACGGCGACGACGACTGCGGTGGCCACGCTCAGCGCCACGAGGCCGCCCCTATACAGCGCCGGTGAGTACTCGTCGGTGCCGACGATGAGCGCCACAATCACGGCCAGCCCGGCCGCGCCGGCCGTGTCCAGTGCCCACCGCTTCCCGGCCGCCAGCGGTGCGATGAGCCGTTGGCTGGGCCAAACGAGCGCTAGTGCCGCGCCGACGAGAAACCCGAACGCTCGGGTGTCTGTGCCGTCGTACGCGCGGGTGTTGTCGAAGCCGGGCTGGTAAAGCAGGGCCATCCACACTGCCGAGGCCGCAGTCAGTCCTAGCGCGACCACGGCCAGCCCAGGGTAGATCTGCCCATGCGGTTGCCGCCGCCGGACCAGCCACAGCGCGCCCAGCAGCACCCAGGGCCATACCAGATAGAACTGCTCCTCCACCGCGAGGGACCACAGATGCCCCAGCGGAGTCGGCGGTGCGAATCGGTCGAAGTACGAGACGTGCTGGACGATCAGCCACCAGTTGCCGACGAAACCGACGGCCGACAGCACGGCACCGCGCAGCCCGGGCAGCGCCGCGCGATGGGCCACCGTGATCCATGCGGTGACGACGGCCAGCATCACCAGCAAGGCGGGAAGCAGTCGCCGGGCCCGGCGGGCCCAGAAGTCACGTAACGGCAATCGGCCGGAACGCGCGTAGCTGGCGAGCAGCAGGTCAGTGATCAGGTACCCGGAGAGGGTGAAGAACATTCCCACCCCGAGCAGCCCACCCGACGCCCAAGGCGTGTTTAGGTGGAATGCGATCACGGCGAGCACCGCGATCGCGCGTAACCCGTCCAGCCCGGGCATGTATCGCTGCCCGTCGCCTCCTACCGGTCTAGGCACGAGTTCCCCGCTGGTCGTGCGGGCGGTTCAACCACCGGCACATCGGCGCCGACCCACTGCACGGCGATGGTCGCGGCGACGCGGACCTGGCGAGCCGGGACCCGACAATGCGCCATCGGCCGCCTCCTCCAGCGCAGCATCCGCATTCTTTCGAAAGAAAGACGGTACGTCGGCAAGCCCCCGGCCCAGCCCGTTCGACACGGCTTTTGCCCGACCGAATGAACATGAGCAGCGGCGCCCGCGCCGGTTTGCCCCGATCGAATGATGGGCATGCCCAGACAGAGGAAGGAGTGCGTCATGCCGCAGCAGTCATGGAGCGCCAAGCGCGAACGTCAGTACGAGCACATCAAGGAGGGCCTGCGTGATCAAGGGCGCACCGAGGGCCTGGCCGAGGAGATTGCCGCGCGAACCGTGAACAAGGAGCGCGCGCGATCTGGCGAATCGCGGCAAGCCAGCCGCACCTCGATGAGGGACATCTCGTCGTCACAGCGTGGCGGGCAGCGCTCACACTCCGGCTCGGGCGGCCGGACCAAGGACCAGCTGTACCAGGAGGCCCGGCGCAAGAACGTCAAGGGGCGTTCGTCGATGACCAAGGATCAGCTCGCACGCGCCGTCGGACGCTGACCGGTACTGCCCGGTGAGGGGATCAGACGCCGACCGGATCGGTTCGTAGCGAACGTGGTTCCTGGTCGCGCCGCACCTCGACGCGGCCTGCCGTGACGCGCGTCTCGAAGACCGGGGCTGGGCGCGTCGCCGGGCCTTCGACGACTGCCCCGTCGTCCACGCAGAACCGGCTGCCGTGCAACGGGCAGCTGATCGTGCCGTCCTCGAGGCTGCCTTCGTGCAGCGGGCCGCCGCGGTGGGTGCACCGATCGGCCAGGGCGACCACCTGCTCGCCACGCCGCATGAGCACGACCGGAACGCCGCCGGCGTCGACCCGGATCAGCTTGCCGGCTACGACGTCGGCCTCGGCCGCCACGTCGGTCCAGTCCTGGGGCGCGTGCTGGAACGCGGTCGTATCGACCCCGACCCCGAGCGCGTACGCCAGGTGACCGCCTAGCCAGGCCCCGGCGGACATCACGCCGCTTCCGGCCAACGACAAGGCGATGCCCTCAAGCGCATGTCCCCGGCGGCGGACCCACCAGCTGCCGACGAACAGGCTCAACGCAACGTCGTTCAGCAATGCGTGCACAAGACCGACCCGGCGCTCGGCGCCCTGGGTGTAGGCCCAGTCGTTGGCGCCGGTGATCGCCGTCGGCAGGGCGGCGAGATTGCCCAGCCCGACCAACTGGCGCGCCGCCTGCCGATGCCGCTTGCCACCGATCAGGTCCAGATAGGTCGCAGCCGACCACGATCCGACCGGAATGGCCACCAACGCCGGATGAACCGGATGGGCGAGCGGCGTGCCACTCGCAATGTCACGCACCGGACCACGCGGCAGCACTCGTCGTACCCATCCGGCCACGGTGTCAGCGGCCGGATCCAGCCACGTGGCATGCTCGATCTTCGCCGCCACCGTGTCGAGGGCGCGAGCCAACCGAATCGCCATGCTGGTCGTCTACCCAGTGGGCGGGAGAGGTAAACCCGCCACGGCCGAGGAAACGATCAGCTCACCCGTCGCGTGCTGTTATCCGTTCGCGCTGTGGCACGACGGTGTACTTCGGGTCGTGAGCGGAAGCCTGCCCTGCCTCGAAGATCCCGAACCGGTTCAGCGCTGAGCCGGCTAGCAGCGCCGCCCCGGACATCACCGCGGCCAACCGGCTGCGGGAGGCCAGCAACGTGCCGAGCGCACCCGCCAGCGTGAGTGCCTTGCTCGCGCGCACCATCGTGCCGGCTCGACCCTGATGCAGCGTCTCGGCGACCATCCCCATTGACGACTCCATACGCCGCGCGGCGGCCAGCTCCATGACCGCGCCGGCCAACGCCATCCGCCGGGCCGGGCTCGCCTCGGACCGCGGCACAGCCAGCATGGCCAAACCCCCGGCCGCCGAGGCGGCGGAGCCGGCGAACACGAACGGCAGCTCGCGATACGCCTCGTGCCAACCCGGTGTGGCCGTGTCCGCGAGCAACACGGCCGTATACGTGGCGACCGCCGGCGCCGTGACCGCGGACGCGAGTCCGGCCGGGCGTGCCGTTGCTGCGAGCAAGCGGGCCAGCGGGCCGGGCAACCAACCCCGCAGCTCGGCCGCGCCAGCGACGCCGGCTGCCGGTCCGAACAACGCGAGCACCCATATGCCCATCGACATCGGTGAGGTCGGCTTGATGACCCGCAGCATGTTGAGGAAGCGCGATGGCTTGCCCAGATCGTGCACCAGCGCGGCAGAGCCGAGCGTGATCGCGCCGAGCGCACCGAGCCGACCGGCCTGCCGCAGCTGTGGCCTGCGGCTGAGGTCGGCACCGGCGCCAAGGACGGCTGACCCGGCGGCCAGGCCGCCGAGGAACAGGTAGGCGGGAATCTCCGAGGTCCAGGGCGCCGGCTTGACGACCGGCCGGCCGTAGTAACTGGTGAATTGGGCGTCCGGCACCATCGGCCGCTCGCCGCCCCGGCCCCGCCGGGGTCGGCGCTGGACATCGGTCAAAGGCTCCTCCCCACAAACGCGGCCACCGCGGCTGCCGCGAACGACAGCGCGGCAAGTCCGGCCTTCTTCCACATCGCAGGCAGGTCGCGGGTGGTGACAACCGGATCCGGCGGCAGGCCGTACACCTCGGGCTCGTCGAGCAGCAGGAAAGTGGCGCCGGCGCCGCCGATGCCGTCTCGGGGGTCGTGCCCGTACAGGCGCGCCTCGGCGACACCGCGGTCGTGCAACGCCGACAACCGCGCCTGAGCGCGCGCACGCAATTCGTCGAGGTCGCCGAACTGGATTGACTCGGTCGGGCAGGCTTGCGCGCATGCGGGCGTCATACCCTGGCCGAGGCGGTCGTAGCACAGCGTGCACTTTTGGGCCAGGCCGACGTTCTTGGTGTCCGGGCCGCCCCTTCGCCGGTCGATGACACCGAACGGGCAGGCCGGCACGCAGTATCCGCAGCCGTTGCAGATGTCGTCCTGGACGACCACCGTGCCGAATTCAGTCCGGAACAGCGACCCGGTTGGGCACACATCGAGACAGGCGGCGTGCGTGCAGTGCTTGCACACATCCGACTCCATCAGCCAACGCACGTCGGTGCGGTCACCGGACGTGGCGCCGTCGTCGTCCTCGGAGGCGGACGGACCGGTCGGCAACCCGCTGAGCCCGGGTTCCTGCCCGGAGAGCCGCCGCGGCTGCTCGATGAAGGCGACGTGCCGCCAGGTGCTCGCGCCGAGCGCACCGGTGTTGTCGTACGACCAGCCCAGCAAGTTGAACCCGTCGTCCGGGACGCCGTTCCACTCCTTGCACGCCACCTCGCATGCCTTGCAGCCAATGCACACGGAGGTATCGGTGAAGAACCCCATGCGTGGTTCGGGCGGCCGCCACCCGGCATCCGCGGCCACATTCGGCTCCGGCCCGTACAGCTGGTTGCCCATACCCGTTACCCAGTCACGGCGTCGCGCTGTGACGGATCTGGTCGCCGCCGGGTGCCACCCGCCCAGCCTTGTCGCCTTCGGTGGCGCACGCAAGGCCCGTTGATCCTGGTGCGGGGGCGTGGAAAACTGCGGGGCGAGCGGCGTCCCCGCGGCGGTCCCGCTGGCTCCAGACCAACCCGTCCGGCCCAGCACGCCGCCGCATTGGAGTATTCATGACCAGCAAGCGAAAGCTCGCGCTTTGGCCGGTCGTCCGGCAAGCGGCGGGGCCGGACCGGCTCGGTCGCGGCGCGGCCGTGCGTTCCTCCCGCACCGCGCAGCAGCTTCCGCGAACGCACACGGCCGATCGGGTCGTGGGCAGCATCTGCCCGTACTGCGCGGTGGGATGCGGCCAGCGGGTTTACGTCAAAGATGAGCGAGTCGTCCAGATCGAGGGCGACCCCGACTCACCGATCAGCCGTGGTCGGCTGTGCCCGAAAGGATCCGCCAGCCTGCAGCTCACGACCGGATCGGCGCGCGAGTACCGGGTGCGCTACCGCCGTCCACGGGGCACCGACTGGGAAGACCTCGAGCTCGACACCGCAATGGACATGATCGCCGACCGGGTGATCGCGACGCGGAAACAGTTCTGGGAGGAGGAGGTGAACGGCCAGCGCGTCAACCGCACCATGGGCATCGCCAGCCTTGGAGGAGCGACCCTCGACAACGAGGAGAACTACCTCATGAAGAAGCTGTACACGGCGATGGGGGCGATTCAGATCGAGAACCAGGCCCGTATTTGACACTCCTCCACAGTTCCCAGTTTGGGAACCACGTTCGGTCGCGGTGGTGCGACGACCTTCCAGCAGGACCTGCAAAATGCGGACTGCATCGTCATCGAAGGTTCAAACATGGCCGAGTGCCACCCGGTCGGCTTTCAGTGGGTCATGGAAGCGAAGGCACGCGGCGCGACGATCATCCACGTCGACCCGCGGTTCACCCGAACATCGGCCGTCGCTGACCTGCACGTGCCAATCCGAGCCGGCAGCGACATCGCGTTTCTCGGCGGACTCGTCAACTACGTCCTGTCCGGCGGACACGAGTTCCACGACTACCTCGTCGCCTACACCAACGCACCGGTCATCCTGCGCGAAGACTTCCAGGACACCGAGGATCTCGACGGCCTGTTCTCCGGCTTCGATCCCGAACACCGACACTACGACGGAACCACATGGCAGTACGAGGGCACCGAGGTCGCGTCCGCCGCTGGCCAGCGCGACACGCAGTACGCGCAGCGAGGGAGCGCCAGAGGAGAGGCACACGGCTCGGGTGGCGCGACGTTCGGGGGCGAGCCCGAGCGCGACGAGTCGCTGCAACATCCGCGTTGCGTGTACCAGGTGCTCAAGCGGCACTTCGCGCGCTATACGCCGGAAATGGTCGAGCGCATCTGCGGCATCCCCCCTGACCTGTTCTATCGGGTGGCGGAGGCGCTAGTAGCCAACTCCGGCCGCGAACGCACGTCGGCGTTCGCGTACGCCGTCGGCTGGACCCAGCACACCGTCGGCGTGCAGTACATCCGCACGGCCGCCATCCTGCAGACCCTGCTCGGCAACATCGGCCGTCCGGGCGGTGGCATCCTCGCCCTGCGGGGTCACGCGTCTATCCAGGGCTCCACTGACATTCCGACCCTGTTCAACCTGCTGCCCGGCTACATCCCTATGCCGCACGCCCATGAGCACGAGTCGCTCGATGACTTCGTCGCCGCTGACGCCGGCGTGCGCGGCTTCTGGGGAAACATGAAGTCCTACACCGTGAGCCTGCTCAAGGCGTGGTGGGGCGACGCCGCGACGGCCGACAACGACTACTGCTTCGACTACCTGCCCCGTCTGACCGGCAACCACAGCAGCTATCTGACCGTGATGGAACAAGTCGACCGCGGTGGCGGCGGGTACTTCCTGGTCGGCGAGAACCCAGCCGTCGGCTCGGCCAATGCGAAGCTGCAGCGGCTGGGCCTGTCGAACATCGACTGGCTCGTTGTGCGCGACTTCTCCCTGATCGAGAGTGCCACGTGGTGGAAGGACGGCCCCGAGATCGAGACCGGTGAGCTGCGCACCGATGACATCGGCACTGAGGTCTTCTTCTTGCCGGCTGCGGCGCACACCGAGAAGGACGGCAGTTTCACCAATACCCAGCGCTTGCTGCAGTGGCATCACAAGGCAGTCGAGCCGGGCGGCGACGCGCGCAGCGATCTGTGGTTCTACTACCACCTGGGACGAATCATCCGGCAGAAGCTGGCCGACTCGACCGATCCGCGCGATCGCCCTCTCCTCGATCTCACCTGGAACTACCCGACGGAGGGGACGCACGCTGATCCGAGTGCCGAGGCCGTGCTGGCCGAGATCAACGGATTCGACGCGGACGGCATGCCACTGTCCGGCTACACCGCCCTCAAGGACGACGGAAGTACTCGGTGCGGCTGCTGGATCTACTCGGGCGTCTACGCCGACGGCATCAACCAGGCCGCGCGGCGCAAGCCGGGCCGCGAGCAGAGCTGGGTCGCGCCGGAGTGGGCGTGGGCCTGGCCGGCCAACCGGCGCATCCTCTACAACCGCGCCTCCGCCGACCCGGACGGCCGGCCCTGGAGCGAGCGCAAGTCCTACGTCTGGTGGGACGCCGAGCAGCAGAAGTGGACCGGGCACGACGTGCCGGACTTCGAGGCCGACAAGCGGCCGGATTACCGACCAGCCGAAGATGCCCAAGCCGAGGCGGCGCTGTCCGGCATCGACCCGTTCATCATGCAGGCCGACGGCAAGGCCTGGCTGTACGTGCCGACCGGCCTCACCGACGGGCCTCTCCCGACGCACTACGAACCGCACGAGTCGCCCTTCGACAACGCCCTCTACGGCCAGCGCAGTAACCCCGTCCGCGAACAGTCCCGGCGTAAGGACAACCCCTACCACCCACCTGGCAACGACGTCTTTCCCTACGTGTTCACCACGTACCGGTTGACCGAGCACCACACCGCCGGCGGTATGAGCCGGTGGCAGCCCTACCTCTCCGAGCTGCAACCGGAGATGTTCTGCGAGATCAGCCCCGAGCTGGCCCGTGAGCGGGGCCTGGAGCACATGGGTTGGGCGACCGTCATCACCGCCCGCACTGCCATCGAGGCCCGCGTCGTCGTCACCGACCGGATGGTGCCGCTCACCGTGCAGGGACGGGTCGTGCACCAGATCGGGCTGCCCTACCACTGGGGCCCGAACGGCGTGGTGCGTGGCGACGCCGCCAACGAGCTCCTGCCTGTCGCACTCGATCCGAACGTACATATCCAGGAATCCAAGGCCGCCACCTGCGACATCCAGCCCGGCCGGCGGCCCCGGGGTCCAGAGCTACTCGCCTACTTGGAGGGATACCGCCGCCGCGCCGGCATCACGGACAACTCGACCTGACGAGCTTCCAGGACACACCGGACGTCCCACAGTATCGCCAGCCGTGGCCGGGCCCGTCGGAACCGATCATTACGGTGTCGGTATGGACTGCCGGGTCAACGGAGTCGCGGTTCACTATGTCGAGTACGGCATCGGCGTGCCGCTCGTCGCTCTGCATGGGGCCGGTGTCGACCATCGCGAGATCGAGGCGGCGGTCGAGGCCATCGTTCCCGGCACCGGATACCGGAGGATCTACCCGGATTTGCCGGGGATGGGCCGCTCGAGAGCCGACGGCCTGACGTGTAACGACGATGTGGTAAAGCTGCTCGGTGAGTTCATTGGTGACGTTGCCGGCGGCCCAGCAATGCTGCTCGGGCATTCCTACGGCGCTTACCTCGCTCGTGGGGTGGCCGCACAGCGACCAGATGTAGTGCTCGGCCTGGCGTTGTTATGCCCTGTCGCCGAGCGGTCCCGAAACCTGCCCGACCACCACGTGGTTCGTCAGGACGCCGAGGCCTACGACGAACTCGAACCGGACCAGCGGGTGGGTTTCGACGAGTATTTCGTCGTTTGCACACCAGCGACCGCTCGCCGCTACCGCGACCATGTAGTGCCGGGTACGAGGCTCGTGGACGAGACTGCGCTGGAGCGCATCTTCGCCGGATGGACGGTCGACGTCGGGTCGGGCACATTCGCGGCGCCGACCTTGATCGCAGCGGGTCGCCGCGACTCGGTCGTCGGATACACCGACGCCGTAGCGTTGCTCGAGCACTACCCGCATGCCACCTTGGCCGTAATCGAGGACGCCGGCCACGCGCTCATTCATGAGCGGCCCGAGCTACTTGCCGCGTTCCTCGGCGACTGGCTCAAGCGGGCTCGCCCAGACGACTAGTGATCGTTGCGCTGCGGCTCATGCCCTGCACAAAGCTCGCGCCCTGTCGGCGTGAGGTCGGGCGAGTCTGCCGGAAAGATGATGTCGCATCGGACGTCGGCCACTGTCTCGGAGGCGTCCCGTGCGTAGATAGGGGCGCGTAGGCATGGATGAAACCTCGGCGGGCCAGGGTGCGCCGCGCGTGCCGCGTCGCGAGTCC
Source organism: uncultured Actinomycetota bacterium (assembly GCA_963809815.1). Lineage (GTDB taxonomy): Bacteria > Actinomycetota > Actinomycetes > Mycobacteriales > Jatrophihabitantaceae > CAVVJA01. The sequence continues at coordinate 152,092 of CAWELM010000008.1, forward strand.
GGCGCCGCGACAGGCCCGCTCCGCGCTGACTCGCGGGCTGGAGCTAGCAGGTGGCGGCAGCGTACGGCGTGGGCCCGGGACCGATCGGCGCCATTGCGGGCGTTCGTTCGGACGGAATCCGGCAGCGCGACCGTCCTGGTCGCCGGCATTGTGGCCGCCCTGGTGTGGGCGAACATCGACGACTCGTCCTACGAGACCGTGTGGCGAACCGACTTCACTATCGCGTTGGGCCAATACGGGATCACCCAGGATCTGCGGACCTGGCTGAACAGCGGGCTGATGACCCTGTTCTTCCTCGTTGTCGGATTGGAGACCCGTCGAGAGTTCGACCTGGGTGATCTGCGCGAGCGTCGTCGATTCGTGCTGCCGATCGTGGCCGGCGTGGCCGGAATGATCATTCCGGTCGGCATCTACCTCTTGATCAATCAGGGACGTCTCAGCGTGCACGGCTGGGGGGTGGCCATGTCCACCGACACGGCGCTCGCGCTGGGCGTGCTCGCCGTGCTCGGCCGGGATATCCCCGACCGGATGCGTGTCTTCGTCCTCACCGTGTTCGTGGTCGACGATCTGGCCGCGTTGGTGGTGATCGCCGTCGCGTACAGCGATCGGGTCACGGTGACTCCGCTCCTCGTGGCCGTGGCTGCGTTCGCCTTGCTGCTGCTCGCCGTGCGACTCCGGTTGCAACAACGGATGGTTTTCGTTGGGCTCGGCATCCTGATGTGGGGAATGCTGCGCACCAGTGGCGTCGATCCCATCGTCGCCGGACTGGCCATCGGGCTGGCCGCACCGGCCTACACGCCGGCCCGCGACGAATTGCGAGCGGCGACCGGGCTCGTGCGGCGGTTCCGCGAGCAGCCGACCCCTGAACTGGCCAAAACGGCTCGAGTCGGCCTCAGCTCCACGCTGTCACCGAACGCGCGGCTGCAAACCTTCTTCCACCCATGGACGAGCTATCTCATCGTGCCGCTATTCGCCCTCGCCAATGCCGGGATCGTGCTTAACGCGGACTTCCTTAGCCACGCGTACACGGCCCCGGTTACTTTGGGTGTGCTCATCGGCTACGTGGTCGGCAAACCGCTGGCTGTCGTCAGCAGCTGCTGGGGCGTCACTCGGCTCAGTCGCGGGCGGATCCGCCCGCCGATCGGCGATGCCGCCGTGGTCGCCAGCGGCACCATCGCCGGGATCGGGTTCACCGTCGCCCTCCTCATCGCCGACCGCGCCTTTCACGGAGCGGAACTGGATCAGGCCAAGCTCGGTGCGCTGTCCGCGGCGGCGCTCGCGGCACTGGTGACCTGGGCCGTGCTGCGCATCACGGCGTTCCTGCCAGACCAACGACGAGCCAAGGCCCTGCTCGGTGATCCGCGACTCATCCAGGACCTCATACCCGCGGTCGACCCTGACCGAGACCACGTCCGCGGCCCACACCGCGCCGCGATCACCGTGATCGAGTTCGGTGACTTCGAATGCCCTTACTGCGGGCAAGCCGAACCGGTCGTCCGCGAGCTCCTCGCCGACACCACCATCCGGTACGTGTGGCGGCACCTGCCCCTCACCGACGTGCACCCTCGTGCCCAGCTAGCCGCCGAGGCCGCCGAAGCCGCCGCCGTCCAAGGCGCCTTCTGGCCCATGCACGATCTGCTCCTGCGACACCAAAACGCCCTCGCCCGCGACGACCTGCTCCGCTATGCCAAGCGGCTGGATCTCGACGCCGCCCGCTTCGGCAATGACCTCGACGTCGGTGCCCACACCACCCGCATCGCCCAGGACGTCGAATCGGCCGATCTCAGCGGCGTCTCCGGCACTCCCACCTTCTTCATCAACGGACAACGGCACTACGGCGCCTATGACATCGACACCCTCACCGCAGCGATCAACGCCGAACGCCAGCGACTCGCCGCCATCACCTGAAAGGAGAGTGTCCCGAATGGACAGGCGATCGGACTGTGGGGCGTGAGCTCGCCGGGCCGTTCAACTGGGGCGCGCTTGCGCGAGGACATGCCGTGCCGCCAGCCAAGCAGGTGATCGGTCAGCCAAGCCTGCGCGTGTAGACCTTCGGCAAGAGATGCCGATGAACGTGCCTGCCTCTCAGGGTCAGCTGCTTGACCGGGCCCAACCGGCCCCCGCGGAGCTTGCCTCGGCGAGGAGCGGTGACGGCCGGTATCCCTTGACGGTCAGGTAGATCGCGAGCGAGGCCTCCCACACGATCTCGATGGCTGTGAAGGCGAACAAGGCCCCGCTGGGGTCCTCGAACGCCCCGAACAGAACGAACACCCCGCCGATAAATGCCAGCGGCCCGCCTATCAGTCCGAGCATCGCCATCCGGCGCGGCACGAGTTCGGATTTGTACATCAGGTAGCCGAGGAGGACTCCGTTGCCAAAGCCGGCACAGAATTGCGGACCGAGGAGGAACGTCCAGTCGTGCAAGGCGACGAGCGTGTGTCCGGCGACGTTCAGCGAGGCTGAGTCGGCGCCCGCGCCGAAGTCGTCTCGCAGGGTCACGACGGTCATCAGGCTGATGAGGCCCGTGATGATCATCGCCGACTCCACGATGCGCGAGGCGACATAGCCCAGCGCGACCGATTCATTCACCCGCTTCAGCACCGGATAGAAGACGACCGCGGTAGCAATGTTGGAGATTGCCAGGAAGATCTCGAGCAATGCGCCCACAGAAATCCGAGCGTCGAAGCCTCCACCGAAAATGTAGTTGGCGTCATTCAGCACGGGGTCGTACAGAAAAACAGCTGGAATCGAGAAGACGAAGGTGCCTAAGAACCACAACCCCGCGATACGTCCGGGCTTCTGAAGAGCATGCATCATTACCCCTTTCGTGACGGTATGGACGGATCACACAGGCGACGCTAGCCTCGGCGACGCAGAACTGGAAGCTGCGCTCTACCGCGACTGATGTGGCGTCGAGGATCGCTTGCGGAGGGCGCCCCCACTGCGCGTGGATGCACGCACATATTGACGGGCTGCTTCAAGTTCCCCTCAGCCACCCGACGCCGGTCTTGACACCCGGCTGCTTGTTCAGCCGTTGGGAGATCCTTCTCAATCGGCTTACCCGGCCGTCGCACATCGGCGCCCGCCGATGCGACCAGGTTCGCGTCAGGCGCCTTCGAAGACTCCCCGCAGTGCGTCGGCGCTGTCTTGATCGCTGAGGACGAGCACTTCGTCGCCGGCGTGCAGTTCGGTGTGGTGGCCGACCTGGACCAGGTTCTGGTCGCGCACGACGAAGCTGATCCACGCTTGCTCGGGCAGCTCATCGAGGTCGCCGATGGCACGCCCGTCGGCGGGAGCGCCGGCCGTGACGGTGAACCGGTGAACGCCGCTTGGCTCGTCGTGCAGGCGCACGCTCAATGCCCACGGCTCGGGCTCGACCGGGAGCATCGGGACGTGCAGGAGGTGCGCGGCGGCCGGGGTCAGGCTGCCTTGCACGAGAACGGAGAAGACCACCACGATGACCACGATGCCGTAGAGCCGGTCGGCCTGATCCACGTGCGCAGCGAGCATCAGTTCGCCCAGCAACAGCGGTACCGCGCCCTTCAGGCCGGCGAACAGGATGAATGCCGTTTCGTTTTGCGGCAGCCGCGCGGGAAGCAAGCACAGCCCAACGAACAGCGGCCGTACGACGAACGCGACGACGACCGCCAGCGCCAGTCCGGTCAGCAGCACGTGGCGCTGCAGCACAACATCGACATCGACGGTGAGGCCAAGAACCACGAACGCAACGATTTCGGCCACCCCGGCCAGCGCCGAATGGAACCGCTCGATCTCATGCTTGTAGGGCGCCCGCTCGTCGCCGATGACGATGCCTGCCAGGAAAACGGCGAGAAAGCCCGATCCGTGAGCGATCGTGGACAGCCCATACAGCAGCGCCGCGCACGCCATCGTGCGCAACGCGTACAGCCCTTCGCCGGGCAGACTCACCTGCCGCATGAACCACAACAGGGCGCGCCCGCCGACGAGGCCGACAAGGGCGCCGACTGCCATCTGCAGCAGGAATTGCAGACCGATCTGACCGAACGCGTGCACGCTGACCGCGCCGACCGTGACCAGGCTCGACATCAGTGCGATGCCAACCGGATCGTTCGCACCGGACTCACCCTCGAGCACCGTTCCGCTGCGCCCGGATATCTCTCGTTGGCCGAGCACGGAGAACACCACCGCCGGATCGGTCGGGGCGATCGCGGTCGCGACCAGCAAAGCCGGAAACCATTCGAATCCGAACGCATACCGCAACAGCAGCGCGCCGCCAGCCACGGTAAGGAACGTGCCAAGCACGCCGGTCAGGGCGATCGGCAGCGCCGCGCGGCGGAATCGGGCCACACCGATGCGCATGCCCCCGTCGAAGAGGATGTATATGAGCGCGACGGTGAGGATCTCCTCGACGGCATCGGGCGGCGGCGGTTGAAGACTCGGGAACAGCTTGACCGCGATCGCGGCGCCGACGAGCACCAAGACCGGGACCGGGACGTGCAACCGTTCAGTCAGCCTGTTCGACAGAACGGCGACCAACCCGACCGCGGCCGTGAGCAATACGACCAATCCGAACTGCCGTGCCTCGTCCACGCTGGTCATCCTTCCGCGGAGACGGGTC
>CAWELM010000009.1:0-156819 GCA_963809815.1 uncultured Actinomycetota bacterium
CCGGAGCGAAGTACAGGACCGCGTGTACCGGCTCGATGACCTGCCACAGCCGTCGCGCGGTTGTCATCGCCGGCAACGCTGGAACCCTTCTCGAGACTGCTGCGACTCCGCCCCGGAGGGGAGCTAGGGCGCGTTCTTGACCGTCAAGGCCCTACGTTTGAGCGGGTGGAAGTCGGTCAGGGATAGTGGAGTGACTGTACACTTACGTCCGCCCGCTTGGGCACGGTAAGCCAAACCGACCATTTCGAGGTCAGGCCAAGATGTCGCGCTCGAATCGTGATCCTGCTGTCCTCGCCCGTCAGCTTCGCATCGATTCCGTGCGAGCGACCAATGCCGCTAGCGCCGGTCATCCGACATCCGCCGCTTCCGCGGCCGATCTGATCGCCGTCCTGGCTGGGGCACACTTCCGGGCGAACTTGGACGACCCGGCGAATCCGGGTAATGACCGCTTCGTGCTGTCCAAAGGACATGCGTCGGTGCTGCTCTACTCATGGCTGAAGACCATGGGCGCGATCAACGATGAGGAGTTGCTCGGCTATGCCCAGCTGGACAGCCGGCTCGAGGGGCACCCACGACCGGTTCTGCCCTGGGTTGACGTCGCGACCGGATCCCTCGGTCAGGGCATAGCGACCGCAGTCGGGCTGGCGCTGTCGTTGCAGAAATTGGAGCACTCCCCGGCTCGCGTCTTCGTGCTGTGCGGTGACAGCGAAATGGCCGAAGGCTCGGTATGGGAGGCGTTCGAGCACGCGGCCTACTTCGGCCTCAACAACCTCATTGTCCTGATCGATGTGAACGGGTTGGGCCAGCGCGGACCGACGATGGTCGGGCAGCAGACCGGTCCTTATGCGGAGCGGGCCCGCGCGTTCGGATGGCAGGCACTCGAAATCGACGGGCACGACTTGGCACAGATCGACGCCGCGTTCCGCGGTGCCGCCGCGTCGACTGACCGACCAACGGTCATCGTTGCGCGGACGGAAAAGGGCCGGGGTCTAGGCGCCGTCGAGGGGGCGGAGGGATGGCACGGTCGACCGCTCGCCGACGCCGACTCCGCTCTCGCCGGCCTCGGTGTTCATTCGGCTACGGCCGTTGCGCCCCTGCCGCCGCCAGTGCTCACGCGTGACAAGCCACGGCGCGGAAAGCTTGCGCTGCCGTCGTACGAACTCGGCGAGCTGATCCCAACCCGGCTGGCGTACGGCGAAGCACTCGTCGCTCTCGGGCGAGCTCGCGAGGACGTCGTCGTGTTGGACGCTGAGACCAGTAACTCGACGTATGCCGAACTGTTCCGCGATGCATTTCCGGACCGCTACTTCGAGATGTTCATCTCCGAGCAGCAGATGATCGCCGCGGCCACCGGACTCGCCGCACGCGGCTGGATGCCGTTCGCCTCGACATTCGCGGCGTTCACCACTCGGGCGTTCGAGTTCGTGCGAATGTCCGCGATCGGCGGTGCCGCAATTCGGCTGTGCGGATCGCACGCCGGGCTCACGCCGGGAGAGTCGGGTCCGTCCGGCATGGCGTTGGAAGACATCGCGTGCTTCCGCGCGATTGCGGGTTCGGTCGTGCTGCAGCCGTGCGATGGCAATCAGGCGGCCAACTGGTTCAGACGATGGCGGACGCGGACGGCTTCGCCTACCTCCGCACGCATCGCAGCGGATCCCCTGTCATCTACCCGGCCGGCGAGAGCTTTTCCATCGGCGGGAGCCGGGTGCTGCGCTCCTCTGCCGCCGATGTGGTCACCATCGTCGCGTCCGGCGTTACCGTGCATCCCGCGCTTCAGGCGGCTGCGTTGCTCGACGGGAAGGGCATCGCCGCGCGTGTCATCGACTGCTACTCGGTCAAGCCCATCGACGCGGACAGCTTGCTCACCGCCGCCGCCGACACCGACCTGCTCGTCACGGCCGAGGACCACTACATCGAAGGCGGACTCGGCAGTGCGGTCGCAGAGGTGCTGGCGGAAGCGGGGTCCGGCACACCGCTGCGCCGACTAGCGGTCAGCCGCGTCCCCGGATCCGCACCGGTCGGGACGCTCATGAGCGCGCATGGCCTCGATGCTGACGGCATCGTCGCGACGACGCAGGCTGCTATGGGCGCCCGGGCGCCCACCTAAGCTCAGCTCGGCCTACCGCGCCCGTATCGCCGCAACGCCTTCGGCGTTGCGGCGACCGGTGTGAGAAATAGCGGGCTATCGGGACGCAAGCGTCTCGATCATCACGGCCTAATGTTTTGATTCACACTGAAGAGGTTATTCGGGTCGTACTTGCGCTTGACATCAACTAGACGCCCGTAATTGCCCTTGTAATTGTCCTCGATGCGGTGCTGGTCGTCTTCGGCCATGAAGTTGATGTAGCCGCCCGCTTCGGAGTGTGGTGCGGTGGCCGCGTAGTAGTCCTTGACCCACTGGATGTTGGCCTCGTTGTCAGCCGGATCGGGCCACATTCCGGCAATGACGGTCGCGAAAGTCGCGTCGCGATAGGCGAATGCCGTCGCGTCGCCCGCGACGCGGTGACAGGCACCGTTGATCGGATAGATGTGCATGGTCGAGTTGACTGCCGGCACCTTCGGCCCATAGCGGAGGTGCGCGTCGATCGCTTCGTCGGTCAGTTCCGTGTTGAAATTAGCCTTCCAGTAGTGCTGCAGGCCGGGCGGAACCAGCGCGTCGAATGCGCTATTGAGCATGGGGTACGGCATCGGACCGACCATCTCCGCCACGATCGGCGCCACGTCGCGGATCGGTTGAATCGCCTTCTCACCTTCGTCCAATGGGCCGGCCCAGCACGCGACAAACGCAATGAACGGTTCGCCGTGCCGGTCTTCCGGGATGAACGGCAATGGCGGGGCGATCTGGAAGGCAGGGAACCCGCCGAGCTGCTCAGGAGCGTCGAGAATGAATTCCCGGTAGAACCGGAGTATGTCTCCCGCGCGATCTAGCTCGAAGAACATCGGGCCACCGAAGATGTCCTTGACCGGACTGAGCCGGAACTCAAACGAGGTGACGACGCCGAAGTTGCCGCCTCCCCCGCGCAACGCCCAGAACAGATCGTCGTTTTGGGTTTCACTTGCGATGACGAGCTGCCCATCCGCAGTTACTACGTCGGCCGAGATGAGGTTGTCACAAGAAAGGCCCAGACCCCGGTCTAGATAGCCGATACCCCCACCGAGGGTTAAGCCGCCGACACCGGTGGTCGAAATGATGCCGCCGGTCGAGGCCAGGCCAAACGGGTACGTCGCGGCATTGAAATCACCCCAGGTGGCGCCGCCCTCCGCGCGGGCCGTCCGTGCGCTGGGATCCACGCGAACGCCCCGCATCGCGGACAGATCTGCGACCACACCGTCGTCGCACACCCCAAAGCCAGGCACGCTGTGTGAGCCGCCGCGCACGGCGATGCCAACGCCATTCTCTCGGGCGAAGTCAACGGTCGCCATCACGTCACCGGCGTTGGCGCAGCGCACGACCGCGAGCGGCCGGCGATCGATCATCGCGTTGTACACCTTCCGGGCTTCGTCGTAGCCGGCCTCGTCCGCGGTGATCACTGGTCCCCGCGCCCGCTCACGGAGTTGCTCGATAGTCATCGTGCCCATGCCGTAGCCTCCAAAACTCCACTCGTTCCGGCCAAATGTGGCGATCCCGCGCACGCCGACGCGGGTCCATTAACGATGGAGCCGGAAATCCCCCGTTAGATACGTGAGGCTACGGAAACATCTGCGCCGGTCAAGGTTCCAGTCTTCATATCCGGCGCTGGTCAGCGATGCCCGATGCCCAGCCCGTGGCGACACAGCAGGCGGTCCGGGTCGTGAGTTCCCGTCAAGGTGTCCCTAGTGCCCAGAAAGCCCGCAGCTCATCCGCCTTCGGATTTCCGAAGGAGCTCTCGGCCGGCGGCGAGGACAGTCCGGGCTCGATCGAGGGGATTCCGATGAGTCGTCATCAGGAGCCTTGAGCGAAGCTCGAACGACAGCGGGACGCCCGGGACCTCCTCCAACGTCTCAGCTAGCGGCAACGCGCCGTCGCCCGGCAATAGTCGCCCGTATAACGCCTCATCTCGCAGCGCCTCGATCGACGCGGGCGATTCGCGGGGCGCGTCCGCCACTTGCAGATAGGGCAGAAGCCGTCCCGGTACCTGGCGCAGATCGGAGGGGCGTCCGCCGGACCGGGCCAGATGCAGCGTATCTACCAGCACCGCTCCGTTCGGCCGGTGCGCCTGCTCAACGATCCGAGCGGCGACCGCAAGTGATCCGACCGGAAATATCGGAAGGAACTCGAGGACGACGATTGTGCGGGCGTCCAGGGCGCGATCGCACAGGGCACCGAACCGTTCCGCTACGGCGGCGGGCTCTGCCGGCCCACCGGCGACCAGCACGTGCCGGGCGCCGATCTCGGCGGCCGCGTCAATGACTGCCTCGCCTGGATCCACTGCCCGACCGAGGATCACCGGTTCGATGTCGAGCGCGACCAGACCGGTTGCGTCGAGGCGGCGGGAAACCTCCCGGGCGCGTGCCGCACTCCACGAATCGGAGTCGTACCAGACGCCGACCGCGCCGAAACCGGCGTCGGCGGCGACCCCGACAGCCTCTGGCGGCTGTAGGTCCAAGACGGTTCCGGCCGCCAGGGACAGCAACCGATCAGGCATGACTGACTCCAGCGGCCCGCGCAGCGGCATGTTGTCCGGCCAGATAGCCGAACACGAGCGCCGGGCCGAGGGTTCCGCCGTGCCCGCCGTACGTCATTCCCATCACCGAACCCATGGCGTTGCCCGCGGCGTAGAGCCCGTCGATGACCGCTCCGTCCACGTTCAGAACTCGGCTGTGCTCGTCGGTACGCGGGCCGCCTTTCGTCCCGAGCGTGCCGCAGGAAACCCGGATCGCGTAATACGGCGGGGTATCGATGGGGCCAATCGTCGCCTGCGGCGTGAGCCCGAACGCCGGGTGATCACCCCAGGCCCGGTCGTGATGGCTCTCGCCGCGATGAAAGTCGGGATCCACGCCGGCTGCTGCCTGCTCGTTCCACCGAGCAATAGTCGCGACGAGCGTCTCGGTTGGCACGCCGATCCGTTGAGCTAGCGCGGGAATCGAGGCTGCCTCGATCAACCACGAAGGCGTCGGAACCGGCGGGCGATGACCGGCCAGCCCGTACGACGAGAGGAAGTGGTGGTCGAGCAGCAGCCAGGCCGGGTGGTTGACATAGGCAAAGCGAGCCACGTCGACAACATGGAATGCGTTGCCAAGCGCGTTGTAGTTCGCGGCCTCATTCGTGAATCGCACGCCGTCGTCGTTGACCATGATCGAGTGTGGCCGGGTGCGTTCGCTGTTCACCTGCCACGGGACGAGCCCGCGACCGGGCACCTCCACATCGATGGTCGCCACCCACCACGCCTCACGCATGTCGGCGAGGTCTGCACCAATTCGCATCGCCATGCGCAGACCGTCGCCGGTGTTGGTCGGCACACTGACCGCTCGGTCGAGCGGCCCACGCAGGAACGTCCGCACGAGCTTCGCGTCATGCTCGAAACCGCCGGTCGCGAGCACCACGCCACCACGCGCACGCACCTCGAACGGCCCATCTGCACCCTCGATGGCAACGCCGATCACCGAGCCGTCGTCATCCAGCAATCGGATGCCGCGGCAGTTGGTCCGCGGCTCGACGCCGCGATCCAGGCAGGCCGAAAGGAGCCGGCCCACCAGGGCCTGCCCGGCCCCTCGCTCGTCGTGGATCTTGCGCCGCTCCAGTTCTTCGCGGGGCAGCCCGTTCGGCGCCTTGCGTCCGAGTGCGGTCTCGCTCATGCAGAACTCGCCGGTCAGCTGCCAGCCAACGGTCACCCGCGGCGCCCAGTCGCCCAGCTCCTCGAACGGGAAGAGCGGACACTCGACTGATCGGCCTTCTCGACGGCCACCCGGATGCTCGGGGTGATAGTCGCTGAGTCCGGCCACCGTCTCGAACTGCACCGGAGTGTGCTGTTCGAGCCAGTCGACGACCTCCGGCGCCGTGCGCGCGAAGGCTTCGATCATCGGCCGCTCGATCAGCCCGTGCGACAACGACATCAGGTAAGTCAGCACATCCTCGATGCTGTCGACGAACCCTGCCTCGACCTCGTGTCGGTTGTTAGGCAACCACGCCACCCCACCCGACCACGCGCTGGTTCCGCCAACCTGATCCGCTCGCTCGAATAGTCCTACCCGCGCCCCATCGGCCGCGGCCCGGACGGCCGCGGTCAACCCGGCCGCGCCGGTTCCTAGCACTACGACGTCGTACTCATCGACCACGTGTGCTCCCTTCACCGTTGCGCGGGCCAGCTTTTATCGGTTTCGCCAGACCGGCGTCCGTTTCTCAGCAAAGGCACGCGCGCCCTCCCGTGCGTCCTCCGATGCGCGGACGGCATCCGCGATCGGGCGTTGCCGTTCGAAGGCTTCCGCGGCCGGCCAGTCTCGGCTGGCCTGGATGACCTGCTTCGTCGCCTTGACCGCCAGCGGACCGTTGACCGCTACCCGGCGGGCGACAGCGAGGGCCGCATCGAGCGCGTCACCGTCGTCAACGACTCGATTGACCAACCCGAATTGCGCCGCACGGTCAGCCGTCACCGGTTCGCCGGTCAGCGCGATCTCCATCGCGACGTGGTAGGGCACCCGTTCCGGGAGCCGGAAGAGGCCACCCGCGCCGGCGATCCGCCCGCGCTGTACCTCGGGCAGCCCGAACTTGGCCGACCTCGCGGCGACCACGAGATCGCATGACAGCACGATCTCGAAGCCACCTCCAAGGGCGTAGCCCTCGACGGCTGCGATTAACGGCTTGATCGACCCGTACTCTGCGATGCCGGCGAAACCCCGCTTGTCGATCCAGGGATGGTCGCCCTGCAGGGACGCTTTGAGATCACGGCCGGCGCAGAACGTGCCACCTGCCCCGGTAATCACCCCCACCGCGAGTTGGGCCGAGGCATCGAGCTCATCGAGCGCGGCGGCGACGGCCTCGGCCACCGACTGAGTGACCGCGTTGCGGACCGCGGGGCGGTTGAGCGTAACCACCATGACCCGGTCGTCGACCTGGACGTTGACTTCGCGCTCCATCGGCACCCCTTCAGGCGGCAGCAGGTCAGCGGGCAGAAGGTGCGGGGCCGCCCGAGCCGGATGTCACTGATTTGGGCGGACCCGCGGCGGTGAACGTCGTGCCAGGCGGATCTACCGCCCAGGACGCCGACTGGCCCCAGGTCTCCTCGTATACCAGCTCAGCCATGGGGCGGCGTCGCACAGATCCGTGTGATCCGACCGGCCGGCCGAGCGTGATCGTGGCCGAGATCGCTGTGCCATCGGGGATGGCCAGTAGCGCCCGAAGCTCGGCCTCGACATCCTTGTGGAACATCGTCATCACGCCGCCGTAGCCATAACCGCGAGCGGCGAGCAGCAGGTTCTGGCAGGCCGGGTAGACGTTGGCGCCTTCGGTGTACTCAGGCTCTCGATAGCGGTTCAGGCACGGGAGAATCAGCATCGGCACCGAGGCGAAGGAGTCGACGTACAGCTGCATGGTGGCGGCCAATCGCGCTTTTGGTGACCCCGCCCTAGCGCCCGATCCTTGCGTATAACCGTCACGTTGCTGCTTGGCCGACCACACCGCCCGTGCGCCGTTCGCGATAAGCCGCTTCGCGGCGACCGCGGTCGGGCCGTCGCGGAGCACGAGAAACCGGAACGGCTGCCGGTTCGATCCGCTGGGCGCTCGCGTCGCCGCGAAGAAGATGTCTCGCAGCACTCGGTCGGGAATCGGCTCATCCGTATAGCGGCGGATCGCGCGCGTCGAACTCAAACCGTCCATCAACGACACGTCGGCCGGCTGAACGGGCACCTCAGGCAACGGTTCCATGCGGCACTCCTGACCGGGCGTCGTCGAGGCTGCGTGTCAGGAACCACTCACCTTGGTGCCCGCTCCGTGACCTTACTGCAGATGGGCTCAACTAACTTCTTTCTTGGTGTCGACTAGCGTTAGTAGCCGCGCTGACCTCGCCACTCCCGCTGCCCGAGGCGGCACTCTGGCGCGTCGGGCAAGGCTGCAAAGACACCGGAGGCAACCCGCAACGCCGGGCCAGTGATCCGACGGCGATGTCAGGTCGGCGCTGGTGTTGGGGACGCGGTGAAGTGCAGGGGAATGTGGTGGGTGGTGTTTCGGCGCGGGGTTTGGGTGGAGTCGAGCCAGCGTGGTGGTCGCCAGTACGGGACGCCGTTGGTGATGTGACAGGTCCAGCCGCGTTTGCGGTGCTCGCGATGGTGAAATCCGCAGACCAAAGTGAGATTGTCCAGGTCGGTGCAGCCGCCGTCGACCCACGGGGTGACGTGGTGGGTTTCGCACCAATCCGGGGGCCGATCACAACCCGGGAACGAACAGCCGCCGTCGCGGGCGGCGAGGGCGCGGCGTTGCCCGATGCTGGCGGTGCGGCGGGTCAGCCCGTAGCCGAGCACCCCGCCGGCGTCACCGAGCACGACGGGCACGATGTCGGCCTCGGCGGCGATCCGCAGCGCCTGCGGCACGCTGATGACGCCGCCGTGCGCGGTAGTCGCCAGACCGGTGCGGGCCTCCAACTGGTCGAGGGTGAGGGTGAGCAGCACGGTGGCCGGGGCGCCGCCAGCATCAGGCAGCGTGCCGGCCCGGAGCAGCCGCTGCCCGGCATCCAGCAGCGCGTCGTGCCGCCGCTGCCCGGGGCTGCGCCGATCCCGCTCCCCGGTATCGACGTCGGGGACTGGGCGGGCGAGGGTGTTAAGGATGGTCTGCCACACCGCGGTCGCCTCACCGGTCAGCTGCGCCTGCAGCCGGCCCGACCCGTCGGGAAGGGTGGTGATCGTCGCGTGCCGATGCCGGTCGTGGTCGCGTTCGGAGGCGAGCACCCCGTCCGGGTCCAGGCAGGCCCGCACGGTGCGGGTGAGCACCGCCAGCTGGTCCGGGTTCAGGGTGCGGGCGTGGTCGACCAGCGTCGCCTCCACCGCCCCGGCCTGCTCCAGAACAGCGTCGGGCAGGTCGGTGATGGTGCGGCAGATCAGGGCCGCGTGCCGGTCGGAGATGACTCCCTGCGCCACCGCGGCGGCGACCTGCGGGTATCGGGCCGGCAACGATTCACCGGACAGGGCCCGTCGGGGCCCGAGCTCCGCCGCCAGCCGCACCCGCCCGGCGGCCTCCCGCCGCCCGATCCGCAGCCGCTCGGACAGCAGCACCGCCGTCGACGAATACCCCAGCTCGGCCGCTACCCCCCGCGCCTCCAACTCGGCCACCAGCGCAACCGCGACCGCCCCCCGCTGACGCGCGTCAATCTCCAGGGCGGCGATCAAGTCCAGCAATTCGTCACGGGACAGCGCGGCCAAGTCGACACCGGTCAGCTGCTCTCGCGCCGCGGCCAGGTGACCGAGCGCAGTATCGAGCCGATCTAACGGCTGTTCGAACATGTATTCGATTCTAGCAGGTCGATCAGTGGACCAATCGAGAATCCACAGGCACAGCAAGTAATTTCCGCTCAAACACTGTCGGTATCAGTGGCTCCGACTGTGTAGATACATCTACGACAGGTAGCTTCCGATCCACCGGACCGGCACCGGGGCAAGATCTAGCATTATTGACCGGCGATCTGAAGGAGGCGTTCTGTGCTCAAGGGACTCAACGGAAAGGTCGCCGTAGTCACGGGCGCCGCTGGCGGCATCGGTACCGCCACGTGTGAGCGGCTAGCGTCCGAGGGCTGCCGCGTCGTCGCAGCCGACATCGACGAGGGCAGGGCCGCCGAGCTCGCTAAGCGGCTCGGCAACGGAGCAGTTGGCGTCGGCGCCGATATCAGCACACCAGCGGGCGCCGCCGCCTGCGTCGGAGCGGCGGTCGACAACTTCGGCCGGCTAGATCTTTTTCATGCGAACGCCGGGATCGAGGGCACGGCGCACATGGTCGTGGACCTGGACATAGCGGTCTTCGACCAAGTATTCGCGGTCAACGTGCGTGGCGCGTTCCTCTGCGGGCAAGCCGCTGTCGCACGTTTCATCGAGCAAGGCGAGGGCGGCGGTCTGCTTTTTACGTCCTCGCTTGCGTCGATGATGGGTTCGCCCAGCACGGCTATCTACAACGCCTCCAAGCACGCTGTGCTGGGCCTGGTTCGGTGCCTGGCCAAGGAGACGCCCCCAGGTATCAGGGTCAACGCGCTAGCGCCGGGGGTCGTCGACACCCGCATGATGCGTTCACTCGAGGAATCCATGGGCTCGGCCGCCGGGACCGATGCGGTGTCATTCAAACAGGCCATGGAGCAGATGGTTCCGATGAAGCGGTACGCCCTGGCGGAGGAGATCGCCGCGGCTGCCGCGTGGATCCTCAGTGACGAGGTTCCGTACATGCACGGCGAGACGATCACGATCGGCGGTGGCCTTACTCCATGAATGAAGTCCGCGGGATCTAGTCCGCCAGGTTCGCGTAGGTGATGCGCAGGTCACGCTTGAGGATCTTGCCGCTTGCGTTCTTGGGAAGTGAGTCGACGACGACGAAGTACTTCGGGGTCTTGTAGCCAGCGAGTCGTTCGCGGCAGAACGCGGTCAATTCGTCACCGGAAAGCGTCTGATCGTTGCGCGTCACCACCGCAGCGGCGACCGCCTCGATCCAGCGTGGGTGTGGGATGCCGAACACGGCCGCCTCGCTTACCGCTGGGTGTTGGAAGAGAACCTCTTCCACCTCGCGACTGGCGACATTCTCCCCACCTGTGTTGATCACATCCTTCTTGCGATCGACCACGGTGATGTAACCGTCTTCGTCCATCACGCCGAGATCGCCGCTGTGGAACCAGCCACTACGGAATGCCTCGGCGGTTCTGCCCGGATCGTTCCAGTACCCCGCGGTGACGTGTGGACTGCGGTGCACTATCTCGCCCTCGACACCCGGAGGTACCGGTCGCCCGTCGTCGTCGACGAGGATCGTCTCCACGTTGATAGCCGGTCGACCGGCCGAGCCCGGTTTCCGGACCTGGTCCTCCGGCGGCAAGATCAGTGCCACCGCGGACAGCTCGGTTTGGCCGTAGTAGTTGAACAGCTCCATGTTCGGCAGCCGAGCGCTGAGTTCCTTGATGACCTCTACCGGCATGATGGACGCGCCGTAATAGCCTTTCCGCAGCGACGACAGGTCGCGGCGGTCGAAGTCCGGGTGCCGGAGCAGGGCGATCCACACCGTCGGCGGGCAGAACAACTTCGTGACCTTCTCCTGCTCGACCGTGGCCAAGACCGTGCTGGGGTCCGGGCCGTCCAGCACGATGTTGGTCGCGCCGACATAGAGACCCGGCATGAGGAAGCAGTGCTGAGCGGCCACGTGAAACAACGGCAGCGCATGGATCTCCACGTCATCCTGGCTGTAGCGACCGTCGATGATGCAGCTGACGTACTGCGCGATCAGATTGCGGCTGGTCATCATCGTGCCCTTGGGACGAGCCTCGGTTCCGCTGGTGTAGATCAGTTGCAGAACGTCATCATCGTCGATCGGTACGTCCGGAGCCGTTGCCTCCGGGTGTTCGGACCACGCCGTGAACGGCTCCCAGCCGTTCGGCAGGTCGGCGGTGCCACCGATTGCTCCACGCACCTTCATCGGATCCACGGGGGCTGTCTTGATCGCCTCGTCCGCGACCGGGACGAGCGCGTCCTCGGCGATGAGACCAGTGGCCCCAGCGTGTTCGAGGATGAACGCGATCTCCGAGGCGCCGAGCACGAAGTTAACCGGCACCGTGATCGCGCCGAGCCGTGCGAGGGCTAGGCAGGTAACCACGTAGGCGTGGTTGTTGTGCGAGAGCAACGCGATCCGTTCGCCCTTCACGACGCCACGCTGGGCCAGCGCGTTCGCGGTGCGGTTGATCGTCGCGTCCAACTCGGCGTAGCTCTGCCGCAGATCGCGGTAGATGAGAGCAATTCTGTCCGGCGCCCGGCTCGCGGTGCGGCGCACCAGGTCACCTAAAGTGTGGCGGCGGGCATGAGCAATGGTCGCGGCGAGCTTGTCATCGAACCTGGTCATGGCTGTCCTCACGCAGAACGACACGCGTACCGTCAACCGTCTGATGCCGCGCATTGTGTGTCAACGCCCAGCCGCCCGAGTCCGTCGAAAGCCGCGTCGTGATCTTGGACTTGATGCCAACATTGTCCAAGATCATCAGCTGGCACAACTCAGCGAAGTGAGCGTGGGTTGATCGACCGCATCCGGCCCGCGGTTGACCTATTGTCGGCGGGCCGTCCTAGTCTCAGGGCAGAAGACGTGAGGAGTGTGTGTGGCAGTGAGCGGGGTACGGGTTCTGGTCGGCAGTCGCAAGGGTGCGTTCATTCTCAGCTCAGACGAACGGCGGCAGGCGTGGGACGTGAGCGGGCCGCACTTTGCCGGCTGGGAGGTGTATCACCTGGCCGGCTCACCCGTCGATCCGGATCGGCTGTACGCCTCCCAGTCCACGAGCTGGTTCGGTCAGGTGATCCAGCGTTCCGACGACGCTGGGCAAACCTGGCAGACGATGAGCAATGACTTCAATTACGCCGGCGTGCCCGGAACGCATCAGTGGTACGACGGCACGCCGCACCCGTGGGAGTTCGCACGAGTTTGGCACCTGGAGCCGTCCCTGACCGATCGGGAGACCGTGTACGCAGGTGTCGAAGATGCCGCCTTGTTCCGGTCGACCGACGGTGCGGCGAGCTGGCAAGAGGTTCGAGGGCTGCGCGAGCAGGACTCGGGTTCGCAGTGGCAACCCGGAGCTGGCGGAATGTGCCTGCACACGATCGTGCTTGATCCGCAGCACTCAGACCGAATCGTTGTTGCGATTTCGGCGGCAGGAGTTTTTCGGACCGATGACGGCGGTACCTCCTGGCATCCGATCAATAAAGGCTTGCTGTCCAACGGGATTCCGTCGCCGGCGGCCGAGGTCGGCCACTGCGTTCACAAGCTGGCGATGCATCCCTCGCGACCGGAGACGCTCTACATGCAGAAGCACTGGGACGTCATGCGCAGCGACGACGGGGGCGACAGCTGGGTGGAGGTCAGCGGGAATCTGCCGACCGACTTCGGATTTCCGATCAGTGTCCATGCCCACGAGCCCGAGACCGTGTACGTCGTCCCGATCACCAGCGACTCGCATCACTTCCCTCCGGACGGCAAGCTGCGGGTATACCGCAGCCGTACCGGAGGTATGGACTGGGAGGCGCTGACGAACGGATTGCCCCAGGAACACTGCTATGTCAACGTATTGCGTGACGCGCTGGCAGTGGATTCGCTCCCTGACTGCGGCATCTACTTCGGGACGACTGGGGGGCAGGTGTACGCCTCGACCGACTCGGGCGACAGCTGGGCACCCATCGTCCGAGATCTGCCGGCGGTGCTCTCCGTCGAGGTTCAGACGCTCTCGTGATACGCGTCGTGCTACCTGCACACCTGCGCCAGCTCGCACACTGTGACCGCGAGATACAAGTGCAGTCAGCAGCCACCCAGCGCGCCGTGCTCGATGCACTTGAGCTGCGTTACCCGGCGCTGCACGGCACCCTTCGCGACCCGGGAACCGGCCAGCGTCGAGCGTTTGTGCGGTTCTTCGCGTGCGAGGAGGACCTGTCCAACGAATCACCGGACGCTCCCCTCCCAGCCGCGGTCGCTGAGGGCAAGGAACCGCTTCTGGTGGTCGGCGCGATGGCCGGCGGCTAGCCCCGGAACTAGCTGAACTAGAGGTTGTTTTCCGCAACTGCCGGGGCAACGCCGGAGCTAGGTGGGCCGGTACAAGTCCGGCCTCCGCCTCGCGGTATGCTCACCGCCCATGGTTCGCAGCGACCTTCGCTCGCTTCGGGGAATCCGGATCGCGTCCGACATCGTGGTAGCCGAACTCAACGACGACTTGCCGGCATTCATTCGCGCCATGAACGACATGGTTGCGCTCCAGGAGCCCGCCGTCGTCCTCGACGCTCTCGGCAAAATCGCCGCCGACCTCGCCAGAGATCTCGCGCAGGCGTCCGCGGACAGTCACTACACGCTCACACATCCGGAGCTCGACCTACGGAGGGTCGCGCGCGGGCAGGTCGTTGAGAAGGCGCAAGCGCTCGAGCTGAGCAACGCGCTCCCCCAGCGGCCCAGCTACCGGTAGCGGTCGCCCGATTCGGCTGAACACGAGCTGCGGTCTCATGCGCCCGGCCCGCTGGTCGCGGCCACGCCGACCGGCCTTCGGCACTACCCCAGGTGCTCGCCCACCGCGTGCGTTACCTCGAACGGCGACGCCTGTCCGGCTGCGGAGGGTGACAACTAGATGCAAGTCCCGCGAAGAAGCTGGGACGCCGAGTCACGTTTGCTTGTGGCCGGAACCTTCGACCCTGAGACTTCTACCGTGCGATGACAACGAGGGGGCGTGATGTCTATCCCGCGCAGGCCGGGGCCCGTTCTGGTCGGGGTGAATGACGAGCCGAGTTCAGACCTCGCGCTCCGTTGGGCGATCTCGGACGCCCGGACCCTCGGCGTACCCGTCAGGGTAGTTAACGTCTTTTCCGGCAGTGCCCGGACGAGCGAACCGCGGTACCGCGACATTCCGGACGCGGACCTGGAGGAGCCGGAACACGTCGCGGAGCAATTGATCGCGAGGATCATCGACCGCGCCCGCGAGATCGATCCCGAGGTCGGCGTCGAGGGCGAGACGATCGAGGGTCGCCCCAGTCACGTGCTCGTTCAGGAGGCGTCCTTCGCGACGGAGGTCGTCCTCGGCTCGCGTCAGCTGACCGCGCTGCGCTCGGCTGTACTCGGCTCGGTGGGCGTGGCGGTGGCGGGGCGCACCGAGTGTCCGATGATCGCCGTGCGGGGCCCAGCCGGACTGCGGGAGGAAGATGCGTCGGTGGTGGTGGGCGTGGACGCCACGGATGCCGCGCAGAACGTCCTGGCCGTCGGATTCGACCACGCCAGCAGACATGAGGTTTCTCTGCGGCCAGTGTTGTGCTGGCATCCCGATCTGCTGGCAACGATGAAGTGGCGGCCGTCACCACCGGCGCCGGAACACGCGGATGAGTGGCTCTCCGAAGCGCTCGCCGGCTGGCGGGAGCAATATCCGGACGTCACCGTGCATCCGGAGGTCATCAGAGATCATCCGGTCGCGGGCCTGGTGCTCGCGTCCTCTGCCCAGTACCTGCTCGTTGTCGGGACAACCGGGCACCATGCGTTGCCAGGAGCACTACTCGGTTCCGTGAGCCAAGGGGTGCTGCATCACGCCACCTGCCCCGTAGCCATAGTGCCGACAGACGTTTCGAGAGACGTTTCCTGAGCCCGTCGGGCCGGCACGGCGAGTGACGTTCGACCCTGGGCTACCGCACGATCGCGGCCCATACTCACGAAATGGGTGGTTGGCTGCGGCTTCTCGTCGTGGGCGCGATGGTGTTCACGACGTCGCAATGGCTGCGCAATTGGGGGGCAACCGCGGCTGAGCGGCAGATGGCCTTGCCAGGTGACGAGCTGATTGGCGACCCCGCCGCCATGACGACCCTGGCCGTGCCAATCGAGGCGCCCGCCGCCGACATTTGGCCATGGCTGCTCCAGATCGGTCAAGACCGCGCGGGCTTCTATAGCTACGACGCGCTCGAGAACCTCGTCGGTCTGCACATCCACAGCGCCGATCAAATCGTCGATGAATGGCAGACACTGACCGTCGGCGACCGCGTCCGGTTGACCCCTCAAGGCTGGATGGGACAAGCCGACGGTCTGGTGTTGCCGGTGGCGCGGATCGAGGCCCCCCGCAGCCTGGTCCTGCGCGAGAGCCCACCGTCGTGGCCCTGGGACGCCGTGTGGTCCTTCCACGTCGTGCCGACCTCAGCCCACCGCTGCCGCCTGATCTCGCGCAGCCGAAGCGAACGGCCGCCAACACCTCTTCGCCTGGCTGGCATCGTCGGAACACCGGTGACCGCCGCTATGACGCGGCGAATGCTGCTCGGCATCAAGGCCCGAGCGGAGCGGGCCGACCGGTTGGCGCGCTCGACAGCGGCGGGCTCGACGGCCCCGACTCCAAGCAGCCACGATGATGGTCGTCCACGTGTCTCCCAGGGTGGCTGAATTGCACCGGATCTGGTCTGCTGTCGCCGGTGGGGTAACGGCGGGCTACGTCCTGCTGCAGCTGCTCGGCCGTCGGGCTGGTTCGACCCAGGACGAGCGGCAGCGGAAGCTGCCGGGCGACGAGCTCGTGGCCCGACCGCAGATCGTGACCGACCACGCTGTCACACTCGAAGTCGCGTCGGCGGACATCTGGCCGTGGCTAGCGCAGCTGGGTTGGCACCTGGGCGGCTATTACACCCCGACGTGGGTCGACCGGCTGCTGTTTCCGGACAACTGGCCAAGCCTGGATCACCTCGACCCGGCGCTGGTCCGCGACCTACACCCCGGCGACATCATCCCGGATGGTCCGCCGGGAACCGCCTGGTTCGTCGTCGAAGACGCCGACGCCCCTCGTTCGCTGGTACTGCATTCGACGACCCATGTGCCCGCGGGTTGGCGGGGGAGCCTCGGTGTCAGCATCGACTGGACCTGGACTTTCCACCTCATCGACCTGCCCGGTTCGCGGGGCCGCCTGCATCTGCGGGTTCGCGGCACAATGGCGCCGCGATGGTTCGCCTGGATCTACCAGCTCCTGATGGTTCCGGCTGACTACGTCATGGCCCTCGGAATGTTGCGCGGCATCGCCAGGCGGGCCGAAGCGCACGCGACACCGCGGCCATCCGGCCGGATTCCGTACACCCGGCTGACGGAGGTGACAACGTGATCGAGCGTCCACCCGTAGCCCCTGCCGCAGCCCTGCGCAAACTGGCGCGCTGTGTCCTGACGACTTTTTGGCTACTCGCGGAACGCCGGATTCATTTGCCGAAACGGTACGTCGGTCTTCGGCTGAACTTTGCGGACGGTACCGCTTCGAAAGTTTACCGCGAGACGGTCGTCGATCGGCCCGCCACCGCCGATCCGGCAGTGTTGGTCGTCGGATTCCGGCTGCGGGCAGTGCGCGGTCAGCCGGCCCACGCCCTGTTCCGGTTCGAGAGCTTGTTCAACACGCCGCTGTTCGTGGGGTTCCCAGGATTCGTCTCCAAACTGTGGGTGGCGCACGATTCGAACGACGTCTACCGAGGGATCTATGAATGGGACGACGCGACGCTGGCCGAGAACTACGCGCGGACACTGTGGCGTGTGCTGGCATTGGTATGCGTGCCAGGGTCAATCCACTATGAGATCGTGCCCGGCCTCACCCGAGAGGAGCTTCTCGGCGATCCAGCAACGCTGAAGGGTCGAGCTCCGGCACCGATGCGGACCGCGCTGCGGCTCACGGCGACCGAGCGCCTCCCGGCGTAACCGGAAGTGATCGAAGCGGCTGCGCTCGACGTTGGTCGGACTGCATCGGGGTGGTCGCTAGCTGGATGGGCTTCGTGGGATGCTGCAGACCTCACGACGGTGGGCCGCTTTCGCGATATGCGGCGCCGGTGGAAAGGGGCAGACGGCATGAACGAACCTGGGCCCTCCGCTGGGCCGGCGGAGCACCGGCTCGATCGTGCTGGGGTCGAGGCCGCGGTGGATGTCGCGGTGCGGGCACCGTCGATTCACAACACGCAGCCCTGGCGGTGGGTGTTTGACGGTGAGGCTCTGACACTGCTCGCCGATCGCTCTCGCCAGTTACCGGTAGCCGATTCCTCGGGGCACTCGCTGTTGATCAGTTGTGGCGCGGCGGCCGTACTGACCGAGTTGGGTCTACGCGCGGGCGGATGGCGCGTTGAGTCCACATTGTTTCCGGATCCGAAGGATAAGGATGTACTGGCCCGGTACCGGACCGTGGGCCGCGAGGAGCCCGATCAGGCGGTGCAGGCACAGGTCGAGGCCGCACTGCGTCGCCAGAGTGACCGCAGACCATTCAGCCCGGAAGACGTTTCCGACGAGGAAGTGGAGCAATTACGAGACGCAACCCGTTCCGACGGCGTCTACGCCGACTTCCCAACTCAGCCGGATCAGCGGCTCGACTTGGCGGTGGCCGTCAGTTGGGCCGATCGCGAGGAACGGCGTGACCAGGCCTATATCGACGAGATGAATCGATGGCTGCGCGACCCGGACGTGCATGCCACTTCGGATGGCATACCGCTCGACGCGGTACCTCACGTTGCAGACGACCACCCGCGGCACACCGACGTCCCGGTGCGGGACTTCGAGGCGGGCATATCCGGGCGGTTGCTCATCGAACGGGATATCGATGAGCGCCCGCTGATCGGTGTCGTGTTCACCGATTCGGATATGCCACATGATCAGCTGCGCTCGGGCGGCGGAATGATGCGGCTGATGATCGAGGCAGAACTGCTAGGCCTAGCCAGCTGCCCGCTCAGCCAGGCGGTCGACTTAACCGCCTTTCGTGGCCGGCTGCAGGGGCTGATGGATTGGACCGGCTACCCGCAAATGATGCTGCGCATCGGACATCCGGCCGAAACAGGTCAAGCCGCGCCACGCACGCCCCGGCGGGCAACGTCCGACGTTCTTGAGGTCCTGACTGATCAATAAGGCACGTGCCACAGTCGATGCACTTCTCGGTTCCCCGTACACACGCGCTACCGGGCTGCCCTGTGCGCACGGGTAAGTCTTGAAAGAGGACCTTCGCCTCTGGTCCCGCGATTCGGCTTGCCCGATATTGATAGGCGAGCGAGAGAAGGTGTCCGTGATGCGTGCGGTAGTCGCGTACGAGTCCATGTATGGCAATACCCGGAGAGTCGCCGAAGCGATCGCCGCCGGATTGCAATCGACCTGCTCGCTCTCGCTCGTGCCGGTCAGCCAGCTGGAACGAGAGTCGCTGGACACGGCTGACCTCATCGTGATCGGCGGCCCCACGCACGTCCGCGGTATGAGCAGGATGAGCACTCGCAAGGCGGCCGAAGAAGCCGCGCACAAACCCGGTTCGACGCTCGCTGTCGAAGCGGATGCGCAAGCGCCGGGCCTGCGGGAGTGGCTCACCTCGCTCGGACGACCGAATGTCCAGGCTGCGGTGTTCGACACCAAGATCAAGATGCCCGCAGTCCTTTCCGGTCGGGCCTCGCGCGGTATCGCGAAGGAGCTGCGGCGCCACGGCGTGACATTGCTAACCAAACCCGAGAGCTTCTTGGTGTCGAAGGACAATCAACTCTTGCCAGGCGAAGAGGATCGGGCCCGGATCTGGGGACAGCAGTTGGCTCGTACCGTCGCTGGCGCTGCCCATTCGAGCAAATCTCAGGAGTCGTGATCGGCGCTTAGTCGCTGTCGCGGAGCGGAGTGGACGCAATTCTCCAAGACGCCAGCAGCAGATCAGCGGATCCGGTGAGGCGCCGCCCGGTTCGGTCGTATCCAGCGATAGTGCCCAGGTCGCGAGGATGCTCACAACCCACACGATCAGAGTTGCGAGGATACAGGTCCCGACCTCTTTGATCGCGAGACCGCTGGGGAGCACCCGCCTCATGCGGAAGCCCTAGCTTTGCCAAGCTGTGTTCGATCATGCGCCATGATGGGCCTGGGCAAGGGACACCAGGTGAGGAGGCGCGGTGATCACTGAGTTGACCGATCTGCCGGACGGAGTCATCGGATTCGAGGCCGCAGGCAAGCTACATGCTGAGGAATACCGGGACGTGCTGTTGCCCGCCATCGAACGCGCGGCGAGCGCGGGCGACATACGGATCGTCCTTGTCATCCGTTCCTTCGACGGAATGACCGGCGGCGCCTTGTGGCAGGACCTCAAGATGGGCGTTGGGCATTTCCGGGCCTGGCGACGTATCGCCCTGATAACCGACATCGGCTGGATGACGCAGGTCTCCGGGCTCTTCGGCTGGATGACGCCCGGCGAACTCCGGCATTTCCCGCTAGCCGAACGGGCCGAGGCGGTCGCATGGGCCGCCGCTGACTGACCCGAACGCCGACGTCGCTTCCTACGGGCAGACTGTCCTCCAACACGCCATCGTCCATGCCTACGCTCCAGATCATTCACCCGGTTGGAGGTCAGTTGACGGGTTGGAGGTCAGTTGACGAAGTTCACCGACGAGGGCGCCGCTAGCGCCGAAAGACGGCCTGGTGGCCGACCCTTCAACTTCGCCCAGAGCTACGCAGTCGTTCTCGTGCTCGTGGTGGTGACCTACATCGTCTCGGTCTCGGTCACCGAAGAGCGAGCAACCTCGATAGTCCTCACAATCCAGTTGGCAACCGTCTGGTTCGCGCTCCGAATCTCGCACGCGCGACCCGGCGTCCGGCTTGTTGCGAATATTGTGCTCGTCTTGGCCGCAATCGTCGCTGTCGTGAGTTTCTTCGTGAACAACGAGGGCGACCAGCTCGGCGTCATCTCCGCCGTTTGCTGCCTCCTCTACTTCATCGCACCATTCTCGATCGTGCGCCACCTCGTATTCCGTCCGAAGGTCGACACTGAGACGTTGCTCGGAGCCGTTGCGGCATACCTTCTGATCGGTATGTTCTTCGCCTTCGCCTACAAGGCCGCCGGCGAATTCGGCAGCATGCCATTCTTCGGGGCAGACGGAAAGGGATCCCTGAGCCAGGACCTGTTCTTCAGCTTCGTGACAATGACAACCGTCGGGTACGGGAATCTGGTACCCGCGGCCAATCCAGGACAGACGCTAGCTGTGCTCGAGGCCGTGATCGGGCAGCTGTTCCTCGTGGTCGCGGTCGGAAAGATCATCAGCAATGTCACGTTGCGGCGCCGCGACCAGTCCGGCTCGTGAATTCGCTACACCGAGCGCTTCGGTTCTCGTCGCGGCGGATCCGGGCGCACGTGTGGGCCGGAAACCGCGCGTCCGTTGGGCGGGGTGAGGCGTCCAGCGGGTTAGCCTTCGACGCCCTCGACAGCTGACGATTCCACCGTCGAAGCCCCAAGAAGTTGGGGTGGTTGCGGCGCTCGGTGGGGCTGACGATGAGCCACATGAGCACTCAAGACAACAAGGCAATCGTCCGGTCCCTCATCGACGGACTGTTCACCGAAGGTGATCTCGGAGCCGTCGACGCCTATCTCGCGCGCGACTTTGTCATGCATGATCCGCCGCTCGGCGTGACGGCCGATCGGGAGGGAATGCGGACCGCCGGGGAACTGATCCGGAAGGCATTTCCGGACTGGCACAGCGACTTGCACATGTTGGTCGCTGAGGACGACATCGTGGTCGAACGGTTTACCGCGTCGGGAACCCATCAGGGCGAGCTCATGGGCGCCGCGCCGACTGGGCAGACGGTGTTCCTGAAAGGCATCAACATCTTCCGCGTACGCGATGGCCAGGTCGTGGAGTGGTGGAGCCGTCTCGACGAGCTAAGCCTGATCCGTCAGCTTGGGCTAACCGGCTAGCGCCGGCTCTACGCTGAGTGAGTGAACGTGGCCGCGGCGGAACGGCGAATCGATGCCCTGGCCCGCCGCTGTTACGTCGGGTTGGACGCGGCGAGCCTGCGGGATGAGACGCTGCGTGGCCTGCGAGGGATTGTCCCTATAGATGCGGCTTTCTTCGCCGTTGTCGATCCCGCGACGATGCTCTTCACAGCAATTCTGGCCGAAGAGCCGTTAGGCGAAGCGGGCGCGCTGTTCCTTGAGAATGAGTTCGGTCAGGCCGACGTCAACAAGTTCACCGCCCTAGCCTTCGCGACCGACCACGTGAAGTCTCTCGACGCGGCGACATCAGACGACCGGACGACCAGCGCCCGGTACGTCGACGTCATGGCGCCGCTCGGGCTGGGCGACGAGCTTCGGGCGGCGCTGGTATCGGCTGGTCGCTGCTGGGGCGTGCTCTGCCTGCATCGCAGCGACAGGCCGACTGGGTTCGGCGTTGCCGAGATCGCACTGGTCCGTCGTCTGGTCCCGCATCTGGCCGAGGGCCTGCGACGCGCCATCGTTGCGTGCGCAGCAGTTGCTCCGCAGCCGACGGTGCGTGGGCCGGGAGTCATCGTGCTGGATGAGAACCTCTCGATCACCTCGACCAATGCCGAGGCAGAACAATGGATGGCAGATCTGTATGACGCGAGGTGGATGGACGCTGGCACCGGAGCGCTGCCGGCAGCGATCTACGCCGCTGCGGCGCAAGCTGCCCAGTCCGACGAGTCCCAAAACGAGAC
The DNA here is from genome assembly GCA_963809815.1 of uncultured Actinomycetota bacterium. GTDB lineage: Bacteria > Actinomycetota > Actinomycetes > Mycobacteriales > Jatrophihabitantaceae > CAVVJA01. The sequence goes on from CAWELM010000009.1 coordinate 22,046, forward strand.
AGCGGCCGTCACGCGCCTGCGGACCCGCAACGGTGCTTGGCTAGCCGTTCACGTGAGCCGGCTTGGTGGGCCGACCGGTCGACAAACAGCAGTTGTCGTGGAGAGCGCTCGACCGATGCAGATGGCATCGCTGTACCTCGACGCGCGACGGCTCACCCCCGCCCAAAAACGCGTTACTTCCCTCGTCTTGCAGGGCCGTTCGACCAAGGAGATCGTCAAAGAGCTGCACATCTCCGCCTACACGGTTCAAGAACACCTCAGCTCCGTATTCGACAAATTCGGCGTCGGCAGCCGACGCGAACTCGTCGCCGCCCTGCTCGGCCCTCCCACCTGACAGCGCGCCGGAGACCGCCGAAATCGGGCCACGAGGCCGCCCGGCAGTCATCCGCAACTACGCAGCTCTCGCTGTCGGTCGCGTTGTCGGACCCGTCAGCCAGACTGCGGGTCGTGGTAACCGCAGACCAGGTACGAGCCCTGGCGCTGGGTCTGCCCCGCGCCTACGAGGCGTGGGTGCGGGACCGGGCGAAGTTCCGCGTCGGCCGGCTGGTATTCCTCTCGATCGCACCGGACGAACGTTCGATCGGCTTCGGCTACCCGAAGGACGCACGCGCCTCACTCGTTGCGGCGGAGCCGGAGAAGTTCTTTCTGCCGATTGCCTCGGACATGCGGTACCACTGGGTCCGCGCCTGGCTGGACGCGTTGGACGAGGACGAGATGCAGGAACTCGTCACCGAGGCGTGGGCGATGGTCGTACCCAAGCGAGTCGCGGCGGAATACTTCGCCCGTTCCAGGTCGAGCTGAATCGAGCCGCAGCGGAGATTGCGCATCGACTCCGCCAATCGCTCCGAGCGACTCGCCCGCGGCGAGTCGATTGTGCTCTGCTTGACCGACGAGTGCCGGTCTGGAAGGAGTACCGATGATCATCGGTGCACACGTCATCCTGTACAGCACTGCGGCGGAGGCCGATCGCGCCTTCCTGCTCGAGCTGCTGGGGACACGTCATGTCGACGCGGGGGGTGGCTGGCTCATAGCGGCCTTGCCGCCAGCCGAGATCGCGGTGCATCCGACCGGCGGCGAACCGAAACAGGAGCTGCACCTCATGTGCGACGACATCGACAAGACGGTCGTAGACCTCGCGGCGCGCGGAGTGACCTTCGACGGAGGTGTGCACGATCGGGGTTGGGGGCTGTGGACGTCAATTCAGCTGCCGAGCGGCGGAACTCTCGGACTCTACCAACCGCGACATCCGATCGCGGCCGGTGCGATCAAGTAACGCGTCAGCTCGCTTGGCGATAGCGGTCGAGTATGGCCGCTCGCAAGACCTTCGGCGAAGTGCCGAGCGCCGCCAGGATGGGTGGCACCAGCCCGCCGTCTATCGCGAGCAAGCCAAGCGCGATGTGCTGCACGCCGATGTACGTATCGCGCTCCGCCTGTGCTTCACGCAACGCGATCTCCAAGGTTTTCTTCGCCCGCGAGGAAAACGGGAGGTGCCCAGGTGGAACGGCGCCGGTCCGGTAGCGGCCCGTGGCCGCCGCTCGCGGGGGCTGGGGTTGCTTTTGTTGTCTGCCGTCTCGTCGCGCGCAGCGCCAGCGTCGGAAGCGGCGCCTCAGGCGAGGCGACAGAGCGCGACTGGGATTGAGCCGGAAGCGACGGCGCCGTTGGGGCCGGCTGACTTGAGCGGCGCGGTCCAGGGCATCCACGCCGAAGCGGGCCTCGATCCGAGCGCGCACTACGTCGAGATCGATACCGATCGCCGCTAATGCCTCTCGGTCCAGGTCGGCGAACAGGTCGGTTCCGGTGCCAAGTCCAATCAGCCGAACGATCTGCTGCTCGACGTGCGGAGGTGTGACACCGCTCTCCCGCATCACCTCGGCTGCGGGCTGCTCCATGCCGACGACCGCCAGCAAGAGATGCTCACAGCCGATGTATCGGTGACCCAGGCGCCGCGCGTGCTGCTGGGCGTCGCTGACCACCGTCCGGGCGTCGGTGGTGAACCGTTCGAACATCACTGTCTCCCGATCCGCCGCCCGTACTTGCGATGCACGGTCTGCTTGGTGACACCGAGCCGGTCGGCGATCTCCTGCCAGGACCAGCCGGCCAGCCGCGCGCTCTCGACCTGCAGAATCTCCAACCGTTCAGTCAGCGCGCGCAGCGCCGCAACCGCTCGTAGCCCGACGTCCGGATCGCGGCTGGCCGCGCCTTCAGCGATCTCCAGTGTTGTTTCCATGGTGTCAGCATATGCTGACACCACCTGTGCGTCAACATATGCTGACGCCGGTTTCGTCCGGCCTGAAAAGTCAGCGCGTCAGATCCGGGTCGTCACCCCGGTGTGTGTAATGGTCACGAACGTGATCGACGAAGCCCTCGACCAGGCTCGCGACCTTGTTCAACCGAGGTGAGGACGGAGCGATCGAACGCGGTCGGGTGGGCGCGAGTTGCTCCGCACCCAACACCTCGTCGCCGAGATGGGCGAGTCGTTCCGGCGAGCAAGCGGACTCCAGAGCAGCAAAGATCGGGTCCTGTCGCTCAATGTGTGCCGCGAACCCGGAGCGAAGTTCAGTCCAGACAGCTGTTAGCAGTTCGGCCGTCAGATCAGGGTCCTCGAGTTTTCGGAGCTTCGCCTCTATCGCCCGATCAGCAGTGAGGTGCTCCTCGGCGATCTCGTCTCCATGATCAAGGACGTCCCGAACCTCGGGGTAGAGATACTGCTCCTCCGCGACGAAATGCCGGACAAGGCTCATGACAACTAGCTCCCGCTCAGCGGTGGCTTCGTCGGTATGGCTCAGCGCGCCGTCTCCGGCTAGCCATCCCGCGATCGCGTGATGATCGCTGCGCAGCGCATCGGTCATCGATTGAGACTGGGAATCGGTCACGCTGGTGTCCTTCCGCCGCTAGGCGGCCAGCCTAACCAGGTTGTATCTGGCCGGTGCTTCGCGGACCCGCTTACGAAGTACCGGCCATGCCTGCGAGAGCGTTCGCTATCAGCTCGTCTCGTGGATGGCCTGGTCAATGACGCGGACTACCGCGTTGGGACGCGTAATGAGCGACAAGTGACCGGCCTTGACGTACGAGATGTGCGCACCCGCGTTGGTCGACATCTGCTCCTGTAGCGACGGCGGTACCGCATGATCCTCGGTTCCGATCAAGGACCACGACGGGATATCGGCCCAGGCCGGCGGCCCGGACGGCTCGCCCAGTTGCGCCGCGGCGGCCGGCCGCTGCACTGCCGAAAGCACGGCGGCCTGGTTCGGCGGCACACCGTTGGCGAAACATTCGTTGAAACCGGTGTACGGCGGATTAGGCGGGATACGCAGATAGAGGTCAACGCCGCCGCTGAACGGCACCACATTGAACGCCGTCGCCGGATCGAGGCAGGACTCGGGCGACGACAGGTCCGCCAGAGTCTGGTTGGCATCCGGGATGAACGCGTCGATGTACACGAGGGCCTTGACATTGGCGTTGCCCGTTGCCGCGTTCGTGATCACAAACCCGCCGTACGAGTGACCGACCAGGATGATCGGGCCCGAGATCGTCTGCAGGTAGCTGGCCAGGTAAGGATCGTCGACCGAGGGCCCCCGGAGCTGGTTCGGCGGTGCGACCACGGTGTAGCCCTGACGTTGCAGGCGCGATATCACGGCACTCCAGGACGAGCCGTCCGCCCAGTCCCCGTGCACAAGCACGATCGTGGGCTTGGCACCGGCCCCATTCGTCTCATGAGCAGCTGCAGAGCCCGTGACGCTCAACGGAACGACGAGCCCTACGACCGCCGCGAGCACGGCCGCGAGGAGCCAGGAGCGCCCGCGCTTCGAGTCCTGTGTGGTCATGGCCTTCCTTTCTCCGCGTATTGCCCTCGTGTCGAAGGAAGCCGACCTGGCGTATGAGCCACTGGCAGACCGCCCACATCAAGGAGTCCTTAGCGTATCGGCACCGGCGGACCGAAACAGGGTTCAGCGACCGAACGAACGATCACGATCGCCGGCCAGCTGGCGTCGATACGATGGGATGGACTGATAGGTAGGCGATCGGATGGCTGCTCGGTCGCACAGCGGTCTGTGGCGGTGGATCGCTGTCGGCGCAGGTGCTGCGCTTTGTGCCGCGGTGCTGGCTGGATCCACCACCGGCAGCGCGGCGGTGAGTGCACGGTTGCGGGTGCTTCAGCTGAACCTGTGCAATAGCGGAATTGCGACTTGCTACACGGGCCACTCGGTGGCCAGAGCCGCGGCCGTGATCGGCGGCGTTGGACCCAACCTGGTCACCCTCAACGAAGTATGCCGAGAGGACGTGTCCGATCTCGAACAGGTGTTGGCCGAAGGTGCTCGGGACGGCGATGTCGTGTCGGCTTTCCAACCGGCCGGTGATCGCCGAACCGCCGCGGCGTTCCGGTGCCGGAACGGCCAGTCGTACGGCATCGGCCTGCTGGCAAGGTTTCCCTCGCTTGACCACGGATACTCCATCCACGCGGGCATCTATCCGACCCAGGACACCAGCGATCCGGAGGAGCGGGCCTGGCTGTGCCTCGACACGAGCGAGTTGGTCGCCTGCACGACACACTTGGCCAACACCAAGGCGACCGTGGCCCTCGCGCAGTGCCGCTACCTGTTCGACACGGCGATCCCGGCGCTGCCGCGCCGAGGCCGGGCCGAACCCACGGTGCTGGGAGCGGACCTCAACCTCAAGCCCCACCACTTACCGGACGTGCGGTCCTGTCTGCCTTCCGGCTATGTGCGGACCTACGACGGCGGCACGCAATACATCGTCGGCAGTCGGGATCTTCGGGTCAGTTCTGGCACCACTATCGGCATGAGCAAGACAACCGACCACCCCGGATTGTTGGGCACGCTCTCGACGACCGCTGGTTGAGGTCAAGTACGCCAAGCTGGCCCAATCTCCGCCGCATGGCTGGATCGGATCCGGCGGACGTCGGTCGCGCCTGCGAATACGAGAGGCAGCCGCGCGTCTGCGGCTGCCTCTCCACTCCCCCGGCGCCAGGCCAAGGATCAGCGACAGGACGGTGTGCCGAGCGGAATGTGAACCGCATCGCGGTGAACAAACCCGGTCTGCCCATCCGAATTGATACGAGCCCAGTAACTGTTGCCGTTGACCAACTGGCCCTCGGCAACGCACACAACATCGACCGGCGTTCCACGGCTGAGGTTCGCGTGTACCGGTGTCGACTGGTTGGAGGGACTGGTGTACGACATCGTCGGCTGCTTGATCATGCCGCCGTCGCCGCTATCGCTCGCGTTGGCCGTACAGGCCAAGGCGACCAGGCTCGCCGCAGCGACAGTGATGCCGCCTGCTAGTAGGACAGTTTTGCGCATTGTTTTACGCCTTTCTCGCGTGATTGGGCCCAGGGCGGGCCCGGGTCGGCCCGCTGCCGATGCCCAATACGACCATGACGAAAGGTTGCGCATGCCAGCATCCGGCGATCAGGGGGTTGGCTGGTGGACAGCGTCTCAACCAGTTGGCGGACGTTGCCGCAGGTTCCACCGCTTCGGTTGCGCTAGCCGCCTCAAGTGCGGTAGCCCGCGTCGCTCGCGCTAGGCCGCTTTCACTGCGCCTCACCGCTTCGATTGGCGACGATCTTGGACTGAACCGTCGCCTGAGGGCATTAACGCCAAGATCACGACCGATTCGGCCGGACGGATCAAGAACAACCGGTGATGATCGTGGAACTACGGTCGCGGGAAGGCGCGTTGATCATCCGCTGACGTCGAAGATCCTAAAACCGGCCGGCACGTCCGGCTCGTGGTGACCGTGGACGCGCGCTACTGCCGGTTGAATGACATCGCGGTGGAACCGGTCGGCGGCGTCCTTTGACTCCCAAACGTTAACGATCCGAAAACCGCCCGCGACCGGCCCGGCGACGTGCACAACGAGCCCGGCTGCCTCCTTTTCGGCCCCACCCAGGTTGGCCATCAGCTCGGCATAATCCTCGGCCGATACACCGGGCATGTCCTGACACCACGCGTACATGCGTTCCTCCTAGAATTGGGCACAACGATAATCTAGTAGAATGAGGTTCTACTCAATGAGTGAGCTTGTCAAGACTCGAAGACGGTATGACTCCTCGAGTCGCCGGGCTGCCGCCGCCGAAACGCGAGCCCGCATCCTGACCGCCGCCCGCAACCTGTTCCTCACCCGTGGCTTCACGGCCACTGCCATGACGGATGTCGCCGATCAGGCCGGGGTCGCGGTGCAGACCGTGTACACGGCCGTGGGTGGCAAGGCCGCTTTGTTGCGGCGGGTCATGGACTTCGCCATCGCCGGCGACGACGTCCCGATCCCGGTCCGGGACCGGCCGGACATTCTGGCAGTGCAAGCCGAGCCAGACGGACGCCGCAAACTCGCCAAGTACGTTCGCCATCTACGCGTGGTCCACGAACGCAGTGCCGAATTAGAGCAAGTGATTCGAGCGGCGGCCGACGCCGACCCGGAGATCCGGCAGTTGCTGCATACCCTTGACTCACAACGTGTCTTCGGCATGCGGCTGTTCGCCGAACACCTCGCCACCGCCCGGCTACTACGTCGCGGAATGACCGTCACCAAGGCCGCCGACGTGCTTGCAACCCACATGGACTCGCGCATCTACCTCTGGCTCGTGCACGACCGTAAGTGGAGCAGTCGGGATTACGAAAACTGGTACGTCCAGGTCACCGCTGCGATGCTGCTGCCGCCCACTGGGTGAACATTCGTAGCTCGGCTTGCGGAGACTATGAGGTGATCAGGTGGCGCTGGCGGTGTGCTTGTTGTTCGATGCCAGAGGCGAACGGGCCATCCGGGCACTGTGGGACCAGCTGGAGACGCTCGGTGTGCCGAGCCTGCGCTCGCATACTCACGGTCGCCACGTGCCGCACTTGTCATTCGCCGTGCTGCGTTCCTGGGATCTCGCCCGCGTGACTGCTGCGCTGAGTGGGCTCGAGGCTGGTGAACCCTTAGATGTCAGTTTCGACGGCATCGGCCTGTTCCGCCGCGGTCGGGCGTGGCTGCTGGCCGGCGTGGCGGCCGACCTGGCCACCCGCCAGGAACGCATTGTTCGCGCCGTGACTGCCACCGGCGCTGAGCTGCACAAGCACTACCTCCCTGGGCGGTGGCTCCCGCACTGCTCGCTCGCACCGCGGGCCCCGTTGGCACAACTCCCGATTCTGGCAGCGGCGGTCTATGACGTGCTGCCGTTAGCTGCTCGGCTGAGCCGAGCAGCACTCATCAACAGCGCCACCGGCGACTTGTGGCCACTAGCGACACTGCCATGAGCAGCGGCTTGGCCAGCCCCGCTTTGGCGTCCGGAACCGGACATGCAGCCGTCTTCAGGCGCCGACCGGCGTCACTGTGGATTCTTGGGCGGCCCGGACAACGGCCTCCTCGACCTGCAGATTGTGCAACCCATCGGCGAATGACGCATTGCGTGGCAACTCGTCGAGGCCGGCGATCTCGTCAAGGAATGCCCGAGTCTGGTAGACGAAGCTGTCGTTGTGCCCGAAGCCGATCCCGGTCGCATCCATCGCCAATCCGCCGGCGACATAGGGCTGGTCGATGCCCACGATCACGCGCCGGAATCCGTTCGAGTCGCCGGGCAGGCCGCCGGTCGCGATCGCAAACTCACCCGGTCGGCTCACGCCGAACGCCAGCGCGCCCTGCTCGAAGAAGACCTCGAACTTCAACGTGTTCGGGTGGCCGACCGCGATGCGAGATGCGCTGAGGTTGCCCGTGGCCCCGTTGGCAAAGTGCACCGCGTAGCTGGCCCAATCATCGTTCTCGACCCTTTCCCGTTGGTCGCTCACTTCGACGTGGGGATGCCCCACTACCGGTCCGAGCGGAACCGGCCGGTCGGCAATGCCAGGCCCTATGACGGCGACGCCTAAGGCATTGGTCATCAGGACTCGGTGAAGTTGATCAACGCTGAAATCCGCTCACCGGACCGGCCCTGACTCTGCCCGATCTCCAACAATGTCGGCCCTGGGCCACCCGACTGTCCCCATCGACCGGTCGAACATCCCGCGAAAGGCATGACCGGCACCACCTCGTCGAGCCGATCAACCGCCCTAGACCGTGAGGCAGAACGGGTGACCGGCCGGGTCGGCAAATACCCGGAACGTCTTGCCGCCTCCGCTCAGCCGTGACGCCCCCAACTGGAGAGCTCGCGCCTCGCCCGGGTCGAGGTCGTCGACGATGATGTCCAGGTGCGCCTGCTGTGGGTAGGCCGGATCCGGCCATCGCGGTGGGTTGTACCCGGTGACTTGCTGAAAGAGCACGCTCTTTCCGTCTCCGGTTATGAAGGCGCCTTCCGGCCCGTCGTAGGTGACCTCCATGCCCAGCAGGTCGGCGTAGAAGCGAGCCAACGCCGCCGCGTCGGGCGCATCGATGGTCACCGCGAACAGCTGCATCCCGGGCCCAATGCCGTCCTTCTGGCATAGGTCGAACGGATGGCCAGCCGGATCGGCCAGCGTGACCCAGCTCGGGCCCTCGGCAAGTCGGGTTGCGCCGAGGCCAACCGCCAGTTCGGCCGCCGCCTCCGTGTCATCGACCTGTAGGTCTATGTGGAACTGTTGCGGGCGCTCTTGCCCCGGCCACTGCGGCGGCACATGATCGGGGGCTAACTGGAACGCCACCTCCAGGCCGTCCCCCGCCCTCAGCGTGATCCAGTCGGATTCCCTCCGCTCGACCTGCCAGCCAGCCAGCTCGGCGTAGAAGGCGGCAATGCGGTCGATGTTCGGCGCGTCGAACGCGACCAGTTCCAAACGTCCTGTCACTGTCATGGCGACGATCCTGCCCTCCCCCTCTGACAACGGGCGAGCCCATCAACAGCACGGCCCAGAACATCCCGCAATCGTCATTGCGGGAGTGCCGCTCGGGTAGTGCTGATGGCCTGCAAGGCGTCCTGGGTCTGCCGCTGAACTGCTCGCTGATCGCCTTTCTCGAGCACGTCAACCGCCGTGTCGGCCCAGTCAGCCCAGCGGTACAGGGTCTCGTGGAGGTCTGTGATCAGGCGCATGGAGAGCACGTTGGTTGCGTTTCGCTCCGCGAATTCGTATTCGCCGGCCGCCATCGCGCCAAGTCGCTGGAGGGCGTTGGCCGCGTCATCCCGGATGCCGGTGATCGTCGCCCGCAGCTCAGTGACGCCGGCTTGGTCAGCGAAGAACACCTTGAGCGCGGCCTCGGATTCGATCTGCGTGGGCTCACTTGGCTCGGCGAGCCAGTTGCGCAGTGCCTGCTGCCCGGCCGGGGTGATGCGATACACGGTGCTGGTTCGTCGTCCAGTCGACGTCTTCTTGGCCCGGGCCCAGCGAAGCGCAACGAGCCGCTTGGCCTCCTGGTAAACGGCCCGTTCGGCTCGCGGGAAAAACCATCGGAGGCTCCGCTCCGATTGCCGGGCCAACTCGTATGTGGTCCAGGAGCGGAGCGCGAGCAGTCCGAGGACGGCGTAGGAGGTGTGGGTGGGCTTCGTCTCCGACATACGGTTGACGATACTGCATAGTGCAGTATAGTCGAATACTGCATAGTGCAGTATTCGACAAGGAGGCAACATGCAATCCATGACGACAATGGCGTTTTCCGACTCCGGGACCGGAGAACCAGCCCTGTTGTACCTGCCTGGGTGGTGCGGTGGCCGCGAAGTCTTCTCGCCGCTGCTAGCCCGTACGGCCGAAACTCGCCGATCAGTGTCGGTCGACTGGCGCGGCCATGGCGAGTCGCCCAGCACGGGCCTCGACTTTGGTACAGACGAGTTGATCGAGGATGCGATCGAGCTGATCAACAACCTCCAACTGGACCAGGTTGTGCCCGTGGCGCTGTCTCACGCCGGATGGGTTGCGCTTGAACTGCGACGCAAGCTCGGCGCGGAGCGGATTCCTGCGGTGGTGCTGCTGGACTGGATGCCTCTTGGCACTCCGCCTGGCTTTGCTGAGGCGCTGCAAGCGCTGCAAGACCCGGAGGAGTGGTCGGCGACGCGAGCTCACCTGTTCGGCCTGTGGCGTGCCGGGGTCGACCGTCCCGACGTACTCCAGTACATCGAGTCGATGAGCGCCTATGGTTTCCCCATGTGGTCCCGTGCCGGCCGGGAGATCCTCCAGTCGTTCGCCGCCCAGCCCACGCCGCTCGCCGAATTCGCCGCGCTCGCGGCAAGCGGCTCACCATGCCCGACGGCGCACTTGTACGCGCAACCGCGCGATGACTCGTACCTGTCCACTCAGCAGGCTTTCGCAGCCGAGCACGACTGGTTCCACGTTCACCGCCTGTCCGCGAACAGCCACTTCCCGTGCCTAGAAGTACCGGCGGAATCTGCCGCGGCCATAAGTAATTTCCTCGCAGGCGTCGAATGAGCGAAGCGGCCCGGCTGCTCGTCACTGTCGCTCATCCCGACGACGAGACGTTTGGCACCGGCTCGGTCATCGCCCTCGCCGCGGAGCACGGCGCCCAGGTAACCGTGTGCTGCGCTACCCGCGGCGAGGCCGGAGATGTTCCTGGGCTCACCTCCGCCTCCGAGATCGGCGCTCTTCGCGAGGACGAACTGCGGTCCGCCGGCGCTGCACTGGGCGTCGCCCAATTCATCCTGCTGGATTACGCCGATTCCGGCATGACCGGCCGACCCGGGCCGCAAACGCTCGCCGGAGCGCCGCTCGGTGACGTGATCTCCGATGTGCGCGACGTCGTTGATCAGGTCAAGCCCGACGTCGTCGTCACCCTTGATCCCGACTACGGAGATGGGCACCGCGACCACGCCATCATCGGACAAGCCACGGTGCAGGCGTGTCGGGACCTACCCGAAACTCGGGTCTACGTCTGGACCGTGCCGCGGCCACTACTGGCTCGCTGGCTCGCTGAACTGGAAGACGTCCGCCCGGACAGCAAACATCTTGAACTCGATCAAGGAGCACTCGGCCGACCCGAAGACCAGATCACCACCGTCCTCGATACGTCGAACGTGCGATCCCGGCGGGAACACGCGATCTCCCTCCACACCAGCCAAACCTCACCATACGACGGCATGTCCGCCGACTTACGAGACGAGTTCTTGGACACCGACCACCTGGTCCGCATCCAACCGGCATGGACCGGCGACGGCCGCGAATACACCCTGTTCTGATATCTCGCAGGCCCGGTTGCTCGCCGACGGGCCACTCCTGGCGACGACTCAGGCAGATCTTTGACTATCGTCGTCCCACGGTCGTAGGTCCAAGATCACGAGACATGGGCAGCACCTCGGTGACAAGGTGGAGTGAAGGAGGCAACGATGTCAGCGGGCCTGCCGCAGATAACAGTCGCCCGGGTGTACGACCCTCCCGCCGGAGTCCCCACTCGGGTCCTCGTGGATCGAATATGGCCGCGCGGGATTCGGAAAGAAGATGCGCACCTGGACGAGTGGTGCAAGGACGTCGCCCCCAGCACCGAACTGCGCCGATGGTACGGCCACGATCCAGAGCGCTTCGACGAGTTCGCCCGCCGCTACCGCGCAGAGCTCCGGCAGCCCGCACACGCCGCTGCCGTCGAACACCTCCGCGAGGTGGCGCAGATGCGGCCGGTCATCCTTCTGACAGCCACGAAGCGCGTGGACATCAGCCAAGCCGCCGTGCTTGCCGACGTGCTCCGCGAGCCCGCGCAGTAAGGGCTCTCGAGCGACCGTTGGGCGGCACGACGGACTACCTGGCGACTATCGATATCGCCCGTCGAGGGTGTGCTATGACCCCACCGCATCATCTAACGGATCGTCCTTCATGGCCCGGCCTTTCCTAGGCCGCGGAAGTGGGCGTCGTGGCTCTCGCACTCCGGAGCCACCACCCCGCTCGATCCATAACGTGACCATGGTGCCAACCGGCACCTTCGCCCCCGACTCGGGACTCTGGTCCGTCACGACAGCATCGGGCCAGCCGAGCGCCGTGACCGGCGGCCCATCCGGATCGGGCCCGACCGCTATCAGACCAGCATCGAGCAACGCGTGACGGGCGTCGTCCCACGACATGCCCACGACATTCGGCACGATCATTGACGAGCGACGACGACGCTCCATCGCTGCCCGTTCGATCTCATCTGACCGTGCGACCGCCCGTGCGGCGCGATCGACCACGGTCGCGGCCGTGACATCGGGCACGACATCGTCGGACGCACGTCCCTGTGTCGACCCGCCATCAGTCTCGTCCAGATCCCGCCAGCGCTCCCATGCCGATTGCCGGGTCACGCCCAACCGGGTCGCGATCTCTGCCCACGACTTGCCGTGCCGCCGCGCCGTCCGGACCGCAACGAGCTCAGCTTGATCCAGCAGTCGACGGATCTGTCCGACATCCGCCAACGCGTCGAGAGCGCTTTCCCCATCGTCTGCCCGCCCCGGCACGGCCGAAGGCCCGCCCTGATGCCAGCCCTTCAACCGCGACCAGGCCCGCCGCCCGTCCAGCCACGGGCTTTTACTCTTGCCCACATCTGTCAGGTTACCCTGACGAGCGCCGCGATGCCTTCTATTGCGCCGAAGCCGCGCAGGCCGACACTTTTGCAGCGCATCGACCACGACGCCACTGGGTGGTACGGGCCGGGACCTACGCTGGGCGGCGTGCCGGAAGGAGCGAACGCTACCCCGCTCTATGAGATTGCGCGCGAGCGCATCCGACAGATGATCACCGACGGGATCTACGGTCCGGGCGATCGGCTCCCTAGTGAAGCGGAGTTCGCGGAGCGATTTGGCGTTCATCGGCTAACAGCGCGGCGCGCACTGGAGGAGCTAGCCCGCGAGGGCGTGGCCGTGGCGCGAAAGGGCTCCGGCACGTTTGTCGCGCCGCACCGAACGCACCTGCCGATTTCGGTGCCACTGAACCGCGAGTCGTTCACGCCGAACCTGGAGCGTCAGCTGCGAGCGGCCGGCCGACACTATCGGGAAATCCTGCTTGACGTAGCCATGGATCATCCAGCTCATGGCGTGCCGAGGGAGCTCCGGGAAACCGGCAAGCTCTGCCTCGTGTCCAGCGCCTTGGACATCGACGGAGAAATCTGGCTGTACACCAACGCGTGGGTCACGCAGCAGCGGGTGAAGGGAATCAGGCGACGTTGGCGTGAGAATGATGGGTTATACGGCGTCATCCTCGACCAGATCGGCGAACTGGTCACGCTCTGGCGCGCATTCCAGGCCGAACCGGCCGTGGCCGAGGTGGCCGAACGCCTGCGAATACGCACGGGTTCGCCGATCCTCGTGCGCGACGGCCTCACCGCGGACGCACAACGCGTTCCGCTGCTATACGTGCGCCGCCACGCTCGAGCGGATCGAGTGCGATACGTCGTCGATTATCGAGCCACTGACGGCTGACGGCACCGAGCGTAGCCACCCCGCGCTCGCGACCGTGTCGGTGATTTGCTTCCTCACCGCTCACCATCGATCAGTCGCGCGAGGGTCCGATGGAAGTGCTGGACCGCTGGTTCGTTGCGTCCGAAGACCTGGCATTCGCCGGCCACCGACGGCAACGCGCGCTGCACCTGTTGTTGTGCCGCATAGTCCTCATCGCGAACCGCGTCGTGGAAGAAATCCGAACTGGCCTGCGCCAGGGCTCGTTCGGTCGCATCCTGGGGCGCATGCCGAACCAAGAGCGTCTGCTCAGTGAGCGACGAACCCCATTCCGCACCCGGCAGCATGATCGACACGGCGATGTGATCGCGCCATCCTCCGGCAATCGCCAGGCCCGGAAAGATCCAGTAGGTGACGCCGAGGCATTCCATCGGATCCCACTGATCACGCGGCAGTTCGGCGGCAATGGCGAGCGGCTTCAGCGCGAAAGTGTTGCGCATGTGCGGCCCGTAAGCGTCGAACGCGGCCAGGTTGGACATGTCGGTTTGCGCGACGCTATTCGGATGCAGCGACGCGAAGTGGTAGCTCTCCAGGTATCCGTCGGCCGTCACCTTCCAGTTCGGGCCCTCCAGGTAGCGCGTGCTGAAGGGGACGGTGTCCGCAAGACCGAGCGCCTCCAGTTCGGGCAGCAGGTCACCCAGCCACTCATCGATATCGAACGCCACGCCCGGGGTGAGCCCGACGAACATCAAGCCCGCCCGCTCACCGCATTCGAGTCGAAGCAGACTGAACTCGTCGCGATCGACCGCGCCGAAGGTGTCCTCGGCCTGCACACCAAGCAGCCGGCCATCGATGCCGTAGGACCACGCGTGATACAGGCAGGTGAAGCGCCGCGCCGAGCCACAGCCGTCCGGCATGAGTTGCATGCTCCGATGGCGGCAGACGTTCATCATCGCGTTGAGCCCGCCGTCTCGTCCGCGCGTAAGCAGAATTGAGCGACCTGCGACGTTCATCGCCTTGTAGTCGCCAGCGCGCGGTAGCTCCGCACTCAGTCCGACCGGTACGGGCAGCTTGTAGAAGATCTCGGCCATTTCCCGCTGCCACAACTGCACGTCGAGGTAATTGCTGACCGGCTCGCGCATCTGGGCGGGCGCGAGATCGGTGCTACCGGCCTGGAACAGCGTGACCAGCCGCTGCATGAGATCCATCGCGCTCTGCTGTGCCTCAGCGTCGAAGACGAATCCACGGCGATATTGCGGAACAGTCCGGGTCACGATTGCCTCCACTTGTATATACAGATATTAGACAGAGTAGAGGTGCGCGGCGAAGATGTCCAGGTCCCGACGGCCGTATCCGCACGATGCACTGCGCCAGTAATCCGGCCGAGCCTGTGGTGACGTACGGGTGACTGCGATCAAGAACGACGTTGACACGCCGCGGGATACGGGCGCAACCGGTGAACGTCGGAGGCCGGTCGGTGAGCTGAGGGGACCCCGTGGTAGGAGATTCTGCACCTCGACGATGGAAAGCTCGCCGGTTCCGAAATTTTCACACCCGTCCGCGCTCCGCCCGATCGCGGCGCCGCGAGCTAAGCGCCGGACGGCGGCCGGGACGGTCAGGCGCTCGGCTGGACGGAGTCCGGCTCATCCGCGTGTTGATCCGGCTCGGTACGGTGTCGACCCGTGTACCGCTCGCCCTGCCGCTGAAGCTCGTCGCCGTCGTCAGCCGTCGATATCGACTTTGCCTTGAGACTGTCTTCGCCGAGCGCTTCCGGCTCGTACGCGCCACTTGTCACCATCGTGTCGGACCCCGCGTTAAGAGGCCTTGCGGCTCCGCTGACATCTGAGCGGTCCACCGGCCGACGGGATCATACATAGCCCAGGCTGGTCCACTTCTCGATCTGCGGATATGTAAAGGAGTGGATACTCCATGCATTGCCGGCGTCCCTCTCGGTGTCGTTGTCGGGCAGTGATGACCCAGCGCGCATGGCTGAGTTTGGCAACGTGACGCATATGCGACCTCGGCGGCGCAGACCAGACTCAAGCTGCGGCCTGTCCTGGCAACCCTCCCGCTTGGGCAGGCCGCCTGGCCCGTCCCTCCCGCAGCAATAGGCCCGGGTCAGACGGCCCTGTGCGGACGTTACCGCTTTGCTCGCGCCGCGGAAACACGTGACGACCGCACGGCCTTTGCCGCGGTCTGCACAGATTTCCGTTCGACTCGCTGACCTCTTGCCGGCCAGGATGCTCGCCTCCAGTTCGCGGGAAAGCCAAGATCGGCGATACATGACCGTTATGTCATGGCCCTAGCGCGACCGATCCGCGCCCGGCTAGCGTCATCGCCGGCCCCCGCGACCTATCCCCCGCGCGGGGTGCCCCCGAAGCGGAAGCGTCCGCCCGAGAGGGCGGACGCTTCGTTTCAGAGATCTCCCGAAACACCCGGCCGTAGCGCGGTTCGCCGCAAGTAGGCAGGGTGGTAAACCCTCGCCGTAGGGGCTGATCCGCGGCTTAGGCGGTTTGCTCGGTGGTGTCGTGGGCTTCCCCGCCTTCAGTTGGCGTCAAACGGTGCCGTGCGGTGTAGCGCTCACCGCGCTTCCGGCGTTCGTAACGGGCGAGAGCCATTGCTACCCGCCACGCTTCAGTGCTGTTCGCGCTGATGCCCTTGGGCTCGTGCTCACGACTAGCCGTCATCACTGACCCCCCCGTCTCAATGGGCTGTGGTCCCGCTGATGTCTGAGCGAGCCTTAAGCCGAGGGCACTATAACGGCGGCGAATAAGCGCTTTGTGGCAGGGGTCACATGGTCACTCGCCCTTGTTCGGCTATGTGCGAGGTGTGATCGGATTGGCGGTTACCCGGGCCTTGCCGCCGCATCGTCACCGGCGGCAGTTCCTCGGCTTCGCCGCCATCCTGGCCGCGTCGATTGTTGGCGCCCTCGGCTCCCACGCACACACCCGACCACGCCGCCGGCCCACTCGTGCCTGTTCCTATCGCCGACGACGCCGCGTTCCCATCCGTGAGGTAGGCGTGCTGACACGTGACCCTGCACTCGGATGGGCGGTCGTGGCTGTCGTACGGCCGGGTTGGCCCCTAGACCGAAGCGTGGTTCTATGTCGGGTGGTCCGATCACAGCGGGGTGTGCGTCCGCGCAGGTGGGCCTTGGGGGCGACCACGAGAGGAGAGGCTCGCACCCATGACCGGTACCCACCGGGCGGACCGTGCCCGCCGTGTCTCCAGCATCCCCCACACTCGCCGGCTTCGGCGCGCGCTTGTCGTGCTCATCGTGTTAGGCGCTGCGGTGGCCCTCCTGGGCGGCCGCGGCGGTGGTGCCCCGCTGCAGGCGAGCGCCGCTAGCACGATCACTCGCCATGGCTCGACCACGTTCCAGTCAGGCTCGGCGTCGACCGCCTCGACGGCCGCGCCGTCCGACCTGCGCGCCGGCGACGTGGTGATCAGCTATCTCGAGACCACCGCCTCCTCCGCAGTGCTGTGCCAGACCTCGACCAAGGTGCTCGACCAGGTGCGCGGCGCGGTCCGGCTGGCCGCCTGCCTCAGCCGGGCGGGGACCACACCACCGGCGTCGTTCTCGGCCTCGCTCACCCCGGCCGGACCGGTGGCAATGATCACGCTCGCATTCAGCGGCGTCGATCCGCAGACCCCGGTCGACGCGCAGGCCTCCGCGGCAACCGGCACCTCACCGTCGGTACGCACCACCATGGCCAACGAGGTGCTCGTGCTCGGCGAGGGATCGAACGCGACCGCGGCAACCGCGACCGCGCCGACCGGAAGCACACTGATACGCAGCCTCAACAACGGCGCGAGCGCACAGGTGGCCGTCGCGGTCATAAGTACCGGCGCCGCAGGCATAGCCAGCAGCAAGCACTGGACCGTCTCACCGAACGGCGGCAAAGCGGCCGCAGCCACCATCGCGCTCCGCCCCGCCACCGGCCCGGCCACACCGACACCCACACCTACCCGCACGGCAACCGCCACCACCACCCCACCAGCCACACCCACCCACACCACCACCCCACCAGCCACACCCACCACCGCAACACCCACCACCGCCACCGCAACACCCACACCCACCCACACCACCACGCCGACACCTACGCCGACGGGGACGGGGACGGGGTGTTATCTGCCGGGGGATGGGAGTTGCGGTCCGTATGACTATTCCCGGATCACGAATTCCAACGGCTACAACACCTATGTGGGCAATCAGATGTGGGCCTGTGGCGCGCCCGGGTCGTGCGGCCCGCAGACCCTCACCGCCTATCACCCGGGCCAGTGGTCGGTGACGAGCACCCAGAAGGCCGGTAACACCGCGGTATTGACCTATCCCGATGTCCAGCAGCTGTTCAACAACTGGGGCAACGGCGGCTTCAACGGCTCCAATGACACACCGATCAGCGCCTTGGCCGGGCTCACCAGCACCTACGCGGAAAACATGCACGAAAACGCCGGCACGGCCGCGCAAGCAGCCTGGGACATTTGGACCTCATCCGGTGAAGTCATGATCTGGGTCGACACCACCGCGTTACGCGGCAGCGGCGGAGCCCGGCAGATGGGCACCGGCACCATCGGCGGCATACCCATGACCTACTACGTCTACGGCGGCACCGACGGACTGCCGATCATCAAACTCAACACCAACCAACGCACCGGCACCATCGACATTCTCGACGGGCTGCACTACTTCCAATCCCAAGGCGTCGTAGCCAGCAACGCCACCATCAGCCAGGTCAACTTCGGCTGGGAAATCTGCTCAACCGGCGGCGTAGCCGAAACATTCAACGTCACCGACTACTCCCTCACCGCCACACCAAAATGAACCCACCCAGACAGCCACCCCTCAAGTCGGACACCCTGACTAGCACCGCAGTGCGGATCCAGGTCAATGCCCAGGGCAACCACCACGACCTGCTCGACTGCGCCGACCGAAAGGCTTCGTATCCGCGCGAGCAGATCGTGGGCGACCGGGTTGTCCTCAGCTGGGCCGATGTTTTTAGTCGGCGAGGGGACTTGGCGCGGAGACCGAAGCGTGGTTCTATGTCGGGTGGTCCGATCACAGCGGGGTGTGCGTCCGCGCAGGTGGGCCTTGGGGGCGACCACGAGAGGAGAGGCTCGCACCCATGACCGGTACCCACCGGGCGGACCGTGCCCGCCGTGTCTCCAGCATCCCCCACACTCGCCGGCTTCGGCGCGCGCTTGTCGTGCTCATCGTGTTAGGCGCTGCGGTGGCCCTCCTGGGCGGCCGCGGCGGTGGTGCCCCGCTGCAGGCGAGCGCCGCTAGCACGATCACTCGCCATGGCTCGACCACGTTCCAGTCAGGCTCGGCGTCGACCGCCTCGACGGCCGCGCCGTCCGACCTGCGCGCCGGCGACGTGGTGATCAGCTATCTCGAGACCACCGCCTCCTCCGCAGTGCTGTGCCAGACCTCGACCAAGGTGCTCGACCAGGTGCGCGGCGCGGTCCGGCTGGCCGCCTGCCTCAGCCGGGCGGGGACCACACCACCGGCGTCGTTCTCGGCCTCGCTCACCCCGGCCGGACCGGTGGCAATGATCACGCTCGCATTCAGCGGCGTCGATCCGCAGACCCCGGTCGACGCGCAGGCCTCCGCGGCAACCGGCACCTCACCGTCGGTACGCACCACCATGGCCAACGAGGTGCTCGTGCTCGGCGAGGGATCGAACGCGACCGCGGCAACCGCGACCGCGCCGACCGGAAGCACACTGATACGCAGCCTCAACAACGGCGCGAGCGCACAGGTGGCCGTCGCGGTCATAAGTACCGGCGCCGCAGGCATAGCCAGCAGCAAGCACTGGACCGTCTCACCGAACGGCGGCAAAGCGGCCGCAGCCACCATCGCGCTCCGCCCCGCCACCGGCCCGGCCACACCGACACCCACACCTACCCGCACGGCAACCGCCACCACCACCCCACCAGCCACACCCACCCACACCACCACCCCACCAGCCACACCCACCACCGCAACACCCACCACCGCCACCGCAACACCCACACCCACCCACACCACCACGCCGACACCCACAGCCCCGCCGGCACCGGCGAGCTGCACCAACCCGGTGTTCGTCACATCGGATCCGAACGGCGGGTGGAGCACCAACGGCTACTACGTGCACAACAACATGTGGAATGTCTCCGGCTACAACGTGCGGGAGACGCTCTCCGCTTGCGCATACAACAACTGGTACGTCACCGCGACCATGGACAACTCAAGGGGCGACGGCGCGGTGAAGACGTACCCGAACGTGCACAAGGACTACAACGAGCCCGCGATCAGCTCTTTCTCAAGTATCACGAGCAGTTTCTCGGAGACGAGTCCGCATGTGGGGATCTATGAGGCCGCGTACGACATCTGGCTCAACGGCGTGGCGGGCAACGGCTCCACGGAAATGATGATCTGGAACGACAACTATCACCAGGTTCCGGCCGGATCGAAGCAGGCGACGGTGTCCTTTGATGGACGTTCCTACACCGTGTGGCGGACTGGCACCTACATCGCGTTCGTCGCCGACAGCACCTTCACATCAGGCAGCGTTGATCTGCTCGCAATGTTCAAGTGGCTGATGTCCAAGGGCTGGCTGGCCTCGAACTCCACGGTAGGACAGATCGACTACGGCTTCGAGCTCGTCTCGACGAACGGTGCGCCCGCCACCTTCACGGTGAACAACTTCTCAATCACGAGTAGCTAACAATGCATTGAGGCTGCATCGCCCGCGCCGCGCACCGGCGAAATCGGACGGCGGCGCGGCGGGCGGCGCGTTAAGCTCTACGCTGATCCTGCTCGTCCGCGAACTCGGGCCCAGCGGGAGCCGGTCATGCGACGCGAGACCCGTCACTCCGGACTGACCTCGGATGCAAGGGTGCTCGCCTGACCATTCACTCGCAAGAAGAACGCGGAGGCGGGAACTAACTCACGGGTACACCCGTTGAGTCATTCATCAGTTACCGGGGGGTACCGATGTGCGATATCGGCTGCACTGATGCCAATGTCTGATCGTTTCCGACGTCTGTCGGGCCGCTTGCCCTTGCCGTCCAGGCGGCTGGCGTTGGTGGTGGGAGTGCTAACGATCGTTGGCGCCGTCGCACTCGCGGTCGGGGTCTACATCGCGCTGGAGCCGGAGAACGGCACGCCAGCGAACGGTGCAGCGGTCGCGACTGACGGTGCGACTACCGGCGGCGGCGACGCGACCAAGGCTCCTACCGCGAGCACGCCGTCTCCCACCCATACCACCACGCCGACACCTACGCCGACGGGGACGGGGACGGGGTGTTATCTGCCGGGGGATGGGAGTTGCGGTCCGTATGACTATTCCCGGATCACGAATTCCAACGGCTACAACACCTATGTGGGCAATCAGATGTGGGCCTGTGGCGCGCCCGGGTCGTGCGGCCCGCAGACCCTCACCGCCTATCACCCGGGCCAGTGGTCGGTGACGAGCACCCAGAAGGCCGGTAACACCGCGGTATTGACCTATCCCGATGTCCAGCAGCTGTTCAACAACTGGGGCAACGGCGGCTTCAACGGCTCCAATGACACACCGATCAGCGCCTTGGCCGGGCTCACCAGCACCTACGCGGAAAACATGCACGAAAACGCCGGCACGGCCGCGCAAGCAGCCTGGGACATTTGGACCTCATCCGGTGAAGTCATGATCTGGGTCGACACCACCGCGTTACGCGGCAGCGGCGGAGCCCGGCAGATGGGCACCGGCACCATCGGCGGCATACCCATGACCTACTACGTCTACGGCGGCACCGACGGACTGCCGATCATCAAACTCAACACCAACCAACGCACCGGCACCATCGACATTCTCGACGGGCTGCACTACTTCCAATCCCAAGGCGTCGTAGCCAGCAACGCCACCATCAGCCAGGTCAACTTCGGCTGGGAAATCTGCTCAACCGGCGGCGTAGCCGAAACATTCAACGTCACCGACTACTCCCTCACCGCCACACCAAAATGAACCCACCCAGACAGCCACCCCTCAAGTCGGACACCCTTCTCGTGATGCGCGGGACCTAGTTGACGCTGGGTGTCACGCGTCCGGTTCGGATTCTCCGCATCTCTGGACCGGTTGGACACGGTCTGCCGGCGAGTACCGCGCGGGGTAATCGATGGGTTTCAAGCCGCTGACCGTGATCACAACCGTCAGGCTCGGCATCATTGGTCTCGTGATCTGGGTTTGGCACACCGGTTCCGGCCCAAGCAGGCCCGGCACCCTTGTGGCGTGGTCTGCCTGCCATGGGCACTAGGGACAACTGCACGGGCTGCACGGGCTTAGGGTGCGCCGGGGCTTGACGCATGGCAGGTAGTTGTCGTTGCAGTTTTGCGCCGCCGCCGTCGGGGTAGGTCTCGGTTGTGTCGTCTGGCCCGAGACCATTCGCTGCGAGGGACGGGTCAGGCGACCTGCCCGAGCGGGAGGGGTGCTCAGACAGGCCGCAACCGTAGGTTTGCCCGCGATTCCCGCAGGTTGGCTGGACGAACATTGCCAAACTCAACCGTGGGCTGTCGTCATGACTGCCCGTCATGTCAGCGCCGTCGCGGCCAGGCGACGCAGAAAGGCCCACCGATAGGCTGCTGGGAGGGACGCTTCACCGGTCGGCCGCCGTCACGGCCGGAGGTCTCCCGCCCGTGACTGTAAAACGCTACCGGCGTCGAAGGCGTCACACCGCGTGGGTCGTCACCGGCCCCATTCGATGTGACCTAGCTGTGGGTCGGCGCGTCACGGATTGTCCGCAACACCCGCGCTTGACAGGATGCGTGACGGGGCCGCTTCGGCGCTGGTCGCCGCCGAGTGGGGACCAGTGCCGAGGCTCCAGATTCAAGTTTGCGGACTATTCGCGACAGCTGAAGATCACCTTCGGGACTCCGCCTTCTATGCGGGATGCCCGAGGCCATATCAGCGGTCCTCCTTAACGGTCCAGGTCGTGCTGTTTAGCTTCTGTGCGTCGCCGATTGGTCGTGCTCTAAAAGGCCGACTTCGGTTGGGGACGTGATCCTCGGCACGACCGGCCCGGGCGAGGTCACGGCTCTCCGACGCCAGCCCCGTATAGGCGACCAGCTCGGCCAACTGCCGCAGCTTGCGGTGGCGCGCCGCCGGGCATACAAGCTCTCCGCCCTGTCCGCAGCCACCGTCAGACCGCCAACCGCATCGAGCGCCGAGCCGGTAGTCCGCAAATAGCCCGGTCCGGGCACCGTGCTGACGCATGGCCGGTTCGGCAACGTGCGAGCCGATCTTCAGCTCCGCATCGCTTGACAGGTGAGCAATGCGCGGACCTTGGGTAAGTAACACCCAAGGTCCGCTGATTGAGCTAGGAGAGATGATCAAAATGGCAGCGCTTGGTCTGCTGTTCATGATCGTGGTGGTTACCGCCATCGTCTACATCGCCGGGCTCGTGTGGCTGGCGCGGCTCGACGTTCGCGAAGACGAGAGCGCGCCCCAAGAGACAATCAGCCCAAATCTCCCCAATCAGCGCTATCGACAGCGCCAGGCGACATTGGCGAGGTAATTGCGGAACGCAATACGACCAGGTGGTACCTCAACTTCTCTCATCTGGCTGAGGGTCGTATTGCGAACTTTTCACGCGCAGACAGACGCCCCGCCAATCCGTCGACGGGGCCGCGCAGCGCGAGCTACCGGTCGTGGTCAGAGTCAACGCACGGTCGCGAAGCAACCAGTAGGCGGCGCGGCGCCACGGACCGAGTACGTCGAACAGCTCGCTGAGCTCCCCCGAGCTCAGCATCGACCAATCTGGAACAGGCTGGGCGCCGAGCCCGATACCCAACTCGCCGCACTGCGGTCCGGCCTCAGCGCCTGGTCGACATTTGACATCGCCCAGCGAGTCCAGCGCGTTTTCGAGCGGTCCTAAGGCAACTTCAAATACGAGCATCTCTACCGCGCAGCCTTGTACACCACGGCAGCCAAGATCCGATGAAGGAAGACAAGACCATGACGACACCGACCGACATAGACCGCGACGCCCCCGTAATCGCCGACCACGAGATCGATATCACCGCGCCGCTCGACACGGTGTGGTCGCTGCATACGCGGGTGAAGGCCTGGCCCAGCTGGAACCAGGAAATGACCGGCGCCAGCCTGACGGGCCCGTTCGAGGCCGGCAACTCCTTCACGTGGACCAGCTACGGCTTCACCGTGACGTCGACCATCTACGAGGTCGATGACCACTCCCGCACTCTGTGGGGTGGCGAGGCGCATGGCATCACGGGCACCCACGAGTGGCGCTTCGAACCCACCGCCGAGGGTGTCCACGTAACCACCACCGAGTCCTTCGCCGGAGACCCCGTCGATGCCGACACCGCAGGGATGCAGACCCTCCTCGACAACTCGCTGGTCACGTGGCTCGGCCGACTGAAGACCGAAGCCGAGCGTCACCGATAGAGAGCTCTCCCTGGGCGGTCAGCTGATTCGCGCCCGACTCAGTCGAGGCAGAACTCGTTGCCCTCGGGGTCCTGAATGACGATGCAGACGGCGTTGATGCCGTCGGCCTCCAAGCGCCGCACCCGGCGGGCGCCGAGCGCGACCAGGCGGGTGCACTCCCCCTCGAGCGCCGTCGGGGTCGACGAGCGCCGCGCGGTCGTTACGGTGCTCGGCCGGCACGGCCCAGCCGTCGAGCGCGGCGCCCCACGAGTCGAAGCGGCCGGGGGTGGCGCCGCGACGTAGTGCACCGCCTCGGCCCAGAAGGCCGCATGCGCAGCGGGATCGGCACTATCGAACGTCACCTGAAACTCGGTCGCCATACACCGACCTTGGCCCACACCACCGACAACGACCACCGTTCGCAGCCGACACGTCCGCCGGGCCCGGTGATCGCTGAGCGGCCGCTACCCGCTCGGTGGATCAGCCGGGCTAGCCGTCGGTGTCGCGTCGGCTCGTGAGTAGGCGAGCGCGGACACGCCTTCCTGGTGGCGCGGCGGTTGAGCCAGGCACCGGTTCCCTGAATTCTATGAGGATGACAGGGATCCGAACACGGAACGAGACTTTGCTCGTCGGAGCACTGCTGACATTCGTCGGCGGTTTCCTCGACGCATATACGTTCGTCAGCCATGCCGTCTTCGCGAACGCGCAAACCGGAAATGTTGTGCTGTTCGGCGTTGAGACCGCCTCGCGGCATTGGCACGCAGCCCTATTACGTCTGATCCCGATCGCTGCCTTCGTGGTCGGAGTGGTCGTCGCCGAAACATTGGGTCGTTCGCACGTCCGCGACGGGGTACGTCGACCGCTGCGGTTTGTGCTCGGCGCGGAAATCGTCATTCTGGCGGCCGTAGCCTGCTTGCCGGACAACGCGCCAGCACTCGTCGTGACTGTGCCCGTCGCCTTCGCCGCCGCCCTCCAGTGGTCAATCTTTCCCAGCACTCTGCTGGCGTCCGGATTTCTAAAAGGCGTCGGGGTCTCTGCCCTACAGTGGATCGCGGACCGGGACCTGATAGCGAGACGGCACGTCGTTCGCTTCGGTACCGTGATGGGCGCCTTCGTCGTCGGAGCGATGGTCGGAGGTGTCTGCACCAACAATTTCGGCACGTCTGCGGCTGCCGTCGCGGCTGGCATATTGCTCATCATTCTTGCTGTCGTCATTCGGGAAACCCGCCAGCTGGAACGGCGCGCGGCCGGCGCAACCGTCGAGGCGGGCGCTGAGAAACCAGCATGAGGTGAAGTGTGCGCGCAGTGCGAGCCTCCCGCAGCTGTGCGAAGACGGCATCCCGATCGCCCATTTCGAGACGGCAATCGCCGCGTTCTTCGGCCGGCCGCGCGCGCTCGACTAGATCAGCATTCCGCGGCATTAGGGGTTTACGCTGTCGCCGGTGAGTTCGGGGACCGCGATGCACATCGAGCCGATGTCGATCTCGATCGATGAGGACCTGCTGTCGGATCTGCGATCGCGGATCCGCGCCACCCGCTGGCCGGACGCCGCACCGGGCGAGGCATGGCATCAAGGCACTGACCTGGCCTATCTGAAAGGGCTGCTCGACTACTGGGCCGGCCAGTTCGACTGGCGTGCGCAGGAGCGCCGGCTCAACGAATTCCACCACTTCCGCGCCGACGTCGACGGCTCGCCGATCCACTTCGTGCACGAAAGGGCTCTCGGCTCGGGCGGTATCCCGTTGATCCTGACGCATGGCTGGCCGAGCTCATTCGTCGAGTTCCTGCCGCTCGTTCCGTTGCTGACCGACCCGCAGGGCCACGGCATCGACGGGCCGGCGTTCGACGTCGTGATCCCGTCACTGCCCGGCTACGGGTTCTCCGAACGGCCGGCCCGCACGGGGGTGACGACCCGGTCGACGGCACACCGATGGCATGCGCTGATGCGCGGGCTCGGCTACGAGAGGTACGGCGCTCAGGGCGCCGACTTCGGGGCCGGGGTAACCACCTACATGGCTCTGGATCACCCCGAACCGATGCTCGGCATTCATCTGAGCACTGCGGAGGTGCCGCCGTATACCGGTCCGGGATCACAGCAGCTGTCGCCGGACGAGCGCCGGTTCGTCGACCGGAATCAGCAATGGTCTGACGTGGAGCGTGGCTACAGCGCGATCCAGTCGACCAAGCCGCAGACCCTCGGCTATGGACTCAACGACTCGCCCGCCGGCCTGGCCGCCTGGATCGTCGAGAAGTGGCGATCCTGGTCCGACAGCAGCGGCGACCTCGACGCGCACGTCTCGCGCGACTTCCTGCTCACCGTCATCACGCTGTACTGGGTGACGCAGACGATCACGTCATCCATGCGCGATTATGTCGACAACCGCTGGTCCGGCGTGCCGATCGGTCCGGACGACTTCGTTACGGTGCCCACCGCCGTCGCGAGTTTCGCGAATCATTTCGTCGCCGAGGGCGAGCCGCCACGGGAGTGGTTCGCGCGCCTGTACAACGTCCGGCAGTGGACCCCGATGCGCCGCGGCGGGCACTTCGCCGCGGCCGAAGAACCCGAACTGCTCGCCCGGGACATCGCCATGTTCTTTGCCAACCGGCCGAATGGCGGATGACCGCCTCGGCGTCGTGGTCATGGGGTGATCCGCCAGCCCGACATCAGGTCGGCATCGGCGATTCCACATGCCCGGCCCGCGTGCGCTGGGCTGTTGATCAACCCGGTGGGTGGGTCGGGACCGAGGCCGGGTGGCCGCGTTCGAGCCGCACGCATGGGGAAGTCTGCGCGCTCGAGGGCTGTCCACTGGTCGCGCCAATTTAGCCGGGATCTGCCTCCGACACCTGGCCGGCCTCCTCGAGGTCAGCGGCGAACGCGTCGGGGGCCCGCATCCGCCACGCGTCGGTCACCAGCTCCGTCAGACGCGCGAGGTCCACCCGCGCCAGCCGAAGCATCACCAAAGGCCAGCCGTCGTAGCCGGGGGTGGTGAAGAACGCCTCGGGTTCGCCCAGCAGAAGGGCCTGCTTCTCGGCCTCATCGCCGACAAACAACACCGCGATGTCTATCCGGATGAGCCGCGGCTTGCCCGGTCGGCGCTCTGGGTAGGACCAGACGAAACCCTTGCCGGCCACCCGGAAGTCAAAGCCGTCGCTGTCAATCTCTTCTACGTGCGGCAGGGCGAGCGCTAGCCGACGAACGTCCTGAGCGTCAGCCATCGAGGTGGCTTCCCGATCGCATGACCCGCATACGCACAGGCTAAACAGAGATCCGGGCTCATCGGCATGTGATGGACACGCGCCAGGGGTCCAGCACAACCATCACGATGGTGATATGCCTCGATATCACCCGCGTATTAGTCGATATCGAGTGGCCGCTCGCGGCCGGGGGAACGCGAAGACCGGTTCGTTTGCTGGCCGCAGCCCGCAGCCCCGTCTCGAGTGAGGGTGTGTGGCCCGGACCGCAGCCCGGCCAAAGCGCACAGCTCTTCCACGACGGCCAGCCGACCGCCTGTGCTAGACCGCGCGGCTTGCTCCGCGCGACCATAGATGAGCGAGCCCGTGCGGCCTCGCTGAAGTCAGTGGGGGTGTGCATGGCCGAGGTGATGAATCGGCTCGTCAGTGCCATGAACGCCCATGACCTGGACGCCTCCGCAGCGCTGTTCGACGTGGACTACCGCAGCTCGCAACCGGCCCACCCCGGCCGAACGTTCACCGGGCGCGAGCAGATGCGCGCCAACTGGGCGGCCATGTTCGCCGGGATACCCGATTTCCGCGCCGAGCTGGTGCGCTCGGTCGACGATGGGCAGATCACCTGGAGCGAGTGGCACTGGTCCGGCACCCGCACCGACGGGCAGGCGTTCGAGATGCGCGGTGTGACCCTGTTCGAAATCGCCGACGATGTCATCGTGGCCGGTCGCCTCTACCTCGAGGATGTCGAGCGTGACTTGATCGGCATCGATGAGGCCGTCGAAACGCTCTCGGGCCACCGACCACACACGCCAGGCCCATAACCCGCAGCCCGCGGTAGCCCGCATGCGCTCGACGGTTGGTCCACCCCACAGTTGTGGCGTTCGGGGTAGGACCCGCGGACACGGCAGCAGGACCCGGAGCGATCGTCGTCTGAGACTAGGGAATTCTTGGATGCCAAGCTGCGCGATATCGACCTGAAATGTAGGAGCCAGTTCCATCGAGTCAGGAGCCCCTATGACAGGCACACCTACCAGCAAGCCTGACCGAAGCGGTGGCGTCGGCACGATCGACCGCACCCACCTGCTACTGGTCGGCGCCGGTCCCGGTCTGGGCGTGGCCGTCGCCCGCCGTTTCGCCGTCGGAGGTTACCGAGTCACGTTGGTCGCTCGGAGCGGCGACAAGTTGGGTGACCTCGCGGGCGGATTGTCCGACACCGGCGCTGAGATCGGCACAATCGAGGCGGACGCGAGCGATCCCGAGGGGCTGGGTGCCCGATTGGCCGTGCTCTATCGCGGGGAACGTGCGCCGGGAGTCATCATCTACAACGCGGTCATGGGTGCGCCGGATCAGCTGTTGAGTGCGACTGTTGATCACCTGCAGGCCGCCTATGCAGTCGACGTGATCAGCGCCATCGTTGTCGCGCAGGTGGCCGCCCCGGCCATGAAGGCCGCCGGATTCGGCACCATGATCGTCACCGGGGGTGGATTCGCAGATCATCCGATCCCAACCCTCGCGACGGTCTCCCTCGGCAAAGCCGCTCTCCGGTCGGCCGCGACGATCCTCGGGGCCGACTTGGAACCGGACGGTATCCGCGTGGCGACACTCACGATCTCCGGACAGATCGTTGCCGGTACGGCCTTTGACCCGGAGCGCATTGCTGAGCGCTACTGGGACGTTGTTCAAACTGACGGCCCGTGGCAGGCCGAGTTTCGCTTTACCGGCGGGTAGCGAAGTCACCCGGATGCACGCCGAGCACAGGATTGCACGAGCGCGCCACACACGTGCACTGCCATGCCCACGACCTTGGTGGCTAGCACGGCTGCTGCGAGCAGCTTGGGCCGCGGAGGAGGACCACTGAAAGTCTCCACCGCGGCCGAGGTTCCGCGCCGCCTGATAGCAGATCAGCCCGGCAGCGTCGATTTCTGCCGCGTCTCTACGAAGTACGAGTGCATGCCTTGAAAGCCAATGATCTACCGGCCCAATGGTTCGCGGTGCTGCACGTAGCAGAACGCGTCGTCCAAGCCGGCGCCTGCGATGGCCAGCGAAATCCCGGTTGCGAGGGTGCGGCTCTTTGACGGTATGACGGGAGCCGCCAGTCCGGTTAGGCCGCCTGATTACGGCTTGAGCTGAGCTGACGACGCATTTTGATCAGATCGCCGCCGTCGGCTGCGGAGTCGAAACACACGCCACGGGTAGCGCCGAAGTGCTCGACGACACTCACCCGACCCACCGGCTCGCACCCGTGCCGCCGCCAGAACGACATGGCCCGGACATTGGCCGCAACGACCGTCACCTCGTATTCATCGATGCAGTCAAGCCGGCGTTCCAGTGCGACGATCAGCCTCGACCCCAGGCCACGGCCGGTCTTCCCCGGCGCGCCGTACAGGCGGCACAGCTCGGCCCGGTCAGCCTCGAAGCGGAAGTCGAGGAAGGCGACGATGCGGGAGTATTCCGTTGCGACGAGAACATATCCGGCCCCCGATGCGGCGGCCTCGACCAGCCGGGTGAACGCCTCAGCGCTGCAGGTCTGAGCTACCACGGCATCAACGACGCCGGCATCAACCATCCTTCGATAGGTCTCGCGATAAGCACTCGCCGCGAGCGCAGCCAACTCGGCCACGTCGTGCACGGTCGCGTCTCGCACGGTCATCGTCGCGGTCATCGTCTCTCCTCTGTCTCACCCTCGTCACGATTTGCCGAGGGAGTCATCCAGAGCAGCTTCAATCACAACGATGTCGAGTCATATCGGCCACCTGGTCGATGCAACGGATGATCGCGGTATCCGCCGTTCAGCGGACGCACTGACTACCCGCTAACCAAACAGCGCCCGGAACGGCAAGCACCGCGGCACGCTCAAGCAGGCCATGCGGTCAGCAGGACTTGGCGTGCTCGTCGTTGCGGACGTGGACAATCAGCACGTGGAATTCCACGTCGCAGAATATGCAATCGCCCACTATGCAATCGCGCGGTGAATTCTTCGCCCCAGCCCTGGCATTGACGACCGAGACCGTGCTGACCAGCGGGGCACCGCCACCATCGGATCGTATCGTGGCAGAGGTCGCCTCAGCTCGGTGCATCAGGTCGTCCCCGCGGCGTGTTCACGTCGACGTCGCCCGCTGCCCGCTTGAGCCGCTCGCAATGCGCTTGCCTTCGTTGCGTTTGCGGGTGAGGCCAAGGCCTAGGCACCGCTCGCTGATGCCGCACGTCGTGCGCATTTAGCCGTCTCGCTCTGTACTGGAACAGAGTCCCTTGGTCCGGCCATTGGAGAGGCGCAGAATGGCGTGTTCTGAGCCAATGGTCATTCTGTTGGCTCCGGCGCCGGCCTGAGCGTTTGGGCTGCGCGTTTCTGAAGCGGGATCTGGTCGGCGAAAGTTGACCGGCGGACCCTGCTCAATGGCGGAATCGGACCGGCTCGCGCTGCGGGTGTACCCGCAGCGCGACCGGGTCATTGTTCACCGGGCTCGGCGCCGCCCCGCGGCCATAACGATCTGGATGTCATCGCCGCGGGGATCTGGCTGTCGATCAGCGAACTGTGTACCGGCTGTCTTCAGTTGCCTAGTGGAGTGGAGTAACAAGCCAGATCAGCGTCACGGCATGGGGACTTTGGCGAGATAGGTGCCGGGAATGGAGTCATGCAGATAGAGCCCCATCACCTGGTTCTGGAATACGGTGTTGGCGGTCACCATGCTGCAGCCGTCTGGAGAACACAGCCGGCTTGCCGCGACATCGATGGGATACCACGTCGCGTGGCCGAACGAAGGCCAGTCGCCGTCGGTGGCCGGGACGAACGCCATGGACGAGGCCTGAGCCGAGCTGATGGTCGCGAGGTTGAACCCGCCCGGCACGGCGGTGATCCCGTCGAAATGGGTGAACAGCTGCGGGGTATTGCCGTAGTTGTAGAACTGTGGCGTGCCGAAGACCCCGGTCCGTTCGTTGTAGTTCATCAAGAACGCCCGCATGTTTCCGTGCGGCGAGGAACCGTGCGCGAACGAGCCGCCGGCCAGGGTGTAGTTGGGGCTGCCGGGGCCGCCGTTCTGCCAGATGCCATACAGCGTGGTCCCGCTGGCCAGGCTTCCGCCCAGTTGCAGCAGCGTCCACTGACGGGTGGACATGTTGTAGATGAACGCGTTGCCGGATACCCCCTGGCCGAGGTTGAGGTCGTAGTTGCCCACCACCAGATCGCCCATCGTGCTATGGGCGATGGTGTCCATCACCAAACAGTCTGGCGAGTCCTGGGGGCAGGCCCGCACGCCGCCAACCGTGTCGCTGCCATCGGTGGGCACGTCGATCTTTGTCCAGGAGCCACCCTGGCCGCTGACCGGCCCGAGGTAGATCATGCCGTGGTTGAGGACACCGCCACTTCGCGACGTCCGGTAGCTTCCGACGGCGCGGACCTGGCCCGCCGGGATGGTGTCCGGGTTGTAGGCGCTGGTGTCCGGACCGTAGAACGTCCCGGTCTCGAAGCCTGCGAACGGCGGTGTCAGCGCCGAGACCCTTCTCGCGGCTCCCGTGAGCGGGCTCTCGTGGAGGAACGGCTTGGTGTTCTGGGTGCCGTCACCGTTAGCTTGCGAGCCCGTCAGGATGACCTTTCCGTTCGTCGTGCCGCGAACGCCGGTGACGATATCCCCATGCTTCAAGATCGGGGAGATGGACCCGGTGCTGGTGGCGTCATGACCGGTGACCGGGCTGGCCATAGCCGGCGCAGCCATACCCAGGGCCGCTGCCATGGCTGCGCCGAGCAGCAACGGAGATGCATACCGGGCGGTCTTCTTCCGCACCGTCGCCCGCGGAAGGTCAGCGGGCCGGCGGCTGATCGCGCGGTGGCCGGCCGGGTCGTGCGGTTGGGTCGTGGCCGCCGGGAGGGCGGCGACCTCGGCTTGGGCTGGTGATGACTTGTTGCCTGACATCGGTTGTTCTCCTCTGCTGGTGTCATGGCCGGCTCGCCGGACGGTGAGGCCGGGTACGCCCGCGCGGGGGCGCAGACGATGAACTCGGGCAGTCGTCTCGCCGGTGCGGCGGCCGGCGGCTACGACCGCGCCGCGGGGACCTGGGGGGCTTGGAGCTGGGTTGCGGTCGGAATCCGATCGCGGGCTTTGAAGTACTTCTCGCACTCGATGCTGATGCGGGGGAGGATCTTGCCGAGCCAGCGGGGCAGATACCAGTTGGCCTTGCCCAGACTGGCCAGGAACACCTCGAAGTCCATCGAGAGCCCGAACGCCGCTCGCATACGCCGGACGCGCATCCGCCGCAGCCCGCGCCGACCACAACCCTGACGTCCCGTCATAGCGCTCCACCCGTCATCCGGACCCACGTGCGGCAGCCCGAGACGCCAAGGCAACGATCCGTAGCGTCTCACGCGCGTTTCGAGTCGCTCCTAGCCTGGCTTTCCGCGTCGTCGCCGTCCCTAGGGAAAGCCCCTAGGTTTTTGCGGAAGGACTATCTGACCGACGGTTAACCGGTCTCGGCCTCACGGTTCATCAAGGGCAGCGATGCCCGGCCGCTTGCGGACCGCCATCCTCGCGCAGGGTCCGTTCGCAAGGGGTCCGTTCGACGCAAATGCCTACCAAAATGGCTACCACGCGAAAATAGATTATCTTGCAAGTGGCTGTAGGCCAGCAAATCTAGGTGGCGCTGAAGGGATTTGAATCCCTAACCCTCGACGGAACCGAGTGGGCCAAACGAAGCTGGCCGCACATATCGACGTCGGGGCAAACGAGCGGTTGAGTCGTCCGGACGCGCGCATGCTCGGCGGTCGCGAGCCGTCGATCTGGGATACCCGACACAGTTGGCCAGCCGCGCCCAGATCGATCATTTTGCATTATTGCGAACCGGTCGTCGCCGAGCATTCCTCGAATAAAATGCTGATATGGTTCGACCCGACGCGGGTATCAGCGCTCGGCGAGCAGCGTGCGGCGCGAGACGACGTCGGCCCAACTCGACGCATCCTCGCGCGGATCAATGCCGTGGCGGACGCTTCGGTACTGCGCAAACATCGCCGGCACGACGTAGCGCACGTCACTTGTCTGCGACAAGCAG
This sequence comes from uncultured Actinomycetota bacterium, assembly GCA_963809815.1. Lineage (GTDB taxonomy): Bacteria > Actinomycetota > Actinomycetes > Mycobacteriales > Jatrophihabitantaceae > CAVVJA01. The sequence continues at coordinate 54,938 of CAWELM010000009.1, forward strand.
GCCTGCGGTGACGGACAGGCCTCGCCTAGGCGCAGCGAGATTACGCGAGTGATCTGCTCGAGGTCGCGACGCACCGCGTGTTGATCCGAGTCCAAATCCAGTTCCGCCTTCGCCTGATCGTCGACAGTCCCAGCCAGGTTCTGCAATCGGTCAACGATCCAGCTCATCGGGTCGTTCGTGAGCCTCTGGTCCCAGGCCCGGTCAGTCGGCTCGGTGTAGGCGAAGGACGGGTGGTAATGGGCACGACGGAAGTTGCCCGGTTCACCGCCGACGAGGTCGAACAAGTCGGCGCGCCACAGCGCCCGGTCGATGATCAACATCTGTGATGCCGATTCGGTTCCGCGATGCACAAGACGCGGAACCGATCGAAGCTCGACCCGGCACCCGTGCTCTTCGTCCTGCGGTGCAATCTCGAACCAGTGTCGAACAACGATGGCGATCGAGCGGTAGGCGAACACTGTCTGCACCGGGTCGTCCCTCCTTCGAGCGGGGCTGGGAGGCCACGCCGACCTCGTCCGCACGTGCCAACCAGCGCGCAAGCACACGCACTCATCAGTGTGCCGCGCCCGCGCGGGCGAAGCTCCCCCGCGTGCCGAGACAGCTTAGGCCGGTTCGATCCTGCTCTGCGGATCACAAAGACGTAGGCAGTGACGATTCCACCATCGCGATGCCTGACTCGGGCGAGCACTCGCTCGTAGCCCGAGCCCTCGAAGTCGTCGAGCTGCGACCTGCGCGCTACACAGCAGCTCGGCATATTCGCCAGCCTTCCCCCTCGGTATCGTCGCCTTGATGTCATTCAACGTGATCACGCCGACGCTCGGGGTGGCGTTCGGTTTCGGCGCCGCCCTGCCGGTCGTCGACCTGCTCGCCATGGCGCGTCGTGGTCGCAATGTTCGACAGCGAATGGCTTGTCACTGGCCGGCGTGGATGACGGTCGCTGGCACGTTGCGTTCGCCGCCGCGCAGCCAGAGAAACGCTGTTCAGAAATAAGAGGAGATCGACAGATGTCGGCAACGCTTAAGTTGACGCATAAGGCGATCGGAGCGGAGGTCCGTCGCCGCCCGTACGATCTCGTGGTCGATGGTCAGCAGGTCGGGTCGGTCGAAATGAACCACACGATCGAGATACCAGTCGAGCCCGGACGTCATACCGTGCAAGTCCGCCATGGCCGAAGCTTGAGCAGCACTCAAACCTTCGACGCCGCCGAGGGCGAGATCGTCGCCTTCCGATGCACCGGAAAGAGGTTCTTGCCGATCTTTCTCGCGTCCTTCGTCGTTCCCAGGCTGGCGCTGAAACTCATTCGCGATTGAGTCGGCGTCGCGTCGTGGCACTCACCAGCACGTCCTTATCGCCGCCTAGGCGAGGGTGTGGCTCAAGGCTCGAGAAATGATGCTAGGGAAGTGCGCCAAGACCTCGGGGTCAGCGTCGCGCGCGCCGAAGGGCTTCCGATCGCGGTCTTACCATTAGCGAAGCGGCAGGACCTGTGCTCTGAACCTACGACTTTGAAGCTACGAGCCGATGCGACCGAGGCGCCCCGACGGCGGGAACAACTTAGCTCCCACGAGGTCGCGTCGAGCGCCTGCCCCTATGTGGGAAATCTGTAGTCGCCCAATTTCCCATAGTCGTGGCAGGCAGAACCGACCTCAATGTGCCGCGAGGGAAGACGCCCGCGGCGTTTGACATGCTTCGCATCGATGCGATCACCGCGCTGGCGAGGTGCCCCAGAACGACGGCACACCGATCGTGTCGAGGAATGGGTCGAGGAGCGCGGATTCGGCGCTCGCGAGCCGTTGTTCTGGTACACCACCGCAAAGATCAAGACGAACACATATGAAGAATTATCGAGCGAGGCCCTGTCGTCAGCAGGGGTGGTCGAAGCGATGTGATTTCGCCTTGGTGGACTATCAACTGCGGGCTCCACTGCGCCGGGCCGGTCGACGCCCTCGGCGTGGTGTCTTGAGGCCTGAGCGGAGGTTCAGGACGGCGACGTGTTCGCCGCTTGCTGCAGTTCGTCGCCGACGTGAACCGGATGTTCCCAAAATCGGCCTGGGAGCATGAGGAACGACGAGGTGGCGCGGGCGGCGAGCTTGCCGCTGGCATCAATGATGTCGCAGTTGACGAGTGAGATGGTGCGTCCGCGATGCACGACCGCCGCTTGCGCCTGTAGCTCATCGCGTTCCGGAAGGACGGGCCGTAAGAAGTTGACCTTGAGGTCGATGGTGTTGAAGGCTGTCCCGGCGGGCACGGTGCTGCCGGTGGCGACGATCATCGCTGCGTCCGCGAGGTACGCGATGGCGCCGCCGTAGATGACGCCGAATGCGTTGCACAGCCAGGGCGACTTGGCCATCGCCAGGGTGGCTACCCCATCGCCGGTCTCTACGCCGCGCAGTCCCATGAGCAAATAGCACGGCGGGACGAACTCGCCCGCGGCGATCTGATTCATGATCTCCCGGCCGGACAGCGAGTTCCAGAACTCGCGGCCGCGAACGTCGCCTTCTACCGCCCTCAGGTATGGGTCTGGCGTGTCCGGACTGCCACCCGTGTGTCGGTAGGCCGGAGACATTTCGGTGGGAAGTTCGAACAGCATGCAGCGTGATGTCGCGTGGCCGAGCAACCGGCCGTGGCCGTCGGCGATGGTCGCTTCCGACAGCCCGAGCGTGCGGGTCGCGTGGATGAGCCGGCCGCGGCCGATGAGTGTCCCAGAACGAATGGTGGGGGTTCGCAGGAAATTGATCGACAGCTCCGAGGTCGTCATGCCCCATCCGGCGGGCGCACTAGTAAGCACGGCAGCTCCCAGCGGCATATCGGCGAGGAATGCCAGCGTGCCCGCAAGGAAGACACCCGCGCCCGACTGCCACCACGGGCTCGCCGGCATCGACGCGCTTGCCGACCCCAGACCGACCTCGGAAGGCCGCAAACCAGCAAGCCGGGCGACGGGTGGATCGGGCAGCCGATGCTCGACGAAGGCCCGGAGCATGTCCAAGCCGGACAGCCGGCTTATCTCGGAACCCCAGAGGGCCCCTCGTGCCGGCTCCCGCAGCGGGATCGCAACCGCAACGTCGGCCACGACATCACATCCTAGGTAACGCCATGAGTCGCTCACATGACTGTTGCCTCCATGACGGCGAGTAGGCATCAAGGTCTGTCCGCCGGACGGCTCGAGATCGCTGTTCCTTCAGGCATACCGTTGATCGAATTTGCCGCCGTCCGTCCGGCGGATTCCGCTGCGCCAGGTGCAGGTCCGCAACCAACCTATCGGCGGAGACGGTTCAGGCGACGTGTCCAACGGCGGTGCCGATGGCGTAGGTCAGCAGCATGGCGGTGAACCCGACCGCTGCGTTTCGCACCGTGGCGCGCCCGGCGGGGGCCTGCCCGAGCCGAGCGGCCACGTACCCGGTAACAGACAGTGTGATCAGCACCGTGGCGAAGCACACCGGGACCCGCCAGGTGTGCGGTGGCAGCAGGATCGCCAGCAGCGGCAGGACCCCACCGAGCAGGAACGAGGTGGCCGAGGCCAGCGCTGCCTCCCACGGATTGACCAGATCCTCCACGTCGATGCCCAATTCGATGTCAGCATGCGCAGCCAGAGCGTCACCTGAGCTCAACTCGGCGGCCACCTCACGCGCCAGCCGAGGCGACAGGCCCTTCTGGGCGTACAGATAGGCCAGCTCGTCCAGCTCCTCGTGCGGCCTAGTGTCCAGCTCGCGGCGTTGACGGGCCAGCAACGCGTCGTGACTATCGCGTTGCGCCCGGACCGAGGTGTACTCACCACCACCCATTGAGAAGGCCCCGGCCGCGAGGCCGGATACCCCGGCGATCAACAGCGCCGTCGAGCTCGCCGCGGCACCAGCCACGCCGGCAACCAGTCCCGCAGTCGACGTGATCCCGTCATTGGCGCCCAACACGGCCGCACGTAACCGATTCAACTTGCTCACCGAGGTCGACAGCAGATGCGCCGACGCATGCCCAGGCCACTCCGCAGGCCCGGGCGACGCATCCCGGCCAGTCGGATCCTCCGGGTGATCGGACGATGGGGTGTCAGCTGTCATCGGGACCTCCAGCTCGGCCACGACCTGGTCCCAGCCGATTACCGACCACATCGAGGCCACTAACCACCCGACTGTATGAGACCTCGTCGAACAGTCCGCACGAGACCCCAAGGATCAGCCGTCGGACACCCCTTCTGTCCACGTTCGACGAAGGATCTCGTCCCGTCAGTCTGGTGACCGAGGCGGCGCTGGCCGCGCCGCGGGATAAGGTGTTCGGCTCGCACGAGCGGCCGAAGATCGGAGACATATATATTGCGTTTCATGCGCGGCCATATATCCGAGGCGTTGGCTAGCGCTATGTATCATTCATGAAGCAACTCACAAATTCGCCAACACCGAAGATCGCGCCTACACGGACCAAGATTAGTACGCTCGCTTGTTTCGAGAAGAGCGCATCGAAAACGCAGACAGCTATGCCTACACGGTGCCATCACTGCGCCTGAATCAGCTGATCAAGGATTTGCGGGAGTCCATTCTCGCCATTCCCTAGAATGACCCGACTGACGCCAGCCCCGCAGCGATTCAACGAAAATCGGCGTCCGAAGTGTGCGGACGAGAAGCTAACCTAAATTGGGGTGCTCGACGTTCAGCACACGCTGTGCAAGTCTTCGTGTCGCGGCGAGACTGAAGCCATTCGTGTGATAGCCGAGGGCCAGCTACTCCCTCACCGAGAAGGACACCTTCGGCATCACCGACAGCGTCAGCATCAACGCCACCGCCGGCTGGGAGATGTTCGAATTGGTGAACGTCTCCATCAGCGCCACCTACGGCCACACGTGGACGACCAGCCACGAGTTCGACGAGTCCATGACGGCCACCGTGCCGCCGAAGACCAAGGTGTGCCTTGACGACGCCCCGCAAATGCTCCGTGACACCGGCAACTTCACCATCACCCTGGGCAACACCACCATCCACGTCACCCACGTCTACTTCGACAGCCCCGACCCGGACGGCAACGGCAACTGGACCCTGATGAGCCAGTCCATCGACGGCAGCCCGATCCACCGCACCGTCCTGCACCAACCAACAACGGCCACGACCGACACGATGCCGCGGGCCCCGCCCGTTTCCTGGGCGTCGCACGGGGTCGTCTACAGCTGATCAGGCGGCGGCTCGTCGTCGCGTCGGATCGGACCATGAGGATCGCGACGTTGCTGGAGATGCCTTCCAGGCGGTGGGGGTGGTGGAGCGTCGCGAAGCAACAGCCAGGCACCTAAGGCGAGAGAAAGAAGGGCGCCGATCACGACGGCACCCCTAGGGTGGGTGTCACGGCTGGTCCTTGACAGGTCCGGTCTAGGCCCCGGCCTGGTGTTGGCGCACCGGCCGGGGCCGCCTTTTGAGGGCATCTCTAATGCATAGTGTCTAAGCATTACCTGCTATTCCAAGAATGTGCACCCTCCAGGCGCGCTAAACTCTTGAGCTTTGGTGAGAATGCGCAAACTTCCCCTGTTGACTGGCGAGAACCTCGTTCACCAACGCGCCGTACGCCATATTGCCCAGACAAGTGCGCTCCTAGACGTCGAACTGGCGCGATGCCCGAGAAACGCTCCTTCAGGCACGCATGCAGATCGGGCAATCTAAGCGCTCGCATCGCCTCGGCCGTGATGATCGGAGTCCGGCGGGCCGCGTGTCCGAGCGAAAGCTTCGTCGGTAGTTATTGCCGATCGCCAACGGCGCGCGTGAGTCGTGCGCCGCCTCTCGCTTCATGGAGTCTTCGGCTCTATGGTCATCGAGGGATGTGCGCTTCGTCGTCGCGACACTCGACGATCGACAAGACGCCCAGCCGACGCGAACGGGGAGGACACGATAATGAGCGACACCACGATTGGGAGCGCGGAGAGCGCGGTCCGGCCGTTCCGAATCGAAGTACCTCAGGGCGAGCTCGACGAGCTGCGCCGCCGCATCAATGCGACGCGCTGGCCGACCAGGGAACTCGTCACCGATCGGTCGCAGGGTGTGCAACTGGCGGCGATACAGAACCTCGCGCGCTACTGGACGACCGAGTACGACTGGCGCCGGTGTGAGGCGCGACTGAACGCGCTGCCGCAGTTCAAGACCGAGATCGACGGGCTGGACATTCACTTCATCCATGTCGAGTCGGCACACATGAACGCGTTGCCATTGATCATGACGCACGGCTGGCCGGGCTCGGTTGTCGAGCTGCTCGAGACTATCGGTCCACTCACCGACCCGACCGCGCATGGCGGCCGCGCCGAGGACGCGTTCCATCTCGTGCTGCCGTCGATCCCCGGCTACGGGTTCTCCGACGAGCCGACCGAGCTCGGCTGGGGCCCCCGCCGTATCGGACAGGCCTGGGCGGAGCTGATGCGGCGCCTGGCCTACACCCGGTACGTCGCGCAGGGGGGCGACGTGGGCTCCCAGGTCACCGACGCGATGGGCCGCCTGGGACTCGACGGGCTGATCGGTATCCACACCAACCTTCTCACGCCGGCGCTGGGCGATGCCGAGGCCCTGAGCGAGTCGCCGCCCTCGACAGAAGAACGTGCCGCCCTCGACGCGCTCGCCGAATTCCATGCGACCGGCGCTGGGTACTTCGTGGAGCAGGCGACGCGCCCGGAGACGATTGGCTACGCTCTCCTGGATTCACCCATCGCGCTGGCGGCGTGGATGATCGATCACGATACGGACAGCTACCAGAAGATTGCCCGCGGTTTTGTCGACGGACAGCCCTCGGGCAATCTCACCCGAGAACACATCGTCGACAACATCACGCTGTATTGGCTGACAAGCACCGGGGCGTCGGCTGCGCGCTCGTACTGGGAAGAAGGACAAGAAAATGCTCGTGCGGCCGGCCAGGCTCCGACGCCGGTCTCGATTCCGGTCGGCTTCACGACGTTCCCCGGGGAGATCTGGCGGACCCCGCGCAGCTGGGTCGAGAAGGCGTACCCCAACGTCATCTACTTCAACGAGGTGGACAAGGGCGGTCATTTCGCTGCTTGGGAGGAACCGGCGCTCTTCTCGGAGGAGTTGCGCGCCGCCTTCCGTCCGCTGCGCTAGCCGACACTCGTGAACTAGACGTCACCTCGACAACCGGTGACTGGCCGTTCGACCGTCGATGCGGCATTGGCTCGACCAAGATAACTGCTGTCTGCGCCGTCGGTTGCCAATGTGCCGAGCGCGCAGATGAGCGGATGGACGGACGACAACTTGCGGGGCCGGACGGCCGCATCAGTCGTGCGACACCATCTCCGCCGTCGACCGCACTGTGCCGACCTGTTCGACGACGATCTGGACGTCGTGGCAGACCGGTAGGACGTCGCGGCGCGTACCGCGCGCGAATTTCTTGCGGACTATTTGCTGGTCAGGCGCCGCCAGCCGCGGACGTGACTGTTCGCGTGTGCGTCGGGCTGAACCATGATGTCTGCGGCTAAGGCCGCCCACCCGGTGATCCGGTGCGGGACACCTTGTCGTATGGACGGGCAATGATGCGAGGCATGACGAGTTCGGCGGCCCTGAGGCGCTGGACCGCTACCGCTGCCCCGACCGTGGCGGGCCCGGCTGATCTTGTCCGGGTCGCCGGGGGCAATCAGGGCGGCGGCGTGTTGGACTCCAGCGCGCTAGCCGAGGCCCGGCGGATCGTGCCCGCACCGCTGACCAGGGCCCTCCGCCACGGCACAACCCCCTCGATCTCCGTTTCCAGCGAGAAGCTCAGGAACGTCCTGATCACGACGATCAGCCCCAGCACCAGAACATTGGTGAGGGTCGGCGCGACCGCGACTGTGTGAATCAGGTCGGCCGCGACCAGGACTTCCAGCCCAAGCAAGAGGGTCCCGCCGAATGCCTGGCGCAATACCAGATAAGCCCTTGCCGACCAGCCGAACCGCCGCCCCGCCGCCACCGCGAGCACGAACGACCAGACCACGCCGGCCACCAGAATCGCGGCTCCCAGCGCCTCGAAACCCTGGGCAACGTGCTCCATCAGCTCAGTGAACGTCGCACCCGACGCCTCGGCAGCAACCGCAGCGAGCATCACACGCCCCTGCCCCGCATGCCATCCCCTCAGCTAACCCAGCAAGCCGACAAGCAGTCTCTCACCGCCAAGGCACGTCCGGTGTTCACCTACCGACCCCTGCGCAAACTGGCCAGCACACCGTCGTGGTCGAGCACCAGGACCAGCGATGCACGGGTCGGGCACCGTCGACCAAACTGAGCACGGCGTCACGGATGTAGCCGGCGCAGAACGCCAGGGGTGACCTCAGCTATCCCCGCTCGGCGCGCATACATTACCGCTATGACCGGCCCCGGCCCGTGAGCGAGATCCCGAACGAAACGACGCGCATCAAGATCGCGATCCACAACGCGAACCTCGACACGGACGGCTTCATCAACGCCCTGGCCCAGTTCATAACTGACCGGCCGTGGACGGACCCCGGACATTCGGCTTGTCATGGCCTTCGAGCCACCGACCCCAGGCGATGACAACCATCCGTGACCCGGTGTCGGTCTCAGCGGTAGCCACAGCAACCCCGGAGCTCCCTGAGAGACTCGGGGGCGCCGCGTCGGGCGCAGGACGGCTCACAGGACCGCGAGCGAGGTCCTCACCGACCTTGGGTGTGGAAGCTTCCACCGTTGACGCCTCGTCACTGTGCCCGGCCGAGCAGACCGCGCAGCCGGGCGACCCGTCGCGGCTCGGCGGCCTCGGCCGGCACAGAACCCGGCGGCAACGACCGCCTCCGGTCCTGCTGCGCGTCCTCGAAAGCCGCGCAATCCGCGAGATAGGCGATCGTTTCGCTCGGCCTGTGGCCACGTAGCTCACTTTCGAGCGGCCACTCGACGCGGCTCGGCGGCGCGTTCGTCAATGGACGCCTCACGGCCGGGGCTTCTTCAGCAGGTTAACCGAGCTCGCCGGCAAGGTGATCTTCCCAGCGACCTTCGACAACGAGCGCTCGCCAGATGATCTTGATGTGTTCGATTCTCGTCATCCGCTCAATTGCCGAATAGGCCTTTGAGATGATCAAGCGGCCCGGTTCCGGCTGGCCGAAACAAGCACATGCACTGCAGTCCGCGGGAGGCCGGTTCTGACGTGCACCGACCGGGCGAATCACCATGATCCGGTGACGCGTGTTCACCTGTCTGGCGGCAAGCCTGGCAGTGCGCCTCCTGGCAGGAATTTCTGCAGCGTATTGACATGGGCGAGCCCGCCTGGGCTGCTGCCGGGCGGGGCTCCAACCGAAGAGAGATGCACAGATCATGGCAACGGCAGTCAGGTACGACGAGTTCGGCGGAGTCGACGTGTTGCGGGTCGATGAGGTGGAACGCCCGGTGGCCGGGGGACGGGCAGGTCCTGGTACGAGTGAAGGCGGCCGGCATCAACCCCCTCCCAGGCCGAGCTGGTCCTGGTCGAGGCCGGCAACCTCACGCGCAAACCGGAGAAGGTCTCGTGGGGAGGCGGCCGGCGGCCTGTTCGTCGCCGGCGCGACCGCGTGGGGCGCGGTACACGCCGTCCAGTCCAAACAGGGCGAGACCGTCGTCATCTTCGGAGCCGCCGGGGGGTCGGCTCGCTCGCCGTCCGGCTCGCGCGCGGTACCGGGGCCGCGGTCATCGGCCTGGTGAGCAAGACCAACCACGAGTGGTTGAAGAGCCACGGCGCGATCCCGGTCGCGTACGGTGACGGCGTCGCGGACCGGATCAGGGCCGCCGCGCCCAGCGGCGTGGACGCCTTCATCGACACCTACGGCGACGGGTACGTCGAGCTGGTCCTCGCCCTCGGCGTCGCGGCCGAGAGGATCGACACCATCGTCGATTTCGCGGCCGCCGGGAAGCACGGGGTGAAGACTGACGGAGGGACAGCGGCTGGGCCGGGTGCCAAGGTGCTCGCCGAGCTGGCCGGTCTGATCGCCGACGGACACCTCGAGGTGCCGATCGCGAACGTCTACCCGCTGGCGCAGGTCCGCGAGGCCCACACCGAGCTCGAACGCCGCCACACCCACGGCAAGATCGTCCTCAGGCCCTAGTAGCAGTACAAGCCTGCCCGAGCGGCTACGCGTCAGCCCCCGCCGCCGGGCCTTCCAGCATCCGGTCCCAGCGCATAGCCCGGGATCGCGGACGACAGGAGTTCGAGATGAGCGAGGCGCTCGACTGGAACGCGAAGACCATCGCGGAGTTCCGAGCGAACGAGGGCACGGTTGGCGGGAACTTCGAGGGCGCTCCGATGGTCCTGGTGCATCACCGCGGCCGCAAAAGCGGGCGGGAGTACGTCAACCCGGTGATGTACCTCCGGCACGACACCGAGCCGGGCATCATCTACGTCTTCGCGACCAGGGCTGGAGCACCCACGAACCCGGACTGGTATCACAACTTGACCGCCGCCGGTGACGGCAGTGTCGAACGGGGAACCGAGACATACAAGGTGACCGTCCGCGAATTGACCGGCGCTGAACGCGACCGCATCTACGCCGAGCAAGCGCGGCGGTACCCAGGCTTCGCCGAGTACGCACGCCAAACTGCTGGAGTCCGCACGATTCCTGTGCTCGAACTGAGGCGGGCGTAGCCACTATCGCGACAACCGCTAAATCGGGTCCGAGTGGAGGGCCCGTCCGGAATGCTGTGTGCCGCCATGGCTAGTTGATGTTGAGTCGGTCTCCGTAGGCCATGGCGAGTATTCAGGATGTTCTTCCAACCCGTTGATCTTGCCGGTGGGATTGGAATGGTTGGGCCGGCTTCCCTAATGGTGAGTTAGACGATCTTCATCGCGTCAGGGCCCTTGGGGTGTGTTACCCGGGGGGTCCGGACGGAGGCGGTGGCCTTGAGTCTGGCTTTACGCCGTCCGGTCAGCGGCCGAGTCGTTCGTTTGGTCGTCAGGTGCGGTAGCTGCCGTGGCGGAACTCGTCGACGAGCGCTGGGTGAGAGGGGGACCAGTTCAGATCCGTTCGGGCTTTGGCCGGCCCAGTGCTGCCGCCCGGTGCCGAGCACGATCAGGTTGCCGGCGTCGTCGCGGGGTGAGCTGAGAAGTACCCCGGGCACCCCGCCGCCACCGTCGCCGGAGACGACGCCGGAGACGATCACGCCGCGACCTCCCACCGGCCCTGCGCGGAGCCATAACGGAGCAGTTCGCTCGGGCGGGAGCCGTCAACCGGGCTCATGTCGCCTGGCTGAGCGCCGTATCTGGTGTCACTGGCCGAACCTCCGTGTGGGTCCCGGCGGCATGTTCCGAGCGGCTGGCTTGGCCGCTGCTGCGCCCGCGCCGCTAGTTGAGGGTGAGGATGATGCGCTCGTGGACGCGGCCGCTTTCTAGTTGCCGGTGGGCCTCGGCGGCCTGTTGCATGGGTATGGATTGGCGCGCCCGCAGGCGGAGCCGGCCATCGGCCAGCAGGGCGATTGTCTCATCCAGGGCACCGGGGGCACGGTCGGGCGTGGGCTCAGACAGCGTGACGCCGAAGTCAGCGGCGGCTGGGTCGGACAGGGTGATGACCCGCTTGGGCCCGCCGGCCAGGGCGATCGCGTCGGCCAGGACACCCTGGCCGGCCGCGTCGAACACGGCGTCCACCGCGCCCAGCGCGCGGACCCGGGCGACCACGCCCGCGCCATACCGCACCGGCGTCGCTCCCAACTCGCGGGCGAGCGTTTCGTCGTGCTCGCTGACCGCGCTGATCACCCTGACTCCCCGGGCGACCGCGAGCTGCGTCGCGATGACGCCGACCGATCCGCCGCCGCCGAACAGCAGCAGCGTCTCACCGCTCTTGACGTTCAGCTGCCGCAGCACACCGACGGCCGCCTCGGCCGAGCTGGGCAGCGCGGCCGCATCGATCCACGACACGGTGTCCGGCTTGCGGGTCCAGATCGAGGCCACCGCGTACTCGGCGTAGCCGCCCAGGCTGAACAGCAGGGCCGTGACGGCGTCGCCGGTGGACGTGCCGGTGACACCGGGCCCGACCGCGTCGACGGTGCCTGCGGCCTCGAAGCCGAGCACGGCGTTAGGGGGCAGCGGGATGGCCTTGAGATAGCCGGCGCGCAGGGCGAGATCGGTCGGGCTGATGCCGGCGGCCTTGACCTTGATCCTGATCTGTCCCTCACCCGGTTCGGCCACCGGGACCCCGGCCCACTTCAGTACGTCAGGCGGTCCGTACCCGGTCATCACAACCGCGTTGGGCATGGCAGTTCCTTCCAGGTGGCGGCCTCGGCATGGTCGCGAACGGCAACGTCAGCGTGTTCGCTGTACGCTGCTTCTCCAACATACGTGACACGTCACCTAATGGTCAACATGACGTGTCACGTAATTGTCGACCGGGGAAGGCCGCCGACGTGCCGGGTCGCCTGAGCCGGCTTCCCAGGACCGGGACATGCGGACGCCAGGTCCGGCCTGGGCCCGCCAGGCTCGCTGCCGCGGAAATAGCGGCTGGCGCGTCGCGCGCCGGTTCCTGGCGCGGCGATTGCCCGCTCCTGATTCCAGGTGCCAGGGGCAGCGATCCGTCAGTCCTTCGCCGGGTGCCAGCCGACGGGCGGCGGGAGCGAGCCCTGCTCGATGATGTTGGCGTACACGCTTTCCAGCGCCTCGCTGAGCGGCCCCACGAGGGCGGCCGGCAGGCCCCCGAAGAACAGGCGCCGGACAAGATCCACGTGCCCGGGTGCCGCTTCCTCCAGCGCCTGCCGCCCGCGCCCCGTGAGAGTCACCTCGGTGACCCGCCGGTCGGCTGCGGACAGGCCGAACGTCACGAGGCCTCGAGCGCTCATCCGCCGCACGTGGTGCGACACCCGGCTGCGCTCCCACCCGATCTGCGCGGCTAGCACGGTGATCTGCATCCGCCCCCCGTCGGCGACACTCAGCGCCGTCAGCACGTCGTAATCGGGCAGCGACAGGCCACTGTCCGCGAGGAGCTGGCGATTCATCTCATACGCCAGGCGCAGCTGAACCCGGATATAGGCCAGCCACGCCCGCCGCTGGTCCACGTCGAGCCATCCGCCGGCGGGCTCCAGGCCGGTCTTGCCGTTACGTGACATATCACTAACTTTATCGCCACACCCGCCGCGCGTCCCAGTGATCGACACGAGCGCGTATCCGTGGGCTGTGTTGAGCCCGCCGGTGGGGAGTATGAGGCGCCCGACCACGAGGCGGCCGGCTACGGCGAGCAGACCGGCGGCGCGCGCCAGTCCGGCCACGTTCGCAGCCTTGTGGTCCTACGGCGACGTCAGGCAGCAGGCCGACGCCATCTTCGACCGGCTGCAACCGGCGTCATGCCGTGCGACGGCGCCTGGCCGCCTATCGAACATTGACCTGTTCCAACGCTGGGTCGGCGCCGGCAATGGAGCTGACGTGGCCCGATCGAGCGGTGCCGCTCCGGCGCAATCCGGCTGCCCGACTTGGCCGTCGGAATACCGTTTGGTGTCGGGTTCGTTGAGCTGCACGTTCGGAAGGTACCTGAGGCGATGAAGGTCCGGAACTCGTTGAAGTCGCTCAAAGGGAAAGACGGTGCCGTTGTCGTCCGGCGGCGCGGTCGTGCCGTTGTGGTGAACAAGAAGCACCCGCGATGGAAGGTGCGCCAGGGCTGAGGTTTGCTAGCTGAGTGGATGCCGCTCGTGGCGCGCGCCGGTTGCGCGTATCCGCCTGGGGGCCCATGCGGGCCATGGGCGGAGGGGGTTGTGTTTCGGAGGAGGGGGTCGGACCGCGATGAGGCAGCCTGCAGGCGGCCCTGAGGGGGTTGACGTAGCTGGTTTTTCTCCGCGGTCCTCGGCCGGGGGCAGCGGGGCAGCTTCGCAGCAGGCTCAGGCCGGGCGCAGCCCGGTGCTGGACGCAGCGCAGGTTGAGGTGTTGCGCAGCTACGGCGGTGAGCATGAGATGGCCGCGGGAGACGTGCTGTTTGCCGACGGGGATGTGACCTATGACCTGATCGTGCTCCTGGCAGGTGAGGCGCGGATCGTTGAGCGCCGAGGTCAGCCGGGCGAGACGGTTATCGCGACGTATGGCCGGTCGCAGTTCCTGGGCGAGATCGGGCTGCTCACCGGCCAGCGGGCTTACCTGAGCGCGGTGGCGAGCACGGCCGGACGGGTGCTGCGCGTTCCGGTGGAGCGGGTGCGGGTGGTCATGGCGCAGGAGCCAGGTCTTAGCGAGCTGATCCTGCGGACGTTCCTGCTTCGGCATTCGATCTTGACCGGCCGCGGCTCGGGTCTGACGCTGATCGGATCCCGGTTTGATGCCGGCACTCGGCGGCTGTTGGAGGCCTTGGCGCGCAACCGGCTGGCGTCGAGGTGGCTGGAGCTGGAGGGATCACCTGAGGCCGAGGGGATGCTGCGCGAGCTGAATGTGCCCGTCGGGGACCTGCCGCTGGTCGTAGTGCCGGGCGGCCCGTTGCTGAGGAATCCCGGCAGCCGCGAGTTGCTCGATGCGCTGGGCATGTCCGGCCCGAGCGACCCCGATCTGTCCGGCGTGTGCGATCTGCTGGTGGTGGGAGCTGGTCCCGGCGGTCTGGCGGCCGCCGTGTACGGCGCGTCCGACGGGATGGCGACGGTGCTGGCCGAGGACACCGCGCTGGGCGGCCAGGCGGGTACGTCGTCCCGAATCGAGAACTACCTGGGCTTCCCGGCGGGCCTGTCCGGGGAGGAGCTGGCCGCGCGCGCGGCCTTGCAGGCCCAGAAATTCGGCGTACGCATCAAGCTGGGGTCGAAGGCGGTGTCGCTGTCATCAGACTCCGGTGTGCACCGGGTCAGCTTCGACGACGGCGATGCGATCACCGCGAAGTCGGTCATCATCGCGACCGGGGCGCGTTACAACCGGCTGCCCCTAGACCGGCTGGCCGAGTTCGAGGGCGTCGGCGTCTACTACGCGGCCACCCAAATGGAGGCCCAGGCCTGCCGTGCTGACCCGGTCGCGATCGTGGGCGGCGGCAACTCCGCCGGCCAGGCCGCGCTGTTCCTGAGCCGAAACAGCGCCCAGGTGCACGTCATCATCCGGGGGGAGACGCTTGAGGCTTCGATGTCGCGCTACCTGATCGATCAGATCGAGCGGAACCCGCGCATTACCGTCACGCCCCGAACGCAAGTCACCGCGCTGCTCGGGAAAGATCAACTAGAGGGCGTCGAGCTGCTGGACACCGGCCGGCAGGGAAGGTCAGTACTGGCAGTGCGCGGCCTGTTCGTTTTCATCGGCGCACAGCCCAGCACCCAGTGGCTGGCGGGCCAGCTCGCCGAAGACACCCGCGGGTTCCTCCTCACTGGCAGCAACATCCCGCAAGCTCACCTCGACGACAGGGACCACGTGCCGCTGTTCCTGGAAACCAGCCGGCCAGGGATCTTCGCCGTCGGCGACGTCCGCAGCGGGTCAGTCAAACGGGCCGCGACCGCCATCGGAGAAGGCTCGATGGCGGTGCGGCTTGTCTTCGAACGCCTCCAGGCCACCGGGAGTGCGGTCACCGATCCGCCCCGCGCCGACGGAGAACGTCGCAGCGCCCCACTGACCATGACGCCCAGCCAGACATGACAAACCAGATGCCAACAATCGAAGCGATCCTGATCGTGACGGAGATTGTCGGCATGTGGCCGAGGGCGGCGACGCCGGCATGGGGCGCGCCATCATCCAGAGCCACTTCGCCTCAGACATCGGCGCGCGGGCGCCATGTCGACTGACCTAGCGCCACCACGAACCTACGGCCCGTTCGAACGGCCGCCACCAAGCGATGCACCGGGCGTTTCGTCAAGCTGGTGTTACTGCCGAAGCCGCGGTCGTCGACGCTGGAATCCCCGCGTCGAGGTCGCGCCAGGATGTCGTGATGTTTCAGGCCGATGGCTCGGCGCGCCAACCCCGGTGTCACGCCGGTCGTGATCTGCTTCTCGGGCGAGTGCGTTGCGTAGTCGATGGGTTCGGCGGGTTCGGTGGTGGTAGGCCGGCAGCGCGCCAGGCCGTAGGCACCGACGAGGTCGGTGGCACGGTGTGTGCCCAGGTTCTGCAGCGCCGCGGCAGCGAGGCTGGACGCGTAGCCTTCGTTGCACACCACGATTGATGTGCAGGTCGTAGCCGGCGATCGGCAGGCGTGCGTCGCTGGCCGGATCGAGCCGCCAGTCGAGGACGTTGCGCTCGATGACGACCGCGCCAGGCAGTCCACCCTCGAGGTCCCGGTTGATCTGCGGGCGGATGTCGACAAGCACCGCGCCAGCCCGCAGTGCGTCGTAGGCCTCGCGGGCGCCGAGGCGGTCACGACGCGCGCAGGCCTCGGCCAGCACGTCGTCGATCCCGCGGCGAAGGGAAGCGGTCAGGAAATCGGCTCCTCGGGCTGGTCGGTCGGCACGGATCTAGCCAGGCGCAACCGGTCACGCCCGGCAGCGGTGTAGTAGTGCATCTGCCGCAGCGGCGGCGAATACGAGTGGATGCTGACCGACGGCTCTCGGCCGCCTCCGCGGACGTCGTGGATGACACCCGGGGCGAGCCAGGTCACCGAGCCGGTGCCGCGACCGAACGCGGTGCGGTCCGCGGGCGTCAGCGCGAACCTCCACCCAGCCGACCCGGACGACGGAGAAGGCGGCCGCCGACGGCCCGTGGTCGTGCAGTTCGGTGGCGTGTCGGGGCAGCCACGACAGCAGCCACACGTCGACGCGGTCGTCGGCGAACAGCCGGGCCCACCACCGCTGCTCGCCAGCGTCAGGTATGCGCAGCAGCGGCTACCACAGCTCCGGCGACGTGGCTACGGTCCTCACCAGTGTGGTGAGGTCGGTCATCGGCAGGGTGGAACGAGTCAGGGCAACGGTCATCAGGGTTCCTCGGGACAACCGCGAGCCGCGACCGCCGCGGCGATCAGATGTGATCAGCCGAGGAACAGACACGCCATGGCGATCACGCGGAGCCGATCCACATGGCGCCGCGCGACGAGTCCGGACATGAGCTTTACCTACTGGATTGATAGAGAATGTAAACCGCCCTGCGCTGCGTCTGGTCGCCGCCCCGCAGGTGCCAGTAGCCGCCGCAGCCGTCGAATGTGCCCGGCCCCGACGCGATGATCTCCACCCGCTCCAGGGCCGGGCATTCGAGCGGTCGGTGATCGCACGCATCTCCGTTCTGTGTGTGAGGTGGCTGTACGCAGCAACGGAATCGTGCACGCAGATCAGTCTGGAAGTCGTCGGTTCGCGGTCCAGCGGAGCCGTTCCCGCACGTCGCCCGTCTCCGGAACGGGTCACCAGACTGGTCAACCGGGACTGAGTCATGTCGCCGTATCGGCATTCGAGCCGCGCCATGTTGCGCGCGTCGCTGGTGGTTTCACTAACGGGTGTCCGATGTTGGGCCACCGAGTGGGCCGTGAATCGAAACGTGCCACCGTGCGACTGTGCACCACATCACCTCGAACCGTCGGCAGTGAACCTCACCGCGACGCGGGGCGTCCAAAGGGGCAACAGCAACAGCCCTTGGAGCCAACTCATGATCACCTACTCATCGCCGGTCACCGTACCGTCAGGTAACGGTCAGACCCGAAGAATGGGCCGCTGGAGCCCGCTGGCGGTCGGCGCGTTGATCGCGGCGGTCACCTTGATCGCGACGGCGTGCAGCAGCGCCCGAGCCGTACCCGCGCACACCACGCCGCCGGCACCGGTCATGACGGCCGCAGCGGCGCCGCCGCACCGCGCCTCCGCGCCCGCCGTGCTGGAAACCGTGCGCACCCGGCTCGGCGTCGTGCTAGCCGACCGCGGCGGCCGGACGGTGTATGAGTTCACCGCCGACCAGCCAGGGCACTCGGTCTGCACCGCAGGGTGCTTGCAGTTCTGGCCGTTCGTCGCTGCGCCAGCGACCATCCCGTCGGATGCAGCGAGCATGACCGCGCGTCTCGGCATCCTGCACCGGGCCGACGGCGGCCAGCAACTGACAGTCAACGGCTACCCGATCTACACCTTCGCCAGCGACACCGGTCCAGGCTCGACCGCTGGACAGGGCCAACGCCTCGACGCAGGCGTGTGGCGGGCGCTCACCCCGGCCGGCGCCCGGATCACGACAGGCGGCCCGGAGGTCACCCCACCACCCAAGCCGGCGCCGATGCCCCCAGTGCAGGCGCCCCCCGCGCCGCCGCCGACACCCGCCGGCATCCCGCAAAACGACGGCGGCGACCACGACGGCGACAACAACGGCGGTCCCAACGACGGCGACGGCAACGTGTGACCGCCGAGATCGCAGCCGATCCCGGACGCCGCCCGGCCCGCGTAATGATCACCCGGGTGGGTCTACTTGTCATCCTCATCGCCGCCGCTACGGCCGGCACGGTGCTGGTCGTCGCCAGCCAGCACAGCCCGCATCGAGAGAGCTTCTCCTGGTTCGTCGCCCAACCCGCACCGGCGTCGTGGCAGAAGTTCACCCTTCCCGACGGCACCGGCACGCTGGCCGCGCCGCCGTCATTGGTTCGCTTGCCCGCGGACCCGGGCACCGTTGCAGTGGGCCTGCCTGCCGGCACGGGGGATCTCATCTACCTCGACGCGACACCGCGTCAGGGCGACGAAACCCTGCCCGGATGGGCCGCCTTCCGCATCGCGCACCTACGCGACGACGACACGGCGGCGGCCACGCTCGACGCACACGCCGAGCATCTGACCTTCGTCGGTGGCACAGGATCGTGTGTCCTCGACGACTACGTCACCCGCGTCGGCGCTCACCATTACCGGGAGATCGCCTGCCTCGTCCAAGGCGCACACGGCGGCAGTGTCATCGTCGCGGCCACCCCGGCCGCGGACTGGAACCGCTACCAGTCGCTCCTCCAGCAAGCCGTTTCCGCATACTCCAGCCCCTGACCGCGAACTGGGCCGGACGAGCGGCTTGACCGCGAGTCCGTATGAGCTCGCTGTAGGTAGCCGGCTTCGACCAGCCCTCTTCATGTGCTGCCCGTCTCGGCGAACGCTGGCCGGAACGCCTGTCCGATAGCGCGGATCCCCGAGCGGGACACGAGTCGGCGAGTGGACCCGGACGCTCAGCGCGCAGAACGACGCGCCGTCTGGCCGTTGAAGCGTCGGGCCACGCATGCTGGAATCCGCGCTCGGGAAGCCATAAATGACGGCGACGCAGCGCACGCATCTCCGTTAAGGGCGGGCTTAACCGCCTGCGTCAGCGCGCATGTGGATTCGTCAGAAGCATTCGGTCACACCGACCCAGCGGTGTTCTCCGAGCGCGTCGCTACTGTCGGGCCGTGACTCGACTGGTTTTGATCAACGGCGCTCCCGGCTCGGGCAAGTCGACGATCGCCTCCGCGCTCGCGCAGGACAGTCGGATGACGCTCGCCCTGGATATCGACGCGGTCAAACACTCCCTTGGGCGTTGGGAGGAGGACCCTTCGGCTTCGGGGCTGCATGCCAGACGGCTGAGTCTCGCGTTGGCCAGCGAACAGTTACTCGCTGGATTCGACCTCGTCGTAGGGCAGTATCTCGCCAAAACAGCGTTCATCGAGGACCTGGAGCAGTTGGCCGAGCGCCACGGCGCACGGTTCTGCGAGTTCGTGCTGGACCTTGATGCCGCCGCGCTCGCTGCTCGTCTCGCGGCACGGGCAAGCACCCCAGATCGGCTGGAGCATAAGGTCAACAACCAGCTTGTCGGGCCGAACGACGTCAGCGCGCTTGTCCAGTCCATCCGGTCGCTTCGACAAAGCCGCCCCCGGGCCGCCTGGATCGATGCGCACGGGTCGCTTTCCTCGACTCTCGACGCCTTGCGCGCTCTGCTGGAAGCACAGACATGCTGATATCCCCGTCTTTCTGTCCGTTTCTTGTGGTGCAGTCGCTCGCACGCGTCGGGCAATGGCGGAATAGCTCGGTGGCTGAATCCTGCTCGCCAACTACAACACCGAACTGATCTGCACCGACGTCGGGTCCACCAGCTCCGGTCTGCGCTCTGCCACCTTCTGCTACCAGATACTCATAAGTCCACGCCGTGGCCGGCTACGCCGTAGCCGTCTCGTTCGGGGCGCTCGACGCCAGTCCAGTGGCCGCGCGTTACGCCAGCAGATTGATTGTTCTCGCGCTCGGACGACCAAGATCAATGTCACTGAACCCCCGGTCTTTCAGCAGGATGCTGGCAGAGCGTCGTCGGCGGGCGTGAAGGTCGCTGATGTGGACGAGGCTGTTGTGGGGGTACCTCGCAGTACCGCTGACCCTTCGTTGGAGCGTCTGGTGCCTTCTGCGACCGGGCATCGATCGGGCAGTCTGCCGTGAGCAAATCCCATCGCAAGTGTTCTGTGGCAGGTTGTCGTATCGGCGCGACCCCGCTCGTGGTGGGTGCGGTGGTCGTCAGGACCGCCTGCGAAAAGGAGTATCGCAATGTCGAAGGGTTGTCGCAATCATGTCTATGTCACTGGATGGCTACGTAGCCGCCGCAACGATGGCGTGGCCGAAGTGTTCGACTGGTACTACACCTTGGGGGACGTCGAAATCCACACCGGAGGGTCGAACCCCATGACGTTTAAAGTGTCCGGGCCGAGCGCCGAGCACCTTCGCGGTCTCGCGTCCGGACTTGGTGCCGTGCTCACCGGTCGACGCACTTTCGACATCGCCTAAGGCTGGGGCCAGGAAATCACGCGTGGGGACCAGCGTTCGTCCTTACCCATCACATCCCCGCCGGATGGCCGCGACCCAACTCGACCGTCCACTTCGTGACCGCCGGCATCGAAAGCGCAGTGAGCCAAGCCAAGGCCGCGGCCGCCGGGAAGTCCGTTGGGGTCCACGGCGCTGACACCATCCAGCAGTGCCTGAATGCTGGCCTCCTCGACGAAATCGACGTCGACATCGCGGCGGTTCTTCTTGGCTCCGGAGTTCGACTCTTTGACCACCTCGCCGGCACGCCAGCCGTACTCGGCAACCCGACGGTGATTCCGGGTGTCGCCGTTACCCACATGCGCTTCGCAGTACGCGAGGCACAGTGAATCATCCCGGGTCTGATAGAGGCTTCGGTGTGTCCCGGGCTACCCGTCACGGTCCTGGGTATGACGACTCGCCGGCTGATGCTGCCAGGCTGCGGCTCTCCGGATTCTGTGGGTCGAAGGCGGACAGGTCGGTCAGGGCGGCCGCCACGTAGCCGCATCCTCCGGCAACCGCGCCGCTCAGATCTTCGGCTACTTGGCGATGCGCCAGATCACTGGTGTTAGCAACGGCGCAGTCCATGGCGGCCGAGCGAACGAAACGCACCGAAAAGCTGCGGTCATGTGCGCTCGGCAACCGTCGATCGGTGCGGCCTTGCGCGGTTGCGACGTGCGCGCATATGAATTCCTATTTGCGCTTCCACGAACGAGCCCATTACCAGACATGCCGCTGATGTGTCGCTCAGCGGGCGTGATGGAATCGGGAGGTACCTTGCGCCGCGACCGCCGCCGGGCCGTCAGCTTGGTGGGGTCAACCCGTACGCGGAGACCAGGTCGCTCACCCAGTCCGGTGGACCAAACTGTAGGCCGTATCGCTCGGCTAGTCCGGGGATCTGCGTGAGGTCCGGCGAGTCGGCGGCAAGCAGCTCCGCCATCTCCCGGAAAAAGTGTTCGAACCCGGCCGGGCTGATGATCTCGATCATGCGCGCCGGCACGGGGCCGGCGTTCCACATCGTGTGCATCTCTCCACGCGGCTTGGTGATGTACCCGCCGGCCGCCAACACCACCTGGCGGGACCCGGACCGGAAACCAATCTCGCCCTCCGTGACAATCGAATACTCATCTTCTCGGGTGTGCAGATGCGGCGGCACCAGCGCACCGACCGGGAACGGGTGCTCCACCACCGACACCTCACCGTTGGTGTCCTCGCCCCACAGCTTGAACTGCACACCGATCGAACCCAGATCACCCACCCGGCCGGCGCCTGGCTCCATCACAGTCAGCCGCGGAGCATCGGCAGCGGTCACCGACATCGCCTCCTCCGTGGACGGTGCACCACACGCTACAACCGGTGACAACCAGCAGAAGCCATCGCCGGAATGGGTTCAGGTCAGCGGCGCGGCTGTGAAGCGGGCCAACGCCTCGAGCAAGCTGTCTTGAAAGTTTGTATTGCGGGCGGCCGGGTGCGGGGGGCGGAGCCGCTGGTGATACCAGTATCCGCCGCTGCTGCGCGCCTCGGGTTCGTCACTGGTGGCAAGCCATTCTTGGGTTAGGTGCCCGAGCCGGAGATCGTCGGGAGCACCTGGTCCGCCCATTCTGGTGGGCACCCAGCCGGGATCGACGGCGTTGCTATACACATCGGGCCAGATGCGAGCGACAGCGACTGCGAGGGTCGTTACGAACAGTTTGCTGTCCGAGTAGGAGCCGGTCCGGTGCCTTCCGCTCCAGTCCACGCCGGCGACATCGGCTCGCCCACCGCGGTGCATGCCGCTGCTGAGGTATACGAGCCGGTGCGGGCGATCGATCAGGGCGGTAAGCAGGTACGGAGCCACGACGTTGACCGGCATGATCTGCGGGCCGCTGTAGACGCCGGCGTTGTGGATCACCGCGTCAACCCGGCCGAGCTGGTTGACCTCGTCTGCCACAGCCCGTGTCTGGTCCAGGTCGGCCAGGTCCCCGACGACGGCTGACGCGGCCCGGCCGACGAGGTCGTTCACCGCGGTCAGCCGCTCCGGGCTGCGGGCGTGGACGATGACCTCGTGCCCGTCGCCGAGCAGGGTCTGAGCCACCGCTCGACCCAGCCCGGCGGCGGAACCGGTGATGAAGACGCGTGCCATGTGCCTCCTTCCGCCGCACGCTACGCTGCCGGCGCGACCGTGAGCGCAGGCTTCATGACAGCGGCGCCGCTTGGGGCTCGATGCAGTCCGGGGACATCGGCGCCATCGGGATGCCGGTCACCGACGGCGCGACAATCGTCATCTATTCACAACTCGACGCGCGCGGCTTCGCCGCCGCCGACGGCCATTGGCTGTGGAACCGTGCCCGGCTCATACCAAGCCGCGCAGATGGCCGACGTATGATCATTTCTCGCCTGCAACGAGGGGCCCGTTGACATGGTTGATCCTTCCCCGGTCGATTCGCCGTTTGAGCCCTATCCGGGCTACCGCCTGGAGGCGAAGGGTAGGGAGGCCGCCGAGGACGAGCGGCTGAAACTCCTGGAGGAGGTGTTTGATCCGGGCTCTCGCCACCGGCGCGAGCTCGTGAGGCCGGGCTGGCGGTGCCTCGAGGTGGGCGCCGGACGGGGGTCGATGGCCGCCTGGCTGGCCGGGCAGGTGGGCCCGGACGGTCAGGTTGTGGCGATCGACATCGATGTGGAATACCTGGCTCGGCTCGATTTGCCCAACCTGGTGGTGCGCCGACACGACATTCTCAACGATCCGATCGATGACCTCGACCCGGGATCGTTCGATCTGGTCTGCTCCCGGCTGATGCTGTTCTGGTTGGCCGGCCGGCAGGAGCGGGCGGTGCAGCACATGGTGCAATGCCTGCGCCCGGGCGGCTGCCTCATCGACGAGGACGGCGACTGGGGCGCCGCCGGCCCGGTGGATCCCGCCCATCCCCGGTACGCGGGCTACCACCGCGTCTACCAGCACGGCGAGTGGTTTGCCGCTCGCGGCTACGACCCGTTCTTCGGGCGCAAGCTGGCGGCGCTGTTTGACCGGTGCGGCCTGCAGAACATCCGCCACCAGGTCACCGCCAACGTGGTGAACGGAGCCAGCCCGTGGGCGAGGTGGTGGGCGGACACGCTGGACGCCATCCGCGGCTGGGGGATGGCCGACGAGACCCTACCTGGTTCGGCCGAGCAGGACCACCAGGCCCTCATCGCCGCGTGCCTGGATCCCTCGGTGTGGCTGATGTCCGAGTTGCTGCATGCCTGCCGCGGCCAGCGCCCCAGCTGACGACGCGCTCTGCCAAAGCGGCGCGCTAACCGCCGACGACGGGCCGGTTGGCCCAGGCGCGCTATTCCTACTCGAGCTCGTCCGCCCTCGATTCCGCCACCGCATCGACGACTGCCTTCCGTCTCCATCGCCCGCCAATCAAGATCGAGAGCATCCCGCTCAATTCGCGATGTAGGCGGATACGTAATTCCGGTCCCTATTCGGCCTACCCGTCAGCAAGCAGTCACCCAATGGCGATCCCAGTAGCCCAAGCGATATGCCCGGCGAACGATCGGTCGGCCGCCCAACACCGTCGATCTGCGCGCGATCCTCGTGAAGCTGGTCGAGCTCAGACGGATTGATCGGTTCGGCGCTTGTCGGCGACTTGGGGGACGGTCACGCGCGCCAGAGACCGAAACGAATCGGCAACTAGCACGTCCACCTGATCGACCCGTGAAGAAACACCGCCGGGACTATTGCCAAGTCGGGCATGCTCGCCTCGGTGACGGGCCCGATATCGTCAGACCGATCCGGTACCCCAATAGGAGCAGGTCTGGGAGGCATGCCTTGCCATAGGTACCGGGGTTGATTGATCTTTTCGCGAGGGGGGTTGGTCATGACCGTCATCGAGGGTGCCGTCTGGACAGTTCTTGGCGATCGGCTGCCGCTGCCACCTCTGCCTGTCAACGCGACGCGCCAAGACAAGCGGGACTACGAGCACACACGAATGTTTCTCACTGAGATACAACTGAGGTATCCGGGTGGTGGTCCGCCTGAGAATCTTGTTGATGCTTCCATTGCAGCGGTTAACCAGCATGACACTATTACCGCGCCTTTGATCCGGCAGCAGATCACATCCGTGGAAACCCAACTGGGGCTGCCCCCCACCGAGCCAGCCGCTGCCCAGATAGGGAATCCAGTCCAGCTCTTCCTTGAGCGGCTCGCTGCCCGACGCGGCGCCTACACCTGGGCGCCGGGCCCCAGCCCGGCGTTTACGATATGGCTGAATGGTCCGTCACCGCTTGAGTACTCCCCGCCGCTCACGGCTGCAATCAACTGTTGGGAGGCGGTCCTGGTAGCGGCGGCGGAGTCTGGGTTGGTCCCGCTCGGCACGGTGCGTGGCGCCTACATCGGTCAGGACGTACCCACGATGCAAACAGACGTGGCTGATCGCGTGCTTTACGTGTTGATCCGGATGGGCGCAACCCAGGTAGACCACGCGGACAACACTCCAGGCGCAAACGCCATCAACGCTGGCGACGTTGTGTTGATCGAGGGCACCGATGGCCCGTTGCACCACGTCGTCGCGGTGACCGCCGCTGATCTCGGCGAGTATCGCAATGTTCGGGTGATGTCGCTGTGGAACGGGGTGAGCGGCGGCGTGTTCGGACAGGTCACATTGGACTCCCTGCTACCAAAGAGAGGCAGATTCTGGTATGCGCCGCTGTGAACCGCTGGTACGTGGATCAACGGGGTCAGCCGCACGACCGCTTTCTCGCGTGCGCGGCCACGCGCCATAGTCGAACATTGGCCGCAATATCACATGGCGGGACGCGGCCAGTCGAGCCGCGATCCGATCTGCGGTCAGAACGTCGCACCGGTGCCCGAAGCCGTAACGATCACGGGTTTGGCTGCGTTGACACGAATGTGTAGTGGGCGGGGTGTCGTATTCGGTGTAAGTATCGAGCGACAAGTTCGGCGAGTTGCTCCTGCGATAAGTCTGTGATGCGGTCGCGGCTATGGATGCAGTCCCGCGGCGTCGACTCGAATTTCGGACAGATTCCACAACGGCACTGTGTTTGCCTCTCGGTTTGAGTGCAGTGGAGGGTCAACGTCCTGGACTCGGTCAGCCACAAGTCCCCGGAGGCGCACCAACCTGGAAAGTGAAGCCCGGCCCCAAGTAGGGACCGGGCACTTACCGCGACGCTGGCGATCGCGGCGGGCCTCGCCTCGAACTCGGAAGGAGTTCAGCCGTAACGTCCGACGCTGGAGCATAAGAAGCGCCCCGCTGGCTGGGATTCCGGCGGGGCGTTTCTCTTCGGCGGTGACGGTCGTGCGCACGTCCTTTGGGTGTTGAGGACGGATTCAGCTGTTAGCCGGAGGGTTGGGGTTGGGGCACGTGCCGGTCGCTCCGTTCTTCACGACGGGGGTGTACAGGCCGATCTGTGCTTGATCGGTGAGGTCGGGTGTGTCGAAGTACACGCCGGTCAGGTTCCAGGTGGTGTTTCCGAGTGTGACGGTGAAGTTCCCGGTGTCCCGGATCGTGGGCGCTTCATGGGTGTACCACGCTGTCGTATGCGGCTGGACTTTCAGTTCTTCGGTCTGGGCGAACTTGTGGCTATGGGTCCACTCGTGCTCGTATTTGGCCGTGATCTCGGCCGAGGCGATTTCCTCGATACCGACACCGACGGTGAGCTCGACACCGACGCTGTCCGATTCGCCGACCTCGTCCTCGGCCTCGACCGTGAAGGTCTCGTCATAGTCACAGGGGTTCCCCACGGCCTCGCCGAAGGGGCGGGGATCGCTGAGAATATGGGCCCTCGCGGTGGGCGTGAACTGGCAGCTGGCCGCACCCGCGTTGCACAGCTGGTTGAGCGCGTCCGCCTGCGCCTGCTTCTGGTCCGGGCCTAGGTTGTTGACCGTCCCGGGCGAGTCGTATAGATACGCGTTGGTGAGGTAGTCGGTCGATCCGTACACGCCCGCGGACGGGAAATTAGTTATGTACGGGCCGCCGAAGCCGTCGACGTGCATTTCGACCTGGGCGCCATCGCTGTAATAGGCCGTGTCTTCCTGCGGGTCCATAGCCTTGACCTGGACCTCGATGTCCTGGTAGCTGCCCGGGTTTATCACCGAGCCGTCGGCCGGGCGGCCCTCGAAGTTCCTGTCGCCGGTGATCGTCGTGAGCGTGATCGGCGCGCTTGTGTAGTTGTAGATGTGAAACCCGCGGGAGTAGCCGACCTTCGACTGCGTCGCGGCGGGGCCGCCGTGGGCGGCCGGCGGTGCGCTCGCGGACGCGGCCGGCGCCATGACCGCCGCCGCCCCCCCGGCCAGGGCGAGCGCCCCGAGCGCCACCGCGAGGCGCTTCACGTTGATCTTCGGGATGTTCATGTCGTGTCCTTTGCTGTGAGTTCGTCATGTAAACCGAGCGTTTCTCGGCCGTGCAGCAAGGATTCGGCCTGGAGAGCTTTCATCACGTCAGCCCGGCAGCTGATCAACCGGCTGAATCCCGATCTCCGATCCCGGGACGGGCGCTTCCCCCGATGGGGGGACAGTCACGGTTTCCGCGGGACCACAGTGATTACGGTGTCGCCGGTTACGCGGGAATCCCTTCCAATTCGTGTCGACGCCCCAGCGGCGGACCCGTCATGTGGTGGTGCGAATCCTCGGGCGCGCAATGGTGTACGGGTCGCCGCTGGCGGCGAGGGTCGGTGTGCCGCAGTTCTCGCACAGCGGCGCGAGCTGCTTCAGGTACGTGCTGACTCGTGTGGCCCGCAGAAAGATGCGTTGCAGCGCTTGCGTCGGGCGTCGACGTGATCGTCGTGCGCGCCAGCGGGGAAGCTCGCTAACTCTTCAAGGAACTCGGCGACCCACCGGGTGAGTGACGGCGCGGGTAGGTGCGTGTTGCCGGCCTCGACGAACGGGCTCACAGCCTCGGCGCAGGTTATCTTGCCCTCGGTGGGGTTCACCGGGTGACGCCGACAACCTTCTTACGGAGCGAGTCAATCACCGCGGTGCCGTTCGCTTTGTCTTCAACCAGGTTGGTCGCGGCTTGCGGCCAACGCGCAGCCAACCGTTCGACTTGGGCGACGGTTTTCGGTGGATGAAGCCGTGGACCTGGTCGAGTAGGTCCACACCATCGCATCGGCCGCCCCCACACCTGCCCGACCACAGAGTCCGACGTCGCCGAGTCTTTGAACGCCCTGTCCCACGAGGCGAGACTGAGTCATGCCGACGGCACGACGGGCCCCGTTGTCGGCGACCGACCATTGCGGTGTGTCGTAGGTGCGTAGCCATTGTCGGTGAAATATGGGGCAGTCAGCGGGTGCCGGCCGCCCTGGTACAGGGACGCCCCGGTGCGGGCGCCTGCGCGGATGCGAAGTGCTTCCCATTGGGGTGTTGACCGTCCACGCGCGGACTCGAGGTATCGCCGGGGCTATGGTCCGGCGGATTCCCGTCGCTGTCACCCTGCGCGGGAATGTTAAGCCTGGACCACAGATGACCGTCTTCGGCGGACAAGAGTCGGCCAGCGATCGTCCTCATTCCAGCCAGTGAACACAAGCACGACGGGCGCACCGGGTGCGAGACGCGCTGAGGCGACGTCGGTCCACCATTCCCACACGCGGTCGGGGATACGACGCTGTCGGCCTGTTCGCGGTCCTACGACGGGTTGTCGAGGACGAGCAGGTCGACCGAACGGCCTGGCACGGTCCGCCAACACCCGCGGCGTAGACACCGCCGATGTGCCTCTGCAGTTGCCATTCGTGCTGCGCAGAGAGACCAACGCGGATCTGTACTCCGAGTTCCATATGCGTGACGATTTCGCCGCGGACGTCGCGGCTCGCGCGGCCCACAGTCGGGCGATCGACAACTCGTAGGAGGCGACCGCGACCCGCAGGTCAGGGTCACGCATCAAGCACCGCCGCGGAAATCGGCGAGTCACACGGACCGACGAATCGGATAGCGAGCTGGTGCGCCCGACCCAGGGGATCGACCGCCACGGTTCAGGCGCGTCAGGCGCGCTTGCGCTAATCGGCGGACGACGGCATCGGCCGACGAATCGACCGTTCGCCCGACACCCAGGCCCGATCCGCCTCGGCACCTTTAGATGCGCGGCCACAGGGGCCGTTCCGCACTGATTCCGGTCTTGAAGGAGACAATCATGAACGTTGTTCAGAAGCTCGCCACGGTCGGCGCGGTGCTCGCCGTGGCAGGGTTGGCTGGCGCCGCTATGGCCAGCGCGTCGCACGCGTCGTCGTCGCAGGCTGACACGTCGGTCGAAAGGACAAGGACCGTCATCGGCCAGCCAATGGGATGGGGGCAGTCCCAGTTCATCCCGAAGGTGGCATGTCCGGTCGACGCGCCGTACGTGCTCGACAAGCAGTACAACACCGACACCGGGTTCCGCAACGGATCCGGTGTGGAGTTCTCCGATTACAAATCCGGGTTCGACGCTTCGGTTTCCCACTACAGTTACGAGTCCGTCCCAGGAGACGACTCCAAGAAGGTCTTCACCGGCCTCTCCGGTGTACCGGATATCCTGTTTAACACGGTGTCGTATTGGGGCTTCGGCGGGGACACCTCCTTCAAGCTGACCCTGCATTGCACCAGTGATATCAACCAGGCAGTCGTTTACCCGAAATAACGGCACCGTCGAAAGCTCATCGTCGCCGGACACTTCGCCTCGATACCGGCCCGCAACCAGACGATCCACGACACCGGAGCACAGCTCGTCGGTGGCATCTTCGCCGCCGGGACGGTGTTGTCGGCCGTCGGGCTGCTGCTCGCTGGCTGGGCCACGCTGCATGCCGGCGTGTGGCGCCATTGGCGACGTTTCGTCCCGTTCGCGATCGGCCTGGTGACGGTCGCGCTGATCGGCCTGCAGTTCACCAAGGCCCTGCCAACCGGCGTCGCCGCGTACTCCCTCGGGTTCGTCGCCTTCGGAGTCGCCCTGCAAGGCCGGGTCACCCTCCGGCCATGACGAGCGTGCGACCGCAGCGCACCCGAGGCATTCATGCGGCTCAACAGCTTGTGCGCGCGACGCGCGACGTGCCACCCGCCAGTGACGACGAACGTCGGGATCAGGTGATGGGCGATATGCACCGGCATACGATGAGCATCGAGTTTCTGGGCCTGACGAAGGTGTATGGCGATGTCCGAGCGGTTCATAACTTGACCGCGCGGGCGGAGCCGGGACGAGTGACGCACTTCAGTTCCTCTTCGCACTGCAAGCGCGGCCCCGGATCAGCGCGATCGACACGAAGGGGGCGCGCGTCAGGCGCACCAGGACGTCGGGCCATGCCTCGAGGCCGGTCGGACCTTGCGGGATGCCGGTCAGATCCTCGAACTGGGCGAGGAAGTCGGAGTGATTAAGAAAGAAGCCGTCGACGGCACTTTCGAAGACCACCACCTTCACTCGGTCGTCGTTCTCGAGCGCCGTCACGATCTCTCGGATCTGCAGAACAAATTCCGGACCCATGAGGTTCAGCGGCGGGTTGTCGAGTACGACACGGCAGTGTGAAGGTGTCACTCGATCGAGCCTCACTTGCGCGGCCTTCGTTGCGGAGGACATCACGGCCTCCGGTGTGTTGGATGAAAACGAATCGTCGCGAGCGATCCCGGCATCGCTGCCGTCCCAGATTTAGACGAGCGTCTGGTCGACCGACGCGTCAAAGATCGTTCGCTCGGGCGGCGCCACGAGCGACTCCGGCAGCATCGCCATGACCCTGTCCACCTCCGGAAGTGATTCCTGTCGTTCGAGAGCGGTACCGTTCTCATAAATCGCGGTCGCGATGAAGGAATCAGGGTCGAGCAGCGTGCGGGCGATGTCGAAGTTGATGACGCCCTCCGTGGCTCGCGCCGGAGTGATGATCTCGGCGAGCGCGCCCATCAGATCGTCGCGCTTGTCGGGCTTGGAACGGATTTTGAAGCGAAGAATGATCATTGCTCCTCCAGTGGACGAAGACGGCATTGCAGTAAATGATTATTTTCGGGCACGGGAATCGCGCCCGGGGATGCCCTGGGCGCTTGCCCTGGCCTCTCGGTCCTCCGCGATTTGGGATGATCCAGCGAGTTCGCGAGTTTGACGATGCGATCCATGGTGCTGGGAGTTGGTCTTCCCGCGTGTGTGGTCAGGCCGAGAGTCCGAGCTGGGTCAAGATCCCCAGGATGTCCGTGCAGCCCCAACGCTCGACCATGAGCCCATCCTCGAATCTCGCCACCTGGAGCGCGCGGACGTCGAATCGCTTGCCTGTTGGAGCGTGCCCCATGTACTCACCGAGGTGCGTCCCGGACACCCGAAGTACCAGCGTGAGGTGGTCGTCGTCGGCCAGGACGACGTCGGGCGCGAGTGCGAAATCGGGGAATGATTCGAGGAGTCCGCGCCAGTAGTGCTTGGTGCCCTCGAGCCCGGCCGCCTGACCGTCGGCGGGATCGTGATCGACGATGTGTTCGGCGAAGAACTCACCGAAACGGTCGAAGTCGTGGGTGGCGACGAGCTCGCCGCCAAGCGCTAGCGCCTTGAGGTTCTGTTCCTTCGACATGACGTTCCTCCGTGGGAGAGTGTTCGGTTGCGTGGCGGCGACAAAAGTGGCGCCGCCCATCTCGTGTCGCCGGACATGCGACTATCTCTGCTCACTGAGCGGGTACCCGTGGATCAGCACCACCGGCTGGCCGGCGCCGTGATCCTCGTAGTAGATCTCGACGTTTGTGTTGTTTCCCTGTCCAACATTTACTGTGGCCACGGGGCTTCCTTCCGGTGGCGGCGACCCGCCGGGCCCAGGCCGCGGACCAGGAGCCGGGCGGTTTCGCCTGCAGGTTGGTACTGAAACCACGGTCGCGCTCCGGGCCACGCATCGAACCCGTGGAACCCCTGGCCCGGTGCCCTGGTGTGCGGCAGGGCTGCGCTGCTCGATTATCTCCAGGAACAGGCGTCCGGGTGCCGCCCTGGCCCGGGTAGCCGGTCTGCAATTCGAGATGGAGCTGGCATTTGCAGCGCTTCACCAGCTCTGCGGCTCGATGGTGGATCGCCTCCGGTTCTGCCGGAACCCCAACGTGACGGGCTAGGGGAACGGCGTTCGGCATCCGCGCCGGACCGGCGCTTGCCAGGCTGGCCATCGCCGGTTGTGCTTCGCGCTGATCGTGTGCCCTTCTTTCTCAAGACCGAGGTGCCGACACCGAAGGCCGTCGAGAAGAGTGCATCGAAGGGCCGTCATTCGCATCGAGCCGCGGTGACCGCTCCCAACGCCGCGGATCAGAGAACGCTGGGGCGCCCGTAGGCCGAACGTCCCGCAGGTCGCGGCAGGCACCTCAAGCCGTCTCGCTGCGGATGATCTTGAGCGTCTCTTTTGATGCACGGCGCTTAACGGGCGGGTGCCGCAAACGATCCTCTTGCGCAAAGGGCCTGATCATCAGCTGACAATGCCGCCCGCTGGCTTGCCGTCGCCGTAACGGGTTCGCCGAACGGCGACTGGTGGCAGCAAATCTGGGCCGACAGCGCGGAGCGGCCCGCGGGGTGTACGTCCCGCCGGATACCGGTACAACGAGAGCGGTGGGCGATGGCTGAGGCTCTGGTACTGATCAACGCGTTCGAGGTTCCCGTGGCCGAAGCCGAGCGCTTCATCGCGGCTTGGGAGAAGACCCGCGATTACCTGATGCCCCAGCCAGGCTATGTCGACACGGCACTGCATCAGGCCGTGACGCCGAATGCGGAATTCCAGTTCGTGAACATCGGCCGCTGGCAGACCGCGGAGGATTTTCTGGCGGCGACACAGAGCCCGGGTTTCCGCGAGGCGGCGGTCAAGTCCTTAGCGTCCTGTAAATCGGTGGCCTGGTTGATCATGCGGCGACGCGCTTGCGTTGGTTGGTCTTGGTGGTGTTGCTTGCGGGCGGCGGGTCGATCCCGAGATCGGCGCGTAGCAGCTTGAGCTGGTGGCGTTCCAGGTCGCTGATCGATACTCGGCACCAGCGTTCGGCGGCGCGGATCATGGTCGCGAACACCAGCTTCATCGCCGCGCGTTCGTCGCCGAATCGGCCGATGACCTTGGTGCGGCGGCGTTCTTCGACGAACGAGCGTTCGGCCAGGTTCGTGGTCCGTACTCGGATACGGTGCCGGACCGGGACCCGGTGGATCGCCAACAGCGCATCGAGGTCGTCACGGAAGCAGGCAACCGCAGCCGGGAACGCTCGATCGAAGGTGTTGATCAGCCGGTCCGCGGCGGTGGACGTGCCTGCCGCAGATTGGATGTGGCCGCGCGTCGCCGCGTCCGCCTCTTGGGCTTGCCGCACATCTCGTTGTGCCATCGAGCCGCCGCGCGCGAGCAAGTAGACAAGTAGATGAGCACGCCGAGGAATGGCAAGACGATGGCGAAGATCAGCCACAGGGCCTTGCCAGCACTGAGATCTTGGCTGCGGAAGATGTCGATGGTGATGCGGAAGAGCAGGAAGAACCACAGCACCCACAGAGCTCAAACATCGTCCAGGAAAGGTTCAGCAGGGGTAGTCGTGTGCCGCCATGGGCATGGCGGTGGTCATGATCGCGTCCCTTTTGCAGCATTCGAGACTTCACGGCAACCCGGCGGACGTGCTGGACTCTGATTGTGGTGCGAGTGCGTGGTTCAGTCATCGTCGGCCGCGGATGACGTGTATGAGTGGGGCGTCCGCCGAAATCGCTCTGGTAGATCAGCCTTGGACTGCGAGGAGTTCGTCCGGAGGCAGGTAGTAGGGGTTCTCCAGTACCAGCCCGCTGAGCAGGATGATCGGGTGGACGCGGAGCAGGTCAACGATCACTCCGGCGCCGTACCGGGTCAGGTCGTACAGACACAAGATTGACTGTGCATGTCGGGCTGCGTAGCGATTCAATTCGGTTTCGTAGCGGATGAACTCCGGCATGCCGGGAACCTGGGGCATCCACCAGGCCGCTTCTGCGCCGAGTCGTACGAACGGGTAGCCATCCTGAAGGGCTGACTGCACCGTTCCATCCCAGAACTCGATGAGCCGCTGGATCGAGAAGTCCTCGACGGCCAGGAGCGGATCTTGCGAGGTGCGCACCACGAGCTGGGTGCTGGCGACATAGCGCTCCGCGTCGTTGATCTCTTGGTAGAGCTCTGTCGGTTGGGCGGCGCTGATTCCGACGACGCACTTGCTCCCTCGGGAGAGACCGTCGCGCAGGTAGGGCAACAGAACATCGTCACGTTCGTCGTCACCGAAGTAGAGCGCACAAATATGACGGCCGGTTCCGATTTCCAGGCCCGGTATGTGACCGAGTGACGAGTGGTTCATCATTAGACCCCCGCCGACCCGGCGGGAACGGACCAGCGCGACTCGACGGAACCGATACTGCTCCAGTGTCGTCAGCTCAGCAATACGCGTATTCAGCGCTGCAGGCTGGCGGGAGGACGGCATGGACGCCCTGGGAATGGGTGGCGCTGGGCCGACCGCCGAAGCCAGGCGCAGGACAGGACTACGTCCCCATCGATCCTGGCGCGTCCAGTTTGATGAACTTCCAGGCTCGCGTGGCCAGGTGCAGGTTCAGCCGGGTGTCGACATCGGCCAGGTCGGCGTTGGTCAATTCACGAATGCGCCGCAGCCGGTAGCGCAAGGTGCTGCGGTGAATCACCAGCGCTGCTGCCGCCTGGTCGTAGTTACCCCCACAGTCGAGATACTGAGCCAGCGTGTACATCAGCTGGGTGTGCCGCCGGGCATCGTAGGCGAGCAGCGGTCCCAGCCATTGCGCGACGAAAGCCTCGACCTCGTGATGGGTCTCGGGAGTGCCAAGGATGCGATAGATGCCGAGGTCGGCAAACGACGTGGCCCCGTCCGGCGACCGCGACGATTCCCGGATGCGGACAGCGCGCACACTCTCCTCGTAGGACTGTGGAATCTGCGCGGGACTGTCGCACACCCCGCCCACTCCGAGCGAGCAGTGCTGACTGCCCAGTTCGGCGGCTATCGTCCGATACAGCGGCGTGGGATCGGGTCGACCGGGGAGAATCAGCACGCACATCCGGTTGCGCCGGGTGAGTAGCCAGCTGCGGATGCCTTGACGGCCAAGTCCGCGTTCGGCGGCTGCCGCCACGGTGTGTTCGCTGAGTTGGCCTCGCCAGCGCAGCGAGACGACGTAGTGCTGACCATGCAGGTCGTAACCGACGGCCGCGGCCCGGTCGTAGGCGCTCGCGTCGCCACCGCCGGACAGCAGGTCGTCGACCAGTTCGCGCCGCAGCCGCAGCTCTAGCTCAGCGACGCCTCGTTGATGGGCAAGCTCCACAGCGAGCAACAAGGACGCCTGTTCCAAGGCGAAGATTTCGTATCCGCCGCCGGTATGTCGTGGATCGAGGAGGCTAATCACCCCCAGCACTTCGTGGCCTGGCTTGGCCCAGGCGACGATCCGGCCGCCGATCCAGACGGGCCGGCCATGCGTGACGGCGATCCGACGCTCGATCTCGGCCAGACGATCTGGACCTGGCTTGCTTGGCGATTTCCCACGATCGGGACCGGCGCGGGCCAGGACATTTCCGAACTGGTCCTCCACGAGCGCCGGCAGGCCGGTCAATTCGTACAACGCCTCAACCAGGCCAAACACGCCGTCACTGGCAGACGCCTCGGCCAGCCGCTCGTGGGTGCGTTCCTGCCGTTCGAGCTCGGCCACCGTACGTTGCAAGCGGTCGTTGACGGCAGCCCGCTCCTCGCTGATAACTCGAACGTGTTCGGTGGTCTCCAGCGCATCGTGGTACATCGCCGCGTTCGACATCGCGGCGGCCGTTTGGTGCATCAGGGCCTTGAGCAGGAACTGCTCGTGGTCGTTGGGCTCGCCGTCGGCAACGACGACGACGTATCCGTGCACCCGTCCAAAGCTGCGGAGCGCGTAGCCCCATGCCCAGGTGCCATGCTCGTCCACCGCGACAGCGCCCTCCCCCGCGAGGGTTCCGTCGGGTCCATCGCTCAGCCAGGCTTCGGGGGTGTTTGCGATTCCGGGTCGGGGTCGGCACGTGCTTGCCACGCGGAACGGGCCGAGCGATGGAACGGCCGAAATGGCCAACCGGAAGACCTCGTCCTCGTCATGGACGCGGAACATCATCAGTGACAGGGCGAACAGCGCGTAGAGACGAGAGAGCTGATCCCGCACATCCGGTCTCAGGTCGGCCGTTGGCGGCAACGTGATCGTTCCCATGACGCATGTCTCCCGCCGGTCGCCGATCAGCTTACCCGGGTCTGCGCGGTTGGGTTGGGCTTCCCAGGTCGAAAGCGTCCCGCCACTTTGCCCTATCAGGACCATGCGACGTCGCGTGCCAGGCCGCGACAGTGAGTCGAATCAGCGACGCATGGACCTAGCTAGCCGCCATCTGAGGAGGTTCTGCATGACCCTGATGCGATTCGATCCATTCCGCGAGCTCGACCGGCTCGGTGAGCGGATGCTCGGCGGGCCGGCTATGCGGGCGATGCCGACCGAGGCCTATCGGCGAGGCGACAGCTTCTACGTGCTGATCGATGTTCCCGGCGTCGATCCGGACGAGATCCAGGTGACGGTGGAACGCAACGTCGTCAGCGCGCAGGCCAGCCGCAGATCCCCGCGCCAAGAGGGCGACGAGCTGCTTGTTGACGAGCGCCCACATGGCGAGTTCAGCCGCCAGTTCTTCCTCGGCGACAACCTAAACGCGAGCAAGCTCGCCGCTGACCTGGACCGGGGCGTGTTGACCCTGACCATCCCGGTCGCCGAGAAGAGCAAGCCGCGCCGGGTGGAGATCGGCTCGGCACCGCGGACTGTTGATGTCTCCAGCGGAGGCTCCGGATCTGAGGCCACCGAGGGCAACACACAACCCACCAACGCTTAACAAGGAAGGAACCTGCCATGGCCCGGGCGGTCGGTATTGACCTCGGCACGACCAACTCTGTGATCGCGGCCTGGGAGGGGGGCGCGGCAACGGTCATCCCCAACGCCGAAGGATCACGCACGACCCCCTCGGTGGTGGGGTTCACGGACAGCGGCGAGAGGCTCGTGGGCCAGCTGGCCCGCCGCCAAGCGATCCTCAACCCCAAGGGCACGATCTATTCCGCGAAGCGGTTCATTGGCCGCCGCTACGAGGAGGTCACGGAAGAGGCCAAGACGGTCGGGTTCGACGTCGTTGCGGGTCCCGATGGGACGGCTCGGTTCGACGTACGGGGCAAGTTGTACGCCCCGGAGGAGATCAGCGCGCTCGTACTGCGCAAGCTCGCTGAGGATGCGGGGAAATTCCTCGGCGAGCGGGTGACGGAGGCCGTGATCACGGTTCCCGCCTACTTCAACGACGCGCAGCGGCAAGCAACCAAGGACGCTGGCCGGATCGCCGGCCTCGAGGTGCTGCGCATCATCAACGAACCGACCGCCGCGGCGCTGGCCTACGGCCTGGACAAGAAGCAGCACGAGACGGTGCTCGTCTTCGACCTCGGCGGTGGCACGTTCGACGTGAGCATCTTGGACGTCGGCGACGGGGTGGTCGAGGTGCGTGCCACCTCCGGGGATTCGCATCTGGGCGGCGATGACTTCGACCGGCGGGTCGTCGACTACCTGGCTGACCAGTTCCAGAAGGACCAGGGCATCGATGTGCGCGCCGATCCGCAGGCGCTGCAGCGGCTGTTCGAGGCGGCCGAGAAAGCCAAGACCGAGTTGAGTTCGGTGACCCAGACGCAGGTCAACCTGCCGTTCATCACCGCCGACGCCGCGGGGCCCAAGCATCTGACGGCCACCCTGATGCGCTCAACCTTCGAACAGATCACCAGCGATCTGGTCGAGCGCACGTTGGGCCCGGTTCAGCAGGCCATGTCGGATGCCAAGGTCACTGCGAACGACATCGACGAGGTGATCCTCGTCGGGGGGTCGACCCGGATCCCGGCGGTGCAGAGCCTGGTCCGTCGGCTCACCGGCGGCAAGGACCCGAACATGACCGTAAACCCGGACGAGGTCGTCGCCGTGGGCGCCGCCATCCAGGCCGGCGTCCTCAAGGGCGAGGTGTCCGACGTTCTGCTCCTCGACGTCACGCCGCTGTCCCTCGGCGTCGAGACCCGCGGTGGGATCATGACGAAGATCATCGAGCGCAACACGACGATCCCCGCCCGTCGCAGCGAGATCTTCTCCACGGCCGAGGACAACCAACCCGCCGTCGACATCGTGGTGCTGCAGGGCGAACGGGAACGCGCCGCCGACAACCGCGTCCTGGGCCGTTTCCAGTTGACGAACATCCGCCCGGCACCACGCGGCGAGCCGCAGATCGAGGTGACATTCGATATCGACGCCAACGGCATCTTGAGCGTGACCGCGCGCGACCGGGATACCGGGGCGCAGCAGAGCATCACGATCACCGAAAGCTCGAATCTTGATCGTTCAGAGGTCGAGCGGATGCTGAAGGAAGCGGATTCCAACCGCGCGCAGGACCAGGCGCTGCGTCAACAGGTCGACGCCCGCAACGAACTCGACAGCGCGGCCTACCAGCTCGAACGACGGTTGACGGACCTCGGTGATGCCGCACCGATGCACGAGCGAGCGCGAGCCGAGACCCTCATCGCCGACGCCCGTCAGGCCGTCAACGAGGAAGCGCCGCTTGAGCGGGTGCGTTCGCTCACTGGCGAGCTGCAGCAGGCCGCGCAGGCGCTGAACGCCCGAGCCGCCAGTTCGGCCACGGGCGGACGGGGCGGGGGCCCGGCACCGTCGGCCGATGCCTCCTCGACCTCGTCGTCGGGCGACGACGTCATCGACGCCGAGTTCGACCGGACATAGGGCCGGCCATGGGCTCCGACGAGGCCGCCCTGGATGAGGCGCGGCGCGACCAATCTGAGCCGGCGACACCGCCGGAGGACCACGATGACTGGACCACCGAAAGTTCGCCGCAGGCCGCATCCAGCCGACCAGCGCCGCCCGAGCCGGACTGGGAGGACCGTTGGCGCCGGGCGGTCGCCGACCTGGACAACGCGCGTAAACGATGTGCTCGTGAGCTGGATCGGGTCCGTACCGACGAACGCGCCAGGGTGGCCAGCCGATGGTTGCCCGTGCTGGACAATCTGGAGCTGGCGCTCAGTCATGCCCGGGCCGATCCCGCGACGATCGTGAGTGGCGTGCAGGCGGTGCGAGACGAGGCGGTTGCCGTCCTGAACGCCCTCGGCTACCCGCGTCGCGACGAGTCAATCTATGTCGGGCTGCCATTCGATCCCGCCAAACACGAAGTGGTCACCGTCGTCGACGATCCGGATGCGGCGCCCGGCACCGTCGTTGACGTGCTCCGCCCGGGCTACGGCGACGGGGAAGCGCAGCTGCGGCCAGCTGCTGTCGCGGTGGCCCGTCAGCAGGGGTGAGCCGTCGTGGCGCGCGACTACTACGAAGTCCTTGGGGTGCCACGCAGCGCCAGTGCGGAAGAACTGCAGCGAGCTTTTCGCACGCTCGCCCGCCGGTATCACCCGGATGTGAACTCCGATCCGTCGGCGGAGGAACGCTTCAAGGAGATCAACGAGGCCTACCACGTGCTGTCCGATCCGCAGACGCGGGCGCGGTATGACCGCTACGGGCCGGACTTCCGTCAAATCCCGGAAGGCGCCCCAGCCGGCGCCGGGGCGTCGCCAGGCGGCGGCCGGTCCACCGGTCGGGGTCGCGGGTCCACCGTCCGTACCGAAGGTGTCGACATCGACCTTGAAGACCTGCTCCGCGGGTTCGGAGGCTTCCGTGGATTCGACGACTGGGGTGGCGCGACCGCCTCCATGCCGGGCGCGGATCAGCAGGCGGAGATCGAGCTGACCGTCGAGGAGGCTTACCGCGGCGGGAAGCACCGGATTGCCCTGGCCGGACCATCCGGCGAGCGCAGCTACCAGGTGACGATCCCGCCGGGCGCCATCAACGGTCAGCGCATCCGGCTGGCCGGCGAGGGCGGCCGGGGCAGTGGCGAGGGCGCCCCCGGCGACCTGTACCTCGTAGTCCGTGTCGCCCCGCATCCGCGCTTCCGGCTTGACGGGCGCGACATCTATACCGACGTCAAGATGGCGCCGTGGGAGGCGGCTCTGGGGGCAACCGTGCCCGTCGCCACGCCCGGCGGAGAAGCGAAGGTGCGAGTCCCGGAGGGCTCCTCAAGCGGGCGCCAGCTGCGGCTGGCCGGCGAGGGCATGCCGAACCCCCGCGGCACCCCCGGTGACCTCTACGCGGTCGTCCGCATTGTCGTGCCGAAGCGGCTCAGCCGCCGCGAGCGCGAGCTCTATGACGAACTGTCGCGCGTCTCCACCTTCGACCCGAGGGCGGAGTCATGACCCACCCGCGCTGGCCGCTGGCTGTCGTGATCCCACCCCGGACCATTGGCCTCGACGAGTTCGCTAAACGCGCCCAGCTGCACCCGCAGCTCGCGCAGCGATACGTCGCCCTGGGCCTCCTGGATGCGAAGCGCGACGCTGCCGGCGAGCTGCGCTTCGCGCCGGCCCAGCTCGCGGTCGTCGCCCGAATCCAACGGCTGCGAGCGACGTTGCCGCTCAACTACGCCGCACTGGGTCTGGTTCTCGACCTGCTCGATCGGATCCGAGAGCTGGAGGACGCGAGCAGAAGGAGCGCACCACCATGGACATGAACCGGCTGACCCAACGATCCCAGGAAGCCTTGCAGGAGGCGCAGAGCATCGCCATCCAGCTCGGACAGACCGAGGTCGACGTCGAGCATCTGCTGCGCGCGCTGATCGCGGACGACGACGGATTGGCGCCTCGGTTAGTTGGCTTCGCCGGCGTCGATACCGACGCCTTGCGGGGCGACCTCGACGCCGAGCTGCGCCGCCGGCCGTCAGTTAGCGGCCCCGGGGCCGCGCCGGGCCAGGTGTTCGTCACCCAGCGGCTAAGCCGGGCGCTGGATGCGGCCGACCGCGAGGCCCGCCGGCTCAAGGACGAGTACGTATCCGTCGAGCATCTGCTCCTGGGAATCCTTGAGCAGAGCTCGGCGGCATCGCGGCTGCTGCAGGCCCGCGGGCTTACCCGGGACTCGCTACTCGGCGCCCTGACCCAGGTACGCGGCAACCAACGCGTCACGTCGGCGACGCCGGAGGGCAGCTACGAGGCGCTGGAGAAGTACGGGCGGGATCTGGTCGACGAGGCCCGCAGCGGCCGCCTCGACCCGGTGATCGGCCGGGACACCGAGATACGCCGCGTGATTCAGATCCTGTCCCGCAAGACGAAGAACAACCCGGTGCTGATCGGTGAGCCAGGCGTTGGCAAGACGGCGATCGTGGAAGGTCTGGCGCAGCGGATCGTGCGGCGGGATATCCCGGAAGGCCTGCGCGACAAGACGGTCTTCGCCCTCGACATGAGCTCACTCGTGGCCGGCGCGAAGTACCGGGGTGAGTTCGAGGAGCGGCTGAAGGCGGTATTGGCCGAGGTCAAGGCCGCCGAGGGTCGGATTCTGCTGTTCGTCGACGAAATGCACACGGTGGTCGGCGCCGGTGCCGCCGAAGGCAGCATGGACGCCGGCAACATGCTCAAGCCCATGTTGGCCCGCGGCGAGCTGCACATGATCGGCGCGACCACGCTGGACGAGTACCGCAAGTACGTCGAGCCGGATGCTGCGCTGGAACGGCGCTTCCAGCCGGTCATGGTCGACGAGCCGACGGTCGAGGACACCATCTCGATCCTGCGTGGGTTGCGGGAACGGCTGGAAATCTTCCACGGCGTGAAGATCCAGGACAACGCTCTGGTCGCCGCGGCGACCTTGAGCCATCGGTACATCTCCGACCGGTTCCTGCCCGACAAGGCGATCGACCTGGTGGACGAGGCGTCGGCGCGGTTGCGCACCGAGATCGATTCGATGCCGGCGGAGCTGGACAGCCTGACCCGACGGGTCATGCGGCTGGAAATCGAAGAGGCCGCGCTATCCAAAGAGGATGACCCGGCCAGCCAGTCCAGGCTGGAGGAGCTGCGCCGAGAGCTGGCCGACCTGCGCGCCGAGACGGATGCGAAACGAGCACAGTGGGAGGCCGAACGGCAGGCCATTCGTCGGGTTCAGGACCTGCGCGGGGAGCTGGAACAGGCCCGGCAGGAGGCGGATGAGGCCGAGCGTCGGTATGACCTGAACCGGGCCGCCGAGCTGCGATACGGGCGTATCGCCGAGCTGGAACGGCGATTGAGCGCCGAGGAGCAGCAGCTGGCCAGCAAGCAGGGCGGTCGGCGCCTGCTGCGTGAGGTAGTCACCGAAGCCGAGATCGCCGAGGTGGTCGCGTCTTGGACCGGTATCCCAGTCGCCCGCCTGCAAGAAGGCGAGCGTCAGAAGGTGCTGCGCCTGGACGAGATACTGCACGAGCGGATCGTTGGGCAGGACGAGGCCGTGCAGGCGGTGGCCGACGCCATGATCCGCGCGCGGTCCGGCATCAAGGACACCCGCCGCCCCATCGGGTCGTTCATCTTCCTTGGCCCCACCGGCGTCGGGAAGACCGAGCTGGCCCGCACCCTCGCCGACGCGCTGTTCGACAGCGATCAAGCGATGATCCGCCTCGACATGAGCGAATACCAGGAACGGCACACCGTGAGCAGGCTGGTCGGCGCCCCACCGGGCTATGTCGGCTACGACGAGGGGGGCCAGCTCACCGAGGCCGTTCGCCGCAAGCCGTTCTCGGTCGTG
The DNA here is from genome assembly GCA_963809815.1 of uncultured Actinomycetota bacterium. Classification (GTDB taxonomy): domain Bacteria; phylum Actinomycetota; class Actinomycetes; order Mycobacteriales; family Jatrophihabitantaceae; genus CAVVJA01. Next base: position 97,002 of record CAWELM010000009.1, read on the forward strand.
CTGCTCGACGAGATCGAGAAGGCCCACCCGGACGTGTTCAACACGCTGCTGCAGGTGCTCGACGACGGGCGGCTGACCGACGGGCAGGGACGCACCGTGAACTTCCGCAACACGGTGATCATCATGACCTCCAACATCGGCTCCGCTTATCTGCTGGACGGCGTGACACCAGACGGTGAGATCAAGACCGAGGCGCGCGACCTCATTTTCGGTGAGCTGCGGGCGCGGTTCCGTCCCGAGTTCCTCAACCGGATCGATGACATTGTGCTGTTCAAGCCGCTCGCTGCGGCCGAGATCGAACGCATCGTCGACCTGATGTTTGACGACCTGCGCAACCGGCTGGCCGAGCGGCGCATCAACGTCGAGGTGACCGACCAGGCACGTCGATACATCGCCCGGCAGGGATTCGATCCCATCTACGGGGCCCGGCCGCTGCGCCGCTATATCGCCCGCGAGGTTGAGACCAAGATCGGCCGGGCGCTGCTCGCCGACGCCATCCCCGACCAGTCCACCATCCGGCTCGACATCACCGATGACGACCTGGTCGTCACCTATCACGCGGCCCAGGTGCACGCGTGAGTACAGCGATCGCCACCACCACCGTGCAGTGCGCGAACTGCGGCCGGCGTAACCGCGTGCCTGACGTCGCCAAGGGCGCGCCGCGCTGCGGACAGTGCCATCAGCCGTTGCCCTGGATCGTCGACGCAGCAGACGCGTCGTTCGCCGAGGTGGCCGATGGGGCGACGCTCCCTGTCATTGTCGACTTGTGGGCTCCATGGTGCGGGCCATGCCGGATGGTCAGCCCGGTGCTGGCCGAGTTGGCTCGAGACTTCGCCGGCCAAGTCAAGCTCGTCAAGGTCAACGTCGACGACAACCCGGTCATCTCGCAGCGCTTCGGCGTGCAGGCAGTGCCGACCCTGCTCGTGCTCGACCACGGCCGGGTCATCGCGCAGCAAGCCGGGGCCGCGCCGACCCAAATCCTGCGCCGGTGGGTGAACGACGCCCTGGCCCGTGTCGATCAGAGCGCGCAATGAGCACGGTCGTGGACCCGCACCTGAGCCTGGTGCGACCGGTGCGACCGCGCACCCCGCAAGGATGCGAGGAATGCTTGCAGATCGGTTCACCCTGGCTGCACCTGCGGCTGTGCCTCACCTGCGGGCACGTGGGCTGCTGCGATTCCTCCCCGATGCGGCATGCTCGCGCGCACGCCGCCCACATCGGCCACCCCATCGTGCAATCCTTCGAGCCGGGCGAGTCGTGGCGGTGGTGCTATGTCGACGAGACCTACGTCTGAAGGCGGGTCGTCGACGATCCCGTCACGATTGCCACCTGAGACACCCGACCTACACGGCGCGTACCCGCGGTTGAGCGCAGCCGAGATCGAGACGCTGAGTGCGCAGGGCGAGCGTCGGTTCGTGGACCCCGGCGAAGTGCTCCTGCGCGAAGGTGAGCCGAGCACGTACTTCTACGTGTTGCTCAAGGGCCGCGCCGGAGTCTTCGAGGACTACGACGGGCGGCGCCGGCTGATCCGGGTACACGGCCCCCGGCGCTTCCTCGGTGAACTGTCCATTCTCACCGGGCAGGTCGAGTTCGTCACCACCGCGGCCCTGAATGCCGGCGAGGTGCTCGCGATTCCGGCTGACCGGCTGCGTGGCCTGGCGCTGCGCCAGCCGGAACTGGGCGATCTGATCCTCCGGGCCTGCCTGATACGCCGGTCGCTGCTGATCGGGTCGGGTGCAGGCTTCCGCATCGTCGGCAGCCGCTCCTCACCTGACACCCAGCGGCTGCGCTCCTTCGCGGCTCGCAACCGACTGCCGCACCGGTTCGTCGACATCGAGAGCGACGCGGTCGCCGAGTCGCTCATCCGACAGCTCGGCGTCACGCCGGACGCGCTTCCGATCGTGCTGGTGCGCAACCACGAGGTGCTGCGAAACCCCAGCAACGCTGAACTGGCCGAGGCCGCCGGCTTGCGCGCACACGGCCCGCAAGAGGAGGTTGTCGACCTCATCGTGGTGGGCGCCGGTCCATCGGGCCTGGCCGCCGCCGTCTACGGCGCGTCGGAGGGACTGAGCACCGTCGTGCTCGATGCCATCGCAACTGGTGGCCAGGCTGGCACGTCGTCCCGGATCGAGAACTACCTCGGCTTCCCCGCCGGAATCTCCGGGGCAGAGCTCGCCGACCGGGCCGCAATCCAGGCGCGTAAGTTCGGCGCGCGCATCACCATCCCGAGCGAAGCCCGCCAATTGCACCGATCGAATGGCCATATACCTAGTTCGCACCGAGATGGACGTCGAGGTCACAGCACGGTCCGTGATCATCGCCACCGGCGCGCGGTACCGGAAGCTCGACGTGCCTCGGCTCGCCGAGTTCGAGACGACGAGCGTGTACTACGCGGCCACGCGATTCGAGGCACAGGAGTGCGGGTCGCAGTCAGTCGCCGTGGTCGGCGGTGGCAACTCCGCGGGCCAGGCCACGGTCTTCCTCGCGCAAACCACATCGCGCGTTTATCTCGTGACCCGCGACGACGACCTACGCCGACACATGTCCCAGTACCTCATCGACCAGGTCAACGCACTCCCCAACGTCGAGGTCGTCTGCTCCACCGAGGTCCGGGAGCTGCGTGGGGACCACACGATCAGCGGTGTCGTCGTCGAGCAGACGGCGACCGGTGAACGTCGAGAGCTCGCGGTCGGCGCACTATTCGTCTTCATCGGAGCCACCCCATGCACGGGCTGGCTGGCGGGCAGCATCGCGCTGGACCGCAACGGGTTCGTGCTCACCGGCGAGGCAGCTGGCGAGGCGCGAACTGACTTGCGGCCGATGCTGCTCGAATCGAGCTGGCCGGGCGTGTTCGCCGCGGGCGACGTGCGGAGCGGATCCGTGAAACGAGTCGCCTCCGCGGTCGGTGAAGGCGCGATGTCGGTGCACCTCGTTGAGTCCCAGTTCTGGCGCGACGCTTGAGCAGTCCAGCGGCACGGGAGCCAGCCTATGCCGGTCAGCACTCACGGTTCGGGCGCGTGATCGCCTGAGCGTCGCGTGAGACGAATGGGCCGACGCCGATGGCATCCCCGCCAGCGACTACGACGAGGCCGCCACACCGCTTCGCCCTCAAGCAGCCGCGGGCGCGACGGCGCCGGCAGCGGCGCCGGTGGTCTGTTCGGCGAAGAAGACCTTCTCCAACGTGAATCCGCGCAGGAAACCGTCGACCTGCTCGACGTCGCCGGGACCGAGTCGGTCGCCGATGGCGATTACCCGGTCGGCCCGTCCGCGCCGGTGACCCTGCGCCGCACCCCGCGCACGGCGCGATGATTGCGCACCCGCTCTGCCCAGGCCCGACTGACGACCCCGCGGCTGTCAGCGGCGGGAGAACGCGACCAATGACGGAGCGGGTAGCGTTCTTTCCCGCCCCATGCTGCACCGCGATCAGCAGCACATTGTTCGCCGAGCAGTCGTGCAACCTCGACTGGAAGCGCACAAACGCCAGCCAATGCTCAGGCGGCTACCCGCTACCGCCTCAGCCTGCACCGCGTGCACTGGCTCGACCTGGGATACACGGGGCCGATCATGTCGTCTGCGGGTGTGTTCGTGACCAGCCATGGAAGGGATCCTGTGCCGTGATCGAGAGGCCTGCATGGCGCGTGAAACCGGCGCATGCTCATGCTGACTCCGACCTCACGGGCCCTTATGCTGCTGCTGTCCAGGGTGTTAGCCGGAGCAGCTAAGACAGTCCGCCAGCCGGGCCGCAAGGTCTAAACATCAGCACGAGCGTTCAGTGGCGCCTGTCCTCAGCGGAAGAAGGCGCGGTGACAGCAGGAGCATCGGGGCGGCGAACCCTCGTTCTGGGCGCAGGTATCGGGCAGGCGGTCGCGGCGGCCGCTGCGGCGCGGGGCGACACTGTTGTTCTTGCCTCACGGACTCGACCCCCGGGCTTCGCCATCACGCACATACCAGCAGACCTGGCCACTCGCGAGGGCGCGGAGATGGCAGTGGACAGCGGGATAGACCGCCTCGGAGGAATCGACGTACTCGTCACCTGCGCGGGTGCGCGAGTGGTTCGCGGGTCGTTCGCCGAACATAGCGATGACGACTGGTACGCCGCGTTCACAGTCAATGTGTTGAACATCGTGCGGGCTTGCCAGCGCGGCCTTTCATCGTTGTCTGCCAATCATGGAGTGCTCGTCAATGTCGCCGCGGTTCACGATCCTTTCCCCAATCCTCAGGTCGCGCCCTACTCGGCGGCTGAAGCCGCCGTCGACGCGGTCACTCGGGCCCTCGCGATCGACATGTTTCCGCGCGGTGTGCGCGTGTTCGGAGTCGTCCCTGCTGCCGCTTGGGCTCGGCCGGCCGTGCCCGTCGCCGCAGAGGTTGAGGCACGCGGGCATCAGGGTGTCGCTGCTCGGTTGTCAATAGTCGGAGGCAGCGGAGCTCGTGTGGCGCTCGGTGATCGTGGCCGTCGCGCGCCGGTCATTGAATTCGTACTGCGCGAGAAGGCGGCGCAGGTCATACTTCGCCTGATTGACGATCCGGATGCTGCTGGCGCCACCTATCTGGTCGACAGTGGGATGCTTCGACCCGGCCGATGAGATGTAAGGCGGCAAGCCCTCGCCGGACATCGGTGACCCGCCGCACCCAGAGTCGGCTGCTCACCGAGCCGCGCGGTGATCAGGTGGGCTGCGCAGCAGTCCGGCTCCACAGTCCCGCCGAACCCCTGCCGCAAGGCCGCCCGTGAGACGGCTGGGGCCACCGGATGCGGCTGCTTGCTCGCGCGCGGATAGGGGCGGCTGCAGGCTGATCACGATGAAGCACAACCAGAGCAAGTCAAGCGGGCTCACGGCGCCTCCCGTTCCACCCTGACAGCGCATCGTCTATGTGGCCGGCGACCCCTCACGTGGCCGGCGGGCAGTTGCGCCGATCTGATCGTCGACTCGTCCGAGCAAATCAATCCTGGGCCTGCTAGGCGCACTTGAGCCGTGTACTTGGCCCTGATGGCACGAGGCTGGGCCGGACTACTCCAGCCGAGACTGGGAGCCTGGGTTCGGCGGAGACCGGCTGACCAGGTCGAGAGGAGCCATTGTGACGAAGGCACCGCCACGGTCGAGCAGTCAGCCCTGGCTGCATCAGCATGGCACTGAGGTTCAAAGGTTTGGCACGGTGCGCCTGTTTCCGCTTTCGCTGTCCTACGAGGCGCGGATGTACTCCTGCCAACGACTCAATCAGATTCTGGCTGACACCCAGATCCTGTACGCGCTTTACAAGAAGCATCACTGGCTGGTGCGCGGAGCGACCTTCTATCAGCAACACCTGCTGCTCGACAAGCACGCCAAGGAACAACTTGACCTGGTCGATCTGCTGGCCGAGCGGATTCAGACGCTCGGCGGCGTGGCCGTCGGGGACCCGCGGCACGTCGGCGAGATAGCCTCGGTACCGCGCTCCCCCGACGGCGTCGAGGCTGTCCCCGCGATGCTGTCCCGTCTGCTCGAGGCACACGAGCTCATCCTCACCAATGCGCATGAGGCCGCCGCTCGCGTAGCCGCGCTTGGCGACGACGGCACCAATGATCTGCTCGTGTCCGACGTCATCCGCATCGGCGAGCTTCAGTGTTGGTTTCTCGCTGAGCATCTCGTAGACACACCACTGGTACGCCTCAACGGCGATCGTGCGCCGCAACAGACGTAGTTGTTTTCGCGTAGCAGCGATTTCCGGAGTGAGGTACACAAATTGCCACTGATGGGCGCGACCAAGTTCAGGCGTTTCTTCCGCGTTGTCGCAGAACTGCGCGTCGACAATGACGACCTCAAGCGATATAGCGAATTCGTCAACGAGAAACTCACCGACCCTTCTATCCTCCTCGGAGACCAGCCGGTGCCGCAGCGGGATCCTCAATGACACGTCGAGGTGCACATATCGCGCGGTGCCCGGGCATCGCTTAGCCGCCGAATGCGAACCAGAATCGGCGTTATGCAGGAGTCATTCGGCAGCAGTCTGGGAGGTCGGAGCCGTCGAGGGAGAGACGATGACGACAACGAACTGGATCTTCATGGGTACACAACGGGTACACACGAGCCTCGCAAGCGGCCGATCAGGACCAACGCTGACAGTCACACGGAGGCCCGTGAATTCGGGACTTCCGTTGATTGCCAACGCCGATCAACGACCGCTGATGCGCCCTCCGGAGGCGGGAGCGCAGGTTCGAATCCTGTCGGGGGCACCCTGCCGGGGGCACTGTCGGGGGCACCCGCTGTCGGGGGCACCCGCTGTCGGGGGCAGACGCCCGGTGAGTCAGTTCGTGCCGTGCTTGACCGTTCAGCGCGATGGGTCGGAGTTGGCCTCGATCATGCTTGAGCATCCGCTGCCACACGCGCAGCCCCGGAGGAGGAGCCGGTGGTCAGATCTGATCTGAACAGGACGAACGACATGGCATTCGGGCTCGCCTTTCAAACCGTCGTGCGGATTTGCAGCGACCGTCGAGCTGCCATCCCACCGGCACGTGGCACTGGCCGAGCAGCGGCCCGCTCAGGTCGTGGGTCATGTGATCGGTTCCTCTGTAGGCGTCACTCGGTGCCCTCGATCCGGTCGAGGTGGTCGATAAGCGACTGGATAAATCCGCGGACCTCAAGCTTGGTGGTATTGCGGAGTTGGGTGAGGTATGCAATGTGCTGTTCGAGGTCGGCGTGGTGGGCGGCGAGCGCCGCTACCGACGCGGCCTTCACTTGGGCCTGCTCGATGATCTGTTTCGCGGCGGCCGCTGCCTCGTCGCGGACGGTCTGCGCCTCGCTGATCGTCCGGAGGTTGTACTCGTCGGCTTCGCGCATGGTGTCGTCCGCGGTCCGCCGCGCTTCGTTCCGGATGCCGGCGGATTCACCAAACCGGCCAAGGTCACGCTGCTCTCGCAACCGGGTGTTTTCGGCCTCAAGCTCCATCATCCGGTCGTGCATTGCCTGCACCGCCCCTGCTACCCGGTCGATGAAATCGTCGACTTCGTCTTCGTCGTATCCGGCGGTGAGGCGGCGGGTCTCGTGAAAGGTGACGGCCTGCAGCTCGGCGGCGGTCAGCGGGCGATGAAGGTCGGTGCCAGCGGGTGGTGCCATCGCCGGTTCCTCCTCGACGCCGGGCGGTAGCGAATCCCTCAGTTCGCACTCATCGAAACATATGCCCTACTGTCCGTACGCGACCAGTGTCGCGCCACTTGGGTGTCCTGGAGGCCCGTGATTCGGACCGACCAGTCCCGGGCACACAAGCCTTCGTACCCCTGATCCACGTCGCCTCGGACGGGACGGTGGCCTCCTGTACTACGACCTGCAGAACGCCACCGCGGCGCAGCCGGGGCTGACCGACGCCTTCATCGCCCACTGCCATGTCGGTGAATCTCCTTGCGTTGAAGGTCAAAGCGTCACTTGACGATCAAGTGCGCATACGAACGGATGGTTGAGCCGGGACGTCAGGTCGCGCCGTGTAGGAGGTTGTGCCCGGCGAGTGGTCCCCCGAACTGCTGCATGCGGCCGCCGGAAACGAGGTCGCCCAGGTCGATGGGATAGAAGCCGGCGCCGTTGAACAGATCGATGATCGCCTGCTTGGCCGGCGCGCTGTCGCCGGATACGAAGATGACGCGTCGGCCGCCGGGAGCAATCGGATCCTGACCGAGGAGCTCGGCCGAAAGGTGACTGCCGGCCTTGACGAGCACTGCGCCGGGAACAAGGCCGGCGACGATCTCGCTCGATGTGCGGCCGCCCAGCGGGGCCGGCGCCAGGTCCGGGAAGAGCAACGGGTTGGTGCCGTCGACGACTGTTCGACCTCCCCAGTCAACGCCCGACACGGCCGGGGCAACGGCCGCCCACGGCACGGCCAGCACCACGATTGGGCAAGCGACTGCGTCGTCAACCGTCCCGGCAAGGGCTCCTTCGCCCAGGGCCGCCACGGCTGATCGCAGCGAATCCGGTCCGTGGCTGTTGGCGATGACGACCTTCCGACCGGCCCGCAATGCCGTTCGAGCCCAAGCCGTGCCGGCGTGACCGGCACCGATGACTCCGACGGCGTGATCGCGGTCGATTGCAGTATTTTCCGCAGCCATGCTGGTTACCTCCTGTCGGTTTCGAACGACGTGAGCGACTCACGCGTCGCGGATGTCGTCGCAGGGCAGCCCGAAGGACCGGTGGACGCGGATCGCGTCGACGGTTTCCGGTTCCGCCCGATTGCTGGCAGCACGACGGCGACGACCGTGGAGTCGATCCCTGCGCGGCACGACCCCAAGATGATCGCCGCGACCTCCCACCGGCCTTGCGCGGAGCGGTAACGGAGCAGTTCGCGCGGGCCGGAGCCGTCAACCGAACTCATCTCGCCCGGCTGAGCGCCCGTATCTGGTGTCACCGGCCGAACCTCCGGGTGGGTCCCGGCGGCATGTCCCGAGCGGCTGGCTTGGCCGCCGCCGCGCCGCCCGCGCTAGTTGAGGGTGAGGATGATGCGCTCGTGGACGTTGCCGCTTTCCAACTGGCGGTGGGCCTCGGCGGCGTGCTGCATGGGCAGGGATTGGTGCGCGCGCAGGCGGAGCCGGCCGTCGGCCAGCAGGGCGATCGTCTCATCCAGGGCACCGGGGGCACGGTCGGGCGTGGGCTCAGACAGCCTGACGCCGAAGTCAGCGGCGGCCGGGTCTGACAAGGTGATGACCCGCTTGGGTCCGCCGGCCAGGGCGATCGCGTCGGCCAGGACACCCTTGCCGGCCGCGTCGAACACGGCGTCCACCGCGCCCAGCGCGCGGACCCGGCCGGCCACGCCAGCGCCGTACCGCACCGGCGTCGCTCCCAGCTCGCGGGCGAGCGTCTCGTCGTGCTCGGCGACTGCGCTGATCACCCTGACCCCCCGGGCCACCGCGAGCTGCGTGGCGATAACGCCGACCGATCCGCTGCCGCCGAACAGCAGCAGCGTCTCACCGCTGTTGACGTTCAGCTGCCGCAGGACGCCGACGGCCGCCTCGGCCGAGCTGGGGAGCGCGGCGGCATCGATCCACGACACGGTGTCTGGCTTGCGGGTCCACGTCGACGCCACCGCGTACTCGGCGTAGCCGCCCAGGCTGAGCAGCAGGGCCGCGACGGCGTCACCGGTGGACGTGCCGGTGACACCGGGCCCGACCGCGTCGACGGTGCCTGCCGCCTCGAAGCCGAGCACGGCGCTAGCGGGCAGCGGGATCGCCTTGAGATAGCCGGCCCGCAGGGCGAGATCGGTCGGGCTGATGCCGGCGGCCTTGACCTTGATCCTGATCTGTCCCTCACCCGGTTCGGCCAGCGAGACCCCGGCCCACTTCAGTACCTCAGGCGGTCCGTACCCGGTCATCACAACCGCGTTGGGCATGGCAGTTCCTTCCGGGTAACGACCTCGGCATGGCCGCGAACGGCAACGTCAGCGTTTTCGTTGTGCGCTGCTATGCCAACATACGTGACACGTCACTTAATGGTCAACATGATATGTCACGTAATTCTCGGACCGGGAAAGGCCGCCGACGTGCCGGGTCGCCTGAGCCTGCTTCCCAGGACCGGGACGTGGCGGACGTCAGGTCCCGCCTGGGCCGCCAGGCTCGCCTGCCCGCTGCCGCGGTCATAGCGGCTGGCGCGTCGGGCGCCGGTTCCAGGCGCGGTTGCCTGCCGGCACGGGACCGAGCCGGCCGGGCGGCGGGTCCGGTCAGTCCTTCGCCGGGTGCCAGTCGACGGGCGGCGGAAGCGAGCCCTGCTCGATGATGTTGCCGTACACGCTTTCCAGCGCCTCGCTGAGCGGCCCCACAAGGCGAGCCGGCAGGCCCCCGAAGAACAGGCGCCGGACAAGATCCACGTGCCCAGGCGCCGCTTCCTCCAGAGCCTGCCGCCCCCGGCCGGTCAGGGTCACCTCGGTGACCCGCCTGTCGGCAGCGGACAGGTCGCACGTCACCAGGCCTCGAGCGCTCATCCGCCGCACGTGGTGCGACACCCGGCTGCGCTCCCACCCGATCTGCGCGGCGAGGACGGTGATCTGCATCCGCCCCCCGTCGGCGACGCTCAGCGCCGTCAGCACGTCGTAATCAGGCAGCGACAGGCCGCTGTCCGCGAGGAGTTGGCGATTCATCTCGTACGCCAGGCGCAGCTGAACCCGAATATAGGCCAGCCACGTCCGCCGCTGGTTCACGTCGAGCCATCCGCCGGCGGGCTCCAGGCCGGCCTTGCCGTTACGTGACATATCACTGACTTTACAGCCACGGCCGCCGCGCTTCCCGGCCGGCTACGCGAACACTGGGCAACCAGAGACGACCTCACGGCGAGGCTTTTCAACTCGGCGCCGTCAACCGCCCAGACTGCCAGCGCTCGTCCGCGTGATCCGGCGTCTGGCCGCAACTACACGTCGCACACAACGGGATCGTCGACCGACACCAACAGCGTGACCGGGAAGACGCTGAGCTTCACCCAGCAGTGGGTCGACACCGTGGACCTGGTCACCGATGCCCGCACCGTCGTCGGCAAGGCGTTCCTGATGACCGACCGTCGATACCGAGCAATTTGACGCCCGGCGGAGGGCACTCAGATCGATCACTCTGGCGCGCCTATCCGCCGCGCCTGGCGACCGTACGGCGGCAACGCAGCGACGCCTTTATCGTCACCGAACCTTGTTCTTCCCGCGTCTCCAATGGGCGCCGATGCACCTTTGCACTAGCGAGTTACTGGAGTAGCTGTGGTGATTCACCGCGAATTAGGTCGCGGTCGCCACCGGCGCCAGCCACAGTGTCGGCACCGCAGCTGCGCCTCGCACAAGCCGACACATCGTGGTCCTCGCCGGCGACGAGCCGAACACGACTCGCGCCGTTCACCGCGGTCGCGCGAGTGCTGTACAGCTCGTTGGTGGCAACGCGCCCGTTGATGGATGATCAGGATGGGAGAAAGGCGACAATGCAACCCACCCAGGCTGCCCCATCCTGAGCACCAGGAAGTTCGGTGGCCGTCGCCAGCCGCCGCGCGTCAAGATCGACGCGAGTCGGTTCGCACTCACGCATGGTCGCGGCAGTGTGAGCGCTCGCGGCGGCGCCGGCCCGATCGGGCCGCGGTTCCGGGGTTTTCGTTGACCAATTAGTTGTTATGGAGTTTAGTAAGTGCCACGGGGCGAGAGCGGGCAGTCGCGCGCTCGTGGTCATGGGCCGACTGGAGTCGCCGTGCAGATCAAGCGCCGTGTCAGTGTTGTTGTCGCCGCCGTAGTCTTTGGTGCGTTCGCTGTGGTCGCGGCCGCTGCACCCGGTTCCGCGACGCCAGCGCGATCGGCGCTGGGGACGTCGGTGTCGCCGGCTAATCGGGCGGCTGCGCTCCTCGCGCAGATGACGCTGGAGGAGAAGATCGCGATGGTGCACGGCGCCGGATACCCGGTGCCGTTCAATGGGGCCGGTTATGCCGGGGTCGTTCCGGGCAACGCGCGGCTCGGCATCCCCCCGTTGTACCTGGCGGATTCTCCGGTTGGCGTCGGCAACGGCTCTACTGGAGTGACCCAGTGGCCGGACACGGCTGCTCTCGCGTCGACGTTCAGCACGTCACTGGCCCGCAGCTACGGGTTGGCGTACGGCGCCGAACAGGCCGGCAAGGGCAATAACGTCGCACTCGCCCCGACGGTCAACATTCTGCGCCTGCCGGTGTGGGGCCGCGCGCCGGAGACGTTCAGCGAAGACCCGTACCTCACGGCGCAGGCCAGCACCGCCGAGATCCGCGGTATCCAAAGCAATCACGTGATCGCCACCGTCAAGCACTTCGTCGCCAACAACCAGGAGATCTTGCGTAGCTCCATCAACGTGATCGCGACCCAGCGCACCCTTGCCGAGATCTACCAGCCGGCGTTCCGCTCGGCCGTGACGCGGGGCGGCGTGGGTGCGGTGATGTGCTCCTATAACCGCATCGGCGGCACGTATGCGTGCGAGAACGGTGACGAGCTGACTGGGGTGCTGCGCGAGGCCTGGAACTTCGACGGATTCGTGATGTCGGATTGGGGCGCGCTGCACAGCACGGCCGCCGCCGCCAACGCCGGCTTGGACATGGAGATGCCAGGGGCCAGCAGTGAGACCAACCCGACGCCGATAGACCAGCTGTTCGGTTCCTACTTCAACAGCAAGCTGAAGGCGGCGGTGCAAAGCGGTGCGGTCAGCGAAGCGACGCTCGACACCATGGTGCGCAACATCCTCACCGCGATGTTCCGCGTCGGGTTGTTCGACCACCCGCTGCCCACCCCGGCGAGTGTCAAGGACACCAACGTGAGCAGCCCCGAGCACCTTCGGCTGGCCACCACGATCGGTGCGGACGGCACGGTGCTGCTGAAGAACGCGGACGGCACGCTGCCGCTGGAGGCCAAGTCGCTGCACTCCGTCGCGGTCATCGGCGACGCGGCACAGGAGCACCCGCAGACCGCCGCCGGCGGGTCGGCTGCCGTGATCGCGTCGCAGCCGATCGTCACGGCGCTGGACGGCATTCGCGCGCGGACGGCGGCCACCGGAGTCACGGTCACCCACGCGCAAGGCACGTTGGGCACCGGCGCCCTCGACGCCGTCCCCGCCTCGGCTTTCGGCACCGGCCTGACCGCGACCTACTACCCCAGCGCGGATCTGTCCGGCGCGCCCATCGCCACGGAGACCGTGCCGAATCTTGACATCACCGGCGATCCGGCAGCCGTCTCGGGGCACAGCGTGTGGTCCGCGGCCTATGCCGGGACGCTGAGCGCGCCGGCGACCGGCGACTACCGCTTCTCCCTGAACGCGGGCGGATTCGCCACCGTATGGATCGACGGCAAGAGCGTCGTGCGGTTCCTGCCGGCACGGGAGAAGCTGCAGAACGGGCTGATCCACCTGGCCGCCGGAGCGCACTCAATCCGCGTCGAGGTCACCCCCTACCAAGAGCACCTGGTCACCGTCGATCTGTTCGCGGTCACCCCTGGTCTGCATCTGGGCTGGCAGCCGCAGGAGAATCTGCTCATCGCGCAGGCGGTCGACGCGGCACGCGCGGCCGACGTTGCGGTCGTCGTCGCGTCCGACGTGGCCAGCGAGGGGATGGACCGCAGCACCCTCGCGCTGCCCGCTGACCAGGACAAGCTGATCACCGCCGTGGCCAAGGCGAACCCGCGCACCATCGTCGTGCTGAACACCTCGAGTGCGGTGCTCATGCCGTGGCTGAACCGGGTCGCCGCCGTGCTCGAAGCCTGGTACGGCGGGCAGAACACCGGCACCTCGCTGGCTCGTGTGCTGTTCGGTGACGCCAACCCCTCCGGCAAGCTGCCGGTGACGTTCCCGCGCAGCAACGCGCAGGGTCCGGCTGACCCGACCCGCGAAACGTTGCAGTACCCCGGCAACGGCAGCGACGTTCACTACGACGAAGGCCTGCTCGTCGGCTACCGCTGGTACGACGCCACCGGGCAACACCCGCTGTTCCCGTTCGGTTTCGGGCTGTCCTACACGAGATTCCAGTTCCGTGACCTGTCCGTGCAGGCAACCGGCAAGCAGGCGTGGACCGTCACTGCGAAGGTCACCAACACCGGCGCACTGGCCGGCGCCGAGGTCCCCCAGCTCTACCTCGGATTCCCGTCCTCGACCAATGAGCCGCCCAAACAGCTCAAGGGCTTCACCCGGATCACCCTGCAGCCGGGCCAGACCCGCACCGTGAGGTTCACGCTCAACGCCGACTCGGTCGCGATCTGGGACACCGCCGCGAACGGCTGGACCGTCCAGCCGGGCAAATACCGCGTCCTGGTCGGCAACTCGTCGCGTGACCTGCCACTGCACGGTTCACTGACCGTCCGCTAGCCGCCCACGCGCTCTACGTCGGGGCCCCGCCGGCAGGGTGGCCGGCGCTGGGCGCCCTGGGTGGCCGTCACACTCAGGTCAAAGCTCGTGGGCCAGGTCAAGGATCGTGGACAGTTTCCGTTAGTCGATCATCCGGCCGTCGCCGCTGCGGTGGACTCGTTGACGGCCACGCGAGGTGCGCAGCCCAGGACGGCGCGCACCCGGCGAAACGTGCGCGGGCTCGGTGGGCCGGCTTGCCGGTAGAACATCTCATATACCGCCTACCGCACGACACACCGGCGCTCTGGCCGGCTATTCGGGTCTAACCCGCGAGGCGTACACGCTTGATCTGCGGCAATACCCGTCCTGGTGTGCGCAGCACGGGTTGCATCTGTTCACCGCGAAGCGGGCGGACATCGAAAGCTTCGGTCGCCGTGCGCACTGCGTGCGAACTTCGGTCGAAATCCGTGGAATTCATGCTGCGGTCGTTCGCGGGTCTACGTCAAGCGATGTCATGAGTGTGTTCCGCGCGCCGGAAAGGTACCCAGTGCCGCGACGTCATACCCGGGCCGGTAGCTGCGGATGTCTGCGCGCCGACTGGCATAGGCGGGCCGGCGGCGCGGCGGCAACCGCCGTACGAATGCCCCACGTGCCCGCAGGGCACGGTGCACGCCCGCGACCAGCCGACGATTCGGTGGCGGGTAGCCCAGAGCGTCGATCAGCTGCGGATCCATCAGCGCCTGGGCACCACGGCGGACCCACGAGCTAGGCAGCATCCGTTGCGCCGGGAAGGTGGCCATCAGATCAAGGGTCATATCGGCGATCCGGCGAGAGCTGTCGTTGCGATGAAAGTGTTCGGCCTCGTAGTCGTCTAGCAGCCGTTCGAAGCAGGCGAGATCGGCGGGGATGTCCCGGATGCCCATCAGCGTCCCCAGCCGCTGGTAGTAGGCGACGCTCGCGCGCAGCTCGACATCGGTGAGATGCCGCCAGCCGTAGTCCCGTAGCCAGCGCACCGGGACGACGACGAACGCGGCGAGCACGTAGCGCAGGTCGTCATTGCAGATCGGGTACGAGCCGTGCATCTGGTTCATCCGGCGGATCGCGGCTCGGCCGGTGGGGTGATCGAATCCGTGCTCAAGCACCGCGTCGAGGATGAGAACCGTCTCGTCGTAACGCTTCTGCACCCGAGCGGTGAACTCCCCGCTGCGGTGCAGCAGTTCCCCGATACTCGGCACGGCATAGGTCCGGAATAGCGCGAAGCTCAACGCCTGGTAGATGTCCCACGGAAACTCCAGCGTCGCCAGCTGCCGATAGATCTCGTGGTAGTCGATGTCGGGGTCACGCCGGGACAATGCATCGCGCCGCGCGTATCGCCGACCACGTCGATCCAGGACTGGCACCGTACCCACCGGGCACCTCCGAACCGCCAGATGACCCGGCTAAGTCTAGATTTCCCTCGTGCAGGTCGCCGCGCCGGTGCGAACAATCGCATCGCGATCTGCCCAGCGTCCCTCTCACCGCACGTGCGACGGTGCAGCGCGCGTTCCGTTATCTCGAGCCGCTTTTCGATGTTTCCGCCGGGGCTTTCGATGCCATTTGATCTTGGTTTGAGGCGGGTTATCTACAGGGTGTCGCCGCGGTCGCGGTAACTGTCGGACACGACCGGGACAGGTTGTACACCTTCTTCTTCGCTGCGTTCTTCAATGATCCCGGCGATAAGCGGGTCGAGATCGATCGCTGGCCAGCCGAGCGTTCGTCTTGTCATAGCCGGCCGATGGCAGGGTTTCATGGCGCCTCAGCCCGAGCTCCGCTTCGCGCCAGCGCGGCGGCCAGTACTGGACCCACCCGAACAACCGCGCAAGCATGCACTCGATCTAGCGTCGGCGGTTACGGCGTTGACATGTCTACGCCGCAGAAATCCCTGAAATACAAGGCGATCACACCGATCGCTTGAGATAACCGATCTGGCCGCTCGGCGAGGTGCTGACCACGGTGTTCAAGCCGCTCAGATCGATCGTTCAGCGCGGCCGAGCGCCGAGGCGCGCATTGCTACTGTCCAGCGGATGCGTGGCGTCACGAAGGCCTGGGTGCGGCCGCGCCGCAGTTTGTATCGCAACGTACGGGCCGGTACGGCGCGAGCCCGACGATAGGACTCTGCGTCCCGCAGCAAACGCTGGACTCGATGGTCGGCTTCGGTTTGGGCGAAGAGTTCGGGAAGCATGTTGATCACCTCCCTCGGTTCGCTGTCGCCGGAGATCGTTCGACGGGAACGCGATACACGTGTGCGTCGCCGTCCAGGACGACGACGCCATCGCTGTTGGTGACCGTGGTACGGACCCGGACCACCGGCTTGGTGGCGTGCCGCTCGAGCACCTCGACCTCGGCGGTGATCTCGTCACCCGGCCGTACCGGCGTGCGGAAGCTCCACGCCGTCCGTAGGAACACGCTGCCTGGTCCGGGTAGGTCCTCGGCGACAACGGCGTTGAGGAGGCCGGACGTCACGCCACCCTGCACGATGAGCCCGCCGAACCGGGTGCCGGCGGCGAGCTGCTCGTCGTAGTGCAATGGGTTGCGGTCTCCGGTCAGCTCGGTGAACAGTTCGATGTCGCGGCGCGACACGATGCGGCTGCGCCGGGCGCTGCTACCGACTGCCGGCATCATCGTCGTGAGCCTTACGGTCATTCGGTCACGATCTCGATGCTGACCGGCACCTGGTTGGTGATGACGTCGAATACGGCCGAGCGGGCCCGGGACTGTTCGACGATCTCGCGCAGCGTCTCGGCCGGGGCGTCGCCCTTGACCGTGAACCGCACGGTGATGTTCTGGTAGCCGTTGCGGACGTCCGGGTTGAGGCCGAGGATGCCGTTGAGGTCGATGTCGCCGGCGACGGTGGAGTGCACTTCGGTGAGCTGAACGCCGCGGGCGGCGGCGATGTTGGCCAGCCCAGCGGTCAGGCAGGCGGCCAGCGCGTGCAGCACGTACTCGACCGGGGTGGGCCCGTTGTCGCGGCCGACAAGCACCGCCGGGTGGTCGGCGTCGAAGTGGAAGCTGCGTTCGTGGGTGCGCTCCTCGCCGACTCCGTAGAAGCCGTCGATGGTGCTGCGGTTGTGGGTTCCGCGCAGCCACTGGTTGCGGGCCCGGAACTGGAATCGGGCCGCCTCGGGTGCGGCCTTGACCGCGTCGAGGGTGGCGAACAGGGTGGCGGTGTCGACACCGTTGCGGGTCGACTCGTTGACGGTGCTGGTCATTGCGGTTCTCCCTTGTGTTGTGCGCCGTCTGCGGCGCGTTGCGGGTTATGCGGTGGCGAGCTGGTGCTCGTCGTCGGTTACCAGGGGTGGCCGGGCCGCCAACTCGGCAGCCTCGGCGTCGAGGGCGCGGGCGAGTGTCTTCTGCAGCGCGACGAACTGCGCAGGTGGCGGGTAGCCGGCCAGCGCGACGGTCAGCTCGAAGACCCTGCGCAACGCGCGATCACGCCGACGCTGGTATCCGGCCAGCGCGGTGTCCGGGTCGACGTCGCCTCGCAGCGCCTGGTGCAGAGCGGTCGCGAGCAGTTCGGCGTCCCGGTAGGCGTCGGACAGGCCGTGGCCGGTGACCGCGTCCCGGTGGTAGCCGGCGTCGCCGACCAGGGCCCAGCCCGGGCCGTGGGCCCGGCGCAGGTAGTTCGGCGTGCGCAGACATGCCGCTGACGGGTGACGTGCGGCGTCCGGTGCGCAGGCGCGCCGCCAGTTCGGGCGCGGTTCGATGCAGGTACGCGGTGAAGGCGTCCTCGCGGGATGCCGCGGCGCGGCGCGCCGCGCGGGCGTCCTCGGTGGGGCTGCAGATCCAGACGCAGGCCTCGCCGTGATGCGTGGGGAAGACCCCGGTGAGGGCCCGGTCGGCGACGATCAGTTCGATGCCCGGCCAGGGCAGGCCTGCGAAGTACGCGTACTGCACGGCGCCCGGGGCTCCCCGGTTCTCGATGACCTCGGCGCCCACCGCCCGGGCCACTCGCGAGCCGAGCCCGTCCGCGCCGACGACGTACCGGGCGGCAAGGTCGACCGGCGCACCGCTGCGGTCGTGTCCGTACACCCCGACGGCGCGACCGGCATCGTCGAGGTGCACGCCCTCGACCGTGACCCCGAACCGCACGTCCGCGCCGGCCGCGGCCGCGGCCTCCGCCACGAGCGTGTCGAGAATGTAGCGACGCGGCGCGACGAGCAGATCGACCCCGGCGCTGTGTCTTCACCGCGCGGGTGACCGACCCACTCGGGGTGCTGAACGTGACCTGGCGCAGGGCCGGGGCCCCGCTGCTGAGGACCGCGTCGAGCAGTCCCCAGCGGCGCAGTTGCACCACGCCGGGCCGGGCGATCTGATGCGTCGACAGCGTGTCGCTCGGCAAGGCGTTCCGGTCGACCAGGACGACGTCGTGTCCCTGCCTGGCCAGCAGGAGCGCGGTGGCCGCGCCGGCGGCTCGGGCCCCGACGACCACGACGTCGTGGCGGTGGCGTTGCGACTGCATGGCAAGTTTGTACTGCGGCGGCGACATCCACCGGATCCGTCGCCGGTACCGACATCGGGCGCGGAGGATACCGAGATCGGGCGTCGATGCTGCTACCGAGACGCCGATGCGACAATCCGGGGGTGAGCCGAGGGGCGATCCTCGAACGCGAGCGGGAGCTCGAGGCACTCGGCGCTGCGGCCGAGGAGGCCAGGGCTGGAGACGGCTCGGTCGTGCTCATCGTCGGCGAGGCCGGGATCGGCAAGTCGAGCCTGGTGGACGCCGTGGGCTCGGTACTGCCGGCCGGGACGCGCCTGCTCATCGGCTACTGCGACGATCTCGCCACGCCACGAGTGCTGGGCCCACTGCGGGACCTGACGGGCAGCGTGGGAAGCGCGCTGACGCGCGCGCTCGAAGCCGGTGACCGGAGTCGGGTCAG
Organism: uncultured Actinomycetota bacterium; assembly: GCA_963809815.1. Taxonomy (GTDB): domain Bacteria; phylum Actinomycetota; class Actinomycetes; order Mycobacteriales; family Jatrophihabitantaceae; genus CAVVJA01. Next base: position 115,677 of record CAWELM010000009.1, read on the forward strand.
CGACGCCCTGCGGGCCGAGCTGGACCGGCCGGAGCAGCCGACCGTCCTCGTCGTCGAGGACGTTCACTGGGCCGACGAGGCGACCCTGGATGTGCTGAGGTTCCTGGTCCGGCGGATCGCCAGCCTGCCGGCCGTGCTGGTGCTGACCTACCGGGACGTCGAGCTGGCCTGGGACCATCCGCTGCAGCAACTGCTCGGTCTGGCCGCCGGTACGCCGCGGCTGCGGCGCTTGACGCCGGCGCGGCTGTCCGCAGCTGCCGTGCGCCAATTGGGTGCGCACACCGGGATGGACAGCGAGCAGGTGTTCGCGGTCACCTCCGGCAATCCGTTCTTCGTCGCGGCGATACTCGCGTCCGGCGACGCCGGCGGGGTGCCGCACACCGTTGCAGAGGCGGTACGGGCCAGGCTCGGCGATCTTGACAGGCCCACCCGGGACGCCGTCGAGCAGCTTGCGGTGATTCCTTCCGCGGCGGAGCGATGGCTCGTGGAGGCGGTCGTGCCGAGGGGTCTGGCCTCGCTCACTGTGGCCGAACGGCGCGGCGTGCTGACCGTCTCCCCGACGCGGGTCGCGTTCGCGCACGAGCTGGCCCGCCGGGCCGTCGTCGACTCCATGCCGGCCGCCCGCCGGGTGGCCTGCAACCAGGCCGTCCTGTCGGCGTTGCTCGATCGCCATGAGGGAGTCGACCTGTCGCGGATCATCCACCACGCTGCGCAGGCCGGCGACGACGACATGATCGTCCGGCACGGCCCGGCGGCCGCCCGGGAGGCCGGCGCGGCCGGATCTCACCGCGAGGCCGTCGCGCACTACCGGCTGGTGCTCAATCACCGACACGTGTTCCCGCCCGACGTGCAGGCCGATCTCCTGGACGAGTACGCGGTCGAGTGCCACACCGTGGGGCTCTCCGACGTCGGTGTCCCGGCGCAGGAGGACGCCGTCCGGCTGCGCCGAACGCTCGGCGATCCGCGCAAGTTAGGGCTTAGCCTCCGATGGCTGTCGCGAATCCACTGGTGGGCAGGCTCCCGCGCGCAAGCCGAAGCACGCGGCGCAGAAGCCATCGAGGTTCTCGAGTCCGCGGGCGACCAACGTGCCCTGGCACTGGCCCTGAGCAATCAGTCCCAACTGCACATGTTGGCCGGGCGCCGGACCGATTGCGTCGCGATCGGCCAGCGCGCCGTCGCAATGGCGCGCGACGTCGGCGACGCCGCAGTGTTGTCGCACGCATTGGACAACGTCGGTACGGCGTTGTGGGACGACGGCATGCCCGAGGGTCAAGCCATGCTGGAGGAGAGCCTGTCGGTGGCCCTCGAGGCCGGCGAGGTCGAACACGCTTGCCGCGCGTACGTCAACATCGTCTGGCACCTCATGGACATTCTTGGGTTCACCGAGGCAGACCGCATCCTCGAAGACGCCATCGAGCTGGCGGACGAGGCCGAGTTCGACGGCTTCCGCCGATACCTCCAGCTGACTCGGAGCATGGTGTACCTGGCGCTCGGCCGGTGGGACGAGGCCGAGCGCGAAATTCAATGGGCGGTCGACGCCGAGCCGATCATCCGCTGCCCGGCTCTCGTCGTACTCGGTACGGTCCAGGCCCGGCGGGGCCAGGAGGGCGCCACCCAACTGCTCGAACAGGCCTGGGCGATAGCCCGGCAACTCGGAGAGGCGCAACGCACCGGGCCCGCCGCGGCGGCACTGCTGGAGGCAGCATGGCTGCGAGGAGACGCTTCGCAGGTCGCGTCCGTCGTGGCGCCGGCCTACGAAGACGTGCGTCGCTTCGGTCGCCTGTCGGCGGCAGCCGAGCTTGGATATCGGATGCGCGCCGCGGACCGGGCCGTGCCGATCAACGACTCCGAGCACCCGTACACCCTGCTGGCGCAGGGGCAATGGCGGGAAGCAGCCGAGGCGTGGGGACGCGCCGGCTGCCCGTACGAGCAGGCGCTTGCCCGCGCCCAGAGCCCCGACCCCGCAGACCTGCTCGCTGCTCTCGCAGCGCTCGACGCCCTGGGCGCCGAGCCGCTGGCGCGCAAGGTACGGCTTCGACTGAGGGAGCTCGGCGTCAGCCGCATCCCGCGTGGCCGCGTCCAAGCCACACGAGACAACCCGGCCGGACTCACCGAGCGGCAGACCGACGTGATCCGGTTGCTTTCCGAAGGGCTGACCAACGCCGAAATCGCGGCGCGGCTGGTGTTGTCCGTCCGCACCGTGGACACCCATGTCGGCGCCATCCTGAACAAGCTCGACGCAACGACGCGGCGCGACGCCGCAGTCCGCGCGAAAGCCCTGGGACTGCTGGACGCTCAGGCAGGCCCCCATCGAACGAGTTAGCCGCACCGCGGTGCCAACCGAGCGGGTCGCCGACCGCCGGCGAAACAACACGCCGATCCGGTCGTGTCAGACCCGCAAACGCAGACAAGCTGGCGCTTATATCGACGCCCGCAAAGACACATCCGACACTGTGCAGACGCGCACAGAATCGACGTTGTGGTTATGCAGATGGGTCGTCGCTGATTCATATGCGCGCCATCGGCCGACGAACCCAGGACGCGCATTTCGACAGCTCGCGAACGCATACGTGAGCGGCGTGACCGGTCGAGTTGCTCTTGAACGCGATCGTCCGGTGGACGGTCGCTGCGATCAATCCGTGCGCGCACCGGTCAGCGGTTGCCGTCGTACCAGGCCGGCACCCGCAACGCTCGTAGCGTGTTCCAGCGGCTGGGCGTCCCATCACCGTTCTCCAGTGGGAAGTGCACCGCACCACGGTGGGTGTCACCCGCTGGCCCACAGCCCGAGCCGCAGTATCAACACCATCACCGCGTAATCGCGACGGCCGACCGCCCGTCGCCGGTCGCATCCACGCAGCAGCGCCCGCGTTTGGGGCCTCGGTGAGTCCCTGCGGTAGTAGTGATCGTTGCCGCCCGGCCAGCGGCAGGACCGCGGCCGCAGGTCGGTCTCGATCAGCCCGGCAACGTGGCCGTAACGCAGGAACGCCCGCAGCGCGCAACCGTAGCGCCGCACCGTCGCCAGCGACCGGCCGTCCACCTCGCCTAGCACGGCGTGCGATACCTTGGCAGCGGTCAACTCGCGCAGGCTGCTCGCATCACCACGGCCCGCGACGAACCGGCGAACGTCTGTCACATAGGCATCAATGGTGTGTCGTGACGGGGACGGCCCTGACACTAGGGCCTAATACCTGCCTGATGACTCCGCCGCCTCGCACTCGGTTGGACCGCATCGAAACCGCGATGGCAGGCTCTGCTTGGTGCGCAGTCCTGCTCGTCCTCTGGGAGATACCGCGATGACCACTCAAGACGCACGTGCTGCCTACGCGGCAGCGATTGAAACCGCTGCAGACCTGATCGGCGCGCGGCTTGAACCGTACGTCGAGCCCGGGCCGGGCGAACCCGGCAACGCCCGCGACTTCACCCGCCTGGCAACGGTTCACACGTTTGGCGACGCATGGCCCCGGACAGAAGTGCTCGACCTACGAACCCGCGCGCTGATATCGGTGACCATCGCAGCTGTACTCGGCACGCTCGAGCCACTGCGGGGTCAACTGCACATCGCTCTTCACAACGGGGTTTCTCCTGAACAGATCGTGGAAACGTTCATTCAGATCGAGGCCTACGCCGGCGCCGCGCGCGCTTTCGACAGCTACCGAATCGCCCGTGAGGTTTTCGCCGAACACAGCGCTGCGACGTCCTGAGCTGCCACCGAAAGCAAGCCAGCTGCTCGATCGGGGTGTGCCATACGGCATCCCACGCCCACGGCTTCATGAGAGGGACCAAGCGCTAACGCGCTTCGCCGAGCCGCGCCGAGCTGGGCACGGCTGCCGCGCTCCGGGGCTGCGACGCTGGCGCGCATGCGGGTGTGGCAGTTCCTGGCACGTCGGGTCATCCGGGATGGTGGCACGATCCGTAGGGAGGCACACATCGCCGATCGAAGGAGCCATTCTGATGGAGCGACGCAGGCTCGGCCGACTGGGACACGACAGTTCGGTGCTGATCTACGGGGCGGCGGCCCTGTCGGAGATCGATCAGGACGCTGCTGATGGATCGGTGCAGCAGGCGCTCGAGGCCGGCATCAACCACTTTGACGTGGCGGCCAGCTACGGCGATGCGGAACTTCGCCTGGGTCCATGGATGAGCCGCATTCGCGATCAGATCTTTCTTGCCACCAAGGTGGAGGAACGCGCGGCGGACCGCGCATGGGCGTCGATCAACAACTCGCTGGAACGGCTGCGGATCGACCGGGTCGACCTGTTGCAGCTGCACTCGGTCGGTGATCTGCCAACGCTCGACTCCGTGACGCGTTCTGGTGGGGCCCTTGAGTCCGCGGTGCGGGCGATGGACGAGGGCATGGTCGGCGCGATTGGCATCACCGGCCACGGTCGTGCGGCCGCCGCTACCCACCTGGAAGGTTTACGCCGCTATCCGTTCGCGACCGTGCTGACGCCGCTCAATCCGGTGCTTTGGGGCGAGGACGAGTTCCGCTTCGCTTATGGCGCGCTCGTAGACGAGGTGCGCCGTCAGGACGTCGGGCTGATGACGATCAAGACCGTGGCTCGTCGTAACTGGGCTGATCCGCAAGGTGAGCACCGCTATGCAACCTGGTACGAGCCGTTGGATGAGGCCGAGCGCATCCGCGCCGCGGTGTCGTGGGTGCTGTCACACGATGAGATCACCGGCCTGGCGACGGCGGGTGACATCCGGCTGCTCGGCATGATCATCGCGGCGGAACGCGATCGCCTGGACACCGCCGCCGCGGAGGAAGTGCTGCGCGACGACGCGGAGTATGCCTCGCCGTTCCTCGCCATGCCGTTCTGATTCGTCGATCAGTATCGACACGACCCCACAGGTTGCGGACGGCGTCGCGGCTGAGCGCACCAGACAAGATCAAGCCCGGGAAACGGCGTTGAACTGCTCGCCCGGGTTCGTGCAACCAGGCCAGACATGGCGATCGTCGATATTCGGATGCCACCGGCGCATGCGACCGAGGGCCTGGACGCGGCGCGGGTAATCCGCCGGAAATTGCCGGAAACGGCCGTCATTGTGCTGTCCGCGCACGTCGAGATAGACGGCCAGCGCCGAAGACCCCGATCTCATCGTGACCATCGGTGGGCCGCTCGCCGGTGCTAGACCGCGCCGCTTGCTCCGCGCGACCATGGATCGGCGAGACGGTGCGGCCTCGCCGAAGTCAGTGGGGGTGTGCATGGCTGAGGTGATAAATCGGCTCGTCAGCGCCGTGAACGCCCATGATCTCGACGCGTCCGCAGCGCTGTTCGACGCGGACTACCGCAGCTCGCAACCGGCCCACCCCGGCCGAACCTTCACCGGACGCGAGCAGATGCGCGCCAACTGGGCGGCCATGTTCGCCGGGATACCCGATTTTCGCGCCGAGCTGCTGTGCTCGGTCGACGATGGGCAGACCACCTGGAGCGAGTGGCACTGGTCGGGCACCCGCACCGACGGGCAGGCGTTCGAGATGCGAGGTGTCACCCTGTTCGAAATCGTCGACGACGTCATCGTGGCCGGCCGCCTCTACCTCGAGGACGTCGAGCGTGACTTGATCGGCATCGATGAGGTCGTCCAGACACTCTCGGGTCACCGACCACACACCGCAAGCCCGTAACACCCAGCCGGCGGAAGCCCGCACGCGCTCGACGGTTGGTCCATACCAACCCGGTGAGCAGAAAGAGCGGAACCCGACGGTGCTGTAGGCGAACGCGCCGTCGCCCAACCCGCCGGCAGGGTTGTGGCGGACGACGGACGGGTCCCAGCCGTGTCGGGCGGAGAAGAAGCTAACCGCATAGTAGGAATCGGCTGGCCGCCCCGAGGCGTGGAAGCATTCCACGACGATTTCTTCGGTACCGCCCGCCGGGCCGCCCCAGCGCATCGGGTCACAGGACGCCCCGTCCCCGCACGCCGACTGGCGCCCCAACGCGGTGACCATGACCGTGCCGATGTCGTCATTGCTCGTGTTGACGTTGCAGCACCCGGTGGCCACGCCGGGCATGTCTACCCGGAACAGTGCCGGAGCCGTCACCGTTCTCGGTGATTGCGCCTATCGACACCAGACGAGCCATCTCCACCGCTCACCACTCCACCGCTCACCACTCCACCGCTCACCACTCCACCGCTCACCACTCCACCGCTGCGAACAGACATGACAACCTCCCCGGCCTCAGCGACAACACCGTCGCAATCGAGCAATGCCAGAAGTACGCCAGCCATGCCCGTAGCGGTTCCCACCAATTACGACGCGACTCCCGCCCCTGATGCCCCCGACGCCTACACCCCGAGCGGGAACGAGCTCAACCGCCCCGTGTGTCGTAGCGCAATGAGAGGAATTGCGGTGCTGCGCCGATCCATGTACTGGCGTGATGCTCGAAGGTTGAAGCAGGGCACGTGATCATGAACACGGTCTGCAGATCAGTAAGAACCGCGGATGCAGCATCCGGCGACACTGGGATGGACCAGAGACCCCTGCCCGTGTGAGGCGCGCGGTCGTCCGTTGATGCCGTTGGTAAGCAGGAATCTTCTTTTTCTGTAGGGACATTCTCCGTTGGTCGCGATAGTCCACGAGCCCTTCCGCGGAGGACTTGCCTACCAAATGTGAACCGTCAGAGATCAACAAATCGGCGTCCCTTGCTCGGGCGAGCATCAGCGCGCGACCACGCCGAGTGCCGCACTCAACACCACCGTCGCCGATATTGGTGACTCCGCCGGGTGCAGCTGGCAGTTGGCCTACCTTCATCGGACGGGTCTTGCGGGACTACTCGGCGTGTGCACGAGCGGCGACTCTGACCTGGGAAGGCTGGGCCAACGATGACCAGCGTCAGACTGTTCAGGTGCTCAGTTGTCCAGATTCCCCGCGCGACGCGGCTGCCTGCGGTCTCATTCAGGACGACGCCACGGCCGCCAGATGTGCGGCCACTACCGCGATGCGGGCGCCGGATGCCTGAGCGCACGCTGATCCTGCTCCGGCATGCGAAGTCGGACTGGTCGGGTGACGAGACCGACATCGCCCGGCCGTTGGCCAAGCGCGGCCGACGTCAGGCCCCGGACGTAGGGAGATGGTTGGCCGCGAACCTCGACAGCGTGGACCTCGCCATCGTGTCGCCGGCCACTCGCGCTCGCAGCACCTGGAACCTCGTCGCGGCAGAACTCGACGTCCCTCCACGGACGCGGATCGACGATCGCGTGTACGCCGCGTCCGGCCAACAGCTCCTCACCGTCGTGCGGGAACTGCCGGACGACCTCGAGACCGTGGTCCTGGTCGGCCACAACCCCGGGATGGAGGACCTGGCCTCGCTTCTCACCGGTGAGTCGGCACCGATGCCCACCTCCGCGCTCGCGGTGATCACTTTGCCGGGCAGGTGGTCGACCGCAGGTCGTGATTCAGCGGTGCTGCGGGCCTCGGGCAGGCCACCTGCACAGTGATCACTCCTCTCTCGTCGACACGCGGTCGGTTACGTGAGCGCGCGTGTCGACCACCTCTCGGCGTTCCACCCGCATGCCGCGATCCGCGCGCTCGATCCGGCGCGATAAGTGCGGGTCGGGCTCGGCCACAGATGAAGGGCTCGCCACCGGGATCTGGCCGATGTCAGGACGTTCGAGAGAAGCGACTGCCTACGTTGTGTGGTGCGCGACGGGAGCCTGTGCCGGGTGATGCGGCGATGGTTCCGGTCGGGAGAGCGTATGACCGCGGCCCGCGACATGTGCGGTCTTGGCGACGAAATCGGTCAGGCCGACTCAGCGGCCGCGATCACGTCGGCGACGTGCAGCATCTGGTCGCCGATCGGCTGTAGCCCGACCGACACCGCGAGCAATCCGGTAGAGGTGCGCTCGACCACGCCCCACTCCCAGATGGCGGTCGGGTCGCGGCCGGTGCGGGCCGCGAGCCATGCCGCCCGCGCGTGGGGTCCGTCGCGGAGCAGCTCGAGCGGGTCCTCGCGCATGACAATCGCGAGGTCGTACTCCGGCTCGGCCAGTAGGCCGTCGGGGTCGACAAGGGCGAACCCGGCGCCGGCCCGCAAGGCGTTCCATTGGTGGACGTCGCCATGCACGAGCACCGCGTGAGCGTCGTCGTGCGCAGCGACACGCCGTTCCGCGCACGCCAGCGCATATGCGACGGTGCGCTCCGGGACCGGGTGGGCGAGCGCTTCCCATGTCGCAACGATGAACTCGCACAGCCAGCGACCCTTCTCGGCGCCGGTCGGCAATCCACTATGCGGAGCCCGTCGCCAGATCCGGGCCGCCAGGTCGCACAGAATCTCGTGTCGGCGACGTAGCGGAAGCCGCAACTCGCTCATCGGCCGACCGAGCCGTTCGAGCAGCAGCGCACCGCGACCGATGTCGCTGTGCAGCAGGCGGGCACAGCCGTGTCCGTCAGCCAGGCGCAGCGCGGTGATCTCGTGGGCCACCGCATCTCCCGCACGGGGGACAACGAGCTTGAGGACGGCCCGCTCGTCCGCGGCGGTGACCGCCTCGGCGACGAACGCCTCGGTCGAACCAGCGAAGGGCCGTCCGACGGTGATCGACCAGTCGCGTTCCAGATCCCCGATCAGCGCTGGAAGATCGGCAAGCCAGCCGCCCGCGCCCACAAGCTCCGCCTTCCGGCGAACAGGCTGCGGAATGGCCAGCACGCCTTCAGTGTGCGACACGCGTCGCGGCAGTGAGCCCGGCCGGCAGCAACGACGCACGTCACGACATTGCGCGCGTCGCGGTTAAGCGGGACCGCCGGCGCTGAGAACAAAGCGTGATCCCACGACGCAGGGCGCGTATCCGGCTGGTGCGAACCGTGTGGCGAGGGCTGCCTTGGCACGCCATCCGGTGCAGTGCCCCGGGGCGACGATCCGCGGCTGGACCAGCGTCGCCAGGTCGTCGACGGTCGCTGTGATCCGTGACTCCATCGCTGCGCCGGCAAGATGAAATCCGCCGAGAACCATCTCGATCGGGGCGTCGGGGTAGTGATCGCGGGCGGCGAGGCTGGCGTTGACCACGCCGGCGTGCGAGCACGCGGACAGCACGGCGAGGCCCCGGCCACGGACTTCGGCGGACAGGAACCGTTCATCCATGATCAGCGGATCCGGGGCACCGCTCGATCCGCGGAAGGAGTGATGTCCGTGCAAGCCGGTCTCGTAGCTGGTGCGCCGCGGGATCGCACCGCTGCCGAAAAACATTCCGTCGGCAAGCAGATGCGCCTCGGCGTGCACATCGACCGTGCCGCCGGCCGCACGGATCGCGTCGAAGGTCGGTTCGTCCGGAAGCATGGCGAACACGCCCGAGGGCTGCTGGATACCGCGCCGGTCGGGTCGTTCCGGATGCAGGTCCACGACCGGGGCCGGCAGCCCGGCGGCGCGTCGCGCAGCGGCGACTGCCCCGAGCACGACCGGCAATGCGCCGCTGTGATCCCAATGCCAATGCGATAGAAAGATCCGCTCGACGATGGCGAGATCAATGCCCAGTCGTTCGGCGTTGTCCAACCACACCCGCCCGTACGGCCCGACGTCGAACAGCACCGCGCCGCGACGCTCACCGACCTGGCCCCGAACCAGCACCGACAAGCCGTGACACGCGACGGACAGGTGATCGAAGACCGTGACGCAATCGTGGCCGTCCTGCCGAAAGCTCGGCGGGATCCGGCGCAGTAGCGACACAAGCTCGGGCAGTTGCGGGACGCCGGCGTCCACGCTGGACAGCGTGTCGGTCTCGTTGTCGACGACGACCGTCAGGTCAAGCTCGTCCAGCGGCAGCGAGCGAACCGTCGTCACTGCTGACCGGTCGTCAAGTCGCGGGTCCGTCATGTCCCCGATCGTCGACCAATCCGCGGCCGAACGCGAGCGCCGGGCCCGGGTAGCTGTGCAGCGGAACGGTCTGACCGCATCCTTGATGCCGCCCGGTGGGGAATGCCGACGCCGTCGTCTCGGGTTGTGGCCGCATGCGGCTGACGTCTGTCCATGTCTACGGGGCGCAGGCTGGACAAAACGTTGATGGACGGGTCGGTTGGCGGTCGTGAAGTCGGCCGATCGATCAGCGAATCGCCGGGCGCGCCTGCCGCAGCTGATCATCTCATGCGTCGTGCTTGGCGTCGGCGTTGCGCTTTTGCTGCTCGCGTCGCTTGGCTCGGACGGGTACTCGACGTTGGTCAACGGGCTGTCGCTCGCCCTCGATGTTCCATTTGTCGCGGTGAATTGCGCCCTCGGAATCGTGCTGGTGGCGCTTGCGTGGTGGCGGGGCCTGGTGCCCGGTCTGGGCACGATCGTTCAGCCGTTGGTCGTCGGCGCAACCGTGTCCGCGGTGCTGAGCACGGTCTCCGCTCCGCAGGCTGTGGTGTCGCGCGTCGTCGTATTGGCCGCCGCTTTCGTCATCCTCTCGGCCGGTGTCGCTGGATACCTCGGCAGCGGAACGGGGGCCGGCCCAACCGAGGCCGCGGCGTTGGCGTTCGACCCGCCAATCCCCTTTCGCTGGAGCTACACCATCGTGCAGGGCTCCGGTGCGCTCAGTGGTTGGCTGCTCGGCGCTGCGATCGGTCCTGGGACGCTCCTCGTCATCGCGATGCTCGGGCCGGCCGTCGATCTGATGACCCGCAGGATGCCCGCGCTCGGCGCGCTACCCGTCCGCCGTGCCGAAGCGCAGGAGTGTTGACGTCCTGGCGAGCATCAGCAACCCGAAACGCGCTGTGGGTGGCTGGCGGGACCCTTCCGCTGTGCTTCGGCGCGCAGATTCAACATGCTGCATCGGTCGGCGGCCCGTCCGGATAACTTTGGCGGCATGCCTTGGCCGGTGTGGTCGCTGACGAGCGTGCTGGATGACCGGCCTGCGGTTCGGGTCAACCAGCTGGGCTATCTGCCCGGTCGGCCGATGACGGCGACGGTCGCCGACGACGCCGAGCAGCCGATGATCTTTGCGCTGCGTGACGCGAGCGGCACTGTCGTTTTCGAGGGGCGGTCGGATCCGTGGCCGGTGCGGCCGGAACACACGTCGGGCCAGTCGCTCCATGTCCTCGACTTCTCGGCCACGCCAAATCGCGGCGAAGGCTTCCGGCTCGAGGTCGGTGCGCACGCGAGCCACCCGTTCCGGATCGGCAATGTGCCTTACGGGCAGCTGGGGCTGGACGCCCTGCGGGTGCTGACACTGTTGCGGTCCGGAGTGGCGGTGTCGGACGACGTGGCCGCCGGCTACGCCCGCCCGGCCGGGCACGTCGGGTTGTTCCCGAACCGCGGCGACACAGAGGTGCCGGGCTGGGCGGGCCCGGACGCTGAACGGCTCTACCCGGGATGGCGCTGCGAGGGCCACTTCGATGTCTCCGGCGGCTGGTACGACGCCGGCGATTACGGCAAGTACGTGACCAGCGGCGGCATCGCGCTGTGGCAGCTGCTCGGCACCATCGATCTGCTGACCGCGCTCGACGCGGACGCCCCCGCGCTGAACGCGGCGTTGCGGGAGGAGTGTCGGTGGCAGCTGGACTGGATGCTGCGGATGCAGGTGCCGGCGCCCGATCCGCTGGCCGGGATGGCGTTTCACCGGGTACATGGAACGGAGTGGTCGCCGCTGCCGGGCTGGCCGCATGAGGACCCGACGAAGCGCGTCCTGCACAGGCCCTCGACCAGCGCCAGCCTGCACCTGGCGGCGACCGCGGCGCAGGGGGCGCGAGTGTTCCGGGCCGTGGATCGCCCCTACGCCGACCGACTGCTGGCCGCGGCCCGACGCGCCCACATCGCGGCCCACCGGCATCCGGTCTTGCTCGCACCCGATGACCATGCCCGGTTCGGCGGTGGCCCGTACGCAGACGCCGAGCCCGGCGACGACTTCTATTGGGCGGCGGTCGAGCTGTGGCTCGCCACCGGAGACGCCGGCTACCGCGAACAGGTGCTGGGTTCCGCCTGGCACAGCGCGAACCCGGTCGACCTCGGCGGCTTTGATTTCGACCGCGTCGCCATTCCCGCGCACGTCGACCTGGCTCTGCTCGGCCGTTCTCTGCCCGGCCACGAGCAGGTGGCTGCCAACGTCGTGGACCATGCGGTCAGGCTGCTCGACCTGGAGCACCGGCAGCCGTGGGGCCAGCCCTATGCTCCGGTCGACGGTTGGGACTGGGGGTCCAACGGCCGCCTGCTCAACAACCTGGTGGTGCTGGTGGCGGCGGACCTGCTCACCGGGGACCGCCGATTCTCCGACGCTGTGAGCACCGGCGTGGACTATCTGTTCGGCCGCAACGCGCTCGGACAGAGCTACGTCACCGGTTACGGTGTCGACGACACCCGGCACCAGCGGACCCGCCAGTTCGGCCATGACCTCGACCCGGTGTTTCCGCCGCCGCCGCCGGGGGCGTTGGCCGGCGGAGCTAACTCCAGGCCGCACCCAGACTTCCCCTATGACTCGCGGCTGATCGGGTTGCCGCACCAGTGCTGCTATCTCGACGAGCCGACGTCGGAGGTCACCAACGACATCTGCGTGCGCTGGAACGCGCCGCTGGTCTACGTCGCGACCTACCTCGACCGCCGACCGTCCATCACGGGGGCGTCCGGTTCGAGCTACGGCGATCGCCCGTGATCCGCGGGGTCAACCTCGGTGGCTGGCTGGTGCTCGAGAAGTGGATTACCCCCGCGCTGTTCGCCGGCACCTCCGCCAAGGACGAAGCCCATCTGTGGACCGAGCTGAGCGATCGCGGGCAACGGGAACTTCTTCGCGCGCACCGCGACTCTTTCATCACCGAACGGGACTTCGCCGACCTGGCCAGCCGCCGCATCGACGCCGTGCGGATCCCGGTCCCCTACTTCGTGTTCGGCGATCACCAGCCCTACTTCGGCTGCGTCGATCACCTTGACCGCGCCTTCGCCTGGGCTGAGCGTCACCGAATCGCGGTGCTCCTCGACCTGCACACGGTGCCGGACAGCCAGAACGGCCACGACGGCGGCGGCCTGTGCGGCGTCTGCAAGTGGCACCGAAGTCCTGAGCACGTCAACCTCGCCCTCGACGTGCTCGAGCAACTGACCCGCCGCTACCGTAACCATCCCAGTTTGTGGGGTATCGAGGTGCTCAACGAACCCATCTCGGTGCAGATGTGGGATCTCATCGACGTTCCCAAGCGCTACCCTCCTGCCGACCCGGAGTACGCGAGAGGCTCAGAGCCCGTCCCGACGGACTTCCTCAAGACGTTCTACGAGGCGGCCTACCGCAGGATCCGTTCGCACGCTCCCACGGTGCGAGTCGTCTTCCACGATGGCTTCCGAAGTGCGGAATGGTCTGGTTTCTTCACCGACCCGGCCCTTCGACGCGTCGCTGTCGACACCCACCTGTACCTCATGCATCACACCATGGCTGTCGGTGAGGGCGACCTCGACAACTACCTCGCCACGATCGCTGGTGAGTTCACCAGGACGGTGCGGCAGCTGGCGCGGAGTGTCCCCGTCATCGTCGGCGAATGGAGTCTGGACACCTCCTCTCCCCGCGCCGAAGAGAAACCCGAGGCAGAAAAGCTCATCTACTACCGCGCGCTCGCAGACGCGCAAGTGCGGGCCTGGCAGTCCGCCGTCGGCTGGTTCTTCTGGACCTACAAACTGCAGACCTCAACCGCCACCGCCGACCTGTGGGACCTGCGCCAAGCCACCGACAGGGACTACTTCCCGCGCGCGGTGACCCGCACACAGTCCCGCTAGCCGACAATCGGGTACCGCGTCGGCTGGTCACTGATTGCAGGACTGGCGGCGCAGGGGAGCCAGTTCGAGGATCATTGCGGGGACTGGGGTGGGAAACTCCCGCTCATGTCTTAAACCGCCGTTGGTATTCCCCCGGCGTCATCCCTAGGCCGTGTACGAAGTGGCGGTGCAGGTGGCTTTGGTCGGCGAAGCCGGTGGCGGCGGCGGCCTCGGCGATCGTCTGGTTGGCTTCAAGCAGGCGGCGGGCGAGACGGATGCGGTGGGCGACTTGCAGCGCGTGGGGCGGTAAGCCGGTCCGCTCGCGGAAGAGGCGGATGAGCCGGAACTTGCCGATACCGGCGGCGGCGGCGAGTTCGTCGAGGCCGACGTTGCGCTCGGACCGGTCGCCGAGATAGTCGCAAGCCAGCCGTAGAGCCCGGTCGTCGCGCAGGGTCCGTCGCGCTCGCGGCGGACGCGTCGTCGAGAAGTGCTCGACGAGGGTGCGCAGCCATTCCGCGACCTGCTCGTCGCGCTCGAGCCGGGTGCTGGATCCCTCCAGCGCGATATGCATTCGTACGAAGTCACGGGAGATGTCAGGGTCGGACAAGACAGGCTCGGCGAAGGCAACGTCGGCCAGGACGTCGTTCTCCTGGTCACCGGCGAGAGCAGCCAGGCCGGCGATCTCGACAATCATCAGCCGCGAGGTCCACGGCTGACCGTCGACAGCCGCGCCGGCGTGAGCACGGGATGGATCCCATGCCACGAGTTGGCCGGGTTGGACGAGGCGTCGTTCGGGCCCGCGCCGTGAACGCATCGGCCGGCCGGCGACGATGCCGAACACGTACTCCCCCCGTGGCTCGACGGTGTACGCGGTTGTCTGGCCAGCCATCAGGAGCACACGATCCTCACCGGCCGAGCGCCACATCCGGACCTGCTCGCCCGCCATTCGCTCATGGTAAGCGTCAACAACGTTCAAGACCGGACGGTTCGCCGGCTCCTACCGTGCCTCATGACCATCACCGCGCACATCGTTGTTCAAGGTGCCGAACGCGCCGTTACCTTCTACCGGGATGCGTTCGGCGCCATCGAGGTCGACCGGATCCCCACACCCGACGGCCGGCTGATGTCGGTCCAGCTCCGCATCGGCGAAAGCATCCTGCACCTCGCTGATGAGTTCCCCGAGATGGGCGTCCTCGCGCCACCCTCGATCGGCGGCACGCCGGTCGTGCTAGCTCTGGACGTCGCCGACGCCGAAGCGGTCTTCGCGCAGGCGATCACCGCCGGCGCCGACGTCCGCCAGCCCTGCAGGACATGTTCTGGGGGGACCGGCACGGGCAGCTCGAAGACCCTTTCGGGCACCGGTGGAACATCAGCCAGCACCTACGCGACGTCCCCCACGACGAGGTCGTGGCTGCTGCCGCCGCGGCGTTCGCCTGACCTGCGCTGATGCGCTACCGCACTTTCGGCACGACGCGGGCTGCGCGTCTCCGAACTGTTCCTCGGCGCCATGACCTTCGGCGAACAGTGCAGCGTCAGCAACTCACCCGAGGAATGCCAACCGATCCTCGACGCCTACGCCGACTGGCGGCAACCTCGTCGACACCGCCATCAACTACCGCGCCGGGGCCAGCGGGGAGATCCTCGGCGAGTTGCTCACCAACCGGCGGGACCTGTTCGTGCTAGCCACCAAATACACCGTCTCACGTGACCGATCGGACCCCAACGCTGCAGGCAACCACCGCAAGAACCTGCGCCTTCCACTGGAGACCAGCCTGCGGCGGCTACGCACCGACTGCCTCGACATCTACTGGGTGCACATATGGGATCGGCACACGCCGATCGAGGAGACCATGCGCGGAATCTTGTCGGGCAAGTACACCCGCGACCAGCGAACCAAGACCGGCAGCACCCGTGTCGACCCGGCCACGATCACCGAAGGCCAACGCCGAATCGCAACAGCCCTGCAGTCCATAGCTGACCACATCGGAGCCACCCCTCTCAGGTCGCCATTACAGAGCACGCGTCCGGCGCGCCAGGACGAGCGCATCGGCGACGTACGTCCTCGCGCTCGGATCGGGTCCGGAGCTTCGTCGGGTCGTCCAGGGGTGGCGAGAATGGGCCTGTGCACAGATTCCGTTGCGGTGGTTGTCCGATGAGGTGCCTCGTACGGGCGGCCCAGATCAGCTGAGGCGCGACGCCCGGCCAGTTTGGCATCGCGCCTGCCGGGTTCGTTATGCGACGACAGCCATCGCCAGCCGCTGAACGTCGGGCATGCCGACATCAACGCCGTCGAAGTAGCGCCGGACGGCATCTCGCACACCGAAGTGCGTCACGCTGCTGAAGCCATGGTCGACGAGCATTCGCTCGATCTCATCACGGCGGAGGAGGCTGAGGAACGGCTGGCCGAACTTCGCCGCAGTGCCGCTGACATCGGTGAGGAGCGCCCGACCCTTCTCATCGAGCACGTCAGGTGGCTGGTCAAAGCTGACCACGATCCGCGTGCCCGGCGCGAAGCTCGCCACAGATTCCAGTGTGGCGTTGATCGCCTCGCGCACGAGGTACATGGTGACTCCGATCCACGAGACGACCGCTCGCTGGTTCATAGCGAAACCCGTCGCCTCCAGCGTGTCACGGAGCGATTGCGTCTCGAAGTCGACCGCAGCGAAGACAACATTCTGAGGTAACGGGATCTGCAGCTCATCCAGCCGGCGCCGTTTCCAAGCCTGCGATAACGCGTGATCGACCTCGAAGATGCTCAACCGCTCGAGTAAACCGGACAGCGTCAGCTGCAGCCCGAGCAGGTGATGCCACGCGCTTGCGGCAAGCTCCACGGGCAACTCCCGAGGTAGATCGCGGCGCGGATGGGAGATCGTAGCGAGCACCCCTCCTGGACGCAGCTGCCCTCGCGTGCATTGCCCGTGCTGGACGGCGTAACCCCCGGTGAAGCGGTCGCCTTCGTACGAGAGCACTACGACGCCCGGGCGGTCGAGACGCCGGGGCAGCGCCGATGGATCGAGCGATTCAACGCCGCCTGACTCCGACGCGCAGCGTGATGGTCTTGCGGGCCGCCCGCTTGTGACACCTGTTGCTGGCAGAGTCACGAGCGTGACCGGAACGCTGAGCTTCGGCTACGACGGTGACCGCGGCCTAGGTGACCGGCTGCTCGCCGCGGTGTTGCGCGGTGAAAAGACCGCGACGTCCTCGCTGGCGGTTGAGTACCTGTCGGGTGAGCCGCTGCCGCAGGTCGGGCAGCTGCTCACACTCGTCGACCATGACGGGCGGCCGCACGGGGTCGTTGAGACAACTCGTGTGGCCATCATCCCGCTCAACCTGGTCGGCGACGACGTCGCACACGACGAGGGAGAAGGCTTCGCTGACGCAACGGAGTGGCGCCGGGACCATGAGGCCTTCTGGGCCGACGTCGCGCACCTTGCGCGTGCTGACGCAGGCGACCCTGACTGGCAACTTTGCGATGCCGAACCCGTCGTCGTGCACTGGTTCCTGCTTGTGGAGACTGGCGCCGGACCAAGCGGAACGCCAGAGACCCGGTAATCGTCTGCGGGACAGCGTCCGCAAGGGTGCGCCAATTGGAACGAGGAAGAGCGTGCTGCCTACCGCGGCTTCGTCATCCGAACGCGCCCTCAGTCACCGTTCGCTAAACGGTGACGTCCTGCGTGGGATGGACCATCCGCTTGGCGACTTGGGCAGCAAGACACGCGATGCCCCTATCGTGGGACCCATGCCTGTGGGCGCCTTCGAGGTCATCTGCGAGGTCGAACCCGCGACTCGGCCTGACATCATGCACGTGCGGCACCAGATCGGGATCATGAGCCAGATCGCCACCGCCTTCTTGATCCCCGACAACCACATCGGCCGAGCCACCGTGTCGAGCATCGCTGTCGCTCACGAAGTCGGGTTGATGGGCGGTCGCGCGATTGCCTGTCTCAACGCCCGGGATCGCAATGTCTTGGGCTTCCGACGCGACCTGCTGACCGCAGCCGCCTACGGCGTCGACGAGTTCCTTTTCGTCTACGGCGATCGACCCGAGAGCGGCGCCCGGTCGGACGATCTCACGGTCCGTTCGATGATTGCCGAGGCCAGAGGCTTCGCCGGCAGCACTGGCCACGACCGGCCACTCCGTGTCGGCGTGACCTCGGGACTGCGGCCATTGCCTGCCTGGAAGCGTGAGGCTGACTTCCTCCTCGCCCAAGTGGCGTTCTCCGTGCGGGATCTTATCGAGTGGCGGTCCTCAGTGCGCTTTCCCGGACCGTTGTACGCAGGGGTCATGGTCCTTCCGAGCGCGGCCATGGCCCGCAAGCTCTCGGTGGACATTCCGCAGCTTGCCGTGCCCGAACCAATCATCGAGCGTCTGGAGCAAGACGGCGACGCCGGGATCGAGATCGCTTGCGAGCTGATCGAGGAGATCAAAGATTCCAGGGGGTTTGACGGGGTGCATCTGATCCCCATATCGCGGTACAGGGAGATGGTCAGCAGGATCGAGCGCATCCTGTAGCCACTCGACGCGATGGCATTCCTTCGCACGTACCACAACCGGATCGGTCTGCGGCGCAGGTGATACTCGATCCGTGCAGTACTTGGACCGCTTGCCCCCGGAGGCATTCTGGGCCCGTTACGCGGAGATGGAAGAGCGGATCCGGGCGACTGCGGCCGTGCTGCCCTTCTACGGCGTCGCTGGCTGGGGGGGCTTGGTGATGATCGGCGACTGGCAGTGGGAGAACGAGCAGCTGGTCAGCATTGGCCTCGCACACGGCGCGCCGGACGACGAGTCGAAACTGCACGTGCACACCACAGTGCGGGATCCGACAGCTGATGTGACGTCCCTGCGGATAGCCGCAGTACGGCCGGCCTGGGACGATAAGGACGAGATGCTCCGACGACTCCGTGAGTTCGGGACCGTGGCCGGGGAATCGTCGACCATCGCCGTCGACGCCGCGCCGGTGGAGTTCACGGTCTGGGGCGAGGCAGGCCGATGGTGGGCGGCCGGCCACCACGACGGATTCGGCCTGGTGCCCCGCTGCGCTCGATCCGATCAGGGTTTACCGGCCCTTGCCTGCACGTTCCGTTACCCGAACCTCGAGTCGTCCAGATTGCCGTCGTGGGCCGGCTCATCCCTCAGCGGCGCGTCCGATTCGCAGCACGCCCGATCACTGGACGGCGTACCACACGGGATCCACTTCCGCGACAGAGACCGCCTGGCAGCGATCAGCCGGCCGTAGGGGGCAGGACGGTTCGTTGCCGCCCAGCCACTTGGAACCGGCCGCATGTCGTCGCAGTCGTCAGAGTGAGTCAGCCGATCGTTCCCGCCCCGCGCGCCTTCAGCACACCGAGGTCCCGCTCGGCGTAGAGGCGGTGCAGCCATTCCTCGTTGATCACCGTCTTGAGGCATCGCGAAACGGGATAGGTACCGGCCGGCGGGTACCCCGGCGCGGGGATCGGATCGGTCTCGCTCGCCAAGACGTCGTCGGTGAGGGCAGCCACCGTGTCGCGCATGATCGCCATCCGCTCCATCCGTAGCTGGAGCACCTCGTCGAGGGACGGCCGCACGTTGGGGTCGTTGGGCACGCTCGGGTCCGGTTCCGTCTCGGTGTTCGGCAGGTCGAGCGGCGTGTACGGATGGGACCGGCCGAGGAAGGCGCGTAGCAGCCAGGCGTCAGTGGCGAACAGTAGGTGGCGCAGTGTCTCTATGAAGGACCATTCGTCGTCGACCCGCTCATGCAACAGCTCGGGCGGTAACCGGCGGGCACGCTCGACGGTCGACGGCCACGCCTGCTCGATGACTGCCCACGCCTCGCGGAACCCGTCCGCATCGGTCGGACTCAACTTGGTCCGCTCTGGATGGCGGCGGTCTAACTCGGCCTCGACGAACGGGCCGACGTCGACGCCGTTGATGCGGACATTGCGGATCTCGCCGTCAATGTCGACGTCCTCGAGCCACGCGCCGCGTAGCGTCGCGCCGACGAAGTACACGTTGCGAAACCACGCGCGGGTGAAGTCGACTTCCTCGAACCGCGCGCCGGACAGATCTTGGCGAAAGAACTCGGGCATAACCGTGACTGTGCCACGACCCACCGACGAGTTCTTCAGGAGCCAGCGGCCATCCACAACTGACACGGTTCAGATCATGGATGGCCACGGCAGGCCGGCCTTTAGGAGTCCTTCCTCCCGAGGGTTCCGCTTGCGGGCGCCGTCAACGGTCATGTGGCCGGCGGCAAGGCTGATCAAGTGGGCTCGACCTCTCAGTGTGCGCGACGGCCTCGACGGCGATGGACCTTTGTGCATCGCTGGGCGGACCCAGACTCGTTCGCTCGTGCCGCTGTCCCTGGACCGCGCTCGGGTCACCGGTGACAGCCGTGACGGGCGGCCACCGGACGGATCACGACCCGACTTGGCGGAGCGGGCCGTGGTCGAGTGGGAACTGGGCCGTGTTGAGCACCTGGACGCCGGCATTGTGCTCACCGTTGAACGGCGTTGTGGCACCTGGGCATCCGGCGCGGGCGGCGTCGGCTGGCAAGTTGAACCACAAGCCGAGGTGGTAGGTGTGCACCGGCGCGAACGGCGGGTTACTTGCCGCGTCCGGGAAGGGCGGTGAGGTGTGCACGACCGGTGCCGGGGCGGTGTTCGGCGCGATGGCAAAGGTCTCGACGCTGAACCGGCCGACATAGGTCTGGTGGCCGCGGCCGTGCGGGTTGGTCTCCAGGTCACCCTGGTACCACGACACGCCGAACGGCGCGTTTGGCACCTGAATCACGAACAGGTCGAAGTCCGTGTTGGCGGGCAGGCCGGACGCCTCGACCGTCATGAGCTCGACCGGACCGGCCTGCTTGATGACCACTCGGGCCCGCGCGTTTGGCACACAGCCGGCTGCGACAATGCCTGGCGACCGCTGACGCATGGCTTGACGCGGCCGTCAGCCGCTCGGCGCCGCCCCAAGGTTCCGCTTCTGAGACGCCTCGGCTAGGTCAGTCGAGGAGGGCTGCCGGCCGCATCTATAACGTCAGCCGTTGACAGACGATCACAATGCTGGGGCGCGTCGGGGAGAAATGGACACGAGCGGTGAAGATCAACCGGCTTGACCATCTTGTACTCACCGTCGCCGATCTTGACGCGACGATCGCCTTCTACACACGGGTGCTCGGCATGGAAGTCGTCACCTTCGGCGCCGGTCGCCGGGCGCTCACGTTCGGCGTCAGCAAGATCAATCTTCATGAGGCCGGACGCGAGTTCGAGCCGAAGGCTCGTCAGCCAATGCCGGGAAGCGGCGACCTGTGCTTCATCGTGGATGAGCCGATCGTGGAGGTCGTGACCCGCTTGGCCGAAGACGGTGTAGTACTCGAGGAGGGCCCGGTCGAACGCACCGGCGCCACGGGGCCGATCATGAGCTGTTATCTGCGTGACCCCGACGGCAACCTTCTCGAGCTGAGCAACTACCTCGCTTGACCGGCCAAAGATCCCTGCGGTACGCCGTCCGGTGAGCGGTCGCCGATCGCCCGCGGGACGACATCGTCCTGTCCGCTCAAGTTCCCCTTTGCGGTGACCCAGATCGGGCGAAGTCGTGGCACTCCTGTCCTTCGGCGCGGCCTGGTTCCTCAACGGCGAGCGCATCCGCTTCCTGCTACGACCGCGGGGCGGCTGCCTTCGGCGCGCGCGAATGTACGCCGCACCGCACCCGTTTGGCCCTAGCGTCGTTGGTTGTGGATGCTCGTACCGCGCTTGGCGGCGTCGCCGGCTATTCGCACCGCGCTGGCAAGGACCAGCCCGCGCAGCTTCACCTGCGGTCGATTCCGGCAGACCCACCGGCTGAGTTCCCGTTCGGGCTGCGCATTCTGGTCAGTGGCAGCGGTCCGAGTCTCCCGGTCGTGCCGTGGATCGCTCTGCTCGACGAGGACGTGACGACGACGGCTACGGATGGCTTGTACCTCGTGTATCTGTTCACGAGCAGGATGGACGCGGTGTATCTGTCGATGAATCAGGGCGCTACGCAGCACCTTCGGGCGGCTGAGGCAGACGGACGGAAGGGCCGGGCAGCCGAGGTAGCGGCCATCGACGAGATCGCGGTAGAGACGGCGTTGCTCCGGCAGCTCATGGACAAGTTACGGCTGGCGCACACGCTGGGGTCGATCGAGCTTGGTGCGACGCGTTTTGTCCCCCGCGCATACGAGGCCGGCAGCATCGTCGCCGTCAAATACTCCATGTCGAATCTCCCGGAAAACGCTGCGCTGGCGGCAGACCTCGCCGAGTTCGCCGCTCTGTATTCCCGTTGCGTGGAGATCAAAGACGAGCTAGCCGCCAATCGCCGGGTACGAACGAGTGCCAGGTCGCTGCAGCAGCGGCAGGCGCAACCAGCCGTGATTCCAGAATTCAAGCCCAAGGACGCCGCTGACTATGTCGCGAACGTTCCGGCGTCGGCGGAGCGACGCGGCCGCAATCATGAGGCGCTCATCAAGGAGTTCGGCGACGCGGTACGCGCGACCGGACGGACCGCCTTCACCAATGTCCACCCACGCGACCTGGTTGTGGTCGACAGGCCCCTGGAATGGCTCGTCGAGGCCAAGACCGTCGGCCTAAACGCCGAACCAGCTGTTCGCGACGCGATCGGTCAGCTGTTCACCTACCGCCACTTCTGCTATCGAGAAGTGGGGAGGCTCGATCCTCGGCTACTCGCACTGTTCAACGCGCCCATCGGCGAGGGGTTCGAGAACCTACTGGCAACGCTAGACATCGACTTCGTCTGTCGCGACGGAGGCACATGGCGCGGATCGGCGGACGCGCTCGCTCTCCTCGCGTAAGCGACCCGACCGCATTGGCACGGATGTCGCGCACACTCCCGCTTCTCGGCGGCCTGCGACGAGCGACCTGGCGTGAACCGGACGCTTTCCTCGACGCCGTCGGGCTTTACTCGATCGGGATGGGCGACCTTCTCAACCGTCTGCCCACGGGCCGATCCCGCCGACATGCTCGGGTCGAATGCGCAAGATCATCCCCGGCGGGTGGTCTGTGCCGGGCGGGAACCTCACATCGGGCCCGAGGTAGACGTGAGCGAGCCGTTGCAGCAACTGTGCGGCGCCGCCCTCGGTCACCCGGCCGGTGCCACGCACTACCAGGTACTCGCCGAGCCCCATGGCGTTCACGACCCCGGTTTCGAGCGACAGCGCGACGCGGGGATCGCGTCTGACGTTACGCAGTTTCTGCCGGTCGTCCAGGTGTCCGCTGACGATCTCGTCACCGTCGAGCCCGATCCACACGACGCTCAACTGGGGGCTGCCATCACGGTTGAGCGTGACCAGATGCGCGAGCTTGCCGCTAGCGATCACCGCGCGAGCGGCGGCGTTGAGGACGCTCATACCGGTGCAGCGTAGCGGCCACCACGGCGGGATTGCCGTTGCGGCCGTGGGCAGCGCTTAGTCGTCATCGGCCGAGGTAAACGAACGCACGGGACGTCGGGCGGAGGTCGAGCGTGCTGCCGTAGACCCGCCTCGACGTGATTGTCGACGGTCCTGGCAAACTTCGGTCACCGTCGGAAGCGCCGCCACCGGGCTCGGAGGCAACCACGAAACGAACTTCCCCCTGTGAGACGAAGTGTCCGCGCAGTCGAGGCAGACGATGCGTTCTGTATCTCGACGGTGGGCCATGGGTAGGCAAGAGTGGTCGCCATGACCGAGACGGATTTGCTGGCGCGGCACCGGGCCGTCATGCCCAGCTGGCTCATGCTCTACTACGAAGATCCGATCGAGATCGTGCGCGGCGAGGGCCGACGCGTCTTCGATGCCAACGGCACCGTCTACCTGGACTTCTTCGCCGGCATCCTGACCAACGCGATCGGCTACGACATCGCCGAGATCTCCGACGCTGTGCGCGCCCAGATCAACACTGGGGTGCTGCACACGTCGACGTTGTACCTGATCCGACGGCAGGTCGAACTGGCTGAGCGGATCGCGCAGCTGTCCGGCATCGACGACGCCAAGGTGTTCTTCACCAACTCCGGCAGCGAAGCCAATGACACCGCGCTGATGCTGGCCACCCAGCACCGTCGCAGCCACCAGGTCCTCGCTCTGCGCAACTCCTACGCCGGGCGTTCGCACGCCGCGGTCGGGGTCACCGGGAACCGCGGTTGGTCGGCCACCGCCCTGTCACCGATCAAGGTCAGCTACGTGCACGGCGGCTACCGTTACCGCAGCCCGTTCCGTGACTACTCCGACGCGGACTACATCGCCGCCTGCGTCGCCGACCTGCGTGATGTCATCGACACCGCGACCAGCGGCGACATCGCCTGCATGATCGTCGAACCGGTCCAAGGCGTGGGCGGGTTCGCCTCACCGCCGGACGGCCTGTTCCACGCCTTTCAGGAGGTCTTGCAGGAGTACGGAATCCTGCTGATCTCCGACGAGGTACAAACCGGCTGGGGCCGCACCGGCGAACACCTGTGGGGCATCCAGGCGCACGACGTGACACCGGATGCGATGACCTTCGCCAAGGGCCTGGGCAACGGACTGGCGATCGGCGGCGTGGTGGCCCGACCCGAGCTGATGGACGCACTGACCGCCAACTCGATCTCCACGTTCGGCGGCAACCCCCTGGCGACCGCGGCGGCGGGCGCGGCGTTGGAGTTCCTGCTCTCCCACGACCTGCAAGGCAACGCCGCCAAGCTCGGCGCCCGACTCATCGGCGGGTTGCGGGACACCGCCAGGCACTGCTCAATTGTCGGGGAGGTGCGGGGCAAGGGGCTGATGATCGGTATCGAACTCATCAGCCCCGACGGAGCTCCGAACCGGACAGCGGCGAGCGCCGTGCACGAGCTGGCAAAACAACGCGGCTTGCTGATCGGCAAGGGCGGCCTGCACGGCAATGTGCTTCGGGTGTCCCCGCCCATGACCCTGACCGAGGCCGAAGCCGACGAGGGACTGGCGATTCTCGCAGATGTCCTTTCCGCCGTGGACGGCTCGACCGCGCGCTCTCCGGAGGAGAGGCCGCGCCCACGCCAGCCGTGATCATCACGGGCCCCAGGGCGACGAGGGTAGCGGAATGACGTTTATGATCTTGTACTGCGTCCGGTGTGTCAGCCGGACAGGGATTCGGGGATATTTGCAACGAGCGGGTTGTCCGTCGCGTCACACGGCCCGCGGTTCCCCGGCCTTCGTCGCCTCGAGGATCTCATTCAGCCGGCCCGTTGTTACGTCATAGACATAGCCGTAGATCGGTATCCGGCCTGGGACAAGTGGATGCGCACGGATCCGGGCCACGTCATCGACCACGCTCTGGTCGAGGTCGGCGATGGTGAGCCAGTCGATGTAGTTGGCCTCGGCTGATCCGGGCCCGGGACCGATGTCGGTAAATCCATCCGGACCGAGCTGCGCCGTCGCGAGGCTGCTGCCGAGCAAGCCTCGCATCACCCCGTCGGTGAAGTACTCCATGCCGCAGTTCGTGTGGTGAACGACGAACCACTCATCGGTGCCGAGAAGTTTGTAGGAAATGACCAGGGAACGGATCGCGTCGTCGCTCGCCCGGCCGCCGGCGTTACGGATGACGTGGGCATCGCCCTCGGCCAGGCCGGCGTATTTCGCCGGGTCGAGCCTCGCGTCCATGCAGGTCAGGATCGCGAAGTGCCGCGCAGGCGGGAGCGCGAGCTCGGACTTGGCGCCGAACGAGGCCGCGTACTCCCGGTTGGCCCCCAGTACTTCATCACGAATGGTCATCTGCGCGTCTCCTTCGGTCAGGCCCGGCCAGTAGGGTTCGTCACGACGACAGCACTGGACGCGACAGAACGAACCTGACAGCAATTTCTACCGTAACGATCGAGATTTAGCACACCATGGCGGCATCAAGATCGGTGGCCAGCAACACGAACCAGCGGCTCATGGTCGAGGCCGGAAGACACCACAAGTCCGCATCTGCCACATCGCCACGACACTGCTCACCGAATCATCGCCTGCTGGCGCGCCGGACAGCACTACCAACTACGCGACGTCAACGAGGTCACCTAGCTAGCGGTGTGTACCGGATACCGCAGATGCGTGACAGCCTCACCGGCCACCACGCTCGGATCGCCCAACGTCACGGGCGTGTCTACGAGGCGGTCGAACAAGCGGACACCTTTACCGAGCAAGACTGCGGCGAGATCGATGTGGAGCTCGTCGAGCAGTCCGGCGTTCAGGCATTGCTGGATCGTGTCAGCGCCATGGATGCCGACCGACTTCTCGCCAGCCGCCGCTTTGGCCTGTGCGACGGCAGTCTCCACGCCATCGGTGACGAAACGCACGCTCGAGTCGGGTGGCCACCCGTCGGGAACATGATGGGTGACGACAAAGGTGGGCACTCCAAAGGGATGCTGCCCATCCCAGGCTTCGGCGACATCACAGGTACGCCGCCCGGTGAGCATCGCGCCGATCTCCTCCTGTAAGGCGCGCAGGTATGCTGCGCTGGGCGCGGAGACGTGAAACACGAAATCCGACTTCGCGGTCGGCACGTCGATCCCGCCCGCCCAATACCAGCGGAAGACCTCCTCGACCCCGTCCGCGGGATCGGCGACGAAGCCGTCCAGCGACATCGACATGATCGCAACTACCTTGGCCATGACTGCCCCTGTTCTTTTCGGTGACGTGCGGCGCGGCGATGGCGGCCGGGTCCGGCGGTTCGCCGCATGTATTGATAGGACGAAGCGGTCCGGCAGAAATCATCGGCGCCACGTACCCGCGATCGGACCGACCTCGCAATCAGACAAACCGACGACCATCGGCAACAGGTGCGCATGACCCGTTGATCGGTGCGGTGTCATGCCGCCAGGGCGGTCCGGCAAAGGACGGACGGGTCCGGCTTGGCGCCTCTTCCGGGTACGGCCGTTGCGCTCAGAGCCATTTCTTCGTTTTGAAGATGATGTAGAGAACGATCGCGACGCAGACCATGATCACGACCGAGGCGATGAAGCCGGCGGTCTTGGCGAATCCGGGGTAGGGCACGTTCTGGCCGAAGAAGCCGGTCACCGCGGTTGGTACCGCGATGATCGCGACCCAGGCGGTGATGCGGCGCATGTCGTCGTTTTGCCGCACCGAGGTCGTAGCGAGTTTCTCCGCGGCGACGGTCAGGTGTGTGCTGGTGCGGGTCTGATAAAACTCGATCACACCGTGCAGGAACTGTCGCTGGCCGTCGGCCATGCTGACGACCATTTCGAATAGCTCGGCAAGATCCGCAACCAGCGGCTTTTCCTGATCGGAGATAGACCGGATCCGCTTGGCCATTCCGCCGTAGGTCGCGGCGCTGTGCGTGGCCATGGTGCAGATGGCCAGCAGCTGGTGCCCGACCTGGAACAGCTCCTCCAGAAGTACCTCCGGATCGTCGTTGTGGTCTTCGTCGGTGACCTGCTGCTCGAGCCGCCCGGATTCTTCCGCGAGCGCCGCGACGAGGTCAGTTTCGCGGCGGGCCATCGCGGAGACGATCGAATACGACAACTCCATCGGTGAGCTCGGATGGATCTCGTCCTGCTCGATACGGCTTAGCACCAGGTGAGTGTCCGCGAAGGCGACCTCGGCATCCAGGGCCGGGTTGAGCGGGCCGTGCACGGTGACTAGGTAGTTCGGTCCGACGAACTGGTCGAGTTCGACGTAGTGCACGTGCCCACCGCTGCCCAGCTCAGGGGCGTGCAACACGGTGAAGACGTGGTCGTCGTAGAAGTGAAGCTTTGAGATGTGATTGCGCTCGACACAGTCACGCACGGCAAGCTCGTGAAAGCCGAAGACGTCCGACAACACGGCGGCGTCGTTGACCAGGCAGATCGGCATATCCACCCAGATCAGCGCGTCCGGCTGGTCCAGCAGCACCTTCAACTCTTCAGCAGACCGTTGCTCAACGCCCGCATCGGTGATCGAGTACACGTCCATACTCGGACCGCCCTTCCGTTAGCGCCGATCGTAGCCACCGCACGCTGAGGTCAACGGCGCTCGATGATCAGACTGCTAGGTAACACTGGGCCTACCGCAGCGACTGACGTTTCATTGGCAACCGGGTCTCGTGCTGACGGCATGAGTTCGGGCGTGTGGGTGATCCGCTCGACCCACAGCGCGCGAGCTGCGGCTCAGATTGTGATGACGACTTTGCCTCGCCCGTGTCCCTCGTCCGCGTCGCTGAGGACGTTCGCTGCCTCGCGCAGCGGGCAGCTGTTGCTGATGACCGGTGTCAGCTTGCCGGCTTCGGCGAACTCCTTCAGCACGATCAGGTCTTGGCGACGCGCGGTCGCGGTTAGCGGGCGCAGCCGCTGTGGCACGACGACGGAGAGCAGGGTCGCGCGCAGGATTTGCCGTTCGAAGCCGCCGGTCCACTTCCCGCCACCCTCGCCACCAACGATCACCAGCGTGCCGCGTGCGGTGAGGGCCCGGCGGAGATGGGTTAGCGAACGTCGGCCGGCGGTGTCGAGGATCAGGTCGTAGCGGCGTCCCCCGTCGAGGGGGTCCTCGCGGGTGTAGTCGATCACGTGGTCCGCGCCGATGGACCGGACCAGCCCGATCGCGTCCGTCCGGCACACCCCGGTGACCTCGGCGCCGAACGCCTTCGCAAGTTGCACCGCGAAGGTGCCCACGCCGCCCGACGCGCCGATGATCAGCACCGACTGCCCCGCCTGGATCCGACCGACGTCGCGCAGGCCCTGAAGGGCCGTGCACCCGGACGTCGGCAGGACCGCCGCCTGCTCCAGGGTGAGATTTCCGGGCTTGGCCGTTACCCGGTCGGTTCGAGCGCACGCGTACTCGGCGAACGATCCGGCGCAGGTGCCGAACAGCTCATCCCCAACCCGAACCTGCCTGACATCTTTGCCGACCGCCTCCACGACGCCGGCGAAATCCGAGCCCAGGATTGGATTCTTCGGGGTACGCAGCCCGAAGCCCATGATCCTGACCAGGTACGGCCGGCCGGTCATCAGATGCCACACCTCAGGGCCGACGCCGGCTGCGTGCACCCGGATCAGCACCTCGTTGTCTGCTGCGGCCGGCCTGTCCACGTCGGCGAACTCGAGCACCTGCGCAGACCCGTAGACAGAGCGAGTCATCGCTTTCATCGCAACTCCTGCCCGCGCCCACCCGCTGGTGTCGGCCGTCTGCACATGTTCCAAGACGCCAGCTTGCCATGCGGCGCACACAGCCTGGTTGTGCCACCGGACCGGCAGGTCGCCACGTGGAGGCAACCTGGGCGGGGTGCCGATGAGTTTTCGTACGCCGGCCCGTCCTACCAGCATTCAGTCGCACCAAAGGAGGGTGTCATGGGCCGGATCGTGGTGACCGAGTTCATTTCGCTGGACGGGGTTATCGAAGCACCGGGTGGCGGGGAGGATTTCAAGTACGGTGGGTGGACGTTCGAGATCGACCGTGGTGATGAGGGCAACCAGGTCAAGCTGGAGGAGACGATGAGGTCGGCCGCGTTGCTGCTCGGCCGGCGGACCTACGAGGGGTTCGCGGCGGCGTGGCCCGAGCGCGACGGGGAGTTCGCCGACAAGTTCAACTCGATGCCGAAGTACGTCGTGTCCTCGACGCTGCGCGACCCGCAGTGGAGCAACTCGACCGTGCTGTCCGGCGAGGTGGTCGCCGAGATCACGAAGCTGAAGCGGGAGCAGGACGGCGACATCGTCGTGCACGGCAGCGCCCAGCTGGTGCAGTCGCTGATCGACAACGACCTCGTCGACGAGCTGCGGCTGATGGTATTTCCGGTCGTGCTTGGCACGGGCAAGCGGCTGTTCGGCGAGACCACCGACAAGAAGCGGCTGCAGCTGTCCTCATCAACGGTGGTCGGTGAGGGCGTCGCCATCCAGGTCTACACGCGCTCCTGAACCCGTCGAGACCTGCGCTGAAGGAGGAAACCGCGAAATGAAGACACCCCCGATCGTGTCCCGGGCTGAGTGGGACGAGGCTCGGGAGCGATTGCTGGTGAAAGAGAAGGAACTCACCCGGTCGCGCGACGCGATGGCGGCCCAACGCCGGCGCATGCCATGGATGGCCGTGCAGAAGGACTACCGCTTCGACGGGCCGAATGGGCCGGTGAGCCTGCTCGACCTCTTCGAGGACCGACGCCAGCTGATCGTCTACCGCGCCTTCTACGGGCCGGAGGTCACGACCTACGCCGAGGGCGGCGGCTACCCCGAGCGGGCCTGCGTGGGATGCTCGCTCCTGGCCGACCAGGTAGCGAATCCAGCCCACCTGAATGCGCGCGACACCTCGCTGGCGTTCGTATCGCGCGCCCCGCAGGCGCACATCGAGGGACTGAAGTCGCGGATGGGCTGGCAGTTGATCCCGTGGTACACGCTGACCGACAACTTCGATGCCGACTTCGGCGTGGCCGAGTGGCACGGCACCAACGCCTTCATCCGCGACGACGATCGGGTGTTTCGCACCTACTTCGTCGACAGTCGCGGCGACGAGGCGATAGGCAGCACCTGGAGCTACCTCGACATCACCGCGCTCGGTCGCCAGGAGCAGTGGGAGGACTCGCCCGAGGGCTACCCGCAGACCCCGCCATACCAGTGGTGGAACTACCACGACGCGTACGAGCCGGGCGCCTCATCCCGCACGTCGTAGGCGTGCCGACCGCACCGCGCTGCGGCCGCCGCGCGGTGAGGTAACGGCTAACTCAATCCGGTCCTGTCGACGTGGCGATGTCGGTGCGCCGGTGCTGCGCGACGCCATTGACGGGCGGGCATGGGTCTTGTGGAGTCCGCCTCGCCGTGAAATGGTGAGGATGCCCGAGTTGTCGGATTACCGTGTCCGGCGTGGTCTCGAGGTACACCGCGGAGGTGCACATGATGCCCGCGCGAGTCCGGAACGGCGTCACGTTGGGATCGGTGGCGGCGCTCGCCATGGCTTTAGCGATCGTTGTCTCACCGGCCATCGCCTCGGCAGGGAGCGGCGCTGCGCCGGGTGCACCCGGCGCAGCGAGCGACTGGGTGACCGGCGACAAGGATGGGTTCGGGACGGCCCGCGGCACCACCAGCAAGGTGTGGTACACGCTGAACAACGGGGAATTGAGCGAGATCTACTACCCGCGCATCGACACCCCCAGCACGAGAGACACGCAACTGGTCGTTACTGACGGACGCACGTTCACGGATCGGGAGACCACCGACACGATCCACCGGGTCCGCCTGCTCGACGCGCGGAGCCTGAGCTATCAGCAGATCGACCGGGCGAGGTCGGGCAAGTACCTGATCACGAAGACCTACGTGACTGACCCGACGCGTTCCACCGTTCTCGTTGATATCGACTTCCGCTCCCTGACCGGCCAGCCGTACCAGGTCTACGTGCTGCACGACCCCGCGCTGACGATGACCGGCAATGACGACACCGGGTCGACTCACGGCGGGGCGCTCGTGGCCACTGATGGGACGACCAGCGACGCCGTCGTCCCGTCACGCGGGTTCACGAAGACCTCCAGTGGCTACCAGGGCATCAGCGACGGCTGGACCGACCTCGCCACAGACCATCGGATGGACTGGAGATACACCGCATCCCAGCCGGGAAATGTTGTGCAGATCGGCCAGACAAGCCTGAGCGGCCTCACCGGCCGGCAGCACCTCACCCTCGCGATCGGCTTCGCGACGACGACCGCAGCAGCGGCGTCGACGGCGCGCGCTTCGCTGGCGTCCGGTTTTACCGCCGAGCGGCAGGCGTACGCGGCCGGGTGGCACCAGTATCTCGCGACCCTCAAACCGGTCCCGCGGTCCGCGGCGCGGTCCGCGACTGAGTACCGCGTCTCGCAGATGGTTCTGGCCGCCAGCGAAGACAAGACCTACCGCGGCGGATTCGTGGCAGCTCCCGGCCGGCCCTGGGCGTGGGCGAACGTGCTGCAGGACCTGGCCGTCTACCACGCGGTGTGGTCTCGGGACCTCTACGAGATCGCCACCGCCCTGATCGCGATGGGTGATCCGGCAGCGGCCAACCGGGCGCTCGACTACCTGTTCAACGTCCAGCAGAAACCGGACGGCTCCTATCCGCAGAACAGCAGGCTGTCCGGCGAGCCGGTGTTCGGCGGCCTACAAATGGACGAGGTGTCGTTCCCCACGGTGCTCGCCGGTCAGCTCGGCCGGACCGGGGCGGCGGACTGGCAGCATATCCGCGCGGCGGAAGACTTCGTCGTCGCGAACGGGCCGAGCACGCCTGGCGAGCGCTGGGAGAACGCCTCCGGCTACTCCCCGGCGACGATCGCTGCGGAGATCGCGGGACTGGTGGTTGGCGCCGACATCGCTCGCAGGAACGGCGACAACGCCTCCGCGGAGCACTACCTGCAGGTCGCCGATTCGTGGCGGGCCGACCTCGGGCCGTGGACCGTCACCACCAATGGCCCGTACAGCAGCCAGCCCTATTTCCTGCGCATCACCCCCGACGGCGACGCCAACGCCGACACGAAGATTCAGCTGTCCGACGGCGGACCGCTGATCGATCAGCGCGCGGTTGTCGACCCGAGTTTCCTGGAGCTCGTCCGGCTCGGCGTGCTTCGTCCGGATGACCCACGCATTCTCAACACGCTCACCGTGGTGGACCAACAGCTGGGCTACACCACACGCAACGGACCGTTCTGGCATCGCGCGAGTTTCGACGGATACGGCGAGAAGAACGACGGGTCGGAATGGGAGCCGACCCCTACCGGTTCGGGCATTACGCACGGGCGGGGCTGGCCGCTGCTCACCGGCGAGCGCGGCGAGTACCAGCTTGCCGCGGGCTCACAGGCGCAGAACAACCTCGACACCATGTCCCGGTCCGGCGACGACCAAAGTTTCCTACTTCCCGAGCAGGTATGGGATTTCCAGCCACCCTCCGGTAGTGGACCGGCCTTCCAACCAGGCGAGCCCACGTTCTCCGCCTCCCCGTTGGCCTGGACTCATGCGCAGTTCATCCGGCTGGCCTGGTCCATCGACGCGGGCGCACCGATCGAGACGCCGCAACCGGTCGCCTGCCGCTACCTAAGCCCAATCTGCGGTCGCTGACTTTCGGACCCCGCTCGTCGTACTGGCTCAGCAGCGCGAATGGCGCTCTAAGCCGTCCGGTGGGGCGTGACGAAACCTCGCGCGGTAACGAACCAATCGTGAACCCGAATAACGACACCGCCGCAGGCCAAGCGACGGCTGCTGTTTCAGGGTCGCCAGTGTCGAACGAAACCTAGATAGGCCTCTCTGATCTGGACAACGGCCATGTCGCGATCGACACGGTGATCCATGGCAAGAATGAAGAGGGGATCGTCGGGCTGCGGGCGCCAGCGAGTAGGTGCAGACAATGGGCTTCCTTGTCGGGGTTCGGATTGCGTCCCGCATTATGCGCGTTGTCCCGCTGACCAGGCGTGGCTCAGCTCGCACACCTTGATCAACGGCGTACCTGCAGGTGGCTTTGTGAACGACGTTTACCACCGTCGACGCTAAACGCGGCATCCCCTGTCCCCGCGGCGGTGATCACGAAGACGCCGAGCTCGCGCGTCATTGTTGGTGATCACGATTCGGGTGTTCAGCTCCCGCGGTAGGTGCTGTAGCCGTAGGGACTGATGAGGAGCGGTACATGGCAGTGCGTCATGCGGTCATGGATCGCGAAGATGACCGTGACTTCTGGGTAGAAGCACTCGACCCTCTCGGCCGCGAACCATTCCCCGGTGGCGAACGTCAAACGGTAGGTGCCGGGAGCCATTGGTCCGTCCGGGAGCAGGCCAGCAACCCTGCCGTCGGCATCGGTTCTGCCGGTACCGATCTGTGACCAGACACCGTCTTGCCAGGCGTGGATGGCGACGTCCATGTCGCGGGCCGGCGCTCCGCGCGAGGTGTCCAGCACGTGCGTCGTGAGCGCGCTCATAAGTCGAGGAGCCTCTCTAACCTGAGCCGGGTGATCCGTCGATGCTGCTCGGCGGCGACCTTGACCTCGGTGTCCGGGTCGTTCTCGAGCCTCGACCGCAGGTTCGCCAGGATCTCCTCAGCGCTCCGGTCCGCAGCCGAGATCAGGAAAATGTGGCCGAAGCGATCCTCGTACTCCCGATTTCCCGCAGCGAGCGCCACCTGTATGTCCGCATCGGCTCGGGACACCCCGGCCTGTTCCATCCGCGAGGACTCAGCAGATGCACCGCCCTGTTCCCCGATGCGGGGATGGCCGTCCAGCGCCTCCAACCAGTCCTCGGGCCGGAGGTTGAGCCATACCTCGTCCGCGGTGTTGTACAGCGCGTCCGGATCGTCGTATGGGCGCAGATCAGCCACCTGCTCGGCCCACCGCCGCGAATGGCATATGAGCAGGAGCGCTTCGACCGCCTCGTCGTGGCGACAACTCGTTGAACCAGCGAAGCCGGCGCTCCGCCAACCCGGTCGTAGAGCTGCTCAACGCGCTACCTCGGACCAGAGCGTCCGAGCGCGACGAGCCGGAACACGGCGTAGATCTCGCTCGGCCCCGCGCACGAGACCGACCCACCTAGGCGGGGCGACCTCGACGGGCTTGAACTACGCGCGACCCGCATCGGGGACACGTGGTCATCTCGGCAGGCTAGTTCGTTGCCACGATCCAATCGCATCTCAGCGCGGCATGAGCGGACGTGTAAGCGACTAGCCGATATCCCGAGTTTGTCGAAGACGAATCGCCGGAACAGCGGGACGGCCTCGGCGACCGGCCGAACGAGCCATTCCCCTTCGTTCGGTGACGAGTACGAGATGAGAAAGAAGCCAGGAGGCGCCTTCGACGTTTCCGGCGCGCACACCCGAATCTTCCCGCGGGTCGTCACCGGTCCGAGGCCAACGAACACGACCAGGTCAAGGCTTCCTATCCGGCGGTGTGTTCAGGGCGGCCACAATCTCGTCGATCGCCGCCTGCTCCGGCTCGCTCACGTCTTGGCCGTGCTCGCGGTGGGCAGCTGCGACTTTGTGGGCCAAGTTGACGATGAACTGACGATACTGCTCCACCTCAACCGGCGTGGCCTTGCGCTCAAGGACCGCGACCGAGTCTCGCACGTGCTGCAGTCCGTGCTGCTTGAGCTCGTCCGGGGAGTGGTAGCGAGTGTGATCCCGTTCAGGCTTAACCGAGACGATCTCATCCAGAAGCTCGCTCTCACCGTGCTGCTGGCGCGCCTCCGCGTAAGCCTTGGCCATAGCGATGGTTTCGCGGAACATCCCGCCGCGTTGGGCCGTGACCACGATCATGCCAGCACTCGGGGGAGCCTCCAGAATGAGCTGCCACTCCTCGGCCGAGAAATCGGACTTCGTCGTCATCGCCTCTCCGATCGTGTTTGCACTCGCTGACGCTCGTCGCACTCACCGTAGCGACTGGTTTCACAAATGCCGGACTGCGGGCATCTACCCGGCGGTAGGTGGTAGGTCGGCCCGCCATCATCACCACCGGCCAGGCCTGGGACCCCGACATCGCCACCCACGGCACCGGCCACCACAAGCAGGTGCCGATCGCCGCCTGAACACAAAGGCCGGCGTCAAGCTGGCGGCCGGGGCGAGCCCTACGCGGCATTGAGACACACCGTGATCTCGCCGGACATCATGGGCAGCCCGCCCGTCGTCTCACCAACCCGATTACACGCTGCTGGGAACCAACCCCATCACCGCTATGCAGGGACAGACGACGGACGACGCACCGACCAAACCCTTGACGCAAAACGACTTACGCTGACGTCCGGACGTTCGCGGGGCGTCGGGTTCAGGGTAACGATTCCAGGATCTCCGGAGCGACGTGGCGGCCTGAATGATGCGACGTCCGACGAGAACGCGGTTATCTTCACGAAGAAGCATGCCGACGAGTTCGGTGCTGTCCAGACGTACATCGAGACATACATCGGTAACCGCATGACAGCGCAAAACCAGCCACAGCAGGTCGTCCACCCCGCGGCACCCGACATCGCGGACCAGATCCGGAAGCTCGCCTCGCTTCACGATGACGGCCTCCTCACCGAGGAGGAGTTCCAGGCGAAGAAAGCCGCTCTGCTCGCGTGAGGTCGGCAATTACGGGCTAGCGTCGAGGAGCCTCGGCGCACAGGTGAGTCCATGCGGCTCTTTCACAGTCGCAGGTGAGCTCTGCGGTGATCGCGTGTCCTCGTCCATTCGCGAGGTGCGTAATCGCCCTCGTGTGAGCGGAACGGATTTGGTCGCGACTGTCGTGGTGTAGGTATGACGACAACGCCAAACCACCTGGACCTGCCTGTGCCGGACGACGAGGATGAGCCGCTACCGCTGACCGCGGCGGAGATCGACGATTTCCGCCGCGAGTTACACGTTCGCGTCGGCCGAGCACGTATCGCCGGACATGTACCCACGTCTGACGAATCTGTCAGTTGGCTTCATGAAGCGTGCAATTGTTCGTCCGATCGAACCGACGCGGCCCGAGTACGTGACCGTCAGCTTGCCGATCCGGGATCGCGATGACGACGACACGATCAAGAAGCACCTTGCCGTCGCCGAGTGGAACCTTCTCTGGGAGGCGGGCCAGTACCGGCGCCGTTTCCTCGATGATCAGGATCTGACAGCGGACCTGGAGCGTATCGCTGACCGCGGTGACTTCAACATCATCTTTGTGCCGCGCACATCGTCGAGGTACTACGAATACGCTCCGTTGTTTCACCTGCTGAGCCGGCGTACCGCCGAGCGCTTCGGCCTGCCGCTGCTGAGGGCCGGTCAGTGGCCATACAGCATGGAGCCGTTTGACATCGGTAAATTCCTGCCGCACGACTTCGAGGACCGGCTCGCCCGAGCGTGGGCGTGGACGGTCTGGCCACATCTGAACTCTGGGTCGTCGTTGGGCGCTTTCAGCGACCGTGAGCCGATCAAAATGCTGGCCCACACCCTCGACTTTTGGCTGCCGGCGGTCACCGAGGTCATTCAGGAAACGCTCCGCGATTTCCCGGTCACGGTCGGCGAGGGCGAACTCCCCACCGAAATCCGTCTGACGGACGGTTCAGTGCTCGAAGGCGCGGTGCCCGGCTGGCCCCGTACGGGCGGCGATCTGTGGCGGGGCGAGGAGGAAGCCGCAGAGTTCGTCGAGTGGACGGTCAAGCGGGCCGATACCACTGGCCGACTGCGGGCGATCATGGACGCGGTCAAGGCCCACCTCGTCGAGGACGACTTCTCGCCGCGGTGGAGCTATGCGCGTGAGGATTTCGAGCGGAAGCTCTATCGCAAGCGCAACAAGATCTCGGTGCGGTTCGTCGAGTTGCGTGACACGATTCCGGTCCAAGGCCCGGAGACCGAAGTCGAGGGCCGGATCGTGACGGCAGACTTCATGGCACTGCTCAATGCCCGCGAGCGCGAGATCGTCGTCCTTCTCAGCTCCGGCCTTACGAGCCTCACGGATGTCGCCAAGGAGCTGGGCTACGCGAACCACAGCCCGATCTCGAAGAAGTTAGCGCAGATCCGGAAGCAGGCAGAGAAGTTCTTTGGCCCGGACTAGCTTCGCTGGCCGCTGGCGCGCTTCTCTCCTGAGGCGTGTGTCCCCGAACTCTCCGCGGAGTTCCCGCTCACGCGCTCTTGGACGTAACTTGCCCACGCGTCGCGCATGCCGCCACCGAAGATCTCAGCCAACTCCGACCATTCACTCTTCGCGCCGACCTCTACCGGCGCGCTGAGGATTGTCGGATCGATGCTGTAGGCGTTGCGCACTCGGCGGTAGCCGAAGTCCTCGTTGACCGGTTGCCGGCTGATGTAGACGACGCCCGTGCCTTCGAGGACGGCGATGCCGCGGCTGCGGGTGTCGTCGGAGAAGCAGTAGGTCTCTTTGAGTCGATCCGGGGCGATCCAGATGCCGTCCTCGGCTTTGCTCTGAGCGCGATCCATCACGTTCGAGGTGGGGGCAACGTTAGAGGAGCACGGGGAATGTTGTCGCAGGACCCAGGCGGTCTACATGTATCGCAGCCCGCCTCTCGCCGCCCGGTGCTTCGTCACAGTCATCATCAGATAGGAACGGCGCCGCCGGCCTTGACCATCTTCATCGTGAACTGCGAGTTGACGCGGGCGAGACCGGGTAGCTCGGCGAGCTGGTTCATGTAGAACGCCTCGTAGGCGGCCTGGTCGGCCACCGCGACACGCACCACGTAGTCGGGCAGGCCGAACATGCGGCGGCACTCGACGATCGCGTCGAGGGCGGAAATGCCCGCCTCGAAGGCCTCAACCGTCGCCCGGTCTTTGAGGGTGAGCTCGACGTGCACCGTGACCTCGAATCCGCGGCCGACCGCAGCGGGATCTATGTCCGCGTGGTAGCCCCGGATGACGCCGGCCTGCTCAAGCGCCCGGACGCGGCGCAGGCACGGGGAGGGCGAGAGCCGAACACGCTCAGCGAGCTCGACATTCGTGAGCCGCCCGTCAGCCTGGAGCTGACGCAGAATTGTGCGATCTATGGCGTCCATTGGCAGATCATGCCGCAATGAATCGACAGACGCGCAATAAAGCAAGGAAATGGCGCGCCTTTATAACTATCCTCGCAGTATGCCCACCACGGTTGAGAAAACGTCGAGCCGGACGCTGAGCGGTGCGGCCGGCATCGGGATCGCGGTCGGCGTATACGGCGTCTCCTTCGGTGTTCTCGCGGTGGCAGCCGGGCTGAGCCCGGCCCAGGCGTGTGTGATGTCGATGCTTGTGTTCACCGGCGCGTCGCAGTTCGCGTTCGTCGGCGTGCTTGCAGGCGGGGGTGGAGCACTCGCGGCGATCGGCCCCGCGGTCGTGCTTGCCCTGCGCAATGCCGCCTATGGGCTGTCGCTCCTCCCGATCCTGCCGGGACGGCTCCGCGATCGCGCGATCGTCGCGCAGCTGGTGATCGACGAGAGCACCGCGATGGCGCGGGCACAGGACGAACCGCGCGCAGCCTGGCGTGCCTTCCTGGCCACCGGTCTCAGCGTCTGGCTGTGCTGGAATGCTGGCACGCTCGCGGGCGCACTACTGGGCGGGGGGCTCGGCGACCCGCGCTCGCTCGGCCTCGACGCGATGTTCCCGGCAGCGTTTCTCGCGCTCCTGGCGCCGCAACTGCGCCGTCCGGGCGCACCCGTCGCCGCGGTCGCAGGGGCCATGATCGCCATCGCGGCGCTTCCGTTCGCCCCGGCCGGCGTGCCCGTGATCGCGGCGCTCGCCGGCGTCGTGCCAGGCGTGCTCGTGGCCCGAGGCGTTAAAGCAGGAGGGGCCAAGGCATGAGCTGGACTCTGCTCTTGGCACTCGGGGGCGCCTCGTATGCGCTGAAGGCGGTCGGTCCGGTTCTCGCGGGCGGCCGGGAGCTCGGGCCCCGAGTCCGCCGAACGCTCGACCTGGTCGCGGTACCGCTGCTAGCTGCGCTGATCCTTGTCCAGACGCTCGGCAACGGCCACCGGCTCGTGCTCGACGCCCGCGTGGCGGCGCTCGGCGTCGCCGCCATACTGGTATCGCGGCGGGCACCATTCTTGCTCGTGGTACTCGCGGCGGCCGGCACGGCAGCGCTCTTGCGCGCACTCGGCTGACCTGACCCTGGCGACGAATTGTCAATCAGGACAGGGCAACAACAACACGGTGCCGGGTCCCAGCGTCGACAGGATCGTGCGCTTCGCGACACGCTCGAGCGGAAGCGTCTCGCCGATGGTTATCGATAGCCCGCCATCCCGGGCGGCGGCGGTCAGGTCTGTGGCGGCCTGTTCCTTGGCCTCGCTGGGGGAAGTCATCGCTGCCGAGCAGGCGGATGGTCATGTTGTTGAAGAGCATGGGCCAGAAAGGGATCGTGGGTCGGTCCTGCCGGCTGGCGTATGCGGCGATGACCGTACCGATTTGCCGACGGCGTGTTGAGATCGACGTTTGTCGGAGAAGGCGACCTCGATGATCCGGTCGAC
The DNA here is from genome assembly GCA_963809815.1 of uncultured Actinomycetota bacterium. Lineage (GTDB taxonomy): Bacteria > Actinomycetota > Actinomycetes > Mycobacteriales > Jatrophihabitantaceae > CAVVJA01. The sequence continues at coordinate 155,096 of CAWELM010000009.1, forward strand.
GCCGTCCGGCGCGACGGCCCGGATGTCGGCGGCGGGATCGGGCCGGTCGAGCTCCTCCTCAGGCTGGTTCTTCGGCACCTGCCTCCACTGGAGCGTTGGCGGCTCGGCGTTCCAGCTGGCGAGTTTCATAGATAAGGGCGACGAGCGTGATGAGCAGTACGCCGGCCGCGATGGCCACCGCAGGCGGCCCTAAATTGTTAGTGCAGATTGCTCCGATGACTGTTCCTGCGACAAAGGCGACCACCACAGCGCCAAAGTTGCCGGCATGCCGTCTCGCTGACGGATCATGGTCCATGATCCACTGATAGGTGGCAGCTGTCGCGGTGCGTAGGTTTCCGGTCGCCAGCAGCGTGCTGTATGGGGCGTCGACCAACACCCGAGAGCTTGACCACTGGATGGAGGCAGCAAAAGCAACGGGAACGGTGACCAATAGTGCTGGCGCGCCATCGGGCAAGCTCGCAACTGCCGCCAGAATGACAATTTCGGCGCCGAGCGCCACCCGCACAGGTCGGCGTACCTCGCGGCGGACCCGCGGTCGAGCCAACATTTCCGTGGCGACCACGCCGACCATGAATGCGGCGATCGGTATCAGACGTAGGACGGCCGCATGCCAGTGACGCGAAGAGGCCTCGACGCCGAACACGACAATGTTTCCGGTCTGCGCGTTCGCGAAGACGGCGTGCCCAACAAAGGTATATGCGTCGAGGAAGCCGCCCACGGCCGTGAGCAAAACTCCAATGGCCAAGGTCTCGTTCCGAGTTCTGATACCGGTCACCTGGCAAGAGTTCATGGAAGCGTCGCCCGGTTCAAGAGTCACCTCGACATTCCGCGCGCCTAGTGCTAAGGCCTCGATCGGTCGAAGCGCCGTATTCCTGCGCCAGGCGGAGGCCCGGACCGCAAGCGGTATGTGATCACTGACCAGGGCGTCACTGAGGTCGCGGCGTGGCTCGAGACCGGTTTCACGCCCGAGTCACGGACCGCGGCACAAGGCGTCGACCCCCTGTGGTGGCAGGTCACCAGCGACATCTACGAGGGCAAGACCGTCGCTCGCGTGGACCTCGCCCCGACTGGACCGCGTGGCCCAATCCCACCAGGCATCGCGCATCTGCCCGGGCCAGGCGGGTTCTATGTGTCTCCTGCGATGAGTACTTTGCTGCGCACCACGCCAGCGGCGCAACTTGGCGGCCTGATCGCCACCGCGACGCGGTTAGCGGCGACCCGCCGTGAACAGCGCTTCGCAGCGATGCGGTTGGTGGGTGTGCCGCACCGCCGCAGGTGTCACTCATCTCGGCGGTCGAGGCGGCCACGGCGACCCTCGCCTGTGCGGCGCTTGGCTTTCCGTTGTTCTTCACCATCCGCGGACCGCTGGCCAGCATCCCGTTCACCGGCGTGCCGTTCTTCCCGTCCGATCTGTCGCTGACGTATCTACGGCGGCGGTCGAGACCGCGCGCACGCAGCTGGAAAACGCCGTTCCTAGTCGGTTTCCTCCCGACACGCTCTCGTCGATGAACCCGGACTCCGATCGTCTCCTCGCCGGATACAAGCAGCTGGCCAACGTCGTGATCCTCGTCAGCCTGCCGATCGCCGGCTGCAGCCTCGCGGTCGCCGTCGCGGCTGGACTCGCCGACCGCCGACGTTCGTTCAGCCGGCTGCGGCTGACCGGCGTGCCGCTCGCCATGTTGCGGAGGGTCGTCGCGTTGGAACCGTCGTACCGCTCGTCCTCA
>CAWELM010000010.1:0-442301 GCA_963809815.1 uncultured Actinomycetota bacterium
GGCTGGTGGGACACGAGGTCCTCGTTCAGAGGTAATCGCGCCAGGAGTGCTCAGGCTTGTAGCCGAGTATTCGGCGAGCCTTGTCGATCGACAGCATCGTCTCGTGCTCGCCGAGGTCTTGGCGGACTTTCACGCCCGGGAACACCTTGGCTGCCAGGGAAGCCGAGGACTCGATCATCACGGAATCGGCATTGGCGATGATGAATACCTCGGTCCCAGTGGCTTCCCACTGCAACGCGCGCCGCACTGCCTGAGCACCGTCTCTAGCGTCGATGTAACTCCACAGGTTCCACTTCCGGAGCATGGGATCCTGCTGGAACTGGGCGAAACCCGCATAGTCGTCGGGCGTCATGACGTTCGAGAACCGCAGCCCAACCATCTTCAGCTGCGGATCCCAGCGGCAGAACTGCACTGCCATGAGCTCCTCGAGCGTCTTGACCAGCGAGTAGGTGCTCTCGGGTCGAGGCGGGTAGTTCTCGTCCACCGGGATATACGGCGGCGGGGAGTCGAACGGCAGGCCGAGGACGGTCTCACTCGATGCCCAGACGACGTTGCGAATACCAGCGAGCCGGGCGGCGGCGAACAGGTTGTAGGTCGACGGCGCGTTGTTCGCGAACGTCGCGGCATTCGACGTAATACCCGGTGCTGGAATCGCCGCGAGATGGACCACGGCGTCGACGCCGTCCTCGGGGATTGTGGTCAGCGCCTCGACGGCTTGCCCGAAATCGGTCAGGTCGATGCGGACGTGCGGGCAACCCTGATCCTTTGGCGGCGGTGTCTGGTCGACATTGATGACCGCCCAACCGTGTTGCAGCAGGTCCGCGACGACTGCACGACCCAGCTTGCCGCTCCCGCCGGTGACCACGACCTGTTGTGGCAACCGCAAATCCTCCGTCACTTCAGGCCGTCAGCCGCCCATTGCCGCTGCAGCCCGCTTGGCCATCTCCTCGGGCGGGACGTCCTCGACGTGGCTCGCGACGAACCACTTGTGACCGAACGGGTCCACGAACTGACCGGCGCGATCGCCGTAGAACTGATTCTCGACCTTGCGCTCCTCCGTCGCGCCTGCCTTGAGCGCACGGTCGAATACGGTGTCCACGTCGGGCACGTAAACCATCACGGTCACTGGCGTGCCACCCAGCGCCGCAGGCGTCTGGTTGCCCATATCCGGGAACGCGTCCGCCAGCATGATCACGGAGTCGCCGATCTCGAGCTCGGCGTGACCGATCTTGCCCTCCGGCGCCGGCATTCGCAGTCGCTCTTTCGCGCCGAAAACGGTTGTGTAGAACTCGATCGCGCCGTTCGCGTCATCGACGGTGAGATACGGCATGACCTGGGGGTAGCCCTCGGGAATGGGCTTGACGCTCGTCATGACTGCCTCCTTCAACAGACCCAAGCTAGCCTCGTCGCGGTAAGGCCGGGAAGGGCCGCGAGGGGCTTCGCACCGCCTCGGTATGCATAGTTCGCGGTCGGGGCACCGGGATGTGCATATCGTTTTCGAGTATGGACTGTCCTATGCCGCTATTGCCTGGCTGATCCGCCGCGCGCCGCCGACGATGATCGGGGCGTAACGGGCCCCGGGTGAGCGGCTGAGTCGTTCGATCGGACCAGAGATGGACAGCGCCGCGACAACAGCGCCGTTTCCGTCCCGGACGGGGGCGGACACGGAGGCGACGCCGGCTTCACGCTGGCCGACGGATTGGGCCCAACCGCGTCGTCGCACCTCGACCAAAGTGCGCTCGGTGAACCTCGCTTGCGAAAGCACCGACGAGCGGACGGGTTCGTCGATGAGCCAAGCACACAAGACCTGGGCCCCCGAGCCGGCTGTGAGCGGCAGCCGGCTGCCGACCGGCACAGTGGTGCGAAGCCCGTGGGTACGCTCAGCGGAGGCGATACATACCCGTTCGGTGCCGTCGCGGCGGTACAGCTGGGCGCTCTCGCCGCTCTCGTCACGCACCCAGGCGAGGACCGGGGCCGCCACGAGAATAAATGGATCTGGTCGCGCTGCCGCCAGTTCGCCCACTCGCGGCCCGAGCACGAATCGCCCGTCGCCGTCCCGATCGAGCAACTCATGGACCTCGAGGGCGACGGCCAGGCGATGCGCCGTGGCTCGGGGCAATCGGGTCTCCTCGACGAGGTCGCTGAGCGCGCACGGGCGGGCGGCTACGGCATCGAGAATGGCCACCGACTTGTCGATGACGCCGATGCCGCTACTATGTCTCACAAAGCGATACTAGCGTCTCAGTATGCGAGACGCCAGGTTCAGAAGGGCGGCGCTGCGGTGGGTAAGACCCTGGCCGAGAAACTGTGGGACAGCCACGTGGTGCGCAGCGCACCCGGTGAACCGGACCTGTTGTACGTCGACGTGCACCTTGTGCACGAGGTGACGAGCCCGCAGGCATTCGACGGGCTCAGGCTGACCGGTCGCGCCGTCCGGCGGCCGGACCTGACGCTGGGCACCGAGGACCACAACGTGCCCACGCTCGACATCGACAAGCCCATCGCCGACCCAGTCAGCCGGACACAGATCGAGACCATGCGGCGCAACTGCGCGGAGTTCGGTATCCGCTTGTACCCGATGGGCGACGCCAATCAGGGAATCGTCCACGTGATCGGACCTCAGTTGGGCCTTACCCAACCCGGCATGACGATCGTCTGCGGCGACTCCCATACCTCAACGCACGGTGCTTTCGGCGCGTTGGCGTTCGGCATCGGTACCAGCCAGGTCGAGCATGTGCTCGCCACCCAGACCTTGCCCATGCCGCGACCGAAGACGATGGCCGTGACGGTTGATGGAGTGCCGCCAGCGGGCGTCACGCCGAAGGACGTGATCCTCGCCGTGATCGCGAAGACCGGAACCGGTGGTGGGCAGGGCTACATGGTCGAGTACCGGGGAAGCACCTTCGAGCAGATGACCATGGAAGGGCGGATGACGGTATGCAACATGAGCATCGAGTGGGGTGCGCGCGCCGGTATGGTCGCACCGGACCAGACGACGTTCGACTATCTGCAAGGGCGTAAGCACGCGCCGACCGGGTCGGACTGGGATGCGGCGGTCGAATACTGGAAGAGCCTGCGCACCGACCCTGATGCGACATTCGACGCCGAGGTGACACTCGACGCTACGACGCTGACGCCCTACGTCACGTGGGGAACCAACCCAGGGCAGGGGGCCCCGCTCGCTGACCGGGTGCCGGATCCGGCGCAGTTCAAGGACGCAGCGGACCGGGTTGCCGCGGAGAAGGCGCTGGCCTACATGAACCTCCAGGCTGGTACTCCGCTACGAGAGATCTCGGTTGACACGGTGTTCGTCGGATCTTGCACGAACGGTCGCATCGAGGATTTGCGTTCCGTTGCCGAGGTCATCAAGGGTCACCGGGTCGCTGAAGGCGTCCGCATGCTCGTCGTACCTGGATCGATGCAGGTACGCGAGCAGGCCGAGGCCGAGGGACTCGATGCGATCTTCCGAGCCGCCGGAGCGGAGTGGCGTCAGGCCGGTTGCTCCATGTGTCTCGGCATGAATCCCGATCAGCTCGCTCCCGGCGAGCGCAGCGCCTCAACGTCCAATCGGAATTTCGAGGGTCGGCAGGGCCGAGGCGGACGCACCCATCTGGTGTCGCCGCTTGTCGCGGCGGCGACGGCGGTTACCGGCCATCTGGCCAGCCCAGCGGACCTGTAGGGGGATCCATGGAGAAGTTCACCCGGCACACCGGCCATGCGGTGCCCCTACGCCGAAGCAATGTCGACACCGACCAGATCATCCCGGCGGTGTATCTGAAGCGGGTCACTCGCTCCGGGTACGAGGACGGCCTGTTCCAGGCGTGGCGCGAGAACGAGCCGGACTTCGTGCTGAATCAGAATCGCTATTCCGGTGCGACCATCCTCGTGGCCGGTCCAGATTTCGGCACTGGGTCCTCCCGTGAACATGCGGTCTGGGCGCTGATGGACTACGGATTCAAGGTCGTCATCTCGCCGCGGTTCGCTGACATCTTTCGGGGTAACTCGTTGAAGGCCGGTCTGCTCACCGTGGTTGTTCCCAATTCGGCCGTCAGCCTGCTCAGCAACGCGGTGGAGGAGGATCCGTCGATCGATGTCACGGTAGATCTGGTCGAGCGGACGGTCAGCTGGGCGGACCAGAACTATCGGTTCGAGATCGACGACTACGGCCGCTGGCGGCTGCTCGAGGGCCTCGACGACATCGATGTGTCGCTCCGGCACGTCGATGACATCGCCACCTACGAAAAAACCCGGCGCCCGTGGTTACCTGCCGTTTCTTGATCTTCCAGCGGACCAACCAGCGCAGTATTCCCTTACGCTGTAGGCGCATTTTCGAGTGCTGAGCTCGTCCAGGCCAGGCCGTCGGGCTTCCTCTGCTGGGTCACTGCGGTCCGGTGAACGAGAAAAGTGCTGCGACACAAGCGGATTGGTTTGTCGTTGGGCGCAAAAACCCCTACCGTGTCGTGACAATCGGCCACTGGGGCCGAGTTATGACGGTCCAGGGAGGACACGTGCCGAACAAGGCAGAATTCATCGAGGAGCTGGCGGGTCGGTTGCAGACAGACAAGAAGCAGGCCGGCATGATCCTGGATACCGTGCTCGATTCGATTTACGGGCACGTAGCGAAGGGGGAGAAGGTCGTACTGACCGGCTTCGGCATCTTCGAGAAGCGGGATCGGGCGGCGCGGATGGCCCGTAACCCCGCAACCGGAGCTTCGGTCCGGGTGAAGAAGACGTCGGTGCCAGCGTTCCGTCCAGGTGCCGAGTTCAAGGCGATCACGAGCGGTGCCAAGAAGGTGGCCAAGTCGGCTGCGGCGAAGAAGGCAGCGCCAGCCGCCCGTAAGTCGACCGCAAAGGTCGCGAGCAAGGCTCCCGCCAGGAAGGCGCCGCCCGTGAAGGCCGCCGCCACTAGGGCTCCGGCGAAGAAGGCTCCGGCCAAGAAGGCTCCGGCCAAGAGGGGGCCGGCCAAGCGAGCCCGCTGACCTCATCGTCGGCCGCGGGCCCGCCAGCACCATGGGCTCGCGGCCGATGGCGTTTCGCGGATCAGCGCACGGCATCCTCGTAATAGTCCGCAGCGACGGAAACTCCGTCTGCGAACGACACGACCCAGGTGGCCGCCTTCCTCGTCACGAAAGACTCGGCCACCCCCCGCGGCGCCACGACGTCGAGAAGCGCGGGAATCGCTTCCCCCTGGCTGCACAGCACGGTCGACGCCTCGGCCTTGATCAGCTCCCGAAGTTCGTCGAGCGTGCGGACCGGATCGGCCTGGTAGGACTCGTCGGAGAACGCCGGACGGATCTCGATCGGTAAGCCGAGGAACTCGGCCGTCGGCTCTACCGTCTGCACGCAGCGGACTCGGTCAGCCGAAATGATCTGCTCGGGAGCGAAGCACGGAAGCAGCCGGGCCAGGCGACGCGCCTGCCGGCGACCATCGTTGTCCAACGGGCGCTGGCTGTCCTCGCCCGGCCAGTTCGCACGTTTGCCGGCCTTGGCATGACGGACCAGCACGAGGACGGAATCCGGCACCGGCGTCTCGGCGAAACGGTCGAGCATCTCCCCGTCAAGGGGGTAGCTGAGTAGGTCGCGGGCCCGACCGGGGTCCACCCATCTCATCCGGTCGACCTCCTGGCTGGTCTCGAAATGGCCGCCGCGGTGATGCATCGACCAGAACGCGACCGACTTCGACACGCGGCCAACGCGGTATCCACCCCGCCCCAGCCGCCGCTGGACCGCGACCCGGGAGCCGATTTCCTCGCCGACCTCGCGAACTGCGGCCAGCAGCTCGGTCTCGCCCGGCCGCAGCTTGCCCTTCGGCAACGTCCAGTCGTCGTACCGGTTGCGGTGGATGATCGCGACATCGACCCGCCCTTGGCCGGCGTCACGCCAGACGACGCCGCCAGCGGCGGCGATGCCGTAGCCCGACCTATTCGGCGCGTCCACCGAGCCGCCGCATCAGGAACTCCTGGTAGTCGACCTGTCTGGCTCCGCCGAGGCGAACCCATCGATCATCGGCCTGTAGCTCCCAGGCGGCGGTGTCTGGGGAAAAGGCGGCGTCGAGGCACAGTCGTAAATGGTCGGTGGCGGCTCGGTCCTTCACGCGGCACAGGACCTCGACCCGGCGATCGAGGTTGCGGTGCATCAGGTCCGCCGAGCCGATCCAATACTCCGGAGCACCATCGTTCGCAAAGTAGAAGATCCGGGAATGCTCGAGGAAGCGACCGAGGATTGACCGAACGGTGATGTTCTCGGACAGCCCGGGCAGGCCGGCCCGGATCGTGCAGAACGTGCGCACCAACAGCTCGATGCGAACACCGGCCATCGACGCGCGGTAAAGCGCATCGATCGTCAGCTCGTCGACCAAGTGGTTGGTCTTTATTTGTATTCGCGCGTCCTTGCCGTTTTGCTTGTGCAGGATCTCTCGTTCGATGCGCTCGATCAGTCCGGCGCGGATTCCCTGTGGCGCGACCAGGAGGGATCGGTACGCCGTCTGCCGCGAGTAGCCGGTGAGCACGTTGAAGAGGTCGGTCAGATCGGCGCAGATCGCCTCATCCGCGGTAAACAGCCCGAGATCCTCGTACAGTCGCGCAGTCTTGGGGTTGTAGTTGCCCGTGCCGACGTGCGCGTAGCGGTGAATTGTTCCGCCTTCCTGCCGCACGACGAGCGCTGTCTTGCAGTGCGTCTTGAGCCCGACCACGCCATAGACGACGTGGCAGCCCGCGCGTTCCAATGCGCGTGCCCATTTGATGTTGGCCTGCTCGTCGAAGCGAGCCTTGATCTCGACTAGCGCCACGACCTGTTTGCCCGCCTCGGCTGCGTCGATGAGCGCGTCGATGATCGGGGAGTCGCCGGACGTGCGATACAGCGTCTGCTTGATGGCGAGGACGTGCGGATCGGCGGCCGCTTGCTCGATGAACCGCTGCACGCTCGTGGCGAATGACTCATAAGGGTGGTGCACGAGCACATCGCCGTCGCGGAGCGTGGCGATCACGGACTTGGGTGTTTCCCCCTCTACAAATCGGGGATGGGTCGCTGGAACGAATACCGGGTCCTTCAACCCTGGGCGATCGACGTCATATACCTGCCACAACGAGGACAGGTCCAGCAAGCCCGGCACCCGGACGACGCCATCGGGCTGGACGTCGATCTCGCTCGTCAACAGGCTCAGCACCTCGTCGTCGATGTCCTCCGCGACCTCCAGTCGAACCGCGGGGCCGAATCGCCGTCGAGCGAGCTCACGCTCGAGCGCCTGCAGCAGGTCCTCGTCGCGATCCTCTTCGACTTCCAGATCGGCGTTGCGCGTTACTCGAAAGATGTGGTGTTCCACCACGGTCATTCCGGGAAACAACATCGACAGATGCGCGGCGATCAGGTCCTCCAGCGGCAGGAACTCCGCCTCCTGCGTGGATTTCGATACGACCACGAATCGCTGGACGTTGTTGGGGACCTTGACTCGCGCGAACCTCTCCAGGTCGCCTTCGGGATCGCGGACCAGCACCGCGAGATTCAAGGAGAGCCCGGAGATATAAGGAAACGGATGGGCCGGATCGACCGCTAGCGGCGTCAGAACCGGAAAGACTTTGGACCGGAAGTAGTCGCCCAGCCGCCGACGCTCTTCCTCGTTCAGGTCGGCCCAGCGCACGATACGGATGCCTTCTGCCGCTAGCGCGGGTTGGACATCTTCGAGGAAACAGCGCGCGTGCCGGTCGGCCAGCTCTCGAATTCTCCCGGCCAGCTTGGCCAACGTTTCCCGCGGCGACAGGCCGTCGGGCGACGCCATCTGCAGGCCCATGTCAGCGCGGCGCTGTAGACCGGCAATGCGCACCATAAAGAACTCGTCGAGGTTGCTCGCGAAGATTGCGAGGAACTTCAGCCGCTCCAGCAGTTGCTGCCGCCGGTCTTCGCCCAACGCGAGCACCCGTGCGTTGAAGGAGAGCCATGACATCTCGCGGTTGCTGAACCGATCTGGGGGGAGATCGAGAACGGCTTGGGCTGCGCGTTCCGGTTCCAGATCGCCTCCGGGAACGGAGTCGGCCGGATCGATCGCCGACGAGGCTATGGATGACACGGGCAGCGAACGAGTCATTTCGTCATCATCCACCGCGCGTGTGAGTCTGCGGTGACGGATCGGGTGGCGAGTCCGAACCCGAGGAGCTCGGCTCGTGGCAAGTCCTCGGCCGTGTCGACATCTGTCCGCAAGCCCGGCCCTCCGAAGACCGCCACTGCATGGCGAGCATGTCGCGCGGCGGAGCCCGGACCGAACGCTGGGGACAGCGGAACTCCGGGACGGGCGGTCAGCAACGTCGTGCCGGTTCCCACCGCGTCGGCGACGAATGCGCGGGGATGATCGGCCGCATCGGCGAGAGCCGCCGCGAGCTCCTGCGAGCGCAACGCGGGAAGATCTCCGACCAGGGCGGCGATGCCGTCCGCCGGCCACCGCTGCGCAGCGAACGACGCCGCTTCGGAGACGCCCTCGTTGAGCCCGGGGCGCGTCTGGACCAGGTCGGCCGTCGGGTCACCGCTGCGGTCGGCGACGATGACCACTCGGGCGACCGTGGCCGCGTTTCGCGCGGCGTGGGCCGTGTCCCGACGCATCGCTGTCACGAGCCGGGCGTGCGCCGCAACGTCGGGAGAGGCCGCGGCCAGCCGGCTCTTGGCGTTCGGCAGCGCCTTGACCGGAATGATCACCGTCCACTGCACATTGGCCTCCGTCGATTACACCCCACGAAACGCTTCGCGTTTCCGCGGGGACCCCGCACACCACCCGATCTCGCTCGACCGCTGCCTGCTCGCTCAAACGCGGGTGACGTCTACGCGGACCCCCATCGTGGAGTGGCTGGCGTCGCTCAGAATGACACCTTTGAGTGGTGGTACGTCATCGTAATCACGCCCGTGGGCCAGGACGACGTAACGGTCGTCGACGAACTGGTCGTTCGTCGGATCGACGTCCACCCATCCGGCCTGCGGCACGAGCACCGAGGCCCAGGCATGTGATGCGTCGGCGCCGAGCAGCTTCGGTCGTCCACGCGGTGGCTTGGTCTCCAGGTACCCGCTGACGTACCGGGCCGCGAGGCCGGCGGATCGCAAGCAGCTGACGGCGAGGTGACTGAAGTCCTGGCAGACGCCGAACCGGCGCCGGAGTAGCTCCGCCACCGTGGTCGCCACCGTCGTCGAACCGGACCGGTACTCGAAGTCGCGGTGGATGCGGGAGCAGAGATCGCGCAAGACCGCGCCGATAGCGCGACCCGGCTCGAACGACGAGCTGGCGTAGTCGCGCACTGCCGCCGACGGAGGGATGCGAGGCGACGGCAGACGAAACGCGCGGGTCGCGTCAGTGGCCGGCACCGCGTCGCGGACCTGCTCCCAGCTCGTGGATTCGAGAATTGTCCCCGCCACTAATGGCCGCTGAACGGACACCGTCGAAGTGGCGACGACGGTGAGGTGACGGTGCTCGGTCTCGACGGAGAAATAGCTCGATATGTTCCCGAAAAAGTCGACATGATCACGCTGCTCGGCTGGAGGCGGGTCGACCGCGAGCGTCGCATCGAGCCGCTCTTGTCCGCCGTCGCCGCGTGGCGACAGGTGCGCGCGGCCGTAGCTCATGGTCACCGGCTTGTCGTATTCATAGTCAGTGCGGTGCACGATTCGGAATGTCTGAGCCCCCGTCATGAGCCGACCTCGATCACTAGCCCGGGGTCCCTGCGAAATCGCGCAGCGATTTCGCGGGGTGGAAGACCGGGGCATGGTTGGCGCCCGCGGGCTATTACGGTCATGCCGGGTGCCGATCGCCGAGAGGACCTAGGGCATGCAACGGGGCGGGCTGGACGAAGTGAGCCGCTTCGATGAGCCGGCCCAACCGGCGCAGCACCACCCCGGCGTCGTCGAGCACACCCGAGAGCCGGTCTCGCCGTCCCGCGACGTGGTCGGCAAAGGTGACGTTGTCCAACCTGGACAAGCGAGTGGCCATCTCGTCCAGGTCCTCGGCCAGTGCTCGGGCTGGCCCTTCAGCTCCGGTTGCGACAGGAAAGTGGGCCAGATCGTCGGCGAGCCGGTCGAGTTGGTAGGCGAATGAGCGCGGATTCCCGCGATCGGAAAGCAGCAGCCGGAGGACGGAGTCCACGCCGGCTCCGGCCGGATTGCGCCTTCGATGGGTGATGATGCTTTCCGCCGCGATCAGGACCGATTCCGCGAGGAGGGAGTCGACCTCGGGCGGCTGGACCACGACCAATGTGGTCCGCATCAATTCGACGATCTGGATCGCGCGTTCGAGCCTCCGGCCTGCGTCCATCGCATGCCAGCCGAGGTCGCGAACCATGCTCTCGGCCGCAAGGCCGGCGAAGGCGAGCAGAGCCTCGAGTAGTGCCTCGAGCGCACCCGGAAGATCCTCGACGACGAGTCGATCCGCGTTCTCGGCCGGGCCTGCGCCGGCGAGGCGCAGCCCGCGGTCCAAGCCGTTCAAGGCGATCCAGGTGTCCAACGACAGCTGGTCGCGCACGGCGCTCGCCAGCGCGCGGAGGCGCCGCACATCATGGGCGATCGTCCCCGGCTGCTGATCATCCCGGACCAAAGACAGTAGCTCGGCTCGTGGCGCCGACAACCGGGTTCGCGAACCGTCGCCGACGGATCCGGGCCAGGTAGCGGTGATTGTCGTAACCGCCTCGAGCAGGACCACCACGCACCGAGCCAACGCCGGGTCCACGTCCGGGTGCTCGGCCCGCCATCGATCCTCGGTCACCCGCAACAGGCGGACCACCGCTTCGGCCCGCTCGGCATAGCGCCCGAGCCAGAACATGTCCTCGGCCACCCGCGGGGAGATCACCGCGAGTTCCCCATCCCGGCGGCGAAGCCAGGGTCAGGATCGGCCGGGCTGCCTCGGCCCGGACGGGCTCCCCGACGATCCACACGTCCTTGCTCACCGCACCGCTCTGATTGGAGACGAGCAGTCCGTCCGAGGTCGGTGCCGCACGGACCAGGCCGCCGGCCATGATCCGGTACGAATCCTCCGCTGCGAGCGCGAACGTGCGCAGGACGGCCGGTCGGGGATCTAGCCCGCCGGAGACGACCGTAGGGACAGTCCCGAGCGTCAATGGCTCCTGGCCGACCCAGGCGTGTGGCTCGGCCTCGATGCGACGCGCGAGATCGTCACGGGATTCCGCCGAGAGGGTCCACCCGAATCGGCTGCCGCCGGCGAGCGGCCGTGACACGGGCTTGAGGACGAGCCGATCCAAGCGGGCCAGCACATGACGGCGAGACGCGTCGTCACCGCACCACCAGGTGGGCACACCTGGAAGCCGCAGCGCAGCGCCGAGCAGGGCGCGCGAGATTGCCGGCAGAAACGGGAACAACGCTGGATTCTCTAGTACTCCGCTGCCGAGTGGGTTGACGACCGAGACCGAACCGAGCCGGCACGCTTCGACCAGGCCGGGCACACCCAAGGTGGACTCTGCTTGCAGCTCCAGCGGGTCGCACGACCAGCTGTCCACGCGGCGCAGGATGACATCCACCGGCTCCAGCCGACCGATCGACCGCTGCCACACCCGCCCGGCCCGCACCGTCAGGTCGGCGCCTTCGACGAGCGGGAATCCCAAGAGGGACGACAGGTACGCCTGATCGAATGCCGTCTCGCTCCGGGCACCGGGTGTGAGCAGCACGACGCGCGGTACTTCGTTCGCGGTCGGCGCTGACTGTTGTAGCGACAGTCGCATGGCGTGGAAGAACGGGCCGATGCGGCGGATCGCGGCGTCGTGGTGTATTCCGGCCATCGTCCGCGACACCACCCGGCGGTTCTCCATCGCGTAGCCGGCCCCGGACGGAGCTTGGGTGCGGTCGGACAGCACCGTCCACCGCCCGCCGTCGTCGCGCACCAGATCGCACGCGGACAAGAACAGCTGCCGTGGGGCCGGGAGGCGGATCTGGTCAACTTCGCGGAGGAAGCCGGCGTGGCCGTACACGACTTCGGGTGGCAGGAGCCTGCGCTCGAGCAGGAGTCGCGGCCCGTACAAGTCGGTCAGGATGAGATCGAGCAATTCCGCCCGCTGGACGAGCCCCGGCTCGAGCGTCGTCCATTGCGCCGCCTCGAGGACCAACGGGATCGGGTCGAGGTCCCACGGTTGCTCGACGGGAGAGGCAAGCCGCCGATAGGTGACGCCGTCGTCGGCAAGCAGTCGCTCCAAGGTTCGCCGGCGTTCCATGAGTCCACTCGCGCCGAGCCCGTCGATCGCAACGCCGAGATCCCGCCAGGCCGGGCGCAGCTCGGCCGACGATCCGACCATTTCGTCCCAGGCGACGGCATCGGCGGCTCGCCGCGCGTAAGCAGCCAGCAGTGTGCGATCCGGGGCGGACGCCGGCGGCCCGCTCATGGGCGGGAACGGTTCGCGCGGCGGACTTCCACGACGGAAGTCTACGAACGTGCTACGCCGAAACGAGAGACGTGCGGCAGACTGCACGACAACCGACCTGAGGAGACGTGAGTGCCGAGGCAAGCCAAGCGCCGCACGATCTCGGCCGAGAAGTCCTCGCCCTGGCTGCGATTCATCGTGCTGGTTTTGTACTTACCGGTGAGCGCACTGTTCAAGCTGAGATGGCGTGGCGTCGAGAATGTGCCCGCTGCTGGGCCGGCGATCCTGGTGATCAACCACGTCAGCTACGCCGACCCGATTGTCGTCGCCAGGTATGTGTACGACGCGGGGCGAGCACCGCGCTTTCTGGCCAAGCGGAGTCTGTTCGACATTCCGGTGGTCGGCGCGGCGCTTCGCGGGACCGGGCAGATCCCGGTCGACCGAGGCACGTCGCAGGCGCGACAGTCTTTGGCGGGAGCAGTCGCGGCGCTCCGTCGCGGGGAGCTCGTGATCGTCTACCCCGAGGGAACCGTGACCCGCGATCCGAACTGGTGGCCCATGGTCGGCAAGACCGGTGCGGCCAGGCTTGCCCTCCTCGCCCCGGACGTTCCGGTCATCCCGGCCGCACAATGGGGCGCGCAGTTCGCCGTTGACGTCTATCGCAAGCGGTACCGGCCGATGCCCCGAAAGGAGGTGACGGTCATCGCAGGACCGGCTCTGGATCTCAGCCGGTTCCAGGGCGCCGAGCCCAGCGCGGAGACCCTCCGCGATATGACCGACGTCATGATGCGTGCCATCTGCGAGCTGGTCGGCGAGTTGCGGGGCGAGACGCCACCCGTCGGGCCGTTGTTCCGGCCGAGGAGCGGGCGGTCGGCATGACCAAGGCGGCGGTGCTCGGCGCCGGATCGTGGGGCACGGTCTTCGCCAAAGTGTTGACGGACGCCGGGAGCGACGTCGCGTTGTGGGCTCGACGCCCCGAGCTGGCCAAGAGCATTAACGCGACGCACGAGAATGCCGACTATCTGAAGGGTTTATCGCTGCCGGAGCGACTCATCGCCACGTCCGACGCGGCGGAGGCGCTCGCCGGCGCCGATATCGTGGCGCTGGCCATTCCCTCGCAGACGCTGCGAGCGAATCTGCGGGATTGGACGCCGTTGCTCCCGCCGAATGCGACGCTGGTCAGCTTGATGAAAGGCGTCGAACTCGGGACCGCGAAGCGGATGAGCGAAGTCATCGCCGAGGTGGCGGGCGCATCGGCCGAGCGCATCGCAGTGGTCTCCGGGCCGAACCTCGCACGCGAGATTGCCCAGGAGCAACCAACTGCGACGGTCGTCGCCTGCGCCGACCTGGAGCGGGCCACGGCCGTGGGCCACGCGTCGTTCACCCGGTACTTCCGCCCGTACACGAATACTGATGTCGTTGGTTGCGAGCTCGGCGGCGCGGTCAAAAACGTCATCGCTCTGGCGTGTGGCATGGCTCAAGGGATGGGCTTCGGAGACAACACCGTCGCATCGTTGATCACGCGTGGTCTGGCCGAGACGGCTCGGCTGGGTGCCGTGCTCGGCGCTGACCCGATGACCTTCGCCGGGTTGGCTGGACTCGGAGACCTGGTGGCGACGTGCTCGTCGCCGCTGTCGCGCAACCGAACGTTCGGAGAGCGGTTGGGCCGGGGGGAGACCCTGGAACAGGCGCAGCAGGCGACTTTGGGTCAAGTGGCTGAAGGAGTCAAGTCGTGCCGATCGGTGTTGGAGCTCGCAGACCGCCACGGCGCCGACGTCCCCATCACCCGAGCGGTGGAGGCCGTCTGCTTCCGCGGGACGAGCCCCGCTGACATGGTCAGCGAGTTGATGCTGCGAGCCATGAAGCGCGAGTAGGAGCGTCAGCCTCGGTTGTAGCTCTCGGTGGTTGGTCATCAACAGCACGTCGCCATTCCGGGGCATTCGCGACGCACCGGGCGGCGCTGGCATGATGCGATGGCGTGAGCGGTCAGCGGATCCGCGTCGCCGTCATTTACGGCGGCCGCAGCAACGAGCACGGGGTATCGGTGGTCTCGGCGGGCAGCGTGATGTCCGCACTAGACCCGGAGAAGTATGAGGTCATCCCGGTCGGAATCACGCGACACGGTGGCTGGGTGCTGACCGACGTCGATCCGGAAAAGCTGCAAGTAACCGGGCGGACACTTCCCGAAGTCGAGACCGGTTCGGCGGTCGTATTCCCAGGAGATCCGACCGCCGGGCGATTGGTGGTCCTTGAGCCTGGCTCGGGCGTGCGCGTCCTCGATGGCGTTGACGTTGTTTTCCCCGTACTGCACGGGCGATTCGGCGAGGACGGGACGATCCAAGGGCTGCTCGAGATGGCGGGCGTGCCCTATGTCGGACCCGGGGTGTTGGCCAGTGCGGTCGCTATGGACAAGGAGTTCGCCAAGAAGCTGTTGCGGGCCGAGGGACTACCGGTTGGCGACTACATGGTGCTGCGGCGTGGCGATCCGGTATCGGCAGTCGACTTGGCCGCACTCGGCGTGCCGGTGTTCGTCAAGCCGGCCCGGTCCGGTTCGAGCGTGGGCATCACGAAGGTGCGGCAGCCCGCGGACCTGCCGGACGCGGTCGTCGAGGCACTGCGACACGACGACAAGGTCCTTGTCGAGGCCGCCGTGTCGGGCCGTGAGGTGGAATGCGGCGTGTTGGAAGGCGAAGACGGGCGACCTATGGCCAGTGTGCCGGCGGAGATCAGGTTGGTCGGAGATCACGACTGGTACGACTTCGAGGCAAAGTATCTCGACGACGCATGTGAGTTCGATGTGCCGGCGAACTTGCCGGCTGAGGTCACGCAGCGGATCCGTGACTTCGCTTGTCGGGCGTTCACTGCGCTCGACTGTGCCGGGCTGGCCCGCGTCGACTTCTTCGTCGGTCCGGCGGGAAACGTCCTGGTCAACGAGGTGAACACCATGCCGGGATTCACGCCGATCTCGATGTTTCCGCGCATGTGGGCAGCCACCGGGGTGGATTATCCGCAGCTGGTGGATCGGCTGATCACTGCCGCCCTGCGCCGGGCAGCGAGATAGCGCTCCGACTTGGACCTACCCGCCAAGCGGCGCCACGACCGTAGCCGTGGCGCCCCTTCGCTTCCGCTAGTAGCTGGGTGATTGATCGCGCAGGTTGCGCGCGGCTGCCGCCGAGGTCAGGCGGCGCGGGCAGACGAATTCAGCTCCTGCTCATACTCGGCGACGAGGTCGTCAACGAGGTCCTGGCGATTCTCCGCGATGAGTTCGTTGACTCGGGCTGTGTAGTACTCCTCACGGTCCGGCGCGAGCGAGACAGCGGTGTCGGCCGCTCCGCCTGCTTCGGTGGGGTCGGAAGCGGCAGCGCGCTCGGCGCGCAGCCCCTCATAGTCAGCGACAAGCTCGGCAACTAGGTCCTCCCGGCCGAGGCCGATAAGGCGGTCGATCTGAGCTGCGTAGAACTCCTCGATTTCTGGGCTAGTGGTGTTCAGTTGGGTTATGGATGCATTGACGTCCATGGCATCCAGCATCCGGACGCAATGTGACGGCCACATGTCGTCTTAGGCGATCTTTCAGGATCACGCCAAGCAAGAGGCTCCGGCTGCGCGGCGGCTAGGACGTCCGGTGCGTGCACAGTTTGTCGTCCGGCGGTTGGGGTTTCCCTTCTTCCGGCACGGCGCACATGGGGGGCAACTTGGCCGCAATCGCCGTGCCGAGTGTGGGCAACGGCATATACGACTGCTTACTGGGCACCGACACTTCGACATAAACCGCGCGATCGATCGAGGTGAACACGTCCGCGTCGCCGCGGCTGGTCCGGAACCAATAAATGTCCCCAACGAGAACGGCGGGCGTCGTGCTTCCCGGCGTGAGATCGGCCGGCCGATTGACACCGCAGCGCAGGATGATCGGTGGGTCCCCCCATGCGACAGCACGCTCGGTCTGGATCGTCCGCGGGGGGAGTGGCCCGAGCTGGAGCGGCAGCCCCGATATGACCTGGGCGCAAGTTGCCTCGACAGTGGCGTTCGCGGACGGTGGCGCCGGCGCTGTCGTTATCGGCGGCAGAGCAGCAGCGCCGCCGCTGGACGATGCCGAACTGGCCGGCGCGGACTCGGGCCTACCCCCCAAAGCGAACGCGAGAACGACGACGACCGGGACAGCGACCGCTGTGGCAATGAGGGCGTTGCGGCGAGTGCGGGTGTCGATGGCGTACCGCTACAAGTGAACGACCGGGCAGGTCAGTGTCCGCGTGATTCCGTCGACCGCCTGGATGCGGGCTACGACGAGCTTGCCCAATTCGTCGACGGTCGGCGCCTCGGCCCGCACGATGACGTCGTAGGGCCCGGTGACATCCTCGGCGGTTGTGACCCCGGAGATGCCCGCGATCTCGGCCGCGACGGCAGCGGCCTTGCCTACTTCGGTCTGGATCAGGATGTACGCATTGACCGGCTGGCCACTCGTCATTGTCCGGCGCGTCCTTCCTCATCGTCATGGCGCCAACGGGTAGAACGTAGCGCAGCCGGTAGTACACACTTCGGCGCAGGATATCCGTCACGAGTGAGGACGCGAGATCACCGTTTCCGACGTTGGCGAGTTCGGCCTCATTGCCCGAGTTACCGCGGCACTGACCCCGGCCGAGACGACATTGGTCGGCCCCGGCGACGACGCTGCCGTGATCAGCGCGGCCGACGGTCGGGTCGTCGCCACGACGGATCTCCTCATTGAGAACCGGCACTTCCGTCGGGACTGGTCCAGCGCCACTGACGTCGGCCGCAAGGCGGCCGCAACGAACTTCTCCGACATCGCGGCTATGGGCGCCCGCCCGACCGCGCTTCTCGTTGGATTCGGGACGCCACCCGATCTCAACCTCGCCTGGGTCGACGATCTGACCGCGGGACTCCGCGAGGAGTGCGGGCAGGTCGGCGCGGCTGTCGTCGGAGGTGACGTGGTGGCAGCCGATGTGATCACCTTGGGGGTCACCGCGCTCGGAGACTTGGAAGGGCGCGACCCCGTGCTTCTCGATGGCGCGCGTCCGGGAGACGTGGTCGCCTTTGTCGGCCGGCTCGGCTATGCGGCCGCCGGCTACGCAATTCTCTCCCGCGGGTTCCGTTCGCCAGTGCAGCTCGTGAACGCTCACCGGCGCCCGGAGCCGCCCTACGCGCAAGGCCCGGCCGCGGCCGACCAGGGCGCGTCGGCTATGACGGATGTGAGCGATGGGCTGGTGGCCGACCTCGGGCACATCGCAGAGGCGAGCGGCGTCCGCATCGACATCCATGCCGGTGCCGTACCGGTGCCGCTCAAGATGCGTGAGGTCGGCGCGGCGCTCAATGTCGATCCGTTGTCGTGGGTCTTCACCGGTGGGGACGACTTCGCGCTCGTCGCCACGTTCGCGGCCGGCACGACGCCGCCGGACGGATGGACGATCATCGGAGCCGTGGCCGATGGGCAGGGCGTGCGGGTCGACGGCCACCGATGGCCCAACGGTGGCCACGAGCACTTCCGCTAGGGCGCAAACATCGTGATCTCGGACTTAATGCCGTCTGGCGACTCTTGGTCCGAGATCATCAAGAGGGACGCGACGAACGAGGACTAGCAGCTACGCGCGGGTGACCTTGCCGGCCTTCAGACACGACGTGCAGACCGTGATGCGCCGCCGGTTGCCCGGGGCGACAAGCGCCCGGACCCGCTGCACGTTCGGGTTCCACCGACGGTGCGTGCGGCGATGGGAGTGCGAAACGGACATGCCGAAGCCGGGCCCTTTGCCGCAGATATCGCAGACGCTGGCCACGGTGGCCTCCTTGTGACATGAACGGGCATCGCCGACGAACGAGCGCCCGGCCGTCAGCCGGGCAACACTGAGGTTACTCGGCCGATCGCGAGCGCACCAAAACGACGTCCGGCCGGGCCAGTATCGTACGGCGAGCCGGGTGGCCACGGCACCGGCGCTCCCGCCGGTCGGACGCGCGGGGAGGTGTGAGGTGCTCGATGCGCTGGATGCGCCGGCGGTGCGCCACTGGAGCATCCTCGCAGCCGACGCGATGGACGCCCACCGGGCGGAAATCGACGAGCTGAACGTCTTCCCGGTGCCCGATGGGGACACCGGGACCAACCTGTCGCTGACATTGCGAGCCGCTGCGGAGGCGTTGGCAGCCGATCCGGCCGACACGGCGGGTGAGGCGTTTCGCGCCTGGGCGAAGGGCGCCGTGCTCGGCGCGCGCGGCAACTCTGGCGTCATCATCTCCCAAGTCCTGTGCGGGCTGGCGGACGGCGTCGACGGTTCGGAGGCCTGCGACGGTTCGATGTTCGCGGGCGCATTGCGCTCGGCCGCCGATCAGGCCTACGCATCGGTGGCCAATCCGCTCGAGGGCACGATCCTGTCGGTCGCTCGCGCGGCGGCCGACGCGGCGGGTGCGGGCTCGATGACCACCGTCGTCCAGCGAGTTCAAGAGGCGGCCTGGGCAGCGTTGCGCCGTACCATCGACCAGCTGCCCGTGTTGACCCAGGCCGGCGTGGTCGATGCGGGCGGCCGCGGCTTGGTCGTGCTCATCGATGCGCTGGGACAAGCCGTCACCGGGACTGCCATCGTCACGGCACAGGTTGCACCCTCCGCGCGTTCCCGATCGGGCCTGGAAGCGGCCCGCGAATCCGGCAGCACCGACTACGACTACGAGGTGCAATATCTGCTGCGCGCTGACGAGAAGCACACCGCGATTCTTCGGTCGGAACTTTCCCCGCTCGGTGACTCGCTGGTCGTGGTAGGCACCGGTGACGGGGTCTGGAACGTCCACGTTCACGTCAACGACATCGGCGCGGCCCTCGAGGCCGGTGTTCGTGCGGGTGAGCCGTATCGGATCACGGTGGTTCGATTCGCCGACGCCGTGGGTAGTCCCGGAGGGCCGGTGCCGCGGCGGCAGGCGGGTACCGCGGTGGTTGCCGTCGCCCCCGGCGAAGGACTGGCGCACTTGTTCGAGAGCGAGGGTGTTTACGTCGTCGAAGGCGGCCCGACCGAAAACCCCTCGACCGCGGACGTCCTGTCAGCCGTGCTTGCCTGCCCGGCCGACCACGTGGTGCTGTTGCCGAACGCTTCGCAGGTCAGCGGGGTGGCCGAAGCTGCTGCGATCGAGGCTCGCGGCCAGGGTATTGAAGTGGCTGTAGTGCCGACGAAGTCGCCGGTGCAAGGCCTATCGGCGGTGGCCGTCCACGATCCGAGCCGGCATTTCGGCGACGACGTTATCGCGATGGCGGAGGCCGCTGCGGCCACCCGATGGTCCGAGGTGACCATCGCGCAGCGGGAGGCGCTCACCATGGCCGGCCGGTGCCAGCCGGGCGACGTCTTGGGTCTGATCGACGGTGAAGTCGTCGAGATCGGATCGACCGTGGACTCGGTGGCCGCCGCGATCATCGATCGGCTGCTCGCGGTCGGCGGTGAATTGATCACCATCCTGGTGGGCCGCGACGCCGAGCCCGATGCCGGCGAGCAGTTACGGCGGCACATCGCCTCGGTCGCCCAGCATGTCGAAGTCGGAGTCTTCGACGGAGGTCAGCTGCACTATCCCTTGCTCATCGGGGTGGAGTAGGTGCCCCGTATCGACCTGGACTCTCCGGTGGTCGAGGCGGTCGGCGGCCGGACGGCGAAGGCCCTCGAGCAGGCGCTGTCGATACGCACCGTCGGAGATCTGCTCGCCCATTACCCACGACGCCTGGCTGAGCGCGGCGAGCTGACCGATCTGGCGTCACTCCGGGTCGACGACGACGTCACGGTGCTGGCCGAGGTACGGAGCGCGCGGGCGATTCGCCATCGCGGCGGTCGCGGCGAGCGGCTAGAGGTCGTCGTCGGCGACGGGCGGGGGACGTTGAAGCTCACCTTCTTCGGCCGACGTCAAACCTGGCGGCAACGGGAGCTGACACCAGGCACGCGCGGGCTCTTCGCCGGGAAGGTCAGCGTCTTCAACCACAGCCGGCAGCTAACGCATCCCGAGTATCAAATCCTGCACGGTGAGGTCGACGTTGCGGTTGCCGACGAGTTCGCCGGCGCCCTCATACCCGTCTACCCGGCGACGAAGGACATCCGAACCTGGGAGATCGCCCGCGCCATCGATCTCGTCCTCGAGCTGCTCGACGGGGTTCCCGACCCATTACCGGACGACGTTGTCCGCCGCCGCGGCCTGCTCACCCTCGACCGGGCGTTGCGGGCGGTGCATCAACCGGACAGCCGCGACGAATGGTTCGCAGCGCGTCGCCGGCTGGCGTGGGACGAGGCGATGACGATCCAACTTGTTCTCGCCCAGCGGCGAGTGGCGGCAGCCGCGAACCCGGCGACGCCCCGGCCCGGCGCGGCCGGACGCCTGCTGGACGCGTTCGACACCCGGTTGCCGTTCCGGCTCACCGAGGGCCAGCAGGCGGTTGGGGCCCAGCTGGCCGCCGAGTTGTCGGGCGATCACCCGATGCAGCGACTGCTGCAGGGGGAGGTCGGCTCGGGCAAGACCGTCGTGGCCCTGCGCGCGATGCTTCAGGTCGTGGACGCAGGAGGGCAGGCAGCCTTGCTGGCCCCGACCGAAGTGCTCGCCGCGCAACACGCCAGGACGGTCGAGACGATGCTCGGCCCGCTCGGGCGGGCGGGTCAGCTCGAGGCAGCGGATGGGGCAACGCGGATCAGCCTCCTGACCGCCTCCTTGCCAGCAGCGAGACGCAAGACCGCCCTACTCGATGCGGCGTCAGGCGCCGCCGGGATCGTCATCGGGACCCATGCGCTCATCCAGGAGGCGGTCGGCTTCGCCGATCTGGGTCTCGTGGTCGTCGACGAGCAACACCGCTTCGGAGTCGAGCAGCGAGACGCATTACGGGGCAAGGCGAGGCGGCCACCGCATTTGCTCGTCATGACCGCGACGCCGATCCCGCGGACCGTTGCGATGACGGTGTTCGGTGATCTCGAGACGTCCGTGCTGACCGAGCTGCCCGCTGGCCGGGTACCGATCTCGACCACAGTTGTTCCGGCGGGTGAGAGGCCAACGTGGCTGGCCCGCACGTGGACTCGGATTCGCGAGGAAGTGGCTACTGGTCGGCAAGCGTTCGTCGTGTGCCCACGGATCGGCGGTGGTGGCGCTGAGTCGGACCGCGACCTTGACGATGAACCCGACGACGAAGGGCTCGGCGACGGCCAGCGGCCCCCGGTGGCCGTGATCGACGTGTTGCCCATGCTCGCGGAGGGGCCACTGGCGGGCCTACGCCTAGCTGCGTTGCATGGCCGGCTCCCCGTTGATGAACGTGACCGCGTGATGACCGCGTTCGTCGCGGGCGAAATCGATGTGCTCGTGGCGACGACCGTGGTCGAGGTCGGCGTCGACGTCCCGAACGCCACCGTCATGGCGGTGCTCGACGCCGACCGTTTCGGTGTGTCGCAGTTACATCAGCTGCGCGGCCGCATTGGCCGGGGCAAGGCCGCAGGGACCTGTTTGCTGGTTACCGACGCGCTGGGCGGGAGCCCAGCTCGCCAACGACTGGATGCCGTCGCGGCGACCGCCGACGGATTCGAGCTGGCCCGCCTGGACGTCGAACAGCGACGAGAGGGTGATGTCCTCGGCACGGCGCAGTCCGGTCGCCGGTCGACATTGCGACTCCTGTCGTTGCGGCGTGACGAACAGTTGATTGCCGACGCGCGGGTAGAGGCTTCGGAGATCGTCGCGGGCGACCCCTACCTCACCGCACATCCCGCGCTCGCTGCGCGGGTCGCGGCGCTCGTCGATGCCGAACGCGCCGAGTATCTAGAAAAGACATGAGAGGAGTCATGAAGGAGCGCGCATCGCAGGCACGAGAGCGCCAAGGTGGGGTGGCTTCGTGGGGTGCGGGTGCAGGTGCACTCGCGCGAAGAGATGGTTGACGAGTCGGCGGCGATGATCCGGATTGTTGGGGGGACCGCTCGAGGTCGAGGGCTGTCCGTGCCGGGCCGCGGTACGCGGCCGACTTCGGATCGAGCGCGCGAGGCGTTGTTCAACACCCTGACCGGCCTGATCGAGCTGACCGGCGCCGATGTGCTCGACCTGTACG
Organism: uncultured Actinomycetota bacterium; assembly: GCA_963809815.1. Taxonomy (GTDB): domain Bacteria; phylum Actinomycetota; class Actinomycetes; order Mycobacteriales; family Jatrophihabitantaceae; genus CAVVJA01. The sequence goes on from CAWELM010000010.1 coordinate 22,375, forward strand.
CCGGAACCGGAGCAGTTGGACTCGAGGCGCTCTCCCGTGGTGCCGGCACCGCGACGCTCGTCGAATCCGACCCGGCTGTCCTCAGCGTGCTGCGCAGCAACGTCGCGGCGCTCGCGTCGGACAGGGCACACGTCGTCGCCCGGTCCGTCCCGGCCTATCTTGGCCAGCGGCCGGCCCTCGACCTGATCCGGTTCGCCTTCCTCGATCCGCCCTACGCGCTGCCTGAGTCCGCGCTTGAGTCTGTCCTCGGGCAGTTGGCCGACCTGCTACCGACGGACGCGGTGGTGGTGGTTGAGCGCGGAGCGCGCGGCGTTCCTCTGACCTGGCCGACTGTGATCGAATCGATCAAGCAGAAGCGCTATGGCGAGGGCGTGCTTTGGTACGGTCGCCGTAAATGAGTGAGCTAACTCCGCAGGTGCGCCGGGCGGTCTGCCCGGGGTCCTTCGACCCTGTCACCAACGGGCACCTGGACATCATCGATCGAGCGTCTCGGCTCTACGACGAGATCATCGTTGCGATCTTCGTCAACCAGGCCAAGTCCAACATGTTCAGCGTCGAGGAGCGACGAGAGATGTTGGTCGAAGCAACCGAGACCTATCCGAATGTGCGTATCGACACGTTCCACGGACTAGTCGTCGATTACTGCCGGGCCAATGATGTGCCGGTTATCGTCAAGGGCCTTCGGGCGGTCAGCGACTTCGACTATGAACTGCAGATGGCACAGATGAACCGGGGCTTAGCCGGTATAGACACGCTGTTCATGCCGACGAATCCGGAGTACAGCTTCCTGGCCTCGAGCCTGGTAAAGGACATCGCCCGATGGGGTGGGGACGTGAGTGCGCTGGTGCCGCCGCTCGTCCTCAAGCGGCTGCGCAATATCGATGGCTGACGCGACGCATGCCCGTACCGACAAGCTGCTGAACGAGCTCGTCGAAGTGGTGGAAACCGCTCGGACCGTACCGATGTCAGCCTCCTGCGTCGTGCCGCGCGAGCATGTCCTGGATCTGCTCGACGGGCTGCGGGAGGCCCGGCCGACCGACCTGGACGCCGCGCAGCGCGTCCTTGCTCACCGCGAGGCGCTGCTTGCCGAAGCCGCGGAATCCGCCGCGCGAACCCGCAGCGAGGCTGACGAGGCCGCGCGGCAGATCCGTGATCAGGCCGGAACGCAGGCCGACGCAATCCTTGCTGATGCCAGGCACCAGGCCGGCGAGGTGGTGCGCGCAGCCGAGGCCGAGGCGTACCGCACCGTCGAATCGGCCCGGGAGGAGCATGAGTCCCTGGTGTCGGCGACAACGGTGCACCGGAATGCGCAGGACGCTGCGGTCCGCGTCCGGTCCGAGGCGGATGACTATGCGGATGCCACGCGGGCCGCGGCCGACCGGTATTCGGTTGCTCTCAGGGCTGACTCCGAGGGGTATGCCGACCGGACGCTACTCGACCTCATGGCCGTGCTGCGGCGGGCGGTAGCGAGTGCCGAGGAGGGTCGCCGGGCCCTTGCCGCACAACGGAGCGAGTCCGGTCAGCTGCCGCCGACTGGCGTCGATCAGCCGGTTGGGGAACCCGACCCGGCAGGCCGAGGACGTGCGTGAGATAGAATTACTCCGACCTCCACCAGATCGAAGCTTTTTCTCGTCATGCCCGTGAAACCATCACGCATACCGCATCGCACCGCCCGAAACCCGTTCGTCCTGGACACGCGGGAACTCGGCCGTCGGCCCGGCACGATGCGGACCGTGCGTCGTGAGATCGCGGCTCCGGCGGGTCTGCGATCGGCCCTGGTGGGTGTGCCGGACGGCGCTCCGCTCGTACTCGACCTGCGGCTGGAGTCGGTCACCGAAGGCGTGCTCGTCACGGGCACGGTGACCGTCCCGACGGAGGGCGAGTGTGGCCGGTGCCTCGGGCCGGTGACGACCGAGCTGGTCGTCGATGTCTGCGAGCTGTTCGCGTACCCGGACAGCGTCACGGACGAGACGGCCGGTGCGGACGAGGTCGACCGGATCGTCGACGATCTCATCGACGTCGAGCCGGTAGTGCGCGACGCGGTGGTGCTGGGGCTTCCCGTCACCCCGCTGTGCCGGGCGAACTGCGCCGGGCTATGCCCTGATTGTGGGCAGCGGCTCGACGATCTGCCCGCCGGGCACACGCATCACAAGATCGACCCGCGTTGGGCCGGGCTCGCGGACTTCCTAGAGCCTGCGCCCGCCATCACCACCGAAACCGGAAGTCAGGAGTAGATCACCGTGGCTGTTCCCAAGCGGAGGACCTCGCGCAGCAACACCCGCTCTCGCCGGTCGCACTGGAAGACGAGCGCCCCGACGTTGGTGCCGTGCCCGAACCGAGCCTGCGGCCAGTTGAAGCTCCCACACACCGCCTGTTCGAATTGCGGGCAGTACGACGGCAGGCAGGTGCTGGCCGTCTGACGTCGATGCGGACGAGCCCCCAAGCGCCGGCCGACCCTGCCATCCTCGCTGATCGGCTCGGCGTCGATATCGATGCCGTGCTGCTCGAGCGTGCCCTCACGCACCGGTCGTACGCATACGAGCACGGCGGTTTACCGCACAACGAACGTCTGGAATTCCTGGGCGATTCGGTCCTTGGCGTCGTCATTACCGAGGCGCTCTATCGATCCCATCCCGATCTGCCGGAAGGAAAGCTCGCCAAGCTGCGGGCGTCGGTCGTCAACATGCGCGCCCTGGCTGAGGTCGCGCAAGGCATCGGCGGCGAGGCCGGACTCGGCGCTTACGTTCGGCTCGGCCGCGGCGAAGAGTCCACCGGCGGGCGAGGCAAGGCGAGCATTCTCGCCGACACGCTCGAGGCCGTGATCGGAGCGGTCTATCTGGAATACGGGATAGCCCGCACCCAACAGGTCATTCATGATCTGTTCGACCCGATGCTCGAGGCCGTTGCCAACGACGGCGCGGGACTGGATTGGAAGACTAGCCTGCAGGAGCTGACCGCCGAGCTCGGTCTGGGCGTGCCCGAGTACGTGATCACCTACACCGGCCCAGATCACGCGCGAACCTTCACCGCGCGGGCGTCGGTCAACGGCGAGATGTTCGACGCGTGCGAGGGCCGCAATAAGAAGGAAGCCGAACAGGCGGCGGCCGCAACCGCGTGGCAGATGCTCAACGCGCGGGCGGCTGACGCTGCGCCCGACGACGTATCGCCGTCCTGACGATGCATGCCGGAACTCCCTGAAGTAGAGACCGTTCGGGCCGGGCTGGACCGATTCGTCGTCGGCCGCACGATCACCGCAGTCGAGGTTCGACATCCCCGTTCGGTGCGCAGGCATCTCGCTGGGCAGGCGGATCTGGTCGCCCGGCTGACCGGTGCCCGGCTGCTCTCGGCGCGTCGTCGGGGCAAGTACCTCTGGCTGCCGCTGTCCGCCGGTGCTGCCGGTGCTGCCGGTGCTGCCGCTGATCAATGCTTGGTCGGACACCTGGGGATGAGCGGCCAGTTCCTCGTGGCGCCCGTGGCGACACCGGATCAGCGCCACCTGCACGTCCGGCTGAGCTTCGATGACGGCGGCCCGGAGCTCCGATTTGTGGACCAGCGCACCTTCGGGGGCGTGCTGGTGGACGATCTGGTGCCTTGCGCGGACGTGCCAGATGACACCGTGCCGGCCCGGATCAGTCACATCGCGCGCGATCCGATCGACCATTCGTTCGACGAGGATGCGCTTATTGGACGGATCCGAAACCGGAACACGACGATCAAGCGAGCCCTGCTCGACCAGTCTTTGGTGTCCGGGATCGGCAACATCTATGCCGACGAGTCACTGTGGCGGGCCCGGCTACACGGAGCACGCCCGACCGCCGGGTTGTCCCGGCCCAGGCTGCGTGGTCTGCTCTCGGACGTCCGGGCGATCCTGGCCGAGGCGATCGGAGCGGGAGGCACGTCATTCGACGACCTTTACGTCAACGTCAATGGACAAAGCGGATATTTCTCTCGAACACTCGCAGTGTACGGCCGCGCGGGACTGCCCTGCCTTCGGTGCGAAACGGCGGTACGCCGAGTCGCATTTATGAACCGGTCCAGCTACTTTTGCCCGCGTTGTCAGCGGCCTCCGCGCCTGTGATCACCCCATGGACGCGGTGTGGGAGAGTTGACCATCCGTTACCTCGGTGCGACCATGGATAGACCTGCAGCGAGGCCCATCGCTCGTCAGAGTGTCCAGATCCTGGTCAACCTGCCGGATGGTTCCTTGCGTACGGACAACCCAGTCGGTGGGTCGACAGCGAGCGAAGTTGTGCGCGCCGGACACCGGCCTGTTGAGGCGAAAGGTCGCTATACATGGCACGCGCCCTGGTGGGGTACATCGGCAGCGGGTCGGAACACGCTCTCAGTCTCGAGGTACTCCGGTTGCGCCGTCGCGTCGCCGAACTCGAGAACGAGCTCGCCGATCTGCGCACCAGCTCCAGCCCCGTACTCGAGCTGGAACTGCACGAACTCGCCGAAACCGCGCATCCCGCCCTGGCCTGACCGCTAACTGACTCGCCGCCGGCGCCTACCGGGCCGAGCGGCCAATTCTCGTGTGTCCGTCGGCTCGGCGCACGGGTGTCGGGTTGCACGCGCGCTAGTGTCGGTGTCCCGTGAACGAACCGCTGCGCCAGGAGCGCGCACCTGCCGCCTCGGGAGATTTGTGCACCTGAAATCGCTGACGCTCAAGGGATTCAAGTCCTTCGCCTCGGCCACGACGCTCCGGTTCGAATCCGGCATTACCGCGGTCGTCGGGCCAAACGGCTCCGGTAAGAGCAATGTGGTGGACGCGATCGCCTGGGTGCTCGGAGAGCAGGGCGCGAAGACGCTCCGTGGCGGCAAGATGGAGGACGTCATCTTCGCCGGGACGGCGGGTCGCCCACCGCTCGGTCGGGCCGAGGTGATTCTTACCATCGACAACTCCGATGGCTTGCTGCCCATCGACTACGCCGAGGTCTCCATCACTCGCCGGATGTTCCGCGACGGTGCGAGTGAATACGAGATCAACGGCGAAAGCGTGCGGCTGCTCGACATTCAAGAGCTGTTGAGCGACTCCGGCATCGGCCGCGAGATGCACGTGATCGTCGGACAGGGACAGCTCGACTCGGTTTTGTCCGCGCGGCCCGACGAGCGCCGGGGCGTCATCGAAGAGGCGGCCGGTGTCCTGAAACACCGAAAGCGTAAGGAGAAAGCGCTCCGCAAGCTCGATGCGATGCAGGCCAACCTGACCCGGTTGGCCGACCTCACCGACGAGCTTCGCCGGCAACTCAAACCGCTCGGGCGGCAAGCCGAAATCGCTCGCCGCGCGGCGGGCGTGCAGGCCGAGCTGCGCGATTCCCGGCTACGGCTACTCGCCGACGACCTGACCACGCTGTATGCCGCACGTGACGACGAGGTCGCTGACGAGACAGCGATCCGCGAGCGGCGGGCACTGATCGAAACGGACCTGACCGAGGGGCGCCGGCGGGAGACCGATCTCGAGCAGGCCCTGGCCGCGGACGCTCCGGTGCTGGCCCGCGCCCAGGAGACCTACTACCGGCTGACGGCGCTTCAGGAGCGCTTTCGCGGCACGGCGTCGCTCGCGGCCGAGCGAGGGCGGCACCTCGCCAGCCTGGCCCGAGAGGACCGCACCGGACCCGACCCGGACCAGCTGACCGCGGAGGCGGACGAGCTGCGCGCTTCGGAGGCCGCACTCAACCACGACCTCGAGGCGGCCCGAACCCAACTGCACGCCGCGGTCGAGACTCGCATGGGGCGCGAGGCGGAACTCGCCGCGGCCGAGCGTGCCGTGGTGGCAGCGGCCCAGGCCGCCGGCGACCGCCGGGAAAGCATCGCAACCTTGACCGGTCGAGTGAATGCGCTGCGTACCCGGGCGACCGCCGCCGGCGAGGAGCTCGCGCGGCTGCGCACCGCCGCCGACGGCGCTCGCGACCGGGTTCGTCGATCCGAACGCGAGCTCGAACTTGTGCACGAGCAGGTGGGGCTCCTCGATGAGGGCGAGGTCGGGCTCGACGAGCGGCACGAGGCGGTGGCCCAAGCGCACCACGAGACGGTCGAACGCGTCTCCCAGCTCACCGAGGCGGTGCGGGAGGCGGAGCGCGATTGCTCCACCTGGACGGCGCGAAGGGACGCCCTGGCTCTCGGGCTGACCCGAAGGGACGGCGTCGGCGCCCTGCTGGCTGCCGGCTCTCGGCGGCCGGGAATTCTCGGATCGGTCGCAGCCCTGCTTACCGTCGAACCCGGTCGAGAAGCGGCGCTCGCGGCGGCGCTCGGGGCGGTGGCCGATGCGGTCGCCGTCAGCTCGGTTGCCGACGCCGGAGCGGCGCTGCGATTGCTCAAAGCTGAGGACGGCGGGCGAGCCGGGCTGATTGTCGGCGGTCGACCACGTCCTCTCGATCGCTCCGAATGGCCGCCGCTGCCGTCCGGGGTCACGTGGGCCGTGGATCTCGTGCGGGCGCCGGACGCGCTGCGTGGTGCGATCGACCTGGCTCTGGCGCAGGTCGCGGTGGTCGACGCCCTCGACGACGCGGAGCGGCTCCTGGCGCAGTACCCGGGCATCCGCATAGCGACCGTGGGTGGCGATGTTCTGGGTCCGGATTGGGCCGCTGGCGGCTCCCCGTCAGCGCCGTCCGCCATCGAGATCCAGGCTGCTGTCGACGAAGCGCAGTTGCATGCCGACGAGGCCGGCGCTCGGCAGGAGAGAATCCAGGCCGAGCTCCAGGTCGCCACGGCCCGCGCGGCGCAGCTCGCATCCGAGGTCGATGCGGCGCTGTCGGCGCTGAATGAGTCGGACGCCCGCCTCGCGGCCGTGGCCGAGCAGCTGGCCCAGCTCGGCGCGGCTTCTCGTTCCGCTGCGGCCGAAGCGAATCGCCTTGACGAAGCCGGCACGGCCGCGGCCCGGGCTCGCGATCGCGATGTGGCCGGCCTGGCCGACCTCGAGGAGCGACTTCGGCTGGCCGAGTTGGAGCCCGTCGTCGATGGCGAGACGGCGCTAGCCGCCCGCGATGCGCTGCGGGACGCGGCGGCCGAGGCGCGCGGTACGGAGCTTGACGCGCGACTCGCCGTTCGGACGAGTGAGGAGCGAGTTCGGGCCATAGCCGGTCGCGCCGACGGGCTGGTGCAGGCGGCGAATGAGGAACGGGCGGCGCGGCGGGAGCATGAGCAGGCCCGGCACCACCGCGCGCGCGGTGCCGCGGTGGCGGAGGCGGTGCACGACCTGGCCCGCGAGGTGTGCCGGCGAGTCGAGCAATCGTCAGCCCGCGCGGCGGCCGAGCGGGACGCTGTCCAACAGGCCCATGCGCAGCGAGAGGCTGAGCTGGTCACGGTGCGCACCCGGTCACGCGAGCTCGACGAGGAGATCGTCCGGCTCACCGACGCGCTGCACCGCGACGAGATCGCGCGGGCCGAGCACCGGCTGCGCATCGAGACGCTCGAGACGCGCGTCCTCGAGGAATACGGCGTATCGATCGAGGCTCTCGTGGCTGAATACGGCCCAGACCAGCCGGCGCCGCCGAGTTCACAGGAGATGGCTGAGTTCGAGCAGGCCCGCGACCGCGGTGAGCAGGTGAGTGCTCCGCAGCCCGGGCCGTTCGACCGGCGGGCGCAGGAGAAGCGCGCGGCCCGCGCCGACCGCGATTTGGCTTTGCTTGGCCGAGTGAATCCGCTCGCCCTGGAGGAATTCGCGGCGCTGGAAGAGCGCCACCAATTCCTGTCGACCCAGTTGGAGGATCTCAAGGCAACCCGCCGGGATCTGCTCACCGTGGTCAAGGAGGTCGACGAGCGCATTCTCGAGGTATTCACCAGCGCCTTTCAGGATGTCGCCGCTGAGTTCGAGACGGTCTTCGCGACGCTGTTCCCCGGTGGCGAGGGGCGACTGGTCCTCACCGACCCGGATGATCTGCTGCACAGCGGCGTCGACGTCGAAGCTCGACCGCCAGGCAAGAAAGTGAAACGCCTCTCACTACTGTCCGGTGGCGAACGGTCACTTACCGCGGTGGCGTTGCTCGTCGCGATTTTCCGGGCTCGGCCCAGCCCGTTCTACGTGCTGGACGAAGTCGAAGCCGCGCTCGATGAGGTAAATCTTGGCCGGCTCGTCGGTCTGGTGGATGAGTTACGGGTGAGCAGCCAGCTCATCGTCATCACCCACCAGAAACGCACGATGGAAATCGCGGACGCGCTCTACGGCGTGACAATGCGGGGGGATGGCATCACCCAGGTGATCAGTCAGCGACTGCGAGACATCAACGATGAACCAGCTGTGCACACAACGCGCCGCGAACAGGTGACCTTCAGTTCGTAAGGTCTGGGTGGCAGTTGGTGCATTCTGGAGTCACTTACCCTGGTCCGGTGACATCGACCCCCCGGCTCGTCCGCCGCGGCATGTTCGTCTCGTTGTTCGCTATCGCAGGCGTGGTTCTCGCCGCCTGCGCGTCTACCAGCACCGGCACCGGGAAGGGGCCCACTTCGAACGGACCGTCGTCGTCGTCTTCGTCGGCGGCATCGTCGAGCACGCATAGCTCGTCGAAGCCGCCGGTCCCGACGAGACCCGTTCATATCTCGCTGTTGCAGGGTGACGGGGTCACATACGGCGTTGGGGAACCGATCGTCGTGACGTTCAGCGTGAAACCCACGGACGCCAAGCCGTTCGTGCATGCGGTCAAGGTCACGGTCAACGGGCAGCCCGCCGACGGCGCGTGGTATTTCGAGCGGCCGTATGCGGACGTTGCCATGGAGGCGCACTACCGCCTACGCGACTACTGGCCTGCGCACGCCCACATCCACGTCGACCTACCGGTCAAGGGGGTCAGCGCCGGGCGGGGATTGGCCTACGACGACAGCCTCACACTCGACATGCTGATCGGTGATCAGCACATCTCCACGGTTGACGGCGGTTCGCTGCGCATGAACGTGCGGAGCAACGGCGCCCTCGTGAAGACGATGAAGGTCTCGCTCGGGGCAGCTGCCACTCCGACCTACAACGGCGTCAAGGTCGTTATGGAGAAGAAGAATCCGCAGCGGATGATCGGCGATGGTCGCACCCCGTCGTCGACGTACGACGAGCTGGTGCCCTGGTCGGTCCGGGTGACTCGATCCGGCGAATTCATACACGCAGCAGCCTGGAACGGCGGCAATATCGGCATTCGAAGCACATCGAACGGATGCACCAACCTCAACGTCGCGGACGCGCAGTGGTTCTATCAATTTTCCGTCTACGGCGACGTGGTGACATACCAGAACACGACTGGCGGACAGATGCCCGCGCTAGACGGCCTGGGCGACTGGAACGTCGCTTGGTCGCAATGGCAAGGCGGCGGGCAGCTCCCCACCAGTTGATGGCCTCGCCTGGCCGGTTCGCCGGCCGAGCGATTGACAGTCCGCGAAGACAGACGGTTCCGGCGATGGTCACGCCTGTGTCGCGGCTCGCCATCATGTCGACCTGGGCTGAGAGGATGCCTCGGTGACCTATCTCTGGATCATCATCGCGATCGTCGTCGTGGCGGCGATCGGGCTGACCTTGTACCTCGTGCCCCGGCGTGGCCGGGGCGCACTGCCCCCTGCCACTGGGCCGAGCGGCGAACTTCGCCCGGGCGCCGCCGACGAAGCCGAGCAGCGTCGGGATAGGTCCGGCTCGAGTGTCGGGACGCTGGCGCCGCCGCCCCCCGACGCGGTTACCACCCCGCCCGTGGAGGGGCCGCCGGTACTGCCGCCGGCCGAGCCGGTCCCGGAGCTAGAGGTCCCGGAACCTACGGCTGGGCGGTTGCAGCGGCTGCGGGCACGCCTGGCCAGGTCGCAGAACGTCTTCGGCCGCGGACTGCTGTCGGTCCTGTCGCGAGAGCATCTCGACGAGGAAGCCTGGGAAGAGGTAGAGGACGCGCTGCTCAGCGCGGACGTCGGAGTCGGGGCAACGGCCGAGATCGTCGGCCGGCTGCGCGATCGGACGAAGGTGATCGGCACCCGGTCGACCGGCGAGTTACGGGCGCTGCTCGCCGACGAACTCGTCGCCGTCCTGCAGCCGGATATGGATCGCACGCTCCGGACGCTGCCACACGACGGGCATCCGGCCGTGCTGCTGGTCGTCGGGGTCAATGGCACCGGCAAGACCACGACCTGCGGAAAGCTCGCCCGGGTGCTTGTCGCGGACGGCCGCACGGTGCTGCTCGGTGCGGCCGACACGTTCCGGGCCGCTGCGGCCGACCAACTGCAAACCTGGGGGTCTCGGGTGGGCGCCGAGACCGTGCGGGGCCCGGAGGGCAGCGATCCGGCGAGTGTTGCCTTCGACGCCGTCAAGCAGGGCGCCGACCGTGCCGTCGACACGGTCGTGATCGACACTGCCGGTCGGCTGCATACCAAGGTCGGGCTGATGGACGAGTTGGGCAAGGTCAAGCGCGTTGTCGAACGGCAGGGTCCGGTGGACGAGACGCTGCTCGTCCTCGACGCGACGACCGGGCAGAACGGCATGATCCAGGCCCGGGTCTTCACCGAAATCGTCGACGTCACCGGCATTGTGCTCACCAAGCTGGACGGCACGGCCAAGGGCGGGATCGTCATCTCCGTCCAGCGGGAGCTGAATGTCCCGGTGAAGCTCGTCGGGCTGGGCGAAGGGGCGGACGACTTGGCCCCATTCGATCCCGAGCAGTTCGTGGACGCGTTGCTCGGCGACACCGTCTGAAGCGCTACCCGCATTTGTTGATGATCTTGGAGTTAGCGCCCACCGGGGCGGAAGCCGGCGCCGCTCCTCCGAGTTCACGCCGCGCTTTGGTGGAGTGATCACGCCGTCCATGTCGCCGGTGTGGCAGGGTCGAAGATATGAAGGCGTTGTACAAGCCGGCCGCGCAACCAGGGCTCGAGTTAGTCGAGCGGCCTGAGCCGGACGCGGGTCCCGGCGAAGTAAAGATCCGGGTGTTGCGCACTGGCATTTGCGGCACTGACCTGCACATCGAGGCGTGGGACGACTGGGCCGCCGGCGCTGTGGACGCGCCGCTCATCGTCGGCCATGAGTTCTGCGGCGAGGTGGTCGCCGTGGGCGCCAGAGTGCGCGACGTCCGGGTGGGCGATCAGGTATCCGGCGAGGGACACATCGTATGCGGTACCTGCCGCAATTGCCGGGCCGGACGGCGCCATCTGTGCATCCGCACCGAGAGCGTCGGGGTGAACCGCGACGGCGCGTTCGCCGAGTATGTCGTGCTGCCAGAAAGCAACGTGTGGGTGCACCACGTACCGCTAGACCCCGACCTTGGTGCGATATTCGATCCATTCGGCAACGCCGTGCATACCGCGTTGACGTTTCCGCTCGTCGGCGAAGATGTGCTGATCACCGGCGCCGGGCCGATCGGATTGATGGCAGCGGCGGTCGTGCGGCACGTCGGCGCGCGCTACGTCGTGATTACCGACATCAGCGAGTCTCGCTTGCAACTGGCCCGTGGACTCGGAGTCGACTTGGCGCTCAATGTCACCACCGAATCCATCGGCTCAGCGCAGGAGCGGCTCGGCATGGTCGAGGGATTTGATGTCGCGCTGGAGATGAGTGGACACCCCAGTGCCCTGCCCGAGGTGATCGACAACCTCAATCACGGTGGGCGCATCGCCATGCTCGGTCTGCCGGCGGGTTCCATCGACATCGACTGGGCCAAGGTCGTGACCCACATGATCACGATCCAAGGGATCTACGGCCGGCAGATGTTCGAGACGTGGTACGCGATGAGTGCGATGTTGCGCCACGGCGCGGAATTGCAGAAGGCGATCACCTCTGTCGTCACTGACCGATTCCCGGCATCGTTCTGGGCGGATGCGTTCGCGGCGGCCCGGGCAGCCGATCGGGGCAAGGTCGTCATCGACTGGACACAGTAAGGAGCCGGCATGTACGGAGCGACCCGAGACGAGCTGCAGGTCACGCTGGCTGAAATCCGCGAAGCCGGCTTGTTCAAGGATGAGCGCGAGCTCTCGTCGCCGCAGGCCGCACGCGTACGCGCAAACGGGCGGGAGGTCCTGAACTTCTGCGCCAACAACTACCTCGGCCTAGCGGATCATCCGCGAATCGTGGCGGCCGCCAAAGCGGCGCTCGACGAGTGGGGTTTCGGCATGGCGAGCGTGCGGTTCATCTGCGGCACCCAGACCCAGCACACGCAACTCGAGGCCCGGCTGTCGCAGTTCTTGCACACCGAGGGGACGATCCTGTTCTCCTCCTGCTTCGACGCGAATGGGGGAGTGTTCGAGGTATTGCTCGACGACCGGGACGTCGTGATCTCGGACGAGCTCAACCACGCGTCGATCATCGACGGGATCCGGCTGTGCAAGGCGACCCGGCGGCGCTACCGCAACCGGGACATGGCAGACCTCGAAGTCCAGCTCAAAGAGTCGGCGGGAGCCCGCAGGCGCCTGATCGCAACCGATGGCGTGTTCTCGATGGACGGTTACCTAGCGCCCGTGGACGAGATCTGCGACCTGGCCGAACGCTACGGCGCGCTGGTACTCGTTGACGACTCGCACGCTGTCGGGTTCGTGGGGCCCACGGGCGCGGGCACCCCCGAGCTGTTCGGCGTCGCGGATAGGGTCGACATCGTCACCGGAACCCTGGGCAAGGCGCTTGGTGGGGCGTCCGGCGGCTACGTGAGTGCCCGGACCGAGATCGTGGAGCTGTTGCGCCAACGGTCTCGGCCCTACCTGTTCTCCAACGCGGTCGCGCCGTCGGTCGTCGCCGGCTCCCTGGCGGCGCTCGACCTGGTGGCCGGTAGCGACGACCAGCGCGCGGCCTTGCGTCGCAACACGACATTGTTCCGCCAGCGCATGACCGACGAGGGCTTCGATGTGTTGCCCGGCGAGCACCCAATCACGCCCGTCATGTTCGGCGACGCCAAGCGGGCGGCGGCCATTGCCGACGCGATGCTCGACGAGGACGTCTACGTCATCGCGTTCTCCTACCCGGTCGTGCCGAGGGACAAGGCCCGCATCCGGGTCCAGCTATCCGCCGCGCATTCCGAACAAGACGTCGAGACGTGCGTACAGGCGTTCGTCACGGCCCGGTCGGGGACTTAGCGCCCGCGCTATCGACCTCGGCGGCGAAAGCGTCGCGGACGTACCGGGCGAGACCCGGCTCGATAGCGTCGTAGTGCGCGGTGAACCGTGCGTCGGTGACGTATATCTCGCCCAGGCCGCGGTGCATGGCCGGCGGGCAGTCATAGAACCAGCGGGCGATGTGCTGCCGGTGTTCGTGAGCGGTCTCGATCGCTGCGGCACCGTCGGCCGGCGCACCGGAGCGCAGCAACTCGGCGAATCGCTGCTCGATGCCGTCGGCCTCGGCCTTGATCCGCAGCCAGTCCTCCTTCGGATAGGCGGACGTACGTCGGTTGGACTGCGACCACGCGTCGGTGTCGCCCCACCTATGTTCGGCCTCGGCGGCCCATTCCTCGCCGCGGTAATCGGGGCCGAACACTTCGAACTGCTCCTCGGGGGTAAGCGAGATACCCAATTTCTGTGCCTCCATCTCGTGTTCGATCGCGTCCACCAGCGAACCCATCCGCTCGATCCGCTCCCGCAGCAGGCGGTGTTGCCGGCGTAGGTGCGCACCAGCATCGACGTCCTTGTCAGCGACGATGGCCGCTATGTCGTCCAGCGGGAAATCCAGCTCGCGGTAGAACAGGATCTGCCGAAGCCGGAGCAGGTCGGCCTCGTCGTAGAGCCGATAGCCGGCGGGCGACCGGGCCGATGGGCTTAGCAGGCCGATCTCGTCGTAGTGGTGCAGTGTCCGCACGGTCACGCCCGCGAGGTCGGCAGCGACTCACCGGCCAACGATTGGCAGAGAGGACAGGGATTGGCGTCGAGGTGACGTGTCCAAGACTGGACACCCTGAGCCGTAAGAGCGTCTTGCGCTGCGTCTTGACCCATGTCGAGCGGAATCATCTTGGCAAGCTGCACGATCTGAGTTCGAGCGTCGTCGCTGGAAAGCACGGTCTCAGTCGATCGGGTGATGACCTCCGTGTGATCACGACTCATCGTCAGGCCCACCGGCAGAACGGAAAGATTGATCTGACTCGCGATGAGAGCGGCCATGCCGATGTCCGCGAGGACGATGGCGCGGGCGCCACCACCGACGATGACCGACGCGAGCTGAGGACCGGCGACGTACGGGTCCGTTTGCGAGAGCGCAAGAGCGGCCAGCACAGCCGCGACCTGTCCAGCGGTCTTCTCGGCGTTTTGCCTTTGCAGCTCGGCATAGTCCGGTGTCTCGGTCATGGTCCAACGGTAGGCGCTGGCGCTGGCTTGCCGAACGATCCGACATCGCTCGCGGCCGAGCTGTCGAGCCGCTCTTGCTGCTGCGCCATGCGGACCGCGTTGACTTGATCGGGTGACCAGCCGAGAGCTTCGGCAAGGATGATCGACAGTGGCACTCGCAGGGTGCCGAGCTTCACGGCCTCGTCTGCGGCTTGTGCTGGTGTGATCGTGAGCGGATTGCTCCACAGTGGCTCGGCGAAGACAGTGCGCACATCTTGGCCAGTCCGGAGCGCGACTTCGAGCGCTGCGACCTGTCGCCATGGCGGAGTCCAAAGGCGGAGCTTGCCAATCGCGGTCGAGACGAGGCTCGACTCAGCCGCTCGAATGCCCTCGGCACTCGGAGGTTGGTCGATGCCGATGCCGAGGAAATGGCCCGGGAGGGTTGAGATCGCAGAGATTTTCTCGACCAAGCTCGCGGCGAACGTCGCGTAGGGTGCGAGATCAGCCTGCGGGAATTGCCCGAAGCTCGTCTCGGGGCTTTCGCTCTGCCAGACGCGGTCAAGGCCAGGATCGAACGGACTGACGAATTCGGGCTCCCCGGTCTCCGGGTCGACGACTGGCTCTCCGGTGTCAGGATCTCGTTTCGGGATCAGCTCAAGACCGGTCGCCCAACGGCGAGGTCGAGCTGCTACCTCCGAGGTCACGCTCGCGTCTGCATACGTCTTATTGATCAGGTCGACCGGGTCGGTCAGATCGCTAAGTTCGCTCTCGCCTTCCGGGCCAAGGATGCGCGAGCCGTAGGAGTTAAGGAATCTCACGACCGGGACGACGCCGAGAGGATTTGGCAGGCTCTCGATGATCTTCCACGCCCCGGAGAAAGCTGGGTAACCGGCGCCGACCGGCGCGTCATCAGTCGTCTCCATCAGATACACACGATCAGGCAGGAAAAGCGTGCAGTGGCCCTGACCCGCTCCCGCGTCCGGGTCTATCTGATCCCAGAATCTCTTGAGAGCGGCGACCGGCTGATTAGTCGCCGGGTCGGTAATTGTTGTCACTTGTCTTGCGGATTCGGCGCTGAGCGTCGTGTCCGTGGCGTCTTCGTTCATCCACACGCACACATAGGACCGACCGGCGACGAGCGCGTCCGTGTGTACGGCGTCGGCGCCAGCGTCGAATCCTGATCGTTGCCAGCTTCGCCAAAGATCCGGGTCGGGAGGCTGGCCATCGTTCAGCCGGAATCCGCCGATCCTGATCCGCTGGACCAGCGAGCGAACGGCCAGGCGGCAGAAATTTAGCGACAGTCTCGGCAGTCGGCCTTGCAACGCGGCGACGGATTCGGGCGAGAGGTACGCAGCGGGCTGGTCGCCTCGGTAGTACGAGTCCCAATAGTCGACGTAACTCAGCGCTCCGTCGAGGCGACGGCTCATGAGTGCGGCCAGGTCGAACGGATCGTCGGGAAGGATCATCGAAAGCTAGCCACCCTTCGCCTCGCCGGTCGCTGCGTCGCCCAGTAGCGAGCACGCGACCAGGCCATGATGGCTGCCACAGCTGCGTCAATTTTCCGCTTGCTGTCCTTCGTGATCTTCGAGACGCGAACGCCGCGACTGTCGTCCTTCACGACACAGTTGCCGATGTGCCGAGCGAGCGATCGATCGCCGGAGTGGCTCAGCTCGCGATTATGTACAGCCTCGGCGAATCCCCCAGTAGCGGGAGCCATCCGAGCCGGACTTTGAGCGAATTCTGTGACCGGCAGGCCCTCATCGTGCAGAAGCTCCAGCGTCCGGGCCCACCTGAATGGATCTGCCGTAAGTTCGCGCACGGTGAAGCGCTTTGCAGCGTCTCGGATGCGTTGCTCGACGTCGAGGATCGGCACTCTGTAGGTGGGATCTCCGGGCGGCGCCTCCCAGATGCCGAGCACGGCGATCCGTGGACGGATCTCGACCGTCGCCATGATCAGAGCCGTTGCATCATTCGAGAAAGAGCCATCGAGGCCGATGACAACCTCGGCGCGGTCGGAGATCGATCGCAGAGGCTCCGCGCAGGCTGCCCAGACGGCGGGCGAGAGATATTCGTCGCCCGAGCCCGTGACGGCCTGGCACAAGCGAGCGCGCCTGAACGTGGCCTCGCGTGTCTTGGGCGGCAATAGCGCCTTGAGAGCGTCGCGATGGAGGAAGTCGTCGAGCGCGGGATTCGCTAGCTCCCAACAGTGCGCACAATCGGGCGGATGAGTGTCCTCGAATCCAGCGGCAGAGTGCTCCCGATAGACAAAAGAAGGATCACCGTCGTCACGATGCGATCTGAGATCGGCCAGGACGTTGTCCGGATCAGCTCCAGGTGTCCCAATTCCCAGCACGGTCGACTGCTTGCGCTTGCCTGAGGCGAGCGCCATGACTTCGAATGCGTCACGGGAGACGACACCTATCTCGTCAATGATCGCGAGCGTCGGATCGAGCCCTTCCAGCCGCTTAGGTTCCGCTGGCAGCACCGCGAACGAGGCGCCGCGCGCCGGTAGATAGAGTTGATCTTTGTAGATGAGCACGCGATCGCCGAGTTCGGGACACAGCTCGACCATTCTCTGAGCTGTCCCGTAAACGATCCGCGCTTGACGTTCGTCCGTCGCGATCACCGTTGTGGAGCTGCCTTCCTCGCCCAACATCAAATCCCACAATCCGAGCGCCGCGACGAGCGTCGACTTCCCCGAGCCTCTCGGGAGGCACCACGCGGCCAGGCGAGGCCGGATCGGGGTGTCCCAAACGCTAGCGACAAGATCTTTCTGCCACGGGCGAAGCCTGAAGGGCCGTCGAGCACCCGTGCCCTTGGGCGTGACGATGTATCGCTTCGCGAAGACTTCGAATTCGCGTGACTTTGGCCGCGTGCGAGGCCGAGGGAGCGGATTGTCCGTCGCTACATCGGACTTCTGTCCCCGCCTCACGCCGGAATGGCCTTCCGGCGACGGCGGCGCTGGGTGTCGGTACGGCTGGCGCGGCGATTCTGCTGCGCTGCGCTGCGATTGTGCCGCTTACGGCACGCGCCAGCGATCGCGAGGACGTAGCTGAAATCAGCGCCGAACGCTTCGAGCGCGGCCTGTATTGACTATCGGCATTCGCTTAGATGATCTTGCGATGCCTCGGGTCTCCTCGCTTTGCATTGCAAGTTCGACAGAGCACGGCCACATCTTGCAATCGGATAGCCAAGCCTCGATCATGCCGAGCCCAAGCTTCGAGACTGTGGTCGACGGTCAGGTCCTCGCGTGATCCGCAGTCCTCGCAGCTACCAGTCAGGCGCCTTGCTCGTGCACTCAACCTGTCCCATGCACTGTCGTATCGCTGGCGCTGCTCGACCCTGTTGCGCGTTGCGTTCCTGCCCCTTGTCTTCACTGCGTGTCGACAGGGCTCGCACCACGAGCCATCGGGGATCACCTGGCCGCAGCGGCAGCAGGGTCTCGGCAGTGGCACAGGTTCAGGATTCCATTCCCTCGGCGATTCGGTGCAGAACCGTGTAGTCCTCGGCCTCGCGGTCCAGCACGGCCTCATACGTGGAGTCGTCCCAGAACCGAGCGATCGCCATGGCATAGAGCCGTTGCAGTTGATCGGGGCTCAGCGCATCGAGTTCGACCTGGACGAGTCGGCCGTGCTTCGCCTCGAACGCCTCGGACCGAGGATCGGTCTCTTTACCTGGATTCGTCGGCAGGCCGAACACGGCGACCTGCTCAGCGGTGAGCCCGACGTGGATCACCTCGGACCAGCAATCGGTGCGCTTCAGGAAGTCCCTGAGGATGTCCTCGCCACTCGGATCGAAATCCCCGGCATAGATCAGGACCGCTGGACGGCCATCGTTCCGCACGGCCTCGACCACCTCGGTGACGTGCGCCTGGCTGTCGTATCCGGACAGTGCGACGATCGGGATGCCGAGCGCACTACCGAACCACTCCATCAACTCAGCGCGCAGCCCGCGTTTCTCGACGCCGAGGACGAGCATGTGCGACTGTCCTTCGGTCCGGTCGCGGCGGTAGTTCACCACTGCCGACTCGATGGCCTCTTTGGGACTAGTCCACGTTTCGTAGCGCGTGATCTCGCGGGTGAGATCGATCAGCTCCGGAAACGTCCCCTCGCGCCGAGCGACCCCGGTCAGCCTGGACAACGTCTTGTACGCGGTCTCTGAGTTCGGGATCTCTCCCTGCGAGACGAGGCGATAGAACAGCTGACGCAGCGTGATGCGGGTCGAGAAGCTATTGGCGATAAAGACCGCGCGTTCGATGACGGGCGGCCAGCTGAGATTCTTTCGAATGCGTTCCATGTAAATACGTACGGGTCCCAGAACACAAACGTGGACAGGTCCCATAACGCGCTACGCGCGGCGAGCGATCTCGACCCGCTCCGGACCTCGGCCACGGTGGACGGTGATGTCGAACAAGCTCCTGATCAGCAGTCGACGCTGATCTAGCGGGAGCCGATCGAAGCGGTCGGCCAGCTGTATCCGAGCAGCGTGACCGGCGTGCATGAGGTGGGTGACGAGGTCCTGCGTCATCCGCTCGTGCGCGTTGCGCTCGACCAGCTCGGCAATCCGCCGCTCAAGGAGGACGGCGCGCTTGTTCAGTTCCTTTGCCGATGCCGACAGTTCGGCCTCGGTGTAATCGCCATCCTCGACCAGACGCAGATTGCGCGCCTTGGTTGCGGCGATCCCGGCCAGCTCAGCACGCGCGGCGAGGATCGCCGCAGAGACGTCGGTATCGATCGTGGGCAGCTGGCCTGGCAGCTCAAGCGAGTATGCAGTCACGACAGCCTGCCGGACCGCGTCGTCGAGGATCTGCTCTTTGACTGCGGTGCCGCACTGCGTGCCGCGCTCAGTCGTTCCGGTGCATCGGTAGACCCGGTAACGGCCACGGTCGGCCGCCATCAGCGTCCCGGACCGCAGTCGTCCACCGCAGCGTCCACAGGTTGCCAGCCCGGCGACAAGGTGTCTCGGTTCCCACGCTGGCGCCGTCCGCCGCACTCGATACGCCAGGAACGCCATCAGCGCGCGGTGCTTCTCCTCGCCCAGGATCAGTGCATTGGACTCACGCCGAAGCACCGACCGAAAGAGGCCGTACTCCCAGCGTTGACCGGTCGAGGTGGTGACGCCTTCGGCGTTCCATTCGCGAATGACCTGACCGATGGGAACCCCGGCGAGTATGTCGTCGACCGCCTTGCGGAGCAGGTCGGCCTCGCTCTCGCGCTCGCGATAGATGGTCGGCTGACCGACGACCATGTCTCGATGCCAGCCGAAGGGCCTTGGTCCGCCACCGTGCCGACGACCATTCTCCCGGGCCTGCCTTTGCTGACGGCGCACGCGTTCGCTGATTTGTTCTGACTCCTCGGCATCCTTGGCGGCGAGCACTCGCGCGATCATCCGCCCGGACGCGGTGTCGAGATCGATGTCCCCGCCCTCGGTCACGATCCGGACACCACGGTCATCGTGAAGTTGGATCAGCTTCTCGAACTCCATCGGGCGCCGCGTGAGCCGACTGGTCGAGTACGACCAAATGATCCCCGCCTCGCCCCGCTCGACCAGCTCGATCACGTCCCGATAGCGAGGTCGCGGCTTCTTCGACTTTGAACTCGCGCCGATGTCGTTGTCGACGTAGACACCGACCAGTGTCCAGCCCTCGCGCTCGATTCGAGCCCGGCCATCCTCTTCCTGACGCTCTACGCCGAGCGCCCGGCCTTCCCGATCCCTGGAAATCCGTAGGTAGAGCACGGCTCGCTTGGCAACAGTCGTCAACATGCCAACGACTGTAGACGAGCAGCTCTCCTACGGTGCGCATGTGCTCCTCCTCGCCGGCCACGACCACTGTGCGCCCTCACGTTGCGTCAGGGTCAAGTGCTAGCCACGATGCGTTCCGATCCGCCGATAGCCCGCCGGCGGGTGCGGTTTACGCCACGTCCACGCGGCTGGTTACACAGGCGAAACACCATCGGCCCATCGCGTTAACAGGCACCCCGCAACCTGTCGGCAACGCGCTTTCCGGCGCGTTGCGACCTGACCCAAGGGGGAGCCCCTGTGTCACAACTAGCGTTGGCGGCGACGCAGTACGTGCCGTTCGACTCGAAGAAGAACCTGAACTCCGGAGACACCGCGTGGGTACTGGCTGCGGCCGCGCTTGTGTTGCTGATGACTCCGGGGCTGGCCTTCTTCTACGGCGGCATGGTGCGGGCCAAACACATCCTCGGCATGCTGATCCAGAACTTCGCGGCCATTGCGGTCGTGAGCGTCACCTGGATCCTGGTCGGCTTCTCCCTCGCCTTCGGCGGGGAGGGCAAGTTCCTCGGCGACCTGCACTTCTTCGGCATGCAGAACGTCAACGACGTCGTGCCCGCGATGGGTACCGCGCAGACGATTCCCACTCTCGCGTTCGTCGCTTTCCAAGTGACGTTCGCGATCATCACCCCGGCCTTGGTCACCGGCGCGGCGGCCGACCGTTGGAAATTCGGCGCGTTCGTGGCCTTCGTTACGGTGTGGTCGATCGTGATCTACGCCCCGGTCGCCCACTGGGTATTCGACGGCTATGGCTGGCTCAACCGATCTCTGCAACCGGCCGGCAAGTTCTTCGCGGAAGACTTCGCCGGAGGAACCGTTGTCCACATCAACGCGGGTGCCGCGGGTCTGGCCATGGCGCTCGTGCTCGGCAAGCGCCGCGGCTGGCCACGGGAGAAGATGCGGGGCAACAACATCCCGTTCGTCATGCTCGGCGCCGGCCTGCTGTGGTTCGGCTGGTTCGGATTCAACGCCGGATCGGCGCTGACCGCAGGCAACCTTGCGTCCTACGCCTGGGTCAACACGAACACGGCGACAGCGACGGCGTTGCTGGGCTGGATCATCGTGGAGAAGCTGCGCTACGGGAAGTCCACGGCTCTCGGCGCCGCGTCCGGCGCTGTCGCCGGACTGGTGGCGATCACCCCCTGCGCGGGCTTCGTCAGCCCGATCGGGTCAATCTTCATCGGTCTGCTCGCCGGCAGCATTTGCGCGTTTGCGATCAACCTGAAGAACAGGTTCGGCTATGACGACTCACTCGATGTCGTCGGCGTGCACCTGTTCGGCGGCTGGATCGGCACGCTGTGCATCGGCTTCTTCAGCACCACCGGAACCAACGCGCTCGCGAACGACGGCATCCTGTACGGCGGCGGGGGCAAGTACGGGGGGTGGAACCTGCTGCTGCACCAGTTCATGGCGGCTGGAGCGGTGACGATCTTCTCGTTCGTCGGTACCTTCATCATCGCCAAGGTGATCGGTCTGTTCTTCAAGACTCGGGTCACCGAGGACGAGGAGCTGCTGGGTCTCGACCTCGCGATCCACGGTGAGTCGGCGTACGACTTCGGCCCGATCGGCGGGGTCGGTGCGGGTGACTACGTGCCGGCCCAGGCTGGAAGTAAAGAGAGGGTGGATGCATGAAGCTCATCACCGCGATCATCAAGCCGTTCAAGCTCGATGACGTGAAGGCCGCCCTCGAAGTACTGGGCGTGCAAGGCCTCACCGTGAGCGAGGTGCAGGGCTTCGGGCGCCAGCGCGGCCACGTCGAGGTGTATCGGGGCGCCGAGTACACAGTCGACCTCGTGCCGAAGGTGCGGGTCGAAGTGCTGGTCGACGTCGTGGATGCGGACAAGGTCGTCGATGCGGTGATCGAGGCAGCGCGAACGGGCAAGATCGGCGACGGTAAGGTGTGGGTCACCGATATCGACACCGTGATCCGGGTAAGGACAGGTGAACGGGACGCCGACGCGCTCTGACCCCTCGCGGGCGATTGCGTCGCAAGGTTTAGACACAGTCCGGGCTGGCGTATTACGCCGGCCCGGACTTGTCGGTGCACACCTTCGCTCGGCGCTGTCCGATGCCTACGACGCCTGGCTGCAAGGGCTGGACACCAGCCACCGGCTGGGTGATGGCAGCGCACTGGTCGCCGTCGGCGGCTTGGGTCGCCGCGAACCCGCTCCGTACTCCGATCTGGACCTGCTGCTCGTGCACACCGGAAAGGCCGAGCAGGTCAAGGACGTCGCCGAAGCGCTGTGGTATCCGATCTGGGACAGCAAGGTTGGGCTCGATCACGCGGTGCGCACGCCGGACCAGGCGCTGCGGGTCGCGCAGGACGACGTGAAGGCGCTGCTCAGCCTCCTCGCCGTGCGGCATATCACAGGGGATACCGGTGTATCCGGCCCGTTGCGGGAGCGGCTCCTCGATTTGTGGCGGGCCACGGCGCCCAAGCGGGTTCCCGAATTGCGGGAAATCTGCTCCGCCCGCTGGCGCATCGCCGGGGATGCGGCGTTCCTGCTCGAGCCCAACCTGAAGGACGCGCGGGGCGGCCTTAGAGACGCGCAGATCTTGCACGCACTTGCGATCGCGCAACTGGTGGACTATCCGCAAGCGGTGCGGGAGGCGTACGGCACGCTGCTCGATATCCGCGGCGAGCTGCATCGACGGCTCAAACGCGACGAGGACGTCGTCCGGCAGCAGGAGCAGCCGGAGCTGGCCCGCACCTTTGGCCTGGCCAACGCCGACGCGTTGCTCCGCCGGGCCAATGAAGCCGCACGCACGATCGGGCTGGCGCTGGATGTCGCCTGGCGCCGGGTCGAGATCAGGCGCCGACCTCCACGCGCACTGTCGCCTCGCCGGCTACTGCCCGGAACATTCGGCGGAGGTGCGGTCAATCGGACGCCGCTAGCCAAGGACGTCGTCGCCCAGGACGGCGAGGTGGTCCTGGCCCTGGCCGCAGATCCATGGGCCGACCCGGTGCTGGTCGTCCGCGCCGCTCGGGCGGCGGCCGAGAACGATCTGCCACTCTCCCCCTTCGCGCTGGAACGGTTGGCCACCGAGGGCGCTCCGCTCCGGCAGCCGTGGCCGGCCGAGGCCCTGGACGATTTCGTGGCCCTGCTCGGCACCGGACACAGGGCGGTGCCGGTCCTGGAATCGTTCGACCAGGCTGGGCTGCTTGTCCGGCTCATGCCGGAATGGAATGCGGTTCGCTTCGCCGCCCAGCACAATCCGGTGCATCGCTGGACCGTCGACCGCCACCTGCTGGAAGCGGCGGCCCAAGCCGCCGATCTGGTCCGCCAGGTGTCGCGACCGGACCTGCTGCTCATCGGCGCGCTCTTGCACGACATCGGCAAGGGATACCCCGGCGCTGACCACTCGGAGACCGGCGCTGTCATGGCGGAGAAAATCGCCAACCGAATGGGGCTGTCGGGCGGAGACGCCGCGACCGTGACGGCACTCGTGCGCCATCACCTGTTGCTCCCCAACACGGCGACCCGTCGCGACCTGACCGATCCGATGACGATCACGGCGGTGGCCGACTCAGTCGGCGGATCGGTCGAGCTACTCGAGTTGTTGCACGCCCTGACGGCTGCCGACGCCCTGGCGACCGGGCCCGCCGTCTGGAGCGACTGGAAGGCTGGCCTGGTCGACGACCTCGTGCGACGTACCCGCGCGGTGCTCGGTGGCGCTCCCCTGCCCGCCGCGCCGGCGCTGGACGATCGTGGCCGGCGCTTGGCGGAGGCGGGCGCGCTCGCCGTCGAGATGGTGGGCGACGAGGTCCTGGTGGCCGCGCCGGACTCGCCCGGTGTCCTGTCCCGGGCAGCCGGCGTGCTCGCCCTGCACTCGCTGGACGTGCGGTCAGCGTCGATCCACACCCACGCCGGGATGGCCGTCAACTCGTTCGTCGTCGAGCCGAGGTTCGGGACGGCGCCGGCCGTCGCGATCTTGAGAAACGACCTGGCCCGATCGCTCGAGGGATCACTCCCGCTCGCCGATCGGCTCGCGGCGAAGGAGCGCGTCTACGCCCGCAGAGATGCGCCAGGTCGGCAACCCCCAGCCATTAACTGGCTGGACGATGCGGCCACGGAGGCGACCGTGCTCGAACTCCGTACTGACGACGCCATCGGTTTGCTGTATCGCGTCACGGCCGTCCTCGAACGCTGCGGCGTCGATATCCGCTCAGCTCGTGTCTCATCTCTCGGCCGTTCCGTCGTCGACGCGTTCTACGTGACTGGCGCGGATGGCCAGCCGGTGCCGGCTGCCTCCCGCACGCACATCGAGGCGGCCCTGCAGCAGATCTAGGGCAGCTTGCGAGGCCGCTTCGCCGCATTCCGTCCCAAGCGCGCCCTGACCCCATTTCCGTCGGTTCCCGCGTGCTGGTGGTACCAGTGGGACAGACGAGCACCCCGGGGAATGCTCGGAAACATTACCGATGCGCGCGCCGCGACGGGACCGGAGGCGGCGTCGGGTTAGGGCAGAGGGTGCGTACAGGCCGTGGCGATTGGCCGGTAATGTGAAGGTGGTCTCGCGGGCCAACGACGTCCGGCGGGGTCTCCGCCGCATCAGTCACAGCCGATTGCGCTGCCGGCAGCTTGCTCCGTTCCAGCTACCGAGAGGTGCCCGTGGAATTCTCCGCCGTGCCGTCTGCGAGAGGGCTGTACGACCCGCGCTACGAGTCCGACTCCTGCGGCGTGGCCTTCATCGCTGACCTACAGGGCCGGGCCAGCCACACGATCGTCGCGCACGCCCTCGCGGCCCTGCACAACCTCACCCATCGGGGTGCAGCCGGCGCCGAGCCGTCGTCGGGAGATGGCGCGGGCATGACAGTGCAGATCCCGGATGCCTTCCTTCGCGAGGTCAGCGGCGGCCAGCTGCCGCCTGCCGGTGCCTACGCCACTGGCATCGCCTTCTTGCCCGTCGATCCCCGGGCGGCAGCGGACGCGGTCGCCCTCGTCGAACAGGTCGCAACCGAGGAAGGGCTGATCGTCCTGGGCTGGCGGGAGGTCCCCACCAATCCCGCCGGAGTCGGGCCGACCGCGCAACGGGTCATGCCTGCGTTTCGGCAACTGTTCGTACGCGGTGCCGCCAACGAATCCGGACTGGAATTGGAGCGTCGCGCATTTTGCTTCCGCAAAGTCGCTGAACGACGAGCTCGAGAACGCAACATCGGGTTGTATTTCCCGTCCTTTTCTGCGCGCACCCTTGTCTACAAAGGGATGCTCACCGCCGACCAGCTGCCGACATTCTTCCCGGATCTCACCGACGAGCGATTCAGCAGCGCTATCGGACTGGTGCATAGTCGATTCTCGACGAACACCTTCCCGTCCTGGCCCCTTGCGCATCCGTTCCGCTATGTAGCCCACAACGGGGAAATCAACACGATTCGTGGTAACCGAAACTGGATGCAAACGCGGGAGGCGTTACTCAGGTCCGACCTCATTCCCGGTGACCTGACTCGGTTATTCCCCATCTGCACGCCCGAGGCGAGCGATTCGGCTTCGTTCGATGAGGTGCTCGAGCTCCTGCATCTGGGCGGCCGCAGCCTGCCCCACGGTGTGCTGATGATGATTCCCGAAGCCTGGGAAAACGCGACCCGAATGGACCCGGCGCGACGAGATTTCTACGCATTCCATGCGGCGCTCATGGAGCCGTGGGATGGTCCGGCGTGTGTCGCCTTCACCGACGGCTCGGTCATTGGTGCGGTACTTGATCGCAACGGCCTGCGGCCCGGACGGTGGTGGCAAACCGCCGACGGGCTGGTCGTCCTCGGGAGCGAGGCCGGTGTGCTCGACATCGACCCCGCGCGGGTCGTGGCGAAGGGCCGCCTTCAGCCCGGGCGGATGTTCCTTGTCGACACGGCCCGCGGGCACATCGTGCATGACCAGGAGATCAAGTCTGAGCTCGCCGCCGAGAAGCCGTACGGCGAGTGGCTCTACTCCGGGCAGCTCGAGTTGCCCGCGCTCCGGGACCGCGAGCACATGGTTTACCCGCACGAATCGGTCACTCGGCGGCAGCAGATATTCGGGTATACCGAGGAAGAGCTACGTGTACTCATCGCACCGATGGCGAAGAGCGGTGTAGAGCCGATCGGCTCCATGGGCACGGACACCCCGCTGGCGGCGCTGTCGAAACGTCCCCGCTTGCTATTCGACTACTTCAGCGAGCTGTTCGCGCAGGTGACGAATCCGCCGCTCGATGCCATTCGCGAGGAAATGGTGACCTCGCTCGCCGGCACCATCGGGCCGGAGCAGAATCTCCTCAAGCCGGGATCGGCGTCTTGTCGACACATTGTCATTCCGCATCCGGTGATAGACAACGACGAGCTGGCGAAGATCTGGAACATCAACGCCGACGGTGATCTGCCTGGCTTCGGTTGCACGATCATCGACGGGCGTTATCCGGTGCACGGTGGCGCGGAAGCGCTGGCCGGTGCGCTCGAGCGGGTGCGCCGAGAAGCGTCAGAGGCGATCAGCGCCGGCACCCGAATTTTGCTGCTGTCCGATCGCGGATGCGACGAAAACTATGCGCCGATTCCGTCATTGCTGCTGACGTCAGCGGTACATCACCATCTGGTCTCGACCGGGCAACGTACTCAAGCCGGACTGGTCGTGGAGACCGGCGAGGTGCGCGAGGTCCACCACGTCGCATTGTTGATCGGCTACGGCGCCGCCGCGGTCAATCCGTACCTCGCATTCGAGACCATCGACGACCTGGTCGTCCAAGGGGCGATATGCGGACTCAGCGCTGAGAAGGCGATCGGCAACTACGTCAAGGCGTTGAGCAAGGGCGTGCTCAAGGTGATGTCGAAGATGGGCATCTCCACCATCGCGTCCTATGTCGGCGCCCAGGTCTTCGAGTCCTTCGGACTGGCCCAGGACGTAGTCGACGAGTACTTCGGAGGTACGCCCTCCCGGCTCGGCGGGGTTGGTCTCGACGTGCTCGCGAGCGAAGTCTCGGCCCGACACGCGCGGGCTTATCCAGTCGTCCCGTCCGCGCTCGCCCATCGCCGGCTCGACGTGGGCGGTGAGTACCTGTGGCGCCGCGAGGGAGAACTGCACCTGTTCAATCCGGAGACGGTGTTCCTCCTCCAGCACGCGACCCGGCAACGTCGCTACGAGGTGTTTCGGGAATACACCGAGACGGTCGAGCGGCTCAATCGCGAAGGCGGCACACTGCGGGGGTTGTTCGCATTTCGCGAAGGCGTTCGGCCGCCCGTCCCGTTGGACGAGGTGGAGCCGGTATCCGAGATCGTGCGCCGCTTCGCGACCGGTGCCATGTCGTACGGCTCGATTTCGGCCGAGTCGCACGAGACGCTCGCGATTGCGATGAATCGGATAGGCGGCAAGTCGAATTGTGGTGAGGGAGGCGAGGACGCGCGGCGTTTCACCCCGGATCCGAACGGCGATATGCGTCGATCCGCGGTCAAGCAAGTGGCATCGGGCCGGTTCGGTGTCACTAGTCATTACCTCGTCAACGCCGATGACATTCAGATCAAGGTCGCACAGGGTGCCAAGCCGGGGGAGGGCGGTCAGCTGCCCGGTTTCAAGGTGTACCCCTGGATCGCGCGTACGCGGCACTCAACGCCCGGCGTTGGGTTGATCTCTCCGCCACCACATCACGACATTTATTCGATCGAAGATCTGAAGCAGCTCATCCACGATCTCAAGAATGCGAATCCGCGGGCTCGCATCCACGTCAAGCTCGTCGCTGAGACGGGTGTCGGGACTGTCGCGGCGGGCGTGTCGAAAGCACACGCGGACGTCGTGCTCATTTCTGGTCATGACGGCGGCACCGGTGCCGCGCCGCTGACCTCGTTGAAGCACGCCGGTCTGCCTTGGGAACTCGGCCTGGCCGAGACCCAGCAGACCCTGTTGCTCAACGGGCTTCGGGACCGCATCACGGTCCAGGTCGACGGCGCGATGAAGACCGGCCGCGATGTCGTCGTCGCCGCGTTGCTGGGTGCTGAAGAGTACGGCTTCGCGACCGCCCCGCTCATCGTGTCGGGGTGCGTCATGATGCGGGTTTGCCATCTCGACACCTGTCCGGTTGGCATCGCGACCCAGAACCCGGAGCTGCGACGTCGCTTCACCGGCAAGCCGGAATTCGTCGTCACTTTCTTCGAGTACATCGCAGAACAAGTAAGGGAGATCCTCGCGTCGCTCGGGTTCCGCTCGCTGGATGAGGCAATCGGACACGTCGAGATGCTCGACATCGCGGAGGCGATTGCGCACTGGAAGGCCGACGGACTGGATCTGACGCCGATCCTGCAGCCGCCACTGGTACCGGATGGCACACCACTGCGGCGATATGTCGAGCAAGATCACGGTCTAGACGGTGCGCTTGACAACACCTTGATTCAGCTGTGCGAAGGCGCATTGCTGGACGGTCGGCCGGTTCGGCTCGAGCTGCCGGTTCGAAATGTGAATCGCACGGTTGGCACGATGCTGGGCTCGCTGGTGACGAGCCGCTTCGGTCCGAATGGCTTGCCGCCGGACACGATCGATATCACCTTCCGCGGCTCGGCCGGCCAATCCTTCGGCGCATTCGTACCCGGCGGCATGACCATGCGACTTTTTGGCGACGCCAACGACTATCTCGGCAAGGGCCTGTCCGGCGGCCGACTCATCGTGCGTCCTGACGAGTCGGCACCGTTTGCCGCCGAGCAGAATGTCATCGGCGGCAACGTGATTGCCTACGGCGCAACGAGTGGGCAGATCTTCCTTCGTGGCGTTGTCGGCGAGCGGTTCTGCGTTCGCAACTCGGGCGCCACCGTGGTCGCCGAGGGAGTTGGTGACCATGCACTGGAGTACATGACCGGCGGCTATGCGGTGATCCTCGGCCCGACGGGCCGAAACCTCGGCGCGGGAATGTCGGGCGGCCTGGCGTTCGTCCTCGATCTCGACCGCGACTTGGTGAACGGTGAGCTCGTCGATGTGGAAGACATCACTGGCGAGCTGGAGGACGTGCTGCGCGAGATCGTGCACGAGCACGCCAGCTGCACGGGATCACCGGTCGCGGCAACGTTGCTCAATTCCTGGTCGGGCGCGGCGTCTCGGTTCTCGGCGATCGTGCCACGGGATTACCGGCGGGTCTTGGACGCCACCCGGCGGGCTCGAGATGCCGGCGAGGATGTGGACGTTGCCGTAATGGCCGCCGCGCGTGGCTGACCGGGGGGTAGCCCTTACCCTGAGGTCGTGAGGCGTCGTGCGAAGATCGTCTGCACCTTAGGGCCGTCTACCGACACACCAGAGCGAACCCGGGCGCTCGTCGAGGCGGGCATGGATGTCGCCCGCTTGAACTTCAGCCACGGCGATCATGCGGAGCATGGGCGCCGATTCCACGAGGTTCGCCTCGCGGCTGAAGCCGCCGGCCGCAATGTCGCTGTCCTGGCGGACCTGCAAGGCCCGAAGATCCGGCTCGGACGCTTCGCCGACGGTCCGGTCGATTGGCTGACGGGCGAACGGGTCCGGATCACGATCGAGGAGTTCGAAGGTACTCACGACCGCGTATCGACCACATATAAGCATTTGGCTGACGACGTTCGGCCGGGCGATCGGCTGCTGGTCGACGACGGGAACGTCGCATTGGTCGTGGTCGAGGTCGAGAATGGCACCGACGTGGTGTGTGACGTCACGGAGGGCGGCCGAGTCAGCAACAACAAGGGCTTGTCGCTGCCCGGCGTCGCAGTCAGCGTGCCGGCGCTGTCGGAAAAGGACGCCGAGGACTTGGAGTTCGCTCTCCGGCTAGGCGTTGATTTCGTCGCATTGTCCTTCGTCCGAGCGCCCGAAGACGTGAAGCTCGTCCAGCAGGTCATGACCTCCGTCGGCATACACCGTCCGGTGATTGCGAAGATCGAAAAGCCGGAAGCCGTCGAACGGCTGGCCGAAATTGTTCTCGCATTCAACGGTGTCATGATCGCGCGCGGAGACCTCGGGGTGGAAATGCCTCTCGAGCAGGTGCCCGTCGTGCAGAAACGAGCGGTTCAGATCTGCCGCGACAACGCCAAACCCGTGATCGTGGCAACGCAGATGCTCGAGTCGATGATCACTCACTCCCGCCCCACCCGCGCGGAAGCGTCCGACGTCGCCAACGCGGTACTCGACGGCGCCGACGCGGTCATGCTGTCTGGCGAGACGAGTATCGGCAGCTACCCAATCGAGGCGGTGGCGACTATGTCGCGCATCATCTCTACGGTCGAGTCCTCGGGCTCGCTGGCACCGGAGCTGCAGCACGTTCCCCGGACGTCCGGAGGAGCGATCGTCAAGGCAGCCAAGGACATCGGCGACGCGTTGGGCGCGGTTGCTTTGGTCGCGTTCAGCCAGACCGGTGACACCGCCCGCAGACTGTCTCGACTGCATCCGGGCCAGCGTCTCCTCGTTTTCACGCCCGACGAGAACGTGCATCGGCAAATGGCTTTGCAGTGGGGAGCCGAAGCGCACCTGACCTGGACGGTGCGCACCACGGACGAGATGGTTCGCCAAGTCGATTCCGCACTTGTTCAGCGCGGCGTCTGCCACCTCGACGATCTTGTCATTATCGTTGCGGGGACGCCGCCGACGACGCCTGGAGCGACCAACACCATCCGGCTGCATCACATCGGAGACGTGCTGCAACGTGACCGCTGATATGGCACTCGTAGAGAACCAGCCCGTCGTCGACGCGCTGGTAGATCTGCTGGACCTCGAATCGGTCGAACCCGACGTGTTCATCGGGCGCAGCCCGCAGATCTCCTTGCAGCGCGTTTTCGGCGGTCAGGTCGCAGGGCAGGCGCTCGTGGCGGCGGCGCGCACCGTCGACCCGGATCGACCCGTGCACTCGTTGCACTCGTATTTCATCCGACCCGGTGACCCGTCTGGCCCGATCAGATACCGAGTCGACCGGGTACGGGACGGACACTCCTTTACGACCCGTCGGGTCATCGCCCTCCAGCACGACAAGGCGATCTTCGCCCTGGCCGCTTCGTTCCAGCTGGTCCAGGGCGGCGTCGACCATCAGCTGCAGATGCCCAACGTCCCGGCTCCGGAGACACTACCGACGCTGCAGGATCGCTATCAGGGATTCGAGGAGGTGGAGGCGGTCTATGCCCGGCTGCCGCAGCCTTTCGACATCCGCTACGTGGACGACCCACCGTGGATCCAACGGTCGCACGGGCCGCGGGAGCACGCCCCGCATCGCATGTGGATGCGCGCCGCGGGGTCGTTGCCAGACGACCCGGTGGTGCACGTCTGCGCGCTGACCTTTGCTTCTGACTTCACGGTGCTCGACTCGGTGCTTATCCATCACGGGCTGGCCGCCGCGCTTGACCCGGTCAAGACGGCGTCGCTCGACCATGCCATGTGGTTCCATAGGAGCTTCCGCGCCGACGAATGGTTCCTCTACGTAACGACCTCGCCATCGGCCTCGGGTGGCCGAGGCCTGGCGGAGGGCAAGATCTTCGCCCGAGACGGCCGGCACATCGTCAGCGTCGTCCAGGAAGGCATGCTGCGCGTGCCCAGCGCTTAATCACGCGTCGGCAGTGTGCTGCAGTTCGGCCCACGCGGCGGAGACATGCCGGCGCTCGGTCTGAGGCGAGCCGATAGCCATCCGGAGCGTGGGCCGACCCTCCACCGCAGTGTGCGTGAGATACATCCGGCCGGCGGCGTTGACTCGCTCCATGAGCTGCTGAGTTGCCTCGTCGCCGGACCGCAGCCGGAATGTGACGAGGGCGAGTGGATGCGGACCGACGAGTTCGAAGCGATCGTCGGCCGCAACCCAGGACGCGAATTCTTGCGCGAGCGCGACGTCGCGTCGCACGTGTGCGCGGAGCCCTTCGGCGCCATACCACCGGATGACGGCCCATAGCTTGAGAGCGCGGAAGCGCCGACCCAGCGGCACGTGCCAGTCTCGGTAATCGATGACTTGCCCAGACTCCGTCGCGGCATTGCGGAGATACTCCGGCAGGATCGACAAGGCCGCCACGATGTTGTCTCGTTCCGCGACCCACATCGCGTCACAGTCGAAGTTCGTCAGCAGCCACTTGTGCGGATTCGTGCAGTAGGAATCGGCGAATTCCAGTCCTTCGTTGAGCCAACGCAGCTCAGGGCACACCGCTGCAACTCCCGCCCAGGCGGCATCGACGTGCAGCCACGCGCCGGCGCTGCGCGCGATCCGGCCCAGCTCGGCCACCGGGTCGATTGCCCCGAGGCCAGTCGTGCCGATCGACGCCACAACGAGCGCTGGTGTGTAACCCGCGGCCCGGTCGGCCTCGACCAGCTGATGCAGGTGGTCTGGCCGCGCGGCCCCGGTTGCCAGATCGATGTCGATCATGCGCAGCGCATCCGTGCCGAGGCCGGCCACCCGACACGCTTTCTCCACCGACGAGTGGGTCTGGCTCGACGTGTACACGGTGAGCCGCTCGGTGCCGACGCCCGTGCGGGCCGTGCGGCCGCCCGTTGCCCGGTGAATCGCGGCCAGTAAGGCGACCAGAACGGCATCCGATGCGGAGTGCTGGATCACGCCCGCTCCTCGTCCGGCCGAACGAAATCGTGTCGGTAGATCGAGAAGCGTGGCCAGCCAGTCGAGCACATGTGTCTCGAGCTCGGTCGCGGCGGGGGAGGTGGCCCAGATCATGCCTTGGACACCAAGCCCGGACGCGAGCAGATCGCCGAGGATCCCCGGACCGCTTGCGTTGGCGGGGAAGTAGGCGAAGAAAGACGGGTGCTGCCAATGGGTGATGCCAGGCATCAGCACCGCATCGAGGTCGTGTAATACGCCGTCGAAGCCCTCGCCGTGTTCGGGTGGATCAGCCGGCAGGGCAGCCCGGATTTCGCCGGGCTTGACCGTCGAGAGCACCGGATAGGACTCCAGCCGCTCGTAGTACGCCGCAATCCACTCGACGGCCTGGTGGCCATACTCCCGGAACTCGTCCGGCGTCATGTGACCGGTCACGCCGGCCAGTCTGCCCTGACTCCCGCACGGGGGTTCGTCGTCAGAGCCACTTGTTTCGCTTGAACACGACATACAGCGCAATTGACGACAGCACCATCACCAACAGCGCCAGGGGATAGCCGAGCGTCCAGCCCAGTTCCGGCATGTGCTCGAAGTTCATGCCGTAGATGGTGCCGATCAGGGTCGGTGCGAAGAAGATCGCGGCCCACGCGGAGATCCGCTTGACGTCTTCGTTCTGCGAATAGCTGGCCTCGGACATTCGCTGTATTTCGTCGTTCTGCCGCTGGCCGACGAGGGTCGACTTGACGATCAGCGTGGTCTGGTAGAACTCGATCACACCGTGGAGATAGCTGAGCTCGCCGTCCGCGGTGTTGCGGACGAGGTCGAACTGCCGGGCGTTATCGGCGACCATTCTCCGTTCGTCCGCAGAGATCCCACTAACGTGCGTCATGCTGTCGTAGATGGCATCGCCCAGGGCGGCCATGGTGCGCACCGCGAGCAGGCCGTGCCGGGTCTGGAACAGCTCGGTGAGAAACTCCTCGGGATCGGAGACGTCCCCTCCGGTGACTTGCTGCTCCAGGTGCCAGACATCTCTGGTCAGGTTCTCCACGAAGTCGTCTTGCCCCCGCGTCATCGCGGACACGATCGCGTGGGACAGCTCGAACGGCGTCGCCGGCCGGAGGCGACCGGCCTCGATCCGCTTCAACGCCTCTCGGGTCTGGCGCAACGCGACGTCGGAGTGGACCGCCGGATTGATCGGGCCGTGGACGGTCACCAGATAACGGCGGCCGATGAATTGGTCCAACTCGATGTAGTGCACATGCCCTCGCTTGCCTAGCTCGGGCGTGTGCAGCGCGACGAAGACGTGGTCGCTGTAGGCGTGCAGCTTCGGCACCCGATTGCGCTCGACTGCGTCCTTGACCGCCAGCGGGTGGAACTTGAATACATCCGAGAGAACGCGTTCGGCCTCGTCGTCCACGTCGGGAATGTCCACCCAGACGATGCCGTCGCCACTCTTGAGCAGTGCCGGCAGCTCGTCGACGGACTTCGACTCGACGCCGGTTGCGGTAACCAGCAATACGTCCATGCTGCTCACATCCCTCGGTCTTGCCACGGGTGATCGCGTCGCAGACCTGCTGGTGATGATCTTGTACTTACTTATCGTCCTAGGGCGACAAGTGGAAGATCACGCCTGACAAACATAGAGGCGTCACGAGCGATCCAGCCGACAGTTAATGGCCCTCCGAAGATGATCTTGAAGTTATGAGTCAGCAAGGTATTATGTCCGAGATCACCGCTTTGCAACCTACGCACGACATTTGGTGCCCCCGGTGGGATTCGAACCCACACTGGACGGTGTTTGAGACCGCTTCCTCTTCCGGTTGGGATACAGGGGCTTAATCCACACGAGATGCTACCGGGGCTAGGCTGGCCAACAGCGTTGTCGTCAGATCGACCGGAGGGGCGCACCATTGTCTGCTGCGTCATCGAGTAGACGTGCTAGCCCAAGCCGGGCCACCGAAGGCAACGGCAGGCCGCGAGTACTCATCGCCGAGGACGAGGCCCTCATTCGCCTCGACCTGCGGGAGATGCTGCAGGAGGAGGGTTACGACGTCATCGGCGAGGCGGCCGACGGTGAGCAAGCTGTCGCCTTGGCCATGGACCTGAACCCGGACCTGGTCATCTGCGACGTCAAGATGCCGAAAATGGACGGAATTGCGGCGGCCGCGCAGATCGCCGACAAGCGCATCGCCCCGGTGGTCATCCTTACGGCATTCAGCCAACGGGATCTGATCGAGCGGGCCCGGGACGCGGGGGCCATGGCCTACCTCGTCAAGCCATTCCAGAAGCGTGACCTGTTGCCGGCCATCGAGATGGCAACCTCACGATTCTCCGAAATCCGGGCACTTGAGGGCGAAGTAACCGATTTGCGCGAGCGCCTGGAGGCTCGCAAGCTCATCGAACGGGCCAAGGGACTTCTCATGTCGAAGCATGCCATGAGCGAGCCGGAGGCGTTCCGCTGGATCCAGCGGGCGGCGATGGACAATCGGACATCGATGCGCTCCGTAGCCGAGCTTGTACTGAGCGGTGATGCAAGCGGCTAGGTTTAGCACGCGTGGTGGAGATTTGGTTACGACCGGGATCGCGCATGCTCCGGAGGCTGTCTTCGTGATGTGCGTGTATTAACCTCCGGCCCACGAAGGCGCAGACGCCAGGTCTGCTCGACTCCTCGTAGGAGGACATGCAGTGCACAAGAGTTATCTGATCAAGATCGCGGCGGTGGGCACGGCCGGTGTGCTCGCGCTCGCGGCCTGCTCCAGCTCCAGCAAGTCGTCGTCAAGCGGAGGGGGTCTGGGCGGCGGCGGTTCCAGCTCGGCCGCCGGCGGCGGAGGCAATGTCAAGATCGGCTTCATCGGGCCGCTCTCCGGCGACAACGCGCAGCTGGGCATCAACGAGTACAACGCGGTCGTCCTTGCCGTGAATCAGGCCAACCAGAACAACACCTTCGGTTTCAAGGTGACCCTGGTGAAGTCCGATGACGTCGGCGACCCGTCCAAGGGACCAGCCGCGGCGGCGGTCTTGCAGCAGGACCCAGCCATCGTCGGCGCGATCGGTCCCGCGTTCTCTGGCGTGACCAAGGCCGTCGGAGCATCCTTCGACGCGGCCCACCTCGTGCTGATAAGCGGATCGGCGACGAACCCGACGCTCACCAGCTTGGGGTTCAAGTCGTTCCACCGGGTTGTGCCCCCGGACTCGCTCGAAGGCAAGGAGGCTGCCGACTGGCTGGCCAAGAAGGCCAAGTCCGTTTTCGTCGTCGATGACCTGTCCGACTACGGCAAGGGCGCCGCTGACGCGGTCGAGGCTGAGCTGAAGGCCAAGGGCGTGTCGGTTACGCGTCAGGGTGTCGCGGCGAAGACAACGGACTACAGCGTCATCTCCCAGAAGGTGAAGGCCTCCGGTGCCGGTGCGTTGTTCTACGGCGGCTATGACACGCAGGCCGCACTGTTCGCCAAGGGTCTGAAGACCGCCGGCTTCAGCGGCATCACGATGGCCGGTAACGGCGGAAAGTCGTCCAAGTTCACCGAAGGTGCCGGCGCGGCAGGCGACGGCTGGTACTTCTCCTGCGGCTGCCTCGACGCCACCGTCGCCCCCCAGGCGAAGGACTTCAACGAGGCGTACACCAAGCTGTGGAACACCCCGCCGTCGACCTACTCCCCAGAGGCGTACGACGCGACCAACGCGCTGCTGACGGCGATCAAGAACGCCGGCGGCACGCCGACCCGTGCGTCCGTCTGGGATGCGGTCAACAAGGTTGACTACAAGGGCATTACGACCGAGGTCAAGTTCCAGCCGAACGGTGAGGTCGAGGCGCAGGTCATCAACCTCTACCAGCAGAAGGGCGGAAAGATTCTCCTGATCGGCAACATCACGTCGGCCAGCTGACCGACCGCACCTCGCATGTGCGACCAGGGGCGCCTCGATCCGATTTTGGACGAGGCGCCTTTGGTCGCTGCGCGGTGCGTAGAGTCCGTTTGACGTTCTCGTTCTCGGTGGCCCCTGGAGGTGGGTATCCGTGAGCCAATGGATCCATGAACTTCCGGCCTACATCCTGCTGGGCCTGACCCGCGGATCGATGTACGCCCTCATCGCCTTGGGCTACACGCTCGTCTACGGCGTGCTGCAACTGATCAACTTCGCGCACAGCGAGGTGTTCATGTTCGGCGCGTTCGGTAGCTACATCGTCGTGCATCAGATTGTCGGAGCTGGCGGCCATCAGAATCCGGTCGGGGTCGTCGGAATCATCGCCATCGGCCTGCTCTCCGGAGCGCTCGTCTCGTCGTGCATCGCCTGGTTGCTCGAGCGGGTCGCCTATCGTCCGCTCCGACATCGGGGCGCACCGAAGCTGGCCTTCCTGATCAGTGCCATCGGTGCATCGTTCTTTCTCGTTCAGCTCGCCGGGAAGCTGTTCAACCGGTTTCCGGGCAACGCCTTTCCGTCCTACTACCAGACCGACCGGAGGCTGTTCAGCATCGGTACGGCCGATGTTCGCGTGCTGCAAGTCCTGATCATCGTCACCGCGGTCGTCACCATGTTTGCGCTCGATCGGGTCGTCTCGAAAACCAAACTCGGGCGCAGCATCCGCGGTGTTGCGGAGGACGCGCCGACCGCGGCCCTCATGGGCATCGATATCGACAAGACGATCTCGCGCACCTTCATCATCGGGGGAGCGCTGGCCGGTGTCGCCGGCTTCCTGTTCGCGACGGCGTTCGGGTTCGGCAACACGATGGGATTCGACCAGGGGGTCAAGGCCTTTGCGGCGGCCGTGCTTGGTGGAATCGGCAACATCCGGGGTGCCATGCTGGGTGGTCTACTGCTCGGGCTGGCTGAGGCGGTCGTCCCACCGCTTCCAGTCGTCGGCATCGAGTGGACGGACGTGGTCGCGTTTGTCGTGCTCGTCTTGGTGCTGATCTTCCGGCCCACCGGCCTCCTCGGCGAGCGGTTGGGGCGGGCAGCATGAACCGCAGCGACTTCACCTCTCCGGCCGCGATCAAGCGGCTGATCGCCTGCCTGGCCGGGTCCTTCGTCCTGGCGCTGATGTGGGGCCCGCAGGAAGGCGTACAGGAGGACTATGGGTACGCCTTCCGCCAAGCTATCTTCAGTCCGCGCATATTAGTGTTCCTCGGCATCGGCGTGCTCGTGTTCCTCGCGATCACGTTCTGGCCCTTGGTTAGGCCCAATCTCGTTCGGCCCGGCGCTCCATCCTTCTTGGCCGGAACGATCACGGTGGTGGCCGCGTACACCTTGCTGCGGTGGTACGACCCGCTCGGCAAATTCGGGGCGGTCGCCTCCGCGGTGGCCGCCACGTCGAACATATCGCCGATTGCCTCGGCGTTCTTCGGCTGGCTGCACTGGACCGAGCTGATCGTCACCTTCCTCGTCGGTGGGGTGGCCATCGCGCGTCGCGACCGACGGCTGGCCTGGATCGCGGCAGCGCTATGCGTCGTCTCTGGTGTCATAGCGGTCGTCGCCCACCAGGAAGTCGTCTCAAAAGGCGGTGGCGTCGACCACTCGCTGGGTCCGTTCGTCGCGGCGTTCGGATACCTGGTCATGGCCGTGGCCTGTGCGGCCGCGGCCCTGACTCACCAGCAGGTCGCGGCGACGCGCGACAGCATCGACCGCTTCATGAACTGGCGCCCGGGCCTGCCCGTGGCGGTGGCCGGCTTCGTCGCGACCTTGATAGCCATGACGTACGCCGCCTGGTTCTCGCCGCAACGGCTCGAAGCCAAGTTCCCCGATCTACATACGCTTTTCAACGGATACGGGCTCGCACCACTAGCAATGCAGTTCACGATCTGGCTCGGCTGGGCCCTCCTCGCCGCCGGGACGGTCACGGCCGTGGTCGCGAGCTATCTGCGGCGTCGTGCTCTTGCTTGGGTCGCGGCAACCCTCGGCGTCGTCGGCGTGGTGCTCACCCTGATCACGCTCTATGGGATCAGCAAGATCGGCGCGGACAACAATGTCGACTCGGCGACCGGCCCATGGCAGAACCTCGGTTCCGGCGGCTGGTTGGCCTGCCTGGGGTTCAGCCTGCTCGCGACCGCGGGGGTCGTCGCAGCAACCGCGAACGGGCGGCGGCATCGGGCGGCTGATCCGGCGCTGTCCCTGACGACGGATACCTCCGATGCGTCGAGTTCTCGCCGCTCCACGGCCAGGACGGCGCTGCTGATCGGAATCGCGATCGCCCTGTTCTTCCCGCCGACGATGACCGAGTTCTGGCAGAAGGTGCTCGTCTCCGAAATAGGCGTGTATGTTCTGCTCGCCATCGGCCTGAACGTCGTCGTCGGCTGGGCCGGCCTTCTCGACTTGGGATATATCGCGTTCTACGCCATTGGGTCGTACACCACTGCGTATCTGGTCGGTTCGCTGCCCCACAAGCCGCCTTCCTGGCTGCACATGAGCCCGTTGCTCGCAATCCCGTTCGCCATCGGAATCTGTCTGCTCGCCGGTCTGGCCCTGGGCGCTCCGACCTTGCGACTACGCGGCGACTACCTGGCAATCGTCACCCTCGGGTTCGGCGAGATCGTCCGTATCATCGCTGTGAACAACCCGGCCAACATCACCAACAGCACCCGGGGACCGTCGCCGGCGGTGCCGCACCCGGTCATCTCAATCGGACCGTTTTCCATCACCTGGGGCTTGAACAACCTCCAGTACTGGTATCTGCTGCTCGTGCTCATCACGATTGTGGTGATCGCGTTCTATCGCCTGGAAGGTTCGCGGCTCGGCCGGGCGTGGGCGGCGATCCGCGAGGACGAGGTCGCGGCCCAGGCGACCGGCATCAATACAGCCAGAGTGAAGCTCATGGCCTTCGCGATCGGCGCGTCGACCTCCGGCCTCGCTGGGGTGTTCTTTGCGAGCCAGATCGGCTACTTCAATCCGGACAACTTCATCCTGAACAACTCGATCCTCGTCGTTGCATACGTCGTGTTCGGCGGCATGGGTTCGCTGCCGGGGGCAATGGCCGGCGCGGCCATCCTCACCTGGCTGCCGTGGTTCCTTCAGGACCAGGTACCTGGGCCGGACCGGCAGATGTGGGTCGGCGCGCTGCTCGTGCTCATGATGATCTTCCGACCGGCTGGCCTGTTCCCGGCGCGACGCCGCAAGGCCGAGCTGACCGGAGTGGGAATGGAACGTGCGCCGGCAGTCGAACGTGAGGCGGTCCCCGCGGGAGAGGGGCTGTGACGCGATGACCGCGACAATGACCAGGCCAGAGGTCGGTGCCGAAGACATTGTCTTCGACATCGAGCACGTCACGTTGCGGTTCGGCGGCGTGGTCAGCCTCAACGACGTCTCGTTGCGCATGCTGCGGGGCGAAATCCTCGCCATCATCGGACCGAATGGCGCTGGCAAGACGTCGCTGTTCAACTCGCTTACCGGCGTTTACACGCCGCAAGAGGGCCGGATCCTCGTTTCTGGTCGCCCGGGCGAGCCGCCGACGAGCGTCATCGGCATGAAGACCCACAACGTGAATCACCTGGGCGTCGCACGGACGTTCCAGAACATTCGACTGTTCCCTGCGCTGACTGCGTTGGAGAACGTGAAGATCGGCGTGGAAACGCGCCAGCGCGCCGGTCCCGTGTCAGCGATGCTCGGCCTGCCGTGGCAACGTCGCGAGGAGAAGCAAAGCACCATAGACGCATTCGCCTTGCTCGACGCAGTCGGGCTTGCAACTCGGCCTAACGAACTCGCGGGATCCTTGCCGTATGGCGAACAGCGTCGACTGGAGATCGCCCGCGCACTTGGCACGAATCCCGGCGTCTTGCTGCTGGACGAGCCGGCAGCGGGCACCAACCCGGTCGAGAAACGCGAGCTTGCGCAACTGATCCAACGTATCAATGTCGAGCGCGATGTGAGTGTGCTGCTGATCGAGCACGACATGAAACTCGTCATGTCGGTCGCGCATCGCATTGTCGTGTTGAACTTCGGCGAGAAGATTGCCGAGGGCACGCCGCAGGAAATTCAGCGCAATCCCGCCGTGATCGCGGCCTACCTCGGCACGTCGGCCGAAGAGGTCGAGGCGGCCGATGCGAGCCAGCCGGACATACTCCACCTCATCGAGACGGACGACGACACGGCGCCCGAGGAGCAGCCATGACCCACGCTGCAACTTCCGAGATGCTCGAGGTCCTCGACCTCGAGGTGCGCTATGGCGCGATCCGTGCGATCAAGGGCATCACATTCCACGTGGGCGAGGGTGAGATCGTCGCGCTGCTTGGCGCGAACGGCGCGGGCAAGACGACGACGCAGAAAACGATATCCGGCATGCTCCGGCCGTCAGCCGGCCGCATTAACTTCCTCGGCCAGCGAATCGATGGCGTTCCGGCCCACGAGCTCATCCGATTGGGAATTTGCCACGTGCCAGAGGGTCGGCACGTTTTTCCCCGAATGACGGTCGCGGAAAACCTCGAAATGGGTGCGTTTCGATTCAAGAAGATTGATCAGGCCGATCTCGATCGAGTGCTCGAGCTCTTTCCACGGCTGCAGGAGCGCTACCGTCAGATATCGGGCACATTGTCGGGCGGCGAACAGCAGATGCTCGCGATCGGCCGGGCTCTCATGGGTAAGCCACGCCTGCTGCTGCTCGACGAACCATCCATGGGGCTCGCACCAATGGTCGTCGCGCAGATCTTCACGATCGTCCGCGAGATCAACGAGTCAGGCGTAACCGTCCTGCTCGTGGAGCAGAACGCTGCTCAGGCGCTAGCACTGGCCGACCGCGGTTATGTGCTCGAGACCGGCGAGATCGTGCTGCAAGGCACGGGCGCTGAACTGCTCGCCGACGACCGGGTTCGGGCCGCTTACCTCGGCGAGGAAATCGCCGCGTCCTAAAAGCGTCTTGGCCGGACCGGCTCGCGACACCGCGATGCAAATCCCCCCTTTCGGCTGGGGTTTGTGCCCGCTATGGTGTCGCTTGTTGTCGCAAGGAATATTGGTTTGGGAGGCCTCATCCGCCGGGGAGAAATCGGTGTCGCGTACGCATGTACGGGTCCGTCCTGCAGAGTTTGGCGACGTAGCTGGACTGGTGCTTCTACTCAGAGCAACCGATCTGCAACTCGGCGCGTTCGGCGCTCGAATGTTCCAGGCCGAAACGATTGAACACCTGCCCGAGCGGCTCGCGCACATGGTGTCGAGCACGGACCGTGACGTGTTGGTCGCAATCGATGACAGTCGCGGTGACGTGGTCGGAATGATCGTGATATCCGACGATTCGGTCGGCGAGGTGGCGCAGATCCCGGTTCTGAATGTGACGCACCTGGTCGTCTCTCCACAACACCGTCGCCGTGGGGTCGGCCGCGCTCTGCTCGCAGCGACTGTGCATCTCGCGGATCAACGCCAGATCGAGAACATTGTCGCCACCGCCGTGACCGGGTCACGGGAAGCCAACCGGTACCTCGCCCGCCTCGGATTCGCACCGCTGGTCGTGCGGCGGATCGCGCCAACGAGCGTTTTGCGCCGGTCGCTCGGCCTCTCGGATTCCAGCGATCGAGTGGCGCTACTCCGCCGCGCTCGGATCGTGCGTCGCGGAGCGAAGGCAGTCGGCCGGATCTGATCGCCTCCCGCCTCGCACTGTCGGCCGACCCGGCCCGCACTGTCCGGGACACGCCCAGGGCGTCTCCCGCAGTCCCACGCTCTGCTGCGCGGCGCCCGGATCGGCGCCTGGCTGCGTTGTCCTCCTCGGCAGTGGCTCCGCCACAGCTCTCGTCGTCCGCCTTGCCAGCCGCCGCCCGACCGCCGCTCGCTACGAGCAGGGACTGC
This sequence comes from uncultured Actinomycetota bacterium, assembly GCA_963809815.1. GTDB lineage: Bacteria > Actinomycetota > Actinomycetes > Mycobacteriales > Jatrophihabitantaceae > CAVVJA01. The sequence goes on from CAWELM010000010.1 coordinate 64,591, forward strand.
GGGACACGCCCTAGACTCGGCCCTCGTGACGGCCGTCGATTCGCCCCCTCGCTTGCTCCTGCTGGACGGCCATTCGCTTGCCTATCGCGCCTTCTACGCGCTTCCGGTGGAGAACTTCTCCACGACGACCGGTCAGCCGACCAACGCGGTCTACGGCTTTACCGCAATGCTCATCAACCTGCTCCGGGACGAGGACCCCACGCACCTGGCCGTGGCGTTCGATGTCTCGCGAAAGACGTTCCGCGCTGAGACCTACGCCGAGTACAAGGCCGGTCGCGGCGACATGCCGGCGGACTTCCGGGGACAGCTGTCGCTCATCCAGGAGGTGCTCGAGGCGCTGCGCATCCCCTCGCTATCCGTCGAGGGATACGAAGCCGACGACGTGATCGCGACCCTGACCACGCAGGCAGCCGACGAAGGCGTCCAGGTGCTCATCTGCACCGGCGATCGGGACGTGCTGCAACTGGTCACCGACGCGGTCACCGTGCTCTACCCGCGCAGGGGGGTGAGCGATCTGACGCGATTCACGCCTGAGGAGGTCGTCGCGAAGTATGGGTTGACGCCGGCCCAGTACCCCGATTTCGCTGCGCTTCGAGGCGATCCGAGCGACAACCTGCCCGGCATTCCGGGGGTGGGGGAGAAGACGGCAGCTAAGTGGGTGCGCGAGTTCGGATCGTTCGACGCGCTGGTCGTCGGCGTAGACACCGTCATGGGCAAGGTGGGCGATGCGCTTCGCGAGCACCTGGCTGCGGTGATGCGCAATCGCCAGCTCACCGAGCTGGTTCGTGACGTGCCACTGGACGTCGAAATCGCCGACCTCGCCCGGCAAGCGTGGGACCGCGAACGGGTGCATGCCCTGTTCGACAATCTGCAATTCCGGGTGCTGCGGGAGCGGCTGTTCGCGACCCTGACGGCAGCCGAGCCGGAGGCCGAGGAGGGCTTCGAAGTCAGCACGAGCCGCCTCGGGGTCGACGAAGTCGCCGAGTGGCTCGAGGAGAACGCGCGGGACGGCAGCCGCGTTGGGGTCTCCTTCCGTGGCAGCTGGGGTCGCGGGACCGGCCTGCTGACCGGGCTGGCCCTGGCCGCGGCGTCCGGTCGAGCAGCCTACATACAGCCGGACCAGCTCACCGAGAACGACGAGCGCGCCCTCGCCGCCTGGCTGGCCGATCCGGTTGCGCCGAAGGCGGTCCACGACGTCAAGGGACCCCTACTCGCCCTGCGGCAACATGGCTGGACGCTGGCCGGTATCACCAGCGATACGCAACTCGCCGCCTACCTGGCGCTGCCGGGCCAGCGCTCGTTCGACTTGGCCGATCTCGCGCTGCGGTACCTGCACCGTGAGCTTCGCGCCAACACCGTTGGCGATGACGAGTCCGAGCAGCTGACCTTGGACGGTGGCCTCGACGAATCGGAAGACGTTCGAGCTGAGGTCGAGACCGTCCACGCGAGCGCCATCCGCGACCTCGCCGACGCGCTGGACACCGACCTCGTCAACCGGGGGGCGAGCCAGCTACTGGTCGACATGGAGCTCCCGCTCACCTTCGTGCTGGCCGACATGGAGGCAACCGGCATCGCCGTCGACACGGATCTGCTCCTAGCCCTGCAGAGCGAGCTCGGCGCCGACGTAAAGAGCGTCGAGCAGGACGCCTATGCCGTTGTCGGACGTCCGTTCAATCTCGGTTCACCCAAGCAGTTGCAGGAGATCCTGTTCGATCAGTTCAGGCTGCCCAAGACGAAGCGCATCAAGACCGGGTACACGACGGATGCTGATGCGTTGGCGGCTTTGTACGAGCAGACGCAGCATCCGGTGCTGGAGCACCTGCTGCGGCATCGCGAGGTGGCTCGACTCAAGACAGTTGTCGATTCGCTGCTGCCACTTGTGGACGACGAGGGTCGTATTCACACCACGTTCAATCAAACGATTGCGTCAACCGGACGACTCTCCTCGACTGATCCGAACTTGCAGAACATTCCGGTCCGCACGGCCGAAGGCCGGCGCATTCGAGAGGCATTCACGGTCGGACCCGGCTACGAATCGCTGATGACCGCCGACTACAGCCAGATCGAGATGCGGATCATGGCGCATCTGTCCGGTGATGCCGGACTGATCGAGGCGTTCACGACCGGCGAGGATCTGCATTCCTTCGTGGCGTCCCGCGCGTTCGACCTTCCGCCGGAGGCGATCGACGCCGAGTTGCGCCGTCGAGTCAAAGCCATGTCGTACGGGTTGGCATATGGCTTGTCGGCCTTCGGATTGGCCCAGCAGCTGAAGATCACGCCAGATGAAGCTCGCGGGCAGATGGACGCCTACTTCGCGCGATTCGGTGGCGTCCGGGATTATCTGCGCTCGGTCGTCGACGACGCACGGCGGACCGGGTACACCGAGACGATCATGGGTCGGCGTCGGTACCTACCTGATCTCACGAGCGACAACCGGCAGCGGCGCGAGATGGCCGAGCGCATGGCGCTGAACGCACCCATCCAGGGCAGCGCTGCGGACATCATCAAAGTCGCCATGCTCGGAGTCCACGCCGCGTTGGCCAAACAGGGCCTGCGGTCTCGCCTGCTGCTGCAGGTCCACGACGAGTTGGTGCTGGAGATCGCGCCAGGTGAGCGCGGTGCCGTCGAGGAGGTCGTCCGGGAGGAGATGGGTGCGGCCTATCCGCTCGAGGTGCCGCTCGACGTGTCGGTCGGGGTCGGCGTCAACTGGCACGACGCTGCGCACTGAGCGGCTGGCGGCATCGGAATCAGCCGCGCGCGCTCGGATCGTTCCGCACGAACGGGAAAGCCAGCGTAGATCGGATATTCGTCCCGGTCAGCATCATGACGAGGCGGTCGACGCCGATCCCCAGGCCACCTGTCGGCGGCATCGCGTACTCCAACGCGGTGAGGAACGACTCGTCGATCTGCATCGCCTCGGGATCACCCGCGGCCGCGAGCAGCGACTGGGTGGTCAGCCGTTCCCGCTGGTCGACTGGGTCGATCAGCTCCGAGTACGCGGTGCCGATCTCCGCGCCGAAGGCGACGAGGTCCCATCGTTCGGACAAGAGCGGATCCTCACGGTGGACCCGGGTCAGCGGCGAGGACTCCAACGGGAAGTCAACATAGAACGTCGGCTCGTACGTATGCCCCTCGACCAGCTCGTCGTATATCTCCATGATCATGCCGCCTGGGGTGGCCCGTGCGGGCACGGGAATGTCGTGCTCCTCGCACACCGCGCGCAACTTGTCGCTCGACGTTGATGTCGTGAGCTCGACCCCGGTGGCCGCACTGGCTGCGTCATAGACAGTGACCGTCGGCCAGTCGCCGCTGATGTCCACCTCGGTCCAGCCGCCATCGTCGTCAGGGCGGCGGGCGATCGCCCGCCCGTGCACTGCGGTCGCGACCTCGATGATCAGCTCCCGGGTCAACTCCCGCATGTCGTTGTAGTCCGCCCAGGCCTGATACGCCTCCAGCGAGGTGAACTCGGGATTGTGCGTCGCGTCGGCGCCCTCGTTGCGGAAGTTGCGGTTCAACTCAAAGATGCGCGACATTCCGCCCACGGCTAGCCGCTTGAGGAACAGCTCCGGTGCGATGCGCAAATAAAGGTTCGTGTCGTAGGCGTTGATGTGGGTGATGAATGGGCGGGCGTTGGCACCGCCGTGCACCGCCTGCAACATCGGCGTCTCGACCTCGACGTATCCGCGTCGGTCGAACCCGTCACGCAGTGCGCGCACGGCGACGGAGCGCTGGCGCATCATCGAGCGAGATTCGGCGTTTACGATCAGATCCAGATGGCGCTGCCGGACCCGGGCGTCGGGGTCAGCTAGTCCAACTCGATCATCGGGCACGGGCCGCAGGCACTTGGCGGCCATCATCCAGGTGTCCGCCGCAATCGACAGTTCCCCGGAACGGCTGGTCGCGACTTCACCGGTGACGCCGATGTAGTCGCCGAGGTCGACCGTCCGTTGCCACAGCGCCACGGCGTCCCCGCCGGTCCGCTCGTCGGTCAACATGACCTGAAGCCGGCTGTCTCCGTCTTGCAGCTCGGCGAAGACCAGTCCGCCGAAGTCACGAACTGCGCGGACTCGACCGGCCACGGACACTCGCTTCCCGGTGTAGCTGTCCGGGGGGAGGCAGGGGTGTTCGGCGCACACTGCGGCGAGCGAGGTGGAGCGCTCGACCCCTACCGGGTAGGCCTGCATGCCCGACTGCTCCAGCGTCGCGATCTTGCGGCGCCGCACCCGCTCTTGTTCGGTAAGCCGTTGTACCGGTCGGACCGGTCGGAGCAACTCTTCGGCCTGCGCAACTGCCGCCTCCGCGAACGGCACGCCGCTGTGGCCCTGGAAAGTTACGGTGTCATCCGGTCCGCGGAACTCAACCGGATCTTTCCCGGGCAGGAAGCCCTCGGCGACACCGGCCGCGATGGCGGCTCGGGTGACGTTCATCGACGGGCTGTGGCACATGTATCGCGGAACCCACCGCGGCAGGTACTTCGCGTTCGACCGATACAGACTCTCCAGCTGCCAGAACTTCGAAGCCACCGACAGGATCGCGCCAGTCAGCCGCATCACCGGCCCTGCGCCGACCCGCTCGGCGGCACTGAAGATCCCGCGGAACATGGCGAAGTTCAGCGAGATTCGCACGATCCCGAGGTCGCGGGAGGCGTCGACCAGCCCCGCGACCATGAACTCGGTGATGCCGTTCTCGGCGGCCCGGTCGCGCCGCATGAGGTCGAGAGATAGCCCGCGGCGCCCCCACGGCACGAAGGACAGCAAGCCCATGAGCTCCCCGTTCGCATCCCTGGCGAGCACCGCGACGCACCGTGGATCGGCCGGGTCGCCGAGGCGCGAGAGAGCCATCGAGAAACCACGCTCGTCGCCTTCCGCCCGCCACTGGTCCGCGATCTCCTCCAGATGGGTCAGCTCCGCCAACCCCAAGTCGCCATGGCGGCCGACGGTCAGGGTGTAACCGGCCCGCTGGACACGCTCGACCGCTCGTCGTACCGGCGACATCGTCGGACCTGCGAGCGAGAACGACTCGACCTCGATGACCGCCTCGTCGCCGATCTCCATTGCCTTCAATCCGGCCGCGACATACGCGGAAGCACCGGCCTCGCTCGCCGCTAGGGCGGCCGGGAACCAGCCGAACTGGCGGGCCTCGGCAATCCAAGCCTCGATCGCACCCGGCCACGAACTCATGTGGCCGACCGGATCGGCACTGGCCAGGCTCACCTCAGCCACCACGCGATAGGTGACTGCGGCTCGGTGGTCGGGGGAGAAGATGACCGACTTGTCGCGGCGGGTCGCGAAGTAGGCCAGTGAGTCCCGCTCGCCGGTCTCCAGCACGAGACGGCGGACGTCCAGCTCATCCTGCGGGCTGACGAAGTCCTTGGCGCGCGAGGAGCGGAAGAACACGATCGCGGCGAGAATGAGGGCAGCGGCCGAGATGATTCCGGCGATCACCGCGATCCAGTGGTACCCCTCATGGCCGTGGAATACCCGTGAGTTCTCCGTCGGCAGCTGGCCGATCGCCGCCCGGAGCGGCCAGCCGATTCGCTCCCACCCCGGCTCGAGATTATTGGGGAACGCTGCGGTAAGGCCGATCGCCACCACCGCCGAGACGATCAATCCGCCAATGAGCACCAGTAGCGCTCGGAGTCGCGAACCTCGTCCGAGTCGCGCCGGAAAGGCACTGCGAGCCTTCCAGAGCAGAATGCCGAGGACGAGACCGGTCACGCCTTCGAAGACCGTCAGGCCCAGCCGAACCCGATCGGAGGTGTTGTTGATCGTGATTTCTCCGGATTGCCCAGACAGTAAGTAGATCGCGAGGAGCAATCCCAGAATGAAGGCGAAGAGCTGGAAGATGAAGATGACGATCCACAGGGCGAAGCGGATCCGTCGGCTGAGCGCGTTTCCGAGGATGAACAGCAGGACGACGGTGAACAGGCTTGCATCGGTGGGGAGGTTGACCAGGCCGAATATCTCGTCGATCCACTCCGCCCACGCACCGGTGATCACGATGCTGATCAGCGACCAGATGGCCGCGAGGGTGACCAGGCGGGCAGTCCAGACCGCCACCGTCTCCTTCCACCCGCGCGTTCCTTCGGGTTGGCGTTGTTTGTCGACCGGTGCCTCGGGCTTGGCGGTGGTGGTGGTCACGCGATCCTCCTCGCCAGTGGGCCGCACACGCGGTGCCGCGAGGCCCCGTCGCCGTCTGTTCAGGCAATCACGTTCGGGATCATTCTAAAAGGCAAGATCTGTTCGCCTCGGCAACGTTCCGCCCGAGATGACCACAAAGGGCATACCGCGGTTACGGACGGGTAACATTCGCGCCCGGATCATTGCGCCGTGGCGGTGGAATGGCGACGGTGGCGAGGTTGTACCTACCTGCGAAGAACCGAACTCGGAAGGAATCGCCGTGATCATGCGACGCGGAATGGCTGTGTCGGTCGGAGTACTCGCGGCCGCCGCCGCCGCGCTTACCGCGTGTAGCTCGGGTTCCTCCTCGTCGTCAAACACGACGTCGGCCGCTGCTCCGGCGACGAGCAGTAGCGCGAGCTCGGCCGAGACCTCCTCGGCTGCGAGCAGCTCGGCGGCTAGCGCGGGCCTGCCGTGGGGCTCGGGGTGCGCCACGCTGGGAGTGACGCCCGCGCAGCTGACTGCCGCATCGAAGCTTCCCGTCGGCGTCGCCGCTGCAGCCGTACCGCAGCTGAAGACGGTCGTGACCGCCGCCACGGTCGCCGGTATGGTGTCGACCCTCAATTCCGCCCCGTCGCTCACCGTTTTCGCCCCTCTGGATTCCGCGTTCGCCAAGGAACCCGCTGGCCTGCTCCAGTCTTTGATCACCGACCCGAGTAAGAAAGCTCAGCTCGTCTCGACGCTCAAGTACCACGTGGTGGAGGGCGAGCTCACGAAGGAGCAGCTGCCCGGCACGCACAAGACACTCGAAGGCAGCACTCTGACGATCACCGGTAGCGGCGACAGCTACACGATCAACGGCACGGCGAAGATCGTCTGCGGTGGGATCATGACCAAGAACGCCGTCGTGAATGTGATCGACGCCGTGCTGCATCCCAAGTCCTGAACGTCGATGCGCCGGGTCCTCGGGTCCGTTCTTCTCGGTCTGGGCGTGCTGCTGCTTGTCGGCGCCGCTCTCGTTAAATGGGTGGCAGCGCCGGCGCTGGTCAAGATTCCGCAGGACGTCGATCTGACGACCGTCGCTGAAGGCAGCAGCCAAGTGTTCGTGCTTCAGCAGCAGGCAATCCAGACTGTTCCTGTCCTCGCGACCCGGATCGTGAGAAGCGACGGCAAAGCCGGAACGTCGTCGGTCGGCGTGTTCGACGAGACGTTGTGCTTGCGGGCCGCACCGGGCACGACCAAGCCAGGGCCGGATGGTTGTGTTCCGTCGACCGATCCCGCCTTTATCCAGCGGACGACTGACCGGGTCGCATTTGATCGCAAGACAGCACTCGCGGTGCCGAACGGGCAGAAGTACGGCGCGGCCGTAAACGGCGACCAGAGTGTCCAGCACGTGGGACTTTCCTACACATTTCCGATCGATACCGAGAAGAAGAGCTACCCCTTCTTCGACACCGTCGTGGGTAAGGCCTATCCGATGAACTTCCGGGCGACGGAGAAGATCAACGGTCTTGACGTCTATCGCTTCGAGCAGACGGTGCCTGAGTCAGACATCAAGATCGAGAATCTCCTTCCCGGCAAGTACTCAAACGTGCGCGTGGTGTGGGTCGAGCCCACCACGGGCGTGATCATCAAAGGATCCGAGCAGATCAAGGAGACGTTCGCGTCCGGTGGGCAGACCGCGTTCTCGGGAACGCTGGTGTTCAACGACGCCTCGGTCAAGTCGCAGGCGGACTATGCCAAGAAGCAACTGTCGAAAGTGCACTTGATCCGCATCTGGATTCCGCTCGCGCTGGCCGTGCTCGGCGTCGTCCTGATCGTGGTAGGCCTGCTCCTGCTACTCCGTCGTCGTCGTCCGGTCGTGGACGAGGCACCTCAGGTGAGCTCGCAGACGTAGATCGCGGTGCCGGGCAAGATCGCTCCTCGCAAGGGTGACCATTGCCCCCACTCCTGGGTCAACTCGGCCGGCCATTCCGGTTCGATCACCGCGACGAGCCGGAAGCCGGCCGCATTGATCTCGGCCACGCGGTCGCCGAGCGTGCGATGGTGTTCCACATAGGTCGTCTCACCGTGCTGGTCGATCTCCACGTACGGAGTCCGATCGAAATACGACATCGTCGCCGTGAGCCCGAGCGGCCCGGGATCGTCGGGGAATACCCAGCGGAACGGGTGGCTGGTGGCGAAAACCCACCGCCGGCCCGGGCGTAGCACCCGCGCTACTTCCCGCATCACCCGGGCGGAGTCGGCTACGAACGGCACTGCCCCAAACGCGGTGAACGCCACGTCGAACGCGGCCTCCCGGAACGGCAGGTGCTGCGCGTCGGCCTGAACGAGCGGCACGTCGATGCCGGTCGCGGCCGCGCCCGCCCGGGCGTGGCGCAGCATCCCGCCCGACAGGTCGACAGCCGTCGGCCGGGCGCCTTGTGTGGCTAGCCACCTCGAGCACATGGCTGAGCCGGCGCCAACCTCGAGAATCCTGCGGCCGGCCACCTCGCCGAGCAAATGCGCATCGGCCTCGCGCAGTCCCTCTGGACACCAGACGAAATCGGCCACGCCCAGGAACGCGCCATGCTCGGCGTGGTAGTTGTCGGCGTCGCCGTCCCACCAGCGACGGTTCGCACGCGTCGTCGTCCAGGCATCGGCGGATCGTCGGCCAGCGCCACCCTCGGGCGGAAGGTATGCATCATCCGTCGCTGAGACCACGGATTATGCATACCGATCGGAGGTCCGAGCCGGCCAGCGGGTCATGCGACGTCAGCTGCGGCCGCGCGGCCAGCGATTCGGCCTGAGAACAGGCAGCCGCCGAGGAACGTGCCTTCCAGTGCGCGGTAGCCGTGCACACCGCCGCCGCCGAATCCGGCGGCCTCGCCGGCGGCGTAAACCCCCGGGAGAGGCTGACCGTCCGATCGAAGGACTCGGGCCGACAGGTCGGTCTCGAGCCCACCCAGCGTCTTGCGGGTGAGCACGTGGCAGCGCACCGCGACGAGCGGATCGCCGGAAGCGTCGAGGAAGCGATGGGGTCGGACGATACGGGTCAACCGATCGCCGATGTATCTGCGCGCGGCGGCGGTGGCGACGACCTGGGGGTCTTTGCCCAGGCCGGAGGAAACCTGCTGATCGCGGGCCATGACGAGGCGCCGGAGGGTCTTGGTGTCGATGAGATCGGTGCCGGTGAGCTCGTTCATCCCCTTCGCAAGCTCAGCAACCGTGGGGCGCACAACGAAGTCGGCGCCGTGATCGAGGAACGCCTGCACCGGTCCGGTCGGTCCGCCACGCGCCCGGCCGATCACCTGGCGAATGTCCTTGCCGGTCAGATCGGGATTCTGCTCCGATCCGGACAGTGCGAACTCGGTGGACAACGTCCGGCGGTCCAGCACCAGCCAGGAATAGTCGTAACCGGCTCCGGTGATGTGGCGCAGCGCGCCGAGGGAGTCGAAACCTGGGAACAGCGGCGCCGGCAACCGTTCACCCCCCGGATCGAGCCACAGTGGTGACGGCCCGGACAGGATCCTGATTCCGTGCGCGGTCCACACCGGCGAATGGTTCAGGATGCCTTCCGGGTAATGCCACATCCGGTCAGCGTTGATAACTCGGCCGCCCGCGCGTTCGGTCACGCCGAGCATCGCGCCGTCGACGTGGTCCGGTACACCGGAGATCATGTGGGTCGGGGCGGCGCCCCAACTCGCGGGCCAGTTCCGCCGGACCAGCTCGTGATTGCCGCCGATGCCACCCGAGGCGACGATCACCGCCTCCGCCCCGACGGCGAAGTCGCCGACAACCTCCCGCGTACTTCGCACGCCCCGCGGGACGTTGCTCGGGGCCAGAGTCTCCCCTGTGACACCGGTCACCGCGCCGTCATGCGTCGCCAGGGCGGTGACTCGGCGCCGAAATCGCAGCTCGATCGTTCCGTTGTCGACGGCCGTCCGCACCCGCCGCAGGAACGGCTCGAGCACCCCCGGCCCGGTGCCCCACGTCAGGTGGAATCGAGGTACCGAGTTGCCATGAGCGCCGGCGGCCGAGACCCCATAGCCGCCGCGCTCGGCCCACTGGACGATCGGGAACCAGCGCATACCCTGCCGGGCCAGCCAGGCCCGCTTCTCGCCGGCGGCAAACTCGACATATGCCTCAGCCCACTGCCGAGGCCAGTAGTCTTCGGGCCGGTCGAACGCGGCCGAGCCGAGCCAGTCCGCCCAGGCGAGCTCTGGGGAGTCGTGTACGCGCAGCCGGCGTTGTTCGGGGGAGTCCACGAACATCAGTCCACCGAACGACCAGAAGGCCTGCCCGCCGAGAGACGCGGCGGGCTCCTGGTCGAGGATGATCACCCGGCGACCGGCGTCAGCGAGTTCAGCAGCGGCCACCAGGCCGGAGAGGCCGGCCCCCACGACCACGACGTCCGCGTCCATGCCGTTAGGACCGCGTAAAGAGGCCGACGCACCGCATCGGTTCAGCCTAGCGAGACACCGTGGCCCGTCCGGAAAGCCCGCTAAAAGCCCAGCGGGCCCGGAATACGGGGGGCCGCGTTGACCCTTGTAGAGATGATTACGTATTCTGTGAATCGCGTCGCAGGGTCTGCGTGCCTCGACCAGGAGCAGGCCACGCTCGTCATGCACGTTTCTCGCTCGTCGACGGTCCCCCGGGGCAGCGGCGGCTCGGCACGTTCACCGGCGAAAGGGTCCCTGCAACGTGCCGCTACGAGACATTTGGACACCCCCTTCTTCATGACGTCCACTACCACCGTTTCACCCGCTCCACTCGCGACGACGTCCGTACCGACTGTCGCTATCAACGACATCGGCTCCGCTGACGACTTCCTGGCCGCGATCGACAAGACGATCAAGTACTTCAACGACGGAGACATCGTCGAGGGCACGATCGTCAAGGTCGATCGAGACGAGGTCCTGCTCGACATCGGCTACAAGACAGAGGGCGTCATCCCCTCGCGCGAGCTGTCGATCAAACACGACGTCGACCCGAACGAGGTCGTCAAGGTCGGTGACGAGATCGAGGCCCTGGTCCTGCAGAAAGAGGACAAAGAGGGTCGGCTGATCCTCTCCAAGAAGCGCGCCCAGTACGAGCGTGCCTGGGGCACGATCGAGCAGAAGAAGGAGAACGACGAGGTCGTCGAGGGCACGGTCATCGAGGTCGTCAAGGGCGGTCTGATCATCGACATTGGCCTGCGCGGGTTCCTGCCGGCGTCGCTGGTGGAGATGCGCCGCGTTCGCGATCTGCAGCCCTACGTCGGAAAGACGCTCGAAGCCAAGATCATCGAGCTGGACAAGAACCGCAACAATGTCGTGTTGTCCCGTCGGGCCTGGTTGGAGCAGACGCAGTCCGAGGTGCGCAGCGAGTTCCTGAACAAGCTCGTCAAGGGTGCCGTGCGCACCGGTGTCGTCTCGTCCATCGTGAACTTCGGCGCGTTCGTGGATCTCGGCGGCGTCGACGGGCTCGTGCATGTGTCGGAGCTGTCCTGGAAGCACATCGATCACCCGAGCGAGGTCGTCGAGGTCGGTCAGGAGGTCACTGTCGAGGTCCTCGACGTCGACCTGGACCGCGAGCGTGTTTCCCTGTCGTTGAAAGCCACGCAGGAAGACCCGTGGCGCCAATTCGCCCGGACCCACCAGATCGGTCAGGTCGTGCCTGGGCGGGTCACGAAACTTGTGCCGTTCGGTGCGTTCGTACGCGTCCAGGACGGCATTGAGGGCCTCGTCCACATCTCGGAACTCGCCGAGCGTCATGTCGAGATCCCGGAGCAGGTGGTCCAGGTCGGCGACGAGCTGCTGGTCAAGGTGATCGACATCGATCTGGAGCGACGCCGGATATCGCTGTCGCTCAAGCAGGCCAACGAGGGCGCGCTCAGCGAAGAGAACTTCGACCCCGCGCAATACGGCATGGAAGCCCAGTACGACGACAAGGGCAACTACATCTACCCCGAGGGCTTCGACCCGGACAGCCAGGAATGGTTGCCTGGCTACGACAGCCAGCGCGAGGCGTGGGAGAAGCGGTACGCCGCCGCTCGTGAACGGTTCGACGCACACCGCAAGCAGCTCTCCGACGCCCAGCGGGCCGATGCGGAGGCGGCTGCCGAGGTCGGCGAGGCAACCTCCTATTCGTCTGAGGCTGCTGAGAACAACGGCACCCTAGCCACGGACGAAGCGCTGGCGGCGTTGCGGGAGAAGTTGGCCGGTCGCTGAGCGTCTGAGCCACAAGGGCCTCGCTCCAGTGAACGTGGGGCTGACCGGCGGTCTCGGATCGGGCAAGAGCACGGTGGCGGCCCTGTTGGGCGAGCATGGCGCGGTCATCATCGATGCTGACGTCGTCGCTCGAGAGGTCGTCCGGGCGGGCACGCCCGGCTTTGCCGCCGTCGTCGCGCGATTCGGACCTGACGTCGTCGGTCCGGACGGTGAATTGGATCGCGCCGCGCTGGCGCGAATCGTGTTCGCCGACGGCGCTGCCCTCGACGAGCTGAATGCGATCGTGCATCCGCTCGTTGGGTCCCGGTCGGCTGAGCTTGCCGCCGCCGTGCCGCCCGGGGCCGTCGTCGTCCATGACATCCCACTCCTCGCCGAGAACGGACTGGCCGATCGGTTCGACACGGTCGTGGTGGTCGAGGCCGATCGAGAGATTCGGCTCGCCCGGCTGGCCGAGCGGGGATTGACGCGAGCCGAAGCGGAAGCGCGTATGGCCGCCCAGGCGACCGACGAGCAGCGCCGCGCCATCGCCGACGAGATCGTGCGCAACGACGGCGATTTGAACTCCCTTGCCCGCCAAATCGATCGGCTCTGGGATCGCCTCAGTGGCTCGGCGAGGTCTGATGCGTCTACCTAGCTCGACTGGTTTGGTGGCCTAAGTAGCATCGGATAGAGTCATCGGCCGGCGGGCAGTGCGGGTGCGCTGCCGACGTCGCGCGGACGTAGCGCAGCTGGTAGCGCATCACCTTGCCAAGGTGAGGGTCGCGGGTTCGAATCCCGTCGTCCGCTCGAAGGCGCCTCCCGACGGCTGGCAGCTCCGACCTCCCGGTGCGCGGCGGCTCGTCAGGCGGCGGGCCGCGGTGATCGGATCTCGGTCGCACCCGGCGGCGTGGCCGAGTGGCTTAGGCAAGGGCCTGCAAAGCCCTGTACGCGGGTTCGATTCCCGCCGCCGCCTCGCAACAACGTCGCCTCAGGCGGCCACATACGGGCGATTAGCTCAGTGGGAGAGCACTACCTTGACACGGTAGGGGTCACTGGTTCAATCCCAGTATCGCCCACCCTTGTACGGCACGAAACCGGCCCAGATGGCACGCGACGACACGAAGGTTCGACTTCGTTCGATTGGCGGATGTCAACAATGTCAGCGAGATGTCAGCGTCTGGGCCTTGGAATCTGGGCTTCGGGGCTGCACTGAGATGCCGCTGCATCCCCAACTCGTCGACCTACTCGGCCAGTGGACCGCCGTCAACGTCGAGCACATCCGTGCGCATCGCCGCCTGGTCGCCGATCACCGCGGGCCGCTGAACCGACACACCATCGGCCGCATCATCCATCGCGTCGGTCGCGCAGCCGGCGTGGACGGCGTGCACCCGCACCGGCTGCGACACACCCTCGCCACCCAGGCCATCAACCGCGGCATGCGGCTCGAGGCGATCGCCGCGCTATTGGGCCACAAGAAGATGGAAATGACCCTCATCTACGCGCGCATCGCCAACCGGGTCGTCGCCGACGAATACGCCGCCGTAAGCGCCAAGATCGACGCCCTCTACGGCCAGCAACCTCAACTGCCCGCCGACTACGAAACCACCGGCATGGCCCGGCTACGCCGCGAAACACACGCCCGCATGCTCGGCAACGGCCTCTGCACCCGCCCGGTCGAACTCGACTGCCGCATGGAATCAGCCTGCGAAACCTGCGCCTACTTCCGCACCAACGTGCAGTTCCTACCCACCCTCACCCAGCAACGCGACCACGCCCGAGAACGCGGACAGACCCAACGAGCGGCGCTGTTCGACGGCCTCATCCGACGCGTCGAGGCTGAAGAAGGTGACCAGGATGCCTGACATCAACCTCGAACCCAGCGACGCGGTCGAACTAGCCGAACCGCTCACCTTCCTCACCGACTGGCTATCGGGCAGCCAGCAGCAGACCCTAACCGACAACCTCACCGCCTTCGTCGGCCATCCCGGCTACCACATCGACCAACTCGCCGCCGACCTCCACCGCTTCGTCTTCCTGCTCGGCCTCAACGACGGCGATCAACTCTTCGGAGAACCCACACCATGATCAACACGACCGATGATCAATATCGCGCGCTTGACAGGATCACCCGTATAACGCCGAATATGCGCGTTTCTCCTCTCGGCTAGGACTGTCGATATGTGCGGTACGGCCTCGTCAACATACTTCGAATTACACCATGGAAGGTGAGGCCAGATTAGGTCTATTCAACTCGCTGTTCAGGCGAAATCACTGACAGATCTACTCAAAAGCGCAAAACACTGTGTCCACTACGAGGTCCCGTTGAGGGCGGGCGGATCCGAAGGCCGAAGACTGGATCCGACGCAGATGAGCGAGCTCGTGTCCGCTGACCAAGCTTGGAATAAATGAGGTAGCTCGCGCGCAAACTGCGCATTCATCGGAGGATGGTTAAGGCCAGTCTCGACAAACATGGGATCGAAGTCCGGTAACGTGGACTCAATCTCGTGCACGCTAAATTCAGCCGAGTCGGGTCCTAGAAAGGAAGGTCGAATATGTCGTGAGGCACCAGGGCCATCCTTGCGGCGGTGCGGGCGGGTTCGTTACTGACCGGCTGGGAAGTTTGGGCACGTGATCTGGTACGGCCGATTCGGTAGGTACTGATGCCATTCGTTTTGGGTGAGGTTTCGACCCGTTATCCGGCAAGCGATGCTGAGCCAGTCCGTCGGATTCACGTCCCAGAGCAGCGGAGCGTCGTTTTCCGCCTCGGAGAAGCGGGTGCCCGCTCCGTTCACCGCGATTGGATCTCCGAAGGTGTCAGTCGAGGGGTAAGAAAACGGCACACCGATTGCCTCAAGGGTCGTGGCGTCGTACAGCTGCGCGTTTGCTTGGGCGCCGCCGGAGGTGGCGACGAGCCAGTCTCCGTGATGGAGGAACTCTACGCCGCCATAGCTTTCCCTGGGCGCCGTCTGGTTTCGCTTGCCCGTAGCCGCGCTATATAGCGTGATCTGACCGTCACTCGAGTCGCCCGAATCCACCGCGAGGGTCTTGCCGTCAGGAGACAGCGCCACTTGACCAAGCGCATAGTCGGAAATGTCGAGAGACCATTTGGCGCGATGGGCGGCTACGTCAATGACTGTGACGCGCTTGCTGTCTATTGTGGCACTCACGAGGAGACGGCTGTCGCGGCTAAACAGCAAATAGTAGTGCCAACCAAGATCGAGCACCTTGGAAATGTTTGACTTCAGTCTTGGATGGCGCGGATCGGATACGTTCCACAGCTGTATGGACGAGCCGAGGTCGGTGGCTAGTAGATCACCGCTTGGGCTCCAGGCGAGGGCCGCGCTAGAGGGCACGCCCGGAGTCTGTGCCAGCAGGCCGGGCAGTGGGGCTAGTTCCCGACCGCTGCTCCTCTCCCAAATCGCAATTGCTCCGTTTCTCGCAGACACGGAGGCAAGCAGTTGGCCGTCCGGGCTGGCCACCGCCGGCGATGTGATGGCGCCGGCCAGCATCGGCCCAAGGATCTGCCCGGTCGTCGGATTGTGGCGGAGCAGGTCGCCGTGAATTCCGCTCGTGACGACGTCATCGCTCCCCGGCAGAAATGTTGTTGTCGATGGATAACCAGGCCGCGAAGGCGCCGGAAGTACGTCACCAAGCGGCGGCAGCTCGCGGCCGATAGACCATATTTCGGCGCTGGTGGTGCCGCTGATCAACAGTCGGCCATCGGGGAGGAACGCGAGCGAAATGGCGAAATTGTTCGGCACCCTCAGGGCACCGATGGGCTCACGTGACCGCACGTCATAGAGCACAACATTGCGGCTCTGGACGATCGCGGCTAGCCGGCGCCCATCGAGACTAAGGGCGGCAATCGGTTGGGCAGCCCCCGATATCGGTATATCGACCTCGCCACCGGTGGCGAGGTTGTGCAGCTGAACCCCGTCGTTGCTCCCTGTCGGCACAGTCACACCGTCCGGGGCGAACTCGCCCGCTGCACTAACGCTGATTGCTGGCACTGGCAGCGCAGACGCGCCGGACCGTGAGTCCCAAACGTTTAGACTCCCTGCGCCTCCGGCGGCCACGTATCGACCATCCCGGCTGATCGTGACGAATGACGGAGTGCCGTTCGGCTCTCCGCCGGTGAAATACCGAGTGACACCAACCTGATGTGGATGGTCAGGGTCGCGTCGATCCCATGTGGTCAGCTCCCCGGTGTCGGTGACGACATATAGGCGGCTGGAATCGGTCGGGTCGAAGACGGCCGACGCGCGGTTGCCGCCGACCGGCAACGGGACACCGGAAAGCTGGCCGGTAGTGGCGTCCCAAATTGCAACCTGGCCGTCTAGTCCACCCGCGGCAACATAGTGGTCGTCGGCGCTGAAGACGGCGAACTCCCGTGGTCGCGGCCACGTCATAGTCCTCACTACCCGGCCGCTGGCAACGTCATAGATCGTCACCGTGCCGTCCTGCGCCGGGACCGCCAGCAGCTGCCCAGCGCGACCCAAATGCGGGCCGAGCGATGGAGATCGATACCGGATGATCCGGTCCAGTCCAGGTGGAGTCTGCACCAGCGCGGCTTGCAGACCGCCTGCGGTCTCGTCCGACTGCTCGATCCGATAGCCCTGCGCGCCGAGGAGCAAGGCGAGATCGCGCTGGTCGTCGGGGAGGGTTCGCGCCAAAGTAGCGAGTCGGCTTGTCTCCTCCTGCAGCGCACGAGCGCGGGCGAGGTTCGCCTCCTTGCGGGTTTCCGAACGCTGGACAGCAAGGAGGACGCCGGCCACGAGGGCGATGACTAGCAGCGCCGCGAGTCCAATGGCCAGGGAGCGTAGCCGGCGGGAGGTGCGCCGCGCGGTACGCAGTGAGCGTTCCTGGCCAGCTTCGGACGCGGCGAGGAACTCCGCCTCGGTCGGGTTAGCGTCACCGGGGTGCGATCGGGCCCACTCGCGGGCGGCTTGCAGCCGGATGCCCCGATACAGCCCGGCGTCGTCGCGATTGTCTCCCTCCCAGGCGGCCGCGGCGCCGGCGAGTTGTCGGTGCAGTCGACGACCTTCGCGATCCTCCTCCAGCCAAGCGCGCAGCCGCGGCCACTCACGAAGCAACGCCTCGTGGGCCACCTCGACGGTGTCCTCGGTAGCCGTGACCAACCGGTGGTTGATCAACTTCTCGAGCACAACGCGTTCGGCCTCGTCACCGGCAATCTCGTCTCGGAGGGCCCGGCGGCGTACGTCGCTGGTAGCGCCCTCCGGATCGGTCAGTCGCAAGAAAATGTGCCGCAGGATTTCTTTACCGGTTGTATCCAGGCCGTTGTATACGCCCTCCGCGAGATATGCCACCGCGCCGCGCACGCCGCCGGCTTCTGCATAGCCCGCTAATGTCAACGTGTCACCTGAGCGGCGTACCCACGTCTCCAGTAACGCGGTAGACACCAATGGCAGGGCACCAGGCTCGCCGGCGGCATCGGCACAAATGACGTCGGTCAGGCCCTCCTCCACAGTGAGTCCCGCCCGTCCCGCCGGTTCAAGGACCGCCTGCCGCAACTCGCGATCGGTCATCGCCGAAACAAGGACGTGGCTGGCGGCGAGCGCTCTCGCCAGTACCGGTTCTTCGGCGCAGGCGCCGTAGTAGTCCGCGCGCATGACCAGGGCGACAACAAGCGGACTGTCAGGATCCGCCGAACCGCCGATGAGCGCCCGCAGGAATTCGGCTCTCGCCTGGCTGTCGTCACACGTAGTGAATAGCTCCTCGAACTGATCGACCACGACCACGAGCCGGTCTCCGTGTCCCTGGTCAAGGGGCGCAGCACAGCGCGCAATGTCCACGATCGCGCTGGGATCGATGTCGAGGCGTGCCCGGACCGCGGATGTCGACTCGTTCGTCAAAGGAGCGAGCCCGGCCGCCAGCCGGCGCATCGGATCGGCGCCGGGGCGGATTACCAAGCTGGGCCACCGTTGGCTGCCAGGAAGCGCAGCCGAGGCAAGGGCGGGCAGCAAACCGGCGGCGACGAGCGAGGACTTGCCACTGCCCGACGGGCCAATGATCCCCAGGAACCGGTCGACTGCGAGCCTAGCGACCAGTTGAGCGACCAGCCGGTCTCGTCCGCAGAAGTATCGCGCGTCCGCCACCCCGAACGACGCCAAGCCCTTAAACGGGCACAGGATCGAATGCCGATCCGCCGAGCCATCCCTGGCACCCGACGGCGGTCGCGGCGACACGTCCTGGCGGGCCAGCACCCCAAAAGCGACCTCGTCTCGAACCTCGGTCAGGCCACGGCGGGCCGCCTCGGCTCGGGAGAGCGCACCATCTACGCGCGTGGTGATATCGGCGTCGCGCAACCTGCGACCGATCGCCACGATCAAGGAAGGGTCGCCGGCCGTGTCGGCGAATACCGAGTCCACAAGGGTGGATGGGCGGGTGGCGCCGGATATGATGGTTAGCAGGTCGGATGTTTCGGTCCGGCTCAGACCGTCCAGGACGCGGACATGCACATCGCCGCGGGTCCGGTCCCGCCATTTCTCCTCGATGCTCGCGGTCGTAGCGACCACGCAGACGGGCGCGTTGGGTCGCATAGCGGCGAGGTGTTCTAGCAGCGACTGGGCCTCCGCGACAGTCGTGTCGAGGTCATCGAGCACCACCAGCAGGGGCGCATGGCCCATGGCGGCTACCGCTTCATCGACCAGTGGTAACGATTTGTCCGCCGGAACACTCGGTCCGAAAGTCGTATCCGGCCGGATTTGAAGTGCCTCCAGCACTGAGCCCGCTACACCTAGTACTTCGTCGCATCGACCGAACTTGACATCTACCCCCCGTGCCTGTGCTCGTCGGCCAAATGCCTTGATCAGGCTCGTCTTTCCGATCCCCGGTGCGCCACAAATGACCCCGACCACGGCATGTTCGGCGGTCAAGGATTGACCGAACAGCACCTCCAACCAATCGAGATCACTTCGTCGGCCGATGAATCGCTCATCGCGGATCCGGAAATCTGCGGGCGCTATTAATGGCTTGACCGTTATGTCGGGTCGCGGCCTTCGTAGAACAAGCCGGACGTTCTGTTGCAATATGTTCTGTTCTAGATGACGCAACTCCGCCGAAGGCTCGAGTCCGACCTCCTTCAGCAAATACCGGCGGAAATCTCGATAGACCGACAACGCATCGGCGTGCCGGCCGCTGAAGTACAAGGCCAACATCAGCTGGGCACGCGGTCGCTCATGAAGTGGGTGCTCGCCGACAATCCCCTCCAATTCGGGAACTAACTCCTCGTAACGCCCCAGAGTGAGCATGGCGTCGGCGCGATCCTCCAACGCCATCGTTCGCAAGCTGTCCAGGCGAGTGATCTCCGCTCGGACGAAGTCCATATCGGCGAACTCGTCCCACGCTGGCCCCCTCCAGAGCCTGAGCGCGTCATCGAAGATGGCTTTCGCCCGCTCCGCCGCACCGCCGATCAACTGCTGAGCATTTCCTACAAGCGCCGTGAACCGCGCGGAATCCAGCTGGTCCGCCTCGACCGACAGCCGATAGCCTGGCGGCCGGGTCGCGAGAATTGAGGCATTGGCCGGACCGAGCGCTGACCGTAGTCGGTACACGTATTTGGCAAGGGTGCCGGCTGCATCGTCGGGCGGCGCATCGTCCCAGACGACGTCAGCCAGTCGGTCAAGCGATACCACAGCGTTGGACTGCATGAGTAGCGCCGCGAGAACGAGCCGCTGCTTGGCCCCGCCGAGCGGCACCTCGTGACCATCAAGTCGGACCTCAAACGGTCCTAACACGTGGAAGCTCGGACCCGCCGACCCGTCCATGACGCCCCTCGAACCGTAAGCGCGCTGATGTACGACATTCAGCCGCTGGGCCCTGACTTTACCCGGCGCGGGATGCCTTACGAACTGCGTGCGAGCGCGATGCGAACCGGCTGCGAACGTCCCGTCGCGCAACGCAGACTGTGCGAACTGACTGGGAATCTGCTGCGAAGGCGTCCAGGCACTGTGGTCGGCAGTCTCAGCTGGCCACCCTCATCCAGACCGACTGACGACGCGTATCTGCTCAAAGGCGGCGTTCGCCGCCACGAACCAAGGAGTCGTCATGACCACCACTGTCCCCACTAAAACGCCGACACCACCGCCTGGGCGGCCGCGGACCTCACGGCGCCGCCGCCACGTTCTCGTCATCGCAGGACTCGCTGCAATCGCGGTGGCCATTGCGCTGACCGTATGGGCCCTAACCACCAGTTCCCCCACTCACACCCACGCCGTTACTGCCACCTCGGCTCCGGCGCAACCGGCCGCACCCGCTGCCAATCAACACGACACATATCGGCAGTTCTGCGCTAACAATCCGGACCTGTGCACGACGCCCTCCGCTCCGGCGCAACCGGCCGCACCCGCTGCCAATCAACACGACCCATATCGGCAGTTCTGCGCTAACAATCCGGACCTGTGCACGACGCCCTCCGCTCCGGCGCAACCGGCCGCACCCGCTGCCAATCAACACGACCCATATCGGCAGTTCTGCGATAACAATCCGGACCTGTGCACAGCGACGCGACCCTAGTACGAGTCGCCACCATCAGACGGCCAGATCCAGCCGTGAGCAATCACGGCTGGATCTCGCCGCATGTCGCGCGGCCTGCCCGAATGCCGGCCTTGGCCTCGTCGTCTGTCGGATCAGCGAGTCGATCGCGGTCAGTGCGGTCAGCAGCGTTTGCCGTGCGGCCGGCGACAGACCGTGGCAGGCAGCGCGTCACGCCCGTCGGCGGTTGAACAGCCCCCGACCGGCGGCGCACTCCGGCGCCGTCAGTCGAGGATTTGGTGGCAGGGCTAGATTCGTGCCAGGGCTCGGACTCTCAGGGAGTGGCCGTGCACATGGTCCCCGTCCGACCGTCGATGGTTGGGAAGAAGGAAACCTTTACCGGGCAGGTCTTTATCGACGAGATCACCACCCGAGACGTGCCCTCTCGCATCCGCGCCAACGCTGTCCAGTTCAGCCCACGGGCTCGCACCGCGTGGCATTCGCATGCCGTAGGGCAGACCTTGCACGTCACCGAAGGTGTCGGCCGTGCTCAGGCGCGGGGCGGTGAGGTCATCACCATCCGGCCCGGCGACACCATCTACACCGCACACGGTGAATGGCACTGGCATGGAGCTGCGCCGAACGTTTCATGACCCACCTCGCTATCTGGGAGGCACCTGAGCACGGCGCGGAGGTCGAGTGGGGCGACCTCGTCACGGACGAGGAGTACGAGATTCCCGGGGGGTAGAGCGTCCAAACCTCGGACGGTGCCTTCCCTGGAAATCTCGCCAACCGCTCCGCGCGCCATGCGTATCGATGGCGCAACGCCTCGCGTTCCTGCTGCACCGTCACCGTCTTGCCTCGGCCTTTTTCGTCGATTCGGACTTCACGACGCCGCGATGCCTTCACTGCTCTGATATGCCTGCGATGGATCCGGACGTGCTGAGGTTGAGACGCGTTCTCCCTCGCCCGATCAGCGACCTCGAGCGGGCGAGGGCTAGATCCAGACGACTACGCGCTCCCCCGGACCCTTGCTCGATCGAGAACCAGCTACGAGCTGGCCGGTCCCCAGTTCGGGCGGAACGCGTCGGCTTGCACTGTGGCAAGGCCCGCGCCGTCCGCGTTCATGGTCACAAGCGCTTCGGATGTGTCGTTCGCTGTGTGGCGCTCGAAGGCGATCTTGTCTCCCTGCGGCGAGTAGACGGGCGCGAAATCGCCCGAGGTGCCAGGGAACGTTAGCTGCTGGACGCCGCTCCCGTCCGGGCGCACGGTCCACACCTCGGGGGTGGGGGCCTGTGTGAACGACCAGAAGGCGATTCTGCGGCCCTCCGGAGACCAGGCCGGGTCGAGCGCCTGCAAAGCGGTCGGGGTGATGATGTGCACATCGGTCCCGTGGGCGCCCATGAGGTACACGGCGAAACCGGCCACGCCGCCGCGGTTGACGCTGTCGAACGCGATCGAGGCGCCGTCTGGTGCGTACACGGCATGGGCGTCGAACACGTTCACGTTCTGGTTGAAGTGCGTGATGAGGGTTGGGCCGCGGCCGTCGGTCTTGACCGCATACTCCGCGCACCCCTCGGTCGGGACGTCCCTGCACCGGCTGAAGATGACCCGACTCCCGTCGGGCGAGAAGCTCGGCCGGAAGTCGTCGTACCCGGCGTCGTCGTTGAACAGCAGGCGCTGCCCGGAGCCGTCGGCGTTCATGACGAACATACGGTTCGGGCCGTTGCCCCCGCGCTCGAACGCGATGCTTTGCCCGTCGGGCGACCAGGCGGGCCAGACCGCGGCGCCCTGCCCGGCGGTGAGAAAGGTGAGCTGGCGGACGTCGCTCCCGTCCGGGCGCACCGTGAATATGTTCTGCGTCCCGCCGGACCGGCCGCTGTCGAAGGCGATCCGTCCGGGCCCGGGAAGGCCGCAGACGCCGGTCGCGCCGCCGCCAACGCCCCCGCGATCACAATCGCGCCGACAAGACCAAACAGCAATCTAGATTTGTTCACGGCAGTTCCCCTCCCCTCGTTGGTAGGCCCGAGAATTAGTGGAGCACTCCCGGTCCAAATCCTCTTGGTGGTCCACTCGGAATCCTCTTGGAAGCGCGCGAAGTGCCGTTAACTCAACGCGGCGCACACGTCGACCAGGACATGGCCATCCAGTGACAGTGAGGTGATGCTGCCGTCCGGGGCGATCGAGACCGTTCGGGCGCCGGCAGTCACGCCAAAGGTGGGCAACCCGAAGCGCGCCGCGTCGGCGGCGCTGAGGGCGATCGGGTTGAGTCCGGTCGCCGCCTCGGTCATGGAACCGTCTGGGAAGACGGTCGTTTTCGAAGGCCCGGATATGTTCTCCGTGATGGTCTTTCCGGTTTCCAGGTTCGTGACTGAGGCAAACAAGGAGCCGGTGACCAGCGTGGTCATGAAACCGTTCGAGGCCGTGAGTATCTTGGCGAACTCCCGGTCGACCGGGAAGGTGACCTGGATCTCGAACCCGCAGAATGTTGCGGGCACGATGATCGCGGGCGGTGCGGGCAGGATCTGCCATCCGTCTCCCCGGGCGAGCGCCGGGGAGGCGGTCACCACCCCGGCGACCATGCTCAGCAACGCGCCGAGCGCCACGATCACACCGGCTCGCTTCACGGCGATCATCCCTTCCGCGCGGCCGCGCTGTGGCCCGATGCCGGACCTATCGTCCAGCCGCAGGACGGGCCGCGGCGGCCATCACCGGCCTTGCCCTGCGGTACCCCGTACCGGGGTGTCGCCCGTGCGCGGCGGAACGCTGCCGGCACCTGGTCGATCACTCCTACATGCATGCTTTTCGACGCCTGTGCATCGGAACGGTCTGACGGTGTCGTCGCCCATGGTTTGTTGATCACGGCGGCCTCCCCAAACGCCAGGATCGGTGGGGGATGCTCGGGTGTCCATACGAGATTTGACGTACGCCGTGCGCAAATCGGCATATTCTGTGGAGCAACTGCCGGCCCAAGCGAGGGGGCGGGGGATGGCGGTTCGGGTGAGCATTTCGAGCCGGGATCTGCGTCGGCTGATCGACGTGGGCGACCCGGCCCGGCTCGACGATGACGGTGGCCTATTCCCAGAATCGATTCTGCGGGAGCTGGCCGAGGTGGTGGCTTGCGACAATGTCACGTACACGGCCAACGACGCCTACCGGCGAGGCAACCTCGGCGGCCTCAGTCTGATCTGCTACGACGGGATGTCCTCGGCCAGCGATGACGCGGCGATGAATGCGTTCTACTGGCGGCATTTCTGGAGCTTTCCGCAATGCAGCTACCCAGATCGCGCCGGCGACTGGACCAGCGTTGTCCGGGAATCGGACTTCGGTTCGGCCCGAGAATTCGCCCACGGTCGGTTAGCCGAATACCTGTCCATGATCGGAGTCCGGCACGTGATTCAGCTGCCGCTCGCGCCGCAAGGCCCAGTTACCCATCGCATCCTGCTCTGGCGCACCGCCGGGCGCGGATTCACCGATCGAGAACAGATGCTGTTGACACTGGTCAGGCCACACCTTAATGCGGTCCACGAGGCAAGACTGCGACGGCACAATCAATCTCTGCTCACTGACCGGCAACGCGACCTCCTGCGACGAGTGGCGGCCGGGTTAGACAACCGGCAGATCGCTCGACACCTGGCCATCTCCGAAGCCACCGTCCGCACACACCTTCAAAACATCTATAGCCGCCTCGACGTATCCAGCCGCACCGCCGCCATCGCCACCGTCTTCCCACCCCGCCCCGACTGGTGACCGCCCAGACTGAACACAACGACGGTGCGGTGCGGATTGCCGACCACAGTCGCTGAGGCTAGGGATCGAAGTTTCGGCGCAGCTGCGTGCACGGCTCACGAACGCACCGATCGTTCGGCGCCGCCGCCATTCACGCGCTTTGTTCTCCTTTGCCCGCCATACGGCTGATGACACAAGAGCTCCGATTCGCCGGAATTCCCGGCGCTGACGCTCTTCGTCCGGATTCATATTCGCCTCCACTGCCACCTTTAGCGTGAATGTCGCTGACGAACTTCCCGGACTTCACACTGAGAGTGGGAATCCGTGGCGAGAACCTGTCAAACGCTTGCTGAAACAGTGGTCCCGGCATTCTAATTTCGTCGTGACGCCGGTAGTTCCTGGCGATGACTGGCTTTCGGAAATCGAGGTGCCAGAGTCGCAAAGCCGCGCCGAACCAGAAGACGTCATTGCGCTGAGCCGTTCCACGCTCTTCAGCCAGGCCGGTTCTCGGCGCACCCGACTGATCCAACTGGCGGCGGCCGGCCTCATCGCGTCGGCGCTACTGGCCTCGTTCCTGGTCCGCGTGAACAAGCACGGCCCGTCGACCGCACCGCCGACCGCCGTTGTCGGGTTGTCCTTCCAGTCCCCCCTGGCGCCCTCTACGGCCACGGCATGCGCGAAGGGCGCGTGCACGAGCAACCCAGCCACCGATGAGGATCTAGAGAGTCTGCGCGAGTTCTTCGGCCCGACCTATGTGGTGGTCGGCGACCGGATCCGCGATCATCACGGCGTCTTGCGAGGCGTGTCTGCGAGCATACGAGACGGCCGCGGGGACAACGTGCAGCTCCGGGCGATCTGGAGTCCATCCGCGCCCGCGCACTGGACCGGTACCGCCGGTCTCGACGGGACGACGATGGTGACGCGCACGCTCCTTCACATTCCTCAAGGCATGTGGCTTGTTGAGTCCAGGGCAGTGTCTCCGCACTGCGACGGAGTCACCGCGCCTCTGTGGGGTCTCGCCGAGATAGGAGCCGACGCCGCGCAGTTGCATATATAGCCGTGATGACATCCGGTTCGGGGCGTGGGAACTATGCGCTTCCGATGGCCCGTAGCTTCTACGGAAACGGGGATTCCTCCTGGTCAACGTCAAGGGGTCAACGCCGACTGGGAAGTAGCTCTTATCCACATCTCGAAAACTCGGCGCCTGGATACAGGGGACAGGCACGACGGGTCAGAGAAAGGGCACATTCAACGACCACAAGAAGCGGCTTGCGTACAACCAGACAAACTGCACGGGCGGCGGACGGATCGGCCCCCGACGAGTCGCCCGGACGGCTCGAACCCGACGAGCTGACCCCGGCTGCGTCGCAAAATGCTGAGTTTTCCCGAACGCAAAGGTGACATGTTGCAAGAGCGCCCCCCGGGAGACCGGCGCAACCAATCGATAATGCGCTAAGCACAGTGTGGATTCTCGAACGTTTACCCGTATACCTTGCTGACGACTCATCACCGCTCCGAAGCGCGCTGTCGACCGAGACCAACGGCCAGGGCGAGTTACTGATCATTCGGACTGCTCGGCCGTCCCATGCCGCCCGGTGCGTAGCGACACGACGCCGAACTGACCCGACTCCTCCGCGCCACACCGAGCAGTGGTTCAGATCACCTTCCCCATGTGGACGTCCTCGGGCTCCAGCTCGAGGAGCTCCGGCAAGCGGACGCGCCATGGGCTGGTAGCCGCGACCGAGGTAGAAGCGCACGGTGTTCTCGGACGGCGTCGCGGAGACAACGATCTCGGTGTCACCGGGGTGGCGCGCGACCAGCTCCAGGTCGGCGGACAGTCGGCTGCCGACGCCGGCGGCCCGGAAGGCCTCGCTCACATGGAGAAACGCGAGCTGCGCGATCGCGGCGCGGATGTGCGGCACGACCACTCCGATCCCAACCAGCCGTCCGCCCGAGAACGCGCCACTCGCGATTCCGCCCGCGTCGGCGTAGTGCACGAGCGCTTGGCGCTGCGCGAGGACGGAGTGTTCGCCGTGTCCGTCAGGATCCCAGGCGGATGCGCTCCATCTCCCTCGCCGCCGCGCAACGAGCTCGGTGCCATGTTGCTCGAAGAGGACGCGACGCGGTCGAGCTCGCCGAACTACTCACCTTCCTCGCCGACTGGCTATCCGGCAGCCAGCGGCAGACCCTGGCCGACAGCCTCACCGCCTTCGTCGGCCATCCCGTCTGCGACGTCGATAACCTCGCCGCCGACCTACACCGCTTCGTCTTCCTGCTCGGCCTCAACGACGGCGAACAAGACTTCGGAGAACCCACACTGTGATCAACCCGACAAATGATCAATATCCGGCGCTGGACAGGATCACCCGTATAACGACGGTTCGAGATCGAATTTCTCCTTCGATCACTTGAGGCGGCGAACAGCGTCGCGTGCGACTAGAAGGCGGACGTACGCGGTGGCGGCCGACGTGCTTCTCGGTCGGCGTTCGAGCGACACCCGAGTTCAGGAGTCTCCCTGCTCGTCTTCTGCTTCGGGGCGGAAGGCCAGGCCGACGGGCGTGACCATCCCGGTGGTGGCGAAGTAGCCCAGGTCGGTTCCGCTCCGGGAGAACTTGCGGATGGTGCCATCACCGCGGTTCGAGACGTATAGGTCGCCCCTCATGTCGAAGGCCAGGCCAGCGGGATTGCTCAACCCGGTGGCGACGAAGTTGCCCAGGTCGACACCGGTTGGGGAGAACTCCCGGATCGTGTTGCCACCAAAGTTGGTGACGTAGAGGTCGCCTCTATTGTCGAATGCGATGAGGGCGGGTGCGATGAACCCGGTGGTGGCGAAGTAGCCCAGGTCTACACCAGTTGGAGAGAATTCGCGGATGGTGTTGTCGCCGGCGTTGGCGACGTAGAGATTGCCTGTCCGGTCGAACGCGAGGCCTCGCGCGACGTTCAGCCCGACGGCGAAGTTGCCGAGGTCGTGTCCGGTGGAAGAGAACTCGCGAATCCAGCTCTGACTCGCCACGTAGAGGTTGCCGTGCTTGTCGAAGGCGATACCCCGGGGACTGCTCAGCCCGGTGGCGACGAAGTCGCCTAAGTCTTGTCCGGTCGATGAGAACTCCCGAATGGTGTTGCCGTTAATGTTGGAGACGTAGAGGTTTCCGCGCTTATCAAACGCAAGGCCGGTAGGTCCGTTCAGCCCGGTCGTGGCGAAGTCGCCCATGTCTTGACCGGTCGGAGAGAACTCCTGAATGGTGTTGGCGGTTTGGTCGGCGACGAGCAGGTCTCCTGCCTGCGTGGGTGTGATCCAGCCGTGCGCCGGCACGGGCGCGACAGCGAGCCCGAACGCGGCGAGAACGCTCAGCACCACGAGGATGAGGTTGGGCTTGCGAAGCGTGCCTATCCGGACCGACATATCCGTCTCCTTTCGAGTGATTGCCTCGGTGCGCAACGGCCGTCAAGGACTGGCAAGGTAGAACCTGAGACGTGAGCGGGTGCCGCTAAGACGCTGCCGCGGGCGGAAACGTAAGGACGACGTGCCCGCAACGAAGACATCACGCCAACCCATCCCACGATGGGCGTGGGTAAGCGGACGGGAGGCTCCCGTCCCGGTCTGCCCTCCCGTCTACGCCGGCGGCGGATCGACTCAGCTTCTGCCGTGCCTTCAGTTCACTCCATGCCTGTGGGAGAAGTGAACCGCCCCGGGTTGTCCGGAGACTCGTCTTGTTGACTATCCGGCCTCGTCGAGGTCGGGGTGTTGACGGTAGTAGGCCTGTTCAAGCTCGAGTGGTGGGAGGTCGCCGTTGGTCTCGAGCAGCCGGTGGCGGTTGAACCAGTCGACCCAGTGCAGGGTTGCTGCTTCGACGTGTTCGACGGTGCGCCACGGTCCGCGGCGTCGGATGAGTTCGGTCTTGAACAGCCCGATCACCGACTCGGCGAGCGCATTGTCGAGCGCGTCGCCGACTGCGCCGACCGAGATATCGACGCCGGCTTCGGCGAGACGTTCGGTGAAGGCGATGGACATGTATTGCGACCGTTGTCGTGGTGATGGAACGCCAGTCAGGTCGGTGATTCCTTCGCGTTGTCGGGTCCAGATCGCCTGCTCGATCGTGTCGAGCACGAGGCTGGTGCGCATGCTCATCGAAGCGCGCCAGCCCAAGATGTGGCGGGCGTAGGCGTCGATGACGAACGCGACGTAGACCATCCCGGACCAGGTGGGCACATAGGTGAAGTCGGCAACCCAGACGCGGTTCGGTGCCAGCGGCAGGAACCGTCGCTGAACCAGGTCCGCCGGCCGCGCCGTCTTCGGGCTGGGGCGAGTGGTGACGACTCGTTTGCCTCGCAGAGCACCAGTCAGGCCCAGGTCGCGCATCAGCCGCTCGACCGTGCAGCGGGCCACCTCGACGCCCTCCCGGTTGAGCGCGAGCCACACCTTCCGTGGTCCGTAGACGCTGTAGTTCGCTGCGTGCACCCGAGCGATCTCAACCTTCAGGTCTTCGTCGCGCTGGGCACGTTGGGACGGCAGCCGGCTGGCCGCCTCGTAGTAGGTCGACGGGGCGATCGGGCAGCCGTGCTCGGTCAGCACGGCGCAGATCGACTCGACACCCCATCGCTTCCCGCCGTCGGTGCGGTCTTTGTGCTCCGCGACGAACCTCACGAGCGCAGCTGTGGCCGGTCGAGTTCGGCCGCGAAGAAAGCCGAAGCTGCCTTCAGAATTTCGTTGGCGCGCCGCAGCTCGGCGTTCTCCCGCTTGAGCCGCTTGATCTCCGCGTGCTCCTCGCTGGTCAAGCCCGGGCGGCGCCCCTCGTCGACCTCTGCCCGGCGCACCCACTTACGCAATGTCTCTGCAGTGCCGATGCCCAGCTTCTGCGATACCGCAGTGATCGCGGCCCACTGCGACGGATAGTCCGGCGCCACCTCGGCGACCATCCGCACCGCACGTTCACGCAGCTCGACCGGGTAGTTGCTTGATCGTCTCCCCACGACTCCATCCTCTCCTCAAGAGATGGAGCCTCCGGAAACGCCGGGGCGATTCAGTCTGGGGGAGGCGTCGTGGGCGATGGCCGGGCTCTTTGAAACTGATCCGCTACTGGACTTTGCCCTGCTAGGTCCGCTGCGGGTCGCGCGGGCCGGCGCACCGGTGGAATTGGGCGGGCGGCAGCAGCGGGCGGTGTTGGCTCGCCTGTTGATGGCGGATGGGTCGGGGGTGTCGGTCGACGAACTGGCCGACGCGCTGTGGGGTGAGCGTCTTCCCGCCGGCTGCGCCAGCACGATCCGGACGTATGTGTTTCATCTGCGTCAGGCCCTCGAACCCGAGCGGGTACGCGGCGAGACCGGCCGGCTCTTGGTCACCGACCACGGCCGATATCGGCTGTTGAGCAACGGAGCCATAGACGCCGACCGGTTCGAGCAGGCCACCACTGCCGGGTTGCGGCTGCTCGCGGACGGCGCGGCTTCGGAAGCCGCGGCCGAACTTGACCGTGGCCTGAGGTTGTGGCGCGGGGAGGTTCTATCCGACCTGGCTGGCTATGATTTCATCGCCCCGCTGGCTGCACGGCTCACCGACCGTCGGCTGACTGCCGTGGAGGCCAAGGTTGACGCCGAGCTGGCACTTGGCCGTCATAGCGCGGTCCTTCCCGAGCTGGAGGAGCTGATCGCGCGGTACCCGCTGCGCGAACGGCTGCACGCCCAGCGCATGGTCGCCCTCTACCGCAGCGGCCGTGCATCCGACGCCCTCGCGAGCTATGGCCAGCTACGCCATCACCTCGCGGACGAACTCGGCGCGGACCCCAGCCCGCCCCTCCAACGACTGCACCAGCAACTGCTCATCCACGATCCCGTTCTGCAAATCCAGCCGCCATCGGCAGAGGAGGTCGCGAGACAACGATCATCAGAGACTGTCCGTTTCAGGCCACACCGGATTCGTCGGACGGCGCGCCCACGGCTGCGGGCCCGCTGGCTGGTTGCGGGCATTGTCGTGGCGGCCGGTGCCGCTGCCGGCGTGGGGGCCATCGTCGTTCAGGAACCACAACGCACCCTGGCCGTGATACCACCGAACAGCGTCGCCGTGATCGATGCCAGTGGTGGCGCCATGCACGATGCGATCCCTGTCGGGCAATCGCCCGAGGGCATTGCGTACGGTGCAGGATCGGTCTGGGTCACGAACAGCGGCGACAACACCGTCATGCGCATCAACCCGAAGACGCATGAGGTCATTCAAACGGTGTTGGTCGGATCCAACCCAGTCGACATTGCCGTGAGTGACACCCGGGCATGGGTCGCGAACGCCGGAGACGGCACCGTCAGCGAAATCGACACCAACACCAGCATGCCGGTGGGAACTCCCATCCCGGTCGGGAGCCTGCCCGGCGCAATCGCCGCAGACGACAACGGCGCTTGGGTTGCGAACTCCGGCGACGGCACCATCCAGCACATCGACGCGCGCAGCGGGCGCGCTGGCTCTGCGGTGACCGTCGGGGAAGATCCACAGGGAATCGCACTGGACGGCACCTCGCTGTGGGTGAGCAGCGCGAAGAGCCGCGTCGTGAGCCACCTCGACGCTCGCACAGGTCAGCCAGTCGGCCCGCCAATCAACGTGGGGGCGGGAGCGAAGGGCATCGCGGTCGCCGACGGCTCGGTCTGGGTCGCGAACAACGCAGACCTGACGGTAACCCGCATCGACCGCGCTCTCGGCCGGGCCACCGCCACCATGCGCGTTGGCGACGGCCCGGATGCGGTTGCGGTGGGTCATGGCCGTGTCTGGGTGAGCGACGAGTACGACGGGACGGTTGCGGAGGTGGATCCGACCTCGCAATCGGTGCTGCACCGGTACGCGACCGGAAGCTCAGTACACGGCATGGCCGTCGTCGGGGGATCCAGTGTGTGGGTAGCCGCGCAGAGCCTCTCGGGCAATACCCATGTGGGCGGCACGTTGGTCGTCGGCGCGGCAGGTCTTCCAGGACAGTTCGGCGGCGATCTGGACCCACCGACGATCTACCTGAACGACGAGTACGCGGCGATGCGCCCGGTGTATGACTCCCTTCTGGCCTACCGAGCGGCCGGCGGCAGCGAAGGCCTAACCCTGGTTCCCGATCTTGCGACCACCGTTCCCGAGCCAACCGACGGCGGTCGGCGATACACCTTCTTCGTGCGCAAAGGCATCCGCTATTCCGACGGCCGCACGGTCGTCGCCAGCGATTTCCTCCGCGGGCTGGAGCGCGCGCTCATCGTCGGTGAGGGTTACAGCCCCACCGATTGGTACTACGGCATCGTCGGCGGTCGGCGCTGTCACGATGCGCCGAGGATGTGTGATCTGAGCGGAGGTGTGTCCGTCGATGATGTGTCAGGCCGGATCGCTGTCCAGCTGACAGCGCCGGACGATGCCTTCCTCTACAAGTTCGCCAACCTGCTCGTGGTGCCCACGCCGCCAGGGATACCGGTGACGACCCTGTCGCCGCACCGCGTCCCGGGCACCGGGCCATATCAAGTCCAAGCGTTCACGCCGAACAAGCAGCTCATCCTGACCCGTAACCCTTACTTCCGGCAGTGGTCGTTCGCGGCGCAGCCCGCCGGATACCCCGACCGTATTGTGTGGAGTCCCGCCCGTACGACTGCGGCGGCGGTGCAGGACGTGTTGACCGGGCGGGCGGATCTGACCGACCTATCGTTGGCCGATACGGCAGTCTCCGACGACGTGTACCGAAATTACCGCGATCTCGTGCACCGGCAAACCGGCTTCGAGTTCGAGTGGCTGGCCTTGAACGTCCACGCCGCACCGTTCAACAACCGTGACGTGCGACGCGCCGTCAACTACGCCGTGGACCGCCGGAAGATCGTCGGCCTGTACGGAGGCCCACTGCAGGCAACGCCCACCTGCCAACTGCTCATGCCCAGCTTCCCCGGCTACGCGCCACACTGTCCGTATGCCGGGCCGAACTTCGCGCCCGACATCGCCACGGCTCGGACACTGGTCGCTCACTCCGGGACGCTTGGCATGTCGATCCGCGTTTGGGCGCCGAACTTGGGCAGGTTGCCGCCGGTCGCGCGCTATCTAACCGCGGTGCTGAACGGCCTCGGGTACAAGGCCCAGCTCCATCTCGTTCCCGCGAACGACACAACAGCCAAATTCCTGCGCAATCCAGCCAACCGGTTGCAGGCCGTCCTCTTCTTCGGATGGTCGGCCGACTATCCGGCAGCCTCCAACTTCTTCCCGAAGATCTTGTCCTGCACTTCGCGGAAGATCCAAGGCGACGAGAGCGACAATCGCGGCGGTTACTGCAACCAGCAGCTGGACGCGGTCATGACCGCAGCGCAAAGCTCGGCACCAACCGATCCGGTCACCGCCCTTGACGACTGGCGGAAAGCCGACCAGATCGCGGTCGACGATGCCGCCATCGTGCCAACCGTCGACCGAGGTGCGCTAATGCTGACCTCGACCCGAGCCAAGAACCTTCAGGTCACGCCACTGGACTTCATCACGCTGGACCAGATGTGGATCAAATAGCCGACTCGTTGGTCTACCACCAGAACGTCGGCCAGCACATCCGAGCTAATGGTTTCCGGCGGAGGAAGCCACACAGAGCCCACGGGTGAATTAAGCGCGCCTATCGATTCATCTGCGCGCTGAGTGTGACCGGCAGCTGCGCATAGCGACGGGTCTCGAGCGGCAGCGGCCGTCGGTACCCGATATGGAGGAAACGCACCGTTCCACATCAATGAGCATACATCCGGACGACAGCCGAAGCCCTACCAACACTCGGCCGGGAGCTGCCGCTCTGGCGCTCAGTCAGACTCGACTGGGGTCGGCCAGGTGATGGCGTCTCCCTCCATCGGAATCACGTCCGGACTACCATCCCAGTCTGCGGTCGGATGCGAGCCGACCCAAGTGGCCATCGGAGCTATACCCGTTTCATTGACGATGGTGATGGCGATCAGATCTCCCACCATCCGTTCGAGTTCGCCACCGCGCATGTTCACCTCATCGAAGTCGGGCAGGTCTGGACCATGTACGAGGTTGCTGCGCAGGTCGTAGCACCGCGATACGAACTCCGGCGCTGACTCACCCATGTACCTGCGATCACCCAAGGTCGCAGCGACATCCCTGACTGATTGCTTGATCGACTGCCACCGCAACCAGTTCATTGCGCCCTTCATCGAATCCTTCGTGCTTTGATCCATGTTCGATGCCTTCACGGCCGCAACCATCGCGTCGACGACTGCCTGTGCGTCGTCATCTCGCTTCTTCGGATCGGTCATCAGCTCCACCGCCGACACGAGGGCCACCATCCGCGCGTCAGGCCGAAGCCCGAACGACGCGGTATAGGCGGCGTACGTCAGGTGCTGCCGCTGTGTCAGTGTGGTTCCTTCGGCTCGCGACAGCTGAACCGCGCGACGCACATCAGCCTCGCCTTTCCCGACCGTGATATCGCCGGCCGAGAAGCCCAGGAATCTCGGAGCAGGTTCGGTCGGGAAGACCATCAGCTGGAATCGGTCCTGCATGACCGGGGTGCCTTCCGACGAATGGGCCGCGATGAATTCAGGACTCATCCATGTCGCTGGCGACCTCACGCCGAAGTCGGCCCCGACATTGTGCGCGGCTAGACCGACGGTGACCGCGGACCGCCATCGGAACGCCTCTGATTCCGCGGCCTCCGGTGATTGGTAGCCCCAGCCGCGCAGGACAAGGTCCCGCGTGTCCTCTATAGGTCCGCCCAGCCAGCTGCGGAGGACCGCAGGTTGCGCCGCGTCGGAATCGGTCAGGTACATCTCGGGCTCTGGGCAGTTGATGCGCATCCGCTCGCCCAGCGTCAGCCTGTATCGGAAGGTCCAGTCCTCGGTCACCAGCATGAGATTGCCAGCTCCGAAAATCGTTGAGCTGGCCGGACATGTGGGTGCGTTCGGCCGGCGCCTAGCGATCGATCTGGGCGCGGCTGGCCACCTGGGTCGGGTACCCCAGATCGAGACGGATATCCCTGGCCGCAAGGTCAAAGGGATACGCCGTGGCGGTGTGTCGTGCGATGAATTAGTCCGCTAGCGATTCCGCACACAACGGTACTCGGGCCCGCGGGTCCGATCGGCAAGTAGGCGCCGCGGGTTGCAGGCTTCCCTTGGCTGAGGGCGATGCCTTGCGGGGACGGCGAACATAGTGACACGGTGCGGGCAGGCGAGCGCGTTGACCGTCTGTCCGGCTGACTGGGCAGGCTAACGCGGGCTCGATCGATGGGGGGTCGTGATGACGGCAGCGGGATCTGCTGTTCAAAGGCATCATCGGGTTCCGGTCGCGAGCCCGGAGGTGAACCACGCGGTCGGTGAGATGGTGCCTGAGCTCGGGGTGTACATCCCCGGGACGGATCAAGGATCCGGCGGCTGGGATGCAGGAGGCGATCGACGCCGAGCGTGCGGGTTTCGGCACGGTGTGGTTCAGCGAACGGTACGGCCTGAAAGACACTGGGGCGATTTCTGGTGCTGTGGCCGCGCTGACGCAGCGCATCCGGTTCGCGTCAGGTGTAATCGTTGCGGGTTCGCGGCATCCGCTGCTCACAGCGACGTGGGCGTCGACCATGCAGGGCCTGTTCGGCGAGCGTGTCATGGTCGGATTGGGCCGCGGCAACCGGCCATCGCTCGAGCCGCAGGGCGTTCCGGTTCTGTCCCTGCGGGCGACCGGCGAGTATGCCGACCTTCTGCGTCGGCTGTGGCGTGGCGAGACGGTCAGCTACGACGGTCCCGCCGGTCGGTACCCGAACATGGCGATGATCGATCTGGTCGACGTTCCGCCACCGCCTCTCGTTTTCGGCTGTTTCGGCGGTGAAAAGGCGATGGATGTCGCGGTCCGGCACTTCGACGGCGTGTTCTTAATGCCATTCCTCACCAAGGACGCGGTCCTGGAGACGATCCGGTTCCGGGACGAAGCGGCCGAGCGGCAGGGTCGAGATCCCCGCGAGGTACGCATTATTCACGAAGTGGTGACAGCACCGGACTTCGACGACCAGAAGGTCCACGAGGTCGTCCATGCCCGCGCCCTCACCTACCTGCAGGTACCCGGATTCGGCGACGTGCTACTCCGCCGTAATCGGTGGCATCCCGATCAGCTCGCTGAGGTCCGCAACCATCCCATCTTCAGCGGCCTACGCACCGGTGTCGCCGACCAGCAATACCACCGGGCGCAGCTGGTCGACGCGGCGCGCCGGCTGCCGTCATCCTGGATCGAACCGAACGCCGCGATCGGCAGCCCGCAGGAATGCGCTGACCGAATTCGGGAATTCTTCGACCTCGGCGTCGACGAGATCTGCCTCCACGGTGCATCACCAGCAGAACTCGCCCCAGTCCTCGACGCCTGCCGTTCCACCCGACCCTAACCTGTCCCCGAGCTACCTAACTACCCATCTGCGCGCAACGCTCGTTCGCCGGCTCAGCACATAGCGACGGAGATGCGTGCGGTTGGTCTGACGCCGTTCCTCTTCACGAGACGAGCGTTCGTTGGAGCTGGCGTTGGACCTCGACGCGCGTGTCGCTGTCGTCATTGAGAACGCAGCCAAGAGGAAAGGCGTACCACCAGTCCGAGTCGTATCTGGCAGTTACGGGCTGACGGCGACGCACTTTATGGATAACGCGCTGCAACCAACATCAAAGACATCGAAAGCCACAGCGAAGAGCGGCTAGAGATAACGACGGTTGCTGCTCACATCAGACTGGTTCGCACAGATCGGTGATGATGCGCTCGATCTCGGGCCAATGCGTAGGCAGCCAGTTGTCGTTGCACGGTTTCGGCAGCGGGATTGGTTTCTTCGAGGTCGCCGAGGACGAGGATGTTCTCGTCGTTGAGCGTGCCGGCCGGGCCGGTGTAGTTGAAGCTGCCGGCATGACGAGGCGGTCGTCTATCACCATCAGCTTGTGGTGGATCTTGCGGACGCCGGTCCCGGGTTTGTTCTGAAACAGCTGCACCCCCGCCTGTTTGAGCGGCTGCGTCGCGGCCCAGGCCTGAGCGCCTTGCTCGCGATCCAGCGCACCACGCAACCGAGTCAGCGACGGCACCAGACGGAACATGGTGTCGTCGATCCCCGACGACTGCGCGAAGGTGAACATGACGAAGTCGATGCTGGTCTTGGCCTTGAGCATCTGCTTCATGATCTCCATCTCGGGTCCCTGCTCGGGCGCGAAGACCGGCTTGATACGGATCTTGGCCAGCTGGAACTCAGCCGGCCGCGGTTCGTGACGTTCGTGCAGCTCACCGAAGGTGCCGCTGCGGAGCCGGTCGAACTCCGCGCGGTACTGGTTGACCGCATTCTGGCCGTGCAGCACCACAATGTGGTTGAGATTGTTACCGACCTTGACGGTGTTCGTGGCCGGGTTGGTGCCGGTGTCGGTCAGCGTGAAGTTGGTCGAGCCGGTGAGCACGGCGGCGCCGTTCCCGCGGTCATCGCGGACGAGGAACTTCTGGTGAAAGATCGCCGGGTTGAGATCGGTGATCACATCGATGCCGGCCCGAAGCAACGCCGAGTGGATGCTGCGGTTGGCTTCGTAGTCCCCGCCGGTCGTCCAGGGGTCGGGCAACGGTTTCGGCTCGACGAGGTAATCGCCCTCGAGGATGACACGCACCCGAACCTTCGCCTTCTTGGCAGCGAGCAGCGCGGTGGTGATCGTCAGCGAATCCAATTCCTGGACCGCGACGAGCAACTCGGTCTTGGCCTTGGCGATGAAGCCGCACACCACCCCGTCCAGGTCGTCCGGCGCGCCGAGCACCGGCGGACCGACATAAAACTCCACACTATTGCCCAGCTGAGCACCCATCGCTGTCCCCCTCGCCGCTACGGAGATCGTCGCAGCGACCAGCGGCTGTGTCGATCATCGCTATTCCACACTCGAAGGCGGCTCCGAATCACGAACGGCTCGTTCGCGTTACAGAACTCCGCATCTGCGCCGAACCAGCGTGCTGGTCGACGTCTGGTGAGCAATCGACGGATCTTGAGCGGCGTCGCACCTCCGAGTCTCCACACTGCCAGTGATGGGGCACGGCGGGTAACGGGTGGAATCGGGCGGCGTTGGTGGGCATGGCTAGCGCCGATTTGGGCACTGCTGGCTTCAGTGGGCACGAGTTTGGGGCCCATTTTGGGGCCCACGAGCGATTCGGTCTTCGTGACGCCTCGCGCGAGCACCAGAACCGGTGCGCGATGTGTGAGCGAGGTCGTCTGATCTTCGACTGCTAAGTGCGTTTTGTCGCGGGCGATGTGTCAGTGTGGCTTGCGAGCGCGGAGGCTGAAGATGATCGGTAGCAGCTCGCGGTCTTGACGCCAGCGCATCAGGCCGTCCTGGTCGCGGGAGAGCAGCCGTCGGCCAGTGTCGGACTCGACGGCCACATGCTCGCCGAGGTGCTCGATGACGAGCCCAGCGTTGACCGCCGCGGTCACCAACTCGCCGAGCGAATGGCCGTACTCAATGGTCACGTTGTGCTCGGTGACGGCGTCCGGATCGGCGTAGGAACCGCCCTGGTCGTCGAAGCGCCGCGGCCCGTCGTTGACGTAGGGAAAGTCGAGCTGCAGCGGGTCGACGGACGCGGCCATGTTGAACAGCGGGTGCGTGTCGACCAGAACGAGGCGGCCACCCGGCCGCAACACCGACGCGGCCGTGCGCATCCACGCGTCCATGTCCCCGATCCAGCCGACGACGCCGCGGCTGGCGTAGCAGACATCGAACCGGGCATGCAGCCAGTCGGGGACGGCCAGCACGTCAGCCTCGATGAACGTTGCCCGATCGGACAGTCCGGCTGCCTCGGCGGTGGCGGCCGCCTTGGCAACGGCAATATCGGAGAAGTCGATCCCGGTCACACTGCCCGCGCCGGCGCGCACCCAGGACAACGTGTCCATGCCGGTGTGGCACTGCAGGTGGATGAGGTCACGGCCGGTCACGTCGCCGGTGACGTCGAGGTCGAGCCGGTACAGAGTGGACCGGCCGGCGAGAAAGCCGCGCGTGTCGTAGACATCGTCTTGACCGTGCACGGCCGCACGCTCGTTCCACCAGCTCCGATTGACGTTCACACAGCCACTGTGCCGCATCGCGATCCCTCCCCGAACGCAGAAACATGCGACGACTCCAATGTCTTGGCCGAAGTCGCGGCGTCCGCCCGATCACGCCGCTTATCGACGATTTCCGGCTGACACCCAAGGTGTTGTCACCGGGCGGCGGTACGCGTTACTAGCGACGCCGTGGTGTGGCTGGCGATCACGCGTCAGAACGCGGCCGGCATGGCGGTGCGGGCCGTAGATAACGTGCTCGTGTGAGCGGCAGCGGGTTGAGCGGCTAGCGATGGTGACGCTCGCGTGATCACCTCGGGTTTGGTGCGGACGGCGCACGGTGATGCGTGGCAGGTCGAGGGGCTGCTGCGCGAACCGGTCGGTGGCGGTGTCGGGCGGGTGCGCGGGGCTCGTCTGATGGCTAGCGGCATCGATCATCCGCAGTGAACAACGCTGATGTGGACGATCCCGAGTCGGCGGATGTGGTCGGGATGCGGGAGTGGTATGCCGCGAGGAGCGTGCCGTGGGGGTGCGGGTGCCGGCTGGTGCGCCCTGGTCGCATGGGCGGTTCCTGTTCCGAAAGCGGCTTATGGGCGTGGTCCTGTCCGCTCGTGGCCTTCCGCCTGCGAGCTTTGCCGGGCTGGTGATTCGCCGGGCGGGGCCGGAGGATCTCAACGCGGTGTTGCAGGTGGACCTGACCGGTTTCCCATCCGCGCCGACGCTGGAACGGCAATGGATACAGCCGCACTTGAGCTCGCCCGCGGTCGAGGTCGCGCTGGCCGAGCTGTCCGGGGAGCCGGTGGGCATCGCCTACACGGTGCGGAGCGACGGGTGGGCCGCCCCGGCGCTGTACCTGGCCGGGGTCACGGTGCTTCCGGAGGCCAGGCAGCGGGCCATCGCCGGCGCGATCAGCTCCTGGTTGTTGACCCGTGGCACGGCTGCCGGGCCGCGGGTCGCGCACCTGCACCCCGACTCCGACCAGGCCGCACGCGTGTATGCCCGGCTGGGCTTCGCTGAGGTGGACGGCTTCGACGTCTACGTCGACCTCTGATCCCGTAGCGGAGCCGCTTGCAGTGCGTCGGTAGCGTGCCCGCGGTGAGCCGTCGCAGGACCGGGGCGACACGGCTCCACCAAACGGCTAGCCAGGCACCACGCATCGCAGTCCCGTCGCACGTGACGGACTCATCCGCGCGATGCGGCACAACTGCTACCCGCCGCGCAGAACGAGAGGGTGGTGGCCCGCTCTCGTCTGCGACCTCTTCGCCGATTTAAGTCGGCGCGGGCCCGGCGGGGCGGTTCCGCAATGGCGCCCAGGAAGGCCAATCGTTCGGCGCTCAGCGCGGTAGCCGGGCGATGGCGGTGGCGGCGAGGGTGCCGATCAGCTGGTAGCTGGCAAGTTCGCCGTCAAAGGCGCGGTGGGCGCGGGTGAACACTGCGACCGCGTAGCGGTGCCCGTCGGGAAAGGTGATCACGCCGGCGTCGGTCAGGATGATCCCGGGGATGCGACCACCCTTGCCGGCGACGCTAACCGAGGCTGTGTCGTGGAAGCCGAGTGCCAGGCGGGTCAATTCTTGATGGCCGGCGGCGGCGCGGACAGCTGCGCAGACCTGCGCGGGTGCGGCCTGATCCAGCCAGATCATCCGGTACAGGGTCGCCAATTCTCGGGCCGTGGTGGTCGGACCCATCTGCTCGTGCGGCAGGGCCTGCTCGTCCACGTTGATCTTCACCAGGCGGTCGGCGATCTGCTCGTAGCGTCCGTCGTAGACGATCTCGGTGACCTGGTTCCAGCCCGGTAACCCGACCGTGTGGGCGAGTGTGTCAAGGCGCGCGGAGATACCGGCCACCTCGGCCAGGACGTCGTGAGACACGGTGGTATGCGTCAAGCCAAGCGATGCCAGCCGCGGCATGATCCGCTCGCGGGTGACGCGGTGGAGCAGGGCGTTGGACGCCGGGTTGTCGCTGAGTCGGAGCATGAGGTCGATGGCCTGCTCGATCGTGCCGTTACTCATGGGAGCGCGTTCGGCGGTGAAGCGGAGGTGCTCGTCGAGGTCGAGCTGTCCGGCGCTGGCCTGGCCGTACACCTCCAACGCGACCGCGATCTTGAACGCGGACCCGGCCTGCACGACCTGGTCCGCGTTCAAGGTCACAGCACCGACGCCGTCGAGATCAAGCACGCAGACAGCACCGGTGCGAGACACTGTCGTCAACAGATCCGCGAGCTCGATCGCCTCGGTCATGCTGCGACCCTTGCACACAGCCGCCGCGCGGTGGAGTTCGCGAGCAGCGAACCAAGAGCTCAACGGGCCGGAGCCGGTCGTGCCATGTCCCTGCCGACCCCCGGCGACCAGCCTGGTTTAGCGGGCGGCGCCGGCGAGGTAAGCGGCGACGATGTAGGTCACGTGCCGGTCGAGGGAGACTCGTCCGCGGTCGTAGCGCATGGTGGTGCGCGGGTCGGCGTGCGAGGCGGCTTCCTGCACGTCCCGCAGCGGCACACCGGCGTCAAGCGCGGCGGTGATGAACGCGTGCCGCAACGTGTGCGGACTGATCTTCTTCGCCAACCCCGCGCGGCGGGCGACCCGTCGGACGATCCGCCCGGCGCTGTGCCGATCCATGCGACCGCCATCGGCGCGCAGGAAGATCGGCCCGGCCAGGCGTTCACCGATCGCGAGGTCGATCGCCCGGGTGGTGCGTGGGGCGAGCGGGATGGTGACCAGCTTGCCGCCATTCCGCAGCACGGTCAGGGTGCGATGCCCGCGCTCGAGACCGAGATCGTCGACGTCGGCGCCGAGCGCTTCGGAGATCCGCAGCCCGTTGATCGCCAACAGACTGATCAACGCGTGCTCGGCGGCGGTGCCGAGCCCGGCCGCGACCAGCAGCGCGCCGACCTCGTTACGGTCCAACCCGACTACGTGCGAGTCGTAGTCCAGTCGGGGTCGGCGGATGTGCGCGGCCGGGGAGTGCTCAAGCAGATCTTCCTCCACGGCGTACCGGTAGAACCCGGCGATGGTGCACAACCGCCGGGCGATCGTCGCCCGCGCCCGGCCGGCTGCTTCCATGTCCCGGCCGAAACTCTCGATATCGGCCCGGCGAGCGGTGAACAGGTGCAGCCCGTGCTGCGCACACCACGAGGTTTACTGCCGCAGATCCAGCGTGTACGCCTCCCGGGTCAGCCCGCTATAGC
This sequence comes from uncultured Actinomycetota bacterium, assembly GCA_963809815.1. Classification (GTDB taxonomy): domain Bacteria; phylum Actinomycetota; class Actinomycetes; order Mycobacteriales; family Jatrophihabitantaceae; genus CAVVJA01. Next base: position 106,277 of record CAWELM010000010.1, read on the forward strand.
CGGCGACGAACCCCGCCAACGCGGCACGCTCACCGTCACTAAACAGCGGGTCCGCGACAGGAACCAGCTCCCGATCGCCAACGATAGGTGTGGTGGTCATCGCGACCTCGCAAGGATCAGGCCGCAGCCCGAACCCCAGGACCCGAGCCCCGGCAACCAATAAACGTCGACACTAGATCCGCCACAGGAACCTCACGCCCGACCGCGAACCCGCCGCACGCGCGTAAGCCGCACGTGACCGCCGACTATGCGCGTCCTTCCGCTCCCGCCAGGAATGCGGATATATGCGCTACGGCCTGCTCGAATGCAGTTCGAGGAATGTCGGGAATCTGGAGCTTTTCAGGCGTCACTTGAACCAGCAGGAGCGCGGGGTCGTTGTGTTCGTCGCTGAGGCGGCAAGACGCTTGAGATCTGCCGCGGCGAGAGCCCCGAGGGGTCTCACATCTACAACCCGAGCAGCGACGCCGCAGCCGACGCCGTCCTCGCTGCGGATGCCCGTCAAATCGGCACCCGCAAAGCCTTCGTCGATTTCGCCGATTCTTCCGCCGAGTCATGGTCCTGACTTGGACGTTTGCGAATTCAGTTGATGGACCCGTGCTGAGGAAGCGCACGCGCATCATCTCACCGGCACGTACCGCTCAACCCGTGAACGCGCAGGTGGTAGGAGCTCGTACAAGGAGGTCGGGATTTTGGCCACCCAGGAACAACATCGATCGGCACGGAGCAAGCCCATGGTTCGGAGAGCCTCGACGTGCTACTTATGGGCTCGGACAAAACTGAGTGACGACTTCCGCCGTAGAAAGACGGTCGGCAGTCACGCGCATGTCGTTCCTTCCGAACCTAGGCCGAGCCAGCCCGGTTATCATTTCACCCAGGCTTGATCAAGAGCCGGAAAGTCCGTGGGAGTGGCCTCGACGTTTCTTGCGCGGGCCGACGTTAAGTAAGGCACGAGGTCGACCGCGATGGGAACGATTGGTGCTGCTGTGACAATCTTGCGTTCCGCCTGACGCCACAGCGAGCGGGCGGCGACATCGTTGTTGGCCAGTTCGGCGGTCTCGGCCGCGGCGACCAGCGCGTCGACGGTCTTGTCGCAAAAATTGCTTATGTTGGGAAGGTTGGTGTCGTCCGGTCTGATTGCGTCGCATGTAAACAATTGCTGCAGAAATTCGGACGGGGCGGGAGAAGCTGCCGACCATCCTGGGGCGATACCCATTTGAATGTGGTTGCGGGGATCGATGAGAAATTTGATGGTCCGAAAGCCAGCGGGCTTGATGTGGAGCTGAGCACGGTATCCGAGACTTCGGAGAACTGAGACGAAGTAGCCAGCTTCCGCTGGCCGGGTCCCCGCCTGTGGTGCCCAAACTCCAACGGTCATGCCTTTCGTACCAGAATGGTCGACCAGCTCCCGAGCACGCGCGAGATTCGGGAGATACGTTTGGTCGGTGTATGGGCAATACGGCTGATAGGTCGGGAAGCTGGGCATCAGGATTTGGCAAGTCTCGGTCGCTTGTAAGTTACCGCCGTGTAGGTCGACGAGTTTTCGCCGATCCACCGCATAGCTGACTGCCTGGCGTACGTCAACATTGTTGAAGGGTGGCTCCCGGGTGTTGAGCCAGGCGTAGGCGAGTGCAAACGAGCGTTGGAGGTGGAACAGTTCGGGGTGATTGCGGCGCACGGTTTCGGTGAGGGTCTCATCAGCGTCATCCAGGCCGACGAGATCCGCTTTACCGGCCAGTACATCATTGATTTGGACCTGGATAGACGATTCGAAGTGCCATCTGATCTCGTCCGGATAACCGGGCGGTTGGGCCGCATATGACCACGGGCGAAACATCGGATTGCGAGACAGAACTAAGTCCTTACGGGGCGCGTACGAGGTGATCATATACGGGCCGGTACTCGGCATGGGTGAACTCACTGGCTTCGTCAATGGCACGCCCGGCGGTGTGGCGACGACCAAGAATGGTTCGGTGAGCTTGTACAAAAAGCTCGGGTCCGGCTGCAGCAGATGGAAGGTGATCCGACCGGTTCTGTCGTCCGTGTCTACCCCCGAGTGCAGGTCGCAGGTTGGCGGAGCGTCATGGCACCGCTGCCCTCCGTCAATTTCGAAGTAGTAGTCCGGACGCCCATGCGACTCACCGACGATCAGGGCTCGCTGAACACCACGCCGAATATCGCTCGCGACAACGGTTCGCCCATCTGAATATCGGATCCCTCGCCGGAGGAAGAAGGTGTATGTCCGGCCGCCGTCGCTCTGGGATGGCAACTGAGTCGCGAGGTCCGGCACTAGTGTGAGCCCGTCTGCCTCGTTCGCTGCCCGATAGGCGAGAAGGCCGTCATAGACAGAGCGAATCTGCAGCGAGTCATCGTCGGACCTAGCCGGATCCACGTAGTGCCTATCGGTGTCGGTCGCCGCCTCTGACCCCTCAACAACGAACGTCCCGCCGGTATGCGCGGCACCCGGAAAGCCCTGGGTCGCGACCCACAGGCTGGACCCGACCATGGTCATCCCCCGCACGACGCTGCCCGGGCGGTAGCGGCTGAGAAGACGTGCGGAGCTGGCGTCGACCAGGCTGACGGTTCCGTCGTAGTCGTCGCTGGCCCACAGGCGGGAGCCATCGGCGACGACGGCACTGGGCCCGTCACCTACTCCTACCGGAGACACACGGCCGGTCGGCTCGTCGATCCTGCTCACGGTTTGTTCGCCGTTGTTCGCGACCCACACGACCCCGCGCGTCATCGCTAGCCCACTGGGACCGGCCCCAACTTGAGACGGCAGGGTCAGCGGTTGACCGGTCGAGGTGTCCAGGTGCCAGACCGTTGCGTCATGGCCGTTGCTGACCCACAACGACGACCCGTCGATCGCGAGACCGTCCGGTCCGCCGCCGACATCGACCGGCGGGTCCGCTCGAGCCGACGTGCCGTCGATTCGTTGCACTGTGTCGTCGCCGGCATTGGCGACCCACACGCTTCCATGTTGAGCCGCGATGGCTTTCGGGAGGTTTCCGACCGGGATGGCGTCAGCGACGACACGGTTCGTCGTCGCATCAATCTCGGTCACGGTTCCACCGAGGGCGTTAGCGACCCAGGCCCGCTGCCCGTCGACCGCGATCGCAACCGGATCGGCGCCGACGGGGAAGGTCTGGATGACCTCATGGGTCTTGGGGTTGATGCGCATCACGGTGTTGTCGCCGCTGTTGGCGACCCAGACCGAGCCGGCGCCGTAGGCCAACCCGACCGGGTTCGCGCCGACGGGGATGGCGTCGTGCATGGCGCCGTTCGCGGTCGATGACCGCGACGCTGTTGGGGGGGATCGCCGCCAGGGTGTGTTTAGGCCCATGGGTAAGGACGACCGCGGTGATGCCAGCCCCCGCTGTGACGACGACCAGAACAACTGCCAGGATCAGCCAACGGGTGCGCAGCCAGGGACGGTTACGGCGCCGGGCCGGCGTGGCGATTCGCTGGGGACCGAACCGCACGATGTCGGGTGCCGCCTCGTCGCTGGGCGGCGCTGGAAGTGATGCCACCGGTGGGCGGTCGTCGGTCGGGTGCCAGGCCAGGGCCGGGTCGTGGGTCAGTAGCTGCTGGTGTAGCTGCTGCAGCGGTGGGCTGGGGTCGGCGCCGAGCTCGTCGGCCAGTTGGCGGCGGAGCTGGTCGTAGGCGGCCAGGGCGTCGGAGGGGCGGCCGCACCGGTAGAGGGCGATGATCCGCTGCCGTTGCAGCTGTTCGTTGAGCGGGAACCGGGCCACCAGCTTGTCGAGCTCACCGACCACGTCGGCGTGCCGCCCGAGGGCGAGTTCGGCGGTGAGCTTGGCCTCGAGCCCGGCCATCCGTTTGTCGGACAGCCGAGTGGCCTCCGGCTGCACGAACTCATAGTCGGCCAGGTCGGCGAGCACCTCACCGCGCCACAGCGCCAGCGCCTGATCGAGTTCGGTGACCGCGTCCGCGGGCGAGCCGGCGGCGAGGTGCCGCTGACCGGCCGCGAGATGCTGCTCGAACACCGCGGCGTCCAGCCGGTCCGGTGGGACGGCCAGCCGGTACCGGCCGTCGTCGGTGATCACGACCTGCCCCGGGGCGCCGCGTTCCCGGTCCGGTTCGAGGGCCTGCCGCAGCCGGAACACATACGTCTGGATCGTGGTCGCCGCCCCCGGCGGAACGTGCTCACCCCACAACGCATCCGCGAGCTGCTCCACGGACAGCCCGCCGCCGTCCGCCAGCAGCAGCCGGGCCAGCACCGCGCGCTGCTGCCGACCACCCAACGGCACCGCGGCATCGCCGCGGGTCACCCGCAGCGGCCCCAGCACTCCGAACGCGACGCCGCGTTCGGAGTCAGCTGTCTTGGCATCGATCACGACGCCTCCCCCAGACGAGCGAGACGCTACCTGGCGTGGCTAAGGCCACCAAGCTTCCCGCGGGCGGTGTTCCAAGCCGGTGCCGAGGTTGTTCCGACCGGCCCGCGGCCCAATCAGATCACCACGCACGCGGCCGCCTCGTCCAGGAATCGACCGATAACACCCCAAAGGAGCAAGGCGATGACCGTCATCCACCGCACCACCGCAACCGCCCTCGCCGCCCTCGCCGGCCTCGGCGCGCTGCTGATCGCGGCGTCCGCCTCCACCGCCCAACCAGCGCCAGACCCGCCGTATCCAGGTCCCGCTAGCACCCCCACCAGGCCGCCCACAGTGGTCATCGTGCACAGCGGCTCGCCGTGGCGGACATTCGTACTCGTCGCGGCGGCGGCCGCCGCTGCGACGCTCCTGGCCGCCTGGCTGGTTAGCCGGATCCGTCACCACACGGCAGCCCTCCCAGCGGCGCACTAGCCACGAGAACCATCAAGGCAGCCCAGCAACTGCGGGGACATCCTGGCCGCGACGGCGCCAACCCGAGCAAATGGCACACAGCTTCTATCGCTTGACCTCTCACGGCGACATCAATGGCCGCGGTGATCATTCCCGGTCTTGGCCACCACCGTGTTGGCATCCGAGCAGCGGATCCCCTTGCGCTGGTAGAAGACCTACGTCGACCACCCCGTTGCTCCGGCACTGCTGTCGCGATGTCGAACATCAGGGTCAGGCCCTTGCGGCCGCCCGGCGGCTCGAATCGCCAAGAATGAGCCGTGCACAGGAAGCCTCGCGGCGCTCTCGTGCGATAGGTAGACAGTCGGCGGATTCAGATCCGCAAAATGGCCAAGGAGTTCGGGTGAGCCGGCGGCCAGTCGCCGCCCGAACGCGCCGCGGCGTCCAATCGGTCCGGCGGGACGGCCAATCGGTATCGGCCGTTTGTCAGTGATCACGACCTGGCCCGAGGCGCCGCCCCCCGGTCCGGTTCGGGGCATACATCGGCCAGGTGCCCGACGGATAGCCGGCTATCGCCCTGCTGCCGGCCGCACAACGCCACCACGACACCGCCGCGGGCCACCCGAGCGGCCTACAGCAGTCCGAACGCGACGACGTGCTCGGCGTCAGCGATCTCGCCGATCAATCACCACGCCTCGTCCTAGACGAGCGGGCGGTTATCCGGCGTAGCAACCGGCGACCAAGCGATCTGCAAGCGGCGATGCAAGCCGCCGCCGAGGATGTTCCGACCGGTTCGCGGTCCGATCTGGTCACCGCAGACGCGGCCCCGTCGGCCCGGACCGACGGACAACAGCAAAGGAGCACGGCGATGAACGTCACCCGCCGCACCACCACCGTCGTCCTCGCCGCGGCCGCCACCGTGGCCCTCGCCGTGCCCGGTCACGCGTCGGCCCGCCGCACCCCGCCCGACGGACCAGCACGCCCACCCGCGTCCGCCCAAACCTCGGATACCGGCCGCATCCCGTCCTCCGGCGGCCGCACCGATCAACAGTTCTGGGGTAAAGCCACTTGGCTCAATCCGCTGACCGGACTGAACCTCGACCGCACCTCCGTCGCACGCTAACCCACGATACCCAGCTCGGCACGACGCCGCGGGATTCAACGGAATCCCGTTGCGTGGTGCCGAACCAAAGCCGGATCACGGCGTATCTAGCCCAATCGGCAGCCGCGTGGCGTCAATCGGCGGCCCTGACCTGGCCCCCCGCAGGGCGGCGGGTGAGCCAAGCCGGAGGGAGGGAATCCAGTGAAAACACAGATCCTGTACGAACCCATCCAACGAGACCGCTGGTCACGCTCGACGCCGCCATCCGCGCAGCCGACCGGGATCACCTGGACCGACCAGACCGATCCCGCTCACCAGGAGGAACAAAGCCGCAGCGAGGTCCTCTCGATCGGGGCGACCCGCGGCCGGCCATCGCTCGACCGACCACTACTGCGACGGGCTCGCATGGCAGGGCTCGGCCTGCTCACCGTTGCCGGCGCTGTGCTCTGCATCAAAGCGTGGCCGTCCTCCGCACCGACCGCGCTCACCGCCGACCCCCAACCGCCCCGACCCGAAATCATCGCAGCATGCACCGCGGACACCTGCACCCAGCAACCAGGCGCGCCAACCGCGCTGGCACAGGCACTACACGCCGCGCTTCCGCACCAACAGACCTACATAGCGCTCATCAGCCGTGACTCCCATACCGGTCGTGTGCACCGGATACATATCGACGTCACGCTCCCCGACCACACCTGGCTACGCATCATCATCGATCGACCCATCCAGCAAATCGCCACCCCAACACCGTGGTCGTTGACCGCCGATGGGGATTCTCCCTGGCCCAGCCACGCCAGTCGGCGGCTCATAGCCGACAACGGCTGTGCAGTGGACATAGAAGTCGAAGGTTCGACCAACGCGGTCGCGCACCAGCAACTGCCAACAGCGCTTGCCGAACACATCGCCGAAGCCGCCGCTGGAGCCGCGCCCTCCATCACCTGGCAATAAGCCACGATCTGCTGTCCGACGGCTGGTCGCCTTGGCCGCCGCAGCCGCGATCACTGTCTGCGGATGATCACTAACACCCCTGCGGTGCATACCTCAACTGTCAGACCGTTAGTCAGCAGCTGGTTGCTGATCGTCCCGGGTCTTATCAAGTGCGGGTTCGGCGCCTCTTACATCACAGGAGGCTGCGTGATGCCCAACGAACCACAGCTATCGCGGCTGATTGTGATCGCACCCGACTCGATGGCCGGACCGGTCATCCAGGTCGAAACATGCGAGAGCCATCTGCCGACGCTTGCAACGTCGCAACCACACATTCGGTTGGCACTCCCGCACGATGCCATCGCACGCATCGGCACAATCACCGAGCACCGAGGCCGGGCAGCGAAGCGTCGACCCACAACGGGCGGCGAATCAAGTGCGGGTTCGGCGCCTCTTACCTCACGGGAGGCCCGGTGATGCCTAGCGAAGGACAGCTATCACGGCTGGTGGTGTTCGCACCCCACTGGCTGGCCGGACAGGTCATCCGGGTCCGATCGACCCGGATGACCGTCGGCCGCGGGCAGACCGACGTGTACCTAGACGACCCACACGTCAGCCGCATTCATGCGGCGCTGATCGCCCGAGACGAACAGCTTGCCGTCGAAGATCTCGGTTCTCGATCGGGAACAACCGTCAACGGCATACGCGTCCAGACACGTCAACCAGTCCAGATCGGTGACGTGGTTGGGTTCGGCCCGGTCGTTGCTGTCGTGGACGCCGAGCCGCAATTTTGTCCACCGCTCCTTACACCCTCAAGGCGACCGCCGGTTCCGGCGTAATTCTGACCGTCATCCGTTCGCGCGGCAGCTGAACAACGTCGCGCGGCGGCAACCACAGCGCCTATTTGCAAACGGTGGTGCAAGAACAACGCGACTCCATCGTTTCGATGGAGTCGTGGTTCATGGTTGAGTCGGCCTGGGGCGCGGTGTCGGGATTGCTCCCGGTCCGTTTTCCCAGGCCGCTCGCCGAACCCGCCGTGCCGGGCTCTCGGCAACGGGCTCTCCACGGTGTCTGCCGTTAGGCGTGGTTGGGCAGTGGCCAGGGGTTGGGGATCTTGCTGCCACGGTATCGGTAGCGGGTGACCGGCACCGATGCGATGTTGAACAGCTTCGATCCCGTCCGCCGTCGGTCTACGCCACCGGCCTTGTGGTCCGGTGAGGTGGCGGCGGGACGTCTTTCCAGTTCCAGTGTTGCAGGTGCTTCCACCAGCGGATCACCCGTCGCCATGCGAAGGTCTCCAGGAATCTGAGGGTGTGTTTGCAGACTGCGTGCCGGAAGTAGTTAGCCCATCCGCGCATGATCTGGTTGAGCCGGATCAGCACGTTCCTGGGTGGCTGCTGCGATGTCCTGCGGGTTAGGTCTCGCACCTTCTGTTTCACTGATCGGATGGGCCGGTCGGCGATGAAGGTGTAGACGTACCACTTGCTCGTGCCTCGCTTGCGGCGCCACTGGATGTGGAACCCGAGGAAGTCGAGCCCCTCGCTCATGTGCACGATCCGGGTCTTGGCTGGCGAGAGCCGCAACCCCAACGGTTCGAGCACGTCGGCGATGTCGTCGTGCAGGGTCTGAACGTCGGCGCGGTCGCCGTGCACGAGGATGACGAAGTCGTCGGCGTAGCGGACGATTCGCCAGTTCGGCACGGCTTTGGCGCGGCGTCTAGCGCGTCGGCGTGGAGTGCTCATCGTTCCGCCGGCAAGCCATGACCTGTGCGCGTGCTCATCGAGCACGGCCAAGGCGATGTTGGCCAGCAGCGGGGACAGGATGCCTCCCTGCGGGGTGCCGGTGAAGCTGTCCTCGTACTGGCGGGTCTCGGTGAGCACCCCAGCTTTGAGGAACGCCTTCACCAGCGCGAGCACGCGCTTGTCCTTGACCCGGTTCCGCACCCGATCCAAGAGAGCCGGATGCGCGATGGTGTCAAAGCACGCCTCGATGTCAGCGTCGAGCACCCACCGGTACCACTTGGTGCCGAAACGCTGGATCTCGGCGATCGCGTCGTGCGCCCGCCGCATTGGCCGGAACCCGTAGGAGACAGGCAGAAAGTCCGCATCGAAGATGGGTTCCAGCACAAGCTTGAGCGCCGCCTGGACAACCCGATCCGCGATAGTCGGTATCCCGAGCTTGCGGACCTTCCCCGATCCACCCGGTTTGGGAATCATGCGTTCCCGCACCGGCAACGGGGTGAACGTGCCCGCCTTCAGTTCGGCACGCAGGTCATCCAGGAACCCGGGCACCCCCACTGATCTGCTCGACGTCGGCGGCCGTCAGGCCGTCCACGCCGGGCGTATAGGCGCCCCGGTTACCCGCGACCCGATCGAACGCCACGAGCAGCGTCGCCGGGTCGTGCACGAAGTTGAACAGGTCATCGAACCGGCGGCCAGCATCGGCCGCCGCCCAACGGTGAAGCTTGGCCTGCATCTCCGCTACCCGAGCCACGGCCGAAGCCGTGCCCGGTGCGCTGCCATTCGGCGGCGCGTCTTGCGGCATTGCAGCCTCCTTCCCTTCTCGATACCGCTGCCGCCCTTCCCCATGTGCTCGGGCTCTTCCCCGGCTCGGAGTACTACGGCGGCTCCGCCCCGTCCCGGACCGATCGGCGGTCGACGCGCCCAACCCAGCTAGCCGCGCTGGATGCACGGTGTCGGGTAGAACCGAGACGGTTCCCGTGTTCACTGTGTTTCGCTTGATGAAGGAGGAGCCCGACCCGGTCCCTGCGGCATCACCACGGCTACCCCGCAGCACGTCACCGTGGTCTCCCGGCCAGTCGTTGAACACCAACCCAGGAGTTCCCCGCCCATCACAGAAGCGGGTGCGCACCGCTCCCGGCCCCATGTCCGCCAGGTTTAGGGCCGGTCCGAGCTTTGAGGGACGTAAACGCCGGTTCCTTGTGTACTCCTTTTCATCCCGCTCGCCGGACCCGCACCATCTGGCAGTGCTAGCACGTCCCGGCTTTGTCGGGGCCGCTTGCCACCCGCCCCGGCGTCACCCGGGTCAGGCTGCTTCCAGCTGCACCTCCCTGCTGGGACAGGAAAGGCGGTGAGGGTCTCTCACCTCCACTCGAATCCACAGCGCCTCACGGCGCACCCAACTGAATTCTGACCCTTTACGGCGGCGAGGGTCAGTTTCACCTGCCGCCGACATTCGAGACCGGCGCGGGAAGCACGCCGCGTCGGACCCCTTAGCAGCGTGCACATCGAGGATCGCGAGATGGCGAGCACACATGGCGCTCCATCTGTGTTCGACTTGATCACGGCGACGGTGCACCAGATCGAGCCCTCTTTGTTGTCAAGTGGTTGGTGAGGTGGTCTGCTCCTGCGCCCGCGAGTGTGGGCCGGTGCTCGCTGGGGTCAAGGTCGGTCTTGCCCGCGTCCGCGGTGCGGACCCGGGCGGGGCTCCACCTGGACCCCGGCTGCGCGCCGGCTGGTTCGGCGCCTATCAGGAGCAGGCCGAAGTGTGAGCGGCCGTTGATCGGTGCCGGTTTTAGAGTTGGCGGTGGCCCGGGAGTGGCTTTTCCGAAGAGCTGGCGTTTCGGGGTGTGAGCCGGCCGCGCTGGATGCAGAGTCGTTCCCCGTGTGCCCTCCCGGGTCCTTAGCCGCCGGACGCCGCGCGTCGTCGATCATGCGCGCGTAGAGCGCGTCGCTGATCTTCCGCTTCAGGGCACGCAACGCGGTCTTGCCGGTCATCCCTTCGGCGGTCTTCTTCTCGTAGTAGGCGCGGCCTTCGCTGTTGTGGTGGCGGATCTGGCTGATCGCAGCCATGTGGATGGCGTGGTTGAGTTGTCGGTTGCCGCGGCGGGAGAGCCGGTAGATCTTCCGGTCGCCGGAAGAGACCTCGATCGGTGCGGTGCCGTTATAGGAGGCGAACCGGTCCCGGGTCGGGAAGCGGCGGATGTCGCGGACGTAGCCGAGCACGGTGCCGGCCACGATCGGCCCGACCCCGTAGACGTCGTTGATCGACGTGCGGGTGGCGGCAACGGCGCGGGCGGTGCGGCGTTTAGCCTCGCGGCGCTGCGCGTCGATGCGCTCAAGGTCGGCGACCAGCTCGCGGGCCAGCTCAAGTTTCGCCTGCGCCACCGGGGAATCGGCGACGATGCGGTCGAGGACATCGGTCGCCTGGCTGGCCCGCAGGTACTTCCGGACTCCGCCGGGAACCAGCTCGCAGACCACGGCGTGCAACCGGCACACGACCTGGGTCCGCAGCCGGGCTAGGTCGTGATAGCGGCGCGCCCAGACCCGCATCACCATCGCGTGGTCCTCGGCGGCAAGCTCGGGTAGCTCATGGGCGCGCAGCGCGGCGACCGCGACCGACCGCGCGTCGTTCGGGTCGTTCTTGTTGATCTGCCCGCTGTCGAGCAACCGCACCCGGGCAGCGAGCTTGGGTGGCACATCCAGGACACGTTCTCCGGAGGCGATCAGCTGCTGCGCCAGCAGCTGCCCGAGCCCCCGCGCTCCCTCGATCGCCCACCTCCTCCTCGGCCAGCCGCTAGCCCACTCGAGCAACCCATCGACCTGTCTGTTCGACGCACGCACCCGTAACCGCCCCAGCTGCTTCTCGTGCACATCCAGCGCAACCGCGGTGTGCGATCCCTTGTGCGGATCAATCCCGATCACGACGCCAGCCACCGTCCGTCACCTCCACGCGAAGATCAGCCGGCAAGAAGAACCGCGGTGGGCACGTCTGAATTCAGAATGAGAGCACGCCTCTTTGCAGCCACACCGCGGGGCGAGACACGACGAGCTGGCACCTCGTTCGCAAGCCAGACCAGCAAGTCGGCAGACGGTTCGTGAGCCAGCCCGTCGCACCCCACGAACGCTACGACCGGAGTCGAACGCCGCTTACCAAGTTTCATTCAGACGGGTATCGCGCGCAGGCAGCGCGCATCAGTGTTCGTTCCGTTACCCGGTGGAGAGTGCACCCAACGTGGGCCAGGGTGGCCCTTCGCGGAGCAATCGGACGATGTTCCGGCCGTGTCGGTGTCCGTTCGGCAACTCGTCACGCACGTCCCAACGCCAGGCCGCGACCATTGCCAGAACGAGCCGACGACACTGTTGGAGCAGAGTCTGATCGATATCCCGATAGAGCAGGCTGACATCGTCTGGCACGTGCGCAACGTCGAATTCGACGGGGCCACGGCAACACGTTTCGAAGTCGATGAAGAGTAAACCGGCCGAGGTACTGAGTAGATTGCCGGGATGTGGCTCGCCGTGCAGTAGCTGATCCGCGGCCACGCGGCTGCGAATTGCTTGACCGGCGCCGCGCAGCGCGTTGAGCAGCATGCGCCGGTCGCCAGCAACCAGCGCTGGCGTTTCGTCTCGGTGCGTCAGCAGACGCTCAGCGGCTGCGATTCGTTCCGTGAAGTGCGGCGCCTCAATGTGGACGCTTCGCATCGCCGCATGCAGCCGATGTAGCGCATTTGCATAGTCGGGCGGCGAGCCCCGGTTAGCCACCGACCGGTAGTAGATCCAGAAAGTGACGGCAAAGCCATCAAGCTCGTACACGCGCGGTTCGACCCGGGGATCGAGCGAGGCGACAGGGGCGGTGACGGCGGCGAGCGCTTGCGCGATTTGGACCTCGAACGCCGCGTCATCCTGCCCGACCAGTGCCGTGCGGGCGAACACGTCACACGGCAGGAGACGCAGAGCGAGCGTGTTCGAGTTCTGGATCACCACCGCGTCCCTGACCTGCAGGTCGAGCGTGCCTGCGAGCGAGGTCGCGGCGGCAATCGCACGTGCTACAAGCCCGCCGTCCACGAATGGCATCCTGACATGTGCTCATTCATCAGCATCTCTGGGCGTTACTGACAGATTCATCTCTGCGTTGCGCCACCCGAAACGGCGCCGTGCCGATCGACGGCATTGCGCGCCTGCGCCCTGCGCCACCATGATCAGCTGCGGCCACCGCCTTTCTGGTGATTGTTGCCGCGACCAGGCGAGGGATCGACGCGAACACGGCGCGGCGGTTTGGTGGTGATCTGATCCTGGTGGCTGTGTCTGGTGCACGCAGGGTCGGGTGTGGCACGTCCGCGCTTGTCGGACATCATCGCGGACTTGGCGGCGTCGAGCTGCTGGTGCCGGTGCTCTCGTACTCGGCGGGCCGGCGACACTGGCCGGGACAGTGAGACGGACCGATGGTTCGATCGAGCGGTCGGTCGCGACTGGTGTATGTGTTTCGGGCCGAGGCGGCGTGATTAGTTCGTTTGCGCTCTCGTCCGTTGGGCGATCCATGGCCGGTTGATGGCGGTGAGCCGCTGCGAGGCGTAGCGGGTGTCTTGCCAGATGGCGACCAGCCGGCCGACTATCCGTCCGGTTCGGGTGCGTGAGTCGTTCATGCTGTACCTGTCAAGGTGAATGCTCGGATTGATGTTGGTGCGTTAGCGGGAGTGTCCCGCGGAGTGCGGATTACGCTGCTAGCCCAGATCAGCTGGTTCAGGACCCGAGGTGTCCGCGGCCGAGGAAGGCTTGCACGAACTGCGGCAGGAAGTGGGAGCCGGTGACCAGGTGGTGCAGGCCGTGCGCCGGGCTGGTCTTGAACAGCAGCAGGGCGGCGGCGGCCAGGACCAGGACGGTGAGGGCGGCGACCACGGCGAGGCCACGGCGATGGGTCCGGACGGTGATGGTGATGCTGGTCATTTTGTGGCTCCCATCCGCGTGGTGTCTCGCCGACAACATGAATCGTGCCTTCCGCACCACCCCCGGACAGTCACCCCGACGACAGGACACCTGTCATGCACACGACAGACCCAGAGCACCGGGAAGTCGGCCGTGAGTATCGGCGAGACCCCGCCAAGGTGCGGAACGCGCACCACCTCCCTCGGACGACAACGCATGCGCCCTCGTCTCTGGCGTCGTCGGCCAGATCGTGCGCTGCGCGCGGAAACTGATCGCCATCATCGACAGGCCGGATCCCCACGACTAGGAGACCGGCTCGGGTCTGCACAACTAGGCGACCGCCATGGTTCTCAGCCGACAGCGGCGTGCTCGGGCTCATGACCAGACCACCGCCGAGACGCACCCCGGTAGTTACCTTCAGCTCAGTCACGGCGCATCACTGATCCCAGTAATTCCCGCTGCGGACCGACATACAGGGGATCTGCTCTCGCGCATACTCGGTCACGTTCTTCAAGTCCTTGCGTAGTTGCGTGATCGACCGGGTAGCCGACGCATGTGGTGCGAATCGGGCTAGAGTCCGGGGATGTCCTTCGACCTCGCGCAAGTAAACATCTCCCGGCTGCTGGCGCCGCTGGACTCGCCGCAGTTGGCCGACTTTGTTGCTGCGCTCGACGAGGTGAACGGCGCCGGCGAGCGCGCGCCCGGCTTCCGGTGGCGATTGCAGACCGAAGACGGCAATGCCACGTCGATCCGGGCATTCGAGTGGGACGCCGGCGAGAGCTACGGCGTGATCGTGAACCTGACGACGTGGGCATCGGTTGAGGACCTGGCGTCGTTCGTCTTCGGCGCTGCGCACACGCCGATCATGCGTCGGCGCAGGCAGTGGTTCGCGAAGGTCGCCGTCGCGACCACCGCGCTGTGGTGGGTGCCCGCCGGTCATCGACCGACGACGGGTCAGGCGGAAGACCGGCTGCGCCACCTACGTCTGCACGGCCCAACCTCGTACGCGTTCACGCTGCGGCAGTCGTGGACCGCGCCGGACGCCACGAGGGCTACGGGTGAGCCGAACGCCAATGAGGCCTGGTTCTGCCCCGCGTGACCGTTCCGCGATGCATCGTTTCGGAGTCCGGTACCTGGCCAACACGTGACACGCGGCTAGACGCTACTCGGCATGACAGTGCTGTTGATCATGGCCGGTGGTCGCAGCCATAAGGATCATTCTCGGCGAGCAACACGCACATTCTCAGCGTCTGCCGACTGTCCCAGATCGACGGCGATGTGTGTGTCATTCTGGTCGCCCAGTCGGAGCGATGTCCAGCCAGCCACTCGGTCTGGGGGGCCGTGGCGGCTCAGATCTGGCAGTTCCGAGCATTCGCAACCCTTTGCCGACGTGGTGTGTGCTTGCCACACGCCAAGGCGGCGGGCCTTGCAGGCTGACCTGGTAGTACTTCTGTCCGGCGTCATCCCTGATCATATGAACGGATAGCTCGCGTTTCGCGAGCAGCTGCTCCCCATTCGCGAGGATCGTAGACCAGACGTCCAACTCCCTGGTAGGCGGCGTTTCGGCCGAGATGGGCCAAACCAAAGGCCAAACTCAAGCCGATGCCACTCCACTCGCCGACGTGATCTGTCTCCCACCATCCGAACGCGGGTGGATCGCGTTTGCCCTATCGGCTTAGTCGAAGGCGCTGTCGGGAACGGCAGTGGCCAGCGGGTATCCGTGGCCGACGGCGTTGCTATCTGCGACCGTCAATCCAGCGGCGATCTTCAGCAGCTCGGTCTTGCTGAGCAGCGGTGTGGAGTTGTCGCCGGTGACTCGGCTACTCGATACGCCGATCTGCACAGATCCCCATTGGATGAGCACGTCGTGGGGTGCGACCCAGGCCAGGTGGCCGGCCACTGTCGTCTTCTGCCAGGGACCCTTGTTGAACGTGGGGAGATCGTCAATGGTCGCACTGGCCAGGTTCACGAACGGGTCAATGACCGAGACGATGTCCAGCGTGCTGTGAGCATGGATGGAGAATCCGCGGGCGATGAAGGACAATGTCCGGTAGCCGGTGCCCACGGTGCCGTCCGGGGCGAGCATCTGCGGTTGGTGCAGGTATTGGGCGGTGTAGGCGAAGCGCAGGTTCGCCGGCAGGTAGCCGATTTTCACGAGGGCGACGTGATCGTCTGTCGTCGGCCGGACGGACTGAGCGAGAGCGGCGTGCCCGTTTGCGTCGTCAGAGTTCGTGGTAATCGCGATCCAGCGATTCGCGTCGAGCGGCCAGAAGACTGCTTGTCCGGTGGGCGCGAGGCCGGCTTTGCTCAACGCGCCGGAGTGACCATTCGCGGCGCCGACTTGCACGGGTGTGAGTCCGGTGATCGCGGCTAGTTGCTGCTGGGTGGGTTGGATGCCAATGAGCGTTACAGATGTGGAGGTGCCGCGCGCGCCGGTCCGTTGGTAGGTGGCGTACTGATCGGCCGCCGACAAGCCCAGCGAGGTAAGGGTGTAGCCCGGCATCGACGCCGGTCCGAACCAATACTCGGTCGGGAACGTCGGCGGTGCTCCGGGACCCGTGGGACCCGAGTGCCTGTTAGCGCGGGCTCGCACCACGACCAGCACCGCGAGAACCGCAGCGAGGGTTGCAAGAGCTGCGCCGACGATCGGCAGGAACATCCTGCGCCGCCACGACTGGCGGACATCAGGTCGCATAGTTAGGAGCAGCTCGTCGCGGCTCAGGGCTTGCCGGACCAGCTCACGGTAGGCCAGGCGGAGGTCGATTTCGGTTGTCATTGTTTTTGCTGCCTCACGGTCCGCACACAGCGCGGAGCATATCGCCGCTAGGTGACTTCAGCAGAATCCCAAGGCCGAGTCTTAGGGCATAGAGAGGCGTGTGTTGCTTGGGGTGATTGAGGTCGGCGCTTCGCAGCACCAACAGGAGCACCACACCCATGACCAGGCTCATGGTCAGCGCATGCATTTACTCCTGCATCATGCGCCGAGCGAGTAGCGCCGCAGGTTGAGCTCAACGGGTCAGTGGTACGACGCCGATCCTGTTCGGCTCATCCCGAGTCGCCGAGAACCCGTATTGGCCGGGCGGCCAGATAGGCCTCGATGTCTTCGATGACCTGGGTGAAGTAGGCCGCGTAGTTGTTCCGTGTGACATAACCAAGGTGCGGCGTGGCAAGCACGTTGGGCAACGTACGGAAGGGATGCGTCGCGGGCATGGGTTCGAGGCCCCGTGTCGGGTCAGCCCGACCCGCGGCGGCATCACCCGCACGAACACCTCCCGCACCGACGTGCGCGGTCGGCCGTGCCGCAGATACGAGGCGATCGCCTCCCCGACATCAACCGGCAACGGCAACTGGTCCACCTGTGCTCGCTTGCCGTGCACCGTGAGCAGCCCGGCCCGCCAGTCCAGGTCGTCCAACGCGAGGACCGCGACCTCGCTGGCCCTGAGCCCGAGTCGCAGCATCAGCACGATCACCGCATAATCCCGCCGGCCGGTCCCGCGGCGCCGATCGCAGGCACGCAACAGCGCATGCTCCTGCGCGGGGCTGATCCCCTGCGGCAGCAGCGAACGCCGCCGCCCGGAAACCGGCAGCACCGCCGCCGACAGGTCAGTCTGGTTCAGCCCGGTCACGTGGCAGTAGCGCAGGAACGCTCGCAGCGCGCACCCATAGCGAGGACCGACGCCGGCGACCGGCTCTCCATCTCACCCAACACCGCTGCAGAGACCTCCGCCGCACTCAACTCGTCGACGCCGCGCCAACCACGACGAGCCAGGAAACGGCGAACATCGGACACATATGCCTCGACGGTTCGGGCGGACACACCACGCTGCCCGCGCAGGTAGTCGACGAACCCGTCCACCAGCGACCCGGCCGGCGAAGGCGAGAAGCCGACCGTCTCTCGCCCCACCCCACTCGTGATGCTCGATGACATCTGCTCCTCCTTCTCCTCGAATGGATGGAGGAAACATCAGCCCAAACAGCGCGATTATCCCGACCCAATCAGGCCGATTCCCTTACCCCGCAGGCGATCCAGCCTCAGGTCGGGATAACCCCGACGTCGGAACAATCGGCGCTCTGTGCTTTCGGGCGGCGCCCATCACGGCTCAGAGTCGGACGTTGACGACCCGGATGACGAGCCCAAGCTCCTGTCCGGCCTGATCGCCCAGCGCCACCCGGCTGGAGCGTCCTTGGCCGGCCGGGTTGGGGTGGCGACAGGGGCGCCGAGGGCGCCCAGGTCGCAGCGGTCGGCGGATCCGCTCAGCCGTTGCAGCCAGGCCGGCTGCCGATGACCAAACTCGTTCACCCCTTCGACGGTGGAGCGCGTGGGACCTGCGAGGCCGGACGACAGACTCACAGGTCATGTACCCTCCGGGCAGATCGTCACCGGGGGGGTGGCGAGCCGAGGGAGGGTCCAGAGATGCGTGTTCGTGGGCTTCTACTGTCTTCGACTGCTTTCGTTGCGATCTTGATGGGCCTGGTTGCGCCGGGGGTAGCCCAGGCAAGCGGCTCCACGGTGATCGCGACGTACGTTGTTCACGGGAAAGGTGGCAATGGTGGTATCGGGACTGTTGGGTCTGTCGAAGGCACCTTGCTCGCCGACGGCACCGCTACAGGCAGCGGACAGGTGACAACCACGACACCGGGCGGCCCCTTCACTTTCCAGGTTCAGGCCGTTGGTTGGGTGGCGGTTTCGCCCACGACCTATGGCATTCTGACGGTGGCTAGCTTCGGAGGCTCAGATTGCGTTCTCTTGCCTGTGGGAGTTGCTAAGCCCGGTCCCGCTCACCACACCCTTACCGGCAACTGCTCCGACCCGGCCGTCTTCGTCGGGACGTACGGCAAGGTCACACCAACAAGCTAGCGAGACAGGAGCGTGGTGCTCCCGCGCGCCGCACGCGTTCGCCACTTGGAGACTGGGCTGTACCCCACCGCCGCCTGCGGCACTTTGTGCCGGCTCGAGGTCGGCTACATCTCCTCGCCCGACGGCGGAGCGCACTGGGGTCCGGCAATCCAACTCGCCGGGCCGATGGCGCCAAGCCAGATCGCGTTGACCTCGCAAGGCCCGATGGTCGGTGACTACATCTCGACGTCGTTCACGGGCGGACTTGCGACGGCCCTGCTCGCGGTCGGCCTTCAGCAGCCGACCTCGACAACGTTCGATGAGGCGATGTACGCGCCAAGGTCCCGGCTCGGGCTGGCAACCGCGGCGCAGGCCACTGAGCCGTCAACCACCAAGGGCGTCTTGGTTCCGATCACCGGTATGGGATCGGGGCCACCCGGCAAACGCTGCGCCAGGAGTAGGGCAGCGGTACAGCTGGCCTGAACGAGCGCGACACGCACGCCGAGTTGCGTCATGCCGTCGCGCACGTGCGTGCCCTCGCCCACGCCGCTCGGCGCGAGGTGGACCACTCCGAGCGCCGAAGCTCCTGCGTCTGCGCGCCGTCATCGCCAACGGTGATTTCGCCGAGTACTGGCGATGGCACCAGCAGCAGGAACTCCGCCGCAACCACCTCGATCACTTCCAACAACTCGATCTTGCCGCCTGACTCTCAGGTCAGTCCAAAGGAGCGACACCCGTTAGGGTTGGCGAATGATCATCGCCCCGGAGGAATACGTCGATCTTGAGACGCCCAGCGGCCCGATGCGCACCTACGTCCTCAGTCCGGCGGCCTCGGGACGCTACCCCGGGCTCGTGCTGTTCTCCGAGATCTTCCAGGTGACCGGTCCCATCCGCCGGACCGCCGCCTTTCTCGCCGGCCACGGCTACACCGTTGCCGTGCCGGAGATCTTCCACGAGCTGGAGGACGGTCCTGGTGTCGTCCTCGCCTACGACGCGGCGGGCGCCGAGCGGGGCAACTCCCACAAGATCACGAAAGAGCTTGCTTCCTACGACGCGGACGCCCGTGCCGTGCTCGACTTTCTCGCCGACCATCCCTCGTGCACCGGCAAGCTCGGGTCGATCGGGATTTGTATCGGCGGTCATCTTTCCTTCCGTGCCGCCTTCAATCCCGATGTCCGGGCCGCGGCCTGCTTCTACGCCACCGACATCCACAAGCACGGTCTTGGCCAGGGTATGGATGACGACACGTTGGAGCGGGTCGGGGAGATTGGCGGCGAGGTGCTGATGATCTGGGGCCGCCAAGATCCGCATATTCCGCGTGAGGGCCGTGAGCGCATCCACGCGGCGCTCGAAGATGCCGGAACCCGCTTCTCGTGGGTGGAGGTGAACGGCCAGCATGCGTTCGGCCGCGACGAGGGCCCTCGCTACGACCCCGAGCTCGCGCGCCAGTGCCTCGGACACGTGCTGGATCTGTTCCACCGCCGGCTTGGGCAAGGCGATGAGGAAATGGCCGCGGAAAGTGGGCCAGTCGAGACCCGGCACTGAGCGGCAAACAAAGACGACGCGGGTTCGCAGTTGGGTGTGGCTGCCTTGGAGTGACGTCCGCAGTGGCGATCGTGGGTGGGCGAGGTTGTTGAGCAGGTCATTGCTGTTGAAGCCGGCGCGGAGACACCCGACCTGCACCAGCCATGGCCAGACCGCCTCGGGTGGGGCATCGATCGATATCGCCCTGGTCGCTGTGAACTGCGCGTCCGGTATCAGCGCATCACCTGGTAGATCCTCGGCGGTCTCGGCCGGCGTCGCGCCCCAGTGGAGGTGCCATGGACGGTAGAGGGGTGCCGTCAGGAAAATGGGAAGGCTCGTGACGACATCCCAAATCTCGCCGAGCAACTCTCGACGGGTGGGCCTTGCGGTACCGGCCATCTCTATCGCGTCCCTTCGACCTCCATCGTGTCCCTTCGACGGCCGCACTCGCCTGCGACAACGATTTCGCTGCCGGCAGGCACCCGACAAATGCCGATGGTCCTGGCGACGTGGTCCTCCGCGTAGGTCACACCGCGGGCTCCGCCGTAGGAGCTGCGGGTAATCGTGATTTCACGCAGTAAGCGTGGGTACCGAGGAACCAGAGCACCAGCCCGGCGCGCACGAAGCCGGGTCATGTCTCCATGCGCCGCCGGCAACGTCGACCATTCGGCACGAGCATGCGCACTCTCGGCGGCATAGAAAGACGTTCTGCGCCGACAGCGGCAGATCCGCTTGGCCGCATAGCGTTTCACGCTGACCGCGGCAAATGCGGACGAGTCCGCGCGGCGCTTCCTAACGTGCACACAGTCTCTTCCTTCATGTCGTACAGGTGTTGCGCGGGTTAAGCAGTCACCCTCTGCATGGTGGAAGCTCCGCATACCCCAGTGCCGGGCGCGCGCCGCGCCCCCGGTCACCGGCTGGCTAGTTTTCTGGGGTCGATGGTGCCGCGCTCGCTGGCGAGCAGGCTCATCGTCGGTGCCGTAACGCTGTCCGCCGTCCTCGTGGCGGTCCCGGGCTATCTCGCATACGCGCGGGTTCGCAGCGACCTGACCAGCCGCCTCGACAGCCAACTCACAGCGGCGGCGCAGGGCTCGCTCTATCAGGTGATTCATGACGAGCACGACCACGGACCGACACCACAGGTGCTGTGGATGACCCAGCTAGGCAACGGTGGGGCGGTGCTCGATGTCCTGCCTTCCAGCGGCGAGGTTCGCCACATGTGGTTGTCAGAAGACGATCGCGCTCGGCTCGCCTCGCCGGACCCACAGCCGGTAACGGTTCGCACGATGGACGGCCAGAGCCTGCGTGTCATTTCCGAACCGCAACCGCAGTTGCAGGGCACCGTGGTCATAGGCCTTTCAACAGACTCAGTACAGGGGCCGCTGCATCGCCTGGTGCTCCTCGAACTTCTTCTGGCGTTCGCCGCGGCGGTCGTGGCGGCGAGCGCAGCCATCGGCATCCGGTACAGCTTGCGCCCGTTGAAACGACTGACGACAACGGCGCGGCTGGTGTCGGCGGATCTGGCCATGCCGGGGGCCAGGCTCAGCAGGCGGGCGCCCGTAGACGAAGGGCAGTCCAACACCGAGGCGGGCGAACTCACTCAGGCGTTCAACGCCCTGCTCGATGCGGTCGAAGATGAGTTCACCGCTCGCACTGTGAGCGAACATCGGATGCGGCAATTTCTTGCCGACGCATCGCACGAGCTGCGTACGCCGTTGACCTCGATACGTGGCTACGCCGAACTTGAGCGCATGCGCCACAGCCGCGCGGGGTCGGAGACGACTTCTGACTCCATGGCTCGCATCGAGGCCGAGGGCAACCGCATGGCGCGCCTCGTCGATGACCTACTCACCCTCGCCCGCGGCGACCACGGCCAAGCGCTCGCCACGTCGCCGGTCAATCTCACAGAGCTGGTTCGTGAAGCCGTCGAACTGACTCGCGCCGCACACCCAAACCGCGAAATCATCAGTGCGGTCGAAACCGGTCTCGCCGTCCTCGGCGACGAACCGGCACTGCTACGCGTGATGCGAAACCTGCTCACCAACGCGGCGATCCACACCGACCGGCGTGGTCGGATCAGCCTTGACGCCCGGCTCTATGACGACAAGGTCGTCGTCAGCGTCGCCGACGATGGGCCGGGAATGACCGATGAACAAGCAAGCCACGCCTTCGATCGTTTCTGGCGAGCAGACGACTCTCGCGTACGAACAACAGGAGGGAGTGGCCTCGGCCTCGCGATCGCCGAATCTATCGTCGTCGCTCATCGC
Organism: uncultured Actinomycetota bacterium; assembly: GCA_963809815.1. Lineage (GTDB taxonomy): Bacteria > Actinomycetota > Actinomycetes > Mycobacteriales > Jatrophihabitantaceae > CAVVJA01. The sequence goes on from CAWELM010000010.1 coordinate 128,392, forward strand.
GGAACAGTCGAACTGCACACCTCGGGCACCACCGGAACCACGATCACGATCCGACTACCGGCAGTCCGGTAGGGCGACTTCCACCGCGCGCTCATCGGCATCTCCGGAGGTACGTCATCCAGGCACCCGTCGCGACATAGCGTCCGACCTGCGTAAGCGTGTTCGCGCTCATCTTGCGCTGCATCCCGTACAGATCGACGGGAGTGTGCGCACGTCTATACCTGAAACCGCGATGATTTCGGCGAACGACGGCCGGGATCAGTCAGCCGCCGACGAGTAACTGATCGGTGCGTGACGGCTGGAATACCGCGGTGGCTCTCGTCCTGTACTTCATCTTCGCTTCCTCGTCGCACGTTGAACCTGTTGCGATCCCACGCCACGCCCGTGACGTAACGCGATCAGGCGCGCCACCGTGCTGGAACAGGTTGGTCGTGGCGAGCGCAGCCGAGGTGACCATCAGGACGCTGTCATCCGGCCTGGTCGCCTACTTCCTCGGCGGCTCGATCACCGGCCGGCCCGCAAGACTCAGGCGTCAAGCAGATTCTGCTCATCGCCTTCATCGTCTCCGCGGTCGTCCTTCTCGCCCACAAGAGCTGACCGCGACTGCACCCGGCCGAACTTCGGTCGTCTCCAACCCCAAGCAACTGAGCAAGCCCTTACCCGCACGCCGAAGCCCGCGCATGTGCTGACCTTTCGGGAAGGGCATACTCCGGATATCGAGAGTCATCTGGCCGTCGTAACGGAACCTCGTCCGGGTGAGCGTTGCGTTCTTTGCAACGAGCCGGCCGGCAAGGTCGTGCTGGGTCCGATCGAGCGGGTATCCGGTCTGCGACGTCGTACGCCGGTGTGCGCCAAGTGCGCGAACTCTCTCCCACGCCGTCCACGGCGGTGGCGTTGAGCAGTTCGGCCGGTGGTGAACCACGGCCTGCGCCGGCTCGATCGCTGGCCTTCTCCAAAGGTATTTCGACCGTAACGAGTTGCCGATGATGGCCCATTGGCGTGGGAGGTACGGAGAGGACCGCCTACGAGAACATCCGCATCTGGCCGCAGCCCGGACGGCACAGACGGGTACCGGCGACACTTCACTCTCGTCGGCGCCGTAAGACCGACCTGGGCGCAGTCCGGCTCGGACGGATCACGGCATGAGCGTGAAACGCCACGCCGCGCTGCCGGACAGCGGCAGACATCCGGACGTCTAGCGCCGCATGTCGATGTAGGCGGCCAACTTGTCGATCGCCATCGCCCAACCGATTGCGCCAGGAGAGTCAGCGGGAATGCCCACATGGGTCATGACCATCTTCGTGCGCCCACCGAGATCTTCGAGGTCGACGCGTACCTCCGTTGTCGTGGGATGGCCAGGGGGCATGCCCATGTCCGAGGGAGCGAGGATGTCGCCGTTCTCGTTGGACATCGACTCGGTGTAGACGAGGCGTTTGTTCTCGATGACCTCGCGGTACTCGCCGGTGAACCACATCTGCATTGGGCCGTTAGGTGTGGTCACCTGCATGCCTACCAGTCGCGTGCCACCGACACGTACGTCCATCTTGGCGACCGGAATTGTCGCGCCTGCTGGCCCGTACCAGGCCGCGAAATGCTCCGGGTGCGTCCACATCTGCCAGATCAGACCGACCGGCGCGTCGAATATCCGCTCGATCGTCACGGCGTCCTGTGAACCGACGTTGTCAGTCATGGTGTCCCTCGGTCATTCGGTTGTGTCGCAGTTGCGTGAGGTAGTCGTCCATCCGATCGAAGCGAGCTTCCCAGACGGGCCGGTACTGCTCTGCCCAGGTTGCTACTTCTGCCAGTGGGCTCGCGTCGAGGGCACACGGCCGGTACTGGGCGAGGTGGCCGCGGGTCACCAACCCGGCCCGCTCGAGTGCCTTGATGTGTTTGGAGATTGCCGGCAGTGTCAGCTCGAATGGTGCCGCTAGCTCGTTGACGGTGGCCTCGCCTCGCGCAAGATGAGCAAGGATCGCTCGCCGCGTGGGATTGGCCAACGCGGCGAAGGTCTTGCTCAGCCGGTCGTCGTCCCTGCTGGTCATCGTCATGGTGCGGTACTTTCCTGTCTGGCTAATTAAATGATGTGGAAGGTACCCTCACGGTTGCAATGCCGTCAAGGCCTGTTAGCGAATCGTCGATGGCTTTTGAATCTGGCGCCTAGCTTCGGGGGAGTGCGCAAGGTCGCTGGCGTCGTACTGGCTGTATGAGTGGGCGGTTCAAGCTGCCCGTGTGCGTCTCGGCTCGGTTTGGCGTTCGCTATTCGCTGGGCGCGCCGCGCGATAGGCGGATCTCTTCGGAGTCGAGGCGGGCCTGGACCTGGCGTAAGACGATGTCGTCGATGCGCCGGTCGTCGCGCAGTTGCAGCAGCGTGACCCGTTTGCGAGCGATGAGCGCCAACTGTAATGCGGTGTACTGGTCGTGGTGCTGGACGACCGGGTCGTCGCTGGCGTGGTCGACGGCGAGCAGCTTGCGACGCTTGTCGAGTTGGTGACGCACCTGCTCGCGGATCAGCTCGGCGGTGCCTAGTTCGGCTGCGGTGTCGTCGAGTGCCTGCCAGGCGGCGTCGGTGGTCGTCACCTCGGCGAAATGCCGCTCCTCCTCCACGGACGTGTCGACCGGTAGGCGGGCGAAGCGAACCACGCCGGGGAGCAGCAACGCCTGCAGGAGCGTCAGCACGATCACCCCGCAGGTAACGACCACGATTAGGTCGCGGTCAGGGAACGGCGCTCCGGAATGCAGCGTTCGGGGGACAGCGAGCGCGGCCGCCAACGAGATCGCACCGCGAAAGCCGACGGTTGCGCTCACCGTCCGTTGCCGGGCACCGATCCGGCGTAGTCGTTGCGCCGGGCGGCGGTCGATCATCCTGATGAGGTACGGCGTCGTGTATACCCAGGCCCAGCGGGTACCGATGACCACGCCGGTCACCGCGAGAATGTATTCGACGGTCCGGCCCGCCGAGGCGCTGGTGAGACCGCGCACGGCCGTCTGCGTCTGCAGCCCTACGAGCACGAACAGCGCACTACTGAGCGGCCAGCGTCCAGAACTCGGTGGTCTGCTGGCGGGCTGCCGCCCCGGTAACGCGCGGCGAGAGCTGACTCATGAGCAGTCCACACACCACAACGGCGAGCACGCCCGATGCGTGTATGGAGTCGGCCAAAAGGAAGGCTGCGAACGGAGTCACCAGCACAGCGATGTTCTCCAGCAGGGGGTCATCGATCCGGCGGCGCAGCTGCCAACTGATCAACCCAACCAGGCCACCTGCCAGCAGGCCTCCGCCGTAAGACAGGACCACCAGCCACGTCACGTGCACTGCGCCGAGATGGTCCTCGCCGACGGTGACCCCCACCGCCAGCCCGTAGATCACCAAAGCGGTTCCGTCGTTGACCAGGCTCTCGGCCTTTAGCACCGTGACGGTGCGGCGCGGCAGCGCGCGGGCGAGTATGCCGACGGCAGTGGCGTCGGTCGGAGACACGACGGCACCGAGCACCCAGGCCGGGCCCCATTCGAGTCCGAGTGCGTGCGCGGTCACCGCCACAGCGGCGGCAGTGGCCACCACCAACGCGGTGCTCGTCAGCACCACCACGCGAAGGTTGCTGCGGATCTCGCGTAACGACGTGGTCAGACTTTCCCAATACAGCAGCGCCGGCAGGAACAACAGCAGAACGACCTCCGGCGGCAACTGTCCACGCCGCAGCGTCGGCACGAAGCCGATCAACACCCCGACCAGCACCAATAGCAGCGCCGGCGCGACCGGGACGCGCCGGGCCAGACCCCCGCATAGCAGCAGAGCGACGCCGAGGACAACGACCATCTGCAGACCCAACACCGGCCTATTTTGGCCGACGCCGCCATCGACTTCGCCAACCCGTGCGCCTCATCTACCGCCTGCCGGTCGGCGCGGCCAACGGTACTTCGGGTCGAACCCAGCGACATACTGAGATCCATCTGCGCACTCGGATCTCAGAACCGTCGGCGCACGTATCGGCTCTCGAGCGTCCCCACGTACACGCCAATGCACAAACAATGCGGCAATTGCGGCGGCTACCTCGCCCCGGCCAGCGGCAGATTCGTGCGTTGACACGGGGCTCCATCGGGACCCTGCGATTCGATGTCGCTGTCGAGTCCTGGGCGCCGGCCTGCCTTAGACGGGGACGGACGCCGCCCGAGGGGCGCGCGAGATCAATAGGATTCCCCGACGGGCGTGTAACGAATCGACCGCTGCGGCGGACTTATGAGAAGCATGACCACCGGACGAGATCTGGCCGCCGTGTCCCGGCGGCCAGGGGAGAGGACGCAGGTCCGATGTCGACCCTTTCTGCTTCCCTGTTCTGCGACGTCGAGCTCGCCGGCCGCGTCGAGCAGGCCGAGGTCGACCTCATCAGCGCTATGAACGCCGCGGCCCGACGTCGTGACGCGACCGTGTTCTCGACGCCGGTCGCCGGCGGCGTCGCGAGCTTCGCCGGCGACGGATCACCGTACAACAAGGTGACCGGTCTCGGCTTCGACGGCGTCCCCACGCCGGCCGAGCTCGACTCGATCGAGCACGCATTCTCCGTTCGCGGGGCACCCACGCAGGTCGAGTTGGCCCACCTCGCCGACCCCGCGGTCGGGGAGATGCTCACGGTTCGCGGCTACCGACTGGAGTCCTTCGAGAATGTGTTGGGCCGATCCCTCGACGAGCGTGAGACCTTGGTGCCACTGCCGGGCATCGACATCCGCCCGAGCCCCGACGATGAGTTCGACACGTGGCTCGCGGTCATGGCCGACGCTGTCGCCCAGCCCGACACGCAAGGTCTCGCGTGGCACGAGGAGTTCCCGCGCGCAATCTACGAGGAGGCGATGCGCGACGGGGCCGTCGCCGGTGTTCGTCGCTATGCCGCGGTCCGTGGGGGCTCCCTCGCCGGCGGCGCTGGGCTCCGGTTCGTCGACGGGATCGCCCAGTTCGCCGGCGCTGCCACCGTCCCCGCCCATCGTCGCCGCGGGATCCAGAACGCCCTCCTGTCGCTGCGCCTGACCGAGGCTATCGCTGAGGGGTGTGACCTGGCCGTGATCGTCGCCCAACCCGGGTCGAAGTCCCACCAGAACGCGCAACGGCAGGGTTTCCACCTGTTGTATACAAGGGCCGTCCTCGTGAAACCAGCTGCGGCCTAATCTCGATCAGGCGATCGAGCGTCGCCTTCGCCATGCCGACATGCGCGCGGATCGCGGCATGTGAGCGCGTTCAGTCGTGGGGCTACCGTGCGTGAGTGCGGGTCTTGATTGTCGCTGCGCCAGTCGTGGTGGACATCGTTGCCCGTTGCGTGTCCGACAACGAGGTGTCTGACCATAGCGGGTGGATCGCTCGCGGATTCACGAACCTGAAGCGGATTCTCGGGAGCCCACATGACTTCGGTGTGGTGGTCGAGGAGTTGGCCAAGACGGTGCCTGAGGGACACGCCCTGGCCGGTGCCGATGAAGGGTCCTGGGCGTTGGTCGGCGCGCTAGCGTTGAGGCTCGGGATTCCCGCAGTCCTTGTACGTAGTACCCCGAAGACCTACTTCGTCAGTTACGGCGACGATCCGACTGTGGGCGATGGTCGTCTCGTGGGCGAGCGTCTCGCGCCGGGGACTCCGATCCACTTGGTGGATGACCTGGTGTACTCCGGGAAGACCTTGTGCGCTGCCGTTGATGCGTTGCGTCGAGTCGATCTCTCCTGCACGTCCGCTTCTGCAATTCTTTGGACCCGACGAGCGGAGGCATCACAAGTGGAGCTAGAAGCGTGCGGTCTACAGCAGGTGACCTGTTTGGTGAGCCAGGCCGACATGCCCGAGTAGACGCTGGAACAGGTTCCGCTCATCGGCTACTTGTCCGGTAAACATCGGCGGTCGTTCGGACCGACACAGACGATCTGATCTGCGCGCGTGCCAGCTCGCCGGAGGCGATTGTCGAGGCGCGCAGATCGACGGCTCGGCGCGCGTCGACCGATAGTTCGCCGGCCAGCGCCGTTCGCCCGCTGGTGGACGGTCACGTCCGCGTGAATCGCTGGTCCGGTGATCGCCTGGAGTTCACTGACGCGATCACCCGACGTGCCAATTGTCGCCGGTCTGCTGATCGTCCGCCAGTCGGCCGCTGCCGAGCCGACCTGGCCGCCCGACTACGGCCCAGCGTCGCCGCTGTCTGCGCCGGCACGGAAGCAGCCCGTTGCAGCGTGTTGCGGCGTTGCGCCGGTCGGCCTCCGCGCGCGTGAGCTGAGCTTCCTGTTTGGCGTAGTCAGCTAGAGGCACGCCCCGGTAGTGAATTCTGATCGCTAATGGCGCGCTTTCTTCAATCAGCGCAAGGCAGGCCTCCGCGAGCGCCTTATTCAGCGTCGTCTCGATCCAGTTGCTACCACGGCCATGCTGGGTTGTCCCTCTACCCCTGCGCGTTGCGCTCGCGGCTGCGCTCCAGGAGCGCGACTACTTGCGCATTGAGGGATCTGCGTTCCCGTTCAACGCTTCGGCGACCGCCGGCTCGTCGTGCCGGCTGGCAGTTAATTCCCGTGCCAGTAGTCCTGGGCTTTCTCCCAGGCGACCCGGCCGGCGATCCGTCCGGTGGCGCGCGCGTCCAGGTCGCCCTGCTCGAAGTGAATGCCCCCGTAGCGGCGTGAGACGCCTGCCTGGTTGGCCGCCTCGGAGAAGGTCGCCCAAGAGAGCGTCAGATCGCTCGCCGGCACCGCCGCGGGCTCGACGCGTGAACTGCCGGCCGGGAGTGTCACCGAGGCGCCGAAGCGGTCGTTGTGCGTGAACAGCCTTAGGATCTCGGCGCCGGCGGCGCTGAAGTTGCTGTGCCCGGAGGAGTATTCGGGGAAGGGAGGGGTGGGGAAGGTTGTCGGCTGGTAGGGAATCCAGGCGGCGCCATCGATCAGCTTCGTGCCGTGGTAGGGGCCGGCCCAGGCTCTGACCGGCCGACCGCGGAAGAGCATGCGGATGGCGGTGATTGGTCGGACGGAGTCGAAGGCCCGCTTGTTGTCCCAGGCGCAGCAGCCAGCATCGGAGACTGCGTTGGTGAGCGCGAAGAAGAGCTTAACGTCCCGCTCGATCCCGTGCTCGTCGACACCGTGGTGGTCGCGGCGGGAGACGGACTGCGCGAACAGGTTCCAGTGCCCGGGCGGAAGCTCGGAGTGGGGGCCATCCGCCCAGTACTCGGCGATCATCTTCTGCTCGTCGGTGAGCCCGGCGCTGAGGTCGAGCAGGGCCTGCGCCTGGGCGCGGTAGTGCGCCGATCCGTACCTGGCCGGGCCGTCCGCTGAGCGCAGCGAGCCGGGGCTGAGGGCGAACGGGGCGACCTGCTGCCAGTGGGCGCCGACGAATCCCTGCGTGACTGCGTTGCCGCTGCCGTCGACGTAGCGCAGCGGCTGCCATGTGCTGGGGTCGTGGACGGTCGTCGGATCAAACGGGAAGCGGATGTCCATCGGGGCGTTCGCGGGTGTGTAACCGGTGTAGTCGGAGTAGGGGACGCCGGGGATGCCGCCCGGCTGGTCACCGAGTTGGTTGGCCCCATCGCGGTGGCGGAAGTCGAGCACGGCCCGGGCGGCGACGTTGCCGACCCCCGTCGGCGTCGAGGTATCGGTCGACAGGTCGCCGGGGTCGTAGCCGAGGGTCTGCATCAGGGGATCGAAGACGGACGACATGCTGCCCGGGAACAGGTCGCAGGCCGCCCGGTAGGCTGCACAGCTGATCGCCTGCTGGATATTCGGGAGCGTGCGTTCGGCGGGTGGCCGGCGCAGCGACCCGCCGAGGCGGGTGCCGACCGCCTTGTGGTCGTAGGCGGCCCAGGCGTCGTAGATGCAGGTGTGCCCGATCGCGAGCGCTCGGGCGACCATCGGCGGGCCCAGCTTCGAGCCGCGCACCCCCTCCAGCAACGCCTCGTTCCACGAAACGACGACGCTGTCGCCCGGCCTGGTCGATCCGACCCGGCGGGCGGCGGAGCCCGTCTGGGGAAGCCCTGGCAGCAGCAGGAGCGCACCGCCCGCTCCGGCGGCGGCGAGGAACTGCCGGCGAGACAGGCCGACGTCTGACAGCGAAGCGCGCGGATGTCCGCGGGTTGCCGGCTGTTCGTGGTGACGCGTCATCGAGCACTCTGTTCCGCTTGTTCGCCATTTGCCGGGCCGGGACGGAGGCGGTGGACGCCTCCCTCCCGGTCGTCGTTTCGCGTCCTAGCGAACGTGGAAGTTCGTGCGGCCGTCGTCCACGCCGGGGACAGGGGCCGGCACGTTGTAGTAGGTCGTGTAACCCTTCGTGGTCGCGATGCCCTCGAAGATTCCGGGCGGCGCTCCGGGTCCGTGGCAGCCGATCGTCAAGACGCCCTCGCTGCCGTCGGAGAACGCGACCCTAACGACGGCGGTACCGTTCACCCTCGTCCCGTGATCGATATTGTCGATGAACGGTGGCGTGGTCGGGCCCTGTGAACCCGCGTTGACCCAGCTGACCAGCCCGGTGACCGTGTAGGTGCCGCTTCCGCCACTGGAGGTGGCCCACGTGCCTCCCCCGGTCGCGGCGCTCGACCCTCCGCCCCCGGGTGCGACGAAGGTGCCGAACCCGGTGAGCGTGATCGTGTCGCCCCCGTTAGGGGCCGTCGCAGAGGCGTGTCCGCCGGGGTTGAGGGGCCCGGGAGGCACCCCGGTCGTGCTGACGATGTCCCAGCGGACATGCTGAGCACTGCCGGAGGCCGACGACGGCAGTGCTGCGAACAGCACCGCCGCCGTGGCGGCGAGCGTCACCAACACCCCGAGACCCCAGTAGCGTGTTCTAATTCGCATGCTGCCTCCTTTCCCAGCGGTTGATCTGCTCTTTTCTGTTGCAGTCTTTCTCTGCCTTCGGCGAGCGGGCAGGTGCCGCCGCGCAAGCCATGCTCCGCCGGGATTCAGAAAGAATCCCCGCACGAGCCCGCTGTCGGAGGCTCCGGCACTGGCAGCGGCAGCATGTCCTCTAAGCTGCGAGCGCGAGGATGGCCGTGATGGCTGCTGCTCGCCGTCCTATGACGTCTGCACATAGACGTTCATGCCCGACACGATTTTGTTGAAGTTGGCGATCCCGGGAACGACCGCTGTCATTCCCTCCTCGCCCGGCTGAGTCGGGTTGTCGTGCGGCGGCGGCGCCTGCGGCCCGATGACGCAAAAGACCGTAATGATCCCGGGGATCGTCAGGCTCGTTCCCGCGGGTGTTAACACCACCCGCATCTTCAGCGCACCCCCGCACGAGTCCGGCGGGGTGGTGACCCCGATCGACGGGACGACACCGCAGCCGTAGAACTGGAAGCTCAGCAGATCGGTCGCCGTCCAGGTGCCCGTGGCCATGCCGCCGCCCGCGACGTCGTGGGTGAATTCGCCGCTCGCCGTCACCGTCTTCGGGTGCGTCGAGAACACGCCCATGCCCGTGATTGCCAGCGTGTCCCCATTCGACGCCATCGCGACGTTCGGCACCTCGACGTGCAGCTCCCACGTGCCGCTCGCGTTGTTCGGATCCGCTGCGGCGCGACCCGGTGCGACCGCGAGTAAAGCGGCGGCAGCAGCAAATGCAAGAAGTGCGGATCGTGTCTTCACCGCTCCCCCTTCGGCACTAGCTGCCTCTTATCGTGGCGGCCGCAGTCAGCCGATGCTGAAATGGCCATCAACGAGAATCTCGTGGAATGTCAGCCCGGAAACCGTCAAGACGACGGTCGCGCCCGGGCCGCCGTCGCTGATGGTCACCGTGAACGCTTGATGCTGCCCGGCGCCCAAGCCGGTCACAGTAGCCACACCGCGCAGCACCGCGGCGTCGCCGTTGACTTCCAACGAGCTGACCGTTCCGGTGACATACATAGCGTTGGTGGTAAACGCGCCGCTGCCCGCACCGGTGGGCTGCGGCGGCGCCAGGGCCAGGCATTCGAAGTCTCCGCCGTTGCCGGTCGCATGGAAGGCGACCATGGTAGTGACCGGGACCGGGCTGGTCCCTCCGGTGCCCCCTTCGATCATCGTGGTCCCCGCACCGGCGGCGCGCTGATGCGCCGGGGGCGTCGCCGACGTCGCCGAGGCAGTTTGCGTCACGGCCGCCGTGCAGATCACCGCCGCGCCGGCGAGCAACGCCCGCCATGGATGCCGGAGCAGTAAACGCGCCCACAGTGAACTCATCTGCCATCACCTCTATGTCACGAATTGGGAGAGGAACGCTCGGGCCGACGATGTGTCAAGGCGGTAGTTGAAGTTGGGGTTGGCGCCCGCGCAGAAGTGGCCGCCTCCTGTCGACACGATCGAGCGCAGCGGCCTCGCTGGATTAACTGCCAATTAGTGCACCAGGGTTTAGTGCACCACGGTCCGGTCGAAGTCTTCTTGGCATCTACTTGGAATCCTCTTGGAACCGCAATCTCACCGTATTCGCCGTACGGCCTGTCTCAGGACTGAGGGGAGCGCGGGTGCGAGAAGGCCGCCGGCGACAAGCAGTGCGAGGCGAGCTCTCCAATACGGGTGGCGGCGCTGGCGGCGCGCACGATGATCGGTCGCAACGGCTTGGCGGAGAACTTCGCGGGCGCGCCGGTATTCCTCTCCAGCCGCGCTTCTGGCTACATCACGGGTCATGCGATCCTTATCGACGGCGGGCTGTCCGTCCACTGAGTTCTTAACTGGCCCGAAAGCCGATGCGTAGAGATCCTCCGGCGGCGCTCAGCATCGGCCGCGCCGGCAGCTGGGCGGGTACCTTCCCCGCTCGGCTAACCGCAACATTTAGGGCCCCGAATTCCTGATCTGCGCGGATAACGCCCACACTGGCTGGTAGCCCACCGTGTCCCGTAACGACGGGTAGCGCGTGCTGCGGGCGCCATGTGTTCACGAATGCTCCGCAGAGCACTCGCGCGTCCCGCCTGATTGTCAGGCTGGCCCGGCAATGCCTACCAGGTTCCCAGCAGGATCGCGGAAGTGAGACAGTGACTTGCCCGCCCTCGTGCGCTGCGGTGGAAGAACGGTCGTAGCTCCGAGCGCTTCGGCGCTGGCCAGCGCCTCGGCAACGTTGGTCACGCCAACATAGAAGATGGCGTGGGTGTCGTATCCGGGGCCGCCACCGATAGCCAGCGGCTGTTGACGACGTGGTGAACTTTCCTGGCGAATGACCGCGGCTGCTCCTCCGCGCAGCCGCTGCATGCGGCGATCCGATGGCGGCACTCGCGGATGAGCTGGCTTGGTCAAACTACGAAAGTTGAAGGGTAGCTCGGCAGGTCGTCAGACAGGCCGAGGCTGACGCTCGTGCCGGCAGATGAATAGACGGCCAAACCGCAACCCTGGCCGAGTCGGATCCAGCGGCGTCTCGCGGTCGCGACGCCGTGCCCCCAGAAACTTGAGCGCCGTCCCGTCGCCGACGCTTGACACCACTTGTGTTGCCGCCGGCAATGCACGGCGAACTGGGGAGTTCGACGCGGTGACCGAACAATTCGCGCATTGGGAGCGACCCCTCCGCCGTCGGACCCGGTCGATAGGGCCGTGTGTGCGCGCTGAGCGCCGCCGATGCCGAAGCGAAGGGGTGCAGCACCTACCGCGATGTGCGGTTTCGGGTGCGCTGGAGTGCGTCGAGTGCGGTGTTGTCGGTGTCGGGCAGGGTGTGGAGGTATTTCTCGGTGGTGCGGAGGCTGCCGTGGCCGAGGCGTTCTTTGACGGTTTGGATGTCGGCGCCGCCGGCGAGTAGCCAGGAGGCGTGGGCGTGGCGGAGGTCGTGGAACCGGACCGTGTGAGCGAGTTGAGCGGCCGCCGTCGCGGAGGTCCAGATGTGGTGGCGGAACCAGCGGCGGGGGAGGTGCCCGTCGGTGTTGACGATCCGGGTGCCTCTGGGGTCGTCTTTGCCGGCCGCGCGGCGGTCGGCCCGGTAGGTCGCGAACGCGGTCTTGCAGTGCGCGCAGCGACACTTGCCGAGGGTGTAGGCGGTGAGGGTGCCGTGCGGGTAGGTCCGGCCTAGGTCGTTCGGTTCGGTACGCCCGGTCGGCTCGGTCGCCTCCGCTGTTTCGCGCGCGGGGGTCGTGTCGGCCGAGGTGCGGCCGGTGTTGGCGTCCAGGAGGGCGAAGGGGAACAGCAGGTCGGCACGGTCCAGTTTGTGGTTCGCGATGTGGTCGCGTAACGCGTCGCAGACGGCGGCGCTGAGCTTGAGGCGGCGATACTCCTTGTCCTTCGGGTAGGCCTTCACGGCGAACCGGGTGCCGTCGGCGGGGGCGGTGGTTTCGGTGACGGCGCGGCTGACGGTGAGCATCCGGGAGTGCAGGTCGAGATCGGCTGGGCGGAGTTCGGTGAGTTCACCCCACCGCAGCCCGGACTCGATCGCGGTCTCGACCATGAGCCGCGTCGTTGTACCGGGGAGGGCTTGGTGGATGGCGTCGTATTGCTCGGGCGTGATGATTACTCGGGGCTTGCGGGCGACGGTGGGGGTTTTGACGCCGGCGCAGGGGTGCAGGAACACGACCTGGTCGTTGAGCGCGGTGGTGAAGATCGCGGACAGGATGGTCTTGTTCCCGGCGATCGTGGAGGCGGACAGGCCGATCTCTTTCTGGCTGGCGATCCAGTCGCGGATGTGTTCGGGCAGGATGTCGATCATCCGCATCGCACCGAACTCCGGCATCAGGTGCTTGCCGATCATGTAGGTGTAGCGCTCGCGGGTCGAGGCCTCGATCTGATGCGCCGGCAGCCACACGGTCTCGACATAGTGGTGGAAGGTTTGCCGGCCGCGGCGTAGGTCGCCGAGTCGGCCGGATTCGACGAGGGCTTCGGCGCGTTGCCAGGCCTTGTCGGCCTGCTTTTCGGTGGTGAAGGTTCCGGCGGAGCGCTGCCGTCCGCGTAGGTCGCGGTAGAGGGCGACGTAGCGGGTGCTGCCGTCTCGTCCGGCGCGCGCCCGGGTGGATCCCATACGACCTAGGGTAGCGGTCGATGTCAACGAAATGTCAACGACTACGGCGCGGCACGGCCCGACACGAGAGGGCACGGAACGGCATGAACACCTTTACTTGTAGGGAATTCTGATAATCGGCCGTGTCGGCCGCAATCGCGTCGTGACGGCGGGGTCTGCCTTGACACGGTAGGGGTCACTGGTTCAATCCCAGTATCGCCCACCATGAACCGACACGGGGTGGCGTCAAATGGCACGGCAACGCGGGGACTCGGTCTCCGTGTACGCGCGCAAGTGCCCGTGTTGCTCATTTGTTGGTCATCGCAGCGTGGAAAGTAGCGCTGCTGCTGTTCAATCGCCGTATGCGCTGCGTGCCTCGCCGTTCGCAGTAGCGCTCAGAGCGTTCAATCGCCGCCAAGTACTGACATATAGCCGTCGACGCTCAGGGCACGAGGTGAGGCGACCTCGCGCACGAGCCCGCACGACCGACGGTCCGATCTGGCGCCCTACCGGGGCGCCTGCCCGCCACGAGCAGGGTATCCTTACATGCATCTCGAAGTAAGGAAACGTGACGTGGACACGGTAGCGCGGTTGAGTTCCAAGGGGCAGGTGACGGTGCCCAAAGCGGTCCGGGAAGCGCTCGGTGTCGCGGAAGGCGACGAACTCGTCTTTCACGTGGAGGGCAACCGGGCGATCGTCGCCCGCACGCCGGACTTCCTAGGTCTGGCGGGGTCGGTGCCGGTGCCGGCGGCCAAGCGCAACGCCGCCTGGGATGACGTTATCCGCCGGACCCGGGCCGTTCGCGCCGGCCGCGAACAGTGAGCGGGTTCGTCGACACCAACGTGCTGATCCGGCATCTGACCAGTGGCCCGCCGGCCATGTCGAAACGGGCGACAGCGTTCCTACGGGAGGCGTCCAAGCTCTATCTGACCGACTTGGTCGTGGCCGAGACGATCTACGTTCTGGAGTCGTACTACGAAGTGCCGCGCGAGCAGATCGCGACCACGATCCGATCACTGCTCGCCTTCGACTCGATCTCCGTAGTGGATCGCGATGTACTCCTGCGCGCGGTCGAGGTATATGAGATCGATCGGCTCGACTTCGCCGAGGCCTATCTCGTCGCCTGTGCCGAGAGCACCGCCATCGGCCGTGTCGTCTCCTTCGACCGCTCGATCGACCGAGTCTCCTCCATCGAACGCGTCGAGCCGTAACCCGTAACCGACTGCGGATCCGACTACATGCGGTCAGTTCGGCGGCACGTACCTTACCTCGATTCAGCACGGCTCTCGCGCAGTACGCCGATTACTTCGCGGACTTCGGGGTGCGTTGTCCGTCCCTGTGTAAGTGATTATGTGCGGCCGATGCAAAGCGAGTCGCTCGTAAGTGCTTCCCAATATGGCCGAAGGTCGCGCATGGCGGCTTCTTGCGAGCCGTTACATTGCCGATCATGAGTTTGGCCGACCGGATTGCCAGCGGGTCGGGAGAGTTCCTCCTGTTTGCGTTGACACCGCCGCGCGCAGCCAGCGCCGGCGACCGGGCGCAAGAGATCGCCGACGCCACCCTCGCTCGCCTCGGGCCCTTGGACGTCGATGGGTTAATCCTTTACGACCTCGCCGACGAAGCGGCGCGCAACCCGGCGCAGCGGCCCTTCCCGTTCATGCCGACCCTTGACCCGGCGGCCTTCCTCGCCGACAACCTCACTAACTGGGCAGCCCCGGTGATCGTCTACCGTGCGGTGGGCAAGTACTCACCTGCGCAGCTGCGGGCCTGGTTCGAGGAGCAAGATCCTTCGCGGGTGATGACGGTGCTGGTCGGAGCGGCCAGCCGCGGAAGCCGGCCACAGACGTCATTGACGCAGGCGCAGGCACTGAGCCGCGAAGCGAACCCGGCGTTGTTGGTGGGCGGTGTCGCGATACCCGAGCGGCACAGTCGGCGCGACGACGAACATCTGCGACTGCTGGCGAAGCAGGACGCGGGCAACCGCTTCTTCGTGACCCAGGTCGTCTACGACATCAACGCGGCGAAGAACCTGGTCTCCGATTACCACTACGCGTGCGCCGAGCGCGGCACCGGCGTCGCACCCATCGTCTTCACATTCTCGGTATGCGGGTCGATGCGCACCCTGGAGTTCCTGCGCTGGCTCGGCGTTGACGTCCCGCGCTGGATCGAGAACGACCTCAGACACGCGACCGACCCGCTCGACGCGTCCTACCGGCTGGCTCTCGCCACGGCTACCGACCTCATCACCTACTGCCGCGATCTCGGCGTCCCGTTCGGCATCAACGTCGAAAGCGTGTCTATCCGGCGCGTCGAAATCGAGATGGCAGTGCGTCTGGCGGTGCAACTCAGTGCTGAGCTTCGCGTGTGACTTGGTCAGCCATGCCGCGGTCGCGCGATTGAGCGGCAAGTGGATCCAGCGTGAGACGGCCGCTCGCGAGCTGGCCCGCGGCACCCGGCTTGGCGCAGCGACCGCGGTCGCGGGGCTGTTCATCCTGGCAGCGCCGGCGGTGGCGGCCGATCCACCGACTCTGACCGGGTCCGCGCCGGTGGCTGCGCGCGGGCCGGGCATGGTCTGGTTCACCTACACCATCGATGTCGTGGTCGGTTTGGACTCTGCCAAGCTCACGACCCATCAGGATTCGTTGTTGCCCGCCGACGCGGGGTCGGTCACCTTCGACGGGACTGCCGTCGCGCGCTCCCAGATCGCGGTGAGCGGCGGCGACCTGACCATACCGTTGGGCACGGTCGCGACCGGGGCGCACACCGTGCGGTTCACCGCGCGGGTGCCGGCCGCCCCGTCCACAGTGACCAGGTCCACCGCCGACCTCAGCTACGGCCAGGCTGGAGTGACGCAAGACTCGCTGCACTCCGCAGCGGTGGTAGTAGACATCAACGAACCCGATATCGAGGTGCTTTCCGACTTCGGGGATCCGGTCCCGGAGCAGCCGGTCGGCACCGGGACTTTCGGCGGGTGGGATTTTTCGGTGCGCAACATCGGGTTCGGCGCGCCGCCGACGACGCTGCGGTTCACCGTGCCCGAGGGTCTGGACATGACAGCGATGGATGTGCAGCGGGAGACGTCCCCCCTGTCCCGCTGCGGTGCAGCCCGAGCACACCCGGGCAGCTTGAGTGCGCGCTGGGCACGCTGGCATACAGAGAATTCGTGGGCGTCAGTATCACCTTCGCCGCGTCCGCGTCCGCGATCCCAGCCACGACGGCCAGCCTGGCCATCACGGCCACTCCGGATCAAGGCGTTGATCAGGATCCATCGAACAACACCATCACCGTGCCGATCCGGTTCACCGGGTTAGCGGACCTCACCAGCCGCGTCACGACCCCGACCCCGAAGGTCACCGTCGGACACTCCACGGTCGTCACCGTGACAGTGCACAACAACGGGCCGCAACCGGCGCACGTCACCATCGCCTTCGTGAGCCTCGATCTGTTCAACGACCAGTTCGGCCATTTCCAGTTCACCCGCTTTGACGGCGATACGGGCGGTGCTCCCCTTGACTCAGGCTTCATCGAATGGATTATCGGCACCCTCGAACCCGGGAAGACGGCCACCGCGCATTTGACCGTACGCGCGATCTCCGTCGGCACCGGAAATATCACCATCGACAGCGAGTCAACCGCCGGCGATCCATCATCGTGCAAACAGAAATTCTGCGGACCGCGGCTCACCCTGACCGCAATCGCCGAAACCCCGACACCGACCCCGACCCCGACTCCGACCGCTCATGTCACCCCAACCCCGCCGGCCGGCAGCCACCAACTCGCCGCCACCGGGACCAGTCCGTGGCCGCTGACCTGGCTCGGATCTGCGCTTCTGGCCACCGGCGCCATCCTGACCTACCAAGGCCGTCGGCGCGGCAAACGCACCTAAACATCGCTCGCGGTCGATCCACGAAAATACGGATTGTCTGAGCACCTACATTCAGTGAATGGGACAAAGACCGCCGAGCAGATGATCCCCCACGCGACCAAAGGTCAACCGACTTCAATAGCGCGACACTAGGTCCAATTCCTCGACGCTGAATAGCGTATCCGGACCGCGGGAGACTGCCGCATGTACCTTCACAAGTATCTCCTGTTCCGGGCTCAAGCCGGGATGTTGATGGATTTGGTGTTCAGATAGGCATCGAGTCCCTCGGGTCCAAACTCTTTTCCTAGGCCGCTCGCCTTCCAGCCACCGAAGGGTGAGCCAGGGTCGAGGGTCCACATGTTTAGGCCAATAGTCCCCGTCTGTACCCGCCGCGCAACCGTGAGCGCTCGCTCGCTGTCGGCGCTCCATACAGAGCCTGCAAGGCCATAATCGCTATCATTCGCGATTTCGACAGCCTCGTGCTCGGTGTCGAATGGAATAACGCACACCACGGGCCCAAAGATCTCCTCCCGGGCGATCGTCATCGAGTTGTCGACGTCCGCGAAGATCGTGGGTTGTACGAACCAGCCCGCATCTAAGCCCTTAGGGCGGGCACCTCCGGTAACAAGTCGCGCACCCGCGGCCCTGCCCTGCGCAATATAATCCTCAACTACCCGCCGTTGCCGCGCTGAGACAAGCGGCCCCATGGTTGTCGAAGGGTCTAGAGGATTGCCGATGACAAACTTCTCAGCAACGGCAGACAAGCCATCCACAACCTCCGAATAAATTGACCGTGGCGCTAGCACCCGAGAGTTCAAGAAGCACGATTGGCCAGTGTTCACAAACGACAGGAACGCGAGACCTTGCATTACCTGAGACAAGTCCGCATCATCCAGGATGATCGCAGCGGACTTCCCACCCAACTCGAGTGTGACAGGTTTCAGGGCTGCGCCGCAGACGGCGCCGATGGCCCGGCCAGCGGCCGTGGAGCCTGTGAAGGCAACCTTGTCGACGAGGGGATGGCGAACAAGCGCGTCACCCGTGTCGCGTCCACCGGTTACGAGATTGATCACACCAAGAGGGATGCCTGCCTCGTGTGCTGCCTCAACCAGGTAGGCAGCGTCAAGCGATGTCTCCGGGGACGGCTTGATCACGACTGTGCACCCAGCAGCCAGCGCCGGGCCGATCTTCATTCCCATCAGTCCCAGTGGGTAGTTCCATGGGACGATCACCGCGACTACGCCTACCGGTTCGCGTTGGATCAGCACCGTGCCCTGATACGAAATCGCCTGACGGGTCTCGTCAGCATAACCACTTCGTGCAAGTCCGGCGTAGTATCGAAGAGATCCCGACATTGATTCAACATTGGCGGATAGGGAGAGCGCCAGGGGCATGCCATTCTCCCGGGAAACCATCTCGCTAATTTCCTTGGCTCGCGCGAGAACCGCGTCGGCGAATCGCTCCATCAGATCAGCACGGAAGTCAGGTGACGTCGCCGCCCATTCGCGCGTCGTCGCGTGTGCCGCCTTCACTGCCTGATCGACGTCTTGGGCATTGGCCTCGGGGACATTGCCTAGGGGCAGACCTGTCGCCGCCTCGGTAACGGGTATTATTTGATCCGAGGATGGGGCGACCCACTTGCCGCCGATGAAGAATTTGCCGCGCTTATCACTCACTATAGGCTCCCACTGTTTGATACGTATCGACCGATTTGCATCGTGCGCATACTGCCTGAGCCTGGCCGGCGAGCCGAGAAGTCCTCGCAAAATGTACTTGCGACGAGTGGTGCCACTCTGAGGCCTCTCTTGACCGATGTACATCTGGCGCCGGCTGGCGCGCCTGCAGCGAGGTCGCATCGCCCGTCAGGATCCTTTTAGCGTTGTCGATCTTGCTAGCTTCATCCGCCGGGGCTGACTTGCTCTCCCATGTTTACCACCTACGACGACGTTGGCCAACGTCGGTTCTCGGTATGAGCACCTGGCGACCGCGGCAATGTGCGCCTGCTACAACAGGCAGAATTCGACCAGCGGTTGACGGCACAACGGTAGCGGTGTTGCCCGATTGGGGGTGGGGACTGGGTAGTAGATCGTCGTCGCGACGATGATCAAGGTCGTTGCGACAGGGACGGAGTCGGCGACGGTTACGGTGTGTTGCGGATCAGTCGGAAACGCAGCCACCAAACGGTCATGCGCCCGCTCGGACTGCGGGTTGTTCGTCGGTGACGACTGCGTAGTGAACCCCGTCAAAGCGAACGCGAGCGCAGCGAACGAACCGAGAAGGACGAGGCCCCAAGCCGCAAACGTCCGCCCGGGACGTCGGCTACACGCGCGAGCGACAGATGTGGTCGAGAATCCCATAGCGCACCCCCAATGCCGCGGGCCCGACCCTCATTGTCAATCCCCGTCCACACGACGCCTAGCGATATAAACGGCAAGTTCGGCGGTCAACGCGCAACTGAGTGTCTGCGTGCAGCGCTGGTGCGGTGTGCCGCATGTGCCTCGGGTGGGCGTGTGTGCAGTGCCACCAACGATGCGCTCGACTGTCCTCGGTGGCGGTCTCCCGCAGAGCGGGTCACAAATCTGCGTGTGGCGAGGTAGCGGCGGCTTCGTCTTTGTGCCCTCGCTGTTTGCAAGGCGAGACTGGTCTAACGGAGTGAGAGTCATGCTGCGGACGTCCCATGATTGGCTGAACCGCACACCGTAGGGGAGGTCTCGTGCCGAAGGCCGACTACACGATCAATTACGAGCCGATGTTTGACGAGTACAGCGGTCCGTGATCGGACGTGCTTGGCGCAGGGGTGACGTGTGCGGTGTTCGGATCATCTACATCGGCATGTCCGGTAGATGACGCCGGGCACATACAGTCTCATCTGCGCGGCTTGATCGAGGCTGTGTCCGCCGCGTAGGCCGCACCTATCGACTAATACACGGGTGATCTTCGTGTCATACCGGGCGGGCGGTTCGGTCGCTGCGAGCGTTCGGTTATGACTGGTTTTCCTTCTCTGGTGCGCTCGACCTCGCCGTCGGGCCAGGTGCGGTATCGGCTCGGCGATCGGCTCGTGGACCGGTACCTGGAGTTTGTCGCTGGCCGGGCGCGGCCAAACACGTTGCGGGCGGTCGCCTTCGATCTGAAGACGTTCTTCACGGTGATCGTGAAGAGCCCGACCGACGTCGAGCCGGCGGACGTGTTCGAGTTCCTCGCCGCGCAGCGTGGCGACCGGACGGTGGTGCGGTTGGCTGACCGCGAGTCGGGGGTGTCGGCGCGGACGATCGCCCGGCGGCTGTCGTCGGTGTCGGGGTTCTATGCGTACGCGATCGCCCGCGGCGACACCGGCGTGCGGTCCAATCCGGTGCCGCGTGGGTTGGCGACCCGACGCCACGGCGACGGACGCGGCTCGCGGGTGCCGCTGGTGCGGGTGCCTCGCACGTTGCCGACGATCCTCGCGCCCGCCGACGCGGACCGGCTTGTCGCTGCGTTGCGCACCCACCGCGACCGGGCCATGGTGCTGGCGATGCTGCTGGCCGGGCTGCGCCGCTGCGAGGTGCTCGGGCTGCGGTTCACCGACGTGCAGGTTGCCGACCGGCGGCTGGTGATCACCCAGGGCAAGGGTGGACACCACCGGGTAGTGCCGGTCGCGAACCGGTTCTTCGACGCCCTCGGCGCTTACTTGCACGACGAGTGGCCGGCGACCGCCCGCACCGACCAGGTGTTCGTGGTGCTCAAAGGCCCGCGCCGCGGGCTGCCGCTGAGCGCGGAGGGGGTGGACGAGATCCTCGACGGCGCCCGCCGCAGGGCCGGGCTTGAGCACGCCACCTGCCACGAACTGCGGCATACCTGCCTGACCCGACTGCGCGAGGCCGGCATGGCGCTGGAGGCGGTGCAGGCCCAAGCCGGGCACCGGTCCCTGGAGTCCACGCGGGTCTACTTGCACCTGACCAATGACTGGCTGGCGGAGCAGTACCGGCGGGCCGCAGCGCTCATCGACGCCGACGTCGCCGCGGTCGCGGAGATGCTCGCAGCGCAGCAAGTCGGTGCCCGGTGAACGCGTCCCCGGCCTCAGCGTCACAACCGGCGCGCAGCCAAGCGGATATCGAGTGGGCCGAGATCGCCGCGACCGCACCGCAACTGGCCCAGACCATGCGCCGCTACCTGCGGCAGGCGGCGACGTTCCTCGCCCCGGCCAGCGTTGATGTCGCCGACAACTCGCTGCGGATCTTCGCCCGCTGGCTGCTGGCCAACACCACCGTCGTCGCGGTCGCCGACGTCACCCGCGACGCGATCGAGGACTTCAAGGTCTACCTCGCCGCCCGGCCGGGCAACCGCGGCGGGTCGTTGAGTGAGAACACCCAACGGCAGCGGCTGCGCACCCTGCGGGTGTTCTTCGAGCGGATCATCGAATGGGACTGGGCCGATACCCCGCCGCGCAACCCGATCCTGAACTGGGATCTGCCCAAACGGCCCGAGCCGCTGCCGAAGTTCCTCGACGACGCCGACGCCGCGAAGTTCATGCTCGCCGCCCGAGCCAGCAAGGACCCGCGCGACCGGCTGATCGTGGAACTGCTCGCCCGCACCGGAATGCGCAGCGGTGAGCTCATCGGCCTCGACGCCGACGCCGTGGTCCGCATCGGAACCGGTCACTGGCTGCGGATCCCGCTCGGCAAACTCCGCAACGACCGATACGTGCCGCTGCACCCACAGCTGGTGGAGTTACTCGCCGACGTGGACCGCGACGAACCTCGAGCACATCCGCCGGCACCGGCGCCTGGTCACCGACCACCGCGGCCCATTGAACCGCTTCATCGTCGAACGCACCGTCGCGCGCGTGGGCCGCGCCGCTGGCGTGCCCGGCGTTCACCCGCACCGTCTGCGGCACACGCTGGCCACGCAGGCCATCAACCGTGGCATGCGGCTGGAAGCGATCGCCGCGCTACTCGGGCACCGAAAGATGGAGATGACGCTGATCTACGCGCGTATCGCCAACCGCGTCGTCGCCGACGAATACCAAGCAATCAGTGCCAAGATCGATGCCCTCTACGGCCAGCAACTGGAACTGCCCGCGGACTACGAGACCAACGGCATGGCCCGACTGCGCCGGGAAGCCACCGCCCGGATGCTCGGCAACGGCCTATGCACCCGCCCCGTCGAACTCGACTGCCGCATGGAATCGGCCTGCGAAACGTGCAGCTACTTCCGCACCAGCGTCGAGTTCCTGCCCATCCTGACCCGCCAGCGCGACCACGCCGCCGAACGGGGCCAGACCGACCGCGCAGCCCTCTTCGACGGCCTCATCACGCGAGCCGAAACCACAACCCAGCCATCGACCGGAGCTGACCATGCCTGACGCCAGAATCGAGTTCACCGACGCTGTCGAGCTCGCCGAGATGCTCGAGTTCATCGCCCGATGGTTGTCAGGAGACCAGCGCCAGACCCTCGCTGACAGCTTCGCCGCCTTCATCGGCCCGCACACCACCTACCGCACCGACGACCTCATCGCCGACCTCCACCGATTCGTCTTCCTACTCGGCGTCAGCGACGGCGAAGAACTCTTCGGTGACCTCACATCATGATCAACAAACTGGACCACGAACAGCCCGCACTTGACAGGATCACCCGTATAACGACGGGTAGCGCGCAGTATCGGCACCGGATCTGATTAGGCCGATTGGGTCGTGCACGCCGCTACTCGGTCGAGTAACCGCTCGAGCCGCGCCGCTGAAACCGAAATCGAACGAAAGTCGATCTTGACGGGCGGCGAAGATCAACCTCTTGGTTGCAATTTGGTTGCAACGGAGTCGGTTCTTCCGTGCCCGCTGGCGTTCGCCGTCGACCGCTCAGACGTTGGAGGCCCCGTTTTCCGGGATTTCCGTCTCGCAGCGAACTTGACCGAACGTGCCATTGCTTGGCTGGCAGTGTGGGGGTCGGGGGTTCGAGTCCCCTCAGCTCCACCCATCGGACGGCCCGGAATTACGGCTTCTTCTAACGCATGCGTGGGTGTCGTGATCGGATGTGAGTGAGCAACACGGCGTTCCTGCCTAGGTTTCTGGCTTGTCAGGGGTCAGGAACCGGTGAACGGGGAACGGCGTGCGCAACGCCAGGGTAGGCGCCTTGCCCAGTGAGTTTGGCGCGGCCGACGAATGCGCCGAACAGTTTCTCCCGCGGGGCAAGGCCGGCGTGTTTGACCAGCGCGCGGGCGGTAGCGAAGCGGCGCGGGTCGCCGGTCTGGGCCAGGATCGCGGCGGCACCGACGGCGGAGATCCCGGTGATCGAGGCGACCAGCGTGGTGAGCTCGAGGCCGTCGAGTACAGCGGTCATGCGGGTCTCGGTGTCGGCAAGACGGTGGTGGGCGTTGATCCAGTCCTCGAGCAGCAGTTGCACGCGTTCCAGCGCACCGGCCCGGTGCGCGGTCACTCCGGCTGGACTGGTGAGCGCGGCGAAGAGCTTGTCGACGATGTGCAGGCACGGTTTCTGCCTACCTGCTTGACGATCACCCGTCGCACGGCGCTCGAGGCGGGCCGGCCCGAGGCGTCGGATGCGGGCCAGGTCGCCGCCGTCACGCTCGATGATCACGGTCAGCGCGGCGATCCAGGTGTTCGACCGGAAGGGTGTTGCGCGGTGTCCAGTGTGGCCGGCCAGACGCATTCGAGCACGTCCCGCATCTGTTGGATCTGGCTGTGATCTCGGTGATCAGCTGCTCGCGACGCGCGCCGAGATGCCGCAGCCGGGCCCAAGTCTCATCGACCGGCTTGGGCTCGTAGCAGCGCAGCTGCGCGGTCAGCCGGGCGATGAGCACGACGTCTTTCTCATCGGTCTTGTCGTGCGTGAGGTCCTCCGAGCGTCGCGCCCACGAGGTCACCATCGGCTGGACGCAGACGAACGGCATCGACCGATCCGCCGCGAGCTGGCCGAGCACCCGCCACCGGTGCCCGGGCGGCTCGCAGGGCACAGTGACGCCGGCGAACCCCTTCGCCCTGGCACGCTCGGCTGCCCAATCCAGAGCCGTGCCGAGGTTCCAAGCGCGGCATCGGTAGGTCTTGCGGGCGAGCACCTTCGAGTCGTGATCGGTCACCACGATCAGCTGCTTCCTGTCCGCCAGATCGATCCCGACAATCGCATTCGACACCGGCACCAGAGCGCGCAGTCAATCCAGTCGCGCGTTGCGGTTGCGGTAGCCCCGGGACACCCCATTTACCGTTGCTCACGAACGTCCTCCTCCTGCGATGGGACAACAAGCCCGCAGCGCATCAGGGGGACGTTCCTTCGTCCTGCATCGACGCGCAGAACGTCTTTGTATGGCTGCAGATAGCGCGGTTGTGGCGAGGTGCGGCGGGCATTCGGTGGTGCTCGCGGTCGTACGACGGGTAGTGTCGCGAGCGGTCTCGGATTGTCAGGTCCGCTCGACATCGGAGGCGCCATGAAGGCCGTCCATCTGCCTGCCCACGAGGCGTTTCTCCGCTATCTCGAAATCCCTGGTGGCGATCCGCCGTTGCTGTGGCTGCACGGCTGGCAGTGCACGTCCACGGGGGAGTTGCTCGAAGCCGCTGTCCAACCCTCGTTGTCCGGGCGCCGCTCCTTCCTGATCGACTTTCTCGGGCATGGCTACAGCGATCGGCCGGAGAAGTTCGGCTACACGTTGGAGGATCACGCAGACACGATCGTGACTCTTATCGACGCGCTGGGGCTTGCGGAGTGCGGGATCGTGGCGCACAGCATGGGTGGCACGGTCGCCATCCAGGTCGCCGCGGCCCGACCGGACGTCGTGTCGCTTCTCGTCCTCGCCGAGGGAGGCCCCGACATCGCGGATCCCGCGCCGGACGACTCGCGGCACCTGGCGAGTCAGAGCGAAGCCGACTACGTGGCGATCGGCTACGCAGAGCTTCTCGGCGGCCTCGCCGAGGCGGGTGTCGCCGACCCGGCCGGCATCAGCGCTGTCCACCTCGGGATCTCCCGCTTGGTCGATCCCCGCGCCATTCACCGCGAGGCCGGCTCGATGGACAGCACAGACGAACGCACTTGTCGGTTGTCTACGGTTAAGCCGGCGGGGTGCCGGGAATACAGGCAAGAGTGGTCAGGCGAGGGGGTGCGCATTGTTCGAAGCAGAGGACATCCGAGACTGGCGTGGGCACGACGTCGTGGATCCAGCAGGCTCGAAGATCGGCTCGCTCGAGGCGGTGTACTTCGACACGGCGACCGAGCAGCCGACCTTTGCCACGGTCAAGGTTGGCATGGTCGGCCGACACCGTCTCGTGTTCGTCCCGCTGTTCGAAGCGAGGGTATCCCCGGACCATATCCGCGTCACTGCGGACAAGAAGCTGGTCAAGGACGCGCCGTCCATCGACACAGACGGCGAGCTTACCGCAGCCGAGGAACCAGGGGTCTTCGAGCACTACGGCTTGCGTTATGAACCGGGTACATCGGGCGAGCGTCGCCTGGGACGGAGGTAAGCATGCTCGCGGTACTCCTGGCCCTGGTCATCGTGTGGATCGTTCTCGGCATCATCGGCTTCGTAGTGCACGGCCTGTTCTGGCTGTTCGTGATCGCCTGCGTGCTGTTCGTGGTTACCGTGCTCGCCGGCGCGCTCCGGCGCGGGCGGCGCTCGGCCGGCCGGAGCCGATAGCCATCCGGCCAAGGGCATTGGTCAGCATCCGACGCTGGGATCGCGCGCATTTCTCCCATGCCCCTCGGCGCCTAGATAACCATCTGATGCCTTGCTCGCTCGTCGGCGACGCCGGCGCCAGAAAACCCTACTGCCAGGTGTTCTCGGATCCTGCGCCGCTGCTGGCCGAACCGCTTGCGCCGAACGAACGGGAAGTCGCCCTGCTCAATCGGGATTCGCCTGGGTGCCACAAGCCGATCCGCTATCGGGAACGTCGCCACAGTGGCAGGTTCAGGGGGCGGCCTCAAGCGTATTGATCGGCACCCAGCCTTCACCGCCACTACCCGAGCGGCACCACAGCCAGCCGCTGGCGTTGTCTTCGGCCAGAACCTCCAGCAGGTCACCAACATGCGTCGGTAACTCGGTGGTGTCGTACGACGTCTTCAGGACCGCGGTTCCCGACGACGCGGACAGGTGTCGCGCCGGCACCCACCCGGATCCGTGTGCGGCGGTGACGAAGACGAACTCTGGCCATTCGGTATCCCGCTGGCCAACCTCTACCCGTTCGCCGATGGCCAGCTGCAGCGGCGGCCGACCGGGGATCTGGTGGGCCACCTTCGCCACGACGGTCCTCATAGATGCGATCATCGCGCCGACCGGTCAGCGCCAACCCCTCAGGGGCGCCGCGAGGTATGTCATGAGGGGACCCAATAGCCGATGGCGATTTCAAGCGGTCGTCGCAACGACGACTGGTTTTTCTGGGTCGGACAGTAGCCGTTGCATGGCTTCGGCGGGGGTGATGAATCCGAGTGTCTTGCGCGGTCGTCCGTTGAGTTCGGCGGCGACGGCTGCGAGGTGCTCCGCGCTGTGCGCCGACAGGTCGATGCCTTTCGGAAAGTACTGGCGCAGCAGGCCATTGGTGTTTCGTTGCTGCCGCGCTGCCAGGGTGAGTGTGGGTCGCAGAAGTAGATCGCCATGTCGGTCGCCAGGGTGATCGCTTGGTGCTGAGCCAGTTCGGTTCCCTGGTCCCAGGTCAACGACCGGCGCAGATGCTCCGGGAGTGTCGTGATCGAGGGCGACCAAGGCGTCGCGGACGGTCTCGGCGCCGTGCCCGTCAGGTAGGCGCACCAGCAAGCAGTAGCGGGTCTGGCGCTCGACAAGGGTGCCGATCGCAGAGCGGCAGTTCGAGCCAAGGATCAGGTCACCCTCCGTAAGACTGAGGCTGGCCCGGGAGGGCCGGGTGTGGATGAGGTCTCCTTGCGTTTCGGTCGCTTATTGGGAATGTCCGCCCGGCTCTCTTGGGACGCCCTGGCTGCTGATTGAGATGTGCGCTTAGGTCGCTGGTTACGGATGCGTCGGCGGGGTGTTCCGCGGGTCGATGGTCAGTCGGGATCGAGGGCCTCGAGCGGAACAGGAGCAGGCGAATGGCAGGTAGGCGAGATCGGGCATGGGCGGGTGTCGACATCGGTAAGCGGCATCACTGGGTGTGCGTCGTCGATGCCGAGGGTCAGGTGCTGGTGTCGGCGAAGCTGGTCAACGACGAGACGGAGATTCGGGCGCTGCTGGCCAGGGTGATCGGGCTGGCCGATCAGCTGACGTGGGCGGTCGATATTATCGGCGCCCCGTCGGCGCTGCTGTTGACGATGCTCACGCACGCTGACCAGTCGGTGCGATATGCCTCGGGCAGGCTGGTGTCGGCGATGAGCGCGGCCTATACCGGTGAGGGGAAGACCGACGCGAAGGACGCCTACGTCATCGCTGAGACCGACCGAGCGGGATAGAGATCGCACGCATCGACGCGCCGGCCAGGCGCAGCTCAGCGATCTGTAACCGCTCCTCCAACGACAAGAACCTGCCCGACACGACACGCGGCGCCGACGGCGGCCGACCACCCGACGCACGCCGCCACCGATAACCCTGACGTCGATCCACACCGACAGCATCACAGGCCTGCGAGAACGTAGAACCCGCGTTCACCAGCTGCCAGAACCGGACCTGCCGCTCATCACGAATCCGCTGCCACTCCGATACAAACACAACACCTCCACGATCACGGTGTTGCGACGACCGTCTGAACTCGCCCGCGGCTTGCGGGACGATGCCGCTTCCGGTTCGAGACTCCCCCTGCGGCCAATTCGTCCCCGCAAGCGGATCCCCGGGTGAGACGGCGGGCGTGGGGCCGTCGCCTTTGGGCAGCGGTCACCAGGGTGGGACGCCGACCTCACCGTCCAAGCCACCGACCACCAGCGGGCAATCCCCGGTTTCCCGCCGACCGCTGGCGGTGCGGGCCGTCGTGCACCGCCACAACATCTCGAAGCGCCGAAACATCTGGCGAACCTCACCGACGCGCTGCAGTCAATCTCGGCAGGTTCGGGTCACAGCGAGAGCAGCAGCGCCCGGCTGGTCATGCCGATGGTTGTGTTCGTGATGTCGGCTTCGCGTTGCAGGTGGCGGCGCGCGGATTCGGGTGGCATGCCTTGGTCGATGAGAACTCCGATTGCTTGGTTGATCGCGCCAAACTCGTGGAGTGCGGCCGTCAACGATTCGCCGGTCGGTATCGCCGGGGCGCTGCGGTGCTTGTCTACCTCGATCGGCTGGTGGCCTGGGCCGAGTTGGCTGGCCAGGTCATCGCCGAGTAGCAGGAACGCACCTGCCGCGGCGGCTCGCAGAATGAGGGTGCTGCTCGGGTGGGCGGCGGACAGCGGGATGGCGAGCGATGCGAGTACCGGGTCCGAGTCGCCTCCTTGCGCCAGGGTGCTGATAGTGATTTCGCCGGCCTGGCGTACCAGGCCGATTGACACCGAGAGGCAGGACGGCACCGCAACGGTGACCTCGCGGGCGAGCTGGTTCAGATCAGCCGCGAGCCGGTCACCGACGTCAGGGTCGGCGGCGAGGATCTTCAAGTAGTGGGCTAACGCTGCCGTGATCTGCACGGGTGTTCTCCTGACAAGCGCATACTGCGCTGGGACCCTTCCTTCGCCGTCCCCAACGGGCGAGACGAGACGGAAACACACGTGTGCTGGACACATGCGAGTGCTGGGTCTGAGGCTGCAAGGCGATGGTCCGAAACGGGGGGCGCGTGTTCTTCCGGTCTCGGCGCGTCGCGCAGGCTGCGGATGGTTGTCGATCCGCATGCCCGACCCTACGCCCTGTCGCCCGACACGGGGCCTGGAAAGATCAGCGCGACAATGGCGGTCAGGATGCGGGGCTGTCGTGTCCTGCTGCCGCGTGGCGGGCACGGGCGCGCCGTACCGCCTCTTCCATCAGTACCCGAGACACCTCCGCGACCTTGACGTGCTGGGACTGACTTATCGCCCGTAACCGGTTGAACGCCTCTTCCGGGTCGGCCCCAGTCCGGCTGCGGATGACCCCCAGTGCCTGGTCGATGATGGCGCGGTTGGTCAACGCCTCCTCCAACTGGGCGGCCAGCCGCTGCGACTGGGCCAGGACTTGGGCGTTGTGCACCGACACCGCCGCCGGCCGCGCGAACAGCTCGCCGATGCGCACAGCATCGGCGCCGAATGCGCCCTTCGCGTGGGCGTACACATTGATCGCCCCCACCACCCGGTCGGGAAGCAGCAACGGCAGCGACAACACGCTGTGCACCCCCATCCGGCCCACCCGCGGACCGAACCGTGGCCACCGCGGCTCGCCACCGAGCGACCCCGACGTCTGGGTGTGCCGGGATTGCACCGCCAGCAGGCACGGCCCCTCACCCAGCCCGTACTGCACGTCATCCACCGCGTGGACGAACTCAGCGCTGGCGACCACCGTCTGCGCCCGCTCGTCCTCCAGCATGGTCAGCCCGGCCCCGTCCGCCCCGGGGATGGCCTGCACCGCAAACTCCGCGATGTCAGTCAATGTCTCGCTTAACGGCCGGTGTCCGGTCAGCAGCCCCGACAGTCCCGCCAGGCTGGTCGTCAGATCGTGATCAGCCACAGCAACCCCAAACCGATGAGGGCCGAATCACCTCATGATTTCACCTGTATAGCATTGCAGCGCTCGGTGAGCAGCCCCGACGCCTAGACCGCCCGATGAACGGCGCGTGAACACTCAGCTGTCCACGGCCCGCGCCGTGGCCGGCGCCGGGCGCCGGGTGCCTGCGTCGCGCCCCGTGCCGCTGCGGGTGCGGCCGGTCCCCAATGGCCTCCCGCGGTGTAGTGTGAGGCTGCTGAGTATCAGCCAGTCCGGAACGGGAACGCTGCGAGTGCGCCGCATCCCACGAGCGATACCGCTCACCGCCGGGCAGCCCCAGTGACCTGCGTTGCGGAGTCACTATGCCCCCCGAAACCCTGCTCACACCAGCGCGAACACCGACGCCGACAGTGACACCGACACTGGGCAGCCACTACGGCACTTGCCGTGGCAGGAGCGCCTACGCCCGCGAAACCAGTGCCGGCAACTGGCAAATCAAAGTCCACGATCCGACCCACCGACTCGCCGGCCATGACGGCTGGCTGCTGCTCGGCACCGGCTGGCCGACGCTGCGCGATGCGTGCCAGGCAACTGGTCTGTCCTAGGCAGCCACACCGCCGAGGAGTCGACCTACGGCCTGCAGCACGCATGCCTTCACGTTCAGATCGACCGATCAGCCAAGCGGCTACACCGCCCTTCCCGCAGGCGCCATATTTCGAGGAGACAGCCATGCAACGCAGAACGCTTGACACCCTGATCAGCTGGGTCGGATTCGCCCTTGCGGCGATCCTGCTCGTCGCCGGCTCGCTGCTGACGTGGGCGCACAGCTTCATCACCGACGAGGTGCACACTCAGCTGGCCGCCCAGCAGATCTACTTCCCACCCAAGGGAAGTCCGGCGACCGCCGGACCGGAGTTCGCGGCAATGCGGCAGTATGCCGGCCAGCAGCTGACCACCGGTGCGCAGGCCCAGGTCTACGCCGATCACTTCATCGCCGTGCACCTGAACGAGATCGGCGGCGGCAAGACCTACGCGCAACTCAGCACTCAGGCCCAAGCCAACCCCACGGACACCAAGCTAGCGGCCACTGTGAACACGATGTTCAAGGGTGAGACGCTGCGTGGGCTTCTTCTGAACGCCTACGCCTTCGGCACCATGGGCACCATCGCCGGTATCGCCGCGATCGGCGCGTTCATCGGCGCCGGGGTGATGCTGCTGCTGTCGGTGCTCGGCCTGTGGCACGCACGTCGCGTCCCGCCGCCCACGCAGACAGTGGTCGCCGACCGCAACGAGCCCACACTCGCCGGCGTCAGCTGATCCCTGTCTGCCACCCATGCTGATCGACGCCCTGGAGGACGAGCGACGACGGGCGCGAAGAGGCACTCTCAGCTGCGGATAGGGGCGGTAGGCAATGACGTTGGTGTCCGCCCCGGCGCGACCGGCCGGGCCCGGGACGGGCATCGTGTCGGTGGCGTCGCTGGGGACAGAAGACGCGTTACGTGACCTCGGCGTTGTCGACGGCGAAGGTTTATCGGTCCAGGAGGTTGCGCTGCGGCGGGCGCAGTGGGGTCCGAATGCGGTGTCCTCGCACAGGGCGCTGGGCGGAGGGCGCTTTGCGTCTTTACCCCGATCGTCAGGTGAAACGCTGCACGCATCCCGACTCCGGACAGTGACGACCGGATCCTCCCACCTCCCAAGGAGCATGCATCGATGCCCGAACACATTGGTAGTCGCTTGATCGAGCTGACCGTTGACGAGTGTCAAGCGCTGCTTGAGTCCAGCCGCATCGGCCGCCTGGGCCTGCTGGACGCGGATGGTCCGTTGATCCTTCCCGTCAACTACTGCATGGATGGTCGGTCCGTCGTGTTCCGGACCGATGCAGGTACAAAACTGGACGCCGCATCCAACGGGGGACCGGTGGCATTCGAGGTCGACGGGATCGATTCAGCCGAGCGGGCGGGTTGGAGCATTCTCATTCGAGGATCTGCGGCAACGGTCACCGAGCCCGAGGACCTGCGCCAACTCGAGCGGCTGCCGCTGATTCCCTGGGCACCGGGGAAGAAGCCGTACTACGTCCGCATTTCCGGCATTCTGTCGGGTCGTCGCATCGCGCTGGCGGACCTGCCCTCGCAATGGTGGGGCTAGCACGGTCGATCTCCCCCGCGCGAATCGCGATCAGGAAACCAGGAACCAACACTGTGCAAGAACCATCTTGACTGACCGAATGTTGCATCGTCATTCTCATAACGCCGATTCATGAATCTGGACGACCTGCGATGACCGACGAAACCGTGGAAATCCCACCGAGTAGTGAGTATGACGCCGTCCGCACCGACGGCGGGCTGGTTCACATTCGACCAGCCGTTCCGGCCGACCAGGCAGCGTTGATAGCTCTAGACCACCGGGCTTCGGATCGATCCATCTACTACCGGTTCTTCACCGTCAGCCGGCATGCAGCCGACACGTACGTCGACCGGCTGCTGCGGCCGTCAAGCGCTGATCACCGTGCGCTGGTTGCCCTGATCGGCGGTGACATCGTTGGCGTGGCCAGCTTTGAGCGGCTGACGGACACCTCCGCCGAGATCGCTGTGCTCATCGATGATCAGGCCCAGCACAAGGGCATCGGCACCCTGCTCATAGAGCACCTGGCCGATGTGGCCCGTCAGCGTGGCGTTACTCGATTCATTGCCGACGTGCTCGCGGCCAACAGGGCGATGATCGACGTCATTCGCGGACTAGGTTTTGCTGTCGCTTCACGCACCGAGGACGAAACGGTTCACGTGACCTTGGACTTGGATCAGAGTCCGACCCTGCTGGAGGCCATCGACAGTCGGGATCGCGCGGCGGACACCGCCAGCATGCATCCGCTGCTCTACCCGCGTTCCGTCGCCGTTATCGGTGCCGGTACCCGGCCTCGGTCGGTAGGCCACGAGGTGCTTCGTAACATTCTCGGTGGAGGGTTCACTGGCAGCATCGATGTCGTAAATCCCCACCGCAATTCGGTGCTCGGCGTTGCGTCGGTCCCCTCGGCGCGGGACCTGCCGACCGCGCCCGACCTCGCGATCGTCGCCGTTCCTGCCGTGCAGGTCCCGGACGTGGTGGAGGCCTGCGGAGAGCGAGGCGCGCGAGGCATTGTGCTGCTTACGGCAGGTTTCGGTGAGTTAGGCGAGGCTGGCGAGAGTCAGCAGCGCGCGGTCCTGAGCGCCGCTCGGCGGTACGGCATGCGCCTCATTGGTCCTAACTGCCTTGGGCTGGTCAATCCTGATCCGGCCGTTCGCCTCAATGCGACGTTCGCGCCCGTAACGCTCCGTCCAGGAGGTCTTGGATTGGTCTCCCAGTCTGGCGCATTGGGCATTGCGGTACTGGCTGCGGCCGAGCGGCGCGGGCTCGGTCTCTCGCAGTTCGTGTCAGTGGGCAACAAAGCTGATGTGAGCGGCAACGATCTGCTCCTGGCGTGGGAGCGTGACGACCGCACAAACGTGATCGCGCTGTACCTCGAGTCCTTCGGCAATCCACGCAAGTTCGCCCGGATCGCCCGCCGCGTGTCTGGTACCAAACCCATCATCGCGATCAAGTCCGGCCGGTCGGCAGCCGGCCAGCGCGCTGGCCGCTCGCATACCGCTGCCGCCGCCTCGGCGGACACTGTGGTCGACGCGCTGTTCCGGCACGCAGGCGTACTGCGAGTCGACACGATGGAACAGATGCTCGACGTGGCCCAGCTGTTGACAGATCAACCGCCCCCCAATGGACCACGGGTCGCGATCATCGGCAACTCCGGCGGACCGGAAATCCTCGCCGCTGACGCGGCAGACGCCGCGGGACTCGTGATCGTCGAGCTTCCCGAATCAACCAGGGAACGACTGAGGCAGGCGGTACCGAAAGCAGCGTCCAGCCAGAACCCCGTCGATCTCGGGGCGGCGGCACAGCCGGCCGATGTGGCAGCAGCCCTGCGAATTGTGCTGGATACCGCGGAGGTCGATGCCGTGATCACCGTGATCACCGAGACGTCCGTCGCCGATCTCAAGCAGATCCTCGACGCCATATCAGAAGCAGCGGAGGACAAACCAGTCGTTGCGGTGCACGTCGGGGGCGCCACGCGATCGCTTCGAGGGCTTCCCGTCTATGCGTTCCCGGAGCCGGCGGCCAAGGCGCTGGGCTTGGCCTGGCATTACGCCACGATCCGCAAGCACGAAACGCCCGTGGTAGCGCCGGATCCGGCCATCGACCTCCACGGTGCTCGGGCCCTGATCAGCGACCGACTGGCCACTGGAGCAAGTTGGCTTGGACCGTCGGACACCGCTCGACTACTCGTGCGTTACGGGATCCCCATGTGTCCGCAACGAATCGTCCCGGACGTGGCCGGCGCCATCGTCGCAGCCGCCGAACTGGGCTACCCGCTCGCCGTCAAGCTAGCTCGTGGCCCGGTGCACAAGACCGAAGCTCACGCCGTAATGCTCAACATCGAAAATGAAACCGCGTTGCGATCTGCAATCACCGCGGTGCAATCAGTCGCATCGCGGGAACGAGACGTCCTTATCCAACCTATGGTCAAGCCAGGCACCGAACTGATCGTCGGCGCCATTCAGGATCCACAGTTCGGTCCCGTCGTGATGGTCGGCGCCGGCGGTGTCCTCGCCGACATGATCGCCGACAGACAACTACGTCTTGCGCCGCTCAGCACAGAGGACGCCGACGACATGATCAGCCGACTGCGTACCGCACCGCTGCTCGATGGCTACCGCGGGCGAGAAGTGATCTCCCGATCGGCGATCCGCGAGCTTCTCGTACGAGTGGCGAGGCTGATCGACGACCTGCCGCAGGTTGCCGAACTCGACCTCAATCCGGTGATCTGCAGCGGAGGCGACGACCTCATCGTCGTCGACGCGAAGGTCCGCGTGGCGACCTCGCCACCGATGCCCGACGCGGTTGCGCGTCAGCTGCGAACCTGACGTCAGATGACCCAATCGCCCCCTAGTGGATCGGGACGTTCGACGCTGAGGCCTCTACCTGCGATGACGACGAGGGGGCGTGATGTCCATCCCGCGCAGGCCGGGCCCCGTTCTTGTCGGGGTGAATGACGAACCGAGTTCAGACCTCGCGCTGCATTGGGCGATCTCGGACGCCCGGACCCTCGGCGTTGCGGTCAGGGTGGTTAACGCCTTCTCCGGCACTGCCTCGATGCGCGAACCGATGTACCGCGACATTCCGGACGCGGACCTGCAGGAGCCGAACCACGTCGCGGAACAATTGATCGCGAGGATCATCGACCAGGCCCGCGAGATTGATCCTGAGGTCGTCGTGGAGGGCGAGACGATCGAGGGTGGCCCGAGTCGCGTGCTCGTTCAGGAGGCGTCCTTTGCTGAGAAGGGATGTGGATGAAAATGTCTGCTCTCGAGCCGACGCCGACACCGGTGAATACGAACTCGCAGGCTGACGATGCAACGGATGTGCAGTCGCTTCCGTCCCCCCTGGCGCGATATGTCGCCGTCGTGGAGCGGGCCGCCGGCCTGGAGGATTCCAGCCGCACGCGGTCAGCTTGGATGCTGGACAACCTCGTCGTGGCGGACGTCATGACCAGCACCGTCGTGTCAGTCCGAGATGACGCACCGTTCAAACAGCTAATCGAGGCCCTGACCGATGCGCATGTGAGCGCGTTGCCTGTCGTCGACCCCGACGGACACGTTCTCGGCATCGTGTCGGAGTCCGATCTGCTGGCCAAAGTCGCCGGCGTAGGCAGGCCGGCACCGCACCTGTCAGCAGATATCACAGAACCGCCGCGCGCCCATCGCAAAGCGGCGGCGGAAACCGCGCGCGACCTGATGACATCTCCCGTCGTTACGACTCGGCCCGATACACCCGTCTCGCACGCCGCCCGAGTGGCCGCGCTCCAGCACGTACGGCGCCTGCCCGTCATTGACAGCGACGACAAGCTTGTCGGCATCGTTACTCGATCCGATCTCCTGCGTGTGTTCCTCCGCGATGACGAAGCCATCCGGGAACACGTGATCTCCTTAGTCAGACGACAGCTATTCATCGACACGTCGACGATCGAAGTGGATGTTCTCGATGGGGTCGTCACCCTGCGCGGACAACTGGACAGCAGGGTCATGTTCGAGCCGTTGGTCGACGTCATCCGCGACACTACCGGCGTCGTCGCCGTACACGACAACATCAGCTATCGCCTCGAGCAGGCGCCCTAGTGTCGCGCGTCCGAAATATGTTCACGCACCTGCGACGCCCACGCGCACACCGGCGGCGTTGTTCTCCTCGTCCGTAGCGCAGCTATGGCCTTCGTCGTCCGCCTTGCCGATGCACGCGTGGATCGCCGCATCGGGCAAACGATTTCGGACACACGACACTAGAGTTCGTCGGCAGATCGCTCAACCTAGCTCCAACGTGTGGATCAACGATGGCGGGGATGCGCTGATTTCGAATCTCGCGTCGACTCAATGCCCGCGCTTGAGGTGAACCCGCTGCACGCCGGACACAGTTCGGGCCAGCGCGTCGACCACTTCGCGTTCCGAGGTCGTTTGGAATCGGCCAACGATGGTGACGATTCCATCGCTCACAGCCCGCAGTACGCGTAGTGCTGCGCCCGACCCGGTAGCGCGACCACGCAGTCGACAGGATGTTCTGCTCCGCGGGCGCAGTGGCCGTCGCATCCTGTTCGAGTCGGCGCTCTCCGCACCGAGCGCGACCCCGGTGAGGCCGTGGGTGAGAGCGCCGACCAATGCGGAACGATGCCGCGGCCGCCAGCAAAGCCAGCTCCGTCGGGTCGCCCAGTCCAGTCCGTTGTCCGCATGCCGCTTGCGATCGGGAGCGTCGCGTCGTTCCACAGCACCGCAGCGGTGAAGAGCGCGACGAGCTGACCGCGCGCCGGTTCGTCAACAGGCACGTCGTCGCCGGCAAGCGAAACAGCTGGAGCCAGCTGCCTCGGTGAGCGGTCCCGCTCGCGGCGTCCGCTAGTCGCGCGACTGCCTGGTCACTTATCGCGGATGGTTGCCCCGTAGACCGCAGCTTGCGTCCGGCGTTGCATGCCTAGCTTGGCCAGCAGCCCAGAGACGTAGTTCTTGACCATTTCCTCGGCTAAGAACAGCCGATCGCCGATCTGGCACCGCACCGCAGGCATAGAAGAGCGGACTTCTCGGCAGACGTCGATGCCGCTGCCGTCCGGTAGCCGAGCGTCGAGAATGGCAACGTCGGGGCTCGTGGCCGGGATGCGGCGCAAGGCTTCGGCCGCCGTCGCCGCCTCGCCCACGACGGTGATGCCATCCGCCTCCAGCCCTCATCCCGACGTCCTATGACGATGCCGACGCGGTGTTCGCCGCTGTCATGGGGGGTGCGTCGGGTTATCTGCTCAAGCAGATCCGCGGGACCTCGTTGGTAGACGCCGTGCGGCAGGTTGCTGCTGGCCGATCGCTGCTCGACCCGGCCGTGACGGAACGGCTGCTGACACGGCTACGGCAGGGGACGGAGAGTGATCCGCGACTGGCCGCACTCAGCGATCGAGAGCGCGAGATCCTTGGGTTGATCGCCGACGGGCTTCACCAATCGGGCGGTGTTCCGAGTGACCCCAGCGTGAGCCGGACGCCGGATCGCCAAGCAGAGTCAAAGGTCCCGAGTAATCCAGGCGTCTGGACCGATGTGGAACCGCGCCATCACGAGCATGATGGACGACGGTGCGTTTTCTGGGGGAGACATCTCATGATCTCGACGAGCTGCCAACGTCTCGATTCCGAGCCGAATTACCCGCGCGATTGCGCCCGCATCGTGGTCTGGGCCGATAGCACGCCGCTCGCAAGCGCTGATATCGCGGCCGATCGCGGGTCCGTGACGCTCCAGTTTGCGGTGACGCCTGGCCATCTGCCGCGTGATGCGCGACTCGACTTGCTCGAGGCAGTCTTCGGGCTGCTGGGTGACGAGCCGAGTCGGAGTGTGCGGGCGACTATCCCACTCGGAGACTGCGACCTGCTGGCTGGCCTGACTGGCCACCTCACCGATGTGCGAACTCGGGCGGCCGGTGCGACCTGCCTGATCGACGCGCGGACATAGTGTCCGTGATCTAAATGCTTGAGGTGATGATCTTGGTGATACCGCCGCGCGGGGACATTAAGCTTCAGATCACGACCAATGCCGCCTCGAGATCGCCGGCGCTTCGATCGGCTCCGGCGCTATGCTCTGCGACCCCACGGTGAGCGGGTTCTCGGTTGTCGTCTGCGGCGGTGGGGTCGCCGGAATGGAGGCCGTGCTGCGGCTGCGTCGGTTGGCGGGCGATCAGCTCGACATCACTTTGGTGAGCCCGTCTGACACGCTCGTCTATCGGCCCCTCGCCGTTCTGGAGCCGTTCGGAGCCGCACTCGTTCTCCGCTATCCGGTGGCTCGCATCGTCTCCGACACGGGGATTCGCTGGATTCGCGCGGGCTTCGAGTGGGTCGACCGGGCCGCGCGCATCGCGCATGCCGGCGGCGAAGACGATCCGCTACGACGCGCTGTTGCTGGCCATCGGTGGACACCAATTGCCGGCGCCGGACGGTGTCTTCGTGTTCAGCGATCGCACTGCACCGGCGTATCGGGAAATCCTCGAACAAACATGGTCCGGTGCGATCAGCCGGATCGCCTTCGTCGCTCCAGCCGAGCCGAGTTGGCCGTTGCCGATCTACGAACTGGCGCTGCTCACCGCCGCGCAGGCCGGCAACGCTGACGGACCAAGGACGGAGATCATCGTGGGCGAGCCGGGACCCCGGCCGCTGGCCGCCTTCGGCCGCGAGGCCAGCGACGCCGTCACCGAAGTGCTGGCTAACGCGAAGATAAGCGTGTACACCCGGTCCGAGATTCGGCAGCAGGATGGACCACTGCTGCGTACACCCGGTGGTGACCTGCGCCCGGATCTGATCGTCACCGTGCCGCGCATCACGGGGCCCAACGTCCGAGGCATCGCAGGCCACGCCATCGACCGATTCCTGCACGTCGACGAGCACTGTCGGGTGACCGGAGCTGGCGGGCGGATCTTTGCCGCCGGCGATGCGACACACCTGCCGGTCAAGCAAGGCGGCGTGGGCGCGCAACAGGCGGATACCGCAGCCGCTTCCATCGTCCACCTCGCCGGCCTAGGTCCAGAGCCGCCACCACTGCATCCGGTCATCCGCGGCGTCCTATTGACGGGCGGGCAGCCGCTGTATCTGACCGCGCATCTGATCGCCGGGGAGGGGGTGCGAGCACAGGTGACTCGCACCCCGCCGTGGCCGATCGATGACAAGATCGTTGCCGAGGAGCTCAGCCCTTACCTGGCCGGACTCAACGCAGCCATGGATGCCGACGAACAACCGGGCGCGCCGCCCACAGCCGGCCCAGACCCCACGTCCGTGCCGCGCCGGTGAGGGCGAGCACCACGAGGACTACGGCGTAGATGTAGTGGTAGTCGGCGAACGGGTTCGTCGACCCGCTCGGACCCCCGGCGCTGGTGTGCCGGGCAATGGGAAGCTCGGCCAACCACATGTAGCCCAGCAGAAGGACACCGGCGGCCGTGCCGGCATACATCAGCACGCCGAGGATGAGGGTGAGACCGACACCGAGCAGGCCGAGCATGAACAACCAATCCGCCCACCAGGTACCCGCGATCGAGTGGAACCACGACTCCAACGGCCCCACGTCAACGAAAGAGTGAGTTGCTGCAGGGCTCCGCGGATGGCGCGAGCATCGCGCTGGCCAGCTTACGACGCTCGGATCCACGCACCAGCCGATCGGGCAAGGGAGCTGTGCGGCGACCACTTTACAAGATCAAGAAGTTCTGACGCCCTCGAGCTGGCGGCGTGAGTATCGGGATCCGCCCCGCGGATCATTTGGGCCAGTTCTGGGGCGTCCGACTGGCAGGGTCGATTGGGCCGAGCAGAACGTCGCTGCGACCTCTCCCAGGTGTGCGGAACGTGCCGAATCCGGCCGCCTCGACCGATCTGCGTCCCGCCGTGAGCCGAGCCGGTGGCAGAGGTCCAAGCGAAGGCAATCTACGTGGCGTTGGGTACACCGCCGCTTCGGCCTGAGATACTACGAGCTCTCTGCGGCTGGGGTTGCGGGAAGGTCGGCGCCCAGGGCAGCTGAGTCGACACGGCGGCACCAAACGGCACGACGACAGCCACGCCTGTTTCTATCCAGCTACGAGTACCCAGCCACCGGCAGTCGCGAGCAGCAGGGCACGCGCATCACCGTGACCGACATACAGCTGACAACGCCCGTCCGGCAATCCGGCATCGAGATCGGCCATATACCGCCCATCGAGCCGCATGCCGCTCAGCAGTCCCAATTAGCTGATGGGCACCCGGTTGGTCTTCGCGCTGCTCGCCTTCGGCAGCTTGATCGTGAGCACGCCGTCGCTAAGCTGCGCCGTAGTCGCCTTCTCATCCACATCGGCCGGCAGAATCACCTCGTAAGGCGAAGTTGCCGTCAAGAACGCACACTACCGAATCGGCTGGGAGCCCCAGACGCAGCATCCCGTGACACCGCTGAACAAGGAGAGAGAAGATGTCGGTCAGGGTAGGAATCAACGGACTCGGGCGTATTGGTCGCAACTACCTGCGTTATAGCTTGGACGCTGATGACCTTGAGGTCGTCGCCGTCAACGACATCGCAGACGCAACCACTCTCGCTCGGTTGCTACGGCACGACAGCACCTTCGGTCCGCTTCGCCATGCTGTCGACGTTTCTGACGTTAGCCTCGTGGTTGACGGGCAAGAGATCGCGGTCAGCGCCTCGCGTGATCCATCTGCCCTGACCTGGCGGGACGCCGGAGCGGACGTCGTGATCGAATCGACCGGTAAGTTCCGCAGCCGGGCCACGGCCGGGAAGCATCTGAGCGCAGGTACCCGAACTGTCATTATTTCTGCGCCGGGAAAGGACGTCGACACCACCATTGTCATGGGCGTGAACGAGAAGAGCTTTGACCCGCAGCAGCACCGGGTCATCTCTAACGCGTCGTGCACGACCAATTGCGTAGCACCGATGGCGAAGGTGCTCCAGGACGCGTTTGGAATCGAGCGAGCCTTCATGACCACCGTGCACGCATACACCAACGATCAAAACGTCTTGGACGCGCCGCACGAGGATCCTCGTCGCGCGCGGTCGGCCGCCGTCAACATCATCCCGACCACGACCGGCGCAGCTCGCGCCGTCGGCTCGGTGTTGCCAGAGTTGGCAGGTCGGCTAGACGGTGTGGCGCTGCGGGTTCCGGTAGTGAACGGGTCGCTGGTCGACCTTGCCGCGCTTCTCGACCGCGACGTCACCGTTGCTGAGGTCAACGACGCCTTCACCGCCGCAGCGACCGGTTCACTGAACGGCATCCTGCGGTACACGACCGAGCCGGTCGTATCGACTGACGTAATCGGCGATCCAGCATCGTGCATCCTCGACGGCAGCCTCACGCAGGTGAGCGAGCGGCTGGTAAAAGTCTTTGGGTGGTACGACAACGAGTGGGGCTACACCTGCCGGCTGGCCGATGTCACCCGACTGGTCGCCACAGGCTAAAGGTCCGGCCTTTCGCTGGCCGGCTGGGCATCGGCATCGTGCAAATAAAGCAGGTAAGTGTAGAAGTAGCGCCGCTTCACAAAGCGATTGACGGCCCGCTCGCCGAGCCTGTCGACGTGATCGTCGCGAGGGCTTCTCTCTTTTGATGTGGACACACTTCATGTCGACGGCCCCTAACCTGACGATGTAGCGCTGGCGCACCGAGCGGGATTGCCTTGGTCCGTGTTGCCGAGAGGAACCTATGACTGATCGCACACTGACGGGATTCGACGTCTCGACGTTTACGCACGATGCGCGCAGGCACGACGTCTACCGCGCCGGGTCCGGGCAGGCCGTGATCGTGATCCACGAGCTTCCTGGCATCTATCCCGAATGATCGAGTTCGCCCGGCGGCTCATCGGCGAGAGTTACCGGGTATAGCTGCCGTCCCTGTTCGAACGTCCCGGTCAGCCGATCACCGTGCCGAAAACCTCGAGGTTGTTGTGCACGTGTGTGCGTCGCGGGAGTTCGCGAGTCTCGCCGACCGGACTAACCCGGCAGAACACTGGCTGCGGGTGCTCGCCGCGCGGGCGCACGCCGAGTGCGGCGGACCAGGTGTCGGTGCGATAGGGATGTGCTTCACCGGCGGGTTCGTGCTCGCGATGGGCGGTGGAACCAGCCGTGCGGGCTCCGGTCGCCAGCCAGCCCGGCCTGCCGGCACTGGTCACGGCTCGACGGCGGGCCGCGCTCGGGCTGGACCCAGCCCGGCGGTATTGGTCGTTGGATTCCGGCTGCGGGGCGTGCATGGTCAGCTGGCCCATGCACTGTTTCGCTGCGAAAGCCTGTTCAATACCCCGCTGTTCGTGGGATTCCAGGATTCGTCTCCAAGCAGTAGGTAGCGCACGATTCCAACGACATCTACCGAGGGGTCTATGAATGGGACGGCGCGATGCTCGCCGAGGACTACGTGCGGACCCTGTGGCGCGTGCTGGCGTTGGTATGCGTGCCAGGGTCAATCCACTATGAGATTGTGCCCAGCCTCACCCGGGAGGTACTGCTGAGCGACCCAACAGCGTTAGACGCTCGGGCTCCCGCAGAGCTGCGCGCTGCGTTACGGCTCACGGCCGCCGAGCGACTCGATAGCTGGATACAGTTCGTGGGATGCTGCTGACGTCACGACGTTAGGCCGCCCTCGTGATACGCGGCGCCGGTGGAAAGGGGCAGAC
Organism: uncultured Actinomycetota bacterium; assembly: GCA_963809815.1. Lineage (GTDB taxonomy): Bacteria > Actinomycetota > Actinomycetes > Mycobacteriales > Jatrophihabitantaceae > CAVVJA01. The sequence goes on from CAWELM010000010.1 coordinate 170,335, forward strand.
AGCATGAGCGAACCTGGGCCCACCGCTGGGCCAGCAGGAGATCGGCTCGATCGTGATGCGGCTGAGGCCGTAGTCGACGTCGCCGTGCGGGCACCGTCGATTCACAACACGCAGCCGTGGCGGTGGGTGCTTGACGGTACGGCTCTGAGTCTGCTCGCCGATCGGTCTCGTCAGTTACGGGTAGCCGATCCCTCGGGACACTCGTTATTGATCAGTTGTGGCGCGGCAGCGCTATTGACCGAGTTGAGCCTCCGCGCGGCCGGATGGCGCGTGGACTCCGCATTGTTTCCGGATCCGGATGATCGAGACGTACTCGCCCGGTTCCGTGCGGTAGGCCGCGAGGAGCCCGCCGAGGCGTTGCAGGCTCAGGTCGGGGCCGCATTACGTCGAAGGAGTGACCGCAGGCCATTCAGCTCGGAAGACGTTTCCGACGAGGAAATGGAGAAGTTACGGGACGCGACGCGCGCCGATGGTGTCTACGTCGACTTCCCAACTCAGCCTGATCAGCGGCTTGACCTGGCGGTGGCCGTCAGTTGGGCTGATCGTGAGGAACGGCGTGATCAGGCGTATATCGAAGAGATGAAGCAATGGCTGCGGGACCCGGACGTGCGCGCCACCTCGGATGGCATACCACTGGATACCGTGCCCCACGTTTCCGACGACCACCCGCGGCATACTAACGTTCCGGTGCGGGACTTCGAGGTGGGCGTGTCCGGGCGCCAGCTCATCGAACGTGATATTGATGAGCGTCCGTTAATTGGTGTTGTGTTCACCGATTCGGATATGCCAGTTGATCAGTTGCGATCAGGCGGCGGAATGATGCGGCTGATGATCGAGGCAGAATTATTAGGTTTGGCCAGTTGCCCGCTGAGCCAAGCGGTGGATTTGACCGCTTTCCGCGGCCGGCTGCAGGGTCTGATGGGATGGACCGGTTACCCGCAGATGATGCTACGCATCGGACATCCGGCCGAAACAGCCCAGACAACTCCGCGCACGCCCCGTCGGGCAACATCCGACGTCCTTCAGGTTCTGACTAATCAGTAAGGCGGCAGGCGCACCTGGTTTCTCGCACACGCTGCCCGACGCCCGGAAGCGCATGCAGGGCAGATAGAGAGGCTCTTCGCCTCTAGTTTCGCGCCTCGGCGTGCGCGACTCACCCCGCTCGACGATGGCAACGCTCGAGGTAAGGAGAGCGTTGGCGGACTTTTTGCAGACTATCTGGTGGACTTCCCCACGCAGGAAGTAGACATCCAGAGCTAGTAAGGCCAGCAACCACTCGACCCCTCAATTATTTGTCGGCTCAAGGAAGTTTGGCGCCGATACGCCGGCTGTGCCGCACCGCACCGCGCAGATCACCACGAGCTCATGGAAAGGTGTTACGAGCGCGGGTGTGTGTCGTGGAGTTTCGACACGGAAGGTTCCGCCGTCAGCGACGACTCGCCGACCCTACTCGGGCAGCTTTCGGTGCCGATGTACAGGGCGAGAGGCTGGATTCCATGGTCGATCGAAATTGGCCAGGACTATCCAGGGTTCGCGGATGAGATGGCTCAACTGCTGGCCGCGGGTTACGACGAGCGGCTCGCGCAAAGCTCACGGTCGGGAGCGGTGACACCGACGGGCATATCTTTGCCGCCGGGGACGCGACCGACCTTCCGGTCAAGCAGGGTGGCGTCGGTGCGCAGCAGGCCGACACCGTTGCGGCCGGAATCGCCCACCTGGCGGCGGAAGCACCCAAGCCGTTGCGTCCGGTGATCCGCGGGCTGCTGCTAACCGTGCGGGACCCGCTCTACCTGGCCGCTCACCTCATCGCGGGGCGAGGCTGGCTGGCCCAGATCCTCGACAAGCCACCCCGGCCGGTTGATGAGAAGACGGTCGCGGCGACCGCTGCTCGCAGCCGCGCGAGGGAACTCGGGCCCTACCTCGACGATTTTGAACGCTCAAGGCCGCAGCCGCCGGCCGGCTAGCTCCGTACTGGAGCCGCGCGACACGAAGCGAATCCACAGGTCTGTCGCGGGTGGCGCGTTCGAACAGGCGGACCAATTGGCTGTCTCGGCAGCGCGCCACCTAGCGCCCCGCGTATGGGCTGAACATCCTGACCCCAAGGATGACACTGCGCCGCCGACACGAAGGCCGCCGTTTGATTCGGCGCCAGCCGGGCACTGTGGCCTACCCATTGACTGCGGGAAGGCGGAGACTTCGGGCATGGCCACTGACCCGCGGTCCGGGGTGACGATCCTCGAGGCGAACACGTGCTGGATGCTGCTGCGGTCCAGCGAAGTGGGGCGGCTCGCCGTTTCAGTGGCCGACCATCCCGACATCTTCCCGATCAACTACGTGATCGATCACGGGACAATCGTGTTCCGGACCGCCGAGGGCACGAAACTCGCCGCAGCGGTCACCTGCCCAAATGTCGCCTTTGAGGCGGACGGATACGAACCGGAGGCGGGAGAGGCGTGGAGCGTCGTCGTTAAGGGCCGGGCGGAAGAGATCAAGAACATGTACGAGGTGCTCGATGCCATGGCCTTTCCGCTCTTCCCGTGGCACGCCGGACCCAAGCACCGGTTCGTCCGCATCGTGCCCGACGACATCAGCGGCCGCCGGTTCCACGTTCTCGACAGCTCGGCCTGGCGCACGCCCCTTACCGATGCGCCGCATGCACCGCTCGAATAAGCGATTCGTCGTCGATGTCTTCACGGCCGGTCGGGGTCCAGCGTTCGGGGCGCCGCGAGATGTTTCAGGCAACGGGTCGACCCGCGCTGGGTGACGCGGAAGATCCACTGATGTCTTTAGTGCGTGCGCGTCGCCGCTGTCTCCTTGGATGGTGTCATCTGTTGATGAGCAGCGTTCCTTCGTGTTCATGTGGCGCGTTTTCCTCGCAGTTCAGCGGACGCAGCGCTCTTGGGCACGGTCTCTGATGCCGCGCAGCATTTTCTGGCTCATGATGAAACTGATCATCTCGACCGGCTCCACGAGCAGCGCGGACCAGCGGCGTGAGTATTCGTAGCGTTCCCGCACGATGAGCCGGGTTGTTCCGTCCGGCTTCTCGCGCAGGACGAAGGCCCAGGTGGAGTCATAGGGCGGCGGCGTCCGACCCAGGGGGACCGCGCCGCGCAAGACGAGGGCTCGTCCTGGCTCGACGTGGGCCACAAGGAGGCCGACGCCGGGGTAGAGGTTGACTTCGCCGCCGACGTTGATGCTCTGCCACTCGGGAACGATCCGATCAGCGCTGTGAATGTCACAGCCGACGAGGTTCTCCAGGAAGTCGTAGCTGTAGAAGCCGCCACGGCCCTGTCCGAGCTGGGCTAGCCATGGCCAGATACCCTCAGCGGTGTCGCGAATCGTGATTGCCCGGGTCGCGGACAGGTCCGCCCGACGCAGGAGCTCATCACCGGGTAGCGCCATCGCCATCTCGTCGTCGGTCGCGCCCCAGTACAGGTAGCGCCTCCTCAGAAGGCCGGCCACCGCCGCGGCTGCGGTTGCCGCGAAGAGTGATCGCATGCCTGATGCTAGTTCGCGTCTCATTGCAGCTCCTGAAATGTTCAGCCGGACCGTCGGTGAGGGACGAACTTGTCTGGCACGGATGGCGCATCGAGGGTGGTGATCTCGTCCCGGAAGCACTTACCCGCCGCCCACCGGTCGGTCCCGAAATGCCAGCCGAGACGCCCCGCGCTGGGGATGGTAAGGCCGGCGAAGCAGCGGTAGCCGGTGATCTCGCCGCCGAACGGGTGCCGGGCCCACGTGCCGGTCCGGTCGGGATCGCTCCACCGGTCGAGGACGATCGACCGGATCCGTCCTTCAGGGTCTGGGGCTTGAGATCTTGGGCGTCATCGGACCGCACGGGGGCCGGGAGGGGCAGCACCCCGCCGAAGCAACGTCAGGCGCTCAGCGCGGGCGACCTCGCGACGCTGCGCGCACGTCGCGGGCGATCGGCTCGGCGCGGTGTGGTGGTTAACGTTGCCCGGTCTCCGCAGGAGCGAAATCCTCGCGCTCACATGGGCGGATGTGAACTTGAGCGCCGGTACGGTCACGGTCTCACGCTCGATCACTCCGGACTCGTCCAGACGTCGAGGCGCACCACCGGCACAAAGACCCGCAGCGGCGCCCGCTGCCTTCCGTTGGCCGGTGACGTGGTGGCGCTACTCTCGACTCTCAGAGCGGAGCACGGCGCGGCGCTGGATTCGAACACATCCGATCAGGATTCCTCGCGGTCGATGAGAACGGCACGCCGCTACGTCCCGAGCGCTGGTCGGACATGTGGCGGACGCACTGCTAGACGGCAGGCGGCCCGCGGTCACCTTGCGCAGCGCTCGCCATAGCAGTGTGCCGGCGCTTCGCGCCGCGGGTGTGAGCGATGACGTGGTGGCGGCGTGGCATGGCCACGACGAAACGATCATGAGAGCCCGTCTACTCGCACCCCGGCCGGGACGCTCTGGCGTCTGCCGGGCGCACCCTGTCAGACGTGCTCGGCGGTACTGGCTAAGTGTACCGTTCGGCTACTCGAGCGCGGTACAGTTAGGCGCGTGGGGCGCGGACTCGGACTCCTCCAGCGCGCCATCCTGACCACGCTGGAGGAGACGACGGGCGAGGGCGCGGAAGTGTGGGCGCTCACGGTCGCCCAGCTCGTGGAGCGGACCGGACGCTCCGCGCGCCAGGTGCGGCATGCTCTGGACGCGCTGGAGTCCCGCGGGCTGGTTGTCGTCAGCCGGCACGAGTGCATCGGCACGACCCCGAACGTCGGGCGCTGGCAGGTCGAGGACGAGTCCCCGTGGCAGAGGGTGCCCGAGGGCTCCGAGATAGTCGTCATCCACTCCGGTGAGCGCTACCCCGACGGCTACGGGTCGCACCGCGAGACAGCGTCGCGTGATGTCCGGATGTACCGCGCCGGCATGCCCAAGGTCGGCTCGCTTGTAGCGCTGCCCGAGCGGTGGGTCGCGCACGAGTGCCGGCAGTTGAGTCCGCCCGGCTCAACTTCGTAAGTTCGCGCGCTAGACGGAAGTCGCGCCGAAATCGGTGCCCACTTTGTGCCCCCTCTGATCTTGGTGAATACGCGGCAGTCGCTGGGGGCCCCTTTGCTGGGTGCGATCAAGGCGTGCGGATGGGTCGGCCGTCGAGCGGCTCGAGTACGGCCACGGGGATCGTCCGGCCTGATCGTCGCGCGTACTTCGCGACCTCGGGTGCCTGCGCGAGCACGGTGTCATCCCACGCTGCGTCGCGCTGGTCGCCAACCAGTTCGCGAGGCTGAACCCGTAGGTGCCTGGATCTGATTTGCACGTCGGCCTCGGTGGCGGCGCGAAGGTTGCGGAACCAGTCCGGGTCGCGGCGGGAGCCGGAGCCGGTGCCCCACACCATGTACCCGGCAGCGGAGTCGAGGTAGCGCACGCAGGTGGAGCGTGGGATTCCGGTTCGGCGGCCCGGTGTGGTGATCAGCAGGACGTGGACGCGCTTACTGCCGCTGGAAAGTCGCCCGTTGAGGGTCCGGTACATCCAGACGCCGATTCGGTTGCCGATCCGGGTCAGCCTGTGCTTCATGCTCGGCATCGGACCCCCTTCGCCGTTCCCGGTTGCGCGCCCACGTCGACAGTTCTGCGTGCGCGGCGGCGTGGTCAAGGCCACGCCATTACTGGAGGCCCGCGTGACCACGGCGAGCAGCATCGCGACGCGATGCGTGGCCAATCACACCCTGTGAACCACCGCACGCGTGCGCGCGCAGGTTGTTGGGGTGGACGAGTCGTCGGAGAACGTGCGGACCATCCGGCCACGTCTTAGGGATGTGAGGATCTGGCTTGGGGTGGTAGCGGTCGTCGTCGGAGCGGCAGGGCTGGTGTGGGTGTCGACCTCGACGGGCCGTGACTCGAGCACCTCGATGCCGCATCCGGCAGATGCCGCTGTGGGCGGCATCCGGCTCGTCTCGTACACCAGTTGCGCCGACATGCTGGCTGGTTTGCGGCAGCACGCTGCGCGCAATGTCGGCCGCTGGGGCACAACGCCGCCGGGTCTTGCCCCGGTGGCGGCGGGAAGTGGCGGCGGGGTCGAGCGGGCGGCGGTGCCGGCCGCGGCACCGCCGCATTCTGCGACGAACGACTACGTCTCGGGCGCGGACGAGCCGGATCTTGTCAAGACCGACGGAAGCCGGGTGATCACGGTTGAGCGTGGCGTGCTGCGCGTCGTCGACGCCGCGACCAGGACGGTCACGGCGCGCCTGAAGCTCGTCAGCCAGCAGGCGTGGGGGGCGTCGAATCTGCTCGTCGAGGGCAATCGCGCGCTGGTGATCTTCGCCGGCCGCGGCGTGATGGCCTCGGGCGGCGCGGTCACTCCCGGCCCGTATCCCGAGCCGATCAATGAGGGACCGAGGTACGTGCTGGTGGACCTGTCCGGGTCGCCGAAGGTCCTGGGCACACTGACGCCGAGCGGCGACTACGTGGACGCGCGGCTGGTCGGCTCGACGGTGCGGCTCGTGGTGCGCAGCCAGCCGAACCTCGCAATTCCGCAGCCGGGCGGTGGCGGCAATGACACGCAGCAACTCGCGCAGGTCAGCGCTGCGGTGCGACGGGCCCCGATCACCGCTTGGCTACCGAAATACCAACTGAGCAATGCGGACGGGGCGGTCTCGTCGCGCACCGTGTCGTGCCGCAGCGTGAGCCATCCGGCCGACTACACCGGCACGTCCCTCCTCACCATCTACAGCATCGACCTGGCCGCCGGCCTGGACAGCGCTTCGACGGTCAGCCTGGCCGCTGACGGGGACACCGTCTACGCCACGACCAGCAGCCTCTACATCGCCAGCAACCCACAATGGTGGTACGCGCCGAGGCGCCTGCCGATGGTCGTGCCGAACGACGGCTCACCACGCCTCGCGCCGCAGGTCCGGCCGCTGATGCCACCACAGCACACCCAGATCCACCGCTTCGACATCTCCAGGGCCGGGGCCCCGCGGTACGTCGCCTCGGGCGAAGTGTCCGGGCGGCTGCTGAGCCAGTACTCCCTGTCCGACTACGCCGGGTACCTGCGGGTCGCCACCACCACCGGCGACGCGCTCGCCGACGAGCCGGGGAACGGCAACGCGGTCAGCACGTCGTCCAGCTCGGTGTACGTGCTGCGTGCGGACACCCTCACGAAGATCGGGGAGCTCGACGGCCTGGGCAAACGGCAACGGATCTACGCGGTCCGGTTCATCGGCCCACTCGGATACGTGGTCACGTTCCAGCAGATGGATCCGCTGTACACGCTCGACCTACGCGATCCGGCCGCCCCCCGCATCGCGGGCACACTCGAGCTCACCGGCTACTCGGCCTACCTGCACCCGGCCGCCGATCGGACGCTTATCGGCATCGGACAAGAGGCCACTGCCCAGGGTCGACCACTCGGCATGCAGATCTCACTGTTCGAGGTAAGCAACCCGGCCCAACCGCGGCGGCTCGCCCACCTGGTCAAAACCAACTTCCAATCCAGCGCCGAATCGGACCCACACGCGTTCCTCTACTGGCCACAGACCGGCACCGCGGTACTACCGGTGAACTCGTGGACGAACGGGCAGGTGAACGCCGGCGCGCTCGTGCTCAACGTCGCCCACAACCAGATCACCGAACACGGCACCATCACCCAGCCGACAACACCCCCCGACGCAGGGCAGGCCGGAATCACCCGATCGCTGATCATCGGCCCCGATCTGTGGACCGTCTCCGACGGTGGGCTGATGGTCAACGATCTAGCCACGCTTAGCTCGCAAGCCTGGATCCCCAATCAATAAATAGGGCGCTGCAGCGCTCGAACCTCCTGCGACGACCACGCACGGGAGCACTACCGCGCTACGAGAACGTCGTCGGCGCACGTCGATCCGACGCATCGTGAGTGGGACCCGGTCACGCCAGCACCCGGTCCGCGAGGGCCCGGCCGAGAGCGGGCGATGTCATGATGCCGAACCCACCGAGACCCGCGTACCAGTGGAATGTGGGTTCAGCTCGGTCGGGCCCGACGACGGGCAGGCGGTCGGCGGTGAACGTTCGCAGCCCGGCCCACTGCTTGAGTACGTGCCGGATGCTCAGCGTGGTGATCGTGTTGATCTTCTCGATTGCTTCGGCGACGTCGATGTCCTCCGCGCGCACATCGCGTGGGACGTCGGGGTGTTCGTCGGCGTTGGAGCCAAGCATGAGTGGACCCTGTGGCTCGAAGTACCAATCCTCGTCGATGCCGATCGTGCACGGCCACGCCTCGTGACCGGCGCCTACCGGAGCCGGAAACAGAAACGCGGTGCGTCGCAGCGAGGTGAGCCCGATCGGCCTGAGCCCGGCCATGATGGCAACCTCATCCGCCCACGCCCCGGCCGCGTTCACAACGTGCGAGCACCGCACCGTCGTCCCGTCGATGGTCAGATGCCACTGTCCGTCGTGGCGGATTCCGGTGACCCGCGCGTTCGTGCGCACGGTCGCACCGTGGGATCGGGCGCGCCGTAGGTACTCCTGCTGCAGAAGGTCCACATCGATGGCCATCGCACCGGGCTCATGCAGCGCGGCCAAGCAGAGCTCCCGACGCAGCACCGGACACAGGGCCTGCGCGGTTCCCGGATCGAGAAGGTCGACCGTTGTAGGTGATTCCCGCGCCGCGGCGAGTGCGTGCTCGACCGCGGCGTCTTGCCCGGTCGCGGCCACCCATAGCAGGCCGCGTCTGCTGAGCAGCCCCGGCACGCTCGCAAACTCGGTCGTCAGAATGGTGCGCGATCTCCTGGTGAGCTCGCGAATCGGTCCCGCTTCGTAGCTTTCCGTGAGGATGGCCGCCGAGCGTCCTGTGCTGTGGTAACTGAGCCCGCTCTCGGCCTCGAGCACCACGACGCGGAGCTGGGGGGCGAGGGCCCACGCGGCCGCAGCACCAGCGATCCCACCGCCGATGATGGCGACCTCGAACTCATCCACGTCCGCGCCACCCACTCGGGGAAGTGTAAAGGGGCCGGCCGCACGGCAATCGGGAATGCTGGCTGCGTTGTCGCCTCCGGTCGTCTTTCGGGAGTTGGGCTGTTGCGGCAGGCTGAGGATTGGTGGGGCGAAGCGGCGAGTGGATGGGCGGTGTGATCGTGCGAGCAGTGGTGCTGACTAGCTTCGACGGGCTGGGCGGGGTGGATGTCAGCCAGGTCGACGAGCCGGTCGTCGCCGACGACGGGGTACTGATCCGAGTCGTGTACGCCGCACTCGGTCCGTGGGATGTCGCGACGACGCATGGAGCATTTGCTGGCGCCGGCGGTGGCAACGGCTTCCCGCAAGTGCTCGGCTGGGACTTCGCTGGCATCGTGGACAGCGTCGGCGGCCAGGTGTCCGGGTTCGCCTCGGGTGAGCGGGTGCTGGGGTTCAGCCCGCAGCCGTGGTCAGGGACCGGCGCACTCGCCGAGCTGATCGCGGTGCCGGCGGGCACGATCGCTGCGGTCCCGACCGGCCTGGACCTGCCGGCGGCCGCGGCGCTTCCGGTCAGCGGGCTGACTGCGATGCTGACGCTGGACAGCGCCGCGGTGGTATCCGGGGACGCGGTGTTGGTGGTCGGGGCGACAGGCGGGGTCGGCGGTTTTGTCACTCAACTGGCGCGGGCGCGGGGGGCCCGGGTGATCGCATCGGTGGCCGCGTCCGCAGCGGATGCGGCACGCCAGCTCGGCGCGAGCGAGGTCGTCGATCGTGATGGCGACCTGGCGGGGCAGGTCAAGGCGCTGGTCGGGCCGGGCGTGGACGTCACAATCGACCTGGTCGGACCGCGGGTGTGGCCCGCGGAGCTGGCCGCGACACGCGACGGCGGGAGGTTCGTGACGACCACGCCGGCCGCCGCGCCGCACGAGCGGCGCATCACTGCGACCAGCGTTGCCGTGCAGCCCGACCAGTCCACGCTGGCATCGCTGGCCCAGGCATGCGCCCAGGGCCAGCTGGTGTCCCGCGTGGCGCGCATTGTTCCGCTGGACCAGGCGGTCGACGCGCTCGCCGCGCTCGAGCGCGCCCGGGCGAACGGCAAGATCGTCGTCAACGTCGCCGATACGGCAGGGGCCGATATCGGCTGAGCAGATTCGAGGCCCCAGCACTCCCGACCGGAGCTGAGGACATGCCGTAGGAGATGACGGGCGTCGCCGGCGCCTACAGCCACACGGCGGATGTCCCCGCCGCGCATTACTCGCCGCCGATCCGGTCGAGCCGGAAACATGAGTTTCGTGTACTTGGGTAAGACCGTCGGCGTTCTCCTTGGCCCGTAGCCACGTCGCGCCACATCGGCGGCGGTCGCCTCGCCGTGCGGCGTCGATCCTCAGCCGTCGGGTGGCTGGATCGCCCAGTATCACGATCAACGGTTAACGGTCCAAGCCTGGGACTTTTCCAGTTCAACGGCGGGGTGAGACGATCTCTGGATCTGGGCGGAGGAGATCACGTATGGACGTCGCCAAGCTTGCCGAACTGCAGCTGTTCGACGGCCTGTCCAGGCAGCAACTCGAAATGATCGCGCAATACGCGGTCGAGGTCGACGTTCCCGAAGGGAAGGCTCTGGTGCGTGACGCCGCCCTGGCGTGGGATTTCTACGTGATTGAGGAGGGAAGCGCGGAGGTTAGGCGCGGCCAGACGACGCTCGGCACCCTAGGCGCGGGGGATTTCTTCGGCGAGATCGGTGTATTGGCATCCGACCGGCGACGGACGGCAAGCGTGGTGGCCACGTCGCCGATGAAGGCGATCAGGTTGACGACGCACCAGTTGCGAATGATCGCCGAACAGTTGCCCGAGGTCGCAGAGCGTCTGCGCGCCGCGATCGCCGAGCGCGAGCAACGTCAGCTCTAGCTCGTCGCGCCGAGCTGTCCGTGCAGGTGTGCCGAAACGGCTACCGACCGCTACATTTCGTCGCGTGATCGATCGGTGAGGCTGTGGCTCCTCGGCGTCCGGGGCTCGACGCCGGCCCCGGGGCCGGATTTCGTCCGCTACGGCGGGCACACGTCCTGCGTCGCGATCGCGGCCGACGGCCACGATGCGCCGACCCTCGTGCTCGACGCCGGGACCGGGCTACGCACGCTCACCGCGTTGCTTCCGGGACCGGCCTACCGCGGCGCGATCCTGCTCAGCCACCTGCACTGGGACCACGTCCAGGGCATCCCGTTCTTCGTCGCTGGCGATCACTACCAGAGCGTCGTCGACCTGTACCTGCCGGCACAGGGCGGCCTTAGCGGGCGCGACCTGCTGGCCAAGATGATGTCGCCGCCCTCCTTCCCGATCACGCCCGAAGGGCTGCGTGGCTCGTGGACGTTCAACGCCCTGCCGCCCGGGCGCATGGACATACGCGGCTTCGCGCTGACGGCTGCCGAGGTCGCCCACAAGGGCGGGCGGACGTACGGATACCGCGTCGACGATCTCTCCGGCTCGCTCGCCTACCTCCCTGATCATGCCCCGGTGCAGGGCTGCAGCGATGAGGTGCGGGCCATGATCCGCGGTGTGGACGTGCTGCTGCACGACGCCCAGTTCTTGGAGAGCGAGCGCTCGACGGCCGACTTGTTCGGCCACGCGACCGTGGACGAGGCGATCACGTTGGCCAACGAAGCGAACGTCGGCACGCTGGTGTTGTTCCATCACTCGCCGGTGCGGACGGATACGCAACTTGACGCGCTCGCTCGCGAGCTGGCGGCCTCGATGCCGGTCGTCCTCGCCGTGGAGGGACAGCGAATCGATATTCCAGGCTGATTCACCCCAATGGCGAATAGCAATCTAAAATGTCCGGGTCGGGATGAATGGCGAATGAACGGGAGGATGGTCGACCCCGCACATATCGCCGGGCTATCTTGACCGCATTGCCGTGCCGCGCGAAGGATCGCACGCGGACGGCATTGCTACGGGGAGGTGTCGTCATGGCCAGATCAGCTGCCATCGTCCGTATCCGTTTGTGGCGGATCGTGCTCGTGTGCGCGGTGCTTGTCGGTGCGACGATTGCCGCCGCGAGCCCGGCGGCCGGCACAGGGGCGCGGGCACCGAGCGGCATCTCGGCCGCCGCATCGACCGACAACTCGACTCTCGGGGGCGGCGACGCGGTACCGGACGTGCTCGTGGCGGCGGGGAGCACGTTCACGGCTCACGGTGACCCTGACGCCCGCCGGCGCCACGTTCAACACCGACACCAAGCTCAGCTTGACGGCGTCGCTCGCGTCCGGCGCCCACCCAGGCGGCAGCCTCAGCCCGACGTCGATCGTCATGCCGGGTGGCGTCAATTCGGCGCAGTTCAGGGTCTCGTACTCGGCGGTCGACAACGGCGTGCAGGTGACGGTCTCCGTCGCCAAGGCGACTGGCAAGATCCACCCGGTGACGCCGGGCCGGACGGCGCCTTTCGACGTGCTCAAGACGGTTGAGATCTTCCCGTCCACCGACCCGTCGGTCAGGGTCGGACGTGGCGTCGGAGATGCCGACTGCATGCAGGACACCACTGAATCTGAGTGCGGCGTGATCATCCTTCCCAACGGGTTCTCGTCGCAGGATGGCGCTCTCTCGCTCGGCGCGTGCACGTCCGATCTCGGCTGTACGGCCGGCAGCCAGGTCGTGCAGTTCATCGCCGATCTGGGCACCGACTACAGCTCGACGAACCCGGCCACCCTGATCATCCGCTGCTCGAAGCAGCTCTGCCGCGGCAAGGGCGTCAGCCACTACACGCTGAAGGTGAGCTTCAAGGCGACCGGGCCGCTCAACCTTGTATCGGCACCGTGCACGAAGAAGGGCGTGGCGCTCGACGCCAAGGGCAACACGTTCTGCACCGACTACGTGCAGAGCCACCGCGACAACGCGGGAGACCTCCTGCTGTTCCTGCTTTTCGTCCACGACATGCGGGGGAGCACCTGATCATCGCTGAGATGCCGACGGCGGCGTAGCAACCACGCCCAGTGCGTCGAGGATCTGGTTGCCCTCGCGCGACAGGCGCGGCGCCTCCGGCTGCCCGTGCCGCTCCGCGAGTCGTGCGAGGCCGAGCAGGTTGAGCGCGTACTCGTGCCGGCCGTCGCCGCCGGCCGGGCAGCGCAGCCCCTCCTCGAACGCGGCGCGTGCGTCGTCGTCGCGCCCGGCGGCGAGCAGTGCGCATCCGCGTACCCGGTGCGCCGCGGCGAGCAGTGAGTCGGCGTGCAGCTCTTCGGCGCGTGCCACCGCCTCATTCGCGATCACGATTGCGCGGTCCACGTCTCCCGTATCGGTGAGGCAGTCGGCCAGGGCCGTGTCGAGGCCTATTAACTCGAGCCGCAGTCCCAGTTCGCTGAGGCCCGCGCGTGCGGCGTCGAACTTGGAGAGTGCCTCGCGGACCCGGCCTGAGCGCGCCAGCACCTGCCCCGTCTCGCGCGCCACGAGGGCCACCAGCTCGCGATCATCTGCTGCCTGCGCTGCGCGCAGCGCTGTGGCGAGCAGCGGTTCGGCCTGCGCGAAGCGTCGCTGCCGGATCAGCAGGTCGGCCCGGTTGTACTGCGCATTCGCCTCGTTGGCTGTGTCTCCGACGCGCCGGAAGAGGTCGGCCGCACGGTCGAGCTGGGCCGCCGACCGGTCCCAGCGCCCCTCCTGCAACGCGCTGATCGCAAGGTTGTTCAGGCAGTGCGCCTGCATGCGCAGATTGCCGAGCCGCTCGTAGATCGCGAGCGCGAGCTCGCCGTACGCCTCTTCCTCGGCGACGTCGGCCTGGATACACGCCAGGTGCCGGGTGTTGTAGGCGAACGCCAGAGCGTCCTGGTCGCCGGATGCGCGCGCCTCGCGGACGCCGATCTCGCTCCACCGTAGGGCCGCGCTGCGCTCACCCTGCAGGTACCTGCCGAACGCGTAGCGGGTGGCCAGCCGCGAGCGGGCAGCGTCGGCGTCCGGCTCGGCCTGGTCGGCCAGCACGCCCCGCGCGTGGCTGAGCAGCCGCAGCGAGGTGACGAACGAGCCCAGGCGCTGGTGCACCCCGGCCTCCTTCAGCATCAGCGTCGCGAGGCCGACCAGGTCACCGCGCCGGTACGGGCGAGCCCGCCGGTACGCGACCACGGCGTCGCGCGAGAATCCGGCGACGTCGCGGACATCCCCCAGCGCCTCATGCACGGCGCCGATCTCCTCAGGCGTGGCACCGGCCGCGGACCTGGACTCGATCGCACGCTCGAAGAACCCGATCGCGGCGGTGTACGCGTACTGGGCCTGCGCGCGGCGTCCCGCCATCCTGGAGTACGTCCAGGCGCGATCCACGTCGCCAGCGTGGAAAAAGTGCAGCGACAGCCGTTCGCAGACCTCGTCGAGGTCCGGCGCCGTCGACTCGATGACGCGTCCCGCGTAGTCGTGCAAGCGGCGCCGCAGACGATAGGGAAGCCCGGCGTAGGCCGCGTCGCGAATCAGGGCGTGGCGGAAGCGCCACATTCCGACACCGTCCGGGTAGACGAACTCGCTGAGCCGGTGCAGGTCCGCGGCGACCATGCTTGCGCTCGCGGCGAGCATGTCGCGCAGCAGCGCCTCGGCGAAGTGGACGCCGAGCACCGCCGCGCAGCGCAGGACCGTGCGGTCGCTCGGGTCGAGGTGGTCGACCTCGGCGGTGAGAAGGGCCTCGACCGAGTCGGGGAGATCGGCCTCGCTCCCTGACCGCAGCGTGGCTGTCACCAAGGCGCGCAGAAATAGCGGATTGCCGGCCGCCTTGGCCGCGATGGCGTTCATCACGTGGGCGCTCAGCGGCGCGGTATTAGTCGCCGCGTCGAGCAGCTGCAGCGCAGCGGCCGGGTCCATGGGTGTCAGGAGGAGCTCACGGTAGCGGGCTCCGTGCTCCGTGGGCACGAATCCGGTCGGCACGTCACGACGCGTCGCGAGCACCACCCACGGTTTGTCGTCTAGATCGGCCGCGACGGCGCGCAGCAGTTCGGCCGACGCGTCGTCCATGAGGTGGGTGTTCTCGAAGACGAGCAGCGTCGGTGTCGGCAGCACAACCTGCAGGAACTCGACGAGCACCTCGGCTAGCCGCGGACCGCGAAACCGCTCATCGAGTTCGTCGGTTTCGTTCGTCGTACCGACGTCGACGTCGAGGACGATCCCGAGCAGCGGCAACCATGGCAGCAGCTGCGGAGTGTTCGCGGCGACACGGTCCCTGAGCCGCTGCGCGGTCACCTCGCTGCTGGCCGTTGTACCGACGCCGAGCAGCTCGCGCAGCAGTGTGCGGAACGGGACGTACGGCGTCTTCGAGTCGTAGGAGCTGCTCGGCCCACTGACCACCACCATTTCGGCCGCGTCATGTAGGACTTCTTGCACCAGCCGGGTCTTGCCCATGCCGGGCTCGCCGATCACTTCGATGAGCGAACCCTGCCCGGCCGTCGCGGCCTTGAGCGCCTGGCGCAGCGTGGCCATCTCGGTGTCGCGTCCGACGAAGGTGTCGTCGGCGTAGGCAGCGTCGGCAATCTCACCCGCCGGTGACCCGACCGACACGGCGTGGATCGGCTGCGCCTTGCCTTTCACCATGAAGGGCTCGATGTCGCGAGTCACGAAGGCTGTGCGCGAGCGCGACATCACGTCCTGGGTGGCCAGCGTCTCACCGGTCTCGTGCATGGGCCATGACGCGCGCGGCGACATTTACGGCGTCGCCCTTGATCGAGTACGTCCGTCGAACGGCTGGACCGAAGTCGCCGGCGAATACGCGTCCGTGGTTGACCCCAGCGCGCAATGGCAGCCGGCCGCCGCGCTCGACGGCCAGTTGCACCGCACGCAGTAGCCGGTCGTCGTCGCTGCCGCCGCTGCGCGGGGCGCCTGCAGCGAGCAGGACCTTGCCGCCGTCGCGGTTGATGTCGCTCTCGATAAAGGACACGTCGTACGCGGCACAGGCTTCCTGGATGTTGCGAAGACACTCATCGAGGGCCGCCACGGCAGCGGATGGGCCGTCGGCTGAGATCACCGCGTCGGTCTGGGAGAACTGGATAAACGCCACCGCAACCTGGCGGTGTTCGGACTCGCCCGCGGCCGCGAGCAGGTGGGCACGTATCTGCGGTGGCAGCAGTCGGCGCACGTCGACCGCGTGATCCGCGCTATCGGGCGGGGCGAGGTCCGGCAGCACCGGCGCCGACCGCAGCACCCGGCCGGAGCGCACGGGCAGGCCAAGGGAGGTCGGGTGCAGCAGCGCGGCGGTTGCATCGCTGACCACGATCCGACCGTCGGCGAGCGATTCCATCTCGGCGGTGGTGCTCGCCGACGGCCCGCACACCACCAGTTCGCGATGGAGCGCCGGGTCGCCGACCAGGAAGAAGTGGAACAGACCACTGTGGATGCCGACCGACATCCGCAGGGTGACCCGCCCCGCGGAGGAGCGGGTACGCCCGACGCTGCGCAGCACCGTGCGCATTCGGTGGGCGGCGCGTACCGCGTGCGCGGCATGGTCAGGCCCACGGAAGAGCAGGAGGATCGCGTCGCCGCCCCACTTGATCAGGTCGGCGCCGTCCGGGCGCGCGGCATCGAAGAGCGCGGCGAACGTGTCGCTCAGGATGTCGCTCATTTCTTCGGCGCCGACCTTTCCCTGGCGGGAAAGCCGTTCGGTGAGCGCGGTGAATCCCGAGATGTCCGCTAGGGCCATCGTCCCGTCGAGCGCGAGATGCTCAAGGTCGGGACGCTCGGACAGCCACTCGACTGCGAGCCGGGGAACATAGACCTGCAGCGGGCGCGCCGCCGGATCGACCTCGCCCATGACACCCGGCGCGTCCGCCCGCCCGGTCACGGCCACGCCCCGAACCCGGGCGCTATCCCGTGGCCCGGATATCATCGCGCCCCCCAGGTCCTGGGACAGAGGAATGGTCAGGTGTCGATTCTCGCTCCTACGACTGGGCAAGGTAGGCCGCCCACGGACGGACTGACTCGGCATCTCGCCAATCTCGCCCAGAGATCGTCCAACGAGCATAGACTCCGGGGAATGGCGGTCCTGACGCGCAAAGACACCAAGATCGCGCTGATCAAGAAGGTTCCGCTGTTCGCGCCGCTCGCGAAGGCGCAGCTCATGCAGGTTGCGTCGATTGCGGATGAGATTGACCTACCGGAGGGGACGGTTCTCACCCGCCAGGGCGAGCGCGGCCGAGAGTTCTTCGTTCTGCTCGACGGCGAGGCGGAGGTCCGACGCAACGGCAGGAAGCGGGCGACTATTGGGCCTGGTGAGTTCTTCGGTGAGATAGCGCTCGTCTCCGACCGGCCGCGTACTGCGACCGTCACTGCGACCAAGCCCGTGAGAGTGCTTGTGATCACGGGCCCGAACTTCCGCGCAGTGCTCCTGCGCACGCCGGAAATCGCGCTGAAGGTGCTGAGCGGCCTTTGCCGAGCGTCTGCCACCGGACACAACCTAGGCGAAGCGTCTATCGCTAGCGAGAGCTCATGAGACTCAGCCCTCGCGACCTGCTGCTAGCAGGGGCATGACCGCGCCTCACGGCCCAACGAGTGTCTGCGACGTTCGCCAAGCTCGATGCTCGGCGCAACCTCGGCGTCCGGGGAGTCGGTGCGGTCAGGCGTATTTGCGAGGACGATCTGCGTCGCTGGCAGCTGGGAAGTGAATCCGTGGGCGGCCGCGGCCTCTCTTGAACGGCAACACTTGGCCGTGCCGCACGATCTCGCCACCCCAGACCCCGCACGGTTCGCGGCGCCGCAGCGCGCCGGCGAGGCACTCGAGCCGGACCGGGCAGGTGGCGCACAGCGCCTTCGCCCGTTCGAGGTCCGCAGGTGAGTCGGCGAACCAGAGGTCTGGATCGTGCACGTGACACGGCAGGTCGCGTGGTGATCGCCCACCGATCGGCTCGATGGGCGCGGGATCGAGGTGCCGCGCCGAGTCCGTGAGCCCGACGGGTTCGGCGGGTGTCTCGCTGGGCTGGTTCATGTCCTGCTCCAACAGGTTGTCAGTCAAGACGCCACGCTCACGTGTCTGGCTGATTCGGTCATCGGCTCGATGCATTTGGAGGGCGCACGGCTACGCGGCGAGCGCCCGATCGCGCAGGTGCGAGACGCGCGCGACGGCGGCTGAGTGCTCCGCGACGGCGAGGTGCAGGTGATCCTGTGCCGCGGCGATCCACTGGTCCACGTGCGTCTGATGCGCGTCGTGCAGCGCGACCTCGGCGTCGTACAGCGCGCGTGCGGCGTCGCCCATCGCGGCAACCGCCTGCTCGTAGGTTCGGTCTGCGGTTGCCTTCTGCATGATCGTCATTGCCCTTGCTCCTTCCCGAACCCGGCGACGACTCGACGACGTCGTTGTAGGTACGACGACGAGGCGTTTCGAAACTCATCGGTGCATGGTGTGTTCCGTCACTCAGTCACGTGGTCACTGGGAAGACACCTCGGAGGTCGAATATGTGACCGACGAGCCGGCCGCCGGAGTGGCACCCGCCCGGGCTGGCCGGATCTCGGACTCGTTACGACGGGAAGGGTTAACGGCGGAACCGGCCAACGACCGAGCCAGGCGAGCGATTTCGGCGACGATCCGGATCGCCGCTGCGGCGCCGCAGTTTGTCGAGTCGGCGGTACCGCGCTGGACCTCGGCGAGCCGGCTCGGCGGCGTCCTCATCGCCGAACGCTCGCGACGCGTCTCGCCGGGCGCGACGTGCCGAGTCGACTGCCCGACCGATGATCTGTCGCCTCGATCTCGTCACCGCGTCGGCGCGTCCGCTGACCGCTAACCGCGCCGACATAACCGACGTGTGGTCGCGCCACTGGAGAAGTCACTCGTTCGGGTGATGCCATCCCTGACGTCAACGGACGACGCTAAGTCTCGGAGCGCGATGCTGGAGGGCCGGATGAGCAGCGATGTGATCATCGGGCACGACGGGAAGCCCCGTTGCGGCTGGGTCGGCGGTGGCGATACCGCCTCCGTCCGCTACCACGACGAGGTCTGGGGCACCCGCAGCTACGACGAGTCCGCCATGTTCGAGGCACTCACCCTGGGCGTGTTCGAGGTCGGGCTGAGCTGGTCGATCGTGTTCGGGAAGCGGGACGCGTTCCGGAAGGCGTTCTGGGGATTCGACGTCGCCAAGGTCGCGGCGATGACCGAGCGGGACGTCGACCGGCTGGTGCAGGACGCCTCGATCATCCGAAACCGTGCCAAGATCCAGGCCACTGTCGACAATGCCCGCGCGATGATGACCGCGTCACCAGGTCTCGTGGCACTCGCGAAGTCCTACGAGATCACCCGCAAGCGGGCACCGCGGTCGCTCGCCGACCTACCCAAGTCGACTCCGCAGGCGGAGGCGTTCGCGAAGCAGTTGAAGTCGCAGGGATACCGCTTCGTCGGGCCTACAAGCGTGTACGCGTTCATGCAGAACGTCGGCGTGGTCAACGACCACGTCCACGGGTGCTTCCGCGCGAGCGACTACCCGACCACGGCCGGGAGTCGTTGAAGGCTGGTCATCGTCTCCGATGCAACCCGGCCACCGTGGGTCGTCCCCTTCCGCATTCTCGGGCTCGAGCGCGACTCTCCCGATCGACGGAACGCTCTTGATCCTCGACTCTCAGTTCTCTTCCGGCGCAAGCGCAGTGATGGCGTCGAGCACGGGTGCAGCCCGCGGCCAGGCAGCTGCACCGTCCAGGTCGGCGTCCGAAGATGCCCGGTCACGCACCCGGCATTGAGTGGCAAGCACCGAGACTGAGTTGTACTCAACCTAGGGGTAGGTAGAGTACAAGCATGGCCGTTGATGGTCGGACACCGCGGATGACGATCCCGACTCAGCTGGTGCTGCGCCTGCTCCTCGAGGATCCGACTCGCGAACTGTATGGCGTGGAGATCGGTGACGGCGCTGGGTTGCCGAGCGGCACCGTGCACCGCCCGGTTGGAGGGCAGGGGCTGGCTCGACTCGCGGAGAGGAGTCGCAGCCCTGTCCGCGCGGCCGTTGGCCGTGACTGACCGACTGGCTGGACGTGGTCGGATATCGTCAGCTAAGTCGCCGCCCCAGCCGCGGCGTAGTGGCGGGACAACCATGGAGGCCGCCATGGCAGCCTTACCGTCGCTGCCGGTCCGTGGGCGAGACGCGCAGCTGGCCGTGCTCGACGAGCGCTTGAAGCAGGCGCGCGACGGTATCGGCTCCGTAGTGGTGATTGAAGGCGGCCCAGGTCTGGGCAAGACACGGTTGCTTCAGGCGGCGTGGACCAGCGCCGAGAGCATGGCGTTTCGCTCGGGGCGCGGCATGGCCGATCCGATCGACAGCGTTGTCGAGCTGGCGCCGCTGATGGAGGCGTTGTTCGGTTCTGACCCACCGTTGGTGAACCGGAGTGCATTGCGAGATGTGCACGCGATGCCGGAGCAGCGGTTTTGGTTGCTGCGCGATATCGAGACTTTGCTCGACCAGGCGGCCCTGGACCACCCGCTACTTATTTGCCTTGACGACATGCAGTGGGCTGATAGCGGCACCGCAGCCGCGCTGCGGTTGCTTCCGCGGCGGCTGGCGAGCCGCCCGGTGGCGTGGCTTGTCACGACGCGACCCGGCCAGGGATCGCCGCAGCTGGTCGCGACGCTGGCCGAGCTGGTCGACACCGGCGCGGATCTGCTGCGTCTTGGCCCGTTGGAGCAGGATGCGGTTGCCCAGGTCGTCGCCGACATCCTGCGGGCGGAGCCGGACGCGCAGCTGCAGCGTCAAGCCGAACGGGTCCGGGGCAACCCGTTCCTGCTCGTGGAGTTTCTTCGGGGACTCGACGAGGAAAGCCTGGTCGCCGTAACCGACGGTCGGGCCACGCTGGTGACCGACCGTCTCCCGAGTCGGGTCAGCGACACGATGCGCGCCCGGTTGTCGAGGATGCCGGAGCCCGCCGAGCGGGTGGCCACCGCCGCGGCCTCGCTGGGGCGGCGCTTCACCGTCGAAGACCTGGCCGCGCTAGGCGGGCTGTCCGTGCCCGAGCTATTGGCGCCGATTAGATCGCTGATGCAGGCTGACCTCTTCACCGAGTTCGACGGACGGCTGGCCTTCGGGCACGACCTGATCCGCGATGCGGTGCGGGCCAGCGTGCCGACCGCAGTCCGGCGAGCGTTGGATCGCCGCGGAGCTGACGTGCTGCTGGCTCGTGGCGCTCTGCCGGTCGAGGTGGCCACCCAGCTCGCGGCCAGCGCCGAACCCGGCGACGAGGTCGCCATTGCCGTGCTGGCCGACGCGGCGGAGGCCCTCGGCGCTACTGATCCCGCAGCCTCGGCCGAGCTGGCTCGACAAGCCTTGGCGCTGACCTCAGCCCACCATCCGCGGCGCGGGCCACTGGTCGCCCGGCGCGCGATCTCGCTGTTCGCGGCCGGACTCGCGGAAGAAGCGAAGAGATTCGCCGATACGGTGCTGCGCCAGGCGTTGCCGCCGGCGCAGGAGGCCCAGGTTCGGCTGAGCATCGCGAGCATGTTCGACCTCTCGCCGGATGCCCGCGCGGACAACGCCCGCCAGGCGCTCGCATTGCCGGGCCTTCCGGAGGACCTGCGGGCCTGGCTGGAGGCCATCGTGCTGCACAACCTGGTGGTGGCCGGTCGCACCGGCGAAGCGCTGGACGCTGCCACCGCCGCGCGGGCCGCCGCGGAGTCCAGCCCCGGCCGCCGAGAGCAGTTTTGCAGTAGAACTCGCACAGGCCGGCCTGGACTACCAGCTGTTCCGCTTCGCCTTGGCATTGCAACGGTTAGAGGCTGCCGCGCGCAGGGGTACCTCAGAAGACGTCCGCGCGCGCCTCGCCTGGTACTTCCGATGCTGGGTGCTGGTCGCGCTCGACCGCTTCGGCGACGCCTCAGCAGTAGCCGACGATGGCATCGCGGCCGCCCAGCGGGATCGGCAGATCTGGGCGTTGCACATCTTCGAAGCGTGGAAGGGGCTGCAGGGTGTGTTGACCGGTCGTCTGGCGACCGCGGCGGTCGCCCTGGACGGCCGCTTCAGCCGTCGCGACGCGCACCTTGTGGTCGGGGTCATCGACGCGGCCGGCGTGTCCGGGCTCGGTCGGTTGAAGATCCACCTGGGCGACGAGCGGGGGGCCCGTGAACTCGCCCAGATCAGCGAGGTCATGCTGCAGGCGACTGCGCCCGGCGTACAGCGCCACGCGGCGTGGCACCTTGCCACGCATGCCATGGCGCTGGGCAATGCCCAGGATGCGCATCGGTGGTTGTGCGCCCTCGGCGACACAGAGCGTCTGTCGATCTTTCCGCTGTTTCCGCACGACACCGCCAACGATCCCGAACTCATGCGGATCGCGCTGGCCGTCGGCGACGACGAACTCGCCGCACACACGGTCGCCACCGCGGAGCAACGGCATCAGCTCAACCCGCAGGTGCCGTCCGCGGCCGCGTGCGCCGCGCACGTGCGTGGACTGGCCACCCACTCGGCGGCCGACGTCGATGCCGCCGTGACCCTGCTTCGGGACCAAGTCCGACCGCTCGCCCTCTCGTCCGCCCTGGAAGACCTTGGCCAGATGCGGATCGAGGACGGCGCGACCCAGGCTGGAATTGACCTGCTCGACGAGGCGCTGGGTCAAGCCGTCGAGGTGGGCGCCTCCTGGGACGCGGCCCGCATCCGCGGTCGCCTGCGCCGGCTGGGTATCCGGCGCCGAGTCATCTCGGCCGACCCGCCACGCTCCGGTTGGGAGGCGCTGACACCCGCCGAGCGTCAGGTGGCGGAGCTCGTCACCGAAGGCAAGACCAACCGGGAGATAGCCGAGCAGCTGTTCGTCTCGCCCAACACCGTCAACGCACACCTGCGCCACATCTTCGACAAGATGGCGGTCAGGTCCCGGGTCGAGCTGACCCGGGTGGCCGTCGACAAAGTGCGCTGACCATCAAGCCGATAAGACATCGCACGTTTCGACGATGCGCCGTGCGGGCGACACGGACGACGCTCGGTACCTGCTTGGTGCCACGCGTACCCCGGCATCAATAGCCAGAAAGAGGGGATTGCCATGGCTCGCCCGAACATCGTCCTCGTACACGGCGCATGGGCCGACGGCTCCTGCTGGAGCGCCGTCATCGAACGGCTGCAGGCCGACGGCTACCACGTCACCGCCCCGCAGTTCCCGCTCACCTCGCTCGATGCGGATGTCGCCCGGCTGCGGCAGGTCCTCCGGCTCCAGGACGGTCCGACTGTGGTGGCTGGACACTCCTACGGCGGCCAGATCATGACCGCACTCAGGAGCGACGCGCCCAACGTCTCCGCTCTGGTCTACATTGCCGCATTCGGTCTGGACCAGGACGAGTCGCTCGGCGCGCTGCTCTCTCAAGGCCCGGTCACGCCGGCGCTGGCCCACATGATCACGGACGAGCAGGGCTTTGGCTGGCTGTCCGAGGACGACTTCGTCAACCACTTCGCCGCCGACGTCGAGCCCACCAAGGCCAAGGTGATGTACGCCGTGCAGCAGCCCCTGACCGTGTCCGCATTCAACGAGGTCATGGGAACACCGGCCTGGAAGTCGTTGCCATCCTGGTACCTCGTCGCCACCGATGACGAGGCCATCCCACCCGACGCCGAACGCCAGTTCGCCGCCCGGATGGGCGCAACCACCGTCGAAGTCGCCAGCAGTCACGTCGCGATGGTCTCCCATCCCACCGAGGTCACCAACCTCGTCAAGGCGGCCGCCGAGGCAGCCGCTGCCCCAGCCTGACCAGGACCACTCAGCAGGACGAAGAGCACGTTCGACGGGACCGGCATAGCGCAAACAGGTGATGCCGACGTCGAGGTAGGGGCGGTTGGCTGGGGGCCCGCCGCACAGTCGAGCATCCGAGGAGTCCGCCATGCCAATGATCGACGTCTACGCCGTGACCGGAACGTTCCGCGACAATCACCGATTGGCGGCGGAGCTCGCGGCGGCAGTCATGACGGTCGAAGAAGTCCCCGATATCCCGCTGTTTCGCAAGAACACAGCCGCTTTCGTGCACGGCCTGCCCGACGACTGCATTTCCAACGTCGACGGCGATCACGACTACGTCCGCGTTCAAGTCCTGACCAATGCCGGAGCCCTGAGCCGCGACAAGCAACTCGCCGTCGTAGCGCGGATCACCGCGATCATCGCTGACCATGCCAATGATCCGTCCTTGCCCGAGCGGACCTGGGTACTGCTCACCGAGGCGCCCGACGGTGGATGGGGACTACAAGGACACGCCAACACAAACGAGGAGCTCGTTCTCGCCGCGCGAGCGCAACTCGCCCAGCTCGCCTAGCGACACGGCCTCCGCGATCAGCCAGTCGAGAAACCGGCTACGCGCTGGATGGCTCCGGCATCAGCCCGAGCTGGGTGAGCAGTGAAACCTGGTCGTAGTAGAGGTCGCCACCGACAACCTGCCCGCTCGAGTCGAAGTGCCACATCTCACAGAGCGGCAGCGCGAACTGCTTGCCGGTTGCGGGGAACGGTCCGAGTGGACCGTCGTGTGTGCCCGCCACGTTGAAGGTGCATACAACCGTTTGACCAGCGTCGATGTAGTGGGGGTCGGTTATACGGATGTCGGACGACGTCTGGATCCACCCAGGCAGGAAGTCGTCCTTGAACTCCTGGGGCGTCCTGAATGTCCGGCCCTGCGAGTGGTCGGTCCAGCCGATGCTGTCGGCGTAGTGCTTCGTCATGGCCTCGAAATCCCTCTGGTTGAAGGCCTCATGACCAGCGCGGTGAGTCTCTACGTTCCCGGATGCCATTGCTCCTCCTCTGCGGCGCTCACCATCGATTGATGGGGAGATTGGTGAGCAGATCGTGGCATCCGCGGTTTCCGCGAACCCTTCGCTGACCTTTCCCCATCCTTTCGTATGCTTGCTGTCACCAAAGGGCACAACGATCGTCGACCAAGGTCGCCTGATGAGCGGATGGGCCACGGCCAAGATCCAGCTGTGCGGTCGCTTCGTCGTCGACATCGACGGTTCCCGCATCGAGGACACCCTGCCCGGACGCAAAGGGCGAATCCTGTTCGCCTACCTGGTGCTCAACCGTGGCCGGGCATTGCCGCGTGATGAGCTGCTCATGGCCGGCTGGGGAGAGGATGCCCCGGCAGAGGCGAGAAACGCGCTCAGCGTGCTGCTATCGAAGCTGCGGCACGGCCTAGGCGACGACCGGCTCCGGGGGCGGTCGGAGATAGAGCTGCTGATGCCGCAGGCGATCTTCGTCGACGTCGAGGCCGCCTTGGAGGGCGCCCACCGGGCCGAGTCCTATATCGCCGCGGGGCGTTGGGCCCAGGCGTGGGGCCCAGCCGGGATCGCCTACCACGTCGCCACCAGGCCCTTCCTCACCGGGTTGGAGGCGCCCTGGATCGACGAGTGGCGGCACCGGTTGGAGGAGGTCCGGCTGCGTGGGCTGGAGTGTTTTGCCGCCGCCGGCCTCGGCCTCGGCGGCCCGGCACTGGCGCAAGCGGAGGAACGCGCCAGGATGCTGACCACACTCGCCCCCTATCGCGAGACCGGGCACCGCATCCTCATGGAAACTCTCGAGCGGCGCGGCAACGTTGCCGAAGCGCTTCTCGCTTACGAGCGGCTTCGACTCCTGCTCCGAGACGAGCTCGGGATCGCGCCCAGCCCCACCGTTCAGGTGGTCCACCGACGGCTACTGCTGCTGAGTGCCGACGGTTAGAGCCGCTCGGCCTGAGCGAGGATGTCTTCCCGGCTCACATTGCCAACCAGCTCGGGGTGCAACACGCCCATGTGCTCTTGCGCGTTCTTCCACAGCTCGTCGTCATTGTCGCCTTGGATGACATACCCGCACATGCAGATGATCCTTAGCGCCATCGCCAACCTCCAGGTCAAGCATGTCCAGATTCGCCGGCCAAGTCCAGCACCAGTTTTCGAGCGCGCGGCGTTCGCCATCGCCGTCGGCCGGCCACGCTTCACGATGTGCGCGCGACGGCCAAGGCGGCGGCCTGGTCGGCCAGACGCGGCCAGCCGAATCGCTCGCACCAGGCCGGGAAGTCCGCGGTCGGGCCGGTCCACTCCCAGTCGTCGACTGTGCCGACGACGGCGTCAGTGCGCACCGTGGCCAACAGCTTGAACGTTTCGGCGTCCGCGCGCTGGGCCACGAGCGTCGCCGCCAACGTGGCCGCGCCGCGTACCGTGACGTCCCAGTCGTCGGCGTCGGCGGGGATGTTCTCCAGGTGCCCGTACCGGGCGAGCAGGGTCGCGGCGGACTTCGCGCCGAACCCGGGCAAGCCCGGGAAACCGTCTGCACTGTCGCCGACGAGCGCCAGCCAATCAGGGATCGACTCGGCCGGGACACCGAACTTCGCGATCACTCCGTCCGCGTCGATCCACTTGTCCTGACGGCGATCCAGTTGGACGACCTTGCCGCCGACGCATTGCCCGAGATCCTTGTCGGGTGAGCAGATGATCACCTGCTCGACCCGAGAGTCGGCGGCGGCGACTACGGCTGCGCTGGCCAGGCCGTCGTCCGCCTCGACGTCCACCATCGGCCAGACCGCGACGCCGAGTGCCCGCAGCGCGTCCTCCAGCCAGTCGAACTGCGCCAGCAGCAGCGGGTCCATGCCGGCGCTCGACTTGTACGTCGGCCACATGTCGTTGCGGAAGGATTCGATGACGTGATCGGTCGCGACCCCGAGGTGAGTTGCACCGTCCTGCAGCATCGTGAACACGGACTGGACGACGCCGCGGGTCGCGCCGATCTCGATGCCGTCGCTGTCGAGATGTCCGGGCCGCGGCGCGTAGTACTGGCGGAAGATCTCGTAGGTCCCGTCGACGAGATGAACGATCACGTCCCGAGCCTGTCACAGCGGACCTGAGCCGCGCGCCGCCCTCGCCAGGCTGCGAAGCGGGTCAGCTCGGGTCGGTCCGAACGAACATCGCCAGCCAGGCCGCGGTGAGCCAGGTGGCGTATCGCTGGTCCGACCAACCGCGTTGCTCGACGAGGCGTTGCCACAGCGCGCCATCCATGGTGGCGTAGAGAATGTCACGGCATTCGTGTTCGGTAACGGCAAGTTGCCCGGTCTCGGCCGCGGCGTGTGCGTACTTGGTGGCGATGTCGAGCCGTCGCTCCGCCCATTCGGCGAGCATGTCGGCGGCTCCCGGTTCGCTGGCGGCCGCGCCTTCCATGGCGCGGAGGAGTGGCGAGCTGCGCCGGTTGTTCGCGGTGACGAAGGCAGCGTGTGCGCGAGTGCGCTCGACCAGGTCGGGGATGGCCAGGATCTCCTGCATCTGCGGCCGGTCGTAGAGCGGCATCTCCGTCTCGTCACCGCGGAAGTTCAGGAACCAGGCCTGGCGCAACAGGGTCGCCTTGTTGCCGAACGTTGCGTAGACGGTTTCGGGGGAGACGCCCGCGGCCCGGGCAACGTCGGCGATTGTCGTGCGCCCGTAGCCGTGCGCGACGAACAGATCAAGAGCCCCGCGGATGATCCGCTCCCGCGTCTCGCGTGCCTGTTCGTCGCGCCGAGTCGAGTCGTAGCGCCTCTTGACAGTCGGTATCATTCGATACATCCTCACTGTATTGAAAACAGTGTAGCTGTATCGGAGGCCGTGATGGGGACCGAAACCGAGGCGTTTCTCGCCGAGATGCTGCCCAAGCAGCGGGCCGCCGAGGAGGCGATCCACAACGGCGATCCCGAGCCGCGCCTGGCTCTATGGACCCGCGACGATCCGGTCACCGTGTTCGGCGCCGGCCTGAACGGCTTCGGCTGGGCCGAGGTCGAGCCGCTTTTCAAGACTGTCGCGTCATGGTTCTCGGACTCGGAGGCCTACGAGTTCGAGGTCATCGCGGCCGGTGCCAGCGGCGACCTTGCCTACACCGTCGGCTACGAACGCAACCGGGTCAAGGTCGAGGGCATGCCGACCACCTACACGCTTCGCGTTTCCCACGTCTACCGGCGGGAGGACGGGGAATGGCGAATCGTGCACCGCCACGGCGACCGCCCACCCGACGGCGTGGCACCATTCGTGGCCCGCGACGCGACCAAGTAGTCGGCGCGCCCGGGCCGAACCGGTCGGCGCTGGCACATTCGCTCTCCTGGGCCGTCCCCGATCCAAGGAAATCGACGACTGTGCGGAGTCGGGCTGCCAGGATCGGGGAATGGCGCATAGCGGTGACGACGGGCGGGAGTCTGCATCTGCGGGGGATGGGCAGGTGTCCGGCGGGTCAGCTGATCTAAGCCAATCGGTGCTCGGTACGCGAGAGGTGGATGGGTCCGAGAGCCTTGTCACGGTGCTGGTGGCGTTCAGCGTTAATGTGCTGATCGCGTTGGCGAAGTCGGCCGCGGCGCTGGTGACCGGGTCTGCGTCGCTGGTAGCCGAGGCCGCGCATTCCTGGGCGGATTCCGGAAACGAGATCTTTTTGCTGGCGGCCAACCGGCGGGCCCATCGTGCACCGGACGCTGCCCATCCGTACGGTCATGGCCGCGAGGCTTACGTGTGGTCGTTGTTCGCGGCGCTGGGCTTGTTCGTCGCGGGCGCGGCGGTATCGGTCACGCATGGGGTCCAGGAACTCCGCCACCCCGAGCCGGCGACCGACTTTATCGTCGGGTATGTCGTATTGGCGATCTCGTTCGTGTTGGAGGGGATTTCCTTTCTGCAGTCGACGCGGCAGGCCCGAAGGGAAGCCGAGTCGTTTCAGCGGGATCTTATTGAGCATGTGCTTGCTACCTCCGATCCGACGCTACGGGCGGTGTTCGCGGAAGACAGCGCCGCCCTCGTCGGGCTGATCATCGCCGCCGCGCCCTAGCCGCTCACCAAGTGACCGGTTCCTCGGTTCCTGACGCGGTGGGTTCGATCCTTATCGGCCTCCTGCTGGCCTGGGTCGCCGGCCTGTTGATCAACCGCAATCGGCGGTTTCTGGTCGGTGAGGAAGCC
Source organism: uncultured Actinomycetota bacterium (assembly GCA_963809815.1). Taxonomy (GTDB): domain Bacteria; phylum Actinomycetota; class Actinomycetes; order Mycobacteriales; family Jatrophihabitantaceae; genus CAVVJA01. Next base: position 199,019 of record CAWELM010000010.1, read on the forward strand.
GACCCCCGGGTGCGTGCCGCTACCATCCGCGCCCTGATGAACGCGCCCGAGGTGGCCCGGGTGACCTATCTGCGGCTGGAGATCGTCGGTCCGCGGATGGTCTCAGTCATCGGAGATGTCGATCTGACCGGCGATGACACCGAATCGCACGTGGCCGTCCGGCTGCGCGCCCTCGAGGCGAAAATCAGCGCCTCACCCGCGGTCGCCGGCGCGGTGCTCAGCCTATCCGCCCCAGACGAACCATCGCTTCCGACCTAGATCCCAGCCACGCCCGGGGTCGGCATCCGTTCGGCTTGAACCGCCCTTGCTCCTGCGGAGCCAGTCGACCAAACCAGCTTGCATTTTCCGTACGGTCGTGCTTATCTGTGCCGGTGGGCAAGGGTGAGCAGACCAGACTCGCGGTGCTCGACGAGGCGGTTGAGGTGGCGCGTCGAGTGGGCTTGAGCGGACTGACTATCGGCACGCTCGCCGAGCAGGCGCAGCTGTCCAAGAGCGGTCTGTTCGGCCATTTCCATTCGAAGGAAGCGTTGCAGCTTCAGGTGCTGGAACGGGCTCGGGAGCGCTTCGAGGAGGCGGTGGCCCGCCCGGCGCTGCGCGCGCCGCGCGGCGAGCCGAGGGTGCGTGAGCTGGTCGATCGCTGGCTGCGGTGGGACGCGGCGCCTGGGGGTTGTCCCTTCGTGGCCGCGGCAACCGAGTTCGATGACCAGCCCGGCGCGGTGCGGGACCGGCTCGTGCGCGACCAGCGCGACATGCTCGACATGATCGCCATGGTCTTCCGCACGGGCATCGCCGAGGAACAGTTCCGCGCGGACGCCGATCCGGACCAGTTCGCCCAGGACGTCTACGGCGTGATGCTCGCCTCCCACCATGCCACCCGGCTGCTCGGCGACGGGCAGGCCGAGCAGCGGGCCCGGCGCGCCGTCGAGGCGCTGCTGGCCGCGGCCCGCACCCAACAGTCGGGCTGAAAGAAGGGCTCCTCCGATGACCGTTACCGCTCCCACGAAATCACAGAAAAGCACGATCGTTCGTCTCTTTGTGGCCCCACCACAGGTGCGTGCCCTGTTCCGGCTGCTCGAACACACGGCCCCGGCATTGGGTGCGCGGTGGGCGGAGCGCATCTGGTTCACCCTCCCGCGCCGCCGGGAGCCGGCCGGACCGCGCATCGCCCAGCTGGCGCCGGGTCTGCCGTTCGCCGTCGACGTGGGCGGCCACCGCGTCGTCGGGGAATCCTGGGGCGCCGGGCCGGTCGTCTACCTCGTCCACGGCTGGGCCGGCCACCGGGGCCAACTCGCGGCGTTCGGGCCACCGCTGGTGGCCCAGGGCTACCGCGTGGTGGCGTTCGACGCACCGAGTCACGGCGCGTCCGCCCCCGGTACCTTCGGGCCACGATCCTCCTCGATACCCGAGTTCGCGGCGGCGCTGACGGCCGTCGCCGCGGCCCACGGGCCGGCGCGCGCCCTTATCGCGCACTCCCTCGGCTGCACGGCCGCGGCCGCCGCCGTGCGCGACGGGCTTTCCGCCGATCGGGTCGTGCTGCTCGCCCCGCTGGCGAGCCCCCTCTCGTTCGCCCGCCAATTCGCGGCCGCACTCGGTTTCGGTGACCGGACCTACCGGCGGCTGATCGCCCGGGTCGAACATCGCGTCGCCGCGCCGATGGACCACTTCGACGTACCCGCTATGGGTCGTACCGCCGCACTACCACCGACCCTGATCATCCACGACCAGGACGACACTTCGACGCCGGCCAGCGACGGCGCCGCGATTGCGGCAGCCTGGACCGGATCGCGGCTACGCCTCACCTCGGGCCTCGGCCACCGCCGCTTGCTGAGCAGCCCGGACGTGGTCGCCGACGTGACCGACTTCGTCACGACCTAGAAACGGTGGCGATCCCGTTCGGCGTCGAGCCGCTGCCGTCCGGGATGTGCTCCGCGGTATGAGTTATACGGCCGATGGAGCGTTCGCCACGGCCGGCTTCGCCACTGCTCGCGCGCGCCTGTACATGAGGACCAACAGAACGGCTGCGGCGACTGCGGCAATGGCTTCGGCAACGAGGCTCAGCGTCTTCTCCCCGTACCAGTAGGGCTCATACATGTTCGGAAGCGGTCCCACCTTGCCCACGTCGACCCAGCGGTACACGAGCACGGCCGCCACCCCACCGGCAGAGACCAGAAACGCGAACCACGCGGTATAGCGGCGTGGCCGGACCAAGAGGGCGACTCCGGCGACGATCGCGAGGGCCGCCTCCACTCGGAACAGGTCTCCCTGGCTCAGCGTGCTGGTCTTGACCACGTCGTACGTCGAGGCGAGGTCAAGGTGCACATACGCATCTATGGCTAGGCCAGCAGCGACTATCACCGTCAATACCGTGCGCACAGCGATCCAGCCGCGATCGGTCATCTCAAATCACACCCATTCATCCCTATGGCGCTCGAGGGAGGCTCTCTATGCCGCACCCTGCGCTATCCAGAAATACGAACGCGCCATCCTTCCGGTTCACCCAGAGGTCGGTCAGCGCGTTCGGCGAGCCCTGGCTGTCGCGATGACGCAATGACCGGGTCGCCCGGGACACACCCGGCCACTCTCGTCATCATCGTCCTCCCGGGGCGGTGCGTACAGTTTGAGCCCGATCTGCCGGTTTACGGTCAGGAGCATGGCGACAATGGACGCATCTAGAGCGCCGGTCGTATCGGAGCCGTCCCGACGGTTGGCCGGAGTGTCGGACGACCGGTCCCGCACGGTGACGCGCTGGCGGTTGCTGGCGGCGAGCACGCTGATGCTGTTCCTCGAACTCGCCCTGATCCGGTGGTTGGGCGCCGAGGTGTTGCACCTGTCGTACTTCTCGAACTTCGTGTTGCTCGGGTCTTTCCTCGGCGTCGGCCTGGGATTCCTGCGAGCAGCCGGACCGACCCACCCGGACCGCCCACTGCCTCTGTACTCGCCGGTGGTGCTGCTCGGGTTGGTGGGATTCGTCAGTGCGTATCCGGTGACGGTTGATCGTTCGGGCGCAGAATTGATCTTCTTCACCAGCCTCGGCACGAACGGGCCACCGATCTGGCTCACCCTGCCCGCCGTGTTCCTCGCGGTCGCCGCCGTGCTCGCTGGTCCGGGCGAGCTCGTCGGCGCCTGTTTCCGGCAGCTGCCGCGGCTCGAGGCCTATCGGCTTGACCTGCTCGGCAGCCTGGTCGGCATCGCGGCCTTTACCCTGCTCGCGTTCTCCGACGCGCCGCCGCTCGTGTGGTTCGTGATGGTCGCAGTGTTGTTCCTCGTGCTGCTGGGGCGTCCGGCGCTATCGGTGACGCTCACCTTGCTCGTGGCGATGATCTTGCTGTTCGGGTACCCGCTCCGGCACGACAAAGGTGAGTTCTGGTCGCCGTACTACCGGGTGGATACCAAGCCGATCAACGATCCGATCAACGGCCACGCCTGGGATATCCAGGTCAACGGAGTACCGCATCAGTTACTCGTTTCGGCTGCCGTGCGAGAGGCACAAAACGGGTATTACACCGAACCGTACAACCGCGTCCCGCGAACCCCGCGCAACGTGCTCATCGTCGGTGCGGGCACCGGCACCGACGTCGCGGTCGCGCTGCGAAAGGGCGTTCAACACGTCGACGCGGTGGAGATCGATCCGACGTTGCTGCGGTTCGGTCGCCAGCACAGCCTGGACCGGGCCTACCAGGATCCGCGGGTGAGTGCCCATGTCAACGACGGACGGGCGTTCCTGCAACAGACGACGACCCGCTACGACCTGATCCTGTTCGCGCTCCCCGACTCGCTCACCCTGGTTTCGGGCGCGAGCTCGTTGCGGCTGGAGAGCTATCTCTTCACCGAACAAGCCGTTCAAACAGCCCGGGCGCACCTCGCGCCGGGCGGTGCGTTCGCCATGTACAACTATTACCGCGAGCACTGGCTGGTTGACCGGCTCGCCGGCACACTCGACACGGTGTTCGGCCATCCGCCGTGCATTCTCGACGATTCTCAAAAAGCCAGTTTGGCCGTTCTCGTGGTCGGCCGGACGCCGGCCGACCAGCAATGCGTGGCGACGTGGGAACGTCCGGCCGGCACCCCGGCCCCGTCGTCAGACGACAAGCCGTTCCTGTATCTCAAGGACAGCACGATCCCCTCGCTATATACCACGACGCTCGGGCTCGTCTTGCTCACCAGCGTCGTCGCGGTGCTCGCCGTGCTACTCGGCAACGCTAGGTCCGTGCGAAACTGGCGCCGGGTTGGGGGTGACCTGCGTGGGATGTGGTCCTACCGGGACCTGTTCCTGCTAGGCGCGGCGTTTCTGCTGCTGGAGACCAGAAGCGTTACCGGCTTCGCGCTGCTGTTCGGCACGACCTGGGTGGTGAATTCCCTGGTATTCGCGGGCATTCTGCTCGCCGTGCTAGGTGCGGTGGAAATAACCCGACGAGGTTGGGCCCCACCGCTCACCGTCGCCTATGGCATCCTGCTGGGGTCGTTGGCGCTGAATTGGCTGGTGCCGACGTCCTGGCTGCTGTCCCTGCCCCTCGCACCCAGAGCGATCGTCGCGATCATCATTGCTTTCCTGCCTATCACCGCCGCGAACGTGATCTTCGCGCGCCGGTTCCGCGCGACCGCCGACGCGCCACTCGCCTTCGGCACCAACCTGCTCGGCGCGATGCTCGGCGGCGCCCTGGAGTACCTGTCGCTCGTGTACGGCTACCACGCGCTTCTCGTCGTTGCCGCGGCGCTGTACATCGCCGCGTACCTCGTGATGCCGCGATCCCATCCGGTCGTGCACTCCTCGTCCCCGCCCGGCGGCCAGCCGGTGCCCGATCCGGGAGATGCCGCGGCTGTCGTCTAACCGGCATGTCGAGACCGCTCGCGCCACCAGAACCCGACGGTATGGGCCGAGGCTTCATGCGCACGGTGGTCGGCGCAGCGATCGTTCGCGAGCGCCGTGTTCTAGCCGCCCGCCGCAGGACGCCCGCTGACCTCGCGGGACTATGGGAATTTCCAGGCGGCAAGGTGGAACCCGGCGAATCGGAGCCGGCCGCGGTCGCACGTGAGTGCCGCGAAGAACTTGGTATATCAGTCGCCGTCGAGCGGCGATTGGGCCGCGCACCGATCAGTGAAAACATCGAACTGGTCCTTTACGCCGCGACGCTGACGAAAGGCCGACCCTCCTCGAGCGCAACCCATGATCTCCTCCGATGGCTGACGATGGATGAGCTGGCTAGCGTCCAGTGGCTCGAACCGGACAAGACATTGCTCAAAGCCGTTGAACGACACTTGTCCAAGGGCGGGGCGGTGGCGTAGATGTGCGGCCCTTGCCGGTAGCACAGGAGGCCGATAAGCCAGGATCGCCACTATGACCGGCCCGCGGACGATCCTCATCACCGGCGCCACCGACGGGCTGGGCCGAGCGCTTGCGCACCGGCTCACCGCCGACGGTGCCACCGTGCTACTGCACGGCCGGGACCAAGGAAAGCTTGACGAAACCGCCACCGAAATCCGCGACACTCACGGCGGCGGCCGCACGCACACCCTGCGCGCCGACCTGGCTGACCTCGCCCAGGTCCGGGGACTTGCGGCCGAGACGCGCCAGGCTACGGATCGGCTTGACCTGTTCGTGAGTAACGCCGGCATTGGCAGCGGACAGCCTGACGGGCGGACCCGCCGCACTAGCGCTGACGGATACGAGTTGCGGTTTGCCGTCAACTATCTCGCCGGGTTCCTGCTCACCCTGGAACTGCTGCCGCTGCTGCGGGCGTCCGCGCCGGCCCGCATCGTTTACGTTGCTTCCATCGGGCAGCACCCGCTCGACTTCAGTGATCTCATGCTCACCCGCGGCTACACCGGCACCCGCGCCTACGGCCAGAGCAAGCTCGCGCAGATCATGTCCGGGTTCGAGCTGGCCAGCCGCATTCCGGCCGCCGAGGTCACGGTCAACAGCCTGCACCCCGCCACCTACATGCCCACCAAGATCGTCCTAGCAGAAGCCGGCTCGAGCGTCGACACCCTCGACACCGGCGTGGCCGCTACCTACCGGCTGGTCAGCGATCCTGCACTGGACGGGGTGACCGGTCAGTTCTTCAACCAGACCCACACCGCTCGGGCGCATCGCCAGGCCTACGACCGCAAAGCGCGAGCGGAACTCTGGAACCGCAGCCTCCAGCTCACCGGCGGGCCAGACATCGCCGTACCCGAGCCCGACGGCCATATATGACGCGGTAGCTACGAGCACCAACCGGCTGGCTCCGCTAGCCTCCGGGCATACGCGGCGTGACGGCCGGCCTCCGGCCGGAGATCCAGCTAGACAGAAGGGCCTTGTCATGGACGCACACTGGCTCTCGCCTGCTGGGCTGCACACGCCCTCGGCCGGGCTACCTGTCGAGGGCGAACTGCCCTCGTTCGGCGGTGCGACCGGGTGGCTCAATTCGCCGCCCCTGACGGCAGCCGAGCTGCGTGGCAGGGTCGTCCTTGCCAACTTCTGGACCTATACCTGCATCAACTGGTTACGCCAGCTTCCCTACGTCCGTGCCTGGGCCGCCAAATACGCGAAACACGGGCTGGTGGTGATCGGCGTCCATACCCCGGAGTTCACGTTCGAAAGCAACGTCGAGAACATCCGTCGGGCCGTGATGGACATGACCATCAATTACCCGGTGGCGATCGATAGCGACTACGCGATATGGACCGCCTTCGGGAACCATTACTGGCCGGCCCTCTACTTCGCCGATGCGCAGGGGCGAATCCGGCATCACCACTTCGGCGAAGGCGAGTATCAGCAGTCAGAAATGGTCATTCAGCATCTGCTCGCCGCGGCCGGATCCGCCGGCGTCGGCCCGGAACTCGTTTCTGCCGACGCCCGCGGAATTGAAGTACCCGCGGACTGGGCGACCCTGAGATCACCGGAAACCTATACGGGCTTCGAGCGAACCGAGAACTTCGCATCTCCCGGCGGCGCGAGACCGGGCCAGCGCCACGCCTATACCCTGCCATCGGAGCTGAGGCTGAACGACTGGGCCCTATCGGGTGACTGGACAATGGAAGAAGAGGCCGCCGCGCTCAATACCGCCAACGGGCAGATCGCCTACCGCTTTCATGCCCGCGATCTGCACATGGTCCTGGGACCAGCAACACCGGGATCGTCCATCGGGTTCCGCGTGCGCATCGACGGGCAGCCCCCGGGCGCGGCCCATGGGACCGACGTCGATCCCCAAGGCAACGGCACCGTCACCGATCAGCGGCTGCACCAGCTCATCCGCCAGCAGGGTCCCATCGCCGACCGCACCGTCCAGATCACGTTCTCCGATCCGGGCGTTCAGGCCTACGCGTTCACTTTCGGCTAGATCGGTCGAAGGACGCGAGGCGGGCGCGACGCGGTGGGAGTGGGCGGCTAAGCGGGCGAGACGACGACCTTTTTGACCTCCGCCATGTAGCGGTCAGCGGCTGCGGACGCCTCGTCTGGGGTACGGCCGCCCTGACGAGCGTTCATGTACGCCGCGTACCAGTCCCACCAGTCGTGCGGGGGCGCGACTGCCTCGAACCTGCCGTGGCGTAAGGAGGTTTCGTGCAGAAGGTCGGCGAGAGAAGCGACGCTCTCCTCGGTGCTAGCCATGTCCACCCTCCGTTGATTGGTGTAGGCAGCAGACTCGCGCGTTTTCCTCCGGCTGGCAACGCTGGCGTCGGCCGCGCGCTCCACGAGATCCAGTCCGACGTAGCTTGCCTACCTGCCGGCCGTCCAGAACGTCGACTCTCGCGCATCGATGTGACTCGTGTTAGCACTGAGACGCTTACAAGCGGACTCTTCCACCACCGCTGCGCAGGAAGCGACGGGGAAGAGCCTTTCTCGACAGCCGCGACGCGCCGGGCGCCCATCGCCGGCTGGCTTACGGAGCGACGCGCTGACACGATGGCCTCTCCTCGCTCGTTCGGGCGCGCGAGGAGAGACCGTAGGTATGTAGCTCATGTCACCCCGTCGTGACGGTCGTCCGCACCACCCACGGGAGGAATCATGACCACGCCCGTTTCCACGCGGCGCGAACCGGAACTCGCCGGACAGACCATCGTCGTGATCGGCGGCAGCGCCGGCATCGGGCTCGAAACCGCCCGCAAGGCCCGCGCCGAGGGCGCCAGCGTGGTCCTCACCGGCCGTAATCCCGAGCGCCTCGAGCGGGCAGCGCTCGACGTCGGCGCCCAGCGCACCGCGGTCTTCGACGCCAACGATCCCGGCTCCCTGCAGTCGTTCTTCCAGGATCTCTTGTCGCCGATCGACCACGTGATGGTCACCGCCGGCGCTCCCCGCTACGGGCCTCCCCTCGAGATGGCGCCAGAGGAGGCGCGACGCGGCCTCAGCGAGCACCTGTTGCTGGCGCTCAACGTGGCACGTGCCGCCGCCGACAAAGTCCGGCCTGCCGGCTCCCTGGTATTCATGGGTGGCACAGGCGCTCGCCGCCCTCGCGTTGGACTCGCAATCGCGTCGACCGCCACCGTCGCTTTTCCCACGCTCATCGCCAACCTCGCGCTGGAGCTCGCGCCCATCCGCGTCAACCTGATCGCCGCAGGCTTCGTCGACACGCCCCTCTCGGCGGCAATCCTCGGCGACGACCTCGACAAGCGGCGCGACGAGCTCCGCGCGACGCTGCCTATCCGGCGCGTCGTCGGACCGGGCGACGTCGCCGCGCTCGCCGTTCACCTAATGGCCAACACCGCACTCACGGGCGCGACATACGACATCGACGGCGGCCAGCAGCTCATCTCGTGATGACCGCACGACACCAACCGGAGGTTGAGATGGCTCAAGAGACAGTCGGATACGAGCGGGATATTCGTCCGCTGTTTCGCCCGAGGGACGTCGGCGCGATGCGGAGGTCCTTCGATCTCTCGTCCTACAGCGATGTGCGTGCCAACGCGGACAAAATCCTCGAGAGACTCTCGGGTGGCTCAATGCCCTGCGACGGCGCTTGGCCAACGGAGCAGATCGAGCTCTTTCGCAGCTGGATGGCCGCCGGCTGTCCGGCCTGACGGAGGAGGTCGTGGAGTTCCTCGTTGAGTTCCAGGTCGACGCTCCGGAGGGGACACCGGATTCCGAGGTCGAGCGGCGGGAACGCGCCGAGGAGGAAGGCGGTCGGCTTGTATCGGGCCGACAGCGAAGCGCAGCTCGACGGTCTCCTCGGCGCCCTACCGTTTAGCGATTGGATGCAGGTCAGTGTCACGCCGCTCGATCCGCACCCCAACGACCCGACCAGGACGCCAGCCAGCTTGTTGCAGCTCCCCGACCCCTCCTGACGCCGGTCTACCGTCTCGAGGCCAGTGTGGGAGAGCCACTCGATCTCGGCGAGACCGCGCAAGGTAGGCGCCGCATTGTGCCGCTGACCGGCGGAAGCTCACTGGTCCGGAGATCAGCGGCACGCTCGTCCCGGGTGCCAGCATCGACTGTCGGACAGCCGCCTGACGATCATTCGAAAAGTTCGCTGAGGAATCCGCCCCGTTTCGGCCGCCCCACCCGCGACTGCCGTCGTGGGCGGCCTCGTCGTCACTCGGGTCGTGACGAAGCCAATCGCGGCCGGTAACGGGTCGTTTCGGCGTCGATCAGGTGGACGGCCGGCGGTGACCCTGAGTCGGTGCGGCAAAGTCCAGGGTGGAGGCAGGTCGTTCCCCGATGCAGTTGTGAGGCTGGAGTCGGATGCTTGTCGTATCGAATTCATACGATGGAGGAAGACGACTATGGAGTCCATCCACGACACTTTCCGGCGTCAGGGACTTACCCGTCCGAGGGAGGGCCGCGTACTCGGAGGGGTGATTGCCGGGCTCGGCCGGCGTCTCGGCATCGAACCGTGGCCCGCTCGACTGCTGTTCATTCTGTTACTCATGATCATCCCGGGAAGTCAACTCTTGATCTACCCAATTCTTTGGATCTTGATGCCGTCCGACTAATCGCGCGCCCGACCTAAGCCTGGGACGCTTGGGAGCTGTGGCGCATGCTCGTCTGGAACCAGCGGCATTGACCGAATGGTGTCGCGAGTATCTCGGGGCTGAGCCGGAGAGGATTCTGTTTGAAACTGGCTACTTATCTCAGGTTGTGGGCTTGCGCCTAGCCGCCGGCGGCGATGTTGTGGTGAAGGTGCGTGCCTGGCAAGAACGGATTGCTAGCTGCGGGCAGGTACAGCACTTGCTGTGGGAGCGGGGCTTTCCGGCGCCGCGGCTGTTGGAGGCGCCGAGACGCGTCGGGGAGCTTGCGGTAAGCGCCGAAGCCCTGATCCACGATGGGGAGTTGTTGCCGGCGCGGCCGGATTCGGCGGCGCGCTTCGCCGACGGATTGGCGCGCCTGGTTCGCACGGCGCCCAGCGTCTCGACGGTCGGTAGCCTGGCACCGTCACCGGCCTGGGTTGCTTGGGATCACGACGCGGCCGAACTGTGGCCTCGCCCAGATGATCGCAAGGGTGATCTGAACGCGCATCGCGGCGATCAGTGGTTGGACGAGGTCGGCGCAGCAGCACGTTTCCAGTTGCGAGCCTTGTCCCAACCGGCCGTTGTCGGGCATGGCGACTGGTACTCGCAGAACCTGCGCTGGCTCGACCGGCGCCTACACGTCGTGCATGACTGGGACAGCGTCGTCGCTCAGCCCGAGGCGGCGATCATCGGTGCGGCTGCTGCCATCTGGCCTGGTACCGGCACTCCCGGTGAGGTCGCCTCCATTGCTCAGACGGAAGACTTCCTGACCGCCTACCAGGAAGCGTCCGGGCAAACCTGTACCGATCACGAGATCCGCGCGGCATGGGCGGCCGGGCTGTGGACGCGGGCGTTCGACGCGAAGAAGGCCAGCCTCGCGGGAGCCGATCCCGATGCCGCGCTCACCCGGACCGAGGCCGCACAGCGCTGCCAGCTGGCCGGGCTATGACCGGAGGAGCCCTGGAGATGCTGGCATGCTGCCGTGGCCGGGCTAGCGGCCTCGAGTTTGTCCGGTACCCGCGCAACCGTCGCCGAAGGACGTCATCCCGCCTGGAGGTTGTGTAAGGGCAAACTCTGTGATAGCTCAAACAAGAAAGGCGGACGTGCCTGTTCGCCTAACCCGTCGTTAAGGTGACGCCCCGCAAACGTCCCATCGGCGAGTTAACGGGCCGCATTCACCCGGCGGAAGGAAACGAGCAGGCTGCTGAATTCACCCGGCTGGGGTGATGCGGCCAGCTCCAGCACTCTGGACGGTGAAACGTGTGGGCGAGCGCTCGTTGCCGCCCGAATGGCTGAGGGGACTTCAATGAGCGCGACCGATGCAGAGCACGGCCCGAAATCGGAATCACGTCCTCGCGTGCTGATCCTCGGCGGAGGGTTCGCCGGGATCGGCGCCGCGCGCAAGCTGCGCAAGTCGGACGTCGATGTGGTGCTCGTCGACGGCCACGACTATCACACGTTCCAGCCGCTCCTGTACCAGGTCGCCACCGACCTGCTCTCGCCGCTCACTGTCGGGCATCCGCTTCGTGACCTGTTCGACGACCAGCCGAACGCCCGTATCCATACGACTGACGTGACGTCGGTGGATCTGGACAAGCACGAGGTCGGGTTCGCTGAGATGGCGCCGCTGACTTACGACTACCTGGTGCTGGCCCTCGGCGCTGAGGTGAACTATTTCGGTGTTGACGGCGCCGCCGAGCATGCCTTCCCGCTGTACACGCTCGCAGACGCGGTGCGTCTCAAGGAGCACATTCTCGAGCGCTGGGAGGCGGCGGATAAGGATCCGTCCCTGATCGAGGACGGCGCGCTGAATGTCGTGATCGTCGGCGGCGGCCCGACCGGTGTGGAGAGCGCTGGCGCCATCGCCGAGCTCTACCGAGCGCTGTTCGTGAAGGACTACCCGGACGTCCCTCAGGAGAAGGCGGAGATCCTGCTGGTCGAGGCCGGCCCGGAGATCTTCACCATGTTCAAGCCGAGCCTTCGCGCGTACGCGAGGAAAGCGCTGGCTGGACGGGATGTGCAGGTGCAGGTCGGGGAGGTTGTCGAGTCGGTCACGTCCACCCGGGTGACGTTGAAGTCCGGGCGGGTGATCCCGGCCCATACGCTCGTGTGGGGCGCGGGGATGCAGGCGAACCCCGTCGTCCACTTCCTCGGCCTGGAGTTGCAGAGGGGCAACCGGATCCCTGTAGGGCCGGATCTCAGCATCGCGGGCCACCCGGAAGTGTTCGCGGTCGGGGATATCGCCTGGATCACTGATACCAAGACGGACACGGTCCTGCCGCAGCTCGGATCGGTCGCGCTGGAGTCCGGGCACCACGCGGGCGAGAACATCGCCAGGCTCGTCGAAGGCAAGAAGACCGAGCCGTTCAAGTACTTCGACAAGGGCACGATGGCGACCATCGGCCGCGGTGCCGCAGTCATGCAGGGGCCACACGGACGAACGATGAAGGGCAAAGCCGCCTTCCTGGCGTGGGGATCGGTCCATCTCGCGCTGCTGTCGACCGGGGAGGACCGGGCCAAGGCGATGATCGACTGGAGCTGGGCCGGGTTCACGCACGACCGGCCCGGCCGGATCTCCGTGCAGACCGAAGAGAAATGACTGCCGGAGGGTAACCTTGAATGAGGATCTAGCGCGGATTCAGTTCGCGTTCACCTCGATCAATCATTTCTTCTTCGTCCCGATCACGATCGGGCTGGCCTTCCTGACGGCGTTGCTGCAGACGACGTGGTACCGCAGCAAGAATGATCAGTACCTGCGGTTGACGAGGTTCTTCGGGACGTTGCTGGTGATCAACGTCGCGATCGGCGTGGTGACCGGGCTGGTGCAGGAATTCGAGTTCGGGATGAACTGGGGGGCGTATTCGCGGCTGGTCGGCAATGTGTTCGGCGCGCCGCTGGCGATGGAAGGGCTGGGGGCGTTTTTCCTCGAGTCGGTGTTCTTGGGGCTGTGGCTGTTCGGCTGGGACAAGCTGTCGCGGCGGGTGCATCTGGCGACGATCTGGGCGGTCGCGTTCGGCAGCGCGTTTTCGGCGCTGTTCATTCTGGCGGCCAATTCGTGGATGCAGCACCCGGTCGGCTACACCATGGTCAACGGCAAGCCGCAGCTGAACGATATCTGGGCTCTGTTCACCAACCCGGTGTTCATCTGGGGATACGCCAAGGTGCTGTTCGCGTCGCTGACAACTGGTGCGATTGTCATGCTGGCGGTCTCGGCCTGGCAGCTGCGCCACGGCGGCGACCGTGACGTGTTCACTCGATCGGCGCGGCTGGGGATCTTCGTCTTGGTGCCGGCGGTCCTGTTCGCCATGCTGGTGGGCGACGAGCTCGGGGTGATCGAGGCGAAGTACCAGCCGATGAAGATCGCCGCCGCGGAGGCGCAGTGGACCACCTGCCAGCCGTGCTCGTTCTCGGTGTTCCAGATCGGCGGCGGTAACAACGACCAGACTCCGACGGAGATCATCGCGATCCCGCATCTGCTGTCGCTGCTGGCCACGAACACCTGGAACGGCCAGGTGGTCGGGTTAGACCCGCTGCAGGCCCAGTACAGCCAGCAGTACGGGCCCGGGAACTACGTGCCGAACGTGTTCGTCCAGTACTGGTCGATGCGGGTGATGGCCTACCTGCCGGTTCTGGTCCTGCTGATGGGGCTGTGGGGGCTGTGGCTGATCCGGCGGAAGAAACTGGAAACATCCCGGGTGTTTCTGTGGGTGGCGGTATGGGCCGCGGTGCTGCCGTTCTTGATGAACACCGCGGGCTGGTTGCTGACCGAGAGCGGCCGGCAGCCGTGGATCGTGCAGGGCATCATGTTGACGAAGGACGGGATCTCGCCGAACGTCAGCACCACGTGGTTGTGGATCAGCCTGGTCGCATTCATCTTGCTGTACGGCGCGCTGGGCACCGTGGACCTGATCTTGATGCTGCGGTACTCGCGCAAAGAACTCCCGCCGCAACGCACCGAGGCGGAGATAGACACACCAATACCGGCCGTCCAGTACTGAGGTCTCAAGATGAATCTCGTCCCGTTCTGGTTCATCGTCATCGCGATCTTGTGGATCAATTTTTTCATCCTCGAGGGGTTCGACTTCGGCGTCGGCATGCTGCACCAGGCGGTCGGCACCGACGAGCCCAGCCGCCGGGCGGTGATCAACACCATCGGGCCGCTGTGGGACGGCAACGAGGTCTGGCTGGTCGTGGCCGGGGCCGCCATGTTCGCGGCGTTTCCCGGCTGGTACGCCACGATGTTTTCCGGCATGTACCTGGCGATGGTGCTGCTGCTCTCCGCGTTGATCGTCCGCGGCGTGGCCTTCGAATTCCGCGGCAAGCGGGATACGCTTCGCTGGCGGCGTACCTGGGACGTTCTGCTCACCGTCGGCAGCTTGCTGGCCCCGCTGCTGATCGGCGTGGCCCTCGGCGACCTCCTCCATGGATTGCCTATCAATTCCAGCCAGGATTACACCGGCTCCTTCTGGGACCTGCTGCAGCCCTACGCCCTGTTCACCGGGATCACCCTGGTCTTGATCTGCCTACTGCACGGTGCGACGTTCCTCTGCCTGAAGACCACCGGCGAACTGTACGAACGGTCCGCGGTCCTGGCGCGCCGGGTGGCGCCGTTCACCGGCGCGGCGGTCATCGCCTTCATCATCTGGACCCACGTGACCGCCAGCGACACCTTCTTCCTCAACGTGATCGAACTGCTGGCCGCACTCGCCGTCATTGCGGCCGTGTGGCTGGTCTACGAGCACCGTGACGGCTTCGCCTTCGTCGCCACCACGATTACCATCGCGGCGTCCATCGGGGCGATCTTCGTTGACCTGTACCCGAACGTGATGGTCTCCAGCACCAACTCCGCCTACAACCTCACCGTGCACAACACGGCGTCCGGGGCGTACTCGCTCAAGGCGATGACCGTGGTCGTGATCATCTTCCTGCCGCTGGTGCTCGTCTACCAGGGCTGGACCTACTACGTGTTCCGCAAGCGGGTCAGTGTCAGCGACTTCCGGCCGGCCGCAGCCACCGGAGCCGCGCCAGCGCCGGAGCCGGCTGCTCAGCCGGAGCCGGTCTCACCGCCTGGCCCTCCGCAGGCGCGCCCGGGGAGTTGACCGAAGGTCAGAAGGTCCCGGGACGAGCCAGGAAGAGAAGCCTGCGATCATCGTGAGGTACCTGTTGCCGGTGCAGCGTCTGGCGTGGGCGCGGTCTCCCGGGCGGCGGGCGCCGGCTCGGATTCGGCCGCTGGAGTTTTGGCCGCTGGCGGTGCGATTCGGGCGGCGACTACGTAGGCCACGACGACCGCCACGATCACCAGCGGTGTCACGGCCAGTCCGTCGGACCCCAGCAGCAGGGTGGCCAGCAGCACTGACGTGAGCGGAAGCCGGAGCATGGTCACGCTCATCGCGCCGATGCCCATGGCTACCGCGGGCACGAGTGGCAGCCCGGGCAGGTGGGACATGGCGACACCGCCCACCGCGCCCAGGAACATCGCCGGAAAGACCGGGCCGCCGCGGAAGCTGCTCAGCGACACGCTGTAGGCGAGCCCCTTGCAGGCGACCAGCAGCAGCAGCGCGCCGACGGAATAACTGGCGGCCTGGTCGACCAAGGTCGGGAGGGCGGACTGCCCAGAGAACAACACCTCCGATGAGTCCTTCCCGGTGGCAGCCGCGTACGCGATCGCGAGCCCTGCGACCGCCAGCCCGGCCACCGGGGTGAGCAGAAGAAGGCGCCGTTCTACGTGCGGCCGCACCGCCAGAGCGAGCCGGTGTATGACCGTGCCGATGATCGCGGCCGCGAGCGCTATCACGAGCGCCCAGCCGAACTGGGCCAGGTCAGGGTTCGAGTACGGCGGCAGGTTAGGGATCGCGAGGGAGAAGGTACCGAACCCGGTCCAGGCGTCAAGCCCGACAAAGATCAGTGCGCCGATCCCGGCCGCCAGCAGGCCGGGCAGTAGGACGATATCGAGCATGGCTCCGCCCAGACCGGCCACCTCCATCAGCAGGAAGGCCGCGGGTAGCGGCGAGCCGAACAGGGTGGCGATCGCGGCGAAGCTTCCGGCCGAGCCGACCACGGCGAGTGTCTGGGCCGGCATATCCCGCTTGGAGAAGTGCAACGCCAGGACGGCCAGACCGCCGCCGAGGGCGATCAGGGGGGCTTCCGGGCCGAGCACGGCGCCCAGCGACAGGGTGGCCAGCGCGGCAAGGAAGACGCCGGGGATCTGGTCCGGGGTGATGGCTCCACGGGCCTTGAATCCGTCGGCCGGTGAATGGCCGCCCTTGCCCTGGCAGGTAGCGGATGGTGAGCGCGACCAGCACCCCGGCGAGGGCAAGGGGGAGCAGCGGCCACCACAGCGGCTCGCCGTCGAACCCGAGCCCGCTGGGCAGTTGAGTAAACACTGCCTTCTGGATGACATCGACGAGTTTGAGGAAGCCGAAGGCGACGGCCGCAATCGGCACGCCGAGGATCGCCGCGAGCACCAGCAGCGCCAGGTAGCCCCGGGTTCGAAGCAGCGCGAGGGGATCGGCTGGTTGCGTCGCCGTCGGTGTCGTCATCTGCGCGTTCCTCGCTGCTGTCGATACTTGCTCTGGCAGCCCTTGCCCAGCCGGGATTCTCGTCTTGGACGGTCGGCGGGTCATCATCTGCGCCGGGTGGGTCATCGCGCAAGGCCGATGGGTGACGCTGACGTGCATAGCCGATGGCGCTTACGGCGACGCTGGCGCGCCAGGCCACAATGGGCCGTAGCTGCCTGCTGGAGGCGTATCGCAGAGAGGAACCGGCGCGCGCATGATGATTACCGCGGCGACCATCCGGCGGATCCGTGACGTCGAGACCGGCGAGTTTCCGGTGATCTCGATGTATCTGACCGTGCCAGTCGATGTGGGGGAGCGCAGCAGGATCAAGACGCACGTGACGAGTCTGCTCGAGCAGGTCCGTCCGCTCGGCGAGGATCACACGCTCGGCCATGACGCGCGGCTGTCGGTACGAACGGACCTCGAGCGTATCGAGGAGCTGGGTACGAAGGAACGCTGGCAACCACCTGCTGTCGCGGTCTTTTCTTGCTCAGGACAGAGCTTTCTCGAGGAAGTCCAGCTTCCGCGACGCGCCCGCGACCGGATCGTCGCCGATGCAATCCCGTGGATCCGGCCGATGCTGGCTGTGCTGGAGGAGTTTCACCGCGCGGTTGTGCTCGTCACAGACAGCAATTCGGCCCGCGTGTGGGAGCTGTACCAGGGCGAGTTCCACCGACTGCGGGATGTCGAGCATCGCGCATTGCGTAAACGAAACTTCGCGGGATGGCATGGCCTCCGGGAGCACACCGTGACCAATAAGGCCGAGGAGTTGGAGAAACGTCACTATCTCAGCGTCGTCGAGTTACTCGACGAGATCTTCATTGATCCCAGCTATGAACTGCTGGTACTCGGTGGCCAGCACGACAAACTCTCGCGACTCGAAGCACACCTGCCGAAACGGCTGCGTAACCGGCTAGCCGGAACGTTCACCGTGGATGCGCGACGGGACCTCGACGCGGAGGTACGTGATCGTGCTGGTGCGATCGTCGACGGCTGGGAACGCGAGGACGAGAAGCGCAAGGTCCACGACCTGTTCGAGCGAGCCTCGACGCAGCGACCAACCGCGATCGGCCTGCGGGAGTGCCTGTGGGCGGCCACCACGGGTGCCGTCGAGGAATTGTTGGTACACGACGAGGTGACCGCGCCAGGTGTGGTCTGTCCCCAAGACGGTTGGCTCGGTGAATCTGGTGACGCCTGCCCAATCTCCGGAACGAAGACCCGCCAGACTCCGGACGTCATCGACGAGCTGACCGAGCGGGTCGTAGATGACGGCGGAACGGTCAAGCACGTGATGGTCGAGACTGAGCTGGCGCCGCATCGCGTCGCGGCCGTCCTGCGTTTTCCGCTTCCCGCCTTTCCGTAGGACCGCAATCGAAGCACCATCTGGTACGCGGACGGATCACCGTTCGCTTCGCTGCGCGCGGATCCGATGCGGTAGTCCCCGTCGACCCGCCGGAGCCTCATGTAACGCATATGAGGAACTCGACGCTTATGTAGTGAGGCGATGGGACGGATCCGCCCACGGGGGGTGGATCCGTCCCATTCCGGATGGGAGCGGGAAGCAGCTAAAGGACGCAGGGTCGGGGATCTGGTTCGAGTCACGCTCCCGACCGGCGTGCTGACCTATCAGAACAGTGAGCCCGCTGCCCTGCGGCAGGCGGCGATGAGGTCGTTCGCGCGTCCTATGTCCTCTGGCTGTCGTACTCGTCGTGGCGGCGGAAGAAATTGAGCGGGTCGTCGGCGGCCCGTTGCTCGTTGCGCCCTCGCGGTGCCCGGTCGAGCCATTGGTACATGCCCCAGAGACCGTCCAGACCGCGCGCGTACGCCGAGTAGGTGTGGTAGAGGACGCCGTCGGCGATCGTGAAGGCGCTCATCCCGGGAGACTCCTGGGTATATGTCGCCCAGTCCGTACCGGTCGTGGCGGCCCACTCGATGAATGGCCTCTGGTTGCCGAGCTCCGCGGCCGAGCTGAATTCAAACGTGCGGAAGTTGTACTCGCCGACGCCCGACTGCCGCTGCTCCTCGCTGAAGGCGACCTGGAAGTCGTAGTTGAAGTCGCTTCGGAATGACGACGCCCACGGGAAGCTCCAGCCCATGCGCTGCTTGTACGCCTGCAGTTTCGCCAGCGGAGCCCGCGACACCGCCCAGAGCATCACGTCATGGTTGGCGAGATGGCCGACGAACCCGTTGAAGCCGTCGGCGATGGCCGAGCAGGCTGGACATCCTGCCGTGTAGTCGGGCCCGAACATGAAGTGATAGACGAGCAGCTGCGAACGTCCTCGGAACAGGTCGGCAAGGGACGCCGGGCCCTCGTCAGTGTCGAACTGGTATTCCCTGTCGATGCGGACCCACGGCAGCTCCTGCCGCTGCCTCGCCACTTCGTCGCTGCGCCGGGTCAGCGCTTTCTCGGCGTCGAGCAACTGCAACCGGGCCGCAAGCCACTCTTCCCGGGTTCCAGTCTTATGCCCAGTCATTGTCTCTCCCTCTTATCGTCACGGCTGCTTGGTCCAACCGACGCCAACTCCCAATCTGCGGAGCCTGCGACTCGATCCGGCGGGCAACGCCAGTCCCTTTCCTAGGCGGCGACTTGCGGTGCGAGAACGAGTGCCGCGCTCTGACGCTCGAGCGCCTTGGCCGCCCCGTTACGCCAGCTGTCGGCCATGGACTGCGACATGGGATCGGGGAAGATCTCATCCTCACCGTTGTCTACCCCGTCCAGGATGGCTCGCGCGACCGACGCTGGGGAGGCCTTCGGTATGTCGAAGCCTCGGGTCATGTCTGTGTCGGTGGGGCCGGTCAGGACGGCGTGCACCCGCACTCCGCGCCCGGCGAGAAGAGCACGCAGCGATTGCGTGAGGGAGAACGCGGCTGCCTTGGAGATCGCGTAGGCCGGAGTGATCGGCAAGGGGGCCAAGGCCATAACCGACACATTGTTGACGATGACGCCGCGAGAACGAGTCAGCAACGGCAGGAAGGCCCGGGTCACGCCATAGGTGCCGAAAAGGTTGACGGCGAGGTGCCGTTCGAGCGTGGCCTGCTCGCTCAGGTCGTCGTAAAGCGCGATGCCGGCGTTGTTGATGAGGATGTCGAGGGATTCGACGCGATCGACGGCCGCCTGAATCTGCGCCGGGCTGGTCACATCCACCGTGACCGGCGTGACGCGCGGGTCCGGATGAGTCAGGGGCTCACGGGTGCCGGCGTATACCCGCTTCGCCCCTCGGGTGAGTGCTTCCTCGACCAGCGCCTGACCGATGCCACGATTGGCCCCAGTAATCAGGACTGCTTTGTTGGTGATTGTCATGTCTACTGCTCCTAGTCCGGTGAATTCCGCGCTGCTGATTACGCGGCCTGGTGATATAGACCAGCCGGATTCCCGGAAATCGTCGCGGGCCGGCCGGATCCGGACTACGGGCTAGCCGCCGCGGGGTTCGGGCGGAGCCAGGAGGCGCGGCCGGCGGCCGAGAAAGGCGACGAGCTCGTCACCAGGGCAGGCTGGACCAGGCAGCCGAACCGGGTCGGAGAACAGCCCAGGCCGGGTTTCCGCGGTGATGAGTAGCGGAGCGATCGGCAGTAACAGTGCCGCCAGGCCGGACGGGATCACCCGGGTGGCGCCGCATGCGACCGAGATGTCCCAGCCGTGCACGGCGATCTCAATAGCTCCGGCGATCGCGACCAGGCTCGCGGTCAGCTCACGATCACCGATGGAAACTGCGCGCTCCGCCGATCCGGGAGCGGCGTCGGCAGCGAGCAGCCCGGCTGTGTGGCTGCGCAGCCGCGCCACCGGGTCGGGCCTCGGCCGAGAGGCACCCGGCGCCGCAGAAGCGCTAACGCCTCCGGTGGCTATCGCCTCGTGCAGCACGCGGATCGAGTCAACGACATGGTCAAGCAACGTCTCCAGGTCCCAGCCGGGGCACGGGGTGGGACTCGACAGGAGCTGCGGGGTTACAAGTGTGGCTTCGGTGAGCGCGTAACTCACGGCTGATTCAAGCAGCTCCCGTTCTCTCCTCAGCCGGCCCACGACGATATCCCCGGGTCCCGTGCCGGCATCACGTCCACGGCCCGGTACTTCTGCGGCAGGCCGAACAACCCGAACAATTCCGGGTTGACGAAGCTGACCATCCGGGCGATCCCTTTCCGGGTCACCGTGGGCATCAATACGGCGTGTGCGTGATACGCCCCGTCTGGTTCGAGCTGGTAGATCGCCAGAGCCGGCTGGCCGTTCGCCATGACCCGAACCAGCCGCAACCGTCCCGGCGCCGTGAGCAGGTTCGACTCGGTGACGCTCGTCACCGTCTGGCGGCCAGCGAACCAGGCCAGTACGGGGGGCATCTCCAGGACGGCATCCTCGGTCAACAACTCGGCCAGCGCGCTGGCATCGGCATTCTCAATGGCCGCGGCGAACCGATCCAGTACCGCGCGGCGCTCCGGTTCGGCGGGCTCGGCCAGCTCATCTTCGGCGGGCAGTGCCTGGGCAAGCTGGGCCCGGGCCCGCCGGAGCGCGCTGTTCACCGCAGTCGTCGTCGTGCCCAGCAGGTCGGCCACCTCAGCGGCCGGCCACTCGAGCACATCCCGCAAGATCAGCACCGCCCGCTGCCGGGCCGACAGGTATTGCAACGCCGCGACAAAGGCCAGCCGGATACCCGCCCGGGACACTGCGACTGCGGCCGGATCCTCGCCGGCCCCGGCCAGCAGTGCGTCGGCGAACGGCTGCAGCCATGGCACCTCCGGCGCGGCCACCAGCGGAACCTCCGAGCTCTCTGCCGGTCCACCCAGACCGGATGGCAGCGGCCGGCGGCCGCGGCGCTCGATCGCGGTTAGGCACACATTCGTCGCGATCCGGTACAGCCAGGTCCGCACTGACGAGCGTCCCTCAAATCCGTCATAGGACCGCCACGCCCGCAAGTACGTCTCCTGAACCAGGTCCTCGGCCTCTTCGGCCGAGCCCAGCATCCGGTAGCAGTGCGCCAGCAACTCACCCCGGAATCGGCCCGTAAGAGTGGCGAAATCCTCGCTGACTGTCATCGGCTGCCCCAAACTCGCACCGCGCAAGCGCCAGCGAGCCGCTGGCCCTATATCTACAGACTCGGCGGCCGACGCAAAATCGCCGCCGTAGGCGTGCCGGATTCTTGCCTCTCGGCCGACTCGGCCGCGCTGCGTGCCTAGTGCCCTTGCCCGGTCGGTACGACAACGGGGTGTTCGGGATCGGCCCAGTATCCGGCGACCCGCCCGTCGTCCTGGAAGCCGAACAACACAACGCCGTCCTCGTTAGTCGGCAGGCCGTCCGCGCCATCCGTGCCGAGAGCGACATGGATCTTCTGGGTGCTCCATTTCGTGATGTCCAGGCACAGCTCGGCGAGCTGCTCCGGGCTGAAGGTGGCGCGGGCTGGTCCGACGATGTCCGCTGACAGCGCATCCGGCCGGATGATGAACGCGTCGGTGATCCGCAGCGCTATTTTGTGCGGCTCCGGAAGGTCGCTGGTTTCGTAGAAGTCGATCTTCGAGGTCATTTCGCTGTCGACTCCGGCAGTCTGGGCATCGGCCAGCCGGAGTGTCTGGCAGATCCGGCAGTTGTGCGTGCGAGCGCACCGTAGTCGGACCAGTTCGGTGGTTACCGGGTCGAGGGCGGTGGAACGGACCACCGCGTCCTGATATGACTCGAGCAGCTCGCGCAGCGACCCTTGGCGTTGGTCAGGTCTGCCGGCGTCGGAGAGGTCGGGAACCGCCGGCAGCAAAGCCTGCGCCACGAGCTGCAGCCGCTGGGTGAATTCGACGAGGTAGACCGACGTGACGAAATCCCGAAGGCGGTCCGAGCCCAGCTGATCGCGCAGCGCGTCGAGCGATTCCTGGCTGGTTCCGGTGACGTCCATGACGAACTGCTCAGCGAACGCGACGCCGTCACGGTCGAGCGCGGAGAACGACGGTGACGTGGCATATGCCGGCAACTCCGCGACCTTCTGCTCCGGGATCCGGGCCGGCGAACTGCGTGCCCGCATTCCTGCGGTGTTTCCGAGTAGCCAAGCGATCCGGAGCCGGATGATCTCGAGCAGAGCTGGATCAACGGTTGCCCAGACCCGTTGGTTGACTTGATCGAGCAGGGCGGTTGCCTCTGGTTGAAGGACATACAGCGCTTTCGGCAGCAGCCACACGGTCGGCAGCTCAGCCTGCGTCGTCGCGTCCGAGTAGCTGTTCATTGACTCAAATTAGCAATGCCTCCGAGCAGTGACCAGCTCGTCCACCGTTCCCAGGCCCTCCGTCTCGCAGGAACGTGTCAGCCGTCGACTTCGGCTTGTCCGAGGACTTGCGACGGCGACGATCTCTTGACCGCGACCGGCCGATGCGCTTGCCTGTGAGGGCGAGCACATCGCGGCTTTCGGCAGGGGGCGAGGAGCTATGCGCGCACGACCGTTGTCCATATTCCTGGTGGTCGGCGCGGTGGTCGCCGGCTCACTCGCGGCCGCCGCGCCAGCGGCCGTTGCCGCCCCCGTTCCCGCCAATGACGGTCCGGGCGCACTGAGTCACTTCGACCTCGCCCGAAAGGACTGTCTGGGCACTGCCCGTAATACGACGTCGAAGATCTGGTACACGGTGGCAGGCGGCGTGCTGTCGGACGTCTATGCCCCGACAATCGACACGACGAACGTCGAGACGATGCAGTACCTCGTCACCGACGGGTCCTCGTTCACCGACCTGCAGTCGCGCGACACGACCTACACGGTGTCGGCTGACTCGACCGGAATGGTCTGCACGGTCACATCCACGGCAAAGTCCGGTGCGTACCGGCTCACGACGACGTACCTCACCGACCCGGCCCGCCCGAGCGTCGTGCTGCAGACCAGCTACACGCCGTTGAAGGCGGCTGCGGCTGGATACCGGGTCTACGTCCGGCTGGACGCAACTGTCGGTGGCAACGGTGGTGGCGGCGACGGCAACGGCGGGGCCGACAATGCGGTGATCGACACGACTACTGGTTCGCCCGTACCGGTCTCCTACGACACGAACACCCAAACCAACGCCGCGAATCGGGACTACGCCGTGCCGAGCTTCCTCGCTTTGCGGGCTGACCGACCATTCGGCGTGGTAAGCAGCGGCTTCGTCGGTAGCCCATCGGACGGACTCCGCCAGCTCGACTCCACGCACACGCTGACGCCCACCGACTCGGCGCTTGGTGGCAACGTGGAGCAGACGGCACAGGTGCGGTTCGACAAGCACGGCGACGCACTGCTCGCCCTCGGTTTCGGCACCACCCAGGCCAAGGCCGTCGCCACGGCCGGCGCCACGGTCGGCCGACCCTTCGGGTCGTTGCGTGGCCCATACCGGTCGGGGTGGCTGTCGTACGACGACGCTCTCAAGGCCCCATCCGGCAAGCTTCCGGGTCTGTCGAAGGCTCAGCGGTCGGCGGCGGTGAACGCGTACTACGTTTCCGCCAACGTGGTCAAGGCAAGCGAGGACAAGACGTTCCCGGGCGCGATCGTGGCCTCCATCGCCTCGCCGTGGGGCCAGGCGGTCTCGGCCGGCGACCCGGCCAACACCTATTTCGGCTCCTATCGGGAGGTCTTCTCCCGTGACCTCTACGAGGCGTGGACGGCATTGTTCACCGACGGCGACCTGGCTACCGCCCGTGCCGCCACGCGGTTCCTGCTCGAACGGCAGCAACTGCCTGACGGTTCACTCCCGCGCAATTCGCTGGTCAACGGCAAGCTCGCGCCTGACTCGTTCAATACTCAGCTGGATGAGGTTGCCTACCCCATCCTGATGGTGTTGCAGTCCGGACTCGCCAGGGACGCCGGCCTGTGGCCGCACGTTCAGGCCGCTGCGAACTATCTGATCGCGCACGGGCCGTCGTTCGGACCGGAGCGTTGGGAAGAGCAGAGCGGGTACTCGCCGTCGACGATCGCTGCGGAGATCGCCGGGCTGGTCGCGGCCGCAACGATCGCCCGGCAGCATGGATCTCCGGCCGACGCCCGGATCTGGCTGGCCACGGCCGACCAGTACCAGCGCTCGATCAAGGGCCAGACGGTAACGACTAATGGTCCGCTGTCGAGCCAGCCTTACTTCATCCGGCTGTCTAAGACCGGCGATCCGAATGCGGCGATCACCTACAACGTCGGCAACGGCGGACCCACGCTCGACCAGCGCGCGGTGATCGACGCGGGTTTCCTCGAGCTGGTTCGGCTCGGCGAGCTCTCGGCTACCGACCCCGATGTCTTGAACTCACTGACCGTGGTGGACAAGACCATCGAGAAGCAGACTGCGAGCGGCACGGGATGGTTGCGGTACAACGGCGACGGCTACGGCGATTGCCATATCCTGCCGGACCACACCTGCCCGCTCGAGGGGCGGCCGTGGGCGCCCTCGAACATGGGCACCGGGCACCCCTGGCCGGTGCTGTCCGCCGAACGCGGCGCGCAGGATCTGGCCACCGGCCAGGCCACCTCAGCGGGCCAGCTGCTCGCCGCGATGATCGCGATGTCAGGTGGTGTCGGTCTGGTTCCCGAGCAGGTCTGGGACGCGCCGAATGTTGCGGCGTCGCCGTTTGGCACCGATCCAACTCTCGCCTCAATCGGCTTCGTCAACGGCAAGCCGGACGGCTCGGCCGGGCCGCTCACGTGGGGTGCCGGCTCGCTGGTCCGGCTGACGGCCGACCTGAGCGCTGGCCGTGTCCTGGAGCAGCCGGCGCAGACCGTCAACCGCTACATCACCCACACCCAGCGGTCGACGACGCTCACGGTGACGTCGCCGCCGGACCAGACGGCCGCCACTAACCCGATTCACGTTGCTGGTACGGCGGTGCCCGGCGCGACCATCGATGTCGCCGATGTGGGTACGAGCACGACGACGCACGCCAGCGGCACCGCTGCCGCCGATGGGTCGTTCAGCTTCGACATCGCCCCGCTCGTCGGCAACAACGTTCTGGTGGTCACCAGCACGGCTCGAAACGGCGGTACGGCCCAGGTCGTTCGAACGGTCGTCAACGACGTCGTCCAGGGCACGCTGCTCTTTGACAGCACGGACCCGACCGGGGACGACAACGGCCCGGGCAATTACGTCTACCCGACGGCCCCGGACTTCCACGCTGGCGCGTATGACCTGACCGATTTCCAGGTCTACGACACTGGCAGCACGGTAACCTTCCGGGTCCAGACCCGCGACCTGTCGCCGACCTTCGGCAGCCCCCTCGGTGCGCAGCTCGTTGACGTCTACGTGCACCAGCCCGGTGCGTCGCCGACGTCGACATCGGCGTCGTTCGCTCACGCGGAACTACACCATCGCGTCGGCGAGCGCCTGGAGCCGGTTGCTCGAGGTACAGGGCTTCGGCCAGCGGTTCGTCGATGCGTCCAACACGACCACGGTGGGCACCATCACGATCAGCGCCAACCAGATCTCGCGGTACATCACGTTCTCCGTGGACAAGACCGCGCTGGGCGGTACACCGGCGTCGGGCTGGACGTTCACGGTCGTGCTGACCGGCCAAGACGGCTTCAGCTCGGACCAGGCCCGCGGTTTCCAGACGACTCCGCAGCCCTTCCAGTTCGGCGTGTGTGCCACGGCGAGCTCCGACCCACACTGCACCGTCGACCCGGGCACCGTGCCGAAGGCCATGGACGTACTCACCCCGTCTGGCACATCCCAGTCCGACGAGCTGGACTACACGCATCCACCAGCCGGTGGTGATCAGCGGCGTGACCATGCCGTAGCGACGTGGGGCGCCGCGGCAGCGGCGCTCAGGCGGTCTTGGGTTTCGGTGCCGGCCCCTGTCGCTATCGCCACAAGGTGCGGGCCAGCGCGTCGCGCCGCCGCCCGGCGCGCACTCCTGCGGGCTGATGGTCCGCGGGATGCCCTAGGCACACGATGAGCCGGGGCACCCACCCGTCGGGCAGGTCCAGTACGTGCGTTGCGGCAGCGCGGCTGAACGAGGTAACCGGTCCGGAGCCAAGTCCGATAGCGTGCGCAGCCAGCAGGATTGTTGCCGCGAGGGTGCCCACGTCCACGTACAGGCCTGGGGTGCCGGGCCGAAACCCGAAGCGCCGGGCATTGGCCTGATCGATGCAAATGACGATCGCGGCGGCGGGGCGTTGCAGCATGCCTGGCGATACCAGCCGTAGCACAGACAGCCGGCCGGGGTCGGTAACGACGACCAGCGGATGCAGGCGGCGATTGCCGGCGCTCGGAGCGAACGACGCCGCCTCGAGCACCGTGTCCAACTGGTCACGGGTGACCGGCTGCGCGGTCAGTGCCCGGGCTACCCGGCGGCTGCGGATGGTCCGCAAGACCTCGGCGCTTGGCTCCGTCATGTCGTGCCCTTGGTGCGCAGCCCGGCGCGTTGCATGGCATGTTCAGCCACGGCCACGCATACCGTGTCGAGTTGCGCAGCGAAGTCGCCGCGGTCGTCGTCGTCACTGAGCGGTACCGGACCGAGTTGCTGCAACGGTCCGGTCACCAGCTGGCGGACTGGTTCCGACGATCGCGGTGCGATCATCTCGCCAAGCCGGCGGGCGGCCGTGAGCAGCCGCAGCGGTCCGTATTCCGCTGCTTCGTCCAATTGGGTCCGGGCGGCCGTGACCAGGAAGGCGAATAACTCCACGGCCTCTTCTTCGGTCAGCACTAGCTGCATTGCCGATTCCCTCTGCCGGGCGATGTTTGCTGGCTTATGCTTGTCGATCGCTGTTGGAAGTCGACTCGCTCGTCGGCCTCGACACTGTTGCCCCTTGCCCCAGTGCACAATTTTATTACCGGGAATCACGCTGTGACCGAAGACAACCGCGAACTCGACGCGCGCAAAGCGACCTACGGCGGACCACTCAAGAACTGGGCCGGAAACGTGACCTTCTCCGCGATCCAGTTGCACCGACCGCGCAGCGTTGCGGAACTCCAGCACGTGGTTGCCGGATCGGCTCGCATTCGGGCGCTGGGATCGGGCCACTCGTTTAGCCGCGTCGCGGACACGTCGGGCGACCTTGTCACGACCGAGGCACTACAAATCGGCGTCGACTTTGACGAATCGGAGCGAACCGCCACGGTGCCTGCGGGTGCGCGCTATAGCGACATCGTGGCAACTCTGCACGCTCGCGGGCGGGCGCTGCCGAATCTCGGATCGCTCCCGCACATCGTTATCGCGGGCGCGGCCGCCACCGGCACCCACGGATCCGGCGACCGAAACAAATGCCTGGCCGCGGCCGTCGTCGGCATGCAGTTCGTGCGCGCTGATGGGGAGCTCGTGACGATTGCGAGGCAGGATGGTGGGTTCGCCGGATCGGTCCTCGCTCTCGGCGCGCTCGGCGTAGCGACCCGACTAACGCTCGCGACCCAACCAGCGTTCGACCTGCGGCAGCATGTCTGGCACGACGCACCGCTGGATAGCGTGCTCGATCATTTCGACGAAATCATGGGCTCGGGCTACAGCGTCAGCCTGCTCAGCTGGCCGCATCGCCGCGATGTCATCGACCAGATCTGGATCAAGAGTCGGGCCGAGACCGAGCCGACCGACGGCACGATCTGGGGCGCCAGAGCCGCTACCGAGCCGGCGCACCCCGTCGCCGGACTGGATGCACGAGCGGCCAGTCCACAACTCGGCGAACGGCTGCCCTGGTACGAGGTGTTGCCGCACTTTCGAGCCAGCTTCACCCCGAGCAGCGGCGACGAACAGCAAACGGAATACTTGATTCCGCGTCAGCACGGTCCCGCCGCTGTCGCCGCCCTCCAGCAACTCGATCTCACCGACGCGCTGCAGGTGATGGAGATTCGCACGGTCGCGGCGGACGACCTGTGGCTCAGCCCGGCCTACGGCCACGATTCGGTGGCCGCGCACTTCACCTGGCACAACCGCGATGCCGCCGTACTCCACGCCTGCGCCCAGGTCGAGCGGGCGCTCGATCGGTTTGAACCACGTCCGCACTGGGGGAAGATCTTCTCCCTGGACCCGCAGCGGGTCCGCGACAGCTACCCGAGATTGACCGACTTCCAACAGCTGGCCGCACGGCACGATCCGAACCGCAAATTCGGCAACCAATTCCTCAGCGATTTCATCTACTGAGGCGATTCGCCCCGGGGAGCGATTGCACGCTGTGCCGTCGGCGCTATCGCCACCATTTGCGTTCGAGAGCCACACCGGTTCCGCCGGTCCGGTCCAGGCCGTCCAGTTCGGACATTTCACTGGGAGAGAGGACGAAGTCGAAGATCTGGGCGTTCTCTTCGATTCGCGGACGGTGGGTCGATTTGGGAAGCACGATGAGGTCGTGCTGGAGGGCCCAGCGCAGCAGGACCTGTGCTGGCGTGCGACCGATTCGTGACGCGATGCGATTCACGGTGCCGTCGGAGAGGTGGCGTCCCGTACCCAGCGGGCTGTACGCCTCGAACTCCACGTTTCTGGCTCGACCCTCGTTCAGCAGCGACCGGCGGTAGGTGAAGGGACTCAGATTCACTTGGTCGACAACGGGCGGCACGGTCGCGCCGCGCCATCACGTCTCCGAGTTCCGTGATGTTGAAGTTGGAGACCCCGATGGAATGGGCATGGCCGAGTCGATGGGCCTGCTCCATCGCCGGCCAGGCCCTCGACGGTCCGCCGCTGGGCCAGTGGACGAGGTAAAGGTCGACGTACTCGACGCCAAGCCGTTTGAGGCTGCCCGCTACCTCGGTCGCGGCGTTGGGGCGGGACGGCTGGAACTTGGTGGTGATGAACACATGCTCGCGAGGTATGCCGCTGCGGCGAAGGGCTTCTCCGACGCTCGCTTCGTTGCCGTAGGCCTGAGCGGTGTCGATGTGTCGATAGCCGAGCTCAAGCGCCCACAGCACGGCGTTGACGCACTCTCGGCCGTTGGGTACCTGCCAGACGCCTAGGCCCAGGACCGGGATCCGATTGCCGTCCGCCAACCGGCGCGTTCGGCCGTCAAAGCCGTCAGCGGCCATTGACACGTTGTCCTCCTATCTCGTCGTGATCTTGGACTTAATGCGATATGGCATCGATAAGTCCAAGATCACGAACTCGACACTAGGTCACCCGACGTTACGGTCGCGACAGGAGGTCTCGCACGATGAGCACGACAAGAGATCTTGGCCGAGCAATTCGTACTCGGCTCGAGTTGCCGCCTTGGGTCATCCGACGTCGAAGGTGCCCGTGAGCGGCGTGTCTCGCTCGGACGAGCCGACGTACACACGGTATTCGCCGGGCGCCATCTGCCAGCTGTGCGTGGCCTCATCGAAGTAGCTCAGCGGGTGGTTCGGCGCTGCCGGGTCGATCTTCAGATGCACCATTGTCGACTTGCCCGGCGCCAGCGTCACTTGCGCGTAGCCCACGAGCCGCTTCGGCGGCTCACCGGTACTCGCGGGTAGCCCCAGGTACACCTCCGCGGTCTCCGTCCCGGTGCGCTGGCCGGTATTGCTGACCCGGAACTCGACCTGGACCTTCTTCAGCTGGGCGGCGTTCGGGTTCGGCGCGTGCACCCCCAGCTTGCTGTAGTCGAACGTGGTGTACGACAGGCCATACCCGAACGGGAACAACGGGCTGATGCCGGCGACGTCGTAGCCCTTGTAGCCGACGTCAACGCCTTCGCTGTAGACGATGTCTGGGCTGGCGATCCCGTTCCACGGGTTCTGTGGACCGGGTGGTGTTGCCTGCTCGCTCGTCGGATAGGTGACGGTGAGCTTGCCCTGCGGGTTGACGTCCCCCCAGAGCACATCGGCGAGTGCGCGACCCTGCTCCTGGCCACCGAAGTATGTTTGCACGACCGCAGCGACCGAGCCGATCCACGGCATGGTCACCGGACCACCGGTCGCGAGCACCACCACGGTGTGCGAGTTCGCCGCGCTCACCGCGCTGATCAGCTGATCGGCGCTTTGCGGCAGCTTCAGGGAGACCCGGTCCCGCTCCTCGGTCTCGAAGTCGCGCACGTACACGATCGCGACGTCAGCAGCCCGCGCCGCGGCGACCGCCTGCTCTATGCCCGGCAACTGAATGCCCGCCGGCGTGCGCCATTGCAGCAGCAGCGTGCCGGGCTGCAGGCCGGTCAGCGGCCGGGTCGCCCGGTATTCGATGTGCAGCGCGTACGGCACGCCCGCGACCAGATGCTGCACTGTCGAATCGACAACGCGTCGGCTGTTCTGCCCCGTCATGTCGATGATCGTGCTGCCGTTGAGGCTCAGAGTCGCGTCGCCCCAGCCGGTGAGCGAGAGCTGGTAGTCGCCGGTCGTGGGCGGCGTCAGGAATCCGTCGTACTTCACCGCCTGCTGTTCGAGGAAGAAATTGGTTGGCGGCAACGGCACTTGGGTGCCGGCGCCGGCCCAGTTCGGGAAGGTGCTCGCGAAGCCGACGTCATAGTTCACTTGCCGCTCGACGCGGGTGGCTGCCGGCGCACCGCTGAAGCTCGGAGTGTGCCAGTACTGCGCGGTAAGTCCGGGTCCGGTCCCAGTCGCCGGTGTCAGCACCGCCGACGGGATGGCGGTCATGTCAGAGGTCTCGATCATGGACGCTGCATTGACCGGATCATTGCCCGGCGTGAATGTCACCTGCGCGGCCGACCCCGCGCGAGCGGTGATGCCTTGCAGCGTCGGCGTGCCAGTGGTCGGTGATACGTAGGCCGAGCCGCTCTCCGCCGCGAGGATATTCGCGTCCGCTCCGATGACGCGCGATCGATTTTGTGGCGCCGGTGAGCGGCAGCACGCCGGTGTTCTTCAGCAGCGTGATGGCCTTGTCCTCGACGGTCCGGGCGACCTCGTCGTGCACCGCAACGGGAATGGCGGTCGCTGTGTAGTCCGTGTCGAAGACGCCGATGCGGAACATTGTGGTGAGAATGCGGAACACTGCGTCGTCCACCAGGGCGAGGCTGGCCTGGCCGGACTGCACCGCGGCGAGCAGCGCGCCGTCGTAGACGGTCGTCGTGCCAGTCTCGAGGTCATCGCCGGCGTTAAGCCCCTTCAGCGTGTCGTGCAGTGCGCCGAAGTCGCTCATCACGAAGCCGCTGAAGCCGATCCGGCCCTTGAGTACTGTGCGCAGGGTCTCCGCGTTGTCGCACGAATACTCGCCGTTGATCTTGTTGAAGGAGCACATCACTGCGCCAAGACCAGCTCGTTCTACGACCATCTCGAACGCCAGCGAATACACCTCACGCAACGTCCGCTCGGACATGATGGCGTTCTGGCCGCTGTTTCGGTTGGTCTCCTGGTTGTTGGCCGTGTAGTGCTTCAACGTGGCGATGACATTGCGTGACTGCACCGTCGAGGAGTAGGCGCTGTTCTGGTCGCCGTTCAGGAATGGGTCCTCGCCCTGGCTCTCGCTGATCCGGCCGCCCCAAGGCACGCGGGCGATATCGGTGTCCGGGGCGAGGAGCACGTTCTGGCCCGTCTCGCGCACCTCGTCCGCGACGACGCCGGCGAACTGGTGCACCACATCGAGGGACCAGGTCGCACCGAGTGCCATCTCCGACGGCATCGCGGTCGCGTGGCCGTCGGTGCCCGGGAGCGACCAGCCGCGCGGGGCGACGCCCCCGCCCGCATCGGCCATCTTGAGCGCCGGGATGCCGAGGCGGGTGATCGGCGCGTTGTAGAAGGCGTAGGGCGCCTCGCCCTGGTTGCCGGTCATCAGGTCGACCTTCTCCGCGAGGGTCATCTGCGCCATGAGCAGGCGAGCCCGCTGGTCCGATGACAGGTGCCGGTCCATCCACGGTTGCGTGCTGCCCGGCTGCGCCGCGCCCGCCGGCGCGCCAAGCAGGCCGACCGAAGCCACCACGGCCGCTACTACTGTCACTACCCGGGCTGTCCGCCAACGCATCGACACTTCGGCCTCCTCGGTTTGACCCCGAGATGGGTGGTGTACGCGAGACCGTACCGCCGCACCGCCCCACTTGAACACTGTTACCGCTGCGATTGGTCGCAGCGCGTATTGACGCCGGCTTTCTCCCTGGCATGGCTCAGGACTCATCGGAACTCCTGCGCCAGATGCCGTTACGGTCGCGACAGGAGATCTCGCACGATGAGCGTGGCAGCAGCCGGTGCGCCTTTCACAAATCCGAAGAACGGTCCGAAGTCCCGGCTGGCCGAGAAGCCGGTCACGTACAACCCGGCCAGGCTGGTGCCGAAGCCTTCATCAAGCACCGGAAACCCGTCGACACAGACGATGCGGCTCAGCAAGCTGGCCAGATACGGGACTCTTGCCAGGTCGGCACGGTAACCCGAGGCATAGATGATGCGGTCAACCGTGAGCCGCTCGGAGTTCGACAGCCGCACCTCCAGCTCATCGCCCACAGAGTGGGGGATGACCCCGGCGACTTCGGTGCCTGGCCAGCGATGAATGCCGTCCCATTCCAGTCTGGGTACCAGCCAATGTTCTAGCGTCAGCCGCCCAGCCTCCCAGAACTGCCGGCCGATCTTGTCCTGCTCGGGCCGCGAGAGGTGCCGCCAGTAGCCCGGGACGCTGATTGTCCTTTCCACGTGGGCGTCGACGAACGCCCAATCCACGCGATCGAAGCGCGGCACGGCATGGCGGTGCACGATGTCGACCCGCGCAGCGCCATGCTCACGCAGCAACGCGGCCCATTCGTAGGCGCTCTGCCGGCCGCCCACGATGAGCACCCTCGCCCCGGCCAGCGTCCTGAACTGCACGAGGTCGCAGGTATGCGCTGCGAGCCCCGGCGGTACCGCCGATGCCCACTCGGGAAGGTTCGTGTAGTGGCGGATGCCCGGAGCACACATGACGGCGTCAGCGACAATCTGCTCGCCGTCGGCCAGCGACGCCGCGAACCTACCGTCGGACTGGGTCAGGTCGGCGATAGTCTCCGCCTGCACGTCGATGGACTTCTCCTCGCGAAACCATTCCGCATAGTCGAGGAAGACCGCAATCGGAATCGGATCAATGTCCTTAGGGGCTAGCCCGCGTTGCTGCAGGAACGCCGCCAAGGTATGAGTTCCGGCCGCGTCCATGTGCCAGCTGGGCCCTGAACGCAGGAACATTCCCTCGGGCATGTGATCCCGCCAGAACCCCATCGGGTGCCCGACGACGACGGTGTTGATGCCACGCTCACGCGCCAAACCAGCTGTCGACAGCGCGTACGGCCCGGCGCCCACCACGAGAAGCTCTGTGGTGATCATCGACCGCTCGCCCTCACTCGCTCCAGTCCGCTGGGGTTGTGCCCAAAGCGTATGCCGAGTCGTCGCAACACCCCAGCCCGTGACGACCCGCATGCCATTCGTGCGAACCGCCGCTCCCAACCGCCTCCACGGTTGCCAGTACCTCGCCGAAATCGGCACCTTCCGCGGCGACGCGGATCAATGCGCGTTGCGCGAATTGCTCCCACAGCTCGTCATCGCTGATCAGCTGTCGCATTGACGCCCTCCGGCCCGACCGCCACGAACAACGCCGCGATGATCTTGGAGTTAATGCCAGACGGCGTCGATAAGTCCAAGATCATCGCGGGCCACCTGCAGTTACGGGTAGCTGGTGACCGTTACCGGAACGTCCGGGTTGGCGATCGTCGAGGAGCCACCGGTGTTGTTGACGACGTGGAGGATGCCGCCCTTGCCGACGCTGGGATCCAGGAAGATCGTCAGCAGATCGTGCATCCGAACGTTGGCCGGGGTCGGCGCTTCGTAGGCGTGATCCGCGAAGATGTCTATGCCTTGGTTGAAGAAGCTGTACGTGCCCATGCCATATCCGGTGAAGTGCTGCGCGGTCCGTGAGACCAGGACCGCGGCGTAGCCCTTTGTGGTGGGGCTGGACATCCACGCGGCTTGGCTGGGCACGTCGTAGGGCATCTCGCTTTGGAAGAAGACGTCTGTGCCGTTATCGCCGTTCCAGATGACCTGGAACTTCTGGTAGTGCTCGACGAACAGCCCGGTGGCGGTGACATTGTCGCCGTTGACCACGACACCAGTGTCGGCCGTGTTCGCGGTCCAACCCACGCCATCGCCGTGGTCGGCGCGCCAGGCCCAGATGTCGTCGAGAATCACGTTGTCGCTGTTGACTTCGAGGCTTACGGTCGCTCTGCCGGCATGGGGTCCACCGATGCGGAAGAACACGTCCTGCAGTGCCGTCGGATCGGCGGGGTCGCTCCAGCCGTTGTGATCGCTGGCCGTGCCCTTGCCGGCGTGGTGCGTGCCGACCTGCAGCAGCGTCGGCGAGTTGGGCAAGCCGGCGTCGAAGATCAAGCCGGCGATGTCGACGCCAGGGACATCGGCGACGGTCATGGGCACCGCTCCGTTGACGGCAGTGAGCGTGGCCAGCCCGAGCCCGAGCACCACGGCGTCCGCTCGCTTGACCTTGATCGTGCGGTCGACGTTGTAGACGCCGGGGGTCAACAGCAGGTTCCGGCCCCGCGCGAGCTGGTTGTTGATCGTCTGGACGGAGTCGGATGGTTTCGCAACGAAGAAATCGGAGAGCGGGATCGACCGACCGGGGGTCGGCCCGGAAGACCAGGTCTCACCAGCGGAGTTCGTTGTGGCAGCTGGGACGAAGACCTGGTACTTGCCGGTTCGGTCGAGGTACAGGTAGGGCTTCTCCCGGCTCGCCGGGGTCGTCGCGAGGGTGGTGTAGGGCCCGCCGCAGCTCATCTGCGCGGGGAAGCATTGCGCCGGGGCGCCGAAGTCCCCAGCAAAAACCTGGTTCCACACGCCGTTGGTCCAGCCGTCGAGTGTGCTGTTGCGGACGAAGAACTGCTGCTGCGAGCCATTGATCACGGTGTCGCCGTCGAACCTCGAGTCCGCGATGAAACCACCACTGGCGAACGACGGGGCAGTGCAGTAGTCCATCAGGGTCGTGAGGCCGTTGACATGAACGCGTCGCATGGGTGCGGCCTGCGATACGGCCCAGAACTCGCCCGTGTAGCAGCCGAAGTCGGGATTCGTAACGTTGATCGTCAGATTGGACATTGATCGCCAGAAGTTGGTCAGAGCAATGCAAGAGTTGTTAGCGTCGCATTGGTTGCGAACGTAGATCGAGCCATTGATGACGACGTCCTTCGGCGATGCCCCGAGACCGGCGACGTCGGTGTAGTACCCCACCTGGAAGTTCAGCGGATCATCCGCCGTTCCATACGTGCCCGGCTTGAACAGCAATGCATAGCGCTGCGGGCCGAACTGGTTCGGAACCTGCTGGGTGGCTATTGCATCGACCGTCGCCTGGATCTGACTCACTGGCATCGACGGGTCGAAAACGTAGACGTTGGGACCGAAATCCGGTCGGCCGGGAGTCGCGGCTGCGGCCGCTACCGCAGCGGCCGAAGCCGACGAACTCGCATTCGCGGTGGCCGGCCCGGTGACCACGAAACCCACCGAGAGCAGCGCGAGAACGACAACCAGACGAAGCGTCGACGACCTGAGTGGGGCGGTAAGCGCAGTCATACTGTGACAATCCTCCCGTGCGAGGCACAGAGCAAGACCCCAGTCAGCGATGACTAACCGTGATCGGTGCGCCCGCCAAGGCTCTGGCCTCCTTCATCGACGAGGCGGCTAACCCTGGGCGTAAGCAGCAAAGGCGCCGTATCCAACGACGTTGGATCGGTCACCGGTGGCGTCCGCTGACGTCCGTAGCTCGAGTTGACGCATGCGAAGTGAGCGCTCCCGCGTGACTTCGAGTAGCGCCCGCAGCGGGTAGCGCCCGCATGCTGCGTGCTCGCCGATTGCGAGCGGATCCTGACGCAGGATCGCCTCGGCGGTGCGTCGGTCTAGTCGCTCAGCGGTGGCCTGGTCCTGGTAGTGGCTGAGGTCCGAACTAACCACGATTGCAGTCGACTCGTCTGTCCACAGCGCCGAGATGATGGTTGCGACCAGGCACGTTTCGACGCGACCGACCGCGATCGGAACGATGCTGATGTCAGGCCCCAGGCTTCGTTGGAGGAACGGGAGTTGCACTTCGATGGAGTGCTCGCGCCGGTGCGCGGCTGCGGACAACGTGACTGCCGGGAGCCCTGCGGCCAGCGCGCATCCCGATTGATCGACCTCGATCTCGCCCAGCGGGGTTGCGAACGCGCTGCACTCAGGTAACGCCGCGCCGGTGAGTCGGGCGAAGTGCGCAGGGCCAAGTACGACCACGCGACGGATATGTCCGCGATGCTCGGCCAGCTGTCGGTACGCAGCCGCGGCGACCCGACCGGAGTAGACGTATCCGGCGTGCGGAACGATAAGTGCTAGCGGGGTGTCGTCATCCGCAGCAGGCGACGGGACCTCCGCCAGCAGTCGGTCCACTGTCTCAGCCAAGCGAGCGGCTTCGGCGGGATAGAACCGGCCCGCGCATTCGGGTGGCCGCACGCCGTCTCGGGCCCGCATGGTCAGTGCGCGCCTGACAGGTTCACCCGTTGCCGGCGCGCACCCCAATCTCCGGCTGGTCCGTCATAGACACCGGGCACCGCTGTGCCGCAGGAGCGACAGGTCCCGCGGTCGGTCAACTCGTATCGGTTCAGGATGTACCAGTCGCGCACGACTATCGCGCCGCCGCATCCAGGACAGTAGGTCGTGCCGCCTTCGGAGTCGTACACGTTGCCCGTATAGACGAAGTACAAGCCGTTGGCCCGAGCGATTCGGCGGGCGCGGGAGAGTGTCGCGGGCGGTGTCGGTGGTAGGTCACGCATCTTGTAGTCCGGGTGGAATGCGGTGAAGTGCAGCGGAACGTCTAGTCCGAGGTGTTCGGCGATCCACCGGGTCTCCGCGTCGATTTCCTGGTCAGAATCGTTATGTGTGGGGATCAGCAATGTGGTGATCTCGAACCATACGTTCGTCTCGTGGCGCAGGTATTCCAAAGTGTCGAGCACAGCATCGAGGTGGCTGGTGCAGACGCGATGGTAGAAGTTCTGCGTGAAGGCCTTGAGGTCGACGTTAGCGGCGTCGATGTGCGCATACAGATCCAACCGGGGCGCAGGCGATATGTAGCCGGCCGTGACCGCGATCGTGTTGATACCGCGCTCATGGCAAGCATCGGCCACGTCGATGGCGTACTCCACGAAGATGGTCGGATCGTTGTAGGTGAAGGCGACGCTGCGACAGCCCAGCCGACTCGCCGAGTCGGCAAGGGCTTCCGGGGACGCGGCGTCGGCGAGTGTGTCGATCTCTCGGGATTTGGAGATGTCCCAGTTCTGGCAGAACTTGCACGCGAGATTGCATCCGGCCGTGCCGAAGGAGAGCACCGGCGTGCCCCGCAGAAAATGATTCAGCGGCTTCTTCTCCACCGGATCAACACAGAATCCGCTTGATCGGCTATAGGACGTGAGCACAATCTGGTCGTCGACCCGGCCCCGGACGAAACACAGTCCCCGCTGCCCCTCGTGCAACCGGCACGCTCGCGGACACACGTCGCACTGCACCCGGCCGTCGTCGAGACGATGCCAGTAGTGAGTCCCGATGGTGAATCGATCGTCAAGGCTGACCGGCGCGTTCATAGCAAATGTCTCATCGGAACCATCCGCGCGACACGGCTTCTCCTACCTACGATAGCTGCCACTGTGCGCGGCGAGTTCACGCCCAACCAGGTAGGCGTGGGTGAGCCCGCGGCTGAGTGCAAATCCGCTGTTGTACGCGGTGCCCATTGTTGTATAGGCCGCGACGGAACCGACTGCGTGTAGGCCCGGTATTCGATTGCCGGACGGGTCGAGGACGTGGGCGTCGGCGTCGATGTGTATGCCGCTCATGCCGATGGCCGTGCCGACGTAGACCATTCGCATTCCGTAGAACGGAGGCTGGGCCACGTCACCGAGTAGCGGATTCGGTTCATGTGTTGGGTCTCCCGCAAAGCGGGCGATGAAAGGCACCGATCCTCGCCCGAAATCGGGGTCGACACCGGCGCGGGCATGCCGGCTGAACCCGTCCGCGGTCGCTGCGAGCACTGCTCCGTCGATTCCCAGTGCCGTGCCGAGCCCGGAAAGCGTAGCTGCGGTTGTGACGAGGCCACCCGGATATGGCTCACCAGGAGCGGATGAGCCTAGTCCGTAAGCGCGATGATGCTGCTCGTCCCAGATGAGGAAGAACGGCACATGTGGATCGTCGGGTGCGAGGCCCTTTCGCACGATGTCCACCCAGTAGGAGTCGTCACAGAACCGGCGCCCGGAGGCGTCAACGATCATCGCGTGCGGGAGGGCATATTCCGGGCCGTTGGCGTACCCCTGACCGTCGGCGGTTCGCCAGCCGGGTGGCATCGGGACGGCGGTCGGGGGGATTCGCACAACTGCCGCACCGGCGTCGCGCGCCATCCGCAGTCCGTCGCCGCGGATGGTCTTCGGGGCGATCGAGCCGAAGTCGTCCGGGCCCAGACCTAGCAAATCCTCGACCGCCTCCGGATCCCAGTCGAAACTGCTGGTCGCCAGCACGACCGGACCGGGTATATCGCGGTCCTCGTTGCTGACTTGGACCCGTACGCCCGACACGGCGCCACGGTCGGTACGGAGTAGGGCCGTAACCCGCGACGAGAGGTGGATGTCGATGTTGTCCTGTCGGAGCACCCGCGCGAGGAACCACGCGACGAGGCCGGTGCCGAAGGTCAGCGGATCCGTGCCATCCGACCGGTGGCGGGGGTGCGCCGGCGTGGTGCGGCCGAATGCCGGAACCCCGGCATGGTCGGCGATTCCGTTCTCTTCCCCGTGTCGAGGGCTGTCCTCATTGGTGCCGAGGTTGGCGGCCCGACGGCCCTTGAGATACATGTCCGCGTACGTAGTTCCGACCGGAAAGTATGGCGAGACGAGTAGCCGGTCGAGCCATTCACCGAGAACGGAACCGTCGATGACCGCACCAGTGAGATAGCGTCCTTCAGCCAGAGCGCCCGGTGCGTAATCGTGATAGTCGGCCAGATCGGGAATGATCTCCCACGTGATGGCCCCGACCTCCTCCCAATAGCGCATCGCTATCGGAGCGACAGTGAGCCAGCGCTTCAGAGCAGTTTCGTCGAGCAGTTCGGAATGGGCTTCCCCGATCGCGCGGACGTATGCTTCGGCGCGCGTGAGGTCGTCGTCGATACCCGCCTTGGCGGCCACATGGTTCGCGCCGACCCACACCTGGCCGCCGGACCATGCGGCTGCGCCTCCCACCTTGTCGCTAGCGTCGAGGACAACGGCTCGGCGACCACGAAGAGCGACCGCTAGCGCAACGGCGAGGCCGGACAGGCCAGCGCCCACGATGATGACCGGAGATTCCTCCTCAGTCACGGTGTGCTCCGCGAGCTAACCGCCAGCAGCCTGCGGCGGAAAGAGGCCTACGTTGGCCGTGACGCCTCCGTCGCACATCAGCACGGCTCCGGTGATGTAGCTGGCGGCCGGCGACGCGAGGAAATAGATGGCCTCGGCCTGTTCCTCGGGTCGCGCCAGGCGATGCAGCGGTATCGACCGGCTCAATTCATCGAGGTGATCGGTGGTGGGCTTGCCGCCCTGGAGAATCGGGGTGAGCGTCGGGCCGGGTGCAAGCACGTTGACTCGGACGCCCCGGTGCGCCCAATCAAGTGCAGCGGCCCGGGCCACATTGGTGGCCGCAGCCTTGGATGCGTTATACGCCCACCGACCCGGGTCAGCCCTTATCCCGGAGGTGGATCCGACGACAACGATTGATCCACCACCGTGCGTGGCGATCACGGGCGCTGCATGGCGAATCCCGATCACGACGCCGCGCGCATTCACGGCCATGATCCGGTCGTACTGTTCAACGGCGTCATCAGCCGTCCAGTCAACGCGGCGGGCTATACCCGCATTCAGAACGGCGACGTCGAGACGGCCGAACCCATTAACGGCAGCCTGAACGGTGGCGGCGGTGGCGTCGTCGTTGCTCGCATCGGCAACGACCGCCTGACAATCCGGCACATCGGCTGCCCACGACAATGCCTCGGCGCTGACGTCGGCGGCGACGATGGCGTAGTTCCGGTCATGAAACATGCGGGCGGCTGCTTGGCCGATACCAGAACCGGCTCCGGTCACGATAGCGACTGGCTTCACATCAGGCTCCATATCTGCGGGCGCGCGAATGGTCTTGACTGCCGTGTCCGCCGCCATGGGTATGCGGCTCCCAGGCTACTGTCAGGTTTCATTCAGCCAGCGACCATGTGAGACGTGAAGACTGGCACGGTGGGACCGCCATGATGAGCAACGGCCGTCGAGCATCCGAGCGCCCGATCGAGGCCCGGCTGCTGGTCGTCGAGTATGACGCCAACATTGTCGAGCTGTTGTGCCGAGCAAGAGGGAAATGCCACCGAGCGAGGCAATTCAGAACTTGCCGCATCATCCTCGATCGGTTCCATAACGAGCAGCGCGCCCTGCGGATTCTCATCGCCCGCCATCAGCGGGGTTATGCGGCCCGAGCGTCCCGAGCGCAGAGCGACGATCGCCGACATGCCGCCCTCGCTCACCTGAAGTCGCCGGCAAGAGGTAAAATTCTCATGACCCTGGACAACTAGGTAGTCACATGAATTTAACGGAGCTGAGCTCGATGATGAGCAACCTGGTGACTTTCGGGGTCCTCGCCGCAATTCTGCTTGTCGCCCTGGTGATGTTTGCGCGACGGCAACAGCGTCGGCTGCGAGATCTCGATTCACTCCCGCGCCGGGCCGGAAGTGCGCCACCAGGCGCGCCCCCTTTCGAACCACGGTTCTGACGCGCTTCGGCACGGAATAACGAACGAGTTCGTGCACGGCTGCGCTAATGGCGGACGCAGTCCGTCGACGGCGCGCTAGGCCGGTCGTGGACGCCTCGCCGGCGCTGCCGCGTCGTCGAGTGACAGCGCTCGTTCAGGGCTGCCGCGACCCATACGTCGATCGCCGCGCGACGGCAGGACCCGCCCAGTCGCTCGGCCGCCGTCTACGCGGGATCGCCCCGGCGGCGTTGCGGCGATCACTAGCTCGAGCCTTCGTTGCGATACGTGACGCTGGGCTGATCCGTACGGCAGCCGATCACGGGCCGATCGTCATCGCGTCGACCAGTCACCGGTCGACCGGTGCCTTCATTCACTCAGCTTCCCGCGGTGACCCGATCGTCTTGCCATCATCATGGTGATGGACGTCCTGTCTTCGCCGACGCCTCCCCGATTGCCCTTAGGATCGCTGCGAACGACCCGACCATCGTGCAAAGGTGACAGGACATGGACATCACAGAGATCATCCTTGCTGATCATGAGGAGCAGCGCCGGATGTTCGCTCGCATCGACGACATCGATCCAACCGATACCCAAACGCTGCGGGCGCTGTGGAACCGCTTGTCCGCGATGCTCGAGGTGCACGCCGAGGCCGAGGAGGTCTATTTCTATCCGGAGCTGCTCAAGCTCGGTGAACGGCTCAAGGACAACACCGAGGCTGACGAGACCGTAGATGCCATCGGCGACCATAACGACATCCGCGACGGGATTCGCGCAGCGTCGCTCCATGATGTCGGGTCGGAAGCTTGGTGGCAGGGCGTGATGGCAGCCCGCAAGGCCAATGACGAGCATATGGGCGAGGAGGAGCACGAAGGGCTACGTGATTTTCGCCGGCACGTTGACCTTGACACTCGGCACAAGATCGCTGTGGCGTTCGTCGCCTACGAGGCACAACACATTAGCGGCGTGCCGATCGTCGACAAAGACCCGAAGAGATACGTCGAAGACAACAGCTGAGGATCGCAACCCCCGCTCTTATCCGGTCCTACCCCCTTCCGTGATCTTGGACTTGACGTCGCTATTTGACATCAAGTCCAAGATCACGAAGTTCCTGACCTATTCCCTCTCGGCTACCTGGTGACCGTGAACGACTTGGTCATGGTCGCTTTGGAGCTGTCTCCGACGTAGACATCGATCTGGCCGGGCTCGACCACGAACTTACCCATGTTGTCGTAGAAGCCGACATCATTGCGGTCGAGGGTGAACGAGACTGTCTTGGTCTGGCCAGGTTGCAGAGTGACGCGATCGAAATCGCGCAGCCTGCGCACCGGCTGCGAGATGCTCGCGACCGGATCGTGGATGTAGAGCTGCACCACCTCGTCACCCGCGCGACTGCCGGTGTTGGTCACGTTCACCCTCGCCTTAACGCTGCCCCTCGGCGACATCGTCGCGGAGCTGAGCTGCAGGTTGGAGAAACTGAACGTGGTGTAGCTCAGACCGTATCCGAACGAGTACAGCGGGTCGCACGTGTTCAGGTCGCGGTAACGCGAGTTGTACTTGGACGTGATGTCACACGGCCGGCCGGTCGGCTCATGGTTGTAGTAGATCGGCACTTGACCGACGTTGACCGGGAAGGACACCGGCAGCTTGCCGCCAGGGTTGACCTTGCCGAACAGCACATCGGCCACTGCATTGCCGGCCTGAACGCCCGGGAACCACGCTTCGAGGATCGCCGGTGACTTCGCCGCGACGTCGGTCAGCGTCAGCGGTCGGCCGTTGAACAGGACGACGGTGAACGGCTTGCCGAGCGCCGCGATCCGGTCGATCAGCTGCTGCTCGTCGCCGGGCAGGTCGATGTTGCTGCGCGAAGTGGCCTCGCCGCTCATCTCCCGGGTCTCGCCGAGCGCGAGTACGACCTGGTCGGCCGACTTGGCCGCGGCCACCGCGTCGTCGAAGCCCGCGCCGGCCGGGCAGTCATCCGCGGGGTTGTACTGCGGCGGCTCGGTATTCGGCAGGTCGCAGGCCTTTGTGAACGTCGTCGTCCCGGTGCTCTGCTTCTTGATCCCGGTGTACAAGGAGACTGCGTCCTCGTCGCGACCGGTGCCCCACCACGGGCCGAGCATGTCGTGCTGGTCGTCGCCGAGCGGACCGATCACTGCCGTGTTCTTCGTCGAGTCGAGTGGCAGCGTCGAGTTGTCATTCTTCAGCAGCACCATGGACTTGCTCGCCGCCGCTCGCTCCGCCGCCACGGCGTCGGGCAGCAACTGCGCCGCGTCTGCCTTCGAGGGGTCGACGTACGGGTGCTCGAACAGCCCGGCGCGGAACTTGACGCGCAAGGATGTTCCGCACCGCATCGTTGATCTCCCGCAGAGTGATCTTGCCCTGGGCAAGGAGCTGCTTGCCGAAGTCGACAAAGTTGGTGCTGACCATTTCCATGTTCGTGCCAGCATTGATCGCCAGTTGCGCAGCCTGCGGGCCGTCCGCGGCCACGCCGTGACCGCATGGCCCAGTGTTCGGGTTCACCGGTGGGCAGGCCCGCAGCTCGGCCACCGCGGTGTAGTCACTTTCCACGAACCCGTCGAAGCCCCACTGATTCCTCAGGATGTCGGTCTCGATCTCCTGGTTTGCG
Source organism: uncultured Actinomycetota bacterium (assembly GCA_963809815.1). Lineage (GTDB taxonomy): Bacteria > Actinomycetota > Actinomycetes > Mycobacteriales > Jatrophihabitantaceae > CAVVJA01. Next base: position 242,642 of record CAWELM010000010.1, read on the forward strand.
CAACCAGGCACGCCGTTGATCGCGTTGAACGAGCACATAGCGGTGCCTACCCCGGCGTCGACCGCCGCCTTGTACGGGGGCAGGTACAGGTTGTATAGAAGCTGCGTCGACATGTCGGTGGTGTTGTACTCGCGGCCGCCTTCCGGCTGCCCATACGCGGCCAGGTGTTTGACGCTGGCGACCACCTTGTCGGCCGCACTGTAGTTAGCCCCCTGGTCGCCGTGCACCCGGGCCGCGGCCATGACCGAGCCGAGGTACGGGTCTTCGCCGGCTGCCTCGGATATGCGTCCCCAACGAGGGTCGTGCGAGACGTCGACCATGGGGCTGTAGACCTGCTTGATACCGGTTGCAGCCGTTTCCCGCGCGCCGAAGGTGGCGTCGGCGGTCGCAACTCCTGAGTCGAAGCTGCTCGCCTCACCGAGTGGAATCGGGAACACGGTCCGGAATCCGTGGATGGTGTCGAAGGCGAACAGGATCGGAATATGCAGCCTGGACTGCTCCACCGCGACGTGCTGGAAGTGGTTGATCTTCACGGGATCAGTAAGGCTGAAGACTCCGCCGACCCCCTTCTGCGCGTCCGCGTCGGTTATCTGCCCGTCGGACAGCAACTGCATCTGCTCGAGCTTCTCCTCGAGCGTCATTTTCGCGAGAAGGGCGTTCACCTTTGCCTCGACCGGCGGCCCACCCGGGGCGCTCGTCGCGTTACTCGCGGCGAGACCACCAACCAGCAGGCTGGCGGTGAGTGCGAGTACAGCGACCGCGGCGTGCCGTCTGTTGACGATCCGGTGTCTGCGTAAACGCACACGTGTCATCGAGAACCCCCTCTAGGGAGACGAGACCTGCCGGCTGATGAAATGTTGGGTCGGCGCGCGTGCCGGTCGATCGCGCGCCTGTGCATTAGCTGCCGTTCCCGGCACGGATCCGGCAGACCATCCACGGGAAGCTCCCAAGACAGCCGAGTGGCCCAGACGAGCCACTTGCTGTCAAAGACCATAAAAGCCCCGGCGCAGTTAACGGACCGTTAAAATACGTTCTAACACGCGAATCGCCATGAAGCCCCCGAGCCGGCGACGGCCGGCGGATCACTTGAATTACCCGAAAACCTCGTCAGTCCGTGCAGAGTACGGCCACGGCAAGCTGGCCGACGCCGGGGCCCCGTCGGATCGCGTCGAGGCGGAGTTCGTCGGATCGTCAGTACTGCGGTTCGACGTACCCGGCGTGTGACTCGACGGTGCGGAAGATGTCGTTCGCGATCGGGTTGCGCATCTCCTCGGCGAGCTGACCGAGCAGCCCGGCACAGCGCGCGAGCAGCACGACCCCGCGCAGCAGGGTGAGCGGAATACCGATATCGGCGAGGGCTGCGCCGCACGCGCCCGCGCCGTTGAGTGGCAGCGACCGGCCCAGCACAACGGGCGCGACGCGGCCGACGGCTTCAAACAGCGCTAGGTGCGGGCCGTACTGGCCTTCCTCGCGCGCGATCTCGATGATCACGGCGGTGCGTGGGTCGCCGGACTTGTGCAGGTGATGGCCAAGCCCCGGGACGTAACTGCCGGCGTCCCGCCGGGCCTGGACAGCTGCGGCCGCGAGCGCGTCCCAGCCCGCGTCGTCGCCGGGCAGGGAGTCGACGGTGGCCAGCGCACCGGCGAGGAACGCGCCGGTGTCTTCGCTGACGCCGAGGAATCGCGAGCCGCCGCCCAGCAGGCCGGCGGCGAGCGCGCCTTGGATCGCGTCTGGCGCGCTGAGGTAGGTGAGCCGCGCGGCGATGGCCGTTGGGGTGAATCCGTGGTCGGCGAGCGCGACGAGAACGGCGTCGAACACGCGAGCTTGGCCCGTGGACGGCGGCCGCAGGGTGATCAGCCAGTAGGCCAGCTCGCCGAAGCTGATCTTGCCGAGCAGCTCGCCCGGCAGATCGCGACCGAGCAGCGTGATGGTGTCCGGGGTCGAGATGCCGAGCGAGGTAGGGAACTGCAAGTCGGTCACGATGCCCCTTCTCGGTGGTGGGTGCGGGACACTAGCTCGTCTGCGTCAGGCAGACGGCACGGGCGCCGAGTCGGCCGCGCCCAGGGTGCGGACGTGGGCCGCCGGCTGGCCGAGCCAAGCCCGGATCTCCTCGCCGTGTTCGTCGAGCGCCGGTGGCGGTAAGTCATAGCGAGGCGGGGTCTGGGAGAACCGGAGCGGGTGCCTGACGGTCGGCACATCGCCGGCCAGTGCGACTGGTTCGAGTCCCAGTTCGGTAGCGAGTTCGATGCCGCCGCGAACGTCGTTGATCGGACCGCACGGAATGCCCGCCGCACTGAGCACATCGAACCACTCCTGCGCCGACTTGGTCTCCAGGCAGGCGATCAACAGTGGGCGCAGCTGCTCTCGATTGACGTTCCGCTGGTGCACGGTCGCGAACCGGGGATCGTCGGCAACCTCCGCGATCCCGAGGGCCGCGGCGAGCTTGCGGAACTGCCGGTCATTGCCGGCGATCACGATGATCTCGCCGTCCGCGGTAGGTAACGGCTCGTACGGGAACAGCGACGGGTGCGAGTTGCCCATGCGATGCGGCACAACGTTGCCGGCGACGTACGCCGAGGTCTGATTGACCATCGCCGACAGGGCCGATGCCAGCAGGCTCGCCTCGATGTGCTGCCCGGTGCCGGTGTTGTCGCGGTAGTGCAAGGCAGCCAGGATGCCCATCGCTGAGTGCAGCCCGGTCATCACGTCGAAAGCGCTGATGCCGGCGCGATAAGGCGGACCGTCCGGCGATCCGGTCAGGCTCATCAGGCCGGACACCGCCTGTACCAGCAGATCGTAGCCGGGAAGTGCGGCGCCCTGACCCGCCCCGAAGCCGCTAATCGAGCTGTAGATGACGGTCGGGTTACGCGCTGCGACCGACTCGTAGTCCAACCCGAACCGGCGCAGTGCGCCGGGCCGGAAGTTCTCGATCATCACGTCCGCTCGGGCGGAGAGCTCGTGAGCGGTCGCGAGGTCGGCGTCGTCAGCGAGGTCGAGTGCGATGGAGCGCTTGTTGCGATTGATCGCCGCATAGTAGGTCCCGACTTCGCCGCGCAGCGGCGGTACCCAGTGCCGGGTGTCATCGCCGGCCGGGGACTCGACCTTGATCACGTCGGCACCTAGGTCCGCGAGAAGCATCGTGCAATAAGGCCCGGCGAGGACGCGCGAGAAGTCGGCCACGATGAGTCCCGAGAGCGGTCCCGTGCCGGCGGTCTGCCGCGGTGGTGCGGTCACAGTCGCTGCTCCTAATCGTCGGGCGGACAAAGGTCCAGCCTAGAGCGGTGCCCACGGTGCGAGCCGCCTAATCTGTATAGAGTCGACGGCGGTCGTGATCTTGGCCTTATTGCTCTGGTAGCGGTAAGTCCAAGATCATCAGCGCGATGAGGAATTGGCGGGCCGTCCTACCGCCGAAATCGCGCCGATGCGAGCAAGTAGAGGGAGCAACACGTGGCCAAGCTCGTGGCAATCCTGGCGACCACACACCATCCGTTCTTCTACAAGACCAGCCAGCTGCCGCCGGACGAGGCGCCGCCGTTCGCCGCCGAGTGGGTTCGGAAGGTGGAGGCATATCGCGCGACGCTCACCGCGGCCCGCCCGGACGTCCTGGTGATGGTCGGTTCGGACCACTTCCACCAGCTGTGGCTGGACAACATGCCACAGTTCCTTGTCGGCAAAGCGCCGTACTACGACGGTAACTACTACAACGAGGAACGCGAGTTCGGGCTACCGCGGCTCGTGCTGAAGGGGCATGAGGAGCTGTCGGGCTACATCCTGCGGGAGGCTCTGGACCGCGAGTTCGATCTGGCGTTCTCAAACGAGCTGCGGGTCGACCACTCGATCACCTGCCCGATCATCACCGTCCGCCCGCAAAACGACCTTCCGATCGTGCCGATCTACACCAACATCTTTGCGCCACCGCTGCCTCGCCCGGAGCGGTTCGTAAAGCTAGGCCGGACTCTGCGTGAGCTCGTCGACGCGTGGCCGTCTGACCTGCGAGTCGCGGTCGTGGGCACCGGCCACCTCTCGTTGGAGCTCGGCGGCCCGCGTCAATTCGGCCCGCACGGCCCCGATCCGCAGTTCGATGCCAAGGCCGTCGAATGGATCGCCAACGGCGACATCGACGGCTGCCTGTCGGAGGTGACGCTGGACAGCTTGCACGCGCCGGGCAACGCCACCCATGGGTTCATGGACTTCATGCTGATGATGGGGCTCGCGGGTTACCACAAGGCCGACTACGCCGACAACCTCGATCTGTTCCACACGATGGAGGCCTATTTCACCTGGTACCCGAACGGAGTAGGGGTGTGAGTGCAGGTGCAGAACGAGCGGCCGATGAGCGGGGTCCCAGCGAAAACGCGCTGCGTTTTCGTGGGGTGCATGTGCGTTTACGCGAAGAGGTAAAGGAATGAGCAAGTACCTGGTGAACAAGTTCTTGTTCACGGTCGACCGCGACCCCGACCTCGTCGAGCGTTACCGTACGGACCCAGCCGGGACCGTGGCGTGGTGGGAGGCCGAGCGAGCGAACCAGATCCTGAACTGCGTCGCGGGCGAGGCGTCGACCTGGCTGGCCTTCACGGAGGCCGAACGTGAGGCGCTGGCCACGCACGACCACGTTGCGCTCTTCGAGATGGGTGCCCATCCGTTCCTCACGCTAACGCTCTGGATCGCCATGTTCGAACGCGATCACAGCGAGCCGTTGGCGATGCAGCTCGACTACGCCGCGAAGCTCAAGCACTTTGCGCTCCCGTACCCGGACATCAGCACCTGAGGTTGCTGCCCCGGAGTAAGAGCGCGCTCAGGTCTCCTCGCGTGCCTCGACACCCGCGCCGCCAAAGTCCGAGTACTGGTACGGATTGGCGATGCGGTCTTCCTCCGGCTGCTCCGGGTGCATCTTCGCGTCCCACGCCTCTTCGCCCAGGACGCCGCGAACGTGCTCGATCGACGCGGCGGACAACCGGCGCGCCTCTTCCAGCCGGTCGGTAGCGAGCAGGCGGTGGTCGTACTTGACCGCCCGGCCGTTGACGAGCACCGTGTGCACGTCCCCGCGACCGGCCTGGAACACCAGGTGACCTTCCGGGTAGAGGATGGGGAACATCGTCGGCGAGTCGTCGTTAAGCACCAGCACGAGGTCTGCCTTCTTGCCCACCGTGATGGAGCCGACGATGCCGTCCAACCCGAGGGCAGTGGCGCCGCCCATGGTGGCGTAATACAGCACCCGGTCGGCCCGCAGCGCCAGGTTCATAACGGTGCGCGCCTCGCGGTGGGCTTCGACGTGCTCGCGCATCCGGTCGAGGTTCAGCGTCGCGCGCATCGCCGAGAACATGTCCCCTGACCACCACGAACTCGTGTCGACCGACAGCGAGATCGGGATCCCGTACTTGCGCAGCCGCGCGGTTGGTGAGAAGCCCTGGCCGGCACTGCACTCGCTCTCGGTCGCCACGGAGGCATGGGCGCCCGAGGCGGCGATGCGTTGGTAGGAGTCCTCGTTCAGGCTCGATACATGCACGTGGGTCACTCGGTCGGTGAGATACCCGTGTTCAGCGATCAGCTGGATGCTCTGGTCCGACGTGACGCCCCACACTCCGCTGTGCGTGGTCACCCTCGTGTCCAGATCGCGGGCCACGGCGAAGGCCGGTCCCTCGGGAAATGCTGGATCGCCAGGAACGTCGAAGGCCATCTGCCAGCGCAGCATGTCGCCCCGGCCATCGAGACGGCGGCGCACAAAGTCCTTGAACTCAGGGCGCGTCGACCACTCCCATGGCCCCTCGGCCAGGTTGCCGTAGGCGAAGACATATCGGCCGTCGAGCCGCTCGAGCGCATCGACGGCGGCTTCGGCGTGGTCGGTCGTCCGCAGGCCGTGCGACCAGTCCAGCGTGGTTGTCACGCCCGCATCGAGGGAGTCGAGTCCGGCGAGCAGGTTGCCCGCGTAGATCTCTTCGGGCCGGAACGCGTGCCCCCACTCCAGGTAGTAGAAGTAGAAGTAGTTCGTCAGCGTCCAGTCGGCGCCGAAGCCGCGCATGACCGTTTGCCACATGTGTCGGTGGGTATCGATCATGCCGGGCATCACGATGCCGCCGCGGGAGTCGATCTCCACGGTGCCTTCCGGCACGTTCAAAGATCTCCCGACGTCTGCGATCGAGTCGCCGACGACGAGCACGTCGGTGTCCTCTCGAGTGCCGATCCCTAGATCGCCGCTCACGACGGTCGCGTTTCGGAATACGAATCCGGGCGCGGTCGTGACCGCGTCTACCGACGGGAGCACGCGTTGGGGTCGGTCGGGTGTCACCATGGCAGGCTCCTGCTCGTCGAGTGCAGTGGTGCCGATTCCGCTTCGCTGGTTGGCTTTCTACGCCGTGATAGTTCATCGGTCAACCAACTGCAGGCCCGTATTCTCAGCGCCGTGACCGACGACGCAGATGTGATCGCCGACCTGGAAGCGCAGAGATACCAAGCGATGCTCCGCTCAGACGAGGCGACCCTCGATGAGCTGTGCGATGACGAGCTGACCTACACGCACTCGGACGGCGCTCGCGACACGAAGGTCAGCTATCTGCGACGGGTCCGCGACGGTTACTTCGACTACCAGTGGCTCGAGCACGAGAACTATCGGACGATCGTCGTCGGCGACTGCGCCGTCTTGGTCGGCCGGATGACCGGCGACGTGGTCGTCAACGGGTCGCTGCGCCATCTGAACAGCGCAGCGCTGATCGTCTGGGTCCGGCGGGCGAACGGGTGGCGGCTTCTCGCGTTTCAGCCCACGCCGCTGAAGTCTGGCTGAGCGTTCACGCAATCGGCGCGAGCACGAGGTCGAAGCTCGTGCGCGCCCAGCGTCCGGCTCGAGAACCCGGCCGTCCGGTGTCGGCTCGGTGCCCGGCGCCCGGATGAAGTCGACGATCAGCGAGTCGCGGATGCCGAAGACGCTGTCGTAGCCCATGTCGTCACCGGCGACGAATACGTGCGTCACGAGGGTTCGCATGCCAGGGTGGCTGACCATGAAGTGCAGGTGCGGGGCCCGCGTGGGTGAGCGGTGCGCCGCAGCTAGCAGGTCGCCTACCGGGCCGTCCGCTGGAATGGGATACGGCGTCGGGGTCAGTGCCCAGAAACGGTAGCGGCCTTCGTCGTCCGCGAAGAGGTGGCCGCGCGCGGCGGTACGGCCGTCGGCGTACTGGACGTCGTAGTAGCCGTCGGTCGTCGGCCTCCCACACCTCGATTCGCGCGCCCGGGAGCGGCCGACCATCAACATCCACGACGCGGCCCTCGACCCAGCACGGCTCGCCGGAGGCGTCGCCGGAGATGTCTCCGCCCAGCTCGACGAGCGGCGAGTCCTCGACGAAGAACGGGCCGACAACCGTGGCTTCGGTCGTGCGTCCCGTGGGGTCGTCGTTGACGGTGATCATCTGCATCGACGCCCCGAGGACGTCGGAGAGCAGGATGAACTCCTGCCGCTTGTCATCGGTGATGTGCCCGACGCGGGTGAGGAAGTCGATGCCCAGTTGCCACTCACGCCCAGTTAGCCGGACTTCGCGGATGAAGGCGTGCAGGTGCTCGACCAGCGCAGTCAAGCACAGTCCTGAGTCGCTCGTCCGGGGTGTTTGCCAGGCTGGCGACCACGGCGTCGACAAGCTGTTGCTCCCGGCGTTCCTGGATGCTCGGCTCGGCGTCGGTTCCGGTCATGGAGCTCCCTCCGTCCAGGTCGGCCGCGGATCGCTTCCCGACCACGCGCCGTGCAGCACAACGGTCAGCGACGCGGCGTCGACGGGCCGCGGATTGCTTGGCGGCACCTCCGGCAGGATCAGCGCGACCGCGGGTTCGATGTCGTCTTCGCGCAGGCCGATCTCACCCAGTGCCCTGGGTGCGTCAACGCGCGTGCGCAGCCGGTCCAGCCCATCGGAGGCATCGTCGGACCCCAGCGCATCGGCGATGCGGGCACTGGCGGTCGCCGCGAACGGCGCGTTGAACGCCAGCACGTGTGGCAGCACGATTGCATGGGTGGCCGCGTGGGGGAGTCCGAACGCGCCGCCAAGGACGTGGCAGATCTTGTGGTGCAGGCCGGATCCGGCCGACGCGAACGCGACCGCGGCAAGGTAGCTGCCGTACAGGGTCTGCTCCGTCGCGTCAATGTCGCCGGCGACGACGCCGGGCAGGCCGGTGCGCAGGGCCCGCAGCCCCTCCATGGCGAGCGCCGCGTCGATCGGATCGACGCGGGGTGCCCACATCGAGTCGATCGCGTGGGCGACCGCGTTCAGCCCTGACGCGACGGCGAGAGACGACGGCAGCCCGGCGAACAGATCAGCGTCGTATACGACCACCGCGGGAAGAACGCGCGGATCGCTGCCGGTCCGCTTCCGGCCGTTCTCGGTCAGCCCCCATACATCCGTGGCTTCCGAGCCGGCGAACGTCGTCGGCACCGCCACGATCGGCAGCGCCGAGGTGAGCGCGATGGCTTTGGCCAGCCCCGTTGCCGAACCGCCGCCTATGGCGATCAACAGATCCGCGCCGGCGGCGTGGACGGCGGCCCGGGCATCCGCCGCGACGTCCGCCGGGACATGCTCCACGATCTCGCCGTACCGAACCGCATCGATCAAGCCGGCGCGCGCCATCAGGTCCTCATGCCGGGCGCTGGCGACGACGAACGGCCGGTACGCGCCGATGCGTTTCGTCTCCGCCGCTAGGTGTGTCGCCGCGTGCCCGGTGCCGAACAGCACCCGCTGCGCCTTGGTCTCGTGCTCGAAAACGAGCGCCACCGAAGAACTCCCGGCTCTCTACGGACTCCCTGTCTAGCGATGCTGTCATCCGCCTGCATTTCAGGCTAACTGTGGACCGTCGTGAGCCGCGGCTTGCAACGACACCGGTGTCTCGGCTAACCTACAACCAAATGGTTGTAGATAGTGTGACCGACGAAGCAGTCGACAATGTATTCCACGCCCTGGCGGACGCTACCCGGCGTGACATCCTCCGCCGCTCCGTCCAGGGCGACTCGTCTGTGTCGCGGCTGGCCGAGGCCTATCCGATGAGCTTCGCCGCCGTGCAAAAGCACGTCGCGGTGCTGGAGCGGGTCGGCTTGGTCACCAAGGAGCGCCGCGGACGGGAGCAACTCGTGCGCACCGATCCGGATGCGGTCCGCCGGGCCCGGCAGGCCCTTGACCAGCTCGAGACGGCTTGGCGCGGGCGCGTGGACCGCATGGCCGAGTTGCTCGCGCAAGATCCCGACCCACAACAGAATCCCCCGACGAGAGGACACGACACATGAGCGTCACCAGCGTCGAGAAAGACTTCGACCGCCTCACCCTCACCGTGGTCGCCGACTTCGACGCCTCACCCGAGCGGGTGTGGCAGCTATGGGCCGATCCGCGAAAGTTGGAACGCTGGTGGGGGCCGCCGAGCTACCCGGCGACGGTCGAACTGTACGACCTGGCTCCGGGCGGAGACGTCAGCTACTTCATGACCGGTCCGGAGGGTGAGAAGTACCACGGCTGGTGGCGAGTCACCGTCGGTCAACCCGCCGAAGTCTCTCGAGTTTCGGGACGGATTCGCCGACCAGGAAGGGAATCCGGCGGCCGATATGCCAACAACCACCGTGCATATGCAGCTCACCGAGCATGGCGGTGGCACCCGGATGGAACTGCGCACAGTGTTCGACTCCCGCGAGGAGATGGAGCGGCTCGACAGCATGGGCATGACCGAGGGCATGCGGGAGGCTGTCGGCCAGATGGACTCCCTCCTCGCGGGCTAACCCAGACTGCTCCGTACCACATCCGATCGAAAGGACACGGGAGAGATGAGAAAGCTGATCGTGAGCACCTTCGTGACCCTCGACGGGGTCATGCAAGCCCCGGGTGGCCCAGAGGAGGATGGCGAAGGCGGCTTCGCGTACGGCGGCTGGTCGGTGAACTACTGGGACGACCAGATGGGTCAGGTCATGGGCGAGGCCATGAGCAGGCCGTTCGATCTCGTTCTTGGACGCAAGACCTACGACATTTTCGCCGCGTTCTGGCCCAACGCGAGCGACGATGCGGGCGGCAAGCCGTTGAATGACGCCACCAAGTACGTCGCGTCGCGGAGTCAGCCCACGCTGGCCTGGGGTCCCTCGGTCCTGATCGACGCAGACGCGGCCGAAGGCGTCGCGGCGCTCAAGGAGGGAAACGGGCCAGAACTGCAGGTGCACGGCAGCGGGAACCTGATCCAGACGCTGTTGCGCCACAACCTGGTCGACGAGTTCCGGCTGTGGGTGTTTCCTGTCGTCATCGGCTCCGGCAAGCGCCTGTTCGCGGACGGCACGATCCCCGCCGGACTGAACCTTGTTGACAGCAAGGTCTCAACGACTGGAGTCGTTATAGGTACCTACGAGCCCGCTGGCGAGATCGTCACCGGATCATTCGCATAGCCGGACCCGCACTTCGACAATCGGCTCGCGACGTCGGCATCGACGACAAGCGGTCCCAGGAATACTGCCAGCTGGAAATCGTCATCTGATTAGCAGTTGACTTGGCCTGCGGACCGCATTGTCGCCCGTGCCGCCGCACGTCGTCGATGCTAGTTTTCACATCCGATTCCGTCGTGGTCGCTGTCGAGGCCATAGGGATCGCTCCCGGTAACCGTGACTGGCCCTTGGACATATCGAGGGCCATTACCGGATCCGCCCGCACAATCGACGTCCGGGCCAGGCGGGATACAGGGGCTATATCCAGGAGTACACGACAGGTGCGGCTTGAGATGAGGCCTGGGCCTGCTGGGCCGCGGACGCTTGGGCGGCCTGCGCCGCCGAAGCCTTTGCTGAAGCCGCCGCCGCAGATGCCTTGTCCGCCGCGGCTTTCTCTGCTGCGGCCTTTGCCGCCGCAGCTTTAGCCGCCGCAGCTTTAGCCGCCGCAGCGCGGGCTGCCGCTGCCTTGGCGGACGAACTGCTAGCAGCTGCGCGACTTTCCGCGGCAAGACTTTCCACTGCTAATGCGGATGCATTCTCGCTCGGAACCGAAGGCGTGGTTGATATTGCCGCTGAAGTCGGCGGCGACGCCGGCGCCGCGGTCATTGCTGAATGTGATCCGCAGGCGACCGCGACCACGAGGGTGAGCGCACACAGAATTGCCCCGCTAATTGTTCGAAACACGCCCATCCCCCGGCTCGACTGTTCGGGAGTTTCCCGACCGCGTCGCCCGTTGTCAAGTTTTGGTTAGAGAGATAACCGAGTACATAGCTCAGCTCTATTATCACTTCTGTTAGTATCTGATACTAGACTTGGCGCATGCGCTCAGCTAGGCGAGCTGTATCCGCGACCCGGGCGACCGAGAGCGGCGGTTGGGCCGTGCTCGGATCGGAACCGCGCCCGTGGATGTCCGGACTTCCCGCCGGAATGCTGTCGGCCGGAGTCCGTCGCCGTCACTCGGGACCGTATGAGGCGGCGGTCGTCCCGTTTGTCGCAGACCGCGCTCTGCCGTTGCCGGCCGATGTGCTCGCGCTCTGCGAGGAAGCCACCGTCGAGATCGCTCGCTTCGACAGCGAGCTTGGTAGCGAGGTCGCCCCGTTTGCGTCCGTTCTGCTGCGTTCCGAGTCGGCATCCTCGTCGATGATCGAGAACCTCACGTCCGGTGCGAAGGCGATTGCCCTCGCGGAGTTGGGGAGTCGGGAAAAGCGCAATGCCACGGAGATCGTCGGCAATGTCGATGCCATGAAGGCGGCTCTCGAACTGGCGAACCGACTCGATCAAGACGCGATCTTGGCGATGCATGCGGCCCTGGTCGCGCGTCACGAGCCGGATATCGCTGGCGGCTGGCGGCACGAGCAGGTCTGGATAGGCGGTGATTCATTTGGACCCCACGGCGCAACCTTCGTTCCTCCGCACCATGACCACGTACCGTCGTTGATGGCTGACTTGGTTGGCTTCATTCGCCGATCGGATCTGCCGGTGTTGGCTCACACTGCTGTCGCGCATGCTCAGTTCGAAACCATCCATCCGTTCCCCGATGGCAATGGCCGGACCGGCCGGGCGCTGGTGCACGCGATGCTGCGGGCGCATGGTCTGACCCGTAATGTCACCGTGCCGGTCTCCGCTGGACTGCTCACCGACACGCCGGGCTATTTCGACACCCTGACCGCGTATCGCGCCGGCGATCCAGCCGCAATCGTCGAAAGGCTGGCGCAGGCTTCGTTTGCCGCGATCGTCAACGGACGTCAACTCGTCGCCGAGCTCCACGCAATCCGTGCGAGCTGGGACCGCAAGATCCAGGTTCGGCGGGGCGCGGCGTCCTGGCGGTTGGCCGATCTGCTGATCCGCCAGCCCGTTGTCGACGCCGCCCGGATCGCATCGGAGTTGGCGATCGCACCCCAGAACGCGCACCGGGCCATCGCGCCACTCGTTGACGCGGGCGTCCTCACCGAGTTCACCGGCTTCGCCCGTAATCGCCTGTGGCAATCGAGCGAGGTGCTCGCGTCGCTCGACGACTTCGCTCGCCGGGCCGGTCGCCGGAGCAGCTGATGAGCACGCCTAGTGTCATACGGGTGCCGAAGAACATGGTCGAAGTGCCGCCCGGCTGTTTCGTCATGGGCAGTGACGACCACTATGCCGAGGAGCGTCCTGCCCATGAGGAACACGTCTCGGAATTTCTCATCGACCAGCACCCCGTGACCAATGCCGAGTTCCGCCGCTTTGTGAAGGACACCAATCACCGCACTACCGCCGAGATCACGCCATCGGCCGAGGACTTCCCGGACGCAGACCCCGACGATCTCGTGCCTGGTTCGCTCGTCTTCAGACCGACATCCGGGCCGGTGCCGTTAGCTGACTGGCCGCGCTGGTGGCACTGGACATCGGGTGCTCACTGGCGAGCACCGGAGGGCCCGGGTAGCTCCGTAGGCGGAAGGGAACTGCACCCGGTCGTGCACGTCTCGTTCGAAGACGCCCTGGCCTACGCCCGTTGGGCCGGCAAGGACCTGCCCACCGAAGTCGAATGGGAGTACGCCGCTCGGGCTGGCCGCCCGCCGACCAGCTACGCCTGGGGGGATGAATTCATGCCGCGCGGCCGGCCGATGGCCAACACCTGGCACGGCGAGTTCCCATGGCAGACCGACAAGCCGCCCGGCAAGGATCGCACGACGCCGGTAGGTCGATTCCCAGCCAATGACTGGGGTCTGGTCGACATGATGGGGAACGTCTGGGAGTGGACGGCATCCGCATGGACGGATGACCACGGCGGCCGCGCCGGTGAGGCGTCGCCGTCTTGCTGCGCTCCACTCGGCCCGCTCCGTTCCCTTCAGGAGAGTGACCGGAACGTGATGAAAGGCGGTTCGCACCTGTGCGCCCCGTCGTATTGCCTGCGTTATCGACCCCCAGCTCGGCAAGGCCAAGCGGTCCGCAGTAGCACAAGCCACCTGGGCTTCCGGTGCATCATCCGCGGCTCCGCGCCCCGCCCACCCGCGAAAACCTGGCCACCCTCCTCTGCTAGATGATCTTGGACGTGCCAGCCCTGGGGCGCCGGTAAGTCCAAGATCATCGCCATCGTGCCGGATAGCAGGTCGGGAAGCGCATCGGGCCGGACAGCGAGTCTGGAGCGGACCATGTATCGAGTTGCCCGTGCCGGCCTCCTTCCCAACGAGGTGGTCTGGATGAATGGCTACGGCGTGCTGCGGGGAAGCCCCGACCGATGGGTCCGGGAAGACGGCGACACCACCCCGCACCTGCAGATCCGGTTACTCGACAGCACGGGACAGCCGTGGCGCATCGCGGTGAACGTGCAGTCCGACACGGGTGCGGAGGTCGTCTACTGGCTGGTGGATCCCCTGCTAGGGCACCCGATCCTCGGCGAGTTGCCGAACTTACCAACCGGGTTCAGCAGCGCACCCTCATCGGCCAGCGCTCTGGATTACGTGCGGGCGCCGTTGTTCGCCTGGCAAGAAGGGACGGCGTTGCCTGCCTCAGGCAGCGCGTCGGCCGACGACCTACAGGACCTGCTCGGGCTGTATCTGCAGCATTGCCAGGATGCCGGCGGCGAGGTGTACGCGTTCGGGGAGCGCTTCGACCGCAACTTGAACAAGCCAATCGACGTCGATTTCGGGAATACCGATGGTCTGCACGGTGTCCACGACATTCACCTCAACCAGGGCAACACGGGGCCGCACTCCCGGGACAACGGGGCCCGCCACGACGGCGGCCTGATCCTCGCCCATCCGGACCGGCACATTGGCCTCTTCCTTGCATTTCAAACGCAGCGCGTCCCTACCGATGCGGCGGGAGCTCCGACACCGGCGTCGCGGTCAATCGCGGATCTGATCCACGGCACAACGCCTCCGACCGACACGGTCTACCTGGAGCGCGCGTTGCTCAACCCGGTCGGCGACGACGTCGGCCACGAAGTCGTCGTGATCGGAAATTTGGCCAACACCATCGCCTCGTTGGCAGGTTGGCAGCTGATCGACAAGACGCACCGCTGCACCATGATCGGTCCGGAGGCGATTGGACCGGGAGGCTCATTGCTCGTACCCCTCGACGGCACCGGAGCCCAGCTCGGCAACAACGGGGGAAATTTGGTGTTAGTCGATCCGGGTGGGCGTCTGGTCGATGCAGTCTCCTACACAGCCAGTGACGCCGTGGAAGACCAGTACGTGCGATTCCACCGCTGAGGTGCCCGGCCGAGGGAACCGTATCCCTCGACACGCACGTACCACGGTGTGGAAGGCAAGCTATCGATCCGTTCAACGGAGGGGTCCGATGGTTGGAGTCGACGTGGCCGAGGAAACTGTCGGATGGAGCCGCCTGGTCAGCCTGCCGCGGGCCGGCGAGGTCGGTTCGATGCCTCTCGATGTCGATGCGATTCGGTCGCATTTCTTCTTTCCGGAACGGGGCCGGATCGTCACCAACAATGCGGCGAGCACGCAGCCACCACGTGAGCTGGTGCAGCTGTATCAAGACCTTGCCCCGGGCTACGAGAACGTGCATCGTGGCCAGTCCGACGCGTCGCAGGCGATGACCACGCAATTCGAAGCATCGTTCGACACGATTGCACAATTCATCAATGCCCCCAGCCGAGAAAACGTAGCGGTATATCGCAACGCGACGGAGGCGCTCAACTCCGTCATGTACTCGCTGATGACCGAGTTCCGCGATGGCGACAACGTGGTCACGACCATGATGGAGCACAACTCGAACTACGTGCCATGGCACGCGCTATGCCAGGAGATCCTTCCCAAGTTTGGGGTCCGCGTTCAGTGCCGGCTCGTTCCGTTCGACCAGGAGACTGGCGAACTCGATCTGGCTGAACTGGCGGCACAGGTCGACGATAAGACCAAGCTGGTGTGTTGTACGGGGGCGTCCAACTTTCTCGGCACGAGGACTCCTCTGGACTCCATTCGACGAATCGCTGCGGAGAGTGGCTATTGCCAGCCGGACGGTGATCGGTGCTCACGACTACTGATCGACGGCGCCCAGCTTGTACCGAGCAGTTTTGTCGACGTCCAGGCGATGGACGTCGACTACCTGGTCTTTTCGTTCCACAAGATGCTGGCGCCATTCGGCGTCGGCGTCCTCTATGCAAAGCGTCAGCTGCTTCGCGACTCGCTACCGTTTCTCTACGGAGGCGACATGGTCGCTGAAGGCCAGGTGTTCCCAGACCATGTCGGCTACAACGGCCTGCCGTGGAAGTTTGCGGCCGGAACGCCCAATATCCTCGGTACGATCGCGTCCGCCCAGGCCTTGCGACTGGTTCTCGACCTCGCGCTGCACCCCGCCACCTATAACTACTTTGGATCAGAGCGCGCTATCGCCGCGGATGACATCGCGAGCGCGATGGCGAGTATCCGGGAGCACGCCCGCTTGCTAGTGAGCTACGCACTCGACCGGCTCGCTTGCCTGCCGGGCGTCACTATCTACGGTCCAAAGTCGGCGGAGCGGCGGGCGTCGCTGGTCGCATTCAACGTATCCGGCTGGAGCCCGTTCGATATTGCCGACGCCCTCAATGCAGTCGGTGTCGAATCGAGAGCGGGCTGTCACTGCGCGACATTGGCCCACCATTACCTTGGGCTCGATCCTGCAGCAAGCTGCCGGTTGAGCTTCTACCTCTACAACACGATCGACGAGGTCGATTTCGCGGCGAATGCGCTCGCGGGGATCATCGCCGGCAGGTGACCCGCCTAGAGCGGTCAGTTTCCGGCGGCCCGGTATTGCTCGAGCACGCTGGCCGGAATACGGCCGCGGGTGCTGAGCTCGATCCCGTTTGACGCCGCCCAGGCCCGCACTGCCTTGTTGTCCACTTCGACGAATGGGGTAGTGGGCGCTGCGCGGCGTCGCCGGCGACGACGCTGCTGCGCGCCGCCCCGAACAGCTCGGGCATAGGGCGTGTAGCCGTTGATCAGATCGCGGAGCCTTGCGGCGTTCCTCCGGCTCAAATCGATCTCGTAGTTCGCACCGTCGATGGCGAACAAGACGGTTTCTTCAGCCTTGCCACCGTCGATGTCATCGATGAGTTGGGTGATGGTTTGCTTCACGCGCCGAACGGTACCGGGCATTCGTGCACCACGCCACGGTCAAAATCTGTGAATTCCTGCCCCTAAGGTTGGTCGCAGTTTGATCGTGGCTGACTGTTTCGTGCGGCAGCGACTGAGTCTGTGCCCACCAGTGGCCCAAGCCGAATCGATTGTCAGCATGCAGGAACATCAAGAGCAGAATGCCATACGTTCTCCGTCCATGTGCCGCTCGGCAGGAGGGAGCAAAACCAGATGAGAATGTTCAGCAGAAAGCCACCCAGCCGGCGTACGGATTTCGATGCTCGGCGCAGCGCCACCCCTAGACCGCCAATCGCAAAGATCCAGCCGAAGTCATCCGCTCCGGTCGGAAGTTTTGGGGTATGAAGCCAGTGGCCCGTCGGCGGTTCCGACGATCGCTGCGGTGCGTGAGTGAGTGAGGATCGCGATTGGAAATTAACAATGGCCGAATGGTGCTGCGGGACAGAAATCGGGTATACCCACGCCCGGTCACATGTCCAACACTGTGTCATCCACCGGTTGGGAACAGCAGATCAGCACATTGCCATCAGCTGGGTTGTCAACCGGGTCCGGAGCGTAGCCGATCGTCCCGGAGAGCAGACTCGTTTCACAGGTGTGACAAACGCCGGTCCGACATGACCAGCGGGTGGGTACGTCGCACGCTTCGGCGAGGTCCAGCAAGCTTGGATAGCGCGGGTCCCAGTGCACGGTGAGGCCGCTGCGGGCGAAGCCGACCCGCGGACCGTCGGTTGCCTCATCGTCCGGATGATGTGGCGGCCGGGTCGGGGTCGGTATAACACCAGGCGTGATCGCGGGTGCCGGGCCGAAGAACTCGGTTCGTATCCGGGTGGCATCAACGCCGAGGCCCACCAGTGCGGCGGATGTCTCCGCCATGAACCCGGCCGGTCCGCAGATATATGCATCGCAGTTGCGCGGAAGGTCAAGTGTGGCCAGTACCGACGCACTGAGGCGCCCGGCCGTCTGGTAGTCGCGGCCGGCAGCATCGCCACGGCCGGGGTGGCTATAGCAGACGTATCGGTGGCCACTCGGCAACGCCGAAAGCAACGAGCGCGACTCGGCCACGAACGGCTCCTCCGCTCGGTTGCGGGCGCCATGCAGCCACCAAACGTCTCGGCTGGACTTGGTGCCGGCCAGCGCATGGAGCATCGCCAGCACCGGCGTCGCACCCACACCTGCGCTCATCAACAGGACCGGCGCGTCGGACGGCCTCAGGATGAAGGTGCCCCGCGGTGCGGCAACGTCCAGGCGGTCGCCGGGCCGCACCCGGTCGTGCACGAATTGACTGCCTGCTCCGTGCGGTTCGCGCTTGACGCTGACTCGATACGTGCTAGCACCCGGGGGTCCGGACAGCGAATAGCTGCGCAAGATGGATTGCCGGCCCTCGTCGGTTGGCAAGCGCAGCGTCAGAAATTGTCCTGGCTGGGCTGGTGGCACGCCATTGCCGTCCGGATCGGCCAGGTATACCGAGACCACGGACTCGCTTTCCGGCTCAATGTCCGTGACATTCAGCGGACGGAATCCTGCCCACGCCGGCGGCGGGCTCACTGCCGTCAGGCCGGGGTTACCCGTGGCGCCTGGCTCCGCTCCCTGCTCGAGTATCGCTTCGAACGACATCTTCCAGCCGGGCGACAAGGCAGGTATCTGCAGGGCGCGGACCACGCGTTGGCGAGAGTGCCCAGGCAGGTAGAGCAGCGCGTCGACGTCGGCCACGGTCATCGCCCCCGGTCCGCGGGCGATGAGCACAATCTCGTCTCCGGCCTGCACAATGCCCTCCCGCAGCACCCGGAAATAGAACCCGGGTCGGTGATGAGAGATGAGCAGAGCAGGCATGCGCGCGTCGTCCATTCGGATACCGACCCGATAACACGTGACCCGAGGCTGGCTTACCTCGAAGACTGCGCTCCCGATTCGATAGCGATCGCCAATACACACCTCGTCGTCGGTCAGACCCTGCACAGTGAGGTTTTCCCCGAACTGGCCGTACGTGAAGTCGTCGCGGCTCAGGTAGTCCTGCCAATACCGATAAGACTCGATCTGGTATACGAATACTGCTCGCTGCTCGCCCCCGTGGCCCGCCAGGTCGCCCTGTCCGTCACCGTCGATGTTGAGGCGTCGCACCAGCCGCGGGCCGTCCACCGGTTCTTTCCAGACGGCCGTATGCACCGTCCGGCCTTGCCAGAGCACGTCCTTTGGCAGACCCACGTTCACCGACAACACCTGGGCCGCCAGCTGATCTGCCGTCACCCGCGGCACTCCTCACCATTTGTTCGATTGGTGCCGTCCGTCGTTCTGATTGTCGCTCACACCGCCGAGTTCGCTGGTCGGCTGTTGTCCGCTGCGTATCCGGTGTCAGGCTGGCGGGGCTGGCCGAGGAAACGGATACGGTAGCGCTGCGCGAGCCCGAGCCCAACGAGCTCGAAAAGGACGACGGTCAGGACCAGCTCGGCATCCACATAGCCGAGGACGACGTTGACCGCAGCCAGCCCGAAGATCACGCCAGCGCGCAGCGCTGCGATACCTTTTCGATCCCGCCCGAACAGCAATAGCACCGCGGCGCTGATCAGGAGAAGTCCGACGATGGTCTCGCCGGCGGCGGCGACCATGAGGGCCGGTGGATGGGTTCCCGGCGGGACCGTCTTCTCATCAATCACCACCTTGTTCTCGGGGTCGTTCGAAGCGAGGGCGAGGAATACCAGCAAGCCGAGCATCGAGAAGAATCCGACGATCAGGGATCCGATGATGAGCAGGATCCGGTGGAGAAAGCGGGGGAGCAAGATGCGTTCGGCTCGACCAGCGATGTCTATGAGCCTGGCCAGATGCGGGTGCATGTCCGGTCTCGTCGTCGGCGCCAGACTGGCAACGAAGGGCCGTACGCTACTGGCGAAGTCGGCCAGATCCGGGCGGTCAGTGGACTGCTCGATCTCGCCAAGCCGGCTCATCAAGTCACGTTTCGTGCTCTCCCGCATCGCGCCGTCCGCGACCTTCGACAGACCGTCGAGAACGAAATACGTTTGGCCGCGCGCGTCGTACCGACGGGGTCGGCTGACCAATCGCGCAACGATCAGGACGGCCAGAAAAGCGAGGTAGATGATCGGCGCCGCCAGTGGAAAGAAGTAGTCGTTCTTCGTTGTGATGTACTTGCCGACCTCGTCGATGAACAGGCCGACGCCGATTCCGGAACACAACGCCGACAACGTGAGGATCCATCGGTTCGCCCATACCAGCGGCAGCATCGCGCCGATGACAAGCAACAATCCGCCCCATAGTGCATGGGCGATGTGATACGTGCTGCCACCCACCTGTGGATAGCCCGACAGCACGAGAAACAAGCGCGTCACCACAACGGTCACGCCGAACGAGACAACCAGCAAGCCGAGATTCCGCCCGGCGTTCGCGCTGGCCACGGGTCGACTCACCGCTGGTCGCTCGACGGCAACGATCACGTCGGCCATGAGCCCCACCACCCCCTCCAGCAGGACTATCCCACCCGGTGCCTCTCGGCCGGGAGGTCCGGAGTCACCGCAGGGACAGGACCGCCTGCGCATCGGCCCGGGCCGCACAACAGACCGGCTGCGAGGGCGTTAGCGGTCGTGATCTTGGAAGCTGCTGCACGGAACGACGTTATCTCCAAGATCATCCTTCTCGACCGGTCGGCCGTGACGCTAGAACGAAGCGGCAACCGGGATGACGCGCTCACCAAGGGTTTCCAGCGGCGTAATCGTCTCCATCTCCCTGACCTGGCCATGGACATGTGCGATGCCCAGGCCGGCGAGCCGCTCCAGTTCGCGGAGGAGCACATCGACGTCTCGTCCGTTCGGACCGACGTCCAACGGCAGCATGACTGTCTTCTCGATGTCGTCGTAGCTGCGTCCGACAGTCGCGCAGTGTTCGCGAAGGACGTCGAGCTTTCGTTCCAGGTCCGGACCGGCGAACAGGTTGCACGCTTGGCCGTACAGCGCGACCAGCCGTAGCGTCTTCCGCTCTCCGCCGCCCCCGATCATGATCGGCGGGTGCGGCCGTCGCAACGGCTGAGGGGAGTTCAGCGTGCGCTCGAGTGTGTAGTGCTTGCCCTGGAAGGCCGCGTCGCTGTCGCTCCACATTTGCAGGCAGATCTGCAGTGCTTCCTCGAGTCGTTCGAAGCGCTCGGCGGTTGGCGGGAACGGGAGGCCGAGCCCGCGCGCCTCCGCCTCGTTCCAGGCTGCTCCGATTCCGAGCCACGCCCGGCCGCCGGACAGCACATCCAGCGTGGTGACCTCCTTGGCGAGCAACCCGGGTTCGCGATACACGACGGCGGTCACCCAGGACACGAGCTCGACGCGTGAGGTGCAGGCGGCCAGGTAACC
This sequence comes from uncultured Actinomycetota bacterium, assembly GCA_963809815.1. Classification (GTDB taxonomy): domain Bacteria; phylum Actinomycetota; class Actinomycetes; order Mycobacteriales; family Jatrophihabitantaceae; genus CAVVJA01. The sequence goes on from CAWELM010000010.1 coordinate 263,473, forward strand.
GAGCGCCGTGTAGGCCTCCAGCATCTCGTGCTCTGCTGGCCCGATGCCGCGGATCTGCCAGACGTGATCCATGACGCTCAGCCGAGCGAAGCCGGTCTCTTCCGCCGCTGCTGCGATGCGCCGGAGGTCCCGCGCCAGGGTCGGTGGGCCGCCCGGCCAGGTGAAGTTCGCAAGGTGCAGCCCAATCCTCATCCAGCGCCCCTTTTCGTGATCCACCTCGGAGCCACGGTAGCCGTCGACATTCAAACACGGCGCAGCTAGCCACCATTGGCTACGAGGGCGGCGCGCGAGCCCGTTAGCTGCGACGCAATTTGGTTGGGTCGGCGACGAGGTCAATGGCGACGATGCGGGCGTTCACCACCGTGAAGCCGATTACTCCGAGAGGATGGTCCAGGTCGCCGTACACCGCACCGGCGCGTAGTCCGCCATGACACTCCCCCCACCGAAGTCCGCACGCGGCCGCCCTAAGCGGAGTATGCCGCAGGGAGTGATCGGCGATTCCACAGCGCGGGTCACATCATTAAGGAACTCTCACATCGCTCGCCGATACCGGGGTCGTGGCGAGAATTGCTAATCGGGTAGCAGCGGGACCGTGAGGCCGGAATCGCGGCCGACTAGGGCCGCCCGGGTGAGTGCGGCCGTTCCAAAGCGGTCGCGAATCCTGTCCATGGCGTGGTCGAGGTCGGCGAGCAGGGCACTGCGGAAGGGAAGCTCCAGCTGGATCGCGTCGGCATGGTCGAGATTCGCCAGCGTGATGCCGATCAGGGTAAGGCCGGCCTCGGCGATCAATGGCCGGACAGAAACCAGGACGGTCTGCGCCGCGGCGAGGATCGTCGCAGTGTTGTCCGTCGGCGCGGGGAACGTGTGCGATCGCGTTGCGCGGGTGAAGTCGTCGAATCGCATCCGCAAAACCACGGTGCGGCAGAGCCGATGACCGGCGCGCAGCCGCGACGTAACGCGATCCACCAACCCGGCAAGGGTGGCCTCGAGCTCGGCGCGGGATAACCGATGGCGGCCGAGTGCGCGTTGCGACCCGATCGACCGGCGTCGACGACCAACCTGGACCGGGCGCGGATCGCGATTGTGCGCCAGAGCGTGCAGGTGCCGGCCTGACGCAGGGTCCGAGCATCGAAACGAGCGCTCGCTCGTTTAGATCCGCGACGTCGCCCACGGTGAAGATCCCTCTATCTCGGAGCTTGACGGCGGTGACCCGGCCGACGCCCCAGAGGCTCTCAACCGGCAGCGGGTGGAGAAAACGCAACTCGCCACCCGGCGGCACAGACAGCAGTCCGTCAGGTTTGGCGACGCGGCTCGCCACCTTGGCCAGGAACTTGGTCCGGGCCACGCCGACCGTGATAGGAAGACCGACCAGATCGCGGACCTGGCGGCGCAGCCGAACGGCGATGTCCAGTGGCGTGCCGGTGATCCGGGCCAGACCGCCGACGTTGAGGAAGGCCTCGTCGATCGAGATTCCTTCCACGAGGGGTGTCGTGTCTTCGAAGATCGCGAACACCGCCTTGCTGGCTTCGGAATACGCAGTCATGCGTGGCGGCACGACAACAGCGTCAGGGCACAATCGGCGAGCAGCGGCTCCGCCCATCGCAGTGCGGATCCCGAGGGCCTTCGCCTCGTAACTTGCGGCAAGGACCACGCCGCCGCCGACGATGACGGGTCGGCCGCGTAGCCGTGGATCGTCGCGCTGCTCGACCGATGCGTAGAACGCGTCGAGATCGGCGTGCAGGATGTGACCCGTGTCGGACACGAACATATGTTCGCATGATCCGCCGACAACCGCGGCCTCATTCTGGCCTGTCCGAGTCCTGTTGGTGCCTCCGGAAGTGAACCCACGGGGGAGCCGCAGCACCGCAACGTGGAAGATGTCGCAGATGAAGGCCGCCGTGCTCGTTGAGTTGGGTGCTCCGCCACGCTTCAGCGACTTTGCCGACCCTGTGCCCGGGGCGGGCCAGATCGTCGTCGACGTCGCGGCTGCCGGCGTGCACCACGTCGATCTGGCCAAGGCCTCCGGATCGTTCTACACCGGCCCCCCGCCGGTCCCGTCCGTTGTTGGCTCGGACGGCGTCGGGCGCACCGCCGACGGACACCGGGTCTTCTTCGACGCTCCCGTGTCTCCATATGGGTCATGGGCGCAACGCGCGCTCGTCCCCGATGCGGAACTGTTCGAGCCGGCCGACGGCGTGAACGACGTGACCGCAGCCGCGCTGGGCAACACCGGTCTGGCCGCCTGGCTCGCGCTGCGCTGGCGCGCGAAACTGCAGCCTGGTGAGTCAGTGCTTGTCCTCGGAACCGGGGCCTTGGGGATGATCGCGGTTCAGGCGGCCAAGGCACAGGGCGCGGCCTATGTCATCGCCGCCGACCGCGACGCGGGCCGGCTGAAGCTAGCCCGAGAGCGGGGAGCGGACGTCGTGGTGACCCTCGCTCCAGGGGCAGACCTTCCCGCCGCATTCAGGCAGGCAGCCGGCGAACACGGGATCGACGTGATCGTCGACCCGCTCTGGGGTGAGCCGGCCATCGCGGCCATGCAGGCGGCGAGCCAGGGCGCGCGGTATGTGCAGCTCGGCAACTCCGCCGCGTCGACCATCGAGCTGCCGGCTGCGGTAGTTCGCTCGCGCGCGCTGCACCTCCTGGGCTTCGCGGTCTTCCAGGCCCCCCTTGAGCCGCGGCGCGAGGCCTATCGCGACCTGACCGAGCAAGCAGCCCGGGGGTTGATCACCGTCGACACGATCCAGCTGCCGCTCTCCGACGTGGCCAGCGCCTGGGAACAACAGGAACGGGGCGCTCACGGCAAGCTCGTGCTCATCCCGTAGCCAAGTCGGGTCATTGCTGGGGCGGCGCCGGGGGGTCGGTCCCGCGGGACTGGTCGGCGAGAAAGCGCTCGAGCTCGGCGCCGAGCTCATCAGCCGTCGGCAAGCCGCCCGCGTCGGCCAGCAGCGAGCGATCCTGGCCGTGCAGGTAGGTGTCGTACTGCTCCTCGAGTGCCCGGACCACGGCCTGCAGGTCGTCGCTTTGCTGGATCTGCTCATCGATGGACAGTCGGGTCTGCGCCGCAGCCGCATCCAGATCAGCCGTGGGCAACCGCAGCCCGGTGCGCGCGCTGATCTCGCGCGCGAGAGCGGCGGCCGCGCCGGGGTACTCAGTATCGGTCACATACGGCGGCACGGGCGCGGCCATCCCGAGCGCGTCGTGGCCGGCCTGGCCGAGCCGGAACTCCAGCAAGTGTCCTGCGCTTGCCGGCACGATGATCCCGCCGAGCCACGGACGGTAGCCCTCGAACAGCTCCGGCCGCGAACCGTGCAGGATCACCCGCGTCGGTCGGGTGTGCGGCAGGTTCATCGGGAACGCGTTGACGCCGACAGTCAGCCGAACGCCGAGTTGGGCGACGATGGAGCGTACGGCCTGGACAAAGCGCTCCCACAAGACATCCGGTTCAGGGCCGACGAGGAGGAGGAACGCGGTTCCGTCCGCGTCATGCCGCAGGTGGAGCGCGAGCTCCGGCGCGTCGAACGAAGCCCAGTGATCACGGTCGAAATGTAGGAACGGCCGCCTCGCCCGGTAGTCGTAGAGCAGGTCCACGTCAAACCGGGCAATGATGCGTCCCTCCCCGAGACCGAGCAGGTGATCGCGGAGGATCTTGACCGTCGCGCCGGCGTCCACGAAGCCGTCCATAGCTTGCAGCAGCACGCTGTCCGTCAGGTCCGGGCGATCCGAGTCCAGCTCGTACAGGTCCTCCGGTTCCACTGCGGACATCTCCCTCGTTCGATTAGTTCCAGTCAAACATGCGAAGGGTGACCGAGCGACCGCCATGGTGGTTCACACGGTGCCGCAGGTCACGCCGGAGCGTCGCTTCCCGCGCGCTGGTGGTGCCAGTGGGATTGGTGAGGTACGCAAGTGTGGTCGCCTGTCCCACCGGTGCACGCGATGCGACGGCCAGGTGCCGGGGATGCGACGCGGCCAGGTCCGGAAAGCAGCTACGATGCGGGCGCGATCGGCGGTTGGCCTCGGGTAGGAGCATGCTGATGCAGGCCTGGATAGTCGATACTCCCCGGCCGATCGATGATGGCCCGCTCCGCCGGATCGATCGTGATCGGCCGGAGCCCGGGGCGACGGACGTCCTGGTCCGGATTTCGTGCTGTGGCGTGTGCCGCACCGACCTGCATCTCGCCGAGGGCGACCTGCCGCCGCGCCGACCTGGCGTCACTCCGGGACACGAGGTCGTCGGACGCGTCGAGGTGCTGGGTTCGAACGCTGGTCGGTTCTCGGTCGGTGAGCGGGTCGGCGTGCCGTGGCTGGGCTCGGTTGACGGCAGCTGTCCGTATTGCCGGCGTGGTGCGGAGAACTTGTGTATCGCGCCGACCTTCACCGGCTGGGATCGCGACGGTGGCTACGCCGACTTCTGCGTGGTCGACGAAGGATTCGCCTACCGGCTGCCGACGACGGTGGACGACGAGCATGCAGCGCCGTTGTTGTGCGCCGGCATCATCGGTTACCGGGCATGGCGATCCGCGGACGTCCCTATCGGCGGCCGGCTGGGCATCTATGGGTTCGGTGGCAGTGCCCACATCACCGCGCAGATCGCGCTGCACATGGGCCAGCGCGTGCACGTACTCACCCGGGGCGAGCACAACCAGGAGCTGGCCCGCTCGCTCGGCGTCGACTCCATTGGCGGTGCGACGGACGCGCCGCCGGAACCGCTCGACGGAGCCATCCTGTTCGCTCCGGCCGGGGAGCTCGTCCCCGTCGCGCTCCGTGCATTGGATCGTGGCGCGACCCTCGCGATTGCCGGGATCTGGCTCTCTGACGTGCCGACGCTGAACTACGAGCGTGAGCTGTTCGAGGAACGCCGGCTGCGCAGTGTCACGGCGAACACTCGTCAGGATGGGGAGGAGTTCCTGGCACTCGCAGAACGATTCCGAATTACGCCGACCACCGTCGGCTATCCGATGGATCGGGCGCCGGAGGCCTTGGCCGACCTTGCGCACGGCCGCTTCGGCGGCGCAGCTGTCCTGCACAACAGCTAACCGGGATTCCAGCCGAACGACACCAGCTTCTGGGCCGGCAGGCTCAGATCACCACCAGCCCTGCTTTTTGGTCCAGCGCAGCAGGACGCCACTGATGGCAGCCATGATGATCAAGACGATGATCAACTGGGTGTAGTTCGTCTGCACGTTGACGATCACGTTCATGCCGTAGACCGACGCGATGGCGGTGATGGGCAGCGTCACGGCGGCGAGCACCGCGAGCCGCTCCATCGCGATCATCATCTTGGTGTCATTGCGGGTGCGGTAGAGGTCGATGACGCCGGCGAGGAGTTCTTGTTCGCTGTCGGTCATGCGGTGCACCCGGCGGAACATGTCTTGCAGGTCGGCCAGTTGCGCCTCGTCGTCGTGGTGGCCGGGGCCGAGCAGTTTCCGGGCCCGGGCCAGCACCTCCTCCGAATGGGCGGCGGTGGTCCGCACCGACAGCAGCTCATACCGGACCAGGAACATCTCCTCCAACGACTGCTCCGGGTTGGTCATCTGCCGGCGCAGCACCTTCTGCTCCACCTCAGCCACCCGCACCGCCACGTCCTGCACCAACAGCCGCTGCCGCAACGCCATCAACGACACCAACGCATGCGTCAACTCCACCGGAGTCCGCGGCGCGATCCGGCCCGCCCCGATCCGGGCCACCGTCTCCTCAACCTCCGACACCCCCTCCACCGCAGCCACCGACGCCTCATCCCGCTTATGCACCGTCACCACAAACCGATCCCCGACAAACAAATCCAACTCCACCAACCGGGTCTCCCCCCGCCCCAACACCACCGGCCGGTGCAACACCATGAACACATGATCCCGATACCCATGCACCATCGGCATGTGATTACGCACCCGGCAGTACTCCCGCGCCACCGGATGCAACCCCAACTCCCCCGCCAACAACCCATCCAACTGCGACGTCCACACCGGCACGTCCAACCACAAAAACCCGTCCTCCCGCTTCACCAACACCGGAATCTCCTCCACCGGCGCCTCCACCACCCCACCATCAGCAACAAACCGAACCGCTAGCGCGTCCGTCGCCGGCGGCGGAGCAGCGTGGTCACCGTCATGCGTGCCCGCGATGGGGGGCGGAAGGTGTCGGAGGTGCTCGGCATGATCCCAGGACATGACCCAGTGTTAGCAGCCGCATGCGATAACTAGCAAACGTGACCGGAATCCCTCGCCAGAAATGGACATTCCGGCTTGTGGCGTGGGCACCCGATAGCGGACGTTAGCGAGCGTTAGCAGACGTTCGGGACGTGGGCCGGTCATCTCCCTGTCGCGCGGCGAGCCCAGGCATGCAGTCGGCGCAGCCAGCCAGGGAGGGTCAGGGCATCGTCGTCGTCCTGCACGTCATGCTGAGGTCAGGCGCTGTCGAGTTGTCCTTTACGAGGCTGAGGATTCTCGATCGATCTCAGCGCCTGACAGCGGATTGACAGGCTGTCGTCAGCCAGTCGAGGCGACATGCCTGCTGATCGCTCGTCGCCCAGACACGACGGCGGGAAGGGGCATCGTGGGGAGTGCGTCGTGCCGTGCCGCACGCCCTGCATGGGCCGGCCTGGTCGGCACCGCCGGGCCTGCGTGACCGCCCAGCCGGATACCCAGTGCGGCGTGTCCGTCGCCGTGGGTAGCGTCACAAACGCATCGTTTGGGCGGCAATGGCGCGCATGATGAAAATACGCCTGCTTGATATCCCAAGCAATCGCTTGGTCCGTGGGCGTTGCCGCAGGAAGCAGGAGAAGCACAGATGACCGTTCAAGACCAGTATGTTAACGGTGCGAGGAGTGCCCGGATCGCTTTTACCGACGCAGCCACATCGTTGACCGGCAGCATCAAGGACGCCGCCACCCAAGTACCGACCCCCTTTGCGATGGTTAACGCCACGGCGCGGATCACCCAATCGGTCACCCTCGCTCGGCAGTTGCAGCAGGCCAACCTCGAATACGCGGTGAACCTGCTCCGCGCCGTCAGCGTCGCCGGTGACGCGGCTGGCCAATACCTCGACAGCCTCGGTTCAGTGCTTCGCAATCAGGTCAACGCTATGAGCGACAGCGTGCACGAGCAGGTCAACAAGACCGACCAGATCGTCCAGGAACAGGCCGAGCGAGCCGAGCAGGCCGAACGCGACGAGGTCCGTCAGGCCCGCGCCGCCGAACGGCGCGAGGCCCGCCAGGCCCAGCAGACCGCCCGCCAGCGTTACGAAGGCAAGACCAAGACCGAACTGGCCGACGAACTCAGCACCCGAGACCTCCCCAAGACCGGCAACCTCGACGAACTCATCGACCGGCTCGTCGACGCCGACACCAAGTAGGCAACCTCCTACCGCACAGCACCACGCCTGCTGCGCCTTCCCAGCGAACGAACAGCAGGCGTGGGCGTGCCCGGCGAGCCAACAGATCGGCTGACCCGAACTGGCAGTGCTGCGGCGCCAACCGATCGAGACGCCCTCGACCGCACCGGTTGGGGGCGCTCTCATACGTCGCCGCGCGTCAGCCTGTCATTTCCCTGTCGGAACGCTCGATGATCTTGTCTGGGACATTCCCGGCGCACTAGAGGCCAGCATTTCTGCGGGGTCCATGGTTTTTGTCGGTGGATCTCGTCATGATCCCAGGTCATGACGAGATCGTTCCTCATCCGGCCGCTCGGCGCCTTCTCGCTGCGCGAATCAGCCGTGTTCGAGTTTGGTCAGCGGATGCCAGTCGGCCAGCGGGCGGCCTCGGCCGACGACGGTTTCGATGGTGTCATGCGCCTGGCATTCTGCCTCGACGGCTACACCGACCAGGTTGGCGTAGAGCTCCGGCAGGACGACGCGGGCGTGCGTGGTGTCGTCCACGGCGCCGGTGATCTGGACGCGGTCCGACGGCAGGTGGCCCGCTGTCTCTCGCTCGACCACGACGGTCGCGACTTCGAAACGGTGGGCCGCCGGGATCCGGTGATCGGGCGGTTGCAGCAAGCGGCACCGGGGCTCCGTCCACCGCTGTTCTATTCGCCCTACGAGGCGGCGGCCTGGTCGGTTCTGAGTGCTCGGCGCCCCGCCGCGCAGACCGCTCAAGTGCGGACGCGGCTCAGCCGGACCTGGGGCCGGACCTTTGAGCTGGCTGGTGAACCGCTCGCGGCGCTGCCCACGCCGCGCCAGTTGCTGGAAGTAACGGACTTTCCCGGCATTCCATCCGACCGCATCAAGCAGTTGCACGGTGTTGCGCAGGCCGCGCTGCGGGGGCTGCTGGATGCCGACCGGCTGCTCCGGCTCGGTCCGGTCGTCGCGGCGAGCGAGGTGCAGCGGATCAAGGGCATCGGGCCGTTCTACGCCAGCCTCATCGTCGTTCGGGGTACCGGATTTACCGATGTGCTGGTGCCGGACGAGTCGCGGTCGCTCGACCTTATCCGGCAGCTCTACGGATTGGCGGACCTGCCGTCACCGGGGGAGCTCGAGGAGCTGGCCGAGCCGTGGCGCCCATTCCGAACGTGGTGCACCGTGCTCATCCGAGCCGCCGGCCATCGGGTGCTGGCCTCCTCATGATGAGGTTCCGGGCCGCGCGGTCGATGGCGGCTTCGTCCAGCAACACGGTGGTCGCGGCATCCCCGAGCGGGATGAAGCTGTCCATGCTGGATACCCGGGTGATCGGGCCGTCGAAGCCGGCTTCGACAAGAGCGGTGACGACGCCCTCGCCGACGCCGCCGGAATGCCGGGTCTCGTCGGCTACCAGTACTCGCCCGGTGGCCATGGACTCGCGCACGATGTCGGCGATCGGCAGGGGCGCGACGAACCGTAGATCGACGACGCGGGCGCCGATGCCGTACTCCTTCAGGCGCGTGGCAACTCGCAGGCTCATGCGCAGCCCGTTGCCGAAGGTGAGGATGGTGAGATCCATGCCATCGCCATAGACGCGGGCGGACCCGATCGGGATGTGCGCGTCCGTGTCGTCGGGTGGTGGGTATTCGCCCAGCCAGCCGCGGTCGCCGGCGCGATGCAGGTCCCGCTGGTGGTAGAGCGCGATGGGTTCGAGTACGACGCTGACCTGACCATCGCTCTCGGCTGCAGCGAGCAGCGTTCGTAGCAGCGGAGGCGCGTCGTCGGGGCGGGCCGGTACGGCGACAACGAGGCCAGGGATATCCCGCAGCACGGCGATGGCGTTGTCGTTGTGGAAGTGGCCCCCGAAGCCCTTCTGGTAGGCCAGGCCGGCGATCCGCACCACCATCGGGTTGGTATAGGCGCCGTCGGAGAAGAACCGGAGGCTGGCCGCTTCACCCCGGAGCTGGTCTTCGGCGTTGTGCACGTAGGCGAGGTACTGGATCTCGGGGACCGGGAGCAGGCCGCTGACGCCAAGCCCCAGACCGAGGCCGAGGATGGCCTGCTCGTCCAACGGAGTGTCGAAAACCCGCGTCGCGCGGAAGCGCTGCTGCAGGCCGCGCGTGACCCCGTAGACACCGCCCTTGCGGCCGACGTCCTCGCCGAACACGACGAGTCCCGGGCGCGCGGCGAGCTCGTCGGTGAGGGCGGCGTTGATCGCCTGAGCCAGGGTCAGCGGACCGGCGTGCTCCGGCAGCCGGCCGTTGAACACCTGCTCTCGCAGCTCGTCGGGGACAGTTCGAATCGCCAACGCCCTGATCGTCTCCGGGCGTCGCGGCGCGAGCGGGGCGACGACAGCGGTGGCGGAGGTCAGCCGAGGCGGGTCGTGCAGGCTCTCGGCGATCTGCTCGACCAGGGCGCCGATCTCGTCGTAGCGAGCCAGCAGATCGATCCCGTGATCCGACGCGATCCGTCGCCCCAGCGAGACCAGCGGGTCGCGCGAGCGATCGGCGGCCATCTCCCGGACGCCGCGGTACCCACTCTCGACGTCCGTGCCGGCGTGGCCGAGATACCGGACCGTGCGCAGGTGCAGGAACACGGGCTGGCGGGTGGCTCGGATGCGCTCGACAGCGGCCGCGGCGACCTGCTCGAGCTCCGCGCTGTCCTCGCCGTCGGCGGCGACGTACTCGATCCCCGGCCGGTGGGCGGCGGCGGCAACCCAACCGGATGGCGTACGCACCGAAATCCCGAATCCGTTGTCCTCGCAGACGAACAGCACCGGGACGCCAAGCCCGAGGCGTACGCAATAGCCCGCCGTGTTAAGCGCTCCGGCGGCAGTGGAATGGTTCAGGCTGGCATCGCCGAAGCTGGTGACCACGACAGCGTCGTCCGGCCACCGGGCATCGACTCCGATCCGCCGCGCCCGTTCGATGGCGAACGCCACGCCAACGGCACGGGGCAGATGCGAGGCGATGGTCGAGGTCTGCGGAATGATCGACAGGTCCGGGTGCCCGAACACCTTGTGCCGCCCGCCCGAGGCAGGGTCGGCCACCGCCCCAGCGACGCCGAGCAGCACGTCCCGCAGACCGTCGGCCAGCTTCCGACCGGCCTGCATCGACCGCGCCAGGTAGAACGCACCCGATCGGTAGTGCAACAGTGCGGGATCCGACGTCCGGAGGGCCAGGGCAACTACGGCGTTCGACTCGTGCCCCGCCGACCCGATCGTGTAGAAACCTTGCCCGCGCTCGCGCATTCGTCGAGCGTGAATGTCGAGCTGGCGGCTGCCAGCCATGGCGTCGAACAGGCCCAGCAGGGTTTCGGGCGCCGCCGACGTTCCGTGCCCATGGCCGAGATCCTCGAGTTGGGACCGGACTTGGGCGTCGAGCTCATCGTGCGGCTGCGTCACGGCCTCGATCATGCCCGCTGCCCGCGGCCGGCGACGGGGAGCTGGCGCCAAAGCTGCCAATAATGGCGATCCGGGTGCCGCGGCGGGGTCGCTGGTGGCTATTCTAAATCCGGCGGCGGGGCGCACCCGCCCGCCGACGTCCGGACCGTCTGGCAAACCCGAGCGGGAGGCACGTTGACCACGACCGCCGAGCCCACCGCGGCGGAGGCTCCCGAGCCGACGAGTCTGCTGCCCCAGCCGATCATCAGTCAGCCGTTCCCGGAGCACGAGGTCGCCAAGGGGTCGATGTTCCTCAATGTGCTCCGTACCACGGACCACAAGCTCATCGGCCGGATGTACCTGGTCACCTCGTTCCTGTTCTTCTTCCTCGGCGGCTTCATGGCGCTGCTCATGCGCGCCGAACTGGCCCGTCCCGGCATGCAGTTCCTGTCTCCGGAGCAGTACAACCAGCTGTTCACGATGCACGGCACGATCATGTTGCTGTTCTTCGCGACGCCGCTGGTCTTCGCATTTGCCAACCTCGTGCTGCCGCTGCAGATCGGCTCGCCGGATGTCGCGTTTCCCCGGCTCAACGCGTTCTCCTACTGGCTGTATCTGTTCGGCGCGCTGACCGCGACCTCCGGCTTCATAACGCCAGGCGGAGCTGCCGACGGCGGCTGGACGTTCTACATGCCCCTCAATGACGGGCTCAACGCGCCTGGCGTGGGCAACGATCTGTGGATCATCGGTCTAGGTATCGCCGGCCTGGGCACGATCCTCGGCGGCGTCAACATGATCACCACCGTGATCACACTCCGCTGCCCGGGCATGACGATGTTCCGCATGCCGATCTTCACCTGGAACATCCTGGTCACCAGCCTGCTGGTGCTTTTCGCGTTCCCGATCCTCACGGCGGCACTGCTCGTCGCGTACCTCGACCGGCATTTGGACGCTCAGGTGTACGCGCCATCGAACGGCGGTGCCATTCTCTGGCAACACCTGTTCTGGTTCTTCGGCCACCCTGAGGTCTACATCGTCGCGCTCCCGTTCTTCGGCATCGTGACGGAGATCATCCCGGTCTTCAGCCGGAAGCCGCTGTTCGGCTACAAGGGCATGGTCTTTGCGACGCTGTCGATCGCGGCGCTCTCGCTCACGGTGTGGGCGCACCACATGTTCACGACCGGCCAGGTGTTGCTGCCGTTCTTCTCGATCATGACCTTCCTGATCGCGGTCCCCACCGGAATGAAGTTCTTCAACTGGACTGGCACGATGTGGCGTGGCTCGATCACCTTCGAGACGCCGATGTTGTTCTCAGTCGGTTTCCTCGTCACATTTCTGTTCGGCGGCTTGACCGGCGTAATCCTCGCCAGCCCACCGCTTGACTTCCATGTTTCGGACACGTACTTCGTGGTTGCGCACTTCCACTATGTCTTGTTCGGCACCATCGTCTTCGCGGCCTACGCCGGCGTGTACTTCTGGTTCCCGAAGTACACCGGGCGCTACCTGGACGAACGGATGGGCAAGCTGCACTTCTGGCTCACCTTCATCGGCTTCCACATGACGTTCCTGGTGCAACACTGGCTAGGTGCCGAAGGTATGCCTCGCCGTTATGCCGACTACCTGCCGACCGACGGCTTCACCGGCCTGAACACCTTGTCGACGATCGGCTCGTTCGTGCTGGGTGCGTCCTTGATCCCGTTCATCTACAACGTCTACAAGTCTTACCGCTACGGCGAAGTGGTCACCGCAGACGACCCCTGGGGCCACGGCAACTCGCTCGAGTGGGCGACCTCCTGCCCGCCGCCGCGACACAACTTCACGTCCATCCCCGTCATCCGTTCGGAGCGGCCAGCCTTCGAATACCACTACCCGCACCTGCTGGACCGGCTAGAGGCCGAGGCGCACGTCGGCCGGCGCCATGAGGCTGCGACCAGCACTGTGGGCAGCGGCGAGTCGGGCCGCAGCGCGCGGGACACCGATCCAACAACCAGCTAACCTCTACAGGCGGCCGAGTCCGTAGCCGTCCGACTCTGATCGTCTGCGTGGTAATGCGACCAACATCGATCCTGATCACTGCCACTGGGCGGGACCGACCTGGCGTCACCGCCTCGTTTTTCGTCTCACTTGCCGAGCATGACGCCGACATTGTCGATGTCGAACAAGTCGTGGTCCGCGAACGGCTGATGCTGGCCGTGGTGATCGAGCTGCGCGGCGACCCGGCGGCGTTGCGGCGATCGGTCGCCCGCACCGCCAACGCCCTCGGAATGGAATGCGATGTGGTGGTCGTCGAGACCGAAGAGACCCGGCCGGAACGACGCACCCGTTCGGGCCGCAGCCACGTGATCGTGCTCGGCCATCCGCTGCGGCCGGGCTCGATCAGCGATGTAGCTCACCGCATCGGCGATGAGGGCGGCACGATCGAGTCGATCACCCAGCTGTCTCGGTTGCCGGCGAGCAGCCTCGAGCTGCTCGTCAGTTCCGCGGACCCGGCTGCGCTCCGGTCGGCGCTGGTCCTCGCCGCAGAGGAGACGGGCCTCGACATCGCCGTCGAGCCGGCCGGTTTACGCCGACGAGCCAAGCGCTTGGTCGTTCTCGACTTCGATTCCACCTTGATCCAGGACGAGGGGATCGACGCGTTGGCCGCGGCCGCCGGCCGAAGCCGCGAGGCGGAAGCGATCACGCATCGCGCCATGAATGGCGAGTTGGAGTATGCGGACTCGATACGGCAGCGGGTGGCACTGCTCGCCGGGCTGCCCTATCCGCGGGTGGAGCAGGTGCGTGACGGACTGCGCCTCACTCCTGGCGCCGACCGATCCGTCCGTACCCTGCGCCGGCTGGGCTACCACGTTGGGGTGGTGAGCGGCGGCTTCACCGTCTTCACTGATCGGTTCGTGGCTGAGCTCGGACTGGAATTCGCCGCCGCCAACGAGCTAGACATCGTGGACGGACGGCTCACCGGCCACGTGCTGGAACCGATACTCGATCGCGAGGGGAAGGCGGACGCGCTCCGCGAATTCGCGGAGCGCGTCGGCGTGCCGATGAGCCAGACCGTTGCGGTCGGCGACGGCGCCAACGACATCGACATGCTGGAGCTGGCCGGGCTCGGCATCGCGTTCAACGCCAAGGCCGCGCTGCGCGCCGGCGCCGACGCATCCGTGACCCAGCCGTTGCTTGACTCCGTGCTGTTCATCCTCGGCATCTCCGGCGACGAGATCGACGAGGTCGATGCCCCGGACCGAGCTCGATACGCCGGATTGCGTGACTAGGGCGTGCCCTAATTGGCGCTACCTACAGATGGCACGCCGACGAGTTCCGCTCCGGCTGTGCGCATCTGCTCCAGCGCCTGATCGACGGTTGCTCGTGCCACTCCGGCGGTGAGATCGAGTCGGACGCTCGTAGTGAGGCCACTCGTCAGGGCGTCGAGCGCCGTTGCTCTCACACAGTGGTCGGTGGCGATGCCGACTATCTCGACGGCGTTGATGTGGTGGGCGCGCAGCCAGTCCAGCAACGGCCTGCCGTCCGCGTCGGCGATGCCCTCGAAGCCGGAGTACGCGGCGGCGTATTCGCCCTTGTCGAAAACCAGCTCGAGATTGGTTCGATCGAGATCGGGGTGCAACTCCGCGCCTGAGCTGCCGGCAACGCAGTGCGCCGGCCAGGTGTCGATGTAGTCCGGTGCTTGGGAGAAGTGGCCTCCGGGGTCTATGTGGCGGTCCCGGGTCGCTACCGCGTGGTCGTAGTCCCCGACATCCAGTCGGTCGCTGATCGCCCGGGCCACGGCTGCCCCGCCGACGACCGCCAGCGAGCCACCTTCGCAGAAGTCGTTCTGGACGTCGACCACGAGCAGCGCACGTGCCATAGCTCGATTGTGCCGCTGGATCTGTCGTGATCTTGGACTTGTAGCCCTGCGGCGACGGTTAGTCCAACATCATCAAGCATTCATGACGGATAAGGGAACTCCGAGACGACGCGGGTTGGGATTGCCGGCTCGCCGTGTGAGAGCTTCAGGCCGTCCCAGGGCAAGGTGACCATGGCGGCCTGCAAATGCTCCCGGCACGCGGCGAGATCCGGCAGCTCGTCCGCGGGCTTTCCGCCGCGGAGCAGCGGCTGTTGGAGGGCCCGGTCGTCCTCGCCGAGGACTATTTCGTCCTTCGGCTGCGAGAGCGACAACCTCCTCGATCGCAGTTCCGGTTGCCTTGTGCACCCGGTAGGCGAACTTGCGTCCGCCGTGGCTCTCCTTGTGCTCGGATCGCTTCGCGACCGGCCGGCCGTCGACGTCGACGAGCTTGTACACGAACCCGGCGGTGGGGGCGCCCGAGCCGGTGACCACCGCCGTGCCGGCGCCGTAGATGTCCACCGGCGCGGCGGCGAGTGCGGCGATCGCGTACTCGTCCAGGTCGCCGCTGACGACGATGCGCGTTCCAGTCGCTCCGAGGCCGTCCAGCTGGGCACGGGCCTGACTGGCCAGCACGCCAAGATCGCCGGAATCAATGCGTATGGCGCCGAGCGACGGACCGCCCGCGGCAACTGCGTTCTCGATGCCCTTGGTGATGTCGAAGGTGTCGACAAGCAGCGTCGTAGCCGGGCCGAGGGCTGCTATCTGCGCCCGGAATGCTCCGAGTTCGTCGTCGTGCAGCAAGGTGAAAGCGTGCGCGGCTGTGCCGGCCGTCGGGACGCCGAACGCTCGCCCGGCCGCCAGGTTCGACGTGGACGCGAACCCGGCGAGATAGGCCGCGCGCGCTGAGGCGATGGCCGCCAGCTCGTGGGTCCGGCGGGAACCCATCTCGATGATCGGACGTCCAGCCGCGGCGCTCACCATGCGAGCTGCGGCCGAGGCGATAGCGGAGTCGTGGTTCAGCACCGACAAACACAGCGTCTCCAGTACGACGCATTCCGCGAACGTGCCGCTCACTGTCAGCAGCGGGGAGTACGGGAAGTACAGCTCGCCTTCCCGGTAGCCGTCGATGTCGCCGCCGAATCGGTAGCTCGCCAGGTATTCGGCGCCCACGTCGTCGACGACCCCGTCGGCTCGTAGCTGCTCGACCTCATCCGGGGTAGGACGGAAATCGGTGATGGCCGAAAGCAGGCGCAAGGTCCCGGCCACGACGCCGTAGCGCCGGCCGTTCGGCAGCCGCCGCGCGAATACCTCGAAAGTGCATCGCCGTTGGGCCGTGCTGTCACGTAGCGCCGCCCCAAGCATGGTGAACTCGTAACGGTCGGTCAGCAATCCAGTCGGCACGCGTGCCACCATAAACGTATGCCTGAAACGCTCACCCCGCAGAGCGAGGAGCTGCGCGAGCAGGAACCCGATCAGCTCGCCAGCGCCGACCGGCCGTGGGTGACGATCGTGTGGAACGACCCGATCAATCTCATGAGCTACGTCACTCATGTCTTCATGACTGTTTTCGGGTACCCCAAGGCGAAGGCGGAGAAACTCATGCTGGACGTGCACCATCGCGGCCGCGCGGTGGTCTCATCGGGCACTCGCGAGCGGATGGAGCTTGACGTCACGACGTTGCACGGCTACGGCCTATGGGCGACGGCTCGGCACGACAGCTGAGCGACCTGGTGAAGTTCCGTCGACGGCGCGGCGTACCCGAGCTTCAGCTCGACGAAATGGAGACGGCGCTGCTGGGCTCCTTGCTGGACGATCTCCTGGACGCTCTCGGCACGCTTCCCGAGGACGATCCGGTGCGCCAACGGTTGTTCCCCGATGGTTACCGGGACGACGTGGAGGCGGCGGCGGAGTTTCGCTCGTTGACCGAGGCGGGACTCCGCGACGACAAGGCGGCCCGGACGGAGCGCTGCCGGGCCGAGCTTCCCACCGGGTCGGGGGAGTTACCGCTGCCAGCCGAAGCGGCCGAGCGCTGGCTCACCGTGCTGAACGACTTGCGACTGGCGCTCGGCACGCGCCTCGGGGTCACCCAAGACGAGCCGTCCGACATCGATCCGGCCGACCCGCGCGCGCAGAGCTGGGTGATCTACTACTGGCTCACGACGCTCCAGGACGGGCTCGTGCAGACCGCGATGCGGTGACTTGCCGGGTTCTCAGCTACCGTGGCAGCTGTGTTGAGCATCGATCGGCCGACGCGGGATGCGATCGTTGCACACGCTCGGCGCGATCACCCGGACGAGGCCTGCGGCATCGTTGCTGGGCCCGCCGGCTCGGATCGGCCGGTCCGGTTTGTCCCGATGCTCAATGCGGCGCGCTCGCCGACGTTCTACGAGTTCGACTCCTACGACCTGCTCCAGCTGTACAAGGAGCTGGACGCCAACGACGAAGAGCCGGTAGTGATCTACCACTCGCACACCGCCACCGAGGCCTATCCGTCGCGCACCGACGTCTCCTACGCCTCCGAACCGAATGCGCATTATGTTCTGGTGTCGACTCGGGCTCCGGACCAGACCGATTTTCGATCGTTCCGTATCGTCGATGGTCAGGTGACCGAGGAGCCGGTTGAGGTGATCGAGGTCGAGATCAGTGCATGAGGCCATGATCCAGCGCGTGCTGCTGGGCCACACCCCGGCAGACGTCGAGTACGACTGTCGGTGACGCCTGGCTGTCCCGGCATCCTCGCGGAACGAACACGCTGACGATCCGGGTTCAGCTCCGCACCAAGATCTCGCCCACCAAAATCCGTACGACAGGAGCAGCCCGGCGATGGCCATCGAGGTCAAGATTCCCACCATCCTGCGCACCTATACCGGCGGCGCCAAGACCGTCGACGCCACCGGCGACACCTTGACCGCGCTGTTCGACGATCTGGATGCCAGCCATCCCGGCCTGAAGGGTCGGCTCGTCACCGAGGACGGAAACCTCCACCGGTTCGTCAACGTATACGTCAATGACGAGGACGTGCGCTTCACCGGCTCGCTGGACACCGTGCTGAAAGACGGCGACTCGGTCACGATCCTCCCGGCAGTCGCCGGAGGCTGACAGGAGACTTGACATGGCCCGGTACGAATCGCTCCTCGATGCGGTTGGCGACACGCCGCTGGTCGGATTGCCGCGGCTCTCGCTCCGGTGGGACGGCCCGGATGCGGTCCGGATCTGGGCGAAGCTGGAAGACCGCAACCCAACTGGGTCGGTCAAGGATCGGGCCGCGTTCGCCATGGTCCGTGCGGCCGAGGACGAGGGGCGGCTGACCCCCGGAGCGACGATCCTTGAACCGACATCGGGGAACACCGGGATCTCGCTCGCGATGGTGGCCAAGCTGCGCGGCTATGGCCTGGTGTGCGTCATGCCGGAGAACACGTCCGCGGAGCGGCGGCAGTTGCTGGAAATGTTCGGGGCCCGCATCGTGTACAGCCCGGCAGCGGGAGGCTCAAACGAGGCGGTCGCCACAGCGAAGCGCATCGCAGCGGAGAACCCGGACTGGGTCATGCTCTATCAATACGGGAATGCCGCGAATGCGCAAGCGCACTACGACACGACCGGTCCGGAGATCCTGCGAGATCTGCCGACCATCACGCACTTCGTCGCGGGGCTTGGTACGTCCGGAACGCTGATGGGGGCCGGCCGGTTTCTGCGCGAGAAGGTCCCTGACGTGTCGATCGTTGCGGCCGAGCCGCGCTACGGCGAGCTGGTATACGGCTTGCGCAATATCGATGAGGGATTCGTCCCCGAGCTCTACGACGACTCAGTGCTGACGTCGCGCTACTCGGTGTCGTCTTACGACGCCCTGCGCCGGACCCGCGATTTGATCGAGGCCGAAGGAGTTTTTGCCGGAGTGTCATCGGGTGCGGCCCTGCACGTCGCGATGGCGGTGGGGGAGCGGGCCGTCGAGGCCGGCGTGCGGGCCGACATCGCGTTCGTGGTCAGCGACGGCGGGTGGAAGTACCTATCCACCGGCGCGTACGAGGGTTCCTTGCAGCAGGCAGCAGAACGCATCGAAGGGCAACTCTGGGCCTGACCAACAAAACGCTGAGCGTTATCGCTCGGTAAGGGCGAGTCGTGCCCGCGAGGACGAGGATGGATAGATGCGACCTCGTCCGGCTGTCGGCGTAGTCGCCGCGCTGCTGGCAGCGGGAGCAGCGCTGGCCGCCGGCGAACTCACTGCCGCGGTTGTGCGGCCAGCGGCGTCGCCAATCATCGCCGTGGGCAACCGCTTCATCGAGTTCACGCCGATAGCGGTCAAGAATTGGGCTATCAGCGTCTTCGGGACGAATGACAAGTCCGCGCTGTTGACCGGCATCTACCTCAGCCTCGTGCTGTTCGCGGTTCTCGTCGGCCTGCTTGCTGCGCGCAGCCCCGCCCTGGGTGTCGCCGGCATCGCGGTACTTGGTGCGGTCGGGGTCTACTGTGCGGCGACGGCGCAGGGCCACCACCCTGCGGACGTGATTCCATCGATCGTGGCTGGAGTGGTTGGCGCAGCGACCCTCGCCGGCCTACTTCGGGTGATCGAGCCGCGCGGCGACACGGTCGATCCGTCGGGTGTGAATCGCCGGCGTCTGCTGCAGGCGGGCAGCGTGGTCGCGGGATTTGCCGTGCTCGGCACCTTCCTTGGCCGGTCGTGGCAGCACGAGCGCAATCTGACCCGGGCCCGAAACGCCCTCACGCTGCCCACCCCGGCGTCGCCGGCGCCGCCATTGGCCCCAGGCACAGATCTCGGCAAGGGAGCGGTACCGTTCGTGACCCCGAACGCCAAGTTCTACCGGGTCGATACCGCCCTCGCCGTTCCCGAAGTGGACCCGCGCACGTGGACGCTGCAGGTCCACGGCCGGGTGGACCGGGAGATCACGCTGACGTATTCGCAGCTCGTCGCGCGGCCGCTCATCGAGCGCTGGGTCACCCTGTGTTGCGTATCCAACGAGGTGGGCGGCGACCTCATCAGTAACGCGCGATTCCTCGGTGCGCGACTGGCCGATGTCCTGCGCGAAGCGGGCATTCACGCCGACGCGGATCAGCTAGTCGCGACATCCGCGGACGGGATGACGATCGGTACGCCCACCGCGGCAGTCCTAGACGGACGGGACGCGATGCTGGCCATCGGCATGAACGGCACAGCCGTTACCGCTGAATCACGGCTTTCCGGTGCGCATGATCGTTCCTGGCCTGTACGGCTATGTGTCAGCGTGCAAATGGATCGTCGATCTTGAAGCCACCACCTTCGCTGACACCGATGCCTACTGGGTGGCGCGCGGGTACGCGCCGCATCCGCCCATCCAGCTGTCCTCGCGAATCGACACGCCGAAATCGACGGCGCGGCTGCCGGTCGGGCAGTCGGTCGCGATCGCGGGCATCGCGTGGGATCAGCACGTAGGCGTCAGCGCCGTGCAGGTACAAATCGACGGAGGCGCCTGGCAGGATGCGCGATTGGCGGCGGTGCCGTCGATCGACACGTGGCGGCAGTGGGTCTTTCCCTGGACCGTGCCCTCTCCGGGAACGCATCGCATCGCGGTACGCGCGGTTGCCGCGAACGGCACCAAGCAGGACGAGACCCTTCGGGACCCCTACCCCGCGGGGGCGACCGGGCTGCACCAGATCACCGTCACGGGGCGCGCCACTGGTTGACGCTCGGCAATCGTGCCCGCGACGCCCAGCCCCGCGGAACGGGCCCATTCGAGCAGATGGGGGAGTTAGCCTCGGGTAATGACGGTTCCCGCCCGGCCAGCCGAGAAGCGCGCTCGCCGGTTCGATCCCACCAGTTGGGGCGGCGCGCTCATCGTGATGGCTGCGCTCGCAGGTGTGCTTTATGTGGTCGAGTTCATCGACGTCGCGGGCAACCTCCAGCTGGACCGATTCGGCATCCGTCCGCGCGAGGTGGCTGGTCTGTGGGGGGTGTTGTTTTCGCCGTTCCTGCACGCCAGTTGGTGGCACCTGATATCGAACACCGCCCCGTTCATCGCGCTCGGCTGGGCCGTGTTGCTGTCTGGTGTGCGGACATGGCTGGTGGTCACCGCGATAGTGATCCTCGTCGGTGGTTTTGCAACCTGGCTGCTGGCACCATCCGGGCTCATCGTCGGGGCTAGCGGTCTCGTGTTCGGCTGGCTCGGGTACTTGATCGCGCGGGCAGTGTTCTCCCGAAGGCTGCTGTGGATTCTCGGCGCCATCCTGGTCGCGTTCTTCTTCAGTGGGCTGCTTGCCGGATTGCTACCGTCCCTCGATCGGAACACGTCGTGGCAAGCGCATGTCTGCGGATTCGCGGCCGGCATCCTGGCCGGCTGGTTACTTCATCAGCGGGCCGGCCAACGGCGCGGAGCCGCTGACGCATCGTGATCTGCGTGCGGCCCCGGTCGGTGTCGCTCTGACAGGTGGGCGCTTGGGGGTTGCTGCGAGATGCGCGGCTACAGGACCATGTCCCCACACGAAGACCGACCTGGATGGGGGCACACAATGTCCAGAAAGGCAGTTCGGTGTCTGTGCGTAGCGGCCGGCGTGACGTTGGCGATGCTGTGCGGCACTCAGGTGGCCAGTGCAGCAGCTGCACCGGATGGCACAAACACCGCAGCGTCTGAGGCGGTGGCCTGCGCGTCGTTGTACGGGGTGCCGGCAAGCATCGGGCCCGAACCGCTGAGCGCATGCCAGTGGGACATGCGGGCAATTAGCGCAACCACAGCGGGGTCGTACTCGGTGAACCAGGGCAAGGGTGCGCGCATCGGCGACATCGACACCGGCATCGATCTCACCAACACCGACATCATGCCGAACGTCGATGTGGCGAGTTCATGCGTCTTCCTCTATGCGGACACACCGACTGCCAACCCGGCTGAGCAGGTGACGAGAGGCGACTGTTCGAACAAGGACGCGCTGCAGGACCGGGCCGGTCACGGCACTCACACCGCGGGGACCATAGCCGCGCCCATCAACGACGTAGGCGTCTCAGGCGTTGCTCCTGAGGCCCAGATCGTCGTGCTCAAGGCCGGAACGGAGCAGGGTTTCTTCTTCACCCAGTCGGTCGTCGACGCGTTGCGCTATGCCGGTGACCAGCACCTCGACGTCGTCAACATGAGCTTCTTCGCCGATCCGTGGCTGTTCAACTGCCGCAACGACAAGGAGCAGAAGGCGATCATCAAAGCGATCTCCGCCGCCGCCCGCTACGCGCAGCAACGGGGTGTTCTGCTGGTGGCCGCAGCCGGGAACGACGGCATCGACCTCAGCCACCCGACCGTCGACGAGATCAGCCCGGACTTCCCACCGGGAGCCGCGGTGACTCGCCCCGTGAACAACTCGTGCGTGGTGCTCCCGACCGAGTTGCCCGGCGTCGTCGTCGTTACCGCGACCGGGGCGCAGAACCTGCTCGCATGGTATTCGACCTACGGGAATGTCACCGACGTCACTGCGCCAGGCGGCTCCCGGTTCCAGACCCCGACGTTCGATCCGAATCGGGGACGGGTGCTGTCGACGTACTCCGCCACCGCCATCGACCTCGCAGACGAGGCTGCGCTCGGGCGTCTCGTCCAGGACGCCAACGGCAACTACTACGCCTGGTTGAACGGAACGTCGATGGCCGCACCGCACGTCGCGGGCGTCGCGGCGCTGATCCGAGCTGCGCACCCCGGGATGCCGCAAGGCGCGGTCGCCGCGTTGCTGCGCAACACCGCGACCGCCCAGCCGTGCCCGGCGGCGCTCGACCCTGGTGTCGTGTTCTTCGAGGCACCGGTGCAGGTCTGCCGCGGCGGCAAAGGCAACAACAACTTCTACGGCAAGGGGCTGGTGAACGCGCTGGCGGCAAGCCAGTAGAGCAAGGACAACGCGGCCGTCACCAGGGCGACGTGCGCTGAGGCTTCACGTGCGGGCGCGAAGCCTCAGCCGGCCATGGCCTGCGTATCGTGATCGGCGTGCCGCCGGCCGACCGTCTCGATCCCATCGGTGTCTTCGATTCCGGAGTTGGCGGGCTCACGGTAGCTCGGGCCATTCTCGATCAGCTGCCCCACGAATCACTCCACTATGTCGGCGACACCGCGAACGGGCCGTATGGACCGAAGCCGATTGCCGACGTGCGGCGGCACGCGCTGACCGTTATGGACGAGCTGGCGGGTAGTGGTGTGAAGGCGCTCGTCATCGCCTGCAACAGTGCCAGCGCGGCGTGCCTGCGGGACGCGCGTGAGCGATACGACATCCCGGTCATCGAGGTCATCCTTCCGGCGGTACGGCGCGCCGTCTCCGCCACGCGCAACGGTCGGGTCGGCGTCATCGGGACCGTCGCCACGATTACCAGCGGAGCGTACGAAGACGCGTTCGCGGCGGCGCCCGGCGTCGAGGTCGAAAGCGCGGCCTGCCCGCGGTTCGCGGAATTCGTGGAGCGCGGGATTACGAGCGGCCGGCAGCTACTCGGGCTGGCCGAGTCCTACCTGGCCCCGCTCAACCAGGCTGGCGTCGACACCGTGGTCCTGGGATGCACCCATTACCCAATGCTCACCGGGCTGCTGTCGATCGTTCTCGGTGATGGCGTCACCCTGGTATCCAGTGCTGAAGAGACCGCCAAGGACGTCTATCGGGTGTTGTACCGGGCCGATCTGCTGCGTCCTGATGCCGCGCCGCCACCGGCCCAGATCTTCCGGGCAACCGGTCCCGCGCAGCCGTTTGCTCGGCTGTCCGGACGCTTTCTGGGACCCGAGCTTGCGGCGGCGGCCGAGGTTGCGGTCGGAGGTGCGGCATGAAGCTCACCGTGCTGGGGTGTTCGGGGAGCTTGCCCGGACCGGACTCGCCTGCGGCCGGCTATCTTGTCGAGTCCGACGGACATCGCGTCGTGTTGGATCTGGGCAACGGGGCGCTCGGGGCATTGCAACGTTATGTTGCGCCGCGTGACATCGACGCCGTCGTCCTCTCGCATCTGCATGCGGATCATTGCTTGGACATGACGTCGCTCATGGTGGCCCTGCGGTACAGCCCGGACCGGCCACACGCGCGAATCCCGGTGATCGGTCCGGACGAGACGGAGCGGCGAATCGTCGCGGCGTGGGACGCAGACACCTCCGACCTCGGCCTTCGAGAGCTGTTCGACTTCCACCCTCCGGTCAGCGGCGACCTCGGCCCATTCGAGGTCGCGTTCGCCGTTATGAACCACCCGGTACCCACCTTCGCCGTGCGGATGAGCGTGGGCGGTCGGAGCCTCGTGTACTCCGGTGACACCGGTGAATGCGAGGCGCTCGTCACGCTCGCCGAGGGCGCCGACACGTTGCTTGCCGAGGCGACGTTCGGTCCGGGTGTTCGATACGTGCCCGATCTGCACCTGACCGGGGCGCAGGCTGGTCAGCACGCCGCCCGGGCCGGCGTGCAGCGACTCATCGTCACGCACATCCCGCCGTGGGCCTCGCGGGACGTGGCCGCGGCCGAGGCGGCGGCGATGTTCGACGGGGTGGTCGTCGCAGCTTCACCCGGCGCCGAATTCGAGATATGACGTCGGCGCGCGTCCCCAAAATGGGGCGAACCCGCTTGTAGTCTCTTGCCGCGTGAATCGACGGGCGTTCCTCCTGTCGCTCGCGGCTGGGTCCGTTGCCGTGGTAGCGCTGCACGAGCGTGGCACGTCAGACGCGAAGAAGAGCAAGCCGCACGACGCAGCGCCCAAGAGTCCTTCCCCGTCGGCGACCCGGCCGCCTCTGCAGCGTATCCAGTCGGGCGCACCGCAGCTGACTCAGGCCATGCCGGATCGGTTGCTGTGGGGCCTGCCTGCGGTTGGCAACACTGTGGCGCTCACGATCGACGATGGCGTGAATTCCGGCGTCGTGGCGGCCTACCTCGATTTCATCCGGCGCACCGGCGTTCGCGTCACGTTCTTCCCGAACGGCGTGTACCCGTCCTGGACGCAGCACGCGCCAGCCCTGCGTCCGCTCGTTGACAGCGGACAGGTACAGCTCGGTAATCACACCTGGAGCCACCCAGACCTGGTTGTCCTGTCCGACTCAGCCGTCGTCGATCAGCTCTCGCGCAACGAGAAGTTTCTCTGGAACACCTTCGGGGTCACCGCCAGGCCCTTCTTCCGGCCGCCGTACGGCTCGCGCGACGCCCGCATCGACCGGTTGGCCGCCGACCAGGGCTACTGGGTGTCGACAATGTGGAACGGGACGTTCGGTGATTCCGACCTGCTGACGCCCGCCCAGGTGCTGGCCAACGCGAAGCAATGGCTCATCGCCCATCACATCGTCATCGGACACGCCAACTACCCGACCGTCACACACGTCTTCTACGAGCTCGCCGACCTGATTCGCTCCCGCCAGCTCGTCACCGTCACCTTGAACGACGTGTTCAATACCACCTAGCCGGCGAGGAAGCTCAGCTGCACGGTTCGGTCCGGGTTGTCGATATTCGTGTCGACAAGACATATCGACTGCCAGGTCCCGAGCTGCAGCCGCCCGTTCACGACGGGCACCACGACGGACGGCGGGATGAATGCCGGAAGGACGTGGTCGCGGCCGTGTCCGGGAGAGCCATGCTGATGCCGCCACCTGCCGCCCCGCGGCAACAGCTCCTCGAGTACGGCAATCAGGTCGATATCGCTGCCGGCCCCCGTCTCGAGGATGGCCATGCCGGCTGTGGCGTGGGGCACGAACACGGTGAGCAGACCATCGGACTCGTTAGCGACGAATCGGGCGCAACGGTCCGACAGGTCGATGACCGCAGGGCGGTTGCCAGTGTGGATCCGGAACGTGTCGGTACGCATCGGACCATCCTGCACTGCGTATTTCGGGGCACTGCCCGCCGATCGACCTGCCACAGTGGAGGCATGCAGATCGGGCTGCTCGGACCACTCGAAGTCCGGGTCAACGGCGTGGCGGTCGATGTCGCCGGCTCCCGGCTGCGCAGCCTGCTCACCCGGTTGGCCCTGGACGCCGGGCGCCCGGTGAGCGCCGGCGCGCTCGTCGACGCAGTGTGGGGTGCGTACCCGCCCGGCGATCAGGCGAACGCTTTGCAGTCTCTGGTGTCCCGCCTGCGCCGATCGCTCGGCGACGCCCAGGCGGTGCAGCCGTCATCGGCGGGCTATCGGCTGGCGGCCGACCCCGGTGACGTGGACGTGCACCAATTCGAGCGGTTGGCTGCGGACGGCGCGGCTGCGCTGCGCCGAGGTGACCCGGCGACCGCCCGGCCGATGCTGCGGCGCGCTCTCTCGCTTTGGCGCGGGCCCGCTCTGGCGGACTGTGCAGACGCCGCGTTCGCCGCCGCGCCGATAGCTCGGCTGGACGATCTGCGGCTCGCCGCCATGGCCGATCGGCTGGCGGCCGACCTATCGCTCCAGCGGGCGCCCGCCGTTGTTGCCGAGCTCGAGGCGCTCACCCGAGAGCACCCGCTCGACGAGCGGTTCGCCGCGCTGCTGATCAAAGCGCTGCGGGCTGCGGGTCGTACCTCGGATGCGCTCTCCGCCTACCAGAGGCTACGCGAGCTCCTTGTCGACGAGCTTGGCGTCGACCCGTCACCGGAGCTGCAAGAACTGCACCTGTCCGTCCTCCGCGGCGAGCAGCCTCCGCCCAGCGGCACGGCCGGATATGCCCGGCGGACCAACCTGCGAGCCACTCTCACCAGCTTCGTCGGCCGCGACGAGGAGGCGGCGCGCATCGTCAAATTGCTGAACGAGAGCCGCCTGGTGACGCTGGTGGGAACCGGCGGCTCCGGTAAGACCCGCCTCGCCACCGAGGCCGCATCGTCACTCCTGGAGGACTACGACGCCACCTGGCTGGTGGAGCTCGCTCCCGTGACGGATCCGGCCGAGATCCCCTATGCGGTACTGGCCTCGATCGGCCGGCGGGACGCCACGACCCGCAGCGATCCGGATGCGCCACGGCGCCCGTCGGAAGCGGTCGACGAGCTGCGCGGGGTGCTCACCGCCCGTCGGGCAATGCTCGTGGTCGACAACTGCGAACACCTGCTCGACGGCGTGGCACAACTCGTCGACACGCTGCTGGCCGATTGCCCGCAGCTGGCTGTCCTCGCGACCAGCCGGGAACCGCTTGCGATCACCGGCGAGGCGCTCGTCGTGCTGGCCCCGCTGCCGGTGCCGGTGCTCGGATCGACGGTCGAGCAGGCGCTCGCGTCCGCGGCGGTGCAGTTGTTCGCCGATCGGGGGGCGGCGGCCCGGCCGGAGTTCGGCATCGACGACGCAACGGTCGACGACAGCGTCGAGATCGTGCGCCGGCTCGACGGCCTGCCGCTCGCGATCGAGCTGGCGGCCGCCCGGTTGCGCACCTTGCCGGTCCACGAGGTTGCCGCGAGGTTGTCCGATCGGTTCCGGCTGCTCACCGGCGGCAGCCGGACCGCGCTGCCACGGCACAGAACGTTGCGGGCAGTGGTGGAGTGGAGCTGGGATCTACTCGCTCCCTCGGAGTGGCTGCTCGCCGAGCGCCTGGCCGTCTTTCCCGCGGGCGCTACCACCGCCAGCGCGGCCGCCGTGTGTGCCGACGACCGGGTGCGCCGCGCCGACATTCCCGACCTGCTGGCCGCCCTCGTCGACAAGTCGCTCCTTGTGCTGGAGGACGACGGCCCGCGGTACCGGATGCTCGAGACGATCCGCGAGTTCGGGATAGACCGGCTCGCCGAGCGCGGTGAAGTGGACGCGGTGCGGACCGCTCATGCCCAGTACTTCGCGGACCTGATCACCGACGTGGTGCCACAGCTGCGAGACCGGCGGCAGCGAGCGGCCATGCGGGTCATAGCTGAGGAGCATGACAACGTTCTTGCCGCGCTCCGTCACCTCGTCGACCGTGGAGATGCCGGGGCGGCGCTCACGCTCGTTGTCGCGCTGAACCAGTACTGGGCCCTCATCGGTAGGCACACGGAAGCGCTGACCTGGCTGGAGCTGGCCTTGCGCCTGCCGAGCGAGGACGTCGACCCCGATCTCTGGCTGACCGCCGTCGCGCTGCGGGTGATGAATCGCGCGGTCGGTGCCCAGCTGGCTGGGACCGACCCCGGCGGACGGCAACCTCGGGACGAAATTCTCGACATCCTCGATGACGTTCTTGCGCTCGACGTGACGGACACCCCGATCCTGGCGATCGTCAAGCCGGTCCTGCTGTTCATCGCTGGACAAGAAGAGCAGGCGGCCGACTATCTCAGCCAAGCGCTTGCCAACCCGGACCCGTGGATCCAGGCCACGTCGCTGGCCATGCGGGCGCGCTTTGCCGAGAACTCGGGCGACATCGTCGCCGTCCGGGCCGATACCGCAGCGGCCATCGCCCGCTACGAGTCGGTCGGCGACGAGGTGGGGTTGGCGTCGGTCCTGCCGCTCGCTGCCGGGCTGCTCGCCTATGACGGCGATCTCTCCGGTGCGGTCAACCTATTGACCAAGGCGCTCCGGCTGTTCGACGACCAATCCGCCGGAGCGATCGAGGTCGATGACCGGCTGTACATCCTGCTGCGGCTTTCGGACATGCACGGGCGGCTCGGTGAGTGGGATGCGGCGAGCAGTTACGCGGAGGCCGCGTCGGAGATGGCGGATTCCATTGGCTCGGCGGAGTGGCGCGCGCTGACTGCCGTCCTGCGTGGGGGAGTGCTGCGAGCGTCAGGGGAAGTCGAGGCGGCCCAGCGGCTGCAAACCGAGGCGGAGGACCTGCTCTCCCAAGCCACGCGGTCCCGGTTCACCATGCACCACGGGACCGCGCTCGTCGCGGCGTTCGGGGCAGCAGCCGCGGTCGATGCCGGCGATATGGAGTTAGCCCGTCGTCATATTGAGACCGCCTACCCGGCCGGGCGGGCGTCGAGGGACATGCCGATCGTCGCGACCGTCGTGGTCGCCGAAGCCGTGCTCGCGTTGGCGTACGACGATGCGGCGATCGCCGCCTGGCTACTCGGTCTGGCCGCGCGCATTCGCGGGGCAGATGACCCGACCGACCTGATGGTTGCGCAGGTCGCCGCCGGCGCCCGAGAGGTGCTGGGCGCCGGCGGATTCCATGAACAATGGTCGGCTGGTTGGGCCGCCAGTCGCGCGGAGGCGATCGACCTGGCCGACCCGAGTGGGGGTCAGGTCCGACGCCGGTAAGCGCGCGTCGCCAGCGGGACGAACACCACGAGCAGCCCGGCCATCCAGGCCAGCGTCCACAGCACGTGGGAGGCCACCGGGCCGCCCAGCATCAAGCCACGCACCGCGTCAACCAGATGGGTGATCGGGTTGACCTTGACAAAACCTTGCAGCCAGCCGGGCATCGTGCTCGGTTGCGCAAAGGTGTTGCTGCCGAAGGACAGCGGCAGCACGAGAAGCAACATGATCCCTTGCACCGCGCCTGGGGTGCGAGCCATCATGCCGACCCACACCGAGATCCAGCAGAAGCACAACGCGAATGCCACGGACAATGCGACTGCGGCGATCGTCGCGACAGTGTTGGTCTCGATCCGGAAACCGATGAGGTACCCGAAGCCGACGAACACCGCGCACAGGATCAGGTACCGGACCACGTCGGCGAGCACGCCGCCGACCAGCGGCGCTGAGCGGGCGATCGGCAGCGATCGGAACCGGTCGAAGACACCCTTCTCGAGGTCACCGTTGAGGTTGGTGCCCAGGGAGATGCCGGCCATCGCGATCGACTGTCCGAGCAGGCCTGGAAGTAGGAACTGCAGATACTCGTGCTGGGATCCGCCGCTGATGGCACCGCCGAAGATGTAGGTGAACAGCACGAGGAAAATCATCGGCTGCAAGGTCACGTCGATGAGCGCTTCCGGGGTTCGCCAGGTCTTGATGAGGCTGCGCCGCGCCAACGCGACGCTGTGCCGGATCAGCCCGAACCGGCGGGTCGTTACGGGCGGCACCGGCGCGGGCGCGGCGACAATCGGCTCGCGGGAAAGGGTGGCGGTCATGCTGCCTCCTTGGTGTTCGACGGCGACTCGTCGTCGCTCGCTCTGCGCCCGGTGAGGGTGAAGAACACCTCGTCCAGGCTAGGAAGGTGAAGTGAGAACTCGGTGACGGTGAGGCCGGCAGCCGCGAGGCGGGTCGTCGCCGCGGGTAGCGCGGAATCGTCCGGGACGGCAACGCTCAACGTGCCCCGGCGCGGCGATTCGACGCGGCTGTGGGTGACGTCGGCGAGAACCGCGGCGACCTCCTCGGCGCGGGCTGGGTCGCTCGGCCGGACCTCGAGTGTCTGGCCACCGACGACGTGCTTGAGCCCGTCCGGGGTGTCGTGCGCGATGACCCGTCCGTGGTCGATCACGGTGATCTCGTCGGCCAGCGCGTCGGCCTCGTCCAGGTACTGGGTGGTGAGCAGCACGGTCGAACCATCGGTGACGAGCCGACGGACGACCTCCCACATGTCTTCGCGCTTGGCCGGGTCCAGACCGGTGGTCGGCTCGTCGAGGAAGATCACGGAAGGCCGTCCGACCAGCGATGCCGCGAGATCGAGCCGCCGGCGCATGCCGCCGGAGTAGGTCTTGGCCGGCCGTCCCGCGGCGTCGCTGAGGTCGAACCAGTCGAGCAGCTCACGCGCCCGAGCGCGGGCTTCGCGGGTCGGCAGGTCCAACAGCTGGCCGATCAGCACGAGGTTCTGCATGCCGGACAGGTCTTGGTCGACGGACGCGTACTGGCCGGTAAGCCCGATTGTCTGTCGGACTTGGCGGGCATCGCGGACGACGTCGAAGCCACCGACGCGCGCTGATCCCCGGTCGGCGGTGATCAGCGTTGCCAGGATGCGCACCGCGGTCGTCTTGCCAGCCCCGTTCGGCCCGAGGACGCCCAACACGGTCCCTTCTCGGACAGCGAGGTCGATGCCCGCGAGCGCCTGAGTGGTACCGAATCGTTTGGTTAGGCCTTCGGCCTCGATCGCGTACGGGTGTGATGTCATGCCTCGATCGTGCGAGCGAGCCCTGGTAGCGCTCGCACACCGCGCTGGTGCGTCGCTGACACGCATCTGGCATGGGCCGTCGCGGCTTGGCGATCGGTTGACGGTGGCTCTCGTTAGGCTGCGGTCTATGGTGCGTCCCGACGGCCGCGTGGCTGACGAGCTCCGTCCGATCACGATCACCCGCCAGTGGCAGCGCTACGCCGAGGGGTCAGCGCTGATCGAGTTCGGCGAGACCAAAGTGCTGTGCGCGGCCTCGGTCGTGCAGGGCGTGCCGCGCTGGCGCAAGGGATCCGGGCTTGGCTGGGTCACGGCCGAGTACGCGATGCTGCCACGTGCGACGCTCACCCGTAACGACCGTGAGTCGGTCAAGGGTCGGATCGGCGGGCGGACGCACGAGATCTCCCGGCTGATCGGCCGCTCACTGCGGGCAGCGATCGACCTGTCGGCATTGGGCGAGAACTCGATCTCGATCGATTGTGATGTGCTGCAGGCTGACGGCGGCACGCGAACCGCCGCGATCACCGGCGCCTACGTGGCCCTCGCCGACGCGGTGGCCTGGTTGCGGGACCGTCAGGCATTGGCCCGCCCGGATCCGCTCGTCAACTCGGTGTCCGCGGTGTCGGTCGGCGTGATCGACGGCGAGGTCCGGCTCGACCTCATGTACGAGGAGGACGTCCGGGCCGAGACCGACATGAACGTGGTCCTTACCGGTACCGGCGAGTTCGTCGAGGTCCAGGGCACTGCTGAGGGCGCGCCGTTCCGCCGGGCCGAACTCGACGCGATGCTCGACCTCGCCATCAGTGGCTGCGCGCAATTGGCCAAGATCCAAGCCGACGCGCTGGCGGCGTGATGCCCGCGGAGGTGCTGCTCGCCACCCGCAACCCCCACAAACTCGCAGAGCTGCGTCGCATCCTGGCCGACGTGCAGCCCGACCTACGGGTAATCGGGCTGGACGATGCGGTGCCGTACGAGGACGTGCCGGAGACCGGAGCCACCTTCGCCGACAACGCCGTGACGAAGGCCCGGGTCGGGGCCCAGGCGACCGGGCTGATCACCGTCGCTGACGACTCGGGACTGGCGGTCGACGCATTGAACGGCATGCCCGGCGTGCTCTCCGCTCGCTGGTCCGGCCGGCACGGTGACGACCCCGCAAACTTGCGGCTACTGCTCGACCAACTCGTCGATGTCCCCGACGACCGTCGAGGCGCAGCGTTCGTCTGTGCCGCGGCCCTCGCCACCCCGGGCGGAGGGCAGGTCGTGGTCGAGGGGCGGATGACCGGCCGGCTGGTGCACGAGCCTCGGGGTCACAACGGCTTCGGCTACGACCCGATCTTCGTCGCCGGCGGGCAAACGCTGACCAACGGTGAGCTGCCGCCCGCTGAGAAAGACGCGATCAGCCACCGCGGCAAAGCGATGCGGGCTATCACGCCGTACCTCGTTCAGGCGACCAGGGGCGCGACTGATTAGTTCGTTACTTCGCCGGGTGCTGCAGCGCTCTTGTAGTGGTCGCTCATGTCGTCGCGTTGGCCGGAGCTGACGCGCCGCTGCCCGGCTGATGCCGGTCGCCCGCACGACGTCGCGTCCCCGATGACCGAACGGCTGGGACCGGCCCCGGACTGTCGGGGTGACCTCCGGCGTCAGGCGTAGGCGGGTGCTAGGTCGCGGGGCGGATCGCCGGTCGTAGTGCCCTTCCGTTCCGGCTGGACAGGCGGCGGCGGGAAGCGGATGGCTATGTGGTGAGTGGTGTTACGGCGGGGGGTTTGGGTCGGGTCGCTCCAGCGGGGTGGGATCCATTCGGGCAGCCCGTCGCGCATGCGCACTGCCCAGCCGCGTTTGTGGTGTTCCCGGTGGTGAAAACCGCACAAAAGGGTCAGGTTGCCCACGTCCGTGGGCCCGTCGTCGACCCAGGGCGTCACGTGGTGACTTTCACACCAGTCCGGGGGCCGGTCGCAGCTCGGGAAGGAGCAGCCCCGGTCTCGGGCGGCCAGCGCGCGCCGCTGCCCAATACTGGCGACCCGCCGGGTCAGCCCGTAGCCGAGCACCCCTCCGGCGTCGCCGACCACCACCGGGATGATGTCGGCCTCGGCGGCGATCCGCAGCGCCTCGGGGATGCTGACCAGCCCGCCGTGGCCGGCGGTCGCCAGGCCGGTGCGGGCCTGCAACTGATCCACGGTCAGCGTGACCAGGACGGTGGCCGGAGCGCCGCCGCAGTCCGGCAGCGCACCGGAGCGCAGCAACCGCCGCCCGGCATCCAACAGCGCGTCGTGCCGCCGCTGCGCGGGGCTGCGCCGATCCGACTGGTCATCGTCGGCCGGTACCGGGCGGGCGAGCGTGTCGAGGATCGTGGTCCACACCGCGGCGGCCTCAGCGGTGACGGTGGCGGCCAGCCGGCCGGAGCCGTCCGGCAGCACCGCCAGGGTGACAGATCGGTCCCGCTGGTGATCCTTCTCCGCGACCAGCTGCCCGTCCGGGTCCAGACAGGCGGCCACGGTGCGGGCCAGCACCGCTAGGCGGTCCGGATCTACGGTGCGGGCGTAGCCGAGCAGGGTGGGCTCTACCTGGGCTACCAACTCCGGCTGGTCGGTCAGCACAGCGTCCGGCAACCGGTTGACCGTAGCGGTGATCACCGTGGCGTGCCGGGAGGAGATCGCCCCCGCCGCCAGCGCTGCGGCGACCTGCGGGAATCGTGGCTCCAGTGCCTCGCCGGTCATCGCCCGCCGCGGCCCCAGGTCGGCGGCCAGCCGGGCCCGGCCGGCGGCCTCCCGCCGGCCGAGATGTAGCCGCTCGGCCAGCAGCACCCCGGTTGAGGCGTAGCCCAGCTCGCCGGCCACCCCGCGGCCGTCCAGTTCCGCGATCAGCGCGCAGCCCACCGCAGTGTGTCGCCGCGCGTTGATCTCATGGATCTCCAGCAGGTCCAGTAGCTCGTCCCGGGACAACACTGTGGGGTCCAGCCCGAGCAGCTCCTGCTGCGCCGCGGCCAGCCGCTCGAGGGCGTCGGCCACCCGTGACACCACCGCCGACCCTGCCAAAAAGTTTGACTCAGTAGACGTTGCCTCTCTCGAACATGTATTCGATTATCCCAGTTGGACGGGTCCCAGTCAATGGACAATCACCAACAATTTCAAGGCAATTCCCGCTTCACAGGCCGCACCTGGTAGCACAGCCGCCACGTGATCAACATCATGATCGACGGGCGTTGCACTGGCAACCTGAGATGCGAGCATGCCAATCGTGACGTCCGACGTGAGCACGGCAACCAGCACGGTTCGGGGACGCTGGGAAGACGGCGTCGCCGTGTACCGCGGCATTCCCTTGTGCTGCCCCGCCGGTCGGACCGTCGGTTCATCGCTCCCCAACCGGCTGAGCCCTGGGAGGGCGTCCGGGGCGCCCAGCCAGGCTGGACCCTAGAGCGTGATCCAGTCGGTGAGAATGGGCTCTCCGCCTTCGGGGGCGCAGTACAGCCGGAACGTGCCGGTCGGTACCGGCGTCGACGTGAAGTAGCCCACGTCGTCCACCGTTACCCGGTTCACGCTGCCGTCGGCTCGCCGGATCTCCGCGACGCCCGGCCCGGGTGGGACGAGCTGCCCGTGAAGCGCGTCGTGCACGATCTCCAGCTCGACGGTGAGATGCGTCGCGTCGAACGTGAGACAACGCAAGGCGGCAGGTTCGGCCCGGCTCTGCGCTGCGCCGGCGAGATCTCGGGAGGAGTCGTACGTGAGCGCGGCTAGCTCGGCGTCGATGCTCCGCCAGGTGAAGGCCATCTTGCCGGCCTCGATGAACGATGCCGGCACCGGCTCGAGTGCCCGATGCAGTTCGCCGAGCAACTCGTCATCGTCAACCCACCATGGGCTTGTCATGTCGAGCACCTCCCCTTCGCTCGGCTGGTGCGTCCTCGACCAGCGCAGCGATCGACGGATGCTGGCGCAATCGGGTCAGACATCGAGACCGGTTCGGGCCGATAGCGCCGACCGGCATGCCCAGTTGCACGCTGATCTCGGCGTAGGCGACCGGAGGGTCGGCCATGAGCATGCCGAGCAGCTCGCGACACCGATCGCCGAGGTCGGCGAACGCGGCCCGCAGTGCGGCCTGTCGCTCGGCCGCGATCAGCCACTGATCGACCTGCGTCTGGTCCTCGTCCGCCGGCACATCGAGCTCCGGGTCCGCGAGCTGGCGATCGCGCTTCCAGCCGAGTCGCTGCACCCGGATGCACTCGCGCCGCGTCGTCGTGGCGAGCCAGCCGGGCAGCGCCGCCGGCTCGCGAAGCACGTCGAGATGTTCCACCAATCGCAACCAGACGTTCTGGCCGACGTCGTGCGCGTCGGCGTCCGATAGCCGAAACCGATGGCATATCGACCAGACAAGCGGGGCGAACCGCTCGATGATCTCGTCCCACGCCTTCTGGTCGCCATCCTGTGCCCGGGTCACGAGAATGATCACGGCCGGGTCGTCGCGCATAGTTCACCCCCGCATCGTGTCGCCAGGCATGGCTTAGGTAAGTGGTCACGCAGCCCGCGACCCTTTGATCAAGATACCGTCGTAGTCAGTGGACAGGAGGGTCCTGCGCACCTCGCGGGCGTCGCCGTTGACCGGCAGCCGGGCCGCGATTTCGCCGGTGGCCAGGCCCGCGGCGAAGGAGGTGCCTTGCCACATCGCATAACCGGTGAATAGTTCCGGCTTGCCCGACTCGACCGTCACCATGCCGTCGAAGTAGTTGCTCACAATGTCGACGCCGGGTGCGGTGATATCAACCCAGGGCGCTTTCGGTGTGAATGGCGCCGGTTCATGGTTCGGGCCGTACGCGCCGACCGCGACGACGTCGTCGAGAGCAGCCGGCCAGAACGGGCGAGGGCGGGCCGGCTGGCGGTGATTGCCTGCGGCCGCGACGACCAGCAGTCTGGGCGTCATGATCTGGATTGCGCGTTGCATCAGAAGCGGTGGCTGGTTGTCCTCGGTGTAGCAACCGAGCGAGAGGTTGAGGATCGCCACGTCGCGGTCGAGGAACGACACCATCGCGCACGCGACGTCCCAAGCTGTTGCCGACGCATCGCCGGGGTGCAATGTGCCAAGGACGCCGATGTTGGC
The DNA here is from genome assembly GCA_963809815.1 of uncultured Actinomycetota bacterium. Classification (GTDB taxonomy): domain Bacteria; phylum Actinomycetota; class Actinomycetes; order Mycobacteriales; family Jatrophihabitantaceae; genus CAVVJA01. Next base: position 298,964 of record CAWELM010000010.1, read on the forward strand.
ATCTGGTGCTTGTGACGCAATAAGGCTCGTCACGAAGTTAGCGTGCCCGACGTCATAGCTGAACGGCTCGTTAACGCTGCTGTACGGCTCGCTGTCGCCGTTGGACGGATCGAGGGACTGCACGTTCTGACCCCACTGCGGATTCCAGACGAGCGGGGTGTCCAGCACACCGATGCGTACTCCGTGCCCTCCCGAGGCGGCCTGCCTAGGCCACATCGGTCCGTCAGAGGGGGACGGCAGCCCGCCGCCGCCGCCGCTGACCTGCCCGCCGCCGCCGCTGACCTGCCCGCCGCCGCCGCTGACTTGGCCGCCGCCGCCGCTGACTTGGCCGCCGCCGCCGCTGACCTGCCCGCCGCCGCCGCTGACCTGGCCGCCTTCGCCTCCGATGCCGTTCATGACTCGGTTCTTGCCGATCGTCGGCATCCATCCTCGGTACCGGAAGCTGCAGGCGGTGCGCACCATGGTGAGCACGTCGTCGAGATTCCGGCCAGACACGTCATCGGGCAGGTCTGCGGCCGCACGGTCGCGATCGCTCGGATACGACAGCCGGATCAGACCGAGGCCCAACGCCACGCTCTTGTCCTCGGCGGGTAGCGTCGGCGCGCTCGTCAGGATCCCGGTGCGCGCAAGAGCGGCGAGTTCCGCCAAGACCACGTCGGCGTGCTCGAGCGAGACGACCAGCTGATGGGCAAGCGTGTCGGTCGGTACTTGGGCTATGTCGGTCGTTTCGGACATGCACGACTCCACGGTGGGCAGGAAGAGATCACTGACTGGTCGGAGGGCGAATGCTCGGGGCTGATACACCAGAATGGGCACAAAATGCTTGACACGGAAGGGGTAGGCGGGAACCACTAAGAGCCTGCCCCTATTGGCGGAGGCTCTAAGCCATGGCGGCAACCACCGAGGACCTGGCCCGCGAGGCCCTAGGTCTCGTCGAGGTGGATCCACGACGGGCCGCAGTCCTGGCTGCCCAAGCGATGGCCGGCGCACATCAGTCGCACGAGAAGGCTGCCGAATCCGTCGCGGCACGCGCCCAGGGCCTGGCTGCCTTCTACCTCGAAGACCTGGACGCATCCGTGGCATTCCTGCGGATGGCCATCCGGCTCGCCCGGCAGGCCGGATCGACGGAACTCGCGGCCGAGGCGCGAATGACGCTGGCGTTCGTGTTGATGTGGCGCGGCCGGTCGGCAACTGCCATGCGCATGATCGATTCGGCGGTTGGCGTCCTGCATGGCGTGGACCGGGCCCGCGCTCATGTCCAGCGCGGGGCGATCCTGCAGCAGGCGGGTCGATTCGACGAGGCCGTCGTCGACTACCGGGCCGGACTGCCGGTCCTTCGCAAGGCGCACGACGACCGCTGGGCCGCGCGGGTCTACGTCAATCGAGGTCTCGGACGGGCGCACCGCGGCCAGTTCCTCGCCGCGGAGAAGGACATTCGTGAGGCGTTACGCCTGTGGGACGGACTCAATCTGGCCCTATCGGTCGCCATCGGCATCCATAACTTGGGCTACGTCCAAGTGCTTCGCGGAAATATCCCGTCCGCATTGGCGTACTTCGACCAAGCCGAGGCTCGCTTCCGCCAGCTTGGATCGCAGGTTTCGCCGCTGCTGCGAGACCGCGCCGAGCTGCTCCTGTCGGTGCGCTTGGTGTCCGAAGCACGGGAGGCAGCGGAGCGGGCGATCACGGAATGTCTACGCGAACAGCGGCACTCGATCCTGCCCGAGGCGCGATTGCTGTTGGCGCGCGCGGAGCAGCTCGGAGGGGATCTGGATGGTGCCCTCCACCAAGCCAGAACCGCCGCTCGAGAACTGGACGGTCTCGGGCACGCGGAGCTCGCGGCTCTCGCCCGGGTGCTGGTATTGACCTACGAGCTCGCCGGTGACTCGCCGCGCATTCGCACGGCCGAGTTGGAGCGAGCGATTGCCGGCACGGGCGGCCTGTGGCCCGATGTCGCTCTCGAGGCTCGCTTGGTTGCCGGACAACGTGAGCTGGACCGGGGGCGTTCCGACCGAGCCGTGACGCTACTGACGCGTGCCGGACTGTCTCGTCGGCGAGGCGCCGCCACCCTTCGCGCGCGGGGCTGGTATGCGCAAGCGCTGCTGTATCAAGCCACCGGCAATCGCACGGCCGCCCGGTCGGCCGCGCGGTCTGGGCTGCGAATTCTTGACGATCATGCTGCGGCCATCGCGGCCACCGATATGCGTGCGCACGTCGCCGGGCACCGTGTCGATCTCGCGTCGCTCGGACTGGGCCTTGCCATCGAAGACGGTTCAGCTCGGCAGGCTTTCGCCTGGGCCGAAATCGGACGGGCGAGTCATCTGCACAAAGCGCCCACTGCGACGCGCGACGAAGCGCTGTCTGAGGCGCTCTCCGAACTACGCATCGTCACCCGAGACATTGACGAGGCTCGCACCGCGGGCCGCCCGAGCGGCACCCTCAGCGCGCGCCAACTAGGCCTTGAGCGGCAGATCCGAGACCACGAGAGGCACCAGCGGGCGAGTCATCTCGGGGCAGCGGCGGCGCCGTCCGTGGCCGATCTCGCGGAGGCATTGGGGGGCGCCGCTGTGGTGGAATATGTCGCCCTGGACGAGCAGCTACGGGTCATCACGGTCGTCGATGGGCACGTCCGGATGCGGGACCTGGGCCCATTGGCGCCGGTGCTCGACCTAGCCGACCGCCTCCCGTTCGCGTTGCACCGACTAGCCCGCCGCAGCGCCTCGAAGCCGAGCCGGGAGGCGGCGCATTCCCTACTGCGAGCGACAGTGGCTGAACTGGACCGAATCCTGTTGGGCTCGGCGCCGGATGTCGATGATCGGTCTTTGCTCGTCGTGCCGACCGGCCACCTGCAGTGGCTCCCATGGTCTGCGCTGCCGTCCTGCGCCGGCCGCCCGATTACCGTCGCACCCTCAGCGACGCTCTGGCATGGGGCGATCACACGTCGGGCGAGGCGCGGCGCCGTCGTCGTGGCAGCTGGTCCGGATTTGCCGGGCGCCCGGGCCGAGGCGGAGGCCGTGGCGTCGATCTACGGTGTCAAGCCGCTGGTGGGTGACATGGCAACAGTTGAGTCGGTGGCGGCGAGCCTGGACGGTGCCGCACTGGCCCACCTGGCCACCCATGGGCGGGTGCGTGCCGACAACCCGCAGTTCGGGTCATTAGGCCTGGCCGACGGACCGCTGATGATCTACGACCTGGAGAAGCTGCGCCGGACGCCACACACGGTCGTCGTGGCGGCCTGCGATGCCGGCCGTCCGGTCGTACCGGTTGGAGACGAGCTGCTCGGGCTGACCGCGAGCCTTCTCGCGCAGGGCACCTCGCAGCTCGTGGCATCGGTGCTGCCCATTCTCGACACGGAAACCTGGCCGCTCATGGTTGCCTTCCACGATCGGTTACGCGGGGGCGAGACGGTAGCCACTGCACTGGCCTCGGCACAGCTGGAGGTCGCCTCCCGAGGATTCGAGGGCATTGCGACGGCCGCGGGCTTCCTGTGCTTCGGCGCCGGTTTCACCCGACCGAGCGTTGCCCGTTCATCCAGGTAGCCCGGCGGTGGCTTGTCCGCCACGATCGGCACGGCAATCGTCACGGGCGGCCGGCGCCTCGGTTACCGTGGTCGCGGACGCCGACCGGACTGAACGGGAGCAATCACACTGATGCGAGTCACCGGGCTGGGGCACGCCAGCGCGCTGATCGAGACCGCGTACGGCAGCATCCTCACCGATCCTTGGGTCAATCCCGCGTACTTCGGATCGTGGTTCCCGTTCCCGGACAACTCCCAGCTGGACTGGGACGAGCTCGGCCGTGCGGACTACCTGTACGTCAGCCACCTGCACCATGACCACTTCGACCCGGCGAATCTGCGCGACCACGTCGACAAGGGCATCACCGTGCTGCTGCCCGAGTTCCCGACCACCGAACTCGAGGACGGCATTCGGGATCTAGGTTTTCGGAACATTGTCAAGACCGTGTCCGGCGAGGTGCTCGACCTGGACGGTCTGCAGGTGATGATCCAGTCGTTGACGTCACCCACGGACGGCCCTATCGGTGACTCGTCGCTGTGGGTATACGACGGCGAGCAACGGCTGCTGAATCAGAACGACGCGCGGCCGGCCAACCTGACTGCATTTCTCGAACTCGGCCCGGTCGACGCCTACCTGATCCAGTTCTCCGGTGCGATCTGGTTCCCCATGGTGTACGAGCTGCCCAAGCGCGCCAAGCAGGCGCTCGGGTGGCAGAAGCGGGCACGGCAGTTCGACCGGACCTTGCGATACATCGAGGAACTCGCAGCCGCCTATGTCTTCCCAACCGCTGGGCCGCCCTGCTTTCTTGACGAGGAGCTGTGGGGGTTCAACGACATCTTCGGCGACGAGTCGAACATCTTCCCGGATCAGGTCGTCTTTCTCGAGTGGCTGGCCGAACGAGGCCACGGCGAGGGACGGTTGTTGCTGCCCGGGTCGGTGGCCGACGTCGTAGCAGCCCGGATGCCCGGTCGAGCATCCGATGTCCGACGCCGAGGTGGAGAAACTGTTCGCCGACAAGGCGGCGTACCTCCGTGACTACCAGGCCCGGGCCCAGCCCGCCGTCGAGGCGGTCAAGGCCACCTGGGCCCACCCCGAAATCGACGTCATCCCGATCCTGCAGGAGTGGTTCACCCCGCTGTTGGAGGAAGCGGACCACATGGCGGCCGGCATCAATGGCGGAGTCCGGCTCACGGCCGAGGACGCCGAACGCGGCGATATCGATTTCATCATCGACTTCGTCGCCCGCGAGCTGCGGCAATACGCAGGGGAGAAGGTGCGGTATCGCTTCCGCACCCGCCGCGCCTACCTCGAACAGCTCGTTCACGATCACGAAGTCGACTGGGTCAACAGCCTGTTCTTGTCCTGCCGATTCTCCGCGCAACGCATCGGCCCCTATAACGAATTCATCTACGTCTTCTTCAAATGTCTGTCCGAGGAACGGCTCAACTACGCCGAGGGCTGGTTCGCCGAGCAGAATGCCGCTGAAGCCGCCGAATCGATCACGCTCGACGGTTGGGAGGTGCAGCGGCGGTGCCCGCACCTCAAGGCCGACCTGTCGCGGTTCGGCTCGATCGACGGCGACGTGCTCACGTGCCAGATGCACGGCTGGAAGTGGCGGCTGACCGACGGCAAGTGCCTCACGTCTGTCGGCCACAACATCCGCAGCGCCCCAGCCGGCCAGCCGGTGCCCTAGCCACGATCAGGAGGCATATACCGCTGCCAGGGCAACGGAATCTGCATACAAACGGATTGGTCAAGAAGTGGGGCCGGTGGGATTCGAACCCACACTGGACGGCACCTAAAACCGTTGCCTCTGCCGTTGGGCTACGGCCCCAGGCGGCTCACACGGCGAGGTCCTGGCGCAGCTTCGCAACGTGACCGGTGGCCCGGACGTTGTACAGCGCCTCCTGAATCTTGCCGTTCTCGTCGATGACGAACGTCGAGCGGATCACGCCTGTGACCTTCTTGCCGTACATCGACTTTTCGCCGTACGCGCCGTAGGCCGACAGAACTGATCGGTCGGGATCGGACAGCAGCGGGAAGGTCAGCGACTCGTTGTCGCGAAACTTCGCGATCTTAGCCGGCGAGTCCGGGGAAATTCCGACGACGGCGAACCCGGCGTCGTTGAGGTCGGCCAAATTGTCACGGAAGTCGCATGCTTCCTTCGTGCAGCCGGGCGTCGACGCAGCTGGGTAGAAGTAGACGACGACCTTACGGCCCGCATAGTCAGAGAGTGACACCTGCTTCCCGTCAGCGTCGGACAGCGTGAACGGGGGAGCGGGGTCGCCGGGAGCAAGACGTGTCATGACCTAGACACTAGAGCTAGACACTAGGCTCTGCGGCGAGCGGCATCTATGGAAGGAGCCGGGCGTGACGGTGCAGCGGTCACCAGAGGAGATCCAGCGCGAGATCGAGCAGGCTCGTGCGTCGCTCGCGACCACCGTCGACGAGCTGGCGGAGCGCACCAACCCGAAGCGGCTCGCCGATCTCGCGAAGCAGAACCTGATCGCCTGGACGAAAAGTCCCAAAGGAAAAGCGGTCGTCGGAGGCACGACGCTGCTCGTGACGCTGCTGCTCGCGGCCAGGATCCGGGCCGTGCGCCGCCGGACGCACTGACCGCCGACTCCTGAACCCGGTGCGTGTCGTCCTGCTGTTGTCCTGTCCCGACCAGCCCGGACTCGTCCACGCGGTGGCCGAGTTCGTGCTCACCGTCGGCGGCAACATCCTGCACGCCGAGCAGCACGTCGACACCGAGACCAGCGTCTTCTTCCAGCGGGTCGAGTTCGACACCAGTTCGGATCCACTACCACGGGACGAGGTCGGAGCGCAGTTCGCCGATGTCGCCAGGCGCTTCGGCATGCGGGTCGACATCCGGTTCGTCGACGATAGGCCCCGCATCGCCGTGCTCGCGTCGCGCGAGGTGCATTGCCTCGCCGACTTGCTCGCGCGCTGGCGGGCCGGAGAGATCTCAGCCGAGATCGTGGCGGTGATCAGCAATCATCCCGATCACGCGGCCCTGGCTGAATTCAGTGGGGTGCCGTTCCACTACCTGCCGGTCACCCCGGACACCAAGTCCGAGCAGGAACACCAGATCCGCGCCATCCTGCACGCTAGCGAGGTCGAGTTGGTGGTGCTCGCTCGGTACATGCAGATTCTTGGGCCGACGCTGCTATCCGCCTACCCAGCGCGGATCATCAACATCCACCATTCGTTCCTGCCGGCATTCAGCGGGGCCCGGCCTTACCACCAAGCACAGCAACGAGGCGTCAAGCTGATCGGCGCGACCGCGCATTACGTGACAGCTGACCTGGACGAGGGCCCCATCATCGCCCAGGATGTGACGCCGGTGTCCCATCGTGACTCGGTCGCCGACCTCATCCGGAAAGGACGCGACCTGGAAACGGTGGTTCTGGCGCGGGCAGTGTCCGCCCACGTGGAGCATCGGACGCTGGTGTTCGGGAACAAGACGATCGTGTTCGGCTAGCCGTAGGGTCGTCCTGCCTTTCACCAGACGTGGAATCGCACCTCGTCGCCAGGCCGTAGTTGACCGGCTGCGTCGAGATCGTGGGAATGGACCACCGCGATGACTGGGTAGCCACCCGTCACCGGCGCATCCGGTCCGAGCAAGATGGGCATGCCACTCATCGGCACTTGCAGAGCGCCGGGCACAGTCGGTTCGCTCGCCAGCTCGACGGTCACCTTCCGCTTCAATGCCGGACCCGCGAGCCGCACGCCCGCCCGGCTGGATTCCGGCCGTACCGTCCAGACCGAGCTGGTCAGCGCAGTCACGGCTTTGCGTTTGAACCAGTCCGCCCGAGGTCCGAGGATCACCCGGAGGGCCGGCCGGTGGGCCGGCGCGGCCGCGACCTCTCCGCTCACTCGACCGACGGTCGCTGATCCGGTCGGCACCAAATCTCCCGCCCGCAGGGCAGCCGGACCGAGTCCGCCAAGCGTGTCTGTGCTGCGGGACCCGAGAACCGCCGGCACCGCAATGCCGCCGCGGACCGCGAGATAGGACCGCACGCCGGTGCGCGGCACGCCCAGCGCGAACCGGCTGCCTGCTGGCAACGTGACCGCGACGTCCCACCCGGGACCGCCCGCGCACTCCGCGCCCGTCAGCGCGACGGTAGTTGGGCTCGGCAGCCGGATGGCGAGACCGCCGAGCGTCACTTCGATCGCGGCCGCCGCCGGGTCGTTGCCGACGAGGCGATTCGCCCGGTCAAACGCTTCGCGATCCGCCGCTCCGGACCGTCCGACGCCCAGGTGCGCGTAGCCCGGGCGACCCCGGTCTTGGATCGTGGCGAGCGGGCCGGGCGCGATGATCTCGATCATGCCGCGACGAACCGGACGACGCGGCCTGGCGTGAGGATGGCCGGGGGGTCGAGATCGGCATCCCACAAGGTGGTGTCGGTGCGACCGAGCAATCGCCAACCACCAGGGGATTTGCGAGGATAGACAGCGGTGTACTCGCCGGCAATCGCCACCGATCCCGCGGGTACCCGCGTTCGCGGCGTCGCCAGGCGAGGCAGGTGCAGCGCCGACGGAAGCCCGACCAGATATGCAAACCCCGGAGCGAACCCACAGAACGCGACGGTGTAGGTCGGGTCCTGGTGCTGCGCGACGACGGCCTCGACCGAGCAGCCGATCTCGTCGGCGACCGCGGCAAGATCCGCGCCGTCATAGTGAACCGCGACCTGGACCGGCGCCGTCGTCGCTATCGCGTCCGGCTTCCGAACAGGCAGCGTGACGAGCGCCGCGCGCACGACCGGTCCGCGTACGGCGGCATGGTGCACGAGCAGCGTCCGCGCCGCAGGTACGAGTTCGCCGACGCCGGCGAGGCCCAGTGCCGCCACATCCGCGCGGAACTCCAGCACGCCAGCGTCCGGCGGCAGCTCGACGAGGGTCGCTCGATCACCACAGGGCAGCAGCCGTACCCGATGTATCGGCTCGTCCTGAGTACCTCGGGCCACGATCTCGTTCATCTCGCGAACCTCTCGATTGCGATGCCGGCCGCGGTCAGGGCCGCCCGTACTGCCCGGGCAAGGTCTACCGCGCCGGGCGTGTCTCCGTGGACGCACAACGACCGAGCGGACACCGCTACCGGGCCGCCCTCGACGTCCATAACGACACCCTCGAGCGCGATCCGCACACTGCGCGCCACCACCACGTCGGTGTCGGTCAGCACGGCGCCGGCTTCGGATCGCGGGACCAGCCGCCCGTCAGGGGTGTAGGCGCGATCGGCGAATGCTTCTGCCACGAAGGGCACGGATCGGTCCTCGGCGGCCTGCTGAAGCGCCGAGCCGAACAGCCCGAGCAGCGGCTGCCCCGGCGCATACCGGGCGACTGCATCGGCGATTGCTTGGGCCACGTGAACGTCGCCCGCCGCCGTGTTGTACAGCGCCCCGTGGGGCTTCACGTAGCAGACGCGATCACCAGCCGCTCGCGCGAAGGCGTCGAGGGCACCGATCTGGTATCCGATGTCGGCTTGCAGCTCATCGACGTCCATCTCGATCCGTCGCCGCCCGAATCCGGCCAGATCTCGATAGCCGACCTGCGCGCCGATCGCCACGCCTCGGGCCACCGCCAGGTCACATACCTGGCGCATGGTGCGAGCATCGCCGGCGTGGAAGCCACAGGCCACGTTGGCGCTGCTGATCACCTCGAGCAGGGCGGCATCATCACCGAGCCGCCACACACCGAAACCCTCACCCAGGTCGGCGTTCAGGTCGACCACCATGCCGTCGGACACTAGTTCCTGCGGCGACGATGCGCCCAAGATCATCAGCGGGGGCTGACGCCGCGGCCTTCCCGGAGCCGTTCCCGCTGCGGCGCGACCGTGTACTTCGGGTCATCGGCGGACTGTTTTCCGGCGTGGAAGATGCCGAATCGTGTGCAGATCGATCCGCCGAGGAGGGCCGCGCCCGACGCAATCGACAGTGCGCGACTGCGACGGCTGACCGCCGCGCCCACTCCGCCGACTCCAGTAAGAATCTTTCCCGCGCGCAGCCACGCACCGGCGGCGCCGGTGCGTAACGGCTCGGCGGCCAGTCCCAGGGACTGTTCCATCGCGTACAGCGTGGCCACGTCGACGATCGCACCGCCGACCGCCATCCGACGCGCGGGGGCGGCGTCGGCGCGATGAGCACAGATCAGGCCTGCTCCACCTGACGAGGCGGCAGCGGACCCCACGAACACGAATGGCAGCTGGCGGTAGCTCTCGTGCCAGGTGGGGGTGGCGGTATCGGACAGCAGCACCGCGGTGTACGAAGCGACTGCCGGCGCCATGACGGCCGCGGCCAGTCCGGCCGGCCGCGCCGCTCGACGGACGAGACGATCGGCCCACGCGGGCCCGACCCGCGGAAGTTCGGATACCGCTGCGACACCGACCAGCGGACCGTAGCCGGTGAGCAGCCAGACTCCGACCGACATGGGGGATGTCGGCTTGGCGACGCGCAACATGTTGATGAACCGCGCAGGTCGGCCTAGGTCGTGTACCAGCGCGGCAAAGCTCGCGACGATCGCGGCCGAAGCAGTGACTCGGGCCGGGCGGCGCAGGGAGTCGCGGCCGGTCAGGTCGGCGCCGGCAGCGAGGAGAGAGGAGCCCGCTGCCAGGCCGCCGAGGAACAGGTAACCGGGGATGTCGGAGGCCCAGGGTGCAGACTTGACGACTGGCCGGCCGTAGTACGACGTGAATTCCACGTCCGGGACGACGGTCCGCTCGCGGCGGCCGCGCCGCGCTCCGCCCTGACCGCGTTGGGCGTTGTCGAATTCCGACGCCGACGCTCGGAGCGTCGCTGCTGGAAGAGCGCCGTCGGGGCGACCCGTTCACCCGCGGCCCCCCAGGAACGAGGCGACGGCTCCGGCAACCAGAGTCGCTGCGGCCAGACCGGCGCGGCGCCACATTGCCGGCAGATCCCGCGTGGTCACGACCGGATCCGGCGGCAAGCCGTAGACCTCGGGCTCGTCGAGGAGCAAGAACATGGCGCCGGCACCGCCGATTCCGTCCTCCGGATCGTGACCGTAGAGCCGGGCATCGGTCGCGCCGTTGGCTTGCAGCGGCGGCAAGTCGAGCTGTCGCCCGCTCGCGCAACTCATCCAGGTCGCCGAATTGGATCGACTCGGTGGGGCACGCTTGTGCGCAGGCCGGCGTCATTCCGGCTCCGAGCCGGTCGTAGCACAACGTGCACTTCTGAGCCAGTCCGACGTTGGGGGTGTCGGGATCACCCGTACGGCGCTCGATAACGCCGAATGGGCAGGCCACGACGCAATAACCGCAACCGTTGCAGACGTCGTCTTGCACGACCACCGTGCCGAACTCGGTTCGGAACAGCGCGCCGGTCGGGCAAACGTCGAGACACGCAGCGTGCGTGCAGTGCTTGCAGACATCCGACGACATCAGCCAGCGGAACTCACTACCTTCTGCGCGGTCGGCGCCGTCGCTGGACGGACGCGCGGACGGCAGGCCGAGAAAGGTCGGGCGCTTCTGCTCGATGAATGCGACATGCCGCCAGGTACTCGCGCCGAGCGCACCGGTGTTGTCGTACGACGTGCCGAGCAGATTCAAGCCATCCTCGGGTATCGCGTTCCATTCCTTGCACGCGACCTCACACGCCTTGCAGCCGATACATACCGAAGTATCGGTAAAGAATCCCTTTCGCGGTTCGACAGTCTTGACGGACGGAGGTGATGTCGTGGTCTGTCATGATCGTCCCCGATCTTCCGGGCTAGCAGGGGTGCGCCCCCGATTGCCAGTCTCCGTCGTGATCCCAGCGCGGCGACGGTAGTCGGCGACGAACTCGAGCAAGGCGGGCCCGGTGGGTCGCCGGCCGGCCCGAATATCGCACGAGGCAGCCTTGTCCTCCTGGATGTGCACATTTGGGTCGAGCGTGACACCGAACAGGTCGTTGGCCGAGTCTCCGCGGGACAGCGCGTCCCCTCCGACTCCCCAGTGGTAGGGGAGGCCTATCTGGTGAACGGTTCGCCCGTCGACCGTCAGCGGCGCCATTCGATCGGTCACGAGCACGCGGGCCTCGATGGCCGTGCGGGCGGTAACGATCGTGGCCCAACCCAACTGCTGGAGTCCGCGAAGTGCCGCGAGCTCTGGGGATACTTCGCAGAAGAACTCTGGTTGCAGCTCCGACAGGTAGGAGAGCCATCGGCTCATGCCGCCCGCGGTGTGGTGTTCGGTGAGCCGATAGGTCGTGAATACGAAGGGGTATACCTGCCAATTAGGCTCGGGCGGCGAGGGGTTCTGGAGGTTGTCGGTTCGCTTGAAGACTTGCCGTGCGGGGTTTGCTTGCTGGCGATAGAAGGGGTTTCGCACCGGCGACTCGCTCGGTTCGTAGTGCGCGGGCAGCGGCCCGTCGAGAAGACCAGAAGGTGCGAACAGCCACGCCTTCCCGTCGGCTTGCATGATGAACGGATCGTCACCAGCGATGCCGTCGACGCCACCAGTGCCCGGCTCGGGGCGGTACGACGGCGGCTTGGTGATCTCGAAGTCCGGGACATCGGGCCCAGTCCATCGGCCACTCGATTCGTCCCACCAGACATACGCCTTGCGGTCACTCCACGGCCGGCCTTCGGGATCCGCCGATGCCCGGTTATAGAGAATTCGTCGGTTGGCGGGCCAGGCCCAGCCCCATTCCGGCGCGACCCACGACTGCTCACTGCCGGGACGTCGCCGCGCTGCCTGGTTGACTCCGTCGGCGTACACACCGGTGTAGATCCAGCAGCCGCCGGATGTCGAGCCATCGGCCTTCATTTCGGTATAGGACGTCAGGGGATCGCCGGCCTGCGCCCCGCGCAGGTGGTATCCGTTTATCTCTTGCAGCACGGCGTCGGCTGACGGTTCGCCTGTGTGGTCGGTCGGGTAGTCCCAGGTCAGATCCAGGATCGGGCGATCGCGTATGTCGGACGAGGACGCCAGCTTCTCTCGGATCTTGCGTCCGAGATGGAAGAAGAAATGCAGGTCGCTGCGGCAGTCCTCGGGTGGCTCCACCGCCTTGTGATGCCATTGCAGAAGTCGCTGCGTCTGGGTGAAGGAGCCGTCCTTCTCAACGTGCGATGCCGCCGGCAAGAAGAACACCTCGGTCCCGATGTCCGTGGTGACCAGCTCACCGGTCTCGATCTCGGGGCTGTCCTTCCAGAAGGTGGCTGAGTCGATGACGTTCAGGTCCCGGACGACAAGCCATTTCAAGTGCGCCATTGCCAGGCGTTGCATCTTGCCGTGCGCCGATCCGACAGCTGGGTTCTGACCGATCAGGAAGTAGCCCTCGACCTTGTCGTCCATCATGTCCATGACGGTGTGGTAGGTCCCGTGATCACCCGTAAGCCTGGGCAGGTAGTGGAAGCAGTAGTCGTTCGCCTCGATAGCCGCGTCACCCCAGTACGACTTGAGCAGGCTGACCAGGTAAGCCCGGGCCTCGGTCCAGAATCCTTTTTGGTCCGGGCTGGAAATCGCGTCCAGGTACCCGTCGATGTCGTCGTGTCCACCGACCTTGGGCATCGGCAGATAGCCAGGCAGCAAGTCGAAGAGGGTCGGGATATCCGTGGAGCCTTGGATGCTCGCGTGGCCACGCAGCGCCATGATCCCGCCGCCGGGCCGGCCGATGTTGCCCAGCAGCAGCTGGATGATTGCGGCCGTCCTGATGTACTGGACGCCCACCGAATGCTGGGTCCAACCGACTGAATAGACCCAGGCGGTTGTGCGATCGCGCCCGCTGTTCGCCGTCACCGCCTCGCACACCTTGGCGAATAACTCAGGTGGCACTCCGCAGGTCTGAGCGACGAGTTCCGGCGTGTAGCGGGCAAAGTGACGCTTGAGCACCTGGAAGACGCACCGCGGATGCTGCAAGGTCTCGTCTCGTTGCACGATGGCGTGAGCCAGCCGGGCTCCATGCCCACCCATCGCGTGCCCCGCCATCCTGGGCCGCTGTGCTGCGTCGCTATCCCGGTCTGCGCCCTCGAGATGCTCCCGGCTGCCAGCCGCGGGCGACTCTAATACGCCTTCATATCCCCACGACCGAGTGTCGTAGGTGCCGGACTCCGGGTCGTACCCGGAAAAGAGGCCGTTGAGATCGTCGACGTCGCGAAAGTCTTCGCGCAGGATCGTGGCCGCATTCGTGTAAGCGAGGACGTACTCATGGAAGTACTTCTCGTTCTGCAGGATGTAGTTGACGATGCCGCCGAGGAACGCGATATCACTTCCGGCCCGGAGCGGGACGTGTAGATCGGCGACGGCGGATGTCCGGGTGAAGCGCGGATCGATGTGTATGACGGTCGCACCTCGGGCCTTGGCGGCCATCACCCATTGGAATCCAACCGGGTGACACTCGGCCATGTTGGAGCCCTGAATGACGATGCAATCGGAATTCTGCAGATCTTGCTGGAATGTTGTCGCTCCACCGCGACCAAAGGAGGTTCCCAAACTGGGAACGGTCGAGCTGTGTCAAATACGCGCCTGATTCTCGATCTGGATCGCGCCCAGGGCGGTGAAGAGCTTCTTGATCAGGTAGTTCTCTTCGTTGTCCAGCGTGGCACCGCCGAGCCCGGCGATGCCGAGCGTACGGTGCAGCGGTTGGCCATGCTCGTCCATGTCCTGCCAGGTGCGGGCGCGCGACTCGATGACCCGATCGGCGATCATGTCGGTTGCCGTCTCGAGATCGAGACTCTCCCACTCGGTTGCGTGCGGTCGGCGGTAGAGCACGCGCGTCTGGCGGTGCGGGCTGGTGACCAGCTCAAGGCTCGCGGATCCCTTCGGGCACAGGCGCCCGCGCGAGATCGGCGAGTCGAGGTCGCCCTCGATCTGCACGACTCGTTCGTCCTTGACGTATACGCGTTGTCCGCAGCCGACGGCGCAGTAGGGGCACACGCTTGCCACGACGCGGTCAGCGGTCTCGGTTCGGGCTACGAGTTGCTCAGTGCGCCGGGACGTCACCGCGGTGCCGCGGGCGAAGACGTCGGGACCACGCAGCTGACGCACCACGGGCCACGACTGCAGCGCCTGTCCTAGACCCATCTGTCCTCCACTTGTCAGCCTATTCCTTGCCGTCAGTGATCGGCCGACGTACCTGGCGAACCGATGTCGGCGTCGTCGTCCGGCCCGCCGGCGCTCTCTGCGATGGGGGGGTTAGGGGCTGCCCACCGGGTTGGCTGGATCCACCAGAACCAAGCCCCGGTCGCAGCCAACCCGGCCACGCTAGCGAGTGCGAGCGGCAAGTTCACTACCCAATCGATCACGAAGAGCACCGCCCCCAGCATCGCCAACATCAGAAAGATCAGGCCGCCGGCGGCCACGCGCCCGGTGAACGTGACCAGCTCGTCCTTCCGATGCTGGCGGAAGAGCACGCGATGCGCTGGAACCGGTGCGATGAGCAGCAGCGCGGACATGGCGGCGCACAGCAGGGTGATCACGTAAACCGTGAGCTGGAAGGCGTCGATGTCGTTGAACCGCTGCTGGAAGGCGATGCTCAGGAGGAACGCGAACAGGATCTGAACGCCGGTCTGGGCCACGCGTAGCTCCTGCAACATCTCGGAGTAGTTGCGGTCCAGCCGGTCGGCCTCGCTCTCGTTTCGTGAATAGGTACGCCGGAACTGTTCGTCGTTCATATCCGATAGCGTGCCCGATCACTACCGCCAGCACCACAGACACCGAAGCCGACGCCCGGTAGGTTCAACCGAAACGGGAGGTGCTCATGCAAGCCGTAGGCGAACCGTATCCGGCCGAATTCACCTTCGATCCGCCGGACCGCGTCGCGAATTGGCGGCCACTGGTCAACTGGCTTTTGGCCATACCCCACCTGATCGTGCTCAGCCTGCTCCGCTATGTGGCCGAGGTGCTGGCGGTGGTGTCTTGGTTCATCATTCTGTTCACCGGTCGCCTGCCCGCGGGGTTCGCGGACTTCCAAGTGATGTACCTCAGGTACTACGTCCGGACGAGTATCTATGTTTCGTTCCTCGGCGAGGAGTACCCGCCGTTCGACTTTACGGTGACGCAGGAGGATCCAGGCGTTGACCCGCGCATTCGCGTCGCCATTCACTCGGAGCTCGAGCAGCGGAACCGCCTGACAGTCGGATTCCGATTCATTCTCGTGATTCCGCAGCTGATCATGCTGGTGTTGCTCTCAATCGCTGGGTTCGTCGTGCTGGTGATCGCCTTCTTTGCCGTGTTGTTCACCGCGCACTGGCCAGCCGGGCTGCGTCACTTCACGCTGGGTGTCCTGCGATGGTGGCTCCGGGTCGACGCATATCTGCTGCTGCTCGTCGACGAGTACCCGCCCTACTCCCTCGACTGAGTAGCTAGCGGCTCGGGCTACGGCCGGCCACTACGCGCAATGTGGAGATCGGAGATGCGTAAGGCTCCGGATCGACCGGTACCCCATGAGATACGAAGTTCTCCCGATGCGGCAGCTCGTTCGGGCTGGGAATATCGATGTCGGGTTGTTAGTCGTGCGCGGAGGAAGGTCGAGATGCTCCTCATCGATGACGGTGCCGGAGGTGTCGTCGGGGTACGTGCCAGGCTGCGCGATTATCTACGGAGGCACTTGACTGCCGGCCGGATCGATCGTGACCTTGCGGACGGTGCCTCGCCTGACGCGAGCGTCGTATCCGCGCTACGCGCTCAGGAGTTGACCAGTATGCAAACCCGCCGCGATCTCGCCTCCGGCTTGCAGCGCGCCCTGGCGGGAGCCATTGCATCGGGCTATACCAGGCCAGCCGGCGCGCCATTGTCTCGGGACGGCATTCTTGCCTCCGCGGCCGAGATCGGGGAACTGTCTCGGCGGTTACTCGCTGAGGGTCCGGTCTCTGTTCGCGGAGTGGCGGAGACTCGGCTCCTGCTGACGAACGGGGCTGGACCGCTGCACAACAGACGGAGCCAGGAGCGCCTTGCCGCTACCGTCCGTCGCGCGATCCGTGATCTGGACATCGACGGTAGCGGCTTGGCGGCATGATCCAATCGGCTCGGCCTACGGCCGTTTGGTCGCCGTGACGACGAGATACTCCCACGTCATGATGCCGCTGTCGGCGTCGTTCCGACGGGCGAGGTCGGCCAGCTCGTGATCGAGCTTCTCAGTACGTTCTGGGTCATCCGCGATGTTGCGGTAGGCGGCGATCGTCGGGCCGTAGTACTTCTTGAAGAAGTCCCGGAAGCTCTCGGCGTTCTCGAACTGCTCGACCGTGAGCAGTTGCGGCCGAGCCTGGAAATCGGTCACGCGATCGCCGAACAAAGTGCGGACATGGTCTTCGGTACCCCACAGTGGGCCCGGCTGCGCACCGGGCGGCGGCGGTGCGACATACGGCTTCATGACCGCGAACAGCTGACCGACGAAACCAGTTGGCGTCCAGTTCACTAACGCGATCCGGCCGCCGGCCCGGGTCACCCGCACGAGTTCGTCGGCTACCGGCTGGTGGAAGGGCGCGAACATCACGCCCACGCAAGACAAAACGGTGTCGAAGTCGCCGTCTTCGAAGGGAAGGTGCTCGGCGTCCGCTTCCACCCACTCGATGTCCAGACCCTGACTCGCAGCGCGATGCCGTCCCGTCTCGAGCAGCTCAGGTGTGAGGTCCGAAGCGACGACCCGGGCGCCCGCTGATGCGGCCGGCAGGCTCGCGTTCCCCGACCCAGCCGCGACATCGAGGACACGCGTCCCGGGCGTGATGCCGGCGGCATCGATTATCGTGCGACCCAGCTCAGAGACGACGTCTGTCGCCACCACGTCATAGTCACCGAGCGCCCACAAGGCCCGGTGCTTCTGCTTGATCGGATCCAGGATTTCCGCCTGACTCATCGTGATCTCCCCGCTCTCGCGTCGTGGTCTTCGACCGTGTGGCCGTGACGCTAAGTGCGAAGCGGGCAGCGCCGCATCGGTGCTTGCGCGTATATCGACGAGCGTGGTGTCAGCGAGAACTGGGGGAGTGCGCGTAGACCCGCGACGGGCCGATCAACTCGTCGTCAGCAAACGGGCCACCGCCGCCGCGCGAGCAGACTTGCCTTGGATGTCCAGCTTGGCGTAGATGTTCTGTAGGTGTCGTTCCACCGTGCGGACGCTGAGCCTGAGCGATTGAGCCATTTCCTCGTTGTCGCGGCCCTGCGCGGCCAAGGTAAGCACCTCGAGCTCCCGATCGGTGAGCGTGTCGAGTGCAGCTGATTCCGGGCCGGCCGAGGATTTCGGGCGGTCGGGGGCGAGGAAGCGCTCGACCTCATCAAGGAACACCGGCCAGGCCGGCTCGTCTTCGAGCAGGATGTGATTTTGGCTTTCCAGGGCTACCAGACGGGCCCCGCGGATGCTCGACGC
The DNA here is from genome assembly GCA_963809815.1 of uncultured Actinomycetota bacterium. Lineage (GTDB taxonomy): Bacteria > Actinomycetota > Actinomycetes > Mycobacteriales > Jatrophihabitantaceae > CAVVJA01. The sequence continues at coordinate 316,773 of CAWELM010000010.1, forward strand.
AAGGTGGCGGCCGTGCTCGAAGCTGTTCATCCGGTCACCCCGCGCATGCAATACGAGGGTCGGAACGCGCAGTTGCGGCAGCACATCGCTCACGTCGGCGTTGTTGCGTTGCTGCTTGGCCCGCACCATGTTGCTCGCCGATACCGACACGCGCATCAGCTCGTCAAGCCACCTCATCTGTTCCTCGGTGGCTCCGGGAATCATCATGGAACTGAAGACACGTCGGAACGTCGATTCCGGCCGACCCCAGCCTGCCTTGATGACGTGATCGAAAGCGTCCTCCAGCTCGATGTCTTCGGCCGTCATCCCCCGTAACCGGTTCGCATAGCTGTCGTAGAACATCAGCCGAGAGACCCGCTCCGGGTGTCGCACTGCATACGAGATTGCCACCGGACCGCCCTGCGCCATGGCCATCATCGCGAACCGGTCGAACCCAGCGTCATCGGCGACGGCCTTGAGGTCGCCGATCCGCGATTCGAGAGAAAGATCGGTAACGTCCCAATCCGACAAGCCATGACCGCGTTCGTCGAACCGTATGACCGTCGCAATGCGCCCTAGCTCGGACACGAAGTGTCGCCACACCGGGCTTTCCCAATCGAACTGCAGATGGCTGAGCCAGCATGTCGAGATCAGCAGCGGTGGACCGTTGCCGTGCACCGCGTAGGCGATCCGCACCCCATCCGGCGCCCGACAGAATCGGATCTCCTGCGGCGCAGATCCCTTGCCATGCCGCGGCGACATCCTGTGATGCTAGCGCGCCCAATGATCTCACTCAGGCCGTTTCGCACGGCGATCATGAACCCGGGGCCGGAAGTGTCGATCCGGGAGGGCAAGATAAGCCATCGGCTGGTCGCGCCCGCGCAGAAGCACGGGCTAGCGCACAGCAATCACCCTTTTGGCTGAGCTGGAGCCAATTCCTGAACAGATGTGCCACCCGGGATTGTTAACTCAGCCGAAAGCGCCAGCTGCTGGATGACCTGAAGTGTTCGGAAGGCCGTTAAGACGCCGAACCCTCGCGCGTCTTCTTGTGCTTGAGTCCTAGTAGCACGAACAGCGCGCCGATGCCCAGTGCGCCGATGACGGCTACGAGTTTCACGGCGACCTCCTTGTCGTCCTGCCTGATCGCGAGCAGCGTACGCCGGGCACGAGGCAGATATGCGCGCGACACGATCTTTGACTTCCTGCAGTTCTCGCTCATCCTTGGCGACCCGTTGCAAGCAGATGGCACAGAGCTGAATCAGCGGTCGACACTCGAAGACGAAGAGCACGGGGTGGCACGCGGAACCATTTCTTCGATACCGCGGTCAGGCAACCCGCTGCCGTTTCAGCTGACTTCGGTGACGACCTGAAAGAGCATGGGTGAGCTCGGAAACTCGTCCCATCCGGGCTGGGTGACGACGCGCCGGAACTCCTCGGTACCGTGCGCTGCCCGGAAGTGCGCCTCGGACTGCCAGTTGGCGACGTTCACCCACCGGTACGGAGCGTCTGTGGAAACGGCGCGGTGCAGCCGGAGAGAAATGAAGCCGGGCTGTGCGGTGAAGTACCTGCTGGTCTGCGTCCACAGTTCATGGAACGCCTGGTCGCGGTCAGGGCTGACGGCGAAGCTGTTCATCAACGTCACCGGTCCGTCGAGCGACTGATCGGCTGCCGGGGCGACGCGCACTTCGGCGGAGATCTTGTTCATTGTGGCAGCTCCTTTGTTCGTTGCACTCATGTGCAGTTACAGCACTGATGTATACTTGATGCAGCATCAGTCCGTCAAGCAAATCGAGGCAGGCGTGGCCACCACCGATTCAGAGACTGGGCGCTTCCGGCAACGCCGCCGAACCCGCGCGGCGATCGTCGATGCCGCCGCAGAGCTGCTCCGCAACGGACGGACAACGCCCGGCGTGACCGAGATCGCCGAAGCCGCTGACGTGTCGCGGCGGACGGTATACCAGTACTTTCCGACCGTCGATCAACTTTTGCTCGATGCCACCCTCGGCTTGTTGAGTCAAAACGAGGTGGACACTGCGATCGACCGCGCGGACGCCGGCGGCGACGTGTCCGAGCGCGTCCAAGCGATGACCCGCGCACTAGCCGACCTGTCGGCGCAGACATTGCCACTAGGCCGTTCGCTCATCCGCCTGACCGTCGACGCGCCCGGCGAGAACATCGAGCATCCCAAGCGCGGCTATCGGCGCATCGCCTGGATCGAGCGCGCCATCGCGCCGCTGCGTAGTGAGCTAGACGAGGCCGCATTCGAGCGTCTGGTCTCCGCCCTCGCCATGGTCGTCGGGTGGGAGGCGCTCATCGTTCTGCAGGACCTGCGAGGCCTGCCCACCGACGAGCAGACGCGCGTCTCGATCTGGGCTGCTCGCGCGCTCATACAAGCGGCCCTCGACGATCAAGCAAGCCAGACGACCGATCGAGGATGAGGATTGCTCCGGCGCACACGAGGAGCCGGGCCGGTACTGCGCACTTCGTTATGCCTACCGATTGCTGATCGGCTTCGTTCTCGTCAGCTGCTGCGCTGACCCGTGCAGGCATGCAGCAATTCGGACATCAACCACACCGTGGGCTCCAGGCACGCGGCGGTGAGCGCCTCGTGGTCCTCCTCGGCCGACCCAGGCAGGCTCCCGTCGGCCAGCCCCCAGGCTCTGATGGCATCGAGGGTGTCCCGCCACCACCGTGCCCACGGGCTACCACCACGCACCACTTCGGCGCTGGCCTGGTGGTGGATATTCTCCAGGCCGCAGCGCTCGAAAAGCGCTGGCAGTTTGCGCCCAAAGAGGGGGTCATAGCCCCGGGCGGCAAACCACTGCCCGGCTTGGTAGACCCGGTGGTAGCCGGCGTACAGCTGATGCGAGGGATCCACCGGACCGGCGGTGCCCCAGTCGCCGTCTTCGTCGATCAGCCAGCCGCCCGGACGCAGGCATCGCACCATCTGCTGGACCGCGCGTTCCTGCCTATCCGCCAGCCAGAACAGCATCAGCCGGGAGCAGACGAGGTCAAACGATCCCGGATCCAGATCATCGACGGGATCGTCCAGGATGTCGTGTTGCCGCACCACCAGATTGGGGACATCCCGGCGAGCCAGGTACCCCACGTCGATGTCGATCGCTACCACGTGACCGCTCGGACCCACCCGCTCCGCCAGCCACGCAGCCATCGATCCGCGGCCGGCACCGACCTCGAGGCAACGCCAGCCAGGCTTCACCAGTTCGCGCAGCCGACGGGAGCCCGGATCGAAGAGCTGCTCGAGTAGTTCTAGCCGCTCGTCTTCGGCTGCCTCACGGCCCTTAGCCGCCAAGCGGTATCCGGGGTTCGCCTCGAGCGTCGAATCGACTCGGGGACCTTCGACCATTGTCATCGCCCGGCTTTCACCGAAAGGGCGGAACACTGACCGTAGGCTACCGCGCCACCTTCGTCCCTGGACCATTCATGCCGTATCGCGTCCTCGTGTGTAGTCGGCTGCGGAGGTAGCGATGTTTTCAAACTCATCATGGGCGTAGTCGACGCCCCGCAGCATGACGCGCCGCCACGGCTTAAGACAATGGGTGCTGCTCATCGGCATCGACCGCTGGCAGGAGGCCCGGATGCAAGCGACCTCGACGTGGGAGCTGCCTGCCGGCTGGGTCCGGATCAGCTCGGAGACATGGGGGCCATTCGTCATTCGCGAACTGGTGCGCCGCCCCGACGGCGAGGTTGTCGAATTCACCGCCCGTCGGCACCGGAAGGGGTACGGTCCGCGCCGCGCTCGCGGGTTTACCGGGCCAAGTAATCGCACAGCGGGGCGGCCCCATGCCGTCCTGTGGGCGCCGCGCGAAATCGGTTGGTGGGTCGGAGTTCTCTTCATGATCGGATCGGCCTGTTTTGCGGTCGGTTCGGTGCCATCGTTGTCGGAGGTCGTATCCGCGAAGGTCATCTCCTCGATCTATTTCGTCGGCTCGCTGTTCTTTACCAGCGCTGGCTACCTGCAGTACGTCCAGGCGTCCAGCGCGACCGGTACTGGTGAGCACGTCGTCTACCAGTGGTTCGGGATCAAGCCACGCGGCCTGGGTTGGTGGGCAGCCGCGGTACAGCTGCTCGGCACGCTGTTCTTCAACGTGACCACGTTCGAGGCGTTGAACACAGCCTTCACCGTTAGCCAGCAAAACCTGCGGGTGTGGTCGCCGGACTTTTTTGGGTCGATCTGCTTCCTCGTCGCGAGTTGGTTGGCGGTGAAGGAAGAGGCTGCACCCGGCCATCGCCGTTGGCGTTGGCGTTGGCGCTGGAATGAGATTCCGTGGCGAATCGTATGGCTCAACATGGTCGGCTCGATCTTCTTCATGATCTCGGCGATCGCCGCGTTCGTACGCCCCGCTACTGACGAGGTGGTCTCAGCCCGCATCGACAACAGCGGAACGTTCTTGGGCGCCGTGTGCTTTCTTTGGGGCGCCTGGCTGCTACTCCTCGAACTGGCGGACAGCGCTCGCGCTCCAGTTCCAGTCGCCCGGACGGAATGACTCGCATTCTGCGGAGGTGCCGCGGCAGGTCAGGACGGGCGGCGGCGGGCGACGGTCAGCACCGCCACGATGACGAGCAGAGCGGCGAGTGCAACGAAGATCACGGTCTCGACCGTTTGGATCGGCCAGAAATGCGCTGCGGGTTGGTAGCTCACTGTCTCGTGCAGACTCAGGCCGGCGACCTTGGGCTTGCAGGCAGCGATAGCGGCGGGATCCAGCGGCCGGGGCTCGCCTGAAGTCGCGGCGGTCCGCACGCTCGGACAGTAGCGGCTGAGCACGTCGAAACTGAGCTCGTTCGGGATGTAGCGGTGGCCGGTGCTGTCGGTGATGGTGACGGTCCGGATCCAGTCGCCGGGCGCCAATGTCGAAAGGTACGTGTCCTGCAACGGTTCGATCCGGCGCTGCAGCAGCGTTGCAACGTCGACGTTGTAGGTGTGGGTGACGGCAGGCCAGAAGTTGCCTCGGATCCAGTGGATTGGGATACGAACGGCGGCGTAGACGATGAGCGTGACGGCCATCGCCGGGATGGTGCGGCGGATGAGAGCACTCGCCGCGACCCCTACAGCCAGCGCGAAGAGCATGCACGCGACCGGGACGAGGCCCTGGGTGTCGTACCAGGTGCTGTTATAGCGGCCACCGAACGCGGTCGTGAGAGGGTCGAGGGTCCAGGCGGCGAGCAATCCGAGGATGAGCGCCAGTCCGGCAAGCGCGCCGAAGATCAGCACGATCTTCACCGTGATCCAGCGCAGCGGGCTCACCGTCTGCGTCCAGGCCAGCCGGTGGGTGCCGGCTTCGTACTCGCGCGAAACCAGTGGCGCCGCCCAGAACATGCCGGCCAGCAGTGGGATTGCGATGAGCGCGGCGGTGAATGGTGGGATGGTGTGGAAGGCACGGTGTAGGGCGTCCAGGGCGTTGCTGCAGTCACCGCCGGCCGCGGTGCACGCGGGTAGGCCCAATCCGCTGGCCCGGCTCCGCGCGATTGAACCGACGGCGAGCATCGCGGCGACGAGCCCAGCGAGGATGACCGCCCAGACGGCGGCCTCAGCTCGGTGCTGGCGCCAGGTCGTCCAGATCACAGGTGACTCGCCTCCCTTGCGACCCACGGCGTCCGCGCTCGTTCGCTCGATCCACCGGGACGCTCGAGGTAGGCCAGCACGAGGTCCTCTAGGTCGACCGGTTCCATGGTCAGAGCTGGGTTCAGCAGCGGCTGGCCGATGCGGACGAGCAGCCGGTTGTGGCGTACGTGGCGATACTCAGCCAGGACCTCCACACTGCCGGGCAATCGCGAAGTCTGCTCCGGCGCACCGGATACCCAGTGGTGCTCGGCGAGGAGCTGATCAAGTTCACCAGCCAGACGGACTTCTCCCTCACTGATCACGATGAGGTGATCGCAGACCCGGGCGAGGTCGCCGAGGAGGTGGGAGGACAGCATCACGGTGATATTCGAGGCGACCGCGCTGTCCAGCAGGTTCTTCAGGAACTCTCGCCGGGCAAGCGGGTCGAGCGCAGCCAACGGCTCGTCCAGCAGCAGCACTTGCGGTCGCTTCGCGACGGCCAGCGCGAGCGCTACTTGGGCGCGCTGCCCGCCCGACAGCTTTCCAGCGCGGCGGTCAAGGGGCACGTTGGCGCTGGCCAGCCGGGCCCGGGCCATGTCGTCATCCCAACTCGGGTTCATCGCGCGGCCGAAGTGCAGCATGTCGGCGACGCTGAACTCCTTGTACAGCGGGCAGTCCTGGGCGAGAAAGCCGATCCGGGCGAGGAATGTCGGTTTGCTGCTGGGCTCTTCTCCGACTACGCGCAGCCGACCCGCCGATGCCGGCAGCAGCCCGACCAGCATGTTCAGCAGCGTCGTCTTGCCGGCACCGTTCGCACCGACAACGGCGGTGATCGAGCCGGTCGGCAACGACAGGGTGCATCCCCGCAGCCCCCACAGCTGGTGGCCATACCGGTGGCCGGCGCCAACGGTCTCGATTGCGATCTCGGTGGCCGCGTTCACGCGCTGGCCTGCCTATCAAAATCCCGCATGGTTGCCGCGATAACGTCCATGATTCCGTCCTCGTCCAGGCCTGCGGCGCGCGCAGCGGCCAGCCAACGCTCCAGCCGCCGCCTCAGCGCGGCCAGCGACGAGGGCGTGGATTGGCTCAGGCTGCGCTGGACGAACGTTCCCTGCCCTGCTTTGCCGACGACAAGTCCCTCGTATTCCAGTTCCTTGTACGCCTTCTGCACTGTGTTCGGGTTGATCGCAACGCTGGACGCGACCTGGTGTGCGGTCGGCAGCTTGTCGCCCGGCTGCAACCACCCCAGCCGCAGCGCTTGCTTGACCTGTGCAACCAGCTGCGCGTATGGGGGCTGCCCACTCGTCGTGTCGATCCGAAAGTCCAACACACGCATAAACCTAGTCTGCCTAGGTAGATAGGTAAAGTTCTTTTTGGGGACTGCGCTAGGCGGCCGGCAAGAGTCGGAACAGGCCGTCGGCAAGAAGCGCCCGCTGGGCTCGCGCGTTCGGCCCGCCCGATTCGAAAACCGCCTGGAGGGCGATCCCGAGGGTGAGCGCGACAACCTGTTGCGCGAGCCGCACGAGGTCGGACGATTTCTCGGGTAGCTGACGATCTTGGCGCAGTAGTTTCTCGACCCGGGCGCGCGCCCGAGTGACGTGACCGTTCTGGACCTCGGCGAGCTCCGGGTCGCTGACCGCGACGCCCCAGAACGCGATGATGACTCGCCAGTCAGTGAGCCGCTCCTCGTCCAGTGGGAGCCACGCCTCCAGGCCGCCCTCCAGGTCTCCACCCTCAGCGACAGCCGCTTCGAATCGCACGGTGGTCCGGCTTGCCGCGGCGCGCAGGGTGGACAGGAGTAAGTCGCGTTTGTCCGTGAAGTAGGTGCTGACGATCGCCGTGCTCGAACCGGCAGCTTCGGCCACCCTGCGGAAGGTCAATGCAGCCACTCCCTCTCGTGCGACAAGCCGCGCAGCAATGTCGGTGACGTGGGCACGTTGGCGGGGACGATCGACCTGGATTGGCACAACGCGATCATGCCGAAGACGGGAGCTCTATGACAAGTGTCAGATGACAATTGTAATCTGACAGATGTCATGCGATGCTTTCGGAACGTTCTCGTTGATCCCCAGTAGGGAGATCCCATGGTTCACGTGCCCATTCGCGGTGACGCCCCCGTCCGCTTCGGTCCGGGTGTCCCGATGGTTCCGGATATCGGGCCAGGGATCGTCGACGCCGGCGTCTACACCGATCCCGAGCGTTACGAACGGGAGCGGGCCACCGTGCTGCGTAACAGTTGGCAGGTCATCTGCCGCTCTGCGGAGATCGCCGAGCCGGGGGACTTCATCACGTGGGAGGGGCACGGCGAGACGATCATTCTGTGCCGGCGCCGCGACGGCGGGGTCTCCGGCTTCCATAACGTCTGCCAGCATCGTGGTGCCCGGATCGTCAAGGAGCGCTCGGGATGTGCGCGCCGGTTCACCTGCCGTTGGCACAGCTGGGTCTACGACCTGGAGGGCGCGGTCGTCGGTGTGCCCGACCGCGAGGACTTCGACGCCGGTGAGTTGGACGGGCTGGCGGCACCGGCGGTGGAGTGCGCGGAGTGGGGCGGCTGGGTGTGGGCTGCCCTTGCCGGCCCGGGCAGCACGCCGTCCCTGCCCGAGTGGCTCGGTCCGGAGATCACGACCGACCTCGGCGCCTACCGGATGGAGGACATGAAGCTCGTCGACAAGCTCGTCTGGGAAGTGTCGGTCAACTGGAAGGTGATCGTCGACGCATTCAACGAGAACTACCACGCAGCCCACCTGCACGCGAAGAACACCAAGCCCCAAGACGTACGCGACGGTCGGTTCAGCACCTATTTCGTCTTCGGCCGGCACGCCATGATGGTCATCCCCTACAAAGGCGTGCTGCCCGAGTTACGCGAAACGCTCGACCACCACATCGCGATCTGCCACTACACGATCTTTCCGACGTCGGTATTCAACTGCAATCCGAACCACATCCAGCTGTTCCGGTCCGTGCCGCTCGCCGTGGATCGGAGTCGTTTCGAGTGCTGGGAGCTGCAGTACGCCGACGGCGGCGATGAGTACGAGACGAAGGTCAACGAACACTGGGGTCGACTCAAGGGCGTCGTCGCTGAGGACGTGGAGATCTGGGAGGAGGTCGCCGCGACCCGGCAGTCCTATGGGTACCGCCGCAACGTCCTCAACGACCGGGAGTGCAAGATCACCGCGTTCCACCAGACTGTGCAGGACGTGCTCGATGCGTGATTTGCGCCCGATCCCCGTTCCGCTGGTTGTGGTCTCATACGGGACCGGCGGTTTGGTGTGGTCGTCGGCTGGGTATGGGTGCCATCAGGCTGGTGACCTGTTCAAAGTCATTGCAGCTTCCACGCGTCTTGACACGGGGGTTACATGATGGCGACCAGTGGCGAGCACGAGCCGCGGGTGATCGGCTGGGCCAGCTACGACGACTTGCGCGAAACGGTGGCTGTTGCCCGGCGCGAGCGTCGGCAGCGGGGCGAAACGTATCTGGCCCGGCACCGTCGGACGTCAGCTGACGGTACGGATGGGCAAGACGCCGCTCAGCGAAGCGCCTGAATCGCTTCCTCACCTGCGGGATCTGGCCGGGTAATCCATTACAGATCGCCAGGGCTCGAGCCGCTCGCGGCGGCATGGAGGCGCGCCCTGCTAAAGGCAGTCGGGCCAGGCGCGACGTCGCACGGTCTGAGCCGATCAAGACGCTCGGTCTCCACCGCCAATCGCGGTTGTGCGCCGCGAGGGAATCTTGCCGCGATCTGGTGTCGGATGGTAGGCAGGCCGCGTGCTGCGCGGAGAACGAGTTGGGTTGCGGGCGCGTGAGCCCTCCGATGTCGGCGTGTTGCACTCCGAGCTGTATGAGGATGTGGCCGGCCGGTCCCGGGCCGACACGAGGGCGTGGCAGCCGATTCCGGTTGGGCTGGGGTCGCCGTTTGCGGTCGGTGATCCGTCGGATCGGACCGCGGCGTTCTCGGTCGTGGAGCTGGCCACCGGGGAGTTGGCCGGCGAGGCGTTGTTGTGGAATATCGACCTGCACAACCGGGTGGGCCACCTGGGCATGTCCCTGCGGCCGGTGTTCCGCGGCCGTGGCTTCGGCACCGACGTGGTGCGGGTGCTGACCGGGTACGGGTTCGCCACTCGCGGGCTGCACCGGCTGCAGCTGGAGACCCTCGCCGATAACCAGGCGATGCTCGCCGCCGCGACCCGGGTCGGCTACCGGCAGGAGGGACTGCTGCGCAAGTCTGCGTGGGTCAACGGCGCCTTCGGCGACGAGGTGATCCTCGGCCTGCTTGCCGAGGAGTGGCGCGACCAGCCGCCACCACTGCCCGGCCAGTGACATCTGAGCCGTTTGGGGCGGCTTCCATTGCCCCGTGTGCCGAAAGCTCCTAGCTTTGTTCCTCTCGTGCCGCCGTTGCAGCGCTCGACGAACCGCTCGCGGCCTCGCGCTTGGCGGCGTTCGCACCTCCCCAGAGGGACCCGGGATTGGCACGATCAGGGTAGAGCTCGATCATCGCGTCGAACAGCGCGCGCGGGCTGTCGGTCGTCTGATCGAGGCGGATGAAGTCCCGCAGGTACTGCCGCGTCTCGGCGATGTTCCGCGGATCGTCGTCGTGGTCTGGGATCTTGTGCCCGGCGACCACGGCGCGCGGTTCGAGCGCGTCGAGCTTGTCGAGCGCATCGATCCATTCGCAGTCGCGTCTGTGCATTGCTCTCGCCGAGATAGGGGTGGATGCCGTTGTAGACAACGTCGCCGGCTGCGATCAGCCCGATCGACGGCACATGCAGGCTCGTCGTATCGGCGGTGTCGGTGAACCCGGTCTCGATCGGGATCAGGGGATGTCCCTCCAGCTCGATCGATGCTCCATACAGGCTCTCGGCGGTGCCCGGCTCGTCGGGTATTTGTCCAGGGAAGCGTTGGCGCCAGAACGCCTTCCAGCATGTCCGGCTCGAGCTGAGTACCCATGCGGTCGACGACGGAAGCGCGTGGCCACGGCCCGCACGTTCGGAAACCGCTGCTTGAGCACATTGATGCCGAAAAAGTGGTCGCCGTGGCCGTGTGTGATGTAGATGTACGTCAGGTTCTTGCCGCTTGCCGCGATCCAGTCGGCGAGCTGGACAGCGTGATCGAGCGTGAGGAACGTGTCGACCAGCACCGCGTCTCGCTTGCCGTAGATCAGGGTTGCCGAGTTCGCGACCCACATCAGCGACTCATATCCGGGCGGGACGTCGGGAGTCAATCCGGGACGCGTGGCGGTGAGCACCCGGTATTCGATCGGGGCGGTGTGATCTGAACAGGACGTCGTCATGGTCTACTCCCTACCACCGGCGGCGCGCTCACGAGACGAGCATGTGCGCTCTCAGTCCGCCTCCGGCATGGACGTCCTCCGGCACGGTAGTGGGCGACCCGCCCCGTCGAGCGCGTGCGGAACGTGCTGCACGGCGGCGCCCCTAGACTCGCGTCGTGTCCGAGCGGCTCGGCGTTGCCGGCGTGGTCGCGGCGTTGTCGGTGACCAGTGACCTGACCCGCGGGCATCCACGCGGTGAGGCGATGCGCGCGTGCCTGCTCGCCACGGAGCTCGCCCGTCGCGCCGAATTGAGTTCGGCTGCGCTGGCCGAGGTGTACTACGCGACCCTGATGCGCTTTGCCGGGTGCGCAGCGACCTCGCACGAGGCGGCGGCGGCGCTCGGCGGCGACGATATCGCGGTTCGCGCGCGCGGTGATCTCATTGACCCGACCCGACCGGTCGAAGCGCTTCGGTTTCTTGCCGGTCTCGGTCATGGCCCAGAGAAGGTGCGGGTACTGGCGCGTACCCCAAGGGTGCCCAAGATCGTCCAAGAGTCCGCGCGGGCAGATTGCGAGGTGGGCGCCGACCTGGCCGGGCGCCTCCGGCTACCCGACGGTGTCCGCCGCGCGGTGCTGTGTGCGTTCGAGCGTTTCGACGGCAAAGGTGCTCCGGCGGGGCTCGCGGGCGAGGACGTCTCCGAGGCGGCGCGCTTTGCGGCCGTCGGGTTCGCGGCGGTCATGTTCGACGCGGTGGGTGGCGCCGAGGCGGCAACAGAAGCCGTCGCGGGCTGGTCCGGCCGGGCGCTGGACCCCGCGGTCGCGGCGATCTTCCTTGCGGCACCTGCGGAGCTCATCGAGCTGTCCGACCCGGAGGACGTGTGGGCCGCCGTTGTGGACAGCGAGCCGCAGCCTCCTCGGCTGTTTCGCGATCACGCCGATCTCGACGACGCTCTTGCCGGATTCGGTGATGCCGCGGACCTGAAATCGCCGTTCTTCCAAGGACATTCGCGAGGCGTGGCGTTGCTTGTCCGGGCGGCGTGCGGTGCAACGTCGCTCGACCCGGTGCTGGCCTACCGGGCTGGATTGGTTCATGATCTCGGCCGGGTCGCTGTGCCGACCGGCCTCTGGGAACAGCGTCGCGCGCTGCGCGCCGACGAATGGGAACTGGTGCGGCTGCACCCGTACCATTCCGGACGCATCCTGGCCCGCTCGCCCGTGTTGGAGCCGCTGTCGGCGATCGTGAGCCGCCACCACGAGCGGGTCGACGGAACAGGATATCCGGCTGGCGTGCGAGCGGGTGAGCCCAGCGAGATGGCTAATCTGCTCGCCGCCGCAGACGTGTGGCACGCCCTCGGCGAGGCCCGCCCGCACCGCCCCGCGTTCACGGCGGTCCAGGCCGCGCGGGTCATCGCCGGAATGCCGTTGGATCGCGACGCCGTCCGCGCGGTGCTCGCCGCGGCGGACGTGCCCGCGGCATCGTTCCCGCCGCTACCGGTGGACCTCACCGAGCGTGAGCTCCAAGTACTGCGGCTGCTGTCCGCCGGACACACCAAACGGCAGATCGCACACCAGTTGTTCATCTCGACGTCGACAGTGCACACCCACACCGTGCACATCTACGCGAAGTGCGAGGTATCGACGCGAGCAGGTCTGGCGATGTTTGCGATGCGGCACGGCCTCGTCGGCACGCGCTGAGCGTCTCTCCACCCTCCGCACGCCACATCGACCGAACGATCGATGTGCGCAAGACGCGTCCATGCCTAGCCTTTTCAGCACCAACACCGCGCACTCAAGGGAGCCGACCATGACCATGACGAGCACGTCCACCGACGCAGACCTGGCCGTTGTTCGCGGCGGCTTTGAGGCTGTAGCCGCCGGCGATCTCGCCGCCTTTGCCGCGGCATTTCACCCCGACGCGACGTGGAACCACCGTAACCCGGACCGCCTCGGCGGCGTCAAGGCGGGCGTGGACGCCATCATGGGCTTCCTCGGCGAGTCAATGGAGCTCACTGCAGGCACCTTACGGCCGCTGCCGGTCATCTTCATGACAGACCGCTCAGGCCACGTCGCCGTACTCACCGAGATCAGCGCCGCCCGTGCGGACGGGCGCACGTTCGCAGACACGCAGATCCTGTTCTTCACCGTCGAGTCCGGTCGCGTGCGTTCGGTAGACCAGTTCATCGGGGATCCGCCGGCGGTCACGGCGTTCTGGGCCTGAGCGGCCAACACCGGCCATCCGTCGGGCCCCTCGTTGCTCTCAGCCACTGGCGCGCCACCCGCGGCGTATGGCCTACGGCCGCCGCGTAGCTGGAAGGGCCTTGACACGCCCGAAAGACCACGGCCCCAGCAGAATCTCCGCCGGGGCCATAGCCCGCTGTCGTCCTAGCGGACTACCCGTGCATCGCCGAGGTCGCTCAGCCTGCCCAGGTTTGGCAGCCCGACGAGAGTGTGCGAGCTGTCGACGGACTCGGGTAGCGGCCCGTCGTACACGATGTCGCCGTCCCTCGTCACGAGCCGCAGCCATTCGGGCCGGCGCTTCGCGTAGACACTTGCCACGGTGATCTCCAGCGTGCCGGGCTCTCGTGCAGGTTCACTCACTGGTCTGCCTCCCTCGTGTCGACGCCGAACCATTCGACGTCGAGGCAAATCGGGCACAACGATCAACGCCCGGCCGGTGCTACCCGCCACCGATACGCCGTATGCCTAGCAGACGAGCCCGCGTAGCTTTCCGGCAGCCCTCCCATTGCGCCGCTAGACGCCTAGCTGACTCCCCTTTGCATCGCTGGGTCACTCAACCGGCCTCGTCATCGCCGAACGCACCGGCGAACTGCTGCGCGCCGTCATCTTGACCGACCGGCGACTACCAGCCCAGACCTACCGTCTGATCCGGCAGCTGCGAAATCCGCGCCGCCCGCAGCCGGAGGTCACGGCTGGCCGAAGGCCACCCGAAGGGCTCCGGCCGTGACCACCTGCTTGACGGCGTCCATCGTGTCGAGGTGGGTTACGTCAGCTTTTCGCTTCGTCGTTGCGGGCTTCGATGGCCTTGACAGTATTTCCGAGCGCCTTTCCCAAGAAGCGCTTGCCGCCGATCCCGACCACGACCCCGAGCACCCGTCCCTTGAAGTTCTTGCCCTCGCGGACCACGACGACGTCCACGTCGGTGATCCCGTCGGGCTGCCGCGTGAAGGTGTAGGTGTGCCCCGAGGCGCCTCCCCACACGTTGGAGTCGGTTGTCGTCATGACGACACGGTTGGGATCGGACCAGTCGTAGTGCAGGCGTTCCCAGGTTCCCCGCGAGCCCTCGGTGACGTCGGCGTAATGCGGGCCCTCGTCGTGCACCTTGAGGTAGTCGTCGGCGCTGTTGCCGAACAGCTGCGACCGGCCCGGCCCGAAGTCGGTCAGCGCGGCGACGAACTGCTCCGGAGTCGCGGTGGTCGTCTGGCGGAGGTGGATCGTGGCCATGGCATGCTCCGTGATTGGGGTGTCTGCTGGCAGCTCGCAGTGTTCTCGGTTCGCGACCCGTCGCGCCAGCCCACGACCCTGGTCGGTCCGATGTAAGACCCCGGTCGGCGGCTAACCGGATGGACGTGAGACGCTGCGCGACAGGATCGCTAAGCGTAGAAAGACGTTGGCGTCTCTGGCCGTCGTCACTGTTCGCGTTTAGAAAGATGAGGCGAGTGCCTCATGACCGGTCGGCACGCGATTCCTAATGTATGACGCAGCAGGATGTCTAGGATGTATGGCGCGGTAAGCCGATGGCGCGGCCGCGTGGATGGCCCGCATGAGGGGATGCGTTGATGGGCTTCTACAGGCAGCGAGTGGTTCCGCATCTGCTCGACAAGGCAGGCGGCATGAAGGCGCTCCGGCCGTTGCGCGAACGGGTGTGCGCCGGGCTGTCCGGCGACGTCATCGAGCTCGGCTTCGGTTCTGGCCTCAACGTCGACTTCTACCCGGCCGCGGTGACGTCGGTGACGGCGGTCGAACCGTCCGACCTCGCCTGGAAGCTTGCCGGCGACCGCCTTCGCGCGACCGCGATCCCGATTCATCGCGGCGCGCTCGACGGTCAGACGCTGCCGTTTGCCGACGCCAGCTTCGACACCGCGCTGTCGAGCTGGACGATGTGTACGGTGCCGGATGCCCAGTCCGCATTGGCAGAGCTGCACCGGGTTCTCAAGCCGGGCGGGAGGCTGCATTTCCTGGAACACGGCCTGGCGCCGGACGAGCGAGTGCAACGCTGGCAGCGCCGACTCGATCCGGTCGAGCGCCGGCTGTTCGCCGGTTGCACATTTTCCAGGCCGATCCTGCAGCTGATCACGTCCTCGGGCTTCGAAATCGTCGAGGTGGACGTGTTCTACGAGAAGGGTGGCCCGAAATTCGCCGGCGCGGACTCGCTGGGCATCGCCGCGGCCGCCTGATGAGCGCGGCGGGGCGTTCAAGGCCTTAGGTGCTCGCGGGTGCCTTCCTCGGTGTAGGCGAGCAGGTTCAGCAGTTGGCCGACGGTCCGCTGCCGCAGGAGAGCCTCCGGCAACGGTTGGTCGACTTGGACTCGGTAGTGATTGCGGCGGCCGTGTCTGTCCTTGAGGACGTAGCCGGCTTCCACGAGGTCGGTGACGATGCCGAACGCGGCGCGCTCGGTGATGCCGAGCGCGGTGGCGATCTCCCGCAGCCGCACGCCTGGGTCCTGGGCGATGCACAACAGCGCTTGAGCGTGGTTCGTCAGGAAGCCCCAAGCCATGAACCGTGACCTTAACCTGTTATGGGAGAGATAAATCTAGAAATATTTTGCTAGTTTTTGAAAACTAGCGTAGCTTCAGTGAAGGAGCCAGGCTGCGAGCTACGCGAGCCGCTCCACAGCAAGGAAGGCACAAAATGAACTGCACACGTATCGCGCTCTACGACATCAAGTCCGGCACCTTCGACGAGGTAGTCAGTCAGGCCAAGACCGGGATGGCACCGATGTTCCAGCGCAGCCCCGGCTTCGTGTCCTACGGAGTAGCCAAGATCGACAAGGCCGCTTTCGTCTCCCTCAGCACCTGGGAAACGCGGGAACAGGCTGACGCCGCCACCAGCAAGGCCGCCGGCTGGGTCCAGGCCAACAGCCAGGATCGCTTCGCACTGCGCGAGAACTACATCGGTGACCTCGCCGTCGACATCGACGCCGCTCAACACAGCAGACCTCGCCCGCTAACAGTCCGCCGTATCCAGCCCCGCCGCGCACCGCGGCGGGGCTCGCCCGTCGAGGCTGCACCGTGCTGGCGCCGAGGCGTGGGACGTGGTCCGCGGGCCTGCCGACCAGCCGACAGTGTTGGATCAGCCGGTCTTCACCATCCAGTTCGGGGCCGCGGCCTCACGGTGGTCGCCGTGTGGCAGGCCGCGTCGTAGCGGGAGGCCGAGCAGGTCGCGCACGCTACCGGCGACACCGCGAACAGCTCCCCGTCGATGTCCGATCGGCCTAGGCTCCGGCTCCAACTGGTGGATGTCTGACATCGGGCCCGGGCGGCGCTGGCTGCCGATGACGCGGTGTCAGTGTTCGGCGGTCGGCTTGTACGACTCGGGGGCGTCTGGTTGGTCGAGGTCCACCTCGACGTTCTGGAATTCCTTGTGTTGCTCGGTGGGTGGGTAGGAAGCGTAGGCGCGCCGGTCGCCCGCGGTGAGTTCGGTGTCTCTGAACGGGCTCATCAGGCTGCGCGGCCAGAACTTGCCGGCGCGGACGACGTTGAGCTCGGCGCCCAGCAGGACGGTGACGGCGCCGAGGTAGATCCAGGCGATCAGCCCGAGCACCAACCCGAAGACGCCGTAGGTGGCGCTGGCGCGTTTGAGTGCGTGCCCGACGGCATAGGTTCCGATGACCTGCAGGAGCTGCCAGGTGATGGCTGCTGCGATCGCGCCGCCGCGGACCTGGCGAGTGGAGATCTCGCGGGCGGTGAGGATGCGGAACGCGAAAATGAACAGCAGTGCGTTCACGACCACCGCGGCGACCGAGGTCAGGAGCCGCGACCCGGCTCCGAGATCGGCTCCGTAGGCATGCGCGGCGGTGCTCAGCGCCGACAGGACGGTGGTGAGCAGGAGGCCGCCGCCGATGACCAGCAGCAGCAGCAGACTGATTGCGCGGGACTTGATCGCGTTCGGGCGGGCGTGACGTGGCACGCCCCAGATCTTGTTCATGGCGTTCTGAGCCGCCTGGGCGACACCAAGTCCCGCCATACACGCTGCCCAGTACACCGACGATCAGGGCCAGCAGGTTGCCGTGCAGCGAGTGGATGTTGCTGGCCAGCTGGTCGCCGATGACCGGAAACTGGGCCACCGCCGAAGTCAGAACCTGCTGCTGCAGGTCTGCGTTGCCATGCAGGGCGTAACCCAGCACGGTGACCAGCAACAGCAGCAGCGGAAACACCGACAGGAATCCATAGAAGGTGATCAACGCCGCCAGGTAATTGCCTTGATCATCGTTGTACTTGTAGACCACGGCCAGCGGCAACCCCGCCCACCGGTGCCGACGCTGAAACCTGTCGAGTGCGTCCGCTTTGCCCATGCCGATTTCACCTGCCGACGCCAACTCCAGGGGGTACTGCCACCTCAGCGCCACCGTAGCCGCCGGTCAATGACGCTGCCGCCGGACTAACGTAGGTGGTGGTCCATAGAGCGCACCGCGTAGCGGGGTAAGCCGGCGTTCTCCGGCCAGGAGGCGTCCGGGTCCTGCTGCGTCAAGAGTGGGGCCGGACGTCGACCGCCTCGCCCAGGTGAAGTCAACCAAGCAGGGCCACGACTCGACACGGTTTGAGTGCGAAGCAGCAAAAGCGAAGGCGGTAAAAGCGCGGCCCGCAGGTACCGGGTCAACGCCTGCCCGGTTCGGTGGCCTCAGGGGATCCCGCGCGGGCGTCGGCCTTTCGCGACCACCACGGCGACCTCTGCGTCCAGGTCGATGCTGCCCACGGTCAGGCCGATGACCTCGGCGCGGCGCATCCCGCCCGGCTCGAGCATGACCCGGATGAGCGCCGTGTCCTCCAGCTGGAGGAAGTTGCGCCCCTCGCAGGCTTCAGCAGCTTGCGCAGGTCCTCGACCGGTACGGCCGGAACGGCCTGCTCGGGGGGAGCGGTGCGTGAGCAGATGCGCGATGAACCGGCGCAGATCCTCGGTGGACGCGTCGAGCGCTTCCGCACCGCCGCCAGGAAGGCGACCAGCCTCCGGGCGGACTCGGTGTAGGAGCGGACGGTGGCATCGCTGCCGTGCTCGGCCCACAAAACGCGTGCGTCCACTCGGGCAGCACTAGCGCGTTCGCATCCGCACGGATAGGGGTGTGACAGCGGTGTGCTACTTGCGACTCACTGGTCGGAACGGAGATCCCGAGTGATGTCAAGGGTTTGTGCGCCGCGAGGTGTCTGAGTTCACGACATAGTTCACGGGTGTCTTGCGACATCGTTCGCACCCTGATGGTGGGGGTGGTGGGCGATGTCGATGGCTCGGGTCGTGATCATGGCTGTGGTGCTCGAGGGTCGGACACGGAGCGAGGTTGCTCGCGAGTACGGCCTGTCCCGGCGCTGGGTGCAGAAGCTGGTCGCCCGCTACCGGGTTGAGGGTGAGGCGGCGTTCGAGCCGCGCTCGCGCCGCCCACGCAGCAATCCGCGACACATCGGTGCCGACGTTGAGGACGCCATCGTCGTGTTGCGCAAGCAGCTGATCGAGGCCGGGCACGACGCCGGCGCGGAGACCATCGCCTGGCACTTGCGCGAGCGTGGCCTGCCCGCCCCGGCCGTGGCGACGATCTGGCGTGTGCTGTCGCCGGCGCGGGTTTGTCCTCCCGCAGCCGCATAAACGCCCGCGGTCGAGCTGGCGCCGTTTCGTCGCCGACTTGCCTAACGAGGTCTGGCAGGTCGACATCACCCATTGGCTATTGGCGAACGGCCGCGAGGTGGAGATCCTCAACATCGAAGACGACCATTCCCGGCTGCTGGTCGGCAGCACCGCCCGCACCGTGTTCAAAGCCGGTGACATCGTCACCGACCTGCACGCGGCCATCGCCCGCTACGGCCGCCCGGAACGGCTGCTCACCGACAACGGTGCCGTGTTCACCGGCGCCTACCGCGGCCACGGCTGGGTCGCCCTGGAATCGGGTTGGCCCAGTAAGACTGTGGATTTATGGCGGCAGTACTCGCGGAGTTCAGATCGGTCGCGCAGACTGCGATCATTGATGACGACCGGGCCGAAGAAACCCGAAGGAATGGCCGAAAACGGCTCCGGTTACGGGACCGACGGAATGGAGAGGGCATGAAGACAACCCGTGTGCGGCACCTCCGCCGGACTGCGTTGTTCGCAGCGTTGGCGGTCAGTGTCGCGGTAGCAGTCGTCACGGCCGGCGCCGGAAATGCGATCGCGTCACCCGCGTCAGGCAGTGCTAACCCGGTCGTGCGCATTGCTGGCGGCCTCGTCCGCGGTGCCGGCGCCGCCGGGGTGAACTCCTTCCTCGGGCTGCCGTACGCCGCCCCGCCGACGGGGAACTTGCGGTGGCGGCCACCGCAGCGAGCATCGTCCTGGTCAGGGGTCCGGGACGCGACGCAGTTCGGACCGAGCTGCCCGCAGGCACAGCCGGGCAACCCGTTCCTCCCGCCCGGGACGATCAGCGAAGACTGCCTGAACCTGAACGTCTACACCCCGACGCTGCGCAGTGGCAGTGACCGGCCCGTGCTGGTGTGGATCCACGGCGGAGGTCTGGTCCAGGACGGCGGCCGCAACTACGACGGCACCAAGCTCGCGGCGACCGGCACGGTCGTCGTCACGATCAACTACCGCCTCGGCGCGCTCGGCTTCCTCGCGCACCCGGCGCTCGCCTCCCGGCCGGGTGGCGCGGCCGGTAACTACGGCTTGATGGACCAGCAGGCGGCACTGCGCTGGGTCCAGCGCAACATCGCGCACTTCGGCGGCGATCCGCACAACGTGACCATCGCGGGCCAGTCGGCCGGAGGCCTGTCGGTGCTCGCCCAGATGGTCTCGCCCGGCGCCCGCGGGCTCTTCCAGCGGGCCATCGTGCAAAGCGGCACGTTCGCGCTGAACCAGCAGCCGCTGGCCACGGCCGAGGCGGCCGGCGAGACGTTCGCCACGAACGTCGGCTGCGCGGACCAGACCGCGGCGTGCCTGCGCAGCGTGCCGGTCAGCGACCTGGTCAGCAACTTCGGCGTCGAGATCCCGGGCGTCGTCGACGGCTCGGTGCTCACCCAGCCGATCGGAACGGCCCTGGCCCGCGGGCAGTTCGCCCGGGTGCCGGTCATCAACGGCATCACCCACGATGAGGAACTGCTCTTCGTCTACGGGCTCGGCATCACCGTGAGCCAAGGGACGAACATACCGCTGGCCGGTAACCCGTTCGACAGCGCGAACTACCAGGCCAACATCGCCAGGGCCCTGGGCGTGACGGACGCGCGGGCCGCGGTGATCGCGGCCGAGTACCCGCCCGGCGCCGACCCGGCCCTGGCCTTTAGCTTGCTCGTCTCGGACGCGAGCTTCGCGTGCCCGGCCCTGCAAGTCGACCGCTGGACCGCCACCCGCGTCCCGACCTACGGCTACCAGTTCAACGACGACAATGCGCCGTTGAACATCGTGCCACCGGAGGTGCAGCTGCAGCTGCCGCATCTGTCGACGCACGGGACCGAGCTCCCGTACCTCTTCGACCAGCCGAACGCGCCGTTCCCCGCCATGCTCACCAACGACCAGCAGGCGCTCGCCGCCAGCATGCGAACGGCCTGGGCCAACTTCGCCGCCAGCGGCAACCCGTCGTCGCGCACACTGCCCTGGCCGTCGATCGGCAACCGGACCAAGGTGCTGTCATTCGTGCCGTCGCAGTCGCAGGTCACGACCGACTTCGCCGCCGCGCACCACTGCTCGTTCTGGGCCGCCGGATGACACGCCGACCGCACGATACCCAGGCGATTCCACTTCACCGGAGAGGAGATCCTCATGACGCACGCCTGACACCACCCTCACCGGCTTCGTCGTGGCGCTCGGCCGCCCGTCGTGCTGGTCGGCCACTCCTACGCCGGCGCTGTCATCAGCCAGACGGGCAGCGACGCGGGCAACGTCGCCGGGCTCGTGTATGTCGCCGCCTACGCTCCCGAGGCGGGCGAGACACTAGGGGCAATCAACGCCCGCTACTCCGCCGTGCCCCTTTCGGCTGCGCTGCGCACCTTTACCTACAACGACGAACGCGACCAGCAGGCGACCGACACATCGTCGACGCCACGTTGTTCCACGACGCGGTGTGCGCCGACGCGCCCGCGGACGTGGCCGACACGCTGGCGCGCACGCAGCGGCCGGCGTCGCTCGCCGCCTTCGCCACGGCCGTCACCGGCACGCCGTCGTGGAAGACCGAGCCATCCTGGACGGTCGTGGCCACCGCCGATAGCCATCGACCCCCACGCCGAGCGCGACATGGCCAGGCGGGCGGGAAGCGACATCACCGAGATCGACGCCTCGCACGCGGTCGTGGCGACGCATCCCGCGGACGTGGCCGCGGTCGTCGTCCGCGCGGTCAAGGCCATCGGACTGGCGCGCTGTACGCGAGGCCGTTCGCCTGAAAACGCCAAGGGACCGGCCGTTCTCTTCGCCTGGACCGCGAGGAGAACGGCCAGGCGCGTGACACCCAACAAAGGTGCCGTCATGACGAGCTTCGACTACGACGTGCTATCTCGCTGGCGCAGGAACACTGTTGCCCGGGATCGTGAGCCAGAGCCGACCGGTCCGGTCGTCCGTCGCCGTCAGCCGGTCCAGCGAGGTGGAGACCTATGCCCAGCGAAGCCGAGATCCGTCCCTTCCGGGTCGACCTGCCCGACGAAGCGATCGCCGACCTGCGGCGGCGTATCGCCGCAATGCGCTGGCCCAGCAAGGAGCTGGTCAACGACCGGTCGCAGGGCGTGCAGCTGGCGACGATCCAGGAGCTCGCCCGCTACTGGACGACCGATTACGACTGGCGCAGGTGCGAAGGGAGGCTGAACGCGCTGCCGCAGTTCACGACCGAGATCGCCGGGGTGGACATCCACTTCATCCACGTCAGGTCGCGACACGCGGACGCGCTGCCGCTGATCATCACGCACGGCTGGCCCGGCTCGGTCATCGAGCTGCTCGAGGTCATCGGTCCGCTCACCGACCCGGTCGCGCACGGCGGCTCCGCCGGGGATGCGTTCGACCTGGTGCTGCCCTCGCTGCCTGGCTACGGCTTTTCCGGCGAGCCGGCCGAGACCGGCTGGGACCCCGACCGCATCGCGCGCGCCTGGGCCGAGCTGATGCGCCGCCTGGGCTGCACCCGCTACGTTGCCCAGGGCGGCGACCAAGGCGCCGCCGTCACCGACGCGATGGGCCGCCAGGCACCCGCCGGGCTGCTCGGCATCCACCTGAACTTCCTCCGGGAGGCGCTGGGCAACGCCAGCGGCCTGCCCGCAGACTCCGAGCAGGAACGCGCCGCACTCGCCGCGATCAACACCTTCAGGACGAGCGGCTCCGCTTACTTCCTGGAGCAGGCCACGCGGCCGCAGACGATCGGCTACGCCCTGCTGGATTCACCGGTCGCGCTGGCGGCCTGGATGCTCGATCATGACACCGACAGCTACTACAAGATCTCCCGCGCCTTCCTCGACGGCCAGCCCGCTGGCAATCTCACCCGGGACCACGTCCTGGACAACATCACGTTGTACTGGCTGACGGGCACCGGGGCCTCGGCCGCCCGCTTGTACTGGGAGGGCGGACAGGCCGCAGCTCACGCGGCCGGGCAGCCTCGTCCGGAGATGAAGCTCCCGGTCGGCGTCACGGCGTTTCCCGGCGAGATCTTCCAGGCTCCGCGCAGCTGGGCCGAGAAGGTCTACCGCAACCTCATCTACTTCCACGAGGCCGGCAAAGGCGGCCACTTCGCGGCCTGGGAAGAGCCGCAACTGTTTTCAGAAGAAATCCGCGCGGGCTTCCGGCCGCTCCGCTAGATGACCGCACACCGGGGAAGGGATGATGCCCGACAGGAGGAACATCTGACTGGCGCGCCCTCCCGCAGTTCACCACCGAGATCGACGGGCTCGACATCGCAGCACAACCTCCGGTCACAGATTCCCCATTGCTCAGCGAACGCGCCTTCCGCATGCTGCCATGGACTAGACAACCATCGCCTGGCCAGCATCCCCGCAGCCTGGCCTAAGCGTTCCTGGAGCCCGATGCACTGCCCTCGTCGAAACCGAAGAGCTGACCTGAACAGCCCTCGCTCCGACCGTTCAGGTCATCTCTTCGAAGCCCAGCTAGCAGAAGGGTGTCCGTCGCAGAGATCACCTGAACAGGACAACGACGATGCCGGCGTGCGCAGATCGGTCCAGACGACGGCAGCGGCAACCGCGATGACGGCACGGTGCGCTCCGCCGGACGGGGCCTCAGTGCAAATACGGTGCGGGCGTACCGGGCCGACGTCGCCGTCGTAAAACGCCCTGGCGGCCCTGCAGCCCGCGGGCGATCGTCGGCAACACGGGCTCGCATCCACGGCACACTGGCGGGACTGTGCGCACACCTCGACCACCAAGGGCAGCTCAGTGTCGACCCGCGGTGGAGGCCGGGGTATGGGCCGTCACCGAACCTTGTGGCTCTGGCCGTCCACGCCACGGCCCTCCCGAGCTCGGCGCGTACGTGGCCGCGGGAGACCTGTCATCCGCCACCGCTGCGCCGAGGTGATCCGACCGCCGGCATATCTGGCCACAGTCTTGGGTATGACAGGACGTTAAGAGGGGACGCGAGGTCGTCCGCAGAGGTCCTAGGAGTGTCATGAGCCTTTCCGCGAAACTCCGCCGCGCACCGCTGCGCCTTGCCGCGGGCGCCTACATCCTGAACAGCGGCGTCACGACGCTCAACGTCGACGATGAAACGGCGAAGTCGATGCACGGCATGGCGAGTGGTACGTATCCGGTTGTCGGCAAGCTCGAGCCGAAGGTGTTCGCGCGGACTCTCGCGATCGGCGAAATCGCTGTCGGCGCCATGCTGCTGCTGCCGATCGTTCCGCCGTTCATCGCTGGCGGGGCGCTGGTCGGCTTATCGGGCGCGCAGCTCAACATGTACTGGCATACGCCGGGCATGCACCACGAGGGCAGCCTGCGCCCGACCGCACAGGGCGCACCGATGTCGGGGGCCGTGTGGATGTTCGGCATCGGCCTCGGGCTGATGACCGACGCAACGCTCGAGGGCGCACGTGAAGGGGTCGAGGAGATCGAGGCGTCTTTCGCACGGCGGCGCGTTGAATGGGGCAAGCTGGGGCGGCGCCTGGTCCGCCGGGGCGGCCGGGCGCAGACCGCCGGCGCTGAGTCCGTCAGACATGTCGGCGAGCGGGCCGGCGACGCGTCCGAAGCGACCGCCAAGCGGCTGGCCGAGATCCACGCGGAGTACGGGCCGATGGCCGCCGAGAAGGCGCGCGCGGCAGGTGAGGCGGTTCGGGACGCCGCGGCGGAGTACGGTGGCCGCCGGATGGCCGTCGCCGAGAAGGCGCGCGCGGCAGGTGAGGCGGTTCGGGACGCCGCCGCGGAGTACGGGCCGATGGCCGCCGAGAAGGCGCGCGCGGCAGGTGAGGCGGTTCGGGACGCCGCCGCGGAGTACGGGCCGATGGCCGCCGAGAAGGCGCGCGCGGCAGGTGAGGCGGTTCGGGACGCCGCCGCGGAGTACGGGCCGATGGCCGCCGAGAAGATGAAGGCCGCCGGCCACGCCACGGAGGAGCACGCGATCCGGGCCCGCGAACGGCTCGCGTCGTAACCGGCGTACGACCGGACAAGCAGTTCCCGGCGGGCCCGCTGCACGCGGGGCATACGAGCAGTCACGCAGAAGTTGAGCCGCGCTCTACCGTCTGATTGAGCCTTGACGCCGGGCGCTGCGGGCATGTCGTAGCGTTGCTGGGTGCGATGGGCTGGCTCGCCAATCGTCTGCCTACGCCGGGTCTGGCTTTAGATCGAGGTGCCGACTCGTCGTGTCCCGCCGTGGTGTGGCTCGAAAGACATCGCGAGCGTAGATCGATCTGATATCAGACGTGCCGGCCGCGGGTTCTTCATCGGTGCGTCTTGGAGGTGACGTGGCTGCGGTCATGATTGGCGTCGACCGGCATAAGGGGTCGCACACAGCGTTCGCGCTGGACGCGAGCGAGAAGCGGCTGGGCCAGGTTCGAGTGCCTGCGTCGATCAGACAGGTCGACGGACTGCTGGAGTGGGCACGTCAGTGGCCAGAACGAACCTGGGCGATCGAGGGAGCAGGTGGCCTGGGTCATCTGCTTGCCCAGCAGCTCTTCGGCGTCGGGGAGCGGGTGTTCGATGTGCAACCCAAGCTCGCGGCGCGGGTGCGGCTGCTCACACCGGCCAGGTGAACAAGAACGACCCGAACGACGCGCGCTCGGTCGCGGTCGCCGCGCTCCGCTCGCCCGATGTTCGTCCGGTGGTGGCGGAGGATCACGCTGCGGTGCTCGAGCTCTGGGCGCGGCGCCACCGCGACCTCGGCCGAGCCCGGAATCGGATCGTCTGCCGCCTGCACGCGGTGTTGTGCGAACTGGTGCCTGGCGGGTTCGCGAAGGAAATCTCGGCCGCACAAGCAGAACAGGACCTCGCTGCCGAGTTTCCGGGCGGCGGCGTGTGCTCTGGCGTCGGGTTGGACGCGGCGTAGCGCTGCAGCATCCGGCGGCTGCGCCAGCCGAATAGCCGCATCGCCGATGTCTCGTCGCCGCCGGATTCGGCAAGCCGCATGTCGGCGGCGGTGTGCCGCAGCTGGTGTGCGTGGATGCGGGGGATGCCGGCCTGGACGCTGCGGCGTTCCAGCATCTGACCGAGCCCGTTGTCAGTCAGGGCGCCTTTCTGGCCGAGCCACAAGGCGTCGGTGAATGTCGCCAGCGGGTGCCGGGTCCGGGCTAGCAGGTACCGGGTCAGTGCCTGCCCGGTTCGTGGCCGTAGGGGATTCCCCGCGGGCGTCGGCCTTTGCCGACTACAACGGCGACGTCGGAGTCCAGGTCGATGCTGCCCACGGTCAGGCCGATGACCTCGGCGCGGCGCATCCCGCCCGGCTCGAGCATGAGCCGGATGAGCGCCGTGTCCCGCAGCTGGAGGAAGTCCCGCCCCTCGCAGGCTTCAGCAGCTTGCGCAGGTCCTCGACCGGCACGACCGGGACGGCCTGCTCGGGCATGGTCGGTGGGCGCATGGTGGTCATCGGATTGGTGTCGATGAGCCCGTCTCGAACGGCCCAGCCGTAGAACTGCTGCAGTGACCGGTAGCGGACGGCGGCGGTAGCGGGGGAGCGGTGCGTGAGCAGATGCGCGATGAACCGGCGCAGATCCTCGGTGGACGCGTCGAGCGCTTCCGCACCGCCCAGGAAGGCGACCAGCATCCGGGCGGACTCGGTGTAGGAGCGGACGCTGGCATCGCTGCGGTGCTCGGCCCCGCAACGCATGCGTCCACTCGCGCAGCACTAGCGCGTTGCCGTCCACAGGGTGGATGAGCGCTGTGAGGGTGTGCTACCTGCGCCTCACTGGTCTGAACGGAGAATCTCCCGTGATGTCAAGGGTTTGTGCGCCGCGAGGGAATCGAACCCCCAACCCGCTGATTAAGAGCCAGCCAGGGCTTAAGCGGTGTGCTGAATGTCCCTATTTCCCAGGAACATTGGGGTTCCGCACGAGCGAAAACCTCAAAATTAGCGGGTGCGGAAACGATCACCATTCGGCGGCCCGGCCGGCCAGATCGCGCCGACTATCGTGGAGGATCCTGGATCTGGCGAGCGACCAGAGCACCGATGTCCCGCCCGCCGCGCTCTACGATTGTCGCGGCGGTAGGTGGGTACGAGGCAGACGGCGTTAGTGGGCTCCGCTGCTAAACCCGGGGCCGAGGTCAGCCGTCACATCGGCGACGACGACGTTGTGCAACCGCAGCACGGCCAGGTGCAACTGGGACACGATCAGGTTCTCGTCGTTGCGCGGGTCGCCGGTCAGCGCGACCAGCTGGCTGTTGCGCGGCACGTCGAAGCGTTCGCTGCCGTCGACGGAAACTGCCGCCGGAACCGGCAATGATCTCGGTGAGCATCGTCGTACGGCCGCCGTTCATCGTCTGGTCGTACAGGTACGGTGACGTGCCCGGCCCACCGCCATAGACACTGTCCAGATCCAGTGCGGGGATGCGGAAATTGCGGATCGACTCCGGGTCCTGCCGGCGAGGCAGGCTGGACGTCGGGTCGAAAGTCATGTCGTGATCGAGGAATTGGCCCAGGAAGATGGAGACCGGTCCAGCGCGGGACCGGGTTTCTTGGGTGTCCTGCAGCCGCACTTGGCCCCGGCCCGCTCGACGATCCAAGACAGGATGTGCTCCTGCGAGGGCGTCAACCTCGCCTGCATCAGTTCGCGGTCCTGCCGTCGATCGCCGCCACAGCAACCGACCGGGCATGCACATCCAGACCCGCGCTCGTGCGCACATTCCTGGCCGTCATCGCGTGGTGATCAGATCGGGCGGGATGGTTTGGTCGTGGTTGAGGTCGTGGAAGAGCTCCTGGGCCTTTGTCGGATCCCAGAGGAGGTCGCTGCCGCTGGACCCGCCGATGGGCACGGCGGTGCTGGTGACGTTGGAGAAGTGGCGAACATGCCGGGCCAGGGTGAGCAGGTCCCACAGGCCATCGCTGTGATCGACGGTGAACGCCTTGGGCAGGTCGAGGATCGTCGGGATCGATCGGAACGGGTTCAGCAGCACACCGGGACTCATGATCTTCCCGGCCAGGGCGCCGATGAACTGTCGCTGGTGTTCGGTGCGGGCGTAATCGCTGGTCGCGAACGCGTGCCGGCTGCGCACGTACCCGAGCGCGTTGGGTCCGTTCAGTGTTTGGCAGCCGGCGGGCAGGTTGATGCCCGCGTAGTCGTCGTGCACCGCCTGGTCCAGGCACATGCGCACGCCGCCAACGTCGCCGACCACATTCGCGAAGCCGCCAAGGCCGATCTCCGCGTAGTGGTCGATGCGCAGCCCGGTATTCGCTTCGACGGTACGGACCAGCAGCTGCGGGCCGCCGATCGCAAACGCCGCGTTGATCTTGCTCTTGTCGTGCCCGGGAATCGCCACGTACGAGTCACGGAGCAGGCTGACCATGGTCGGCTTCGTGTCGTTGCCGGGCAGGTGCAGCAGCATGATCGTGTCGGTGCGACTGCCGCTGACCGCCTGCTCGGTGCCGGTGTGTAGCTGGTTCGCCTGGGTGCTGCTGAGCCCTTGCCGGGAGTCGGAGCCGACGATTAGCCAGTTCGTACCCGCGCCCGCGGCGGGCCGGCTCGGATAGTCGCCGATTGCGTCGACCCGGTGCAGCGCGTGGTCCGCGTACAGCCAGAAACCGACCATCGCCAGCACGATCAGCACGATCAGCGAGCTGGCCGCCAGGGCGATGATCCGGCCGGTGCGGCGCCTGCGCCGGGGCCTTGGCGGCGCCTCGGGAGGTCCCGGCCCGGGGTCTGAGCCGCCATCCGATAGGTCGGGCACGGGCGCGTAGGGAGAGGCGCCGGCCACGGGAGGGTAGGGATGCTCACTCTCGCCCGGTAGGTGCACCACCGGCCCGCCACCACCTTCCATCTGTTGAACCGTCGGACGGCCAAGTCAAGCACCGTAGCGAAGTCCCGGCTCGCGCGGCGAGCGACCCGATCGGATGAGATGCGCGATGCCCCGTGGTCTGCAGGTCCAGGACAGGACGCCGCCCGGGTCCGCGATCCCACATCCACGACGCTGGCTCCCCCGCGGCAAGTGCATCGAGGTGTCCGACTTCGACGCGAACTCGCCACTAGGACCCACCTCGCCGGCCAGCCTGTAGAGCGCGTCGCTTATTGCCGGGTGGTTAACCCCGCTCCGACAACACTCTGAGCGACTGACGGAGCGGGCGGCGTCCACCGATGCCGCCCGCTCCGCACGGTCTGCTCCTTCATTGCCGGTTCGGCGACGTGGGTACGATGCATCCGCCTGCCAGGTTTGACCAGTAGGCCTCGACGGTGATGCCGTCGAGGACGCCGGTCGTCGGGCAGATGTCGGCGATCTCGCACCATCCGCCCGGGCTGCAGGTTCCAGGCGCGCCGAGGATGGCGCTTCCTTCCGGATTGGTCACGGACTCGACGACCTCGTGCGACATGATCCGCGTCGCACTGGCGAGGCTGCCTGAGTCTGCGTTCCAGACGAAATGGATCCGCTGACCGTGGCGCGTGTAGTAGTTGTGCTCGCCAGCGAGGGTGGCGTCGTCGCTGGAGTGGATGCCGGTGGGCATGACCACGACGTACAGGGTCTGGTTGTCGGGGTCAGGGCGCGGTGCGGAACCGGCGTCGAGTTGGGCGTCGAGGAATGAGCTGACGTCCTCGTCGGTGAAGCGTTCGGGCGGGTCCGACATGGTGATGACCGTCGATCCGCGCACGACGCCACCGCCGATGCCGCCGTACTGAGCCAGGCCGGTCATATACGGGCTGGCCATCACGGTCCGCATCGCGGTCGTGATCTGGTCGGGCGACGGATTCAGCACCCCCGTGGCTGTCCACGCGCTGCCCCAGTAAATGAGATGGAGCTGCACCGCGTGCAGCACCAGGCCATGGTGGTTGACGAACCTGACAGACCCGCTCGGCGGCACGGGCGCCGCCGCGGCCACCAGGTTTGGCACGGGCGCCGCCGCGGCCACTAGGTTTGGCTCGCTTGAGACCACGATGGCGAGCGCTGCGGCTGCACCTGCCGCCAGCTTGCCTAGTGCGGTGACCGAGTACCGCATGGTTATCACCTGTCCCGAGTCCCAAGCGCCGGTTCGGCGCCGACGATCGGGAACGAGATGCCGCTGGGGTCGGCGGTGATGCATGCCGCGACGGGTGCATCAGGGCGCCCTGTCGATCACTCTTGACAACAGGCGTTCTTGATCTAGGAGGCAGGCCGTGACTGATTTCGCCGTGCGTCTACCGCCGAGCCGCGTGGATCGCTACCTGTCGAGCCGCTTGGTCGGGTCGTTGCTGTCGATCACCAGCCGTGCTAGGCAGAGCCCAGCACTAGGGGGATTTCCAATGGCCGAAGAGACCGCAATGCTGCTCGAATCGGCCCGCCAGGGCGATCAGGTTGCCTGGGACGCACTGGTGGAAAGGTTCAACGGCCTGGTGTGGTCGATCGCACGTGGCTACCGGCTCGACGTGACCGATGCGCACGACGCGGTCCAGATGACCTGGCTACGACTGGTGGAGAACCTGAACCGGATCTCCGATCCGGAACGGCTGGCGGCCTGGCTGGCCACGACCGCACGCCGGGAATGCCTCCAGTTGCTGCGAAAAGCTCGCCGGGACAGTCCGGCTGCACTCGAAAGTATGGTGACCGACATCCCCGACCCGGACGAGCCGGTCGATGCCGCCATGCTGCTCGCCGAACGCGATCGTGCTCTGTGGCGCGCTCTGTCGTCGATCAGCAAACGGTGCCAGCAACTGTTGCGCGTATTGATGGCATCCCCGCCACCGGCGTACAAGGAGGTGGCGGCGGCTTTGGATATGCCGATCGGAACCATCGGGCCGACCCGTCAGCGCTGCCTCGGCCAGCTGCGGCAGGTCGTACTCGCCGATGAACCACTGGCTCAATTGCGTGGCGACCTCTGATGACCAAAGACGATGAGCTGATCGAGCGGCTCAGGCATATCGCGGAAGAGATCGACGCTCCACCCGAACTGGTTGCCGAGACGGCACGTGCGGCCTTCTTGACAAGACGATTGGACGAGGAACTGGCCGAGCTGTTGCGCGACTCGGATCACGCGACGTCCCAGCTGGTTCGCGGCGAGGTCGGCGGCCCGCGGGTGCTGTCATTCGAGACGGCAACGGTGTCCCTCGAACTGCAGATCGAAGAGGCCGCGGGCCGTATCATCCTCAGCGGTGTGGTCTCCGGGTCATCCGGCGAAGTGACGATCGAAACGACCACCGCTGAGCCGCGCACATCGCAGATCGACGACGGCGGCTGGTTCCGCGTCGAGGATCTGCCGACTGGGGCCCTCCGCGTCCACATAACAGCGGCGGACGGCCGCGCAGTGACAACCAGCTGGATTCGAACGTAACGGTCGGCGGCCCTCAACCGGCGCCGAAGCAAACGAATCCAGCAGCGGCAGCGACCGCTGCGCCCGTCTCGCCGTGCGCGCCGGCCGTCTCTCGTCGTGCGTGGGCGAGTGCCTCTGCGACACCGCGGCCCGCCTTGAGATTGCGGTGGAATCGCAGCATCAAGGCGCGGCTCGCGTCATCGGGTACCGGCAAGAGCGCAGCGACTAGATTGACCGACCCCATCGCGAGCAGAGCGGCGGCAAGGCCGATCAGTTCGTCACCGCTGCGGACGCTCGCGAGGCCCACGTCGCATGACGCGAGCACAACCTGCTGCGGTGCCACCGCAAGCTGCTCGAGGTCGTAGACGTTCAGCGGCCCGTCCGCGAACTGCAGCTCCGAGAACATCGGATTGTCGGCTCTGAAGTGTCCGTGCGCGGCGAGGTGAGCCACGCCGGCCCCGTCGAGCGCGGCCAGCACGGACGCGGCCCGAGCGCTTCTCCCGGTCAGGCAAGTCGGGTTGCCGTATACCCGCGCGATCGCGCGCACCTCGGCTGACGCGTGGTGCAACCCGGGCCCGTGCGCGAGGACGACCCGGCCGGTGCCGATGCGCGAGTCCGTCGCGGCTCGGTACCAGAGCGTGGCCGACGGTGCGACGGAGACTGCGCGCCCGGCGCAGGACGGCAGCGCCGCCCACGGCATGGCGTGCAGGGCGCCGGTCGGGACGATGACCAGGGGCGAGTCATCGCCGTCGGCGAGGAGGGGACCGAGCAGCAGCACGTCGAGTTCTCTCGCGCTGCGGTTGATGACGTCGGTCACGGCGGTCAGGGATCTCGCGGAGCCGACTCCGTGCGCGAGCCACCGCAGACCGGTGCGCAGCGACTCGAGTGACTTCTCGGCAGCGGCGACGGATCCCAAGCGATGGAACCTGAAACGGCCTGCGCTGGCCGCTACGGCGTGGAGGTCGCCGTCGAGTTCGAGGTACTCGACCAGCATCGCCCTGCCCAGGGCGGCGCGCAGTTGCGACCCAGTCGGTCGTCGGGCGATCACATCGTGCGAGCCTGCCGCGTGCCGAGCCCGATCACGGATCGCGAACTCGATCGCCTGCTGGCGGGCGACAAGCGGACCAGGGGCAGTATCGCCAGACCCGAGTTCGGTCACCACCTGGCGCAGTTCGGCCAGATCGGCGACCAGCTCAGCGTCGTCGGGTGGGCGAGCCGGACGAAATCGCAGCGCACCGGCCCGGCCACGTTCGGCCGCGGCGAAGATCGATTCGGCGTGGCCAGACTCCACGGCCAGCTCCACGCCCAGCCGCGCCAGCTCATCGGCATGCGCGAACGCGTGGGCCCGCATGTCAGTGGCGCCGAGGCTCGCCTGGTACTCGTCGAGGATCTCCAGCCCGGCGCGGACGGCTCTCGCCGCGCCGCGCCGGTCGCCTTCCGAGCGTCGCAGGATGGCCTCGGCGTGCCACGCCCTCACACGCAGGTCCGCCGGGCCGGACTGCCTGGCCGAGCCCGTACCGGCCAGCTGGCGGCGCGCGTAGTCGGGACGGCCCAGGCTGAGCGCGATCTGCGCGAGGATGAGACGCGCGTCGAGGGACTGCACCACCCAGCCCGCGTCGGCGAGCTCGGCCGCGATGCGCGCTCCGGCACGCAGGCTCGCCGCGCTTCGGTCGCCTTCGCGCCAGCGGGCCTGCAGCCGCAGGTGGCCGGCGAGTGCGGCCCAGCGCGGCCGGCCCTGTCGCTGGGCTGATCGTCGCGCTCGGCCCGCCTCGGCGAGCGCTGTCGCCGGGTCACCGTCGAGCAGCGCTGCCTTGGCAAGGAGAAGCCGCGCCTCCACCAGGTCGACCGCATTGCGCTGCCGTGCGAAGTCGCGCACGGCGAGTTCGGCCGCCTGTCGCGCCTCGGCGATCAGGCGAACCGCCAGCAGCGCTTCCGCGCGGTCGACCGCCAGCAGGCCGGGGTGTGCCCCGGCCAGTCGGTAATACTCGGCAGCGTCGTCGAAGGCGGACAGCGCGGCCGGCAGGTCTCCGCGGAACGCGTCGACGACGCCACGGTTGTGGTAGACCCTCGCCGTCCGACCAACGTGACCACCACGGGCGAACAACATTTCTGCTCGACGCAGTTCCTCGGTAGCGGCGTCCCAGTCGCGCACCGCTAGGCACACGACGCCGCGGTTGTTCCGAATGTCGGCCTCGAGCAGGTCGTCTCCACCCGCCCGCTTGAGTGTGGTCAGCGCGCGGTCGAGACTTGCTAACGCCTCGTCGAAGCGCCGGATCTCGCTGAGCACGATGCCGCGCTGCATCTGCAGCCTGGCCGCCGAGACGCCGTCCGGCAATACCGCGTCAGCAAGGTCCAGTTCGACCAACGCACGCTGGGCACCGCTGGTCAGCAGCAGTACGTACGCGAGGAACCCACGCGCCTCGCCGGCGCGAATGGGCAGTCCGGCCGTCTCGGCCACTCTCGCGGCGTTTCGCAGCCGATCGGTGGCGCCAGCAAGGTCCCCGGATGCCGCCGCGGCCATTCCGAACGCGCGCTCGGCGGCGGCGAACACCTCGGCGTCGCCGGCTGCCGCGGCCACAGCAGACTCGGCGAGCCGACGCGCATGCGCCGGCTCGGTGTATGCAAGGTCAGCGGCAGTCAATGCCTGGGTCAGCGCCGCCAACCTCGGGGACTGTTGCGTCACGGCACCAGGCCATAAGGTGTCGGCAGCATTACGACATCGTGCGCTTGCATCCACGTCAGGTCATGAGATTTCTCTCGACCATCCGATGAGACGGGCATATGGACATCATCCGGGACGGCCACCACTTCCGACCCGCGATCGCCCGAACTCCCGGCGGCGCTGACTACCCCGTCGCAGTGGACGAGACGTTTCCTCCGCTGCCCCCCGCAACCGGCGTCACAGTCGGCGTTATCGATACAGGTCTCGTGCTCGACGGAGCTCACAAGCCCCACCCCTGGTTCGGCGATCACGTGTCCTTTCGTGAGGAGGACGGCGATCCGCTCGGGCAGGGCCGAGGCGACGCTGATGAGCATGGCTACCTCGCAGACGCCGACGGACACGGCACGTTCGTCACAGGACTCATCCTTCGCGAAGCTCCGACGGCGCGAGTCACCATGTGCGGCGTCTTGGACAAGAGCGAGAACTCCTCGAGCGACACGCCGCTAGGAGACGACGACGACCAGCGAGTGGCCGAAGCCGTCCGGTCGCTCGCGCTCGACCCCGACGTCCAGGTCATTAACCTCTCCTTCGGGGGAGGAGTGTTCGAGTCGCCGCCCACTAAGCTCGACAAGGCGCTCCAGGAGCTCGATCACAGGGTCGCCGTCGTCGCCGCGGCCGGAAACGGCGCCGGTGACGAGCCGGTCTACCCGGCGGCATTTGGATTTCCCAGAGTGATTTCTGTTGGCGCGCTGGATGAGCGGCGACTAGTTCCTCCCGGTGCGACACCTCCGCGAGCCGCCTTCAGCAATTACGGGAATTGGGTCAAGGCATACGCCGGCGGGGTGCAGGTGCTGGGCCCGTTCGTCTACTTCGACGAAACCGGCGGAGACGTCTACGGGTTACGGCCGCCGCAGCACTTCAGAGGTTGGGCACGGTGGAGTGGCACGTCCTTCGCCGCGGCCACAGTGTCCGGTCGGATCGCCCAGACAGCAATCGAACGAGGGATTACCGGCGCACAGGCGGCCAAGGCAGTGCTCGGGGAGTCCCGGAAGATCTCCAAATACCACGAGCTATGGGTTCGAAGCGCCGACTGAGGCCGCCCCCTTGGTCATGTGACGGACTACGTCCTGATCCACCCCGTGACAGCTGTGCCGTCCGTGGCGTGCACGCGCACCCGCAGAGGCCGGCAGGCACGCCGTCGATGCGAACAAGCCCTGCTCATCTATCGTGGCCGCGCGCGGACCGGTTGTCATGGTCGCAATCTCTGCGTCGCCCACTGGTCCGATCGCGATTCCGTGAACGGCGATGTTGCCACGCGCCTCGTCGATCTGAATCTGCGGCCAGAAACAGCTGACCGAGCAACCGGCACACGGGCGCCTGACTCCGTCCGAACACAGGCGAATCATCGAACGAGTAGCCGACCCGGGGCCACGCCATGCGCCACCACGACGCCGTGCTCGGCGCAGCGGATCCGAGGCGCGTCTGCCTCCACGAACACACGGATCGTGCCCGTATCCAGCGCCCGACCAGCGACGCCGTCCCACGCTGGACGCTGGGCGCTCCAGCGCCTGGCCGTAGGGGATCCCGCGCGCGGGCCTCGGCCTTTGCCGATCACGACGGCGACGTCGGAGTCAGGTCGATGCTGCCGACGGTCAACAAGGTGACCTCGGCGCGGTGCATGCCGCCCGGTTCGGGCATGCGGTGGGTGAGCGTCGGTGTCCCGCAGCTGGCGGGAGTCCGTCCCTGGCAGGCTTTGAGCGGCTTGCGCAGGTCCTCGACCGGCGCGGGCTGTCGCGGACGGCCCGGCCGTAGAACTGCGGCGATGACTCGGTGCCGGACGGCGGAGGTCGCGGGGGAGCGGTGCTGGAGCAGATGCGCGACGTACCGGCGCAGATCGTCGGTGCACGCCTCGAGCGGGTCTGCGCCGTCGAGGATGTTGATCAGCCGCCGGACGGACTCGGTGGGAGCGGAAGGTGGCGTCGCTGCGGTGCTCGGCGCGCAAGGCATGGGGTCCACGCGCGCAGCAGGAGGCGCGTGGGCGTCCAGAGGGGTGGATGAGCGCTGTGCTAGCGGGTGCGCTACCTGCGACTCATTGGTCTGAACGGAGAATCCCCAGTGATGTCAAGGGTTTGTGCGCCGCGAGGGAATCGAACCCCCAACCCGCTGATTAAGAGTCAGCTGCTCTGCCAATTGAGCTAGCGGCGCAGTGCATGCATGATCTGGGCAATCACGACACCCTAGCAGGCGCGGACCACCTGATCTGGGGTGAGTGACGGGGCTCGAACCCGCGACATCCTGGACCACAACCAGGTGCTCTTCCAGCTGAGCTACACCCACCATCGCCGTGACTACGGGTCGCGGCTTGCTCAGTCTACTGGGTCGGTAGGAGCGCCGAGGATGGTCCGCGCCGCCGCCTGCGCCTCCTGCGAGGTCGGTCCCGGCAGGGCGACGAACAGCGTTCGACGGTAGAAGATCAGCTCTTGAATGCTCTCCCGGATGTCCGCGAGGGCTCGGTGCGCGAGGCCCTTCTGCGGCTGCGCAAAATAGACCTTCGGATACCAGCGTCTCGCGAGTTCCTTGATCGACGACACGTCGACCATGCGGTAGTGCAAGTAGCCATCGAGCTCTGGCATGTCGCGAGCCAGGAAACCACGGTCGGTGGCGATCGAGTTGCCGCAGAGCGGAGCCGTCTTGGGATCGGGCACGTGCCTGCGGACATAGTCGAGAATTCGACGTTCCGCGTCACCGAGCGTGACCGTGGAGGCCTGCACCGCTTCGGTCAGGCCCGATGACGCGTGCATGTCCCGCACCACCGGGAGCATGGACTGCAGCACGTCGTCGTCGACATGGATGATCACGTCGACACCGTCGTCCAGCGGGAGAAGCTCGGCATCGGTGACGATCGCGGCGACCTCGATGAGCGCGTCGCGCGTGAGATCGAGGCCCGTCATCTCGCAGTCCATCCAGACGAGCCTCTGCGTCGCGCGGTCGGTCACCGCGTGAGCGTAGCTGCCAGGACTACGGTGGTCGGTGCGACATGGGGAAGGGGGCCTCGGCCATGGCCCGGGACTTGCTGAATCAGGACGCCATCGACGCCGCACTTGCCACCCTGCATGCGGACTGGTCTGGTTCCAAGGATTCGCTGAAGCGATCGATCGAGTTCGCGGACTTCCCCACAGCGGTGGAGTTTGTGAACCGCCTGGCGCCGGCATGCGAGCAGCTCGACCATCACCCGGATCTGGCCCTGCGGTGGCGCTGGGTGCACATCGAGCTTTCGACCCACAGCGCCGGAGGCGTGACCGAGATGGACGTCACGCTCGCACGGACGATCGACGAGGTGGCGGCCGGCTTGCCGTTGGCTGCGAAGTCCTGATCACAGCCCCTCGCCCGGAGGGGCGGTCAGCCACCAGGCCGCATACGGGGGTAGGGCGTAGAACCCGCTGTCCGAGTCCGGCGCGAATGCCGACAGCCGATCCCAAGGCCGCTCGATACCGACCGATGCGACCGCGTCTGCCCTTACGCGCTGCCAGCGATCCGAAACGTTGTAGACCCCAACCATGGCGCCAGCTGGGTGCCGGCGCGCCAGCGCGAGCACGCCCTCCGTCCCGATGTCGAGGGGCGCGCTCTCGACAGCGGCGTGCAACGACGGAATTGTCGCGCGGACCTGGGCCAGGTGGCGGAGTCCATCGAATACGCGACCTTCGATAGATGACAGATCCCGCCGACGTTCTGCCTTACCCCAGGGCATACGCGGGCGGTGCGTCCACCGATTGTCGGCCGCCAGCCGGGAATCGCTGCGATAGGAGTGATCGTTAAGCAGACCTAGCTCGTCGCCCATATAGAGCAGCGGGATTCCACCGAAACCGAAGATGATCGCGTGTACGAGGAAGATGCGACCGAGAGCGACGTCGACAGCGCCGGGGTCGCCGTTCTCGAAGGCAGATTGGAGGCCGGCCAGGCTGGCCAAGGTGCCACTGATACGAGCGTCCCCGGTGACTGGATTCGCTTGGAACACCTCGCCGCGGGCGAATGATCCAGGGAAGTCACCGCTGTAGAACCGCGACAGGAATGCCCGGTGCGCAAAGCCGGAAAGACCCTGTGCTGCCGCGTCGGCGTCAGAGATCGCCCACCCGATGTCGTCGTGGCACCGCACGTATGTGCCCCAGGCCGTCGTCACCGGCTTCGGTGGAGCCGTCGCCAGCGCGCGGCGCATGAGGCCCGCCTCCCCAGTTGCGAGCGACGACCAGATCTGCACCATCAAGCTGTTGTGGTATGCGAGGTCGCACACCTTGCCCGCGTGCGTGCCGCGGCCGAGATAGGCGGACAGCTCCTCGGGCGCAACGATTGCTTCAGCCTTGAACACGACGGCGGGTGCCGCGAGGTGTATTGCGGCCCGCAGCGCCTGCACTATCTCGTGGACCTCGGGTTGACCCTGGCAGTTCGTGCCGAGACGCTTCCAGATAAAGGCAATCGCGTCGAGCCGGAAGCAATCGACACCGACGTTTGCCAGGTCGAGGATCACCTGAAGCATCTCGCAGAACACATCAGGGTTGGACCAGTCGAGGTCCCATTGATAGTCGTTGAAGGTCGTCCAGACCCACGCACCGTGATGTCCGGGCCGATCGTTCCACGCGACGTCGGGCACCCACGTGAAGTTGCCCGGTGCGAAGTCCGGAAAGACCTCCGGGAGCGTGGCCTCAAAGGCGTCGGGTTGCGCGCGATCCGGATAGCAGAGGAAGTAGGAGCGGTACGGTTCCTCGTCCTTGACGGCCTTCAAGGCCCATTCATGCTCCTGGGCGACATGGTTGACCACCAGGTCGAGCGTCAACGCGATTCCGGACTCGTGCAGGGCGTCGGCGAGGGCAGCGAGGTCGCTCATCGTCCCTAGCTCAGGCCGGACGGATCGGTAATCCACGACCGCGTAGCCGCCGTCGTCGGCGCCCGGACGAGGATGCAGCAAAGGCATGAGGTGCAAGTAGGTGACGCCCAACTCCCTCAAGTAGCCGATGTGCTCCTGGACGCCATGAAGCGTTCCCGCAAATCGATCGGCATAGCAGACGTAACCGACCTGGTCCGGTATGAGAAACCAGTCCGGACGCAGCACCCGTTCCTCGTCCAGCGCGCGGAGTGCCGGTCGACGGTTCGCAACGCAGGCGAGGATCTCATCGATGATCCGGTCCGGCAGGCCGTCGGATCGATGCGAGTGCCGATAGACCGCGAGTCCAGCGAGCAGGTCCGGTCCCCATCGTGCGAGCCGTCGTCGCACCGCTGCCGTGTCACTGTCGGATAGGCCCGCGGTCGAGCAGGCGACGCGATGGTCCAGCGCCGCAATCGTTGTCTCGGCTTCGTGTGCCAACGCTGCATCCCTCCGCACCCGGCCGTACTCAACCGCTGCATCATGGAGCAGCAGCAGACCGGGCTCACTGTAGGGGTGAAATCGCTTGCAGTCAGCTCCCGATGCCAAATCGGCGCGACTGGCACGAGCTTGCCCTTTCGCGCCTTCCGACCCGATAGTGGACAGATGAGCGAGGACGACGACCCGGCAATGGAGCGCGGGTTGTGAATGCCTCGGACCTTGTGACGCTAGGCGCGGCAGCCAATCACTTGACCGGGTGGGGCGCGTTCGACTGGTTCTTCCACATCCTGTTCACAATATTGGGCTGGATCGCGGTGGCGACGCCGGTTTACGTCATGCACCGACTTGAGACCATGAGGGTGACCCAACCACCGCCACCTGCCGCCCCAGTGACGACGGCGCCGGAGTGGCAGTACTACGTCATGGCGGTGTGTATCGGACTCGGCGGCGCGATCCTGGGTGCCACGTTCGGCTGGATTACGGCGCGCCATATCGCCA
The DNA here is from genome assembly GCA_963809815.1 of uncultured Actinomycetota bacterium. Taxonomy (GTDB): domain Bacteria; phylum Actinomycetota; class Actinomycetes; order Mycobacteriales; family Jatrophihabitantaceae; genus CAVVJA01. The sequence continues at coordinate 356,118 of CAWELM010000010.1, forward strand.
ATGCCTTCCTGGTCTTCGCTTGGTGGATGTTGCCGCTCCTCTGTGGCGCCGCTGTCACGATGTACTGGGTCGTCGAGGAGAGGCCCAGCGAGGAGAAGCGGTCTAGAACAGGCTGGGCCGTGGCAGTTTCCGCTTTGGTCTACGGGGCAGTCGGCATCCTCATCCTGGGCGCGGACCTGATCACCCGGCTGGCTGCCCAGGCTTCGCTGTCATCCGACGCCATGATCGCCTTGGTCCTCATTGGCGTTCTGGGCTGGGCGTTGTGGCTTTTCAGTCCACGGCGACGCGCCAGACGGCGGTTACAATAATGTCAAGACCGGCCGGGCGCCCGCGGCAACGGTAACGTCCCCGGGCCCGATACCAGGTCGCTCGAAGCGTCGGCCATCACCTGCGCCACGTCTTCACTCACTACCGAACAGTCCACGGAGCCGGCCACGCCAACCGCCTGCTACTGGAGAGATCATCCATGCCGGCGACGACCGCTGCCGCAGCTGCTCATCCTCGAAATCGGCGCAGTCAGCAAGGTAGGCGATGCTCTCGTCCGGCGCATGACCGCTCTGCAGGAACGAATCCAACAGCCATGCGTCATGGGACAGCGGCCGGTGCTTCACCGGACGTACGGCGGCCGGTTGCAGTTGGCTTCGTACTTGTCGCCGGTTTCCCGGCGGCGGCGCCGGGCCGCGTTCCGCCGTTGTCTCGTGTGCGGTGTCAGAGCCGACTCGTCCACCCACCCGCCCCGTTCCGCCATTTTGCTGAGCCCTTCCGGTCGCCGTCGATCGCTGTCGTGCCTGTTGTATTCCGGATCGGCGGCCGTTTGCTGGCGCAACGCCGTCGAGGCCGTGACGTATTAGCGCGCACGGCCGTGACGCCTACCTCGCCGCACTCCCGCAGCGCTTGATTGCGCGCCGAACTGGGTCGGCTCGCCCCGGGATCGTCCGTGCTGGCGCGCGAGAACTATCAGGCCAAGCTCGACAAGAACCTCGCCGAGAACGGCTGGACCGGTTAGGTCATTGTTGGCCCAGGGCGCGCTGTCGCAGTGTCGGCGGTGACGCGAGAGAGCGAACAGGAGCATCAATGAGCGAACATCCCGAACTCGGCAGAATCGGCGTCTGGATTGCTGCGCCGCCCGGCGCCGAGCTGGCTCGCGGTCTGGAGCAGCTCGGATACGGGGCGATCTGGATCGGCGGCTCCCAGGGCGGGAGGTTAGCGGGCGTAGAAACTACCTTGGCCGCGACCAGCCGGCTCACCGTCGCGACCGGGGTCGTCAACATCTGGAAGGACGACGCAGCCAGTATCGCCGCGTCCTACCATCGGTTGGCCGACAGGTATCCGGGAAGGTTCTTGCTTGGCGTGGGTGCCGGACACCCTGAGACGGTCAGCCAGTACACCAAGCCCTACGACGCGCTCGTGCACTACCTCGACGCGCTGGACGTTGGTGGCGTGCCACCCACCCAGCGCGCGCTCGCCGCGCTCGGCCCGAAGGTGCTGCGCCTGGCGGCCGACCGCACCGCCGGCGCGCACCCTTACCTGGTGACGCCGGAACACACCCGCCGAGCCCGCAAGCTGCTCGGCCCGGACGCTCTGCTCGCGCCCGAACAGCATGTCGTCCTCGACGCGGACATCGCCCGCGGCCGCGATCTCGCCCGCGCCGCGCTGAGTCGCTACCTCGACCTGACCAACTACACCAACAACTGGCGCCGCCTCGGTTTCACCGAGGAGGACATCACCGGCCAGCCCAGCGATCGCCTGGTCGACGGACTGGTCGGTCTGGGCGACGCGACACAGATCGGCTCACGGGTCACCGCGCACCTCGACGCCGGCGCGGACCACGTCTGCATCCAGCTCATCACCTCGAGGGATGCGGACCCGCTGACCGCCTTCACCGCCCTCGCCAAGGTCCTGTTCCGCTGATCACGCGCGGCCGAACGTCGACGGATGGAGATCATCTCATACCTGAGGCGTGACAGCCGCCGACCGTCTGTGACATGGGAACGGGTTTGCGGCGATGAGCGTGATCGGCACCCCTAGGCGCGATGTCGCCATCCGCTGCCGGGCGCAAGCCACATGTCGGCGGCGGCGAGCGGCACACTATGCGTGTGGGTGCTGACAGCGGAACGGTTCGCAGCCGGCTGTGGCGTGACGGGGCCTTGGCAGCTGAAGACTTCCCGTTCGAGCTGCTCTCCGACTATCTCGACGAGGACGGCTGTCTGGTGTGGGTTGATATCCGCGATCCGGATCCGCAGCACCTCAACGATCTCGCTGAGGAGCTGACTCTCGACCCCCACGCCGTGGAGGATTCCCTGGCCCGGATTGGACGAGCCAAGGCCACCCGCTACGCCACGCACACGTTCCTCACTACCTACGCCACGTCCATGCGCTCTCGCGTCGAGGGCGGACCGGCCGACGACCGTCGCCTCGTGTCCAGCCGGATATCGGCATTCATCCTGCGCCGCGGCATTGTCACCATCCGGCAAAACGACGACTTCGACATCTCCGAAGTGGTACAACGCTGGGACGACAATGCCGACCTGCTCAAATACGGCGTCGGCGCACTCGTGTACGGACTACTCGACGTCATCGTCGACGGCCATTTCGACGCCGTGCAAGCACTCGACGACAGCATCGAGTCGCTCGAAGGCCACCTCTTCGACGAACGGGCGCCCACGCGTGAGGTCCAGCAGCGCACCTACCGAGTGCGCAAGGACCTCGTCGAGCTACGCCGGGTCGTGCTCCCGATGCGCGACGTGGTCAACGCCCTCTTACGTCACCGCAAAGACCTAAACGCCCCCACCGAACTCGACCCCTGGTACGACGACCTTTACGACCATGTGCTTCGCGCGACCGAATGGACCGAGTCGCTGCAGCAGATGATCGGCACCATCTTCGAAACCAATCTGTCCCTGCAGGATTCCCGGCTCAACACAGTGGTAAAGAAACTGACCGGCTGGGCTGCCATCATCGCCGTTCCAACGGCCATCACCGGCTACTTCGGCCAAAACGTGCCCTACCCCGGCTTCGGCGAATGGTGGGGATGGGTCCTGAGCTGCGCCATCATCGCCGGACTCGCCAGCCTGCTCTACATCATCTTCAAACGCCGCAACTGGCTCTAGACCGGCCAGTTCCATACCGCAGCCATCGACTCCGACATCAACTCCTGGCAGCCACTAACGACAGTCCGCGGCGATGTCAACCTGAGTTGGCTCCGGACCGACGCGCAGAGGAGAGTGCCGACATGACGCAGCGGGCGGTGGGATACGAGGACTCCGACATGCCGCTCAAGTCGGGGAGGCTTCGGGTGCGGCGCTGGGGTGCCGCGGATGCGCCAGCGGTGGTGTGCGTGCCCGGTCTGTCGGCGAACCTGTGCGGCTTCGACCGCCTCGCGGAACGGCTCGCCGGCGACACACTGCAGCTCGTGGTGATCGACCTGCGTGGCCGCGGCCGCAGCGAGGTGACCGGCGCGGGCACCTATGGCTGGCGCAACCACGCGCGCGACGTGCTGGATGTCGCGTACGCCGTCGGTGCACGGTCGTTTGCGATCATCGGCCAGTCCAGCGGTGCGGCCATCGCCATGACCTGCGCGCAGCTCGACCCGTCGCGGGTCGAGCGGCTAGTGCTCGTCGATCTCGTGGGGAGTCCTGACGAGCGGGCAGCAGTGCCCGTGGTCGCCTCGGTGAGCCGGCTCGGCATGGTGTACCCGTCGGCGCAGGCGGCCATCGCACTGATCAAGCAGATCGGCATCATTCCCGAGTGGGACGAGTACTGGGATCGCTACTTCCTATACGAGCTGCGCGACGTCAGCGGCGGCGTGACAGCGAGCAGCGACCGCGGCGCGGTACTCGAGGATCTCGGGTACGGCGCCGCAATGTACTGGTCCGACCCCGGTGCGCCGATCCATGCGCTGTGGAATGCGATCACCGCGCCGGCGCTGGTGCTACGTGCCCGGCACGAGATCCTGCCGGGGTTCGGGTTCATCTTGCCGGCCGCGGAGGCGGAGCGGTTCGCGGCGGCGGTGCCATCTGCTCGCGTGGTGGAGGTCGACGCGAACCACTACACGATCACCACGCACGACGATTCCATCGCCGCCATGGGTGCGTTCTTGGGCGCGAGCTGACGCCTCGGCGAGATGGCCGTGCCCCATGCGCGCTCACGCCGACTGTGGGGCACCGGTCGGGTGATTGGCTGCGACCGGGAACTCACTCGGACGCTCCAGCAGCATCAGGATCCACAGGATCGGGTATAGCAAGATCTGGCTTCCCGGGACGACCAACAGCGCCAGAAGGAACAGAAGCCGAGCCGGCCACGGGTCAGTGCCGACACGGTGGCCTAGCCCGGCGACCACGCCGCCGAGTACACGACCGTTTCGGGCGCGGACAAGGCCGTGCGCGCGGAACAGGTCGTGAATGGAACCAGTTCGAGACGTGGAGATGGCGGGCCGCCGCTGGACACACCTGTCAGCGGAGGGCGGCAGCGACGCGGCGATGCGCCTCCCAGATCTCCTCGGGCAGGCCGCCGAACTGGGCGAGGTGCTCCTCGCGGTTTGCGATCTCCTGACGCCATCGCGCGATGTCGATGGTGAGCAACCGCTCGAGATCGGCGGTCGCGATGTCACAGCCCTCGAGGTTGAGCTCCTCGACGGTGGGGAGAATGCCAACAGGCGTCTGCGTCCCGGTCGCCTCGCCGTTCTTCAGCTGCATTAGCCAGAGCAGCGGGCGCAGGTTGTCCCGGTAACCGGGCCAGAGGAAGTGGCCGTCCTCCGGGTCGCGCTGGAACCAGTTGACGTGAGCGAAGATCGGTTGCTCCGAAGCAGCGCCGATGATCTTGAGCCAGTGCGCGGCGTACGCACCTTCGGGGTAGGACATGAAGGGACGCATGGACATCGCGTCGTAGCGAAGCCTGCCTTCGATGCCCTCTGCGGCGAAGGTCGCCTCGGCGCCGAGGGTCAGGCCGTCGTAGATGCCCTCGGCGGGGTCGGTGATGGCGCGGATCAGGGGTTCACGATCGCGGGTGCGGCCGCCGAAGATGATCGCGTCGACCGGCACGCCTTTCGCGTTGGTGTAGTCGGCAGCGATGTTGGGCACGTTCGCCAGCGTGGTGGTGAACCGGCTGTTCGGATGCGCCCACGCTTCGCCGGCCTGATCCGGGCCCCGCTCGGAGATGAGCGTGCCGGTCCAGTCGCGCCAGCCGATCGAGTCTGCCGGGGGCTGCGGCGTCCGCCCTTCCCACCACACCTCGGCGGTGAGCTCGTTATGCGCGACGTTGGTGAACAGCGTCCCGGTGCCCGGCCCGACCGCGGCCATCGCGGTTGGGTTCGTCACCTGGTTGGTGTCCTTCGCGACGCCGAAGACCCCGAACTCCGGGTTTATCGCGTAGATCCTCCCGTCGTCCGGATCGACGCGGAGCCACGCGATGTCGTCGCCGTAGAAATCGACCTGGTAGCGGCCGCCGAGACCGTCCGGCGGCAGCATCATCGCGAGGTTAGTTTTGCCCGACGCGCTCGGGAACCCGCCGCAGATGTGGTAGCGGCGCCCGGTCTGCTTGTCCGTGATGCCGAGGAGCATGAACTGCTCGGCGAGGAACTGCCCCGACACCCAGCCGTCATACGCGGCCTGGCGCAGACCGTGCGCGATCTTTCCGAGCAGGGCGTTACCGCCGTAGGAGGAGCCGAAGTGCAGGATCGTCCGCTCGTCGGCGACCGTTACGAAGTAGCGCTGATCCTCCGCCGTCCCCTGCCCGAGGTTCTCCAGGTCTCCGGTGACGTGGACGGCCCGGACGAAACTGTTCGGGTCGGCGAGGTTGTCGATGTACTCCACCCCCACCCGCGCCATGCGGATCATGTGCAGCACCACCGTGCGGTCGTCGGTGAGCTCGACACCGGCGGCGTACCGCTCGAGCGGGGATCCGGGCGGGGCCATCAGGTAGGGCACCACGTACATCGTCTTGCCCTCGGACGCGCCCCGCATGAGATCTTCGAGCAGGGGCCGCATCTCGGCCGCCGGGCGCCAGTTGTTGTAGACACCCTCGTCGGCCGGGTTGTTGGTCGCCACGAAGGTGCGCTCTTCGGAGCGGGCGGTGTCCTTCACGTAGCTGCGCGAGTAGTAGAGCTGCTCGCCCGCGGGCAGGATCTCGCCGGCCTCGAGCGCCTCGCGGATCAGTCGGGCGTCGTCGGACGCCGACACCACCTCGACCCGCGCCGCGCCGGTGTGCTCGGCCCAGAAACGCACGTACTCCCGAACCGGAACGTTCTTCAACTCAGCCTCGTCGAGCACCGCATCAACGTCACCGGCAAGATCAGCCAACGAGGTAACCCTTTCCGGCGTTGACCAGCGGCGTATTGCGCAATGTGCGAACGTGGCGCGACGGCCCGCAGCACTTCAACCAGGCGTAGCGGCGATCGGTCTGATTCATGCTCGCCAACCTAGACGGAAATGAACAACAGAGGGCCGACGAGTGATCCGGTTCCCGGCTCGACAACGGCAACTGATGTCGAGCCAGCTGAGCCCTGGCCCCGCGCGTATCGACGCCGCTGGGGCGAGCCGCGCGCGAGCCGTCTGAATGAAGCTGACGTTGCAGGCTCGACTCGTGTCGTAGACCGGCCTTGGTTTTGGTGGAGCTGGTGGAGGTGGCTGGAGTGATGATCGGGATCGATACGGCACGGGCCTGTGGGCCGCTGCGGGCCGACTATCCTCGAAGACGCGACGTTGTCGGCATCTGTCGCGCGGCATCGCTGATGACGTGCACGCATACGCATCCTCCTGGGAGTCGGTCGATGCTGGTCCCAATCGTGTGGGGACTGATATTTGGCGTAGTACAGGCCGGGTCGCCGTTCGCCGCCCGCTGGCTGGACCATGCAACGGTCCTGGCATTGGAGCTGGTTCTGATCGCGGCGGTCTACATCGGGTTCGCGGTGGCCGACGGAAGACCGCGGGTGATCGCCGTGGAGAGCGTCGTCGCCGGATTGTTCGTCGTATTGGCCGCGACGGCCATCACCGCGACGGCGTGGCTGCTTGTGCTCGGCTACACCGGCCATGGGCTCAAGGACGCCTGGCAGCAGCGCCGCCAGTATGTCGCCAACACCAGATGGTGGCCCCCGTTCTGCGCGGCCGTCGACTGGCTTGTCGCGGCCGTCCTGATCATCGCGATCATCGCCGGAGTCCAGTTCCATTAGGCGGCTCACCGCCCACACCGAGCCGACTGACTGCTGAAGCAGACCGCTACCAGCCAAGTCGCCCAGTGCAGACTCGAGAACGAACGCCTCCTCGATCGGTGGCCAGTCCAGACGCAGAGCGAGATGCCGGAGTCGATGAGCGGGACGAACGGTCGTAGCCCTCATTCTCGGCTCGGGCCCTCCCCGCTGGGAGCGAACATGATCGGTTTAGCGATTGCGGGATCGGTGGTCGTTGCGGGACGTCCCGCAGTACTACCCAGGACACCGCCAGAGCCGGACGCGGCGCGGCACGGCAGCCGTCTAGCAGCGTCGCTCAGTCTGGCCGTGGTGGGGCGCCTGCCGCTGCTTCATGTCCTTCTCTTCCGCGTTTGAGACGTGGCGGCTGGGTGGGTGGACGGCTGTCTTATGGGGGGAGTAGGTGGTCGGCCCATGCCGGCGGGTCGGAGAAGGCGAGTGCGGCTTCCTCGATCGTCCTGTCTGATGCCGTGAGCCGACCCTCGTGCTGCCGGAGGTGTTCTTCCCAGGTGGGGACGCGGAATACCTCGACGAACCGTTCGGGGTGTTCGCCGTCTCGGTATAGCTCCCATCGGGTCGCGCCGGTACGGCGCCGGGACCGGCGGAGCTCTTCCATCGCCGTCAGGAAGTCGTGCTGCCGTTCTGGGGAGACGGTGAAGTGTACGGCGATCAGTACCGGCCCGCTGTCGAGTTGCGGGTCGAAGGCTAGCCGCGGGTCGGTCCAGTAGACGGCGGGTTGGGGGTCGAGGTGGCCGGTCTCGGGCACCCGCCGGAGCAGACCGGCCAGGGCAGCGGCGAGTACCACGATCGCCGCGGCGAGGATGGCCGGCACGAGCCCGACCCGGTTGGCGACGACGCCCCAGAGCAGGGCGCCGCCGGTCTGCGCACCCGTGAACGTGACCATGTAGACGGCCACGCCGCGGGCGCGTACCCACGCCGGCAGCATCAGCTGGAGTTCGGCTTGCAGGGTCGAGGTCACCGCCATCCAGGCCACGCCGCTGAGCACGAGGGCCGCCAGGGCGGCAAGGAAGCTGGGGACCAGGGCGATCACTGTCAACGTTGCGGCGTAGAGCAGCCCTGCGGCGGCGAGGACCCCGTTGGTGGACAGTTTGGTGTTCAACGGTCCGAGTACCAGGGCGCCGAGGATGGCGCCGGCGCCCAGCGCGGCGAACAGGGCACCGTAGCCGTCGGCTCCGACGTGGAGATGCTGGCTGGCGATCACCGGCAGCAGAGCCCACAGCGCCATGGCCGGGGCGACGAACATGATCGCCCGCAGCAGTATGCGTCGTACCACTGGTTCATGCCAGACGTAGCGGCCGCCGGCGCGCAGGGCCGGCACGAACCCTTCCCGGTTCGAGGCGGCACGCGGCGGGCGGCGCCACCGGAGCACGGCGACGGCGAGGACGATGACGGAGGCCGCGTTCAGTGCGAACACGACGGGGACTCCGCCGAGCTGAGCGATCACCACACCGGCGAGGGCCGGTCCTACCGCCCGGGACACGTTGACGCTGACCAGATCCAGTCGGGAAGCCGCCCGAAGCTGCGTCCTGGGGACGAGCTCGGGAACTGTCGCCCCCCAGGTGGGCAGTTGAACGGCGGTGCCGACCCCGAGCAGGAAGGTGAACGCGATCAGCAAGGCGGGCGGCATCTGACCGGCGGCGGTCAGCACGGCCAGCAGCACACCGACGACGAAGAAGTAGACCTGAATCGTGAACAGCAACCAGCGCCGGTCGAAGGAGTCGGCCAGGACCCCGCCCGGTAGCGCGAACAGCATCACCGGCAGCGTGGTCGCCGCCTGAACGAACGAGACCAACACGGCCGCATTCGGCGCGTCAACCAGCAGCCACTGCGCCCCCACCATTTGCATCCAGGTGCCGGTCCAACTGATCAGCACCCCGATCCACAACCAGCGGAAGGCTCGCTGCCCTAGCGGCGCCCACCCGCCGGACTCGGTCACCGGCACAGTCGGGCTGCCCGTCCCGGCCGGCATTCCTGCCGCGTGCTCGGCGCCGTTCGTCATGACACCTCCGAACAGGCGCGGTCACAGCGGTGTGTGTGATCTGCAGTGTGTCAGTCGCAAAGACCTGCCCGGCCAGTGGCGGGTCTGGCGCGCGAGGTCGGAGCGACCCCCGCCGGTCCAGCTTGGATATGGACCAACCGGCCTTGTTGACGATCAGATCGACGCCGCCGAACGCGAGAGCGGCGACGGCAAACGACTCGGCGATCGGCACATTGGTTCACCAGCGCCGGCCGACTTGCTGGTGCCGGCATCTTCCAGCAACTCGCCGATGCTCGGGCCACGGGCGCGCGCCGGGTCTAATCGGCGGCTCCGATTCGGCTCAAAGCCATCCTCGTCGCTTGAACGTGACGTAGAGACCGATTCCAAGCAACACCATCAGGGCCAGGGCGAACGGATAGCCGAGCACCCAGGCCAGTTCTGGCATGTGTTCGAAGTTCATGCCGTAGATCGAGGCGATCAAGGTGGGGGCGAACAGAATGGCGGCCCACGAGGAAATCCGTTTGACCTGCTCGTTCTGGTCGTAGCCGGCCTGGGTGAGCCGCGCCATCTCCTCGTTCTGGCGACGAGCGACCAGGGCGTTGTCGATGTCCAGAAGGTTCGTGAGCAGCTCCCGAAAGCCTTCGATGCGGTCGTGCACCCGGCTCACGTGGTCGGCGACGTCGCGGAGGTCGCGGCGCAGTTCGAGATCGTGATCGCCGCCGCGGTCCTTCAGTTCGTCGCGGAGGTCGGCGAGCATGTCTCGAAGTGGGGAGACGGCACGATGGAATTCGATCACCTCACGTGTCAGCTGGTATGTGCGCTGCGGGGCGTGGGGTTCGGCCGCGAAGACTTGGACCTCGATCTCGTCGAGGTCGATCTGGAGTTCCTTGAGCACGGAGACGTAGTCGTCGACAACCCGATCCAGAATCGCGTAGAGGACTGCTGGTGGTCCGTGGGCGAGCAGTTCGGGATCTGCTTCGAGCCGGGCGCGGATGGCTGCGATGTTGGGCTCGTCGGCATGGCGCACTGTGATCACGAAGTTCGGGCCGAGGAAGATGTGGACCTCGCCGAGTTCGACGACCTCGTCGTGATCGACGTACCGTGCCGGCCGGAGGACGACAAATGTCACCTCACCGTACTGCTCAATCTTCGGTCGTTGGTGCGCCGAGATGGCGTCTTCGACAGCGAGTGGGTGCAGTGAGAATTCGCGTGCTACGGCCTTCATTTCGTCGGCATTGGGTCTCAGGAGGCCGATCCAGCAGAATGCATCCTGGCCCTGGCTTGCTGTCTGCAGCTCGTCGACGGTCGTGTCCAGAGAGGTTGGCTGAGCCAGACGGTGGCCCGCAGCGTAAATCGCATTATCGACGATCGGCATGCGTTCTCTCCTCGACTGCCTCGCTACCCATCTCCGCATATGCTGCGGATCCGCGCCGAGTCGTGCGGCCGTTCCCAGTCTCTGTGCCCGTCCGGCGTCAGTAGCCACCCTCGTTGCGTCGATCATCTCACCGGGTTAGATCGCCACTACACCTGCGACGATTCCATGCTTGGACTACACCTGACGACGGCGATACGGGATCACGCCTCCGACGCGGCTCGCCTGGGTTCGATCAACTGCGGTGCGTGTCAGGCTGGCTTACCCCGGCCGGTTTGCCGACCGGCTGGAACGGGCAGTGACTGGACAGTAAACAAGATCCGACGGGAACGAGGACATGAGTATGCCCGAACGCTGGTACAAGACCGCGGTCATCTACTGCGTTGAGGTCGACTGCTTCCAAGACTCTGACGGCAATGGGGTAGGCGACCTGCGTGGGCTCATCAGTCGGCTGGACTACCTGTCCCGCCTGGGCGTGACCTGCCTGTGGCTCAATCCGATTCATCCGACGCCGCATCGCGACGACGGGTACGACGTCGCCGACTACTACGGCATCGACCCCCGACTGGGCAGCCTCGGCGACTTCGCGGAGCTGGTGGCGGAGGCAGATCAACGTGGGATCCGGATCCTGCTGGACCTAGTCGTCAACCACACGTCCAACGAGCATCCCTGGTTCCAGTCCGCGCGACGCAGCGCCGATTCGCCTTATCGCGACTGGTACGTCTGGAGCGACACGGAGCCTGCTGACCGCAGGCAGGGCATCGTGTTTCCCGGCGAGCAGCGCGACACATGGAGCTTCGACGAGCAGGCACAGGCCTGGTACTTCCACCGGTTCTACGACTTCCAGCCCGACCTGAACTGGGCCAACCCGAGCGTGCGAGCCGAGATCAAGAAGGTCATGGGCTTCTGGCTAGGACTCGGCGCCGCGGGATTCCGGGTGGACGCCACGCCGTTCGTCCTCGAACAAGTGCGCGCAGGCGTCGACCCAGCACCGAAGGACTTCTCGATCCTCGACGACTGGCGTCAGCACGTCCAGTGGATGCGCGGCGACGCTGTGCTCTTGTGCGAGGCCAATGTCCCGCGCGACGACCTGAGCGCCTACTTCGCTGGGCGTACCGACGGGCCGAACGATCGCGCCCACCTGCTGTTCGCGTTCCTGATCAATACGAGGCTGTGGCTGGCACTGGCGCGCGCCGACGCCGAGCCGCTGGTCGAGGTGCTGCACGGGCTACCCCGCGTGCCGGCGATGGCGCAGTGGGCGACCTTCCTGCGAAACCACGACGAACTCGATCTGAGCCAGCTTACCGACGAGCAGCGCAACGACGTCTTCGCCGAGTTCGCGCCGCGCGCCGACATGCGCCTGTTCGGCCGCGGGATCCGGCGTCGGCTCGCGCCGATGTTCCGCGGAGACCGGCGGCGCATCGAGTTGGCTTACGCGTTGCAGTTCGCCATGCCCGGAACCCCCGTTCTGCGCTACGGCGAGGAGATCGGCATGGGCGAGAACCTTGCCTTGCCGGGACGAGAAGCCATCCGCACTCCGATGCAGTGGGACGCGGGCCGGAATGGCGGCTTCTCTACTGCGCCGAGTGACCGGCTGTCGCGTCCGGTCGGGACGCGCGGCCGCTTCGGGACTCGGAGCGTGAACGTCCGCGCGCAGCAACGGGATCCTGACTCGCTGCTGCGGTGGTTCGAGCAGCTCATCGGCATCCTGCGGGAGTGCCCGGAGATTGGGACGGGGGAGTGCGCCGTGCTCGACGCGCCAATGCCGCGCTCGGTGCTGGCGCACCGGTTCGACGCGCCGGAAGGCTCCATTCTGCTGCTGCACAATTTGCGCGCCGACCCGGTCCAGGTGCAGATCGGGAAGCTGGACGGCATGCCCGGCCAACCGTTCGAAGTCTTCGCCGACGGCCCCTACGAGCGGCCCACCGCACGGCTCGCCGATCTGGACTTGCGCGGCTATGGCTACCGCTGGATCCGGCTGCGCCGCGCCAGCGGCGGATGACGTCCATGCGGAGCTCGTCGTTGCTTCGTCCCCTGTTCGTCGTGCCGCGCTCCGCGCGACCGATTCGGTGGCGAGGTGCTCGCGTGAGCCGGGGTCGCGACTTCGCCGGCGGGGAGGCCGACGAGCTGGACGCCCGGCTGGCCGACGTGGATGTGCCGCTGTCTGACGCGCAGCAGGATCTGGGCACGAGCTAGCGACATTCGTGACCGGGGAGACGCTGCACATTGACGGCGATCAAGCGGCAGGACACCGTCGCTGTAGGCCACGCCGCGTCGCGGGCTGAGGGCGTCGAGAGAGCCGAGTGATTACTGGCGAAACTCCGTCCCCTGATCCGGTCGATGTTGCGCGATGGCGGCTGGCCGAGCAGCACAAGGCGACATCCGAGCACTGGACGCGACGATGAAAGCGGTCCGAAGAAGTCGAATGGCTATTCGGTGTCCGGTGTGGAGCGCTGCTGAGTCTCCGGCTGCGCGCCCCCGACTTAGGGGTGCGAGTGCCGGCGTTCGGCGTGGGCGTCGCGCCGGGCCTCGTGGCGTGCCCAGCGCTCGTGCTGGCGCTCAGTCTCGATCTTCTGCCGGACAACCGGGTCGTATTGTGTGCCAACAAGCGGGTTGTCCCACCCGTCGGCTGGGCCAAGGATCTTCAACAGCTGGCCCTTGATGGGATTGATGTGCTCCAGCCCCTCTTCCAGGGGGTTCTTGTGCTTATGCCCTGTCCTCCTGATGAACAACCAGCCTTGCCGCGGAACTCTCCGGACCCTTCTCAGGGCACGCCGGCCAAGCGCAACGTTGTCCTCCAGCGCGCTATATGTCATTGCTGTTTCTCCTTCTGATGCTGCGGAATTTGATGTGCGAGCTGTGTTCATCTCGGCGCGCCCTGGAGCGGGACACTGCGGCGCGGGGGCCAGGCGGGTCCTTCGCTCCGCAGCCGGATCCTCGCGCCACTCACGAGTGCCACGACCGCCTTTGCAGTGAGCTGTTCGATCCGCTCGTGCTGCTCTTCCATCACATGAACGATGGGACCGAGGTTTGCCCCGCCGCGGTCGAGCAGCCTGGGCCACAGGTGAGTGTCTTCCGCGCGGTGATGTGCCTCCAGCACCGCCGTCAGCAAACCCATGTGCTCAGCGATCAGGTCCACAGGTTCGGCGTCTGCCGCTGCGACTGCGCGCACAATCGTCGGCAGCGCGGCGAACTCGCGCCGGAACATGGCGTGCACCATGTACATGTTTCGGGTGTCGGCCGGTGCTTCACGATCCTGTGTTGCCACGTCTACGAGGATCACCGCTCCGATCCCGGTGGGAATCCCACACCTGTGGGATCTTTAATTCTCAGATTTCTACTCAAGCTCGTCAGGATCGCAGCGCTGGAGTTTGGGAAGCCAGGTTGGTGCGACGCCGTGGAGATCAACCGCCTCCGGCGGATCTACAAACCATCCCACCAGGCCAGGCTCCGCTTAGGGGAGACCGGCTTGCGCCGACGTGGACCGCGTACGTGTTGGGCGACAGCATTGCCGTCCTGTCGGTAGCTCGGGTCCTAGCCGACCACGCCCGAGCCACGCGCTTGTGATTCCAGCCAAGATCGAACTGTGCCATTTCTTGACGGTGAAGATGGAGCGGTCGCGCAGGCGGCCGGTCTGACCTGGTCTTGGGGGTCGGTCGGCTGCACCGGGCGGGCTCCTGGCCCCAATCGTCCGGGTCCCTACGCTTGAGGGCATGACGATCCTGCGGATGGACAACGTCGGCATTGTCTTCGACGACCTCGACGCCGCTGTCGCGTTCTTTGTCGAACTCGGCCTAGAGCTGGAGGGCAAGATGACAGTGGAGGGAGAGTGGTCGGACCGCATCGTCGGGCTCGACGGCCAGCGCGTCGATGTCGCCATGATGCGCACTCCGGACGGCCACAGCAAGCTCGAGCTGATGAGCTACCAGAAGCCGACGATGATCAGCCCCGAGCCGAAGAACGCACCGCCGAACACACTGGGCATCCGTCGCCTCATGTTCGCCGTCGACGACATCGAGGACACCATCGCCCGCCTGCGGACCCATGGCGCCGAGCTCATCGGCGAGGTGGTGCGGTACGAGGACATCTTTCTGCTCTGCTACCTCCGCGGTCCCGAAGGCGTCATCGTCGCGCTGGCCGAGGAACTCAGCTGAACCGTTCGGAGCCGGCATCGGCATACCTGTCCGCCGCAGCCAAGATGGCGGTGATTCCCAATCCGAGTCGGTCCGCCGCTGGCCTCGAAGATCGGACGCATCCGCTTCGCGGAGTTCGAGCACTGCACCTGCCCGTGATCGACGCGGTCACGGACTATGACGGGGCCACATAATCTCGAGATCAAAACCGGCAAGGATCTTGACCCAGAACGAGGCTTTACTGCGTAAAGGCTGGAACCGGTCGGTCGTCTAGTGCGTCACCTATGTCATGTGCTTCAGTCGGTTGCATATTGCGGGCGTCCGGCCGGCCGGTAGACCTGGAGCGTTATGCCCTTCGGGAAGGCTCGCGATTCGAGCAGGTTAAGCGCCAGGTCCGGGCCGTTGTCGGGGAATAGCCGCGTGCCCTGGCCGACGACGACCGGGACGATGAGCAGATTCATCTCGTCGACGAGGTCGTTCTCGAGCAGCCACCGGGTCAGGGCGCCGCTGCCGTGCACCTGCAGCTGCCCGGCCGGCTTGGCCTTCAGCTCGCCGATGGCCGCGGCGAGGTCACCGGAGAGGACGGTCGTGTCCGCCCACTTCGGATCGGTGAGCGTGGTCGATGCGACGTACTTGGGCTTGGTGTTCAAGGAACCGACGATGGGGTTCCCCAGATCTTCCCTCACCCCCCAGTAGCCGGCGAACAGCTCGTAGGTCCGCCGGCCGAACAGGAACGCGTCGGCGCGCTGGTACACCTGGTCGACGAACGTCATGGCCTCGCTGTCGAACATCGGCGTGGCCCATCCGCCTCGCTCGAATCCGCCGCTGCGGTTCTCATCCGGCCCGCCGTTTCCCTGCACCACTCCGTCGACGGAGACCTGCGTGGTGGTCGTCAGTTTCATGATCGCGGTTCCCTTCTCCTTGGGACGCTCCGCGTGGGCGGCCTCTCACCCCGGCTACGAACACCTGTGCCCCGATCCGACACCGCGTCCCGGATCACTTTCGAGGACTTTCTGGTACATGCCGCCGAGAAAGTGCACACGCTCGTGGATCTCACGCTTTCGCTTTCGTGCCCCCTTCGGGAGCAAGCGGCAACGTCGCACGGACCACCGCCCTCGTCCGGACTGAGCGTTAGCGGGAGGCGCCTACGCTCTCGTTCGGCGATCGGGATCAGGATGAGCTCAGACGCGCGGGTAGGTCCGCGGCGACCAAGTTCATTTCACCACCCGGTACTTTAGGTGCGCGACGCCGGGCGCCTCGACGGCCCGGACCTGCTCAAGCTGCACCTCCGCGTCCCCGAGGTTGCCGAAGATGCGAGCACCGTCGCCGAGCAGCACTGGAACAACGTGGAGCTCAAGCTCGTCCAGCAGTCCCGCTGCCAGGTACTGCTGAGCGATGTTGCCGCCGCCCCAAAGCATGACGTCTTTGCCGCCGGCGGCCTCCCTTGCCTGTTCGAGCGCGGACTCGATTCCGTCGGTGACGAAGTGGAACGTGGTCCCGCCCTCCATCTCCACGGCATCACGCGGGTGATGAGTGACGATGAACACGGGGTAGTGGTAGGGCGGGTTATCGCCCCACCAGCCCGTCCATTGCTCGTCGCCCCAGGCACCACCACCGATAGGGCCGAACATGTTCCGGCCCATCACCGCAGCGCCGATGTTCTCCCTCGATTCCTCGACTATCCGTGCGCTCTCGTTCACCTCGCCGCCTTGCAGGCCGTGGGACTGGCGCCAGGCGGCCAGCGGAACCACCCAGTCGTGGAGCCGCTCGCCGCCCTCGCCGAGCGGCTTCTCCTCGCTCTGGTTCGGGCCGGCGACGAAACCGTCCAGCGAGATCGAGATATGACACCTAAGCTCGCTCATCGTGCCTCCTCGGTAGGCGGCCGCTGCCGCCGTGGGACCCTTGATACATACAGAGCAGTTGCCGACTCCGGCACCGCCGTTCGGCGCCGTCACGAGGTAGTCGGAGCCCGCCCGGCCATCTCGACATCACCACCCGGCCGTCTACTTCGGGCTCGTAGTCGGGCCCGACTTCGACCTGCGCCCTCAAAGACCCACCGATACTCGGCAGGCTCTTCCTCCCACCAGCAGCGAGCCTCATCCGCGCCTTCGAGCAGGGTGCCGACAGCTTCGAGTAACACTCCGAGCGCATCTTCCAGATAGGAGCGGTGATCGTCACCGAGGACGATCCGTCTGCCACTCGCGCCTCGGCCCACCCGGTCCCGTGAGGCGATAGCTGAACTTCACAGCCGTGATCGTCTCATTGCTAGGCGGGACCACGCCGTTGAACTCCTACCGCAATGACAACTGAATGGTTGACATTCGTCGAGTCGGGACCTACCTTAGATGTCAACCATTCGGTTGATGAGGTGACATGGTGACGGATCAGCTGTCTCGGGCGTTCGCGGCGCTGGCGGATCCGATCCGTCGTGACATCGTCGCTCGGCTGGCGGTTGACGACGCGAGCGTGGGTGAGCTGGCTGCGGTGTATCCGGTGAGCGTCCAGGCGGTGTCGAAGCATCTGAAGGTTTTGGAGGGCGCCGGGCTGGTCAGCCGGGGCGGCGATAGCTACCGCCGGCCGTGTCATCTGGAAGCGGAGGTGTTCGATCTGATGACCAAGTGGATCGAGAGGTACCGCCGCGAGGCGGAGCAGAGGTTCCAGCGCCTGGACGCGGTACTGGCAGCCATGGACCACGACGACCAACAGCGGCAGTCACGCCGCAAGCGAGGAGCAGCATCATGAGCAACGTGACCGCACACGAGACCACGATCGAGGCCCCGGCCGATCTGCCGACGATCACCATTGTCCGCGAGTTCGATGCATCGGTGGAGAAGCTGTTTCGTGCCTGGACCGAGCCGGAGCTGGTGGTGCAATGGATCGGACCGCGAAGCATTCAGACGCGAATCGATCACTGGGACGTGCGCACCGGTGGCAGTTGGCGTTACGTCGGGCTGCGCGACGGTGAGGAGGTCGCTCGCTTCTTCGGCTCGTTCCACGAGATCCGGCCGAACCAGCGGCTCGTGCAGACGTTCACGTACGAAGGCTTCCCGGACGGGGTCAGCCTGGACATGTTGACGTTCGAGGCACTGCCCGGCGGGCGATCCCGAGCCAGCATCGTGTCCGTGGTGGACTCGTTGGCCGGCCGGGATGCCATCCTGGCCAGCGGCATGGATGTCGGAGTACGCGAAGGCTACGAGAAGCTGGACGAGCTGCTGACCACGACCTGACCTCGCTGCCTTCGACGCAGTCGCTTCGCTCGGCAAGGATTGTCGGTCATTCGATGTCATCGTCCGCCCGGCGGTAGTCCTCGATCTCACGCGCGGTGAGGCTCGTGACGACTCGGGTCGGAAGGAGGAATAGGCATGGGCACGACGTACCTGCATGCGGTGTGCTCGCTGGACGGCTACATCGCCAATGAGCGCGACGAGGTGGGGCCGCTGCACGACTGGTATTTCAACGGCGACCATCCTCTCGTCGACGACGACCGCGCCGACGTTCACGGTGCAGCATTCCGAGTCTCAGCCGCCTCGGCTGACTATGTGCGCGACATGTGGTCGCACCAGAAGGTCCTCGTGATCGGGCGGCACCAATTCGACCTGACCAACGGCTGGGAGGGTCACCCGCCGGCCAGCGACCACGTCGTGGTCGTATCGCACCGACCTCGGCCAACCGGCTGGCACCCGGACGCGCCCTACCACTTCGCCACTTCGGTCCGGGAGGGAATCGCACGAGCACAGGAACTGGCTGGCGAGGGCGAGATTGGTGTCGGCGCGGGCGAGGTCGGCGGGCAGGCGCTATCGCTAGGGCTGATCGACCACGTGGCGATCGACATCGTGCCGGTCATCTTCGGCCGGGGGAAGCCGTACTTCGGGACGCTCGTTAACGGCCACCTGATGCTCAAGGATCCCGAGTTGGTCATCCAAGGCGACGGGGTGCTCCATCTGCGCTATCCGGTGCATCGGTGACCCGAGATCTCACCCCCGATCGATGACAGGTGTGGCAGCTGGTTCGAGACCGCGCCGACTTCTTCCCACTTGAGTTGTGTCAACGCTTCATCGGTGCCTTCGGTGACGGCGGCGAGATGATCCGCGGCGCCTGGGAGATCTCCGAGAACGGCCAGGACTGGCGGCACGACTTCACCCTCACATATCGAAAGGTCAGCCGATGAATCCGCAGCGCGCCGCCCAGATCGCCCGCGAGATCATCGAGGCGAACCACTACCTCGTCCTCGCAACCGCAGATTCCGCGGGAAAGCCGTGGAGCACCCCGGTGTACTTCGCCCACATCGGCTACCGCGAGCTGTACTGGATCTCCTCGCCCGCGGCCACCCACTCCGGCAATATCGCCGCCCGGGCCGCCGTGGGCATCGCCATCTTCGACTCGCACGCCCAGATAGGTACCGGCCAGGGCGTGTACATCTCGGCCATCGCCGTCCAGGTCGACGACACTGAGCTCGCTCCCGGGATCACCGCATTTTCCGACCGATCACTCACGCACGGCGGCCTGCAATGGACAGCCGCCGATGTGACCGGCGACGCCGAGCTACGCCTTTACCGCGCCACCGCCGATCAACACTGGATCCTCGCCAAGGACGGCAAACCAGATCACCGGATACCAGTCGACCTCATCACCTAATGAGTCAAGAGGGCAGGCCGATGACATCGCGCGGTTTGAACCGTCTCGTTCGGCACGGTTACCCCGCCGTTGATCTTCGTGTTTGAGCCGAACAGATGAGGAAGTCTGCGCGCTCGTGGGCTGTCTGCTGGTCGTGCCCGGTCAGTGATCTGCGTCCGACACGTGGTCGGCCTCGTCGAGGTCACGGACCAGCGCGTCCGGGGCCCGCATCCGCCACGCGTCGATCACCAGCTCCTTCAGCCGCGCGACGTCCACCTGCGCCAACCGCAGCATCACCAGCGGCCAGCCGTCGTAACCGGGCGCGGTGAAGAACGCCTCGGGCTCGCCCAGCAAGAGTGCCTGCTTCTCGGCCTCGTCACCAACGAACAACACCGCGATGTCGGTCCGGATCAGCCGCGGCTTGCCCGGTCTGCGCTCCGGGTAGGACCACACGAAACCCTTGTCAGCTACCCGGAAGTCAAAGCCCTCGCTGTCAATCTCCTGCACGTGCGGCAGGGCGAGTGCGAGCCGACGAACGTCGTCGGCGTCAGCCATCGAGGTGGCTCCCCGAACGCGCCAACCGCATACGCACAGGCTAAACAGTGATCCGAGCGCGGCCGGCCATGACCGCGATGCCGCCGCTCTTGATACATCCATAGGGTGGGCCGGTCTTGACGTCGGACGCCGCTTCTATCGTTTGGTCATGCAGGCCAGCGATCTGGACAGCGGTGTCGATGTTGACGAGCCGCGACGGGCTCACGTGCGGCGGCGGCTGCGGAGCAATCTCATGGCGTGGTTCACCACGGTCGACTCCCGGGGTCGCCCGCATAGCGTGCCTGTGTGGTTCCTGCAGTTGCCCGACGATCGCATCTTGATCTACACCCGACCCGACAAGCAGAAACTGGCGAACATCGGCGTTAATTGCGAAGTCAGCCTGGCGTTGGACGTGACAGACATTGGTCGCGATGTGATCCGTATCGAGGGTCAGGCGCACATCGACACCAGCATGCCCTCGGCTGAACAACACGCCGAGTACCGCGCCAAATATGCCGAGCGGATAGGCACGCTGTTCGGAAGCGCAGCTGAGTTTTCCAATCTTTTCTCCGTATCAATCGTGATCACACCGCGGCGGCTACTCGCCTAGACCGATGCCTGCCCTTCATAGCTGCCGCCTTGCCCGGTCGGGCGGACGTGTCCAGGGTGGCGCTTGCGCCATCGCACAGCGACGCCGACAGGCGCCCCTATTCTTCGCCCGGATCGGGCCGGGGGGACAAGGCTGATCGCAAGTCATCGGCGCTGACGGTCGCCACAGCACGGCGCGTGTAGAAAAGGCGGTACCGCCGCTCGTGAATCGCCTCGATCGCAATTGTCGTCAAGCTCGGTGTCGATCAGCACGGCCGACGGCGATCGGCGTAGCGGCAGAACACGCCAAGCCCGGTCCACGGCGCGAGCGTGTCGCGCGCGCGGTCGACGCCGAAGATCTGGGTGGGTCTTCAACGTGGGAACTCGGGGTGCTCGACCACACCGTCGCTGCGATTCGGCGTTCACTGGTAAGCGGGCACCGACGTTCCCGAGACGGTGCAGAAGGTGACCATCGATGGACGCGGTCGTGTCACCGGGTGGCAGGAGACATCGCCGCGTGCCGTTATGGGTCGGGGCCGCCGTGCTGGTCACGATGGTGGCCGGGTGCGGCTCGGCACCCGGCGAGGTTGGGGGAAAGCAGACTCCGACCCGTGAGCCGTCCAGCACATCCGCACCGAGCCCGGCACCACCGCCGCCGCGTTGCCAGGCCTGGGAATGCCGGGCACGGCAAACTGTCAACCTGACACCCGGCTGGACCGTGTGGTTGTGGCGCGGCGGCGACCAGCAGAACTACGCCAGTCGTCCGGTGGTCGAACTGCTGCACAACCGAGTGGCCGTTCAATGGTGGATCTCGCCGCGCGGCGACGGCTGGAACGGATCACTGACCTGCCTGACCGGCGGGCCGGAACCCAACTGCGACCTGATCGACAGCCTCGGCATGCATGCCGAGGTCGCGGAGATGCTGATCCTGCGCGCCGGACGGCTGGTCCACCCGCCCCGTGCCGAGGCGATCACAAACTCGGTCGGGATGCGGGCCGCCGACCTCAACCGTGACGGTTACCTCGACGTCATCGGCACAAGCAACGACTACCTGCCCAACTTCGCGCAGGGCCGTGTCTACTGGCAGACCTTCCGCTATGCGGACGGGCGGCTCACCGTGACCGGCTGCGCCCGGCAGTCCAAGAACGCCCCGGCGCCGACCCGCCTGCTCACCGGCACCTGCCCCACCGGCTGAACCGAGCAAAGCGAGCGACGCCGGGCACCTACTCGCCAGGCTAAGGGCAAATCACTCGCGATAAAGATGAGGCGATCGCCCTATGCTTCGATGCATCCTCCTGCGTAGCTTCGGTGCATGACGACGAGAAATCACATCAAGGCCAACGGCATCGAGATCCACTACCTCGAGCAGGGCGCTGGCGTGCCGCTGATCCTTCTGCACGGGGGCATGGTGTCGACGAATCCGATCTGGGCAGGTGTTCCGGTGGCGTACGCCTCGTACATGGACACGCTCGCCGAGCACTTCCGGGTCATCGCGCCGGACACACGCGGCTGCGGCCGCACCGCCCATTCCTCCGGACCGATCACCTTCGACCTCCTCGCCGACGACGTCGCGGCGCTGATCGCGGCCCTCGACCTCGACCGGCCGCTGCTCACGGGGTTCAGCGACGGCGGGATCACCTCCACCGTCGTCGGCATCCGGCACCCGGACCTCGCACGAGCGATCGTCAACCACGCCGGCTTCGACGAGTTCGATCCGCAGGCGCCGACCTTCGCGATGATGCGCCAGATTCTCGGCGGCCGGCCCGACGCGACCAAGCCCGACCCGGACGCGGCGGCCGCGGCAATGACGAGCATCGACCAGATGCGCCCGATGTTCGAGCTGATGCGGACCGACCAGGACAGCGGACAGGGCGAGGGGTACTGGCGCACCTACTTGCGGCTGTCATGGGAGCGCACTACTCAGCACCCGCGCTACAGCTACGCCGACTTCGCCAAGATCACCGCGCCGACGCTGATCCTCAGCGGCGACCGCGACGAGTTCTGCACCGTCGAGCAGGCCCTCGCCGCGTTCCGCCAGCTGCCGTACGGCGAGTTGGCCGTCCTGCCAGGCCACGGCCACTACATCCCGCCTGCCGCGATCACCACCACGATCGAATACTTCGAACGTCAACTGTCGAGCTGAGCGAACCAACCTCTCACACGTACCGCAGCAAGACGGTCCCGTACCGTTCCTGGACCGTCCGGTAACCCTGTGTTGCTTCGCCATCACCTTCGCGGACCATCTGCCTACGGCCTCACGCGGGTGCAGCGAACTTAGTGCCGAGAACGGAGCCACAGGGTCGCGTGTATCCGTGGCGAGGAACCCCACGGCCAGCCACTCCGGATGCACCAGGCGACAGTTAGCGCGTCGCTGTGCGTTGTGCCTAATCACGATCCCGGACGACCGCTACAACCCTTGGATTTGCCGGCCTAGCGCCCCCGGCAGGACTCGAACCTGCGACCTACCGCTTAGAAGGCGGGAGCTCTATCCGCTGAGCTACGGGGGCTCTAACCTGCCGCTGGTACGCGCGACGCACAGCTCGTGGGCAGCGCAAGTCTAGAACAGGCACCCGAACTCTCGGCCAGAGCGGCGGGCCGATCAGCCGGGATGACGTAGCTGACGCGGTAGGTGGCGGACGTCGGGCTGTCGCTCATAGGGACGCAGCCGTAGCGAGTACTCGGGGTCGCGGCTGTCCGTTCCGAAACCGTAGATACCCGCCAACGCCATCAGGATGAATAACATGAGCAGGATCAACATCATGGCTGTAATTTTGCGCTCATCATGATCCTGCCACAACTGGCTTAAATGACAGTGTCCGTTGAAATCCTGCCATCCGTCGGGCACAGTGACGTTGTGGCTATTCGCAATGTCGTCGCCGTGGCGCTGCCCGGTGTTCAGCCCTTCGAGCTAGGAGTCGTGTCCGAAGGCTTCGGTATTGATCGAAGCGAGGACGGCGTGCCGAACTACGACTTCGCAGTCGTCTCGGTCGACTCGCAACCGGTGCCGACGTCGAACGGGTGGACGCATCACCACCGAGCATCAACTCGACCGGGCCGACGCGGCCGATCTGGTCGTCATCCCAGCCTGCGGGACGCGTCATGTCTACCCGGAGGCCGTTCTGGTCACGCTGCGGGCCGCAGTCGCACGCGGGGCCATGGTCATGAGCGTGTGTTCGGGTGCGTACGTGCTCGGTGCCGCCGGGCTGCTCGACGGCCGGGACTGTACGACGCATTGGCGGTACGCGTCCGATTTGGCGAACCGATTCCCTCTCGCCCGGGTCAATCCAGATGTGCTTTACGTCTGCGACGGGCCGGTGCTGACCAGCGCCGGCTCTGCCGCCGGCCTCGACCTGTGCCTTCACTTGATCCGCCGGGACTACGGCGAGCGCGTCGCGAACATCGCCGCGCGACGGATGGTCATGCCGCCACACCGCGCTGGCGGGCAGGCTCAGTTCGTCGGAACCCCGGTGCGGGCGCAGGCGGCGGAGACGCTCGCGCCTCTCCTGGATGAGATCGCGAGCGAGTTGGACAAGGACCATTCGGTGACGTCGATGTCGGCGCGGGCGGCCATGAGCGAGCGGACCTTCGCTCGACGGTTTCGGGCAGAGACCGGGACGACGCCGCACCTATGGCTCACGGAGCAGCGGGTTCGCCATGCGCGTTCCCTCCTCGAGGCCGGCGACGAGCCGGTCGAAGTAGTGGCTCGCCGCAGCGGGTTCGGTACTGCAGCGATATTGCGTCATCACTTCAGCCGTGTCGTCGGTACCTCGCCGGCTGCATATCGCCAGGTGTTCCGCGGATAGCATCGCCGTCCGACATCGGCCGGCATTCCTGTCCACAGGCCTGGCCGTCGTCCACAGATGCCGCGCGAGCCTTCGCGGCGGGGCCGTAGCCCGGTTGGCTGGCAGCACGCCCAACACGGGGCCGCCGGACATCAGAACCGGGTCGACGGACAGGAGTTCCGCAATGAACGACACGTACATCACCATCGTGGGCAACGTCGTGGACGAACCCCGATTGCGCACGACAAGCAGTTCTGGCGTACCCGTGCTGAGCTTTCGGGTCGCATCGACCTCACGTCGTCTCGATCGGGAGACCGGCAAGTGGCAGGACAGCGATCGCCTGTTCGCGACCGTCACGTGCTGGCGCGCACTCGCGCAGAACGTCGCTCGTTCGCTGAAGAAGGGGCAGCCGGTCATCGTGACTGGCCGGTTCTACTCCCGGGAGTACACAACCAAGGACGAGACGTCCCGGGTCAGCTACGAGGTCGACGCTGCCGCGATCGGGCATGACCTGTCGCGAGGGATCAGTGAGTTCACCAAGGTGGTGCGGCCGGCCGCGACAACCACGGTCGACGTCGGCCCGGACGGCATGCCCGACGACCTCACTGCTCAGCGGTTCGACCCAACCCCCGGGCCGGAGGCGGTGCTCGCAGCCGTGGGCTGACCGCGCATCGACCCCTCGGACTGGGTCTCGCCGCTGCGTAGCCTGAACCTGTCGCATGCCGGATAGGGTGTTCGGCCGTTTCAACCGGCGCGCGTTGGCCTCAATTCGAGCGGAACGTCAGGCCACCGAGGGCCCCGTATCGTAGCCAAGAGAACCGAGTCTGATCAGCGAAGCGAGGAACATAGTGGCTCAGTTCATCTACACCATGCACAAGGTCCGTAAGGCAGTCGGCGACAAGCTGATCCTGGACGATGTCACCCTGTCCTTCCTGCCCGGCGCCAAGATCGGTGTCGTCGGACCCAATGGTGCCGGCAAGTCGACAGTTCTTCGGATCATGGCCGGACTCGACCAGCCGTCGAACGGGGATGCGCAGCTGTCGCCGGGGTATTCGGTCGGGCTCTTGGAACAGGAACCGTCGCTGGACGAGACGAAGACGGTCCGCGAGAACGTCGAGGATGCGGTCGCGGACCTGCGAGCGACGATGGTCCGATTCGAGGAAGTGTCGGTCGCAATGGGCGAACCCGACGCTGACTTCGACGCCCTGCTCACCGAGCAGGGAAACCTCATGGAGAAGATCGAGCACGCCAACGGCTGGGAGCTGGACAGCCGGATCGAGCAGGCGATGGACGCGCTGCGTTGTCCTCCGGGCGACGAGCCGGTTGTCCACCTGTCCGGGGGGGAGCGGCGCCGCGTGGCGTTGTGTCGGCTGCTGCTCGAGCAGCCAGATCTCCTGCTCCTCGACGAGCCGACCAACCATCTCGATGCCGAGAGCGTGCAGTGGTTGGAGCAGCACCTCGCCAAGTACCCGGGCACCATCCTGGCGGTCACCCACGATCGCTACTTCCTCGACAACGTCGCGGAGTGGATTCTCGAGCTCGATCGTGGCCGGGCCTACCCCTACGAGGGCAACTACTCCACCTACCTGGAGAAGAAGGCGGAACGACTGGAGGTGACGGGTAAGCGCGACCAGAAACTCCAGAAACGGCTACGTGACGAGCTGGACTGGGTACGCCAGAACGCCCGGGGCAGGCAGGCCAAGAGCAAAGCTCGACTCCAGCGATACGAGGAGATGGCCGCCGAGGCGGAGAAGACCCGCAAGCTCGACTTCGAAGAGATTCAGATCCCGCCGGGTCCGCGCCTCGGCAGCGTCGTTGTCGATGTGAGCCATCTGGACAAAGGCTTCGAGGGCCGGATGCTGATCAAGGACCTGTCGTTTTCGCTGCCCCGCGGCGGAATCGTCGGCGTGATCGGGCCGAACGGGGTTGGCAAGACGACCCTGTTCAAGATGATCGTCGGGCAGGAGCAGCCGGACTCCGGCGAGGTCAGGGTCGGCGAGACCGTGAAGATCAGTTACGTCGACCAGGGCCGCAGTCGAATCGATCCGGCGAAGAACGTCTGGCAGGTCGTATCCGACGGCCTGGATCACATCAACGTCGGACACGTCGAGATGCCATCCCGCGCATATGTCTCGGCATTTGGATTCAAGGGGCCGGATCAGCAAAAGCGGGCGGGCATATTGAGCGGCGGAGAGCGAAACCGCCTGAATCTGGCGTTGACTCTCAAGGAGGGTGGCAACCTCTTGCTCCTCGACGAGCCGACCAATGATCTCGATGTGGAGACTCTCAGCTCGCTAGAGAACGCGCTGCTCGACTTCCCTGGATGCGCTGTCGTGATCAGCCACGACCGGTGGTTCCTGGACCGAGTCGCGACGCACATTCTGGCATGGGAAGGTACCGACGATGACGCAGCCCGCTGGTTCTGGTTCGAAGGGAACTTCGAGTCTTACGAGAAGAACAAGGTCGAGCGGCTAGGCGCTGAGGCGGCGCGCCCGCACGCGGTCACTTATCGCAAGCTCTCCCGCGACTAAGCGCCCGCATGTCCCGATTCGTGGCCCAGTGCGCGATGCGCTGGTCGGACATGGACGCGTATGGGCATGTGAACAACGCCGCATACCTGGCCTATCTTGAGCAAGCTCGAGTGTCCATGTTCTTCGATCGGTACGACTCGTCCTTCGAACGTGGGACGGTCGTCAAGCATCACGAAATCAGCTACTTGAAACCAGTGGTCTACCACGCCGATCCGCTACGAATCGAACTGTGGATCGATGAAATCCGAGCGGCGTCGTTTCGAGTGCACTACGACGTATTCGATCGTGGCGTGCTGGCCGCGACGGCGGCGACAACGCTAGTGACGTTCGACTTCTTGTCCGAGCGCCCACGGCGACTCACTTCGGATGAGCGAGCGATGCTGGCTGGTTACTCCGACGAGTCTCCAGCGGCGATGACGCGCCGCAGCAAGCAGCAACGCATGATGACGCGCGAATACGACGGACACGGGAAGAGGAAGCCAGACATTGAGTGAGCGAGCTCTGGCGCGTGAGACCGCCGCTGACATGAGCTGGGATGGTCGTGCGCTGACCATTGGCGGAATCTGCGGGGTGCCAGCCCGCCTTGGCATGCGGCCCGGCGCCTTGGTCGAGCTTGCGCCGATGCTTCGCCGCGCCGCTGCACCTCGACGAAGGAAGCCTGGCCCGAATTGTTACCGGAAAGGCAACCGTCACCGGCCTCGTTAGATTGCCATTTGACGTTTTGGTCGGTCGGACGTTGCCGTTGCCCGCGGACACTGATCGCCGTGCCGGCGACTACTCGGTCTTAGCGACCGAGCTGCTGGCCTGGATCGACGGAGACGATGCCCCACCCGCCCCCCGGGACGCCGACTGGCGCGGCGGCATACCGCCGACCACCGGCTGGAAGCGGGTCGACACGGTGCCGGACGACGTGATCCGTCGTCTGGTCCGCAGCGGTGCGCTCACTCTGAAGGATGCCGCCGCACGAGACGGCTTGCCCGGTGCGCAGCCCCGGGCCGAGGTGGCGGCCGCACTCCTCGACTCGGTCGTGCTGACCGTCAGCAGCTCGAGTGGCGAGCGGGTCGAGCTGACGCTCCGGCTCATCAGCGCCATCACTCGGATGGGCTTCCTGCCCCGCGGCTCGCACCTGGCCGTCGACATCGCCGGTCGGTGGTTTCGGGTCGCAGCTCGGTACGGCTCGGGCTATGCGGAGCGGCCCGGTCTGCGGCTGAGCCTTGGGTTGAGGTCCAGTTAGCCGGAGACGGCCTGGTCTCGAATCGACGTGTCAGCTGACACCGATTCGGATACCTGCTGCTCCTCTCGCACCCACACTGCGGTGTTCGCGGGCAGGACCCCGTCGCCGTCGAGTGGTCCAGACGCCAGCACGACCTGTCCCGGCGGCATCGGCGCCGGCACAGTGCCGAAGTTGACGGCTACCACGAGGTCGTCACCGCGCCGGAACGCCAGCGTGTCATCCGGGGACCCGATCCAGCCGAAACCATCGCCGTGCAAGCGTGGCGCTCTTCGCCCGGTAATCCAATGCTCGCCGGTAGAGGGACAGGGTCGAGTCCACCTCGTCGAGTTGGCGGGCGACAGTCAACGGTCGCCACGATGCAGGCAGCGGTAGCCACGTGGCGGGGCCGGATGAGAATCCGAACGGCGGCGTGTCTCCCTCCCACGGGAGTGGCACCCGCTCACCGTCCCGCCCCCGCACGGTGTGACCGCTGCGCTCCCAGGCCGGGTCCCGCAGCACCGAGTCCGGGAGATCGTCGACGTTCGGCAGGCCCAGCTCGTCGCCGTTGTAGAGGTAGACGGCGCCGGGCAAGGACAGTTGCAGCAGGGCGGCAGCGCGACCACGCGCGGTACCCACCGCTCCGCCGCCGAACCGGCTGACGTGACGATCGATGTCGTGGTTGGACAGCACCCAGGCGCACGGCGCGCCCACCGCGGGCATCGTCTGCATCGCGTCGTCGATCGCTGCCCGGAACTCGTTCGCCGACCAGCTCACTTGCACGAGTTGGAAGCTGAATGCCAGATGCAGCTCATCCGGGCGCACGTACCGGGCCAGCCGGTGGCCACCTGATGCCCACACTTCGCCGACCGCCATCCGGTCGCCGGGGTAGGAGTCGAGGACGCGGCGGAACGCCCGCAGATACTCGTGGACCTCGTCCTGGTCCCAGCGCGGATCGTCGCTCGGACGCATGTGGTCGGCGTCATTGATCTTGGCCAGCGTGCTCGCGGCAATGTCGGGCAAGCCGGTGGCCTTGGCCATGCCGTGCGCCACGTCAACGCGAAAACCGTCGGTTCCGCGGTCGAGCCAGAAGCGCAGAATGCGCTCGAACTCGGCGGCCACCTCGGGGTTGGACCAGTCGAGATCGGGTTGCTCAGCCGCGAACAAGTGCAGGTACCACTGACCGTCCGGGACGCGAGTCCAGGCCGGTCCGCCGAACACTGACGGCCAGTTGTTCGGAGGGAGCTCGCCTCGCGGACCTTGCCCGTCGCGGAAGATGAATCGCGCCCGCTCCCGGCTCCCAGCCTCGGCGGCGAGCGCTTCTTGGAACCAGGGGTGCTGGTCGGAGAAATGGTTGGGGACGATGTCGATCGTGACTCGGATGCCACGCGCGTGCGCGGCGGCAACCAGCGCGTCGAAGTCGGCAATCGTGCCGTATACCGGGTCGACGTCGGTCGGGTTCGCAACGTCGTACCCGCCGTCCGCGCCGGGCGACGTGTAGAACGGGCTGAGCCACAAGGCGTCGACTCCGAGCTGCTGCAGATAGTCCAGCCGATCCCGAAGTCCGATCAGGTCGCCGACGCCGTCGCCGTTCCCATCGGCGAAGCTCTTCGGGTAGACCTGATAGAACACCGCGGTCCGCCACCAGGGCTCGGAGTGCGGCAGATGTCGCTCCGTCGACGTCGATCCTGCGGACTGCGATGGGGACGTCATCGACGCGGTGCGTCACTCGCTGTCTCCTTCGGAGGTCGTCCGATGAGGTGGTCGCTGGTCGCCCAGCGATCGTAAACGCTTGCGATCGTGCCAAAACGACCCCGTTGCTGCCAGTTGCGCAACCGCAGTCGGGTGCCAGGCGCATCAGGAGAGGGACCTCGGCGGGACTAGCCGGGGACGTTGCGGAGTCAGCCGGGGAGTTGCGGGCTTCAGCCGGGGACGTCGTCGCCGAGTTCAGCCGCGGACGTTGCGGGTTCAGCCGGGGACGTTGCGGAGCGACCCCGCAGCCATCCTGAAATACCGCCATAGCGCCTCGTCGTACTCAGGTGCGAGGGCGAGTTCGTCGAGCGCGGCTCGCATGTGCCGGAGCCACGCGTCGTGCGCGGCGACCCCGATCGCAAACCGGGCATGACGCATGCGCAGCCGCGGATGGCCACGAAGTGTGGAGTAGGTATTCGGGCCGCCCCAATACTGGATGAGGAACATCCGCAGCCGCTCGGCGGCCGGTCCGAGGTCGTCTTCCGGGTAGATGGCACGCAGAACCGGATCGCCTGCCACGCCCGCGTAAAACGTGTCGACGAGGCGGCGGAACGTCTCCTCGCCTCCGACGGCTTCGTAAACAGACCCGGCCTCGCCTGCGGACACGACCGGTTCGTTGGTATTCACTGGTCCCATTCTCCCCGTACGGTGTCGCTCATGACGACGCCCTCACGCGAGAGATACGACCTGATCGTCCTGGGCCTCGGCCCCGGCGGCGAAGAACTGGCCGAGCGGATGGCCGAGGCCGGCTGGTCGGTATTGGGCATCGACAGCCGTCTGGTCGGCGGCGAGTGCCCTTACTTCGGATGCATCCCATCCAAGATGGTCATTCGCGGTGCCGCGGTGCTGGGTGAGTCGGCGCGGGTGAACGTTCTGCCCGCGGGAACCGCGCAGACCGCTCCGGACTACCGGCCGGTGGGCAAGCGAATCCGCGACGAGGCCACGGACAACTGGGACGACCGGGTGGCCGTCGAGCGGTTCGAGGGGCTCGGAGGGACCTTCGTTCGGGGCCTGGGGCGCCTCGCCGGCCGAGCGGACGACGGCTCGGTGCGAGTCGAGGTCGAGGGCACCGCGTATCACGCGCCGCATGTCGCTGTCGCGGTCGGTACGGCTCCCGCCATCCCGCCCATTGAAGGGCTGGCCGATCTGCGCGGCGAAGGCGGACCGGACTCGCCGGTCTGGACGAATCGCGACATCCTGCAAGCGAAGGAAGCGCCTGCGTCGATGGTCGTCCTCGGCGGCGGTTCTATCGGCGTCGAGCTCGCCCAGGGGTTCGCGCGGTACGGCACCCGCGTCACCGTTGTCGAGGCGGCCGACCGGATGATCAGCGTCGAGGAGCCACGCGCGTCGGAGGTGCTTGCCGAGGTCTTTCGCCGCGAGGGCATCGACCTGCACATCGGCGTCGGGGCGACGGCGGTCGCGGCCGGCGGCGACGGCGTGGAGTTGACACTCGCGAACGGCGGCGTGGTCACGGGGGAGAAGCTGCTCGTCGCCGTGGGGCGCCGATCAAATCTGGCCGACGTTGCGCTGGACACGGTGGGCCTGGATCCCGGCGCCCGGACGCTTGATGTGGACGATCAGATGCGAGTCGTGGGCGTCAGCGGACTGTACGGGATCGGCGATATCACGGGCCGGGGTGCGTTCACCCATGTCTCCGTATGGCAGGCCCGAGTCTTGATCGCGCACCTGCTCGGGAAGCCAAATTTGTTCGGCGGATACCACGGGTTGGCCTGGACGTCCTTTACCGATCCGGAAGTGGGCCGGGTCGGCCTCTCCGAGTCCCAGGCTCGGGACCGAGGCCTCTCGGTCCGGACCGGCTACTCGACGATCGCGGCATCGACACGGGGCTGGATCCACGGACCAGGCAACGATGGCTTCGTCCTACTCGTCGAGGATGCCGACCGAGGGGTTCTCGTTGGTGCCACGGTGATGAGCCCCTATGGCGGAGAGATCCTGGGCGCGCTCACCGTTGCCGTGCACGGGGAGGTCCCGACGAAGACGCTCGCGACGATGCATTACGTTTACCCGACCTTGCACCGGGCTATCCTCGACGCCGTCCGTGATCTGGACGCCTGACGGAGCCACGGACCGGATGCAGCGCCAGGTATAGCCGGATTTATGCCGGGTTTTGGCCGCCAAACACGACACTCCGTATCGCGGGATACACCTACTGACGTGCGCAACTGGGCATCTGTCCGGTTCACTAACGGAGTCGGAGGTGATCCGAGTGGCCGGTGCGCTGGTGCTGAACGCAACGTACGAGCCGTTGTGCGTCGTGCCTCTGCGCCGCGCCGTAGTCCTAGTCCTCGCGGAAAAGGCCTTTGTCGTCGAAGCGGGCAGCGACGTCATGCACTCGGCGCGGGTCGCAATCCCCGTACCGAGCGTCGTGCGCCTCGCCCACTACGTGCGCGTGCCCTACCGCCGGGAGGTGCCGCTTACCCGGCGCGCGGTGCTCGACCGGGACGGGCAGGCGTGCGTGTATTGCGGAACGCGCGCCGACACGATCGATCATGTCCGACCACGGTCTCGTGGCGGGCAGCACGTCTGGACGAACGTGGTGGCCGCCTGCGCCCGGTGCAACCATCGCAAAGGCGATCGGCTGCTCGGCGAACTTGGCTGGCATCTCCGCGTCGCACCCACACAGCCACCGGCAACGGTGGCTGTCGTTATGGGATGGGCCAAACGCGATCCGGCGTGGGAGCGATACCTCGGGCTGAGCTTGGGGCCGACGCCGCAGGGGAGTACGCCGCCCCGGCCTAGTGTCGCGCGACACGAGCGGACAGACCGTAGCCTCCAGCCATGGCCCTGCTGCACGACCTCACCGCATTGGAAGCGGCAGCTGCCGTACGGTCCCGAGAGGTAAGCCCGGTCGAATTGGTTGAGTACGCTCTCGATCGGATTGCGCGGCTCGACGATCGTCTCGGCGCGTTCGTCACCGTCACCGCCGACGCAGCGCGGAAACAGGCCAAGGAGGCGGAGGCGACCGTGCTTGCGGCCGAGGATCCCGCGACCCTGCCGCCGTTGCTCGGCGTGCCCACTGCCATCAAAGACCTGAACCTGACAAAGGGCGTTCCCACCAAGCTGGGGTCGGCCAGCTATGCGGATTTCATATCGCCGATCGACGACTACATCGTCGAAATGCTCCGCGCGGCCGGCACGGTCAGCCTCGGCAAGACCGCGACGCCAGAGTTCGGCCTGCCGTGCTACACCGAGACCGACATCGGTCCGCCGACGCGTTCGCCCTGGGACCCGTCCCGGATGGCCGGCGGTTCGAGCGGCGGCGCGGCGGCCGCGGTCGCGGCGGGCTTGCTTCCGATTGCCCAAGGCAGCGATGGCGGCGGCTCCATTCGCATACCAGCGAGCATCTGCGGACTCGTGGGGTTGAAACCGTCGCGAGGTCGCGTCTCTCGCGGGCCCCTCGACATCGAATCCGCGCGCCTCGCCGTGTTCGGCGGCCTCACCCGAACAGTCCGTGACGCGGCCGCGTTCTTGGACGCAGTCGCGATTCCACGGCCGGGCGATCCAGACCGCCCCCCGGCCCTCCCGCCGGGAGAGACCTTCCTCAGCTGGTGCGATCGCGATCCGGGGCGCATGCGCATCGGGCGATTCATCGAGTCAGTCATTCCGTCCGAGGTGGATCCCCAAGTCCGGTGGGCGTGGGAGCAGGCCAGCGAGCTGCTCGACAGTCTCGGTCACGAAGTGACGGATATCCCGCCGCCCTATCCGCCCGACGCCGTCCCGTACTTCGAGACGGTGTGGTCGGTATCGGCGAACACCGTGCCCGTCGATCCGGCCCGCGAGAGCCTGCTTCGGCCGCTGACCCGCTACTTGCGTGGCCGGGGAGCGGCCGTGACTGGAACTCAGTACGCACAGGCGATCGGCATGCTGGCTTTGTACTCGCGGCAGGGGC
Source organism: uncultured Actinomycetota bacterium (assembly GCA_963809815.1). Taxonomy (GTDB): domain Bacteria; phylum Actinomycetota; class Actinomycetes; order Mycobacteriales; family Jatrophihabitantaceae; genus CAVVJA01. The sequence goes on from CAWELM010000010.1 coordinate 389,723, forward strand.
TTGCGGCCACGGCCGATTTCGATGCCGTGCTTACCCCGACGTTGGCAATGCTGCCGCAGCCGGTCGGATGGTTTGATGCCGACGGCGATCCGGCAGCTGACTTCGAACGCCAGAAGCGCTTCACGCCGTTCACCGCGATCTACAACACGACGGGCCAGCCTGCGATATCTGTCCCGCTGTTCGAAAGCGCCGACGGGCAGCCGATCGGCGTGATGCTCGCCGGCCGTCCGGCGGCTGAGGCGACGCTGCTATCCCTGGCCGCGCAGCTCGAAGTCGCACGGCCGTGGCGCGACCGGCGCCCCGGGATTTGGGACGACTGAACCGTTGCCGGGTGTCGGCGTCAAGACCCTTCTCCGGATTCGCTACCGTGTCGGGCACCGGGTCGGCGATAGCCCGGTCGGCGGAGCCAGACGGCAGCTCAATACGGGAGCACACATGAGCATCGTGGAGACCGTGTTGGTCTTCGTGGGTATCCCGGCTTTGATCATCGCGGTCTTGGCGTTGCTGGTCTACGGCCGGTCCCAGTTCAAAGGGCCCAACCGGTATCGGCCGGGCAAGCCGTGGACCTTCCCCCCTGTGTGGTATTTGCCGCATCCGGAGCCGGGTTCAGCTGCGGAGACGGATCGTCTCGCGTTGGAGTCATCCAGCGGCGCGGCCGGTCAGCGGGCCGCGCGGCCCAAGGCAGTAGGGGGAGCCAGCGGTGAGTGGTGAGGTTAGCCGTCGCGGCCCAGCCCTCCAGTACGGTCCACGCGCGGATGCGGAGGCGCGGCATCACCCGTTCTCGCCTCGGCAGCTGGCACGCATCGACGAAGCGATGACGCTCTCCAGCCGGGAAAGCGGGCTGACCTTCTCGGTGTACGTGGGCTCGCTGGAAGAGCCGCACCGCGCCGCGGCCGAATCGCTGTTCGAGATTCTCGCGGAGCGCGCGAACGATCCGGTACTGGTCGCGGTTTCGCCCGGTCAGCGCGTGCTGCATATCGTGACCGGCACTGAGTCGGCCGCGCGCCTACCGAATCGCGCCTGCGCCCTGGCTGCCCTCGGCATGCGGGCCTCGTTCTCCGGCGGCGACCTTGTCGGCGGGATCGTGACGGGCTTGCGTATGCTGGCCGACTCGGCCGGCCGGATCTAGCCCACCGCGCCTAGCTGTCAGCCCGACCGGCCGCGATGTCCGCCGCGCGGGCGGCAAGCGCGCGAACGATGTCCGCGCGTCCCTCACTGACGAGTCGGCGCAGCGCCGCTGGCAGGTCGGTGGGCTCGAGGAATTCGTCAACCGCGCGCAGGGTGTCGGCGTTGATGGTCGACGGCCAGGTCGGAAAAAGGCCGACGACGGCGTTCTGGGCGAGCTCGCTCGTTCGCCGGGCCCAGACGCCGGGGATATCGGCGAAGTACCGCGCCACATAAGGCACGAGCAGCTCGTCCCGAACCGTGCGCGAGAAGCCCACGATTGCGGCCCGCTGGATTGCGTTGGGCACCGTGTCGTCCTCAACCGCGATGCGCCACGCTTCCGCCTTCGCCTCTGCCGTCGGCGCCATAGCGCGAGCCATCACGGCGTGCCGCTTCCCGGTCGCGGACGGATCGCGCTCCAGTTCCGCATCGATCTCCGCGTCGGATATCGCGTCTCGTGCTGATAGCGCCTGCACGATCGCCCAACGCAGCTCAGTGTCCAACGCCAGACCGGGCGGCACGTTTTCGCCGGTGTACAACGCGCGAATCTCGGCCGTGTGCTCGAAACTGCGTGCCGCGGCGAGGAATGCGTGTGCCCAAGCGAGCTGGTGGTCTGAGCCGGGCGCCGGACTCCCACATCGCGGTGACTGCATTCACGGCCAGCAGCTGATAGCCCTGCGGCGCCCAGTCCGGATCGGCGTAGATCTGCACCGCGCGCAGTGCTTGGGCATTGAGCGTTTGCAGCATGCCGACGTCACTCTCGGAGCGCGCTCCGGCAACGACAAGGGCCACATGGTCCCGTGTCGGGAGTTCGCCGTCTCGCGTCATGTCCCATGCGGCCGACCAGCACAACGCGCGTGGCAGCGACTCGGCCAGCCGCGCTATGCCTCCGGTGCGCAGGGTGCGCAGGCTCCGCTCGTCCAGGCGCAGCTTGCAGTACGTGAGGTCGTCGTCATTGGCCAGAACCAGGTCCGGTTGAGCCATTCCGACGAGAGCCGGGACCGGAGTTCGGCCACCGGTCACGTCCACCTCGAACCGACCGGTCCGGACCAACTGTCCGGTATCGGCATCGTCGTGGTACAGGCCGATCGCGAGCCGATGTGGACGCAGGACGTTCGAGGCCGCCACGTCGATTGGGGCGGTCTGCGCGAGATCGAAACTTGCGTAATTCCCGTCCTCATCGAGGCTGTATTCCGGCCGGATCGTGTTCATGCCGGCCGTCTCCAGCCATGCCGTGGACCACTGCCGCAGGTCGCGGCCCGAGGTCGTCTCGAGAGCCGCGAGCAGATCGGCCAGCGTGGTGTTGGCGTAGGCGTGGTCCTGGAAGTACTGCCGGAGTCCGGCCATGAACTCCTTGGTGCCGACGTAGGCGACGAGCTGTTTGAGGACGCTCGCTCCTTTGGCGTAGGTAATCCCGTCGAAGTTCACCTCAGCGGTCTGAACGTCGGGAGCGTCGGTCACAATCGGGTGCGTGGTCGGCTGTTGGTCCTGCCGATATGCCCACGCTTTCTCGACGTTCGCAAAGGTGGTCCACGCGTGGGTCCATCGGGTGGCCTCGGCTTGGGCGAGGGGCGCGGCGAAGTTCGCGAAGGACTCGTTCAGCCACAAGTCGTTCCACCAGCGCATCGTCACGAGATCGCCGAACCACATGTGCGCCATCTCGTGCAGGATCGTCTCGCCGCGGCGTTCGCGGCGAGCGTCAGTAACCTTGCCGCGGAAGACGTAGTCCTCGAGGAACGTCACGCAAGCGGCATTCTCCATGGCGCCGGCATTGAACTCGGGCACGAACAGCTGGTCGTACTTGTCTCCGAAGGCGTACCGAATGCCGAAGTTGGCGTGGCACCAGTCGAAGCCTTGCTTGGTCACGGCGAATAACTCGTCCGGGTCCAAGTACTCGGCGAGCGATCTGCGACAGTACAAGCCCAGATCAATACCGTCGTGATGATCGCGGACTACGTGATAGGGCCCAGCCACGACAGCGGTTACGTAGGGACTGAGCCGAGCCGTTGGAGCGAAGTGCACGGTCTTACCGGCTGGTGTGCGGTCGACGGACTGCTCTCTGCTGTTCGAGACCACCTCCCAGTGGTCAGGCGCCGTCACGTGCAAGGTGAAGACAGCTTTGAGGTCGGGTTGATCGAAGCATGCGTAGACGCGTTTCGCGTCCGCGGTCTCGAATTGGGAGTAGAGGTACACCTCGTTGTCGACTGGGTCGACAAACCGATGGAGACCTTCGCCGGTATTCGTATACAGCATGTCGGCCTCGACCACCACGGTGTTGTCCAGGTCGAGATCGGGCAGCACTATCCCATCGGCCGGTTCGTACTCGCCGACGGGAACGTCCTTGCCGTTCAGGGTTACCCGGTGGACTGCGTCGGCCACGATGTCGACGAATGTGGAGGCGCCTTGCCTGGTTGCGGCGAAGGTGATCACGGTCGTTGATCGAAAGATCCGGTCGGACGGCGAGCCGCCGCCATCCGTCAGGTCGAGGACGATGTCATAGGACTCGACGCGGAGCAGGTCGGCCCGGACGCGGGCGTCATCGCGGGTGAGGTTGGGCACTGAGACAATCACGAAATCGGTCACTCCATCGCGCTCGGGCTTCGCACCGGATATGTGCTGCACGGGTATGTCCTGCAGTCTGGCACGAGGTACCCGGCGGCTTTCCGGCCGTCCCGCCCCGGACCACGTGCGGCCACGCACTCGCGAGCGCCAGGCTGATGAAACGCTCAACCACAAGGGCTACCGTGGAAACCGTGGCATCCACCCCGAATCGCACGAGGGTCGATTTCTGGTTCGACCCGGCCTGCCCGTTTGCCTGGGTGACCTCTCGCTGGATCCTGGAGGTCGAGAAGCAGCGCCCGATCGACGTGACGTTTCGGGTCATGTCACTATCCGTGTTGAACGAGAATCGCGATCTGGGCGAGGACTATCGCGCTCGGATGGATCGCACGTGGGGAGCGGTTCGGGTTGCGATCGCGGCCGAGCAGGAGCGCGGCTCGGAGGTGCTGCGCGATCTCTACACGGCCCTGGGCACACGCCGACACGTCCAGCGTCTGGAGCTCGATCACGCGACGATTGCGGATGCGCTGCAGGAGGTAGGGCTGCCGCCGGCATTGGCTGATGCCGCCGAGTCCACCGAGTTCGACGAACAGTTGCGCAAGTCGCATCACGCGGGCATGGACCCGGTTGGCTACGAGGTCGGCACTCCGGTGATCCACGTCGACGGCGTCGCGTTCTTCGGTCCGGTGCTGACGCGAATCCCGCGTGGGGAGGAAGCCGCGCAGATCTGGGATGGTGCCCGGCTTCTCGCCGGATATCCCTACTTCTTCGAACTCAAGCGAACCCGTACGGAACGGCCCCGGTTCGACTGACGTGCAGCACCTCTTCCACATCGTGCCCCGGGCGCAATGGTCCGACGTTGTCGACACCTATCGCCCGGATTCGCTGCTGATCGAAGGGTTCGTGCACTGCGCGTTCGCGGACCAAGTAGCCGGTGCGGCCGATCGCCACTATCGCCTCGTCGAGGACCTCGTCGTCGTCGAACTGGACCCGAACACGATCGGCTCGGAGATCCGCGTCGAGGACAGCACCGGGAGTGGCATCTCGTACCCCCATATCTATGGCCCTATCCCGCACCGCTCGGCCGTGGCCGTGCATGTACTTCAGCGGGACGCGTCCGGCCACTACCTGTTCAGCCCGTCGAGCCGCCTGCCATGATTCGCGCATGCGCGTCTACCTGGGTAGCGACCACGCTGGCTTCGAGCTCAAGGCCCACCTGCTTTCGCACCTGCCCACCCTCGGCTACGACGTAACGGACTGCGGCGCGTTGACCTACGACGCGCAAGACGACTACCCGCCGTTCTGTATCGATGCGGCAACCCGCACGATCCGCGATCCGGGCAGTCTCGGTGTCGTGATCGGCGGCTCGGGCAACGGCGAGCAAATGGCCGCCAACAAAGTGCGTGGCATCCGTGCCGCTCTCGCCTGGAATGACGAAACCGCGCGACTCGCGCGCGAGCACAACAATGCGCAGATCGTCAGTATCGGCGGGCGAAATCATCCGATCGAGGACGCGGTGCGATTCGTCGAGATCTTCCTGGCGACGCCATTTTCCGAGGGTCCCCGTCATATCCGCCGGATCGACATGCTCGCCAAGTACGAGGCCGACGGCACCATCTGACGCGCGGGCGGTCAGTCAGCGCGCCAATGTCGGCGCACGATCACGACGTCCCGTTCGGCCGCCGCCAGGTCCTCGGCGGTCGGGCGGTTCACGTCGCGGCCGCGCAGTGCCCCGCTGACCCCGAGTTGAGACGGGCCCGCGCCCACGATCTCCCGCAGCCCCCGGTCGGCACTCGGGTCCCGGGCGGACCGGTCCTGGGTCTCGCTGGCCGTCCGCCGCCGACGACCGGGGATCCGACGACGTCGCTCGGTCGGCGCTTCGGTTGGTTCGCCGGCGCCCGGCTCGGGGCCTGGTCCGAGGTCATCGATGGCAGCGGGCACGACCAGTTCCGTCGTTGTTGCGGCGGCCTCGGTAGCCGGTGTCGTGTGGGATCCCGGACGGCCGCGGCCGCGGGTGCGCCGGCGTGACCGCTCGCTGCTCATTGCTCCATGGTGCCGTATGTGCGGCGCTGCTGCTGTCTCAGATTCCCTTAGCCTTCAGCCACGACAGGACGGAGACTTGCTGATGGCCTTCGGGACCGTGTGGTCCTTGCCGCCGCCATGGTGAGCAGCAGCGGTCCGCGGTCTTCGTTCTTGGTGTCGACCTTCGTCTGCGCGTACGGGTTGAAGTTGGCGGTGGGCGCCTGGAATAGGGGCGTCCTGGCGAGGGGATCGGCCATTTGTCGAACAGTTCGTCGGACTCGTCGTTGCTGATTCCGTTGCCGAGGCCGTAGCGGAACTACACCTTGGTCAGCGGGGTCGATGTTGCCGGGGTTCTTCAGCGCCACGAAGGCAACCCGCAGCGCGAGATGGGCAGCGGGAGCACTCCCTTGATCGGCTCGGCGTCGATCCCAACCCCAGCGACGGCGTGGCCGTCGCCGAGTAGCTTCTCGGCGAGCAGACGGCCGAAGGAGTGCCCAATTACGATCAGACGGCTGGGCAGCGTTGCCATGAACGTGGCATAGTGCTCGGCAATCTCGTCGGGCGACAGGGTAGCCATCTCGTGGCGCGTGTCCGAGATCACCACCAATCGCACCAGCTGTCGGTCGAAGACCGCGACGACAGTGCGGCCCACGCGGCCCGGGCCGCTAGCGATCTCTGTTGCGAGTCTGCAAGCGCCGATACGCTCAAATGCCCCCGTAGCTAACCGTCGATCGCCTGGTCGGCTCTCATCGATATTCCGCCATTCCACGCAGAAAGGAACGCTATGACCACACCGGATTCGAGGCCTCGGCACCGGCGATCCCGGCTCCTCGCCGTCGCGCTCGCTGTCGTGGCGCTCGTCATCCCGTTGACCATTACCGGATCTGCGGCTGCACATGATTCGAATGGGGCCCGTCCCAGGCCCACAATCGTGCTTGTTCACGGCGACTGGGCGGACGGCTCGTCCTGGAGTGCGGTGATATCGCGCCTGCAGCGCCAGGGCTACCCCGTCGTCGCACCGCCGAACCAGCTCCGCGGGCCCTCCGTCGACGCTCCCTACCTGGCCAGCTATTTGCAGACGATCCCGGGCCCGATCATCCTGGTCGGCCACTCGTACGGCGGCTTCGTCATCACGAACGCGGCAACGGGCAACGGCAATGTAAAGGCGCTGGTGTACATCGACGCGTTTATCCCGGATGCCAACCAAACGCTAGCGGACCTGTCGTCGCCCGAGTCCTGCCTCGACCCAGCGACCGCGTTCAACGCGGTTCCGTTTAGTGGCGGTGTGGACCTCTACCTGCGGATCGCGCCGAATCCGCCGTATACCGGTTTCAACCAATGCTTCGCCAACGGCGTGCCGCGGAACCAGGCCGCCGTGCTATCCGCGGTGCAGCGTCCAGCCTCTGCTGGCCCAACTGGGCGAGCCGTCTGGCCCGCCGGCGTGGGCCAACATCCCGTCGTGGTCGTTGATCGGAACCGAGGACCACGCGGTGCCGCCATCGCTTCAAGAGCAGATGTCGACCCACGCCGGTGCGCACATCTCGTTCGTCAAGGCCGGTCACCTCTCGCTCATCACGCGTCCCAACGCCGTGGTCGACATCATCGACGACGCCGTTCACGCGACGAGCTGAAGCCGCCCATACGTCGAGGCCTTCGGGTCCGCCCAGGGGCGATCACGTCTCCTGGGTGGCGCGGGTGGCTAGTGGCGACGGCTGCCGGCCGAGAGATGCGACGCCGACACGATGAACGCCAGGTGCGAGAAGGCTTGCGGGAAGTTGCCGATCAGGCGTTTCGCCTGGGTGTCGTACTCCTCGGAGAACATGCCGACGTCGTTCTGCAGACCGCGGAGACGTTCGAACAGTGTGCGGGCTTCTTGCTCGCGTCCGATGAGGGCAAGGTTGTCGACCAACCAGAACGTCGTCATCAGGAACGTTCCCTCGCCGGCGGGAAGACCGTCGACCGAGTCGTCGTCGGACGTCGGATAGCGCTGCACGAACCCGTCGACCAGCAATTCGCGTTGGATGGCATCGACGGTGCCGATGATCCGCGGATCGTCGGGCGGGAGGAACCCGACGCGAGCGAGCATGAGCAGGCTGGAGTCCAGCTGGTCGGATCCGTAGTACTGGACGAAGCTGTTCTTGTCCTTGTCGAAACCCTTCTCGCAGACCTCGGACTTCACCTGGTCGGCGAGGGTGCGCCATCGCCCGACGGGCACATCGGTACGTCCCGATCTTCTCCGCGATCTTGGCGGCGCGGTCGAACGCGACCCATGCCATGACCTTGGATTGGGTGAATTGACGCTGCGGACCTCGGATCTCCCAGATGCCGTCGTCGGGCTTCTGCCAGACCTGCTCGAGGTGCTCCATCACGGCGGGGAGCATCTCGCCCGGTTGGGGGTGGTGCACCGGGAGGTGGCGGTCTTGGCCGATGCCGCTCTCCACCGCGGTCAGGGCGGCGTCGAGGAGCTCCCCGAAGACGTCGAGTTGGAACTGCTCGCTCGCTTCGTTCCCGATGCGCACCGGCTTCGAGTTCTCGTAGCCGGGCAGCCAGTCGAGCTCGACCTCGGTGAGTCGTCGTTCGCCGCCGACGCCGTACATGATCTGGAACTCGCCGGGGTCTCCGGCGACGGCTCGTTGCAGCCAACGTTGCCAGGCGCCCGCTTCTTCGCGGTAGCCGCTCAGCAGCAAGGCCTGGAGGGTGAGCGAGGAGTCACGCAGCCAGGAGTAGCGGTAGTCCCAGTTGCGCACGCCGCCGAGCTGTTCGGGCAGCGACGTCGTCGCCGCCGCGCACACGGCGCCGGTCGGTGCGTACTGCAACGCCTTCACCGTGATGAGCGAGCGAACGACGTCATCGCGCCACTCACCCTGATAGGTGCAGCGGTCCACCCAGTCGGCCCAGTACCGCTCGGTCGAGCGCAACGCGGCCGACGCGTCCAGAGGTGCGGGCGGATCGTCGAGGGCCGAGTACCAGGCGAGTGAGAAGCCGCGCCGTTGACCGGCTTGCACGGTGAACTCGGCCGTGGTGGTCATGTGGCTGGGCCGAAGCGGCACCGGGCTGTGTAAGCGCAGCGCGTCGTTGCCCGCGACGAGAGTGAGTCCGTCACCGGCGGACTGCGCCCAGGGCACGATCGACCCGTAGTCGAAGCGGACGATCAGCTCGAGCGACATTGTCACTGAGCCGGACAGGCCATCGACGATGCGGAAGATCGTGGGACGGTCGACGCCGGGTGACATGAAGTCGGTCACCTTCACGGTTCCGTCGCCGGTGTCGAACTCGGTCCTCAGCACAAGTGAGTCGCCCACGTAGCTGCGACGGATGGCGGTCACGTCGCCCTTCGGCGCCACACACCAGCGCCCGTGCTGGGGCTCGCCGAGCAGTGCGGCGAACACGGCACCCGAGTCGATCCGGGGCACACACCACCAGTCGATCGAGCCGTTGCGGGCAACGGCGGCCACCGTCCGGGTGTCGCCGATGATGGCGTAGTCCTCGATGAGGGTCGACATGGTTGCTCCTTAGTCGGGTTGGTCGAGCGTCAACCTGAAGGTCGCGGTGAAAGTGTCGCCCGGCTCGACGAGAGGCGCCGTGCGTTCCACCAGCGCGCGGTCGGTGCTGCCATCGGCTCGAGGAAGACGCCAGCGAGCGCGGGGCGAGCCCGGCAGACGCAGGTACGGATGCCAACGGAGCGCGACGGGCACTGTCCGACGGCCCGCACCCGGGTAGCTCGACCGTCCAGCGCGAGTCGACGGCGCGGCCGAGGTGGTACCCGTCGTCGAACGTTCGCCGCCCGAACGATCGCCAGGATCGCGACCTCCACCACCTCAACCAGCTCATGCCAGCGCCCGCGGTGCGCGCCGGACACTTCGTGCTCGCTGAGCTTGTGCGCCACCTCGACGTTCATGCCTTCAGGCATGGTCGGCCTCCTGTCGGCCCCGCGAGGCGGCGTGCGCCCTGCGGCACGACGATCGTACCGGCTGGCGTGTCTGGCGGCATTGGCTGGCGCGGGAGCTAGTCCAGCGTATGCGCTGGCGTCCATTTGCCGGGAACGGTGACGGTGTGGTGGCGCGCTGGTCGGATAGCACAATGGGTTGTTGTCCGTGTCATCGCACGCCACCCATGCAACCCGGCTCGACGCCCGCGATGCCCAGACGTGCCGCCGGGCGGCGGAACTTCGGCGCCGACAGGTCGAAGCTAAGCGGTGTGGCTCGCTCGGGAGCAGACACCGCCGGGCTAGAACCCATGGCCCCCGAGCTCACGGGAAAGCTACTCGTGAATGGAGTCTCCGTCGATCATGGGGCGGCCGACATATCCGTCCGTTAACGACGCCGACAACCAGTGTTTACCTGGCGTCGATTACCTGAGCGCCAAGTCGCCGGCGGCTCACGGTTCGAGGCCACGGCGGCGGCGGTCGCAACCGTCGTGGTGGACCGTCAAACCCACAAGATCACCTGTGTTGCCGGCTGGTTCGATCCTCGACGTTGTGGCGTGTCGAGGCTAGGTTTCGCGCGTGGGTTGGATCGATGCCGAGCTCGTGCTGGTGGCGCTTGCTGCGATGTTGTCACCGACGACGTTGGGGTTTTCGGTGCTCGCGCTCGGTCATGGGAGACCGGCCCCGGCGCACCGGCCTGTGGTTCTACCTTGGTGCCCTGACTGCGACGTTGGCGGTTGGAGTGGTCGCCGCATTCGTAATCAGCGATGTTGCCGCATCCCACACTCCGTCGCAGCCCAAGACGTGGGTCGCGATCGTGGACATCGTCGCTGCAGTTGTTCTTGCCGTCTGGATGGTTCGTGTCCTGCGGCGCCCGCGGGATCCGAAACGCGTCGAGGGCATGGTGGCACAGATGAGCAAGGTCGCCAGTTCGCCGGTCATTGCGATTATTGGCGCGGGCGCCGCGCTCGCCAATCCGGGTGCGTTTATCCCGCTTGCGCTCAAGGACATCTCTGAGACCAATCCGAGCACGACGCAGTACGTCATCGAGTGGGTCTTCTTCTCGTTGGTGTCGTTGTTGCCGTTGGCGATCGCGATCGTGATGCTCTTTGTGGCACCGGACCGGGCTGAGCGTGTTCTGCAGGCGTCGCGGGACTGGCTCCTACACAATGCGCGAACAGTAGCGGCAGTCATAGTTTTCCTGCTGGTCGCATCGTTGCTGCGAAACGGAATCGCCGGCCTCGCCAACTAGTAGTGTCCTTGCGCCACAATTCGTTATGAATTGGAGAATCAGCGCGGATGTGATCTTGAGCGCCTTGCCTGTAGCTCGGTCGCTGATAGTGAGCGGGCGTAGCGGGGTGTGAGGGCGTGTGCTGACGTCGTTAGTCCCCGTACCGCGACGAGTACCCGCGCCTGGAGGGAAAGCAGAGCCTAGGTCGGGTCCTAGCGCCGGAGATCTATCCGATCAACTCAGACGCCTTCGACTGCCTCGATACGCCCGGAGCGGACGGCCTCGGCGAACGAACGGTAATCACGATCGTTCTGGTCGGCATAGCGTTCCGCGAAGTGAGCGATTGAGGTTTCGAACTGATCACTGTCGCCGAGGTAGGCCGCGATCGCGATCGGGTCTCCGGATCGGGCGTGTGCGCGGGCCAGCGTCCACCCGCACAGGCGTGCGTAGATCTTCAGTCCTGACGGCGATGTCGTCTCGGCGTCCAGCGAGCCCTTCATGTCACGCAGTTGCCGCCAGTAGTAATTGCGATCGGGATCCGGACCGATCGTCCAACCGAGGAAGATGTCGCTGGACGCCTGCATCAGTCGCTGTCCTTGCACGACGCGCTCGCCATGATTGGCATAGGTGCTCGCAGGGAGGCTGTCCTCCAGAACCGATGCCGTCGCTTCTTTGATCTGCAAGAACAACGGATCTCCCTCGTCGCGGCCTCGCAGCAACGCGATGAAGCAGCGAGTGCCGACGCTACCGACGCCGACCACCTTGCGCGCCGCGTCGACGAACTCGAACCGCTCCAACAACCTGCGCAGATCATCCGGCAGACTCTCGCGATATGCACGTAGCTCGCCGTGTATCGAAGCCTCGAGCTCATCGGCGGACAGGCCGTAGGTATCGGCCAGGTCGCGTAACGGCACGACGATCGGTGGCTGGCTGACGATCCGGTACTGGCCGTCGACAACCTCGCACAGCTTGGAAACCGCCTGCAGGGCATCGTGGGTGCGTGCCTTACTCAGGTCTTTCTCCGCCGCCACCATCGCCCGCTTCTCGGCCTTCTTCCCGGCGAGGCCAGACGTGCGGATGTTCGCGAGCACCTCGTCGGAGTCCAGGTGGGCGTACCAGACGTCCAGCAAGCCCATCGCGGCGAACCCGGCCATCGCCTGCCGATACGCCGTCGTCGCCTCCAGCGTGGCCGCCCATGCCTTGGCTTTGCTGAAGCCGTTGGTCCGAGCGCAGATCGTGAAGCTGGCCGCCAGCCGCTTCACGTCGTACTCGAATGGGCCGGGCAAGGTCTCATCGAAGTCGTTGACGTCGAACAACAACAGCCGCTCCGGCGAAGCAAACGCGCCGAAGTTCGACAAGTGCGCGTCGCCGCACAGTTGCACGTCGAACCCGGCCGTCGGCGTCGCCGCCAAATCCACCGCCATGATCTTCGCGGCACCCCGATAGAAGGTGAACGGGGACACCATCATTCGACCGTGCCGAACCGGAACCAGGTCCGGTTCCCGGTCGGCGTCCTGCGCCAGCAGCAACGCTACTGGATCCGGACGGTCCGCTGCCGGTACCCAGCCATCATGGGCATCTGGTGGTGTTCGCGTCCGCGCGTCCTTACCGTGCGCTCGCCGCTCAGCAATGCGAGGGTGTGCCACCGTCCGCCCAGCCATGCCACCGCCTCCCCGACAGCCAATCTTGCCGCTTCCGACGCGCGCGTCACCCATCGGGGATGAGTATGTCCCTCGCGATGCCAAGTACGCGTCGGACGCGTGCGAGCAGGTTGCTTGCGAAGTACATGGTCGAGGTGCCATCGGTTCCTTCGTGATGGGCAGCGATGCCCACTATCCGGAGGAATCTCCGGCACACGAGGAGCACGTGGAGGCGATCCTCTCGCCAGCCGACGAGCGCATCCACGACGGTGGACGCACGAAGCCGGGCCGTGTCGGCCCGCATCCCGAGTTGCTCGACCGTCCAGCCCGGCCAACCGAAGAGTAGCCCGTGGATCGGCAGCCGGTTGCCGTCGACGCCTAAGGGCAGACCGTCGAGATCGACGGTGACGCCCGCCGCTCGGTACTTCCACGTCGAGAGTCGATTCGCCCAGCGGCTCGAGCAGGGGAAGGCCCGTCGTGCGACCGGCGCGCAGCGCATCGAGCCCGCCCGGCAGGGCGAGGTGCTCGACCCGCTCATGTTGCAACGACACCCCGGTCATTCCGAGTCGCGGCGTGAAGACCGCAGTCAGGCGCCCGGCGGCCAGCTCCACAGCGGGCTCGTCGCGGAAGCGACGTTCCAGCGCGCGGAGGCTCGCAGGCACGGCGTTATTCGCCCCAGTCGATGTGGGTCGCGTCGGGTCGGTTGATGAACGCGGACGAGCGCGTCTTGGCGACGTAGTCCCATGCCCAGGCCCCGAGTGCGTTGACCCGCTCGCGGTAGCCGCTGAGCAGCCAGGCGTGCACGCCGAGCCAGGACGCGTACGCGAGCGGGCCGTGCAGTTCGCGGCGGCGTGGGCCTACCTCGGCGATGGCCGCGTTGCGGCCGATCATCGCCATGATGCCCTTGTCGCGGTAGTGGAACGTCGAGCGGGGCTTCCCATCGATGTCGGCGAGGATGTTGTTGGCCGCGCAGCGTCCCGCCTGCAGGGCCACCGATCCCAGCTGCGGGAACGGCGAGCCGTCGGGCGCCAGTGTGTTGGCCACGTCGCCGAGGGCGTACACGCCCGGGAACGCCGGCACCGCGAGGTCGGCGCCGATCTCGAGTCTGCCGCTGTGCGCCTGGGGAAGCCCCGAGCGCGCTGCGAGCTCGGCCGCTTTGATTCCGCCCGCCCACACCACCGTGCGGGTGAGGATCTCCCGACCGTCGGAGAGCTTGACCCGATCAGGCCCGACCTCGTCGACCTTCACCCCCAGCTCCAGCTTCACCCCTCGCTGCTCGAGCACCCGTTGCGCGTACGCATGGGCGTGCTCGGAGAAGGGTGCGAGCACCACCGGGGCAGGATCGACGAGATGGATTTCGGCTCGGCCGAGCTTCGGGTCGCGCACCCGGGCCGGAATCAGGTGGTCGATCGCGTCGGCGAGCGCACCCGCGGTCTCCACGCCGGTCGCGCCGGCGCCCACGATCACGAAGTTCATCGCACCCCGGTCGATCAGGCTCGAATTTCGATGCGCATCCTCGAACACCGTGAGGAGCCGCGACCGGAGACGCTCGGCGTCGTCGACCGAGTAGAGCGGGAACGCATGCTCCTCGGCGCCGGGGGTGTTGAAGAAATTTGGCTCGGTCCCCATCGCCAGTACCAGGTAGTCGCCCGTGAAGGTGATGCCGTCAGCGCTGGTCACCGTCTTCGCAACCGGGTCGACCGCGGTCACGAGCGCCATGCTCACCTGGACCGGGTGACGCTTGGGAAATATCGCGCGCAGCGGCCGGGCCACGTCCGTCGTCGCCACCTGTGCCGTCGCCACCTGGTACAACAACGGTTGGAATTGGTTGTAGTCATGGCGATCGAGCAGCCGGACCTGCACGCCGTGCCGGGCAAGCTGCTTCGCGCAAGCGACGCCCGCGAACCCACCGCCCACGACGACGACGGTCGCGTCCGCACGTGCAGAACTCGCTCCCACAGGTCTACAGAGCTCCAACTCCAGCGTCGATGCCCAAATCGGCCCGGGTTCGGGCGTCGTCGCGACCGTCCGCGGCGCGGTCCTGATCGGCAAACCGTACAACCAACCCCGCTGCGCGTCACCTGAACAACTGACGAGATTGCAGTTAACACCGGGGCCCTACCCGCGACGACGAACGCGAGAATTCCGATGGCCGCCTAGAGCGGCTCCATCGCCGTCCGGGTGTCCTGGCGGTTGTTTCCCCCGGTTGGTCTGCTGCGCGTCACTCAACAGTCATCCCGCTTCATGCTGGATTCCCCAGTGCGCCGAAGGTATCTCGTCGTGTGCCTTCACCAGCGAGGTGACGAAATGGGTGATGGGCCCGATCTGAATCGTGGTCTAGGCCTGCCACTCGCGCGGCGGTGGCGCCGAGTACGGGTCTGGCGTGCCTTCCTTGATCGGGGACTCTAACGCCAGTGACATCAAGAACGCGCTGACGGCCGCAGCGACGGGATGCATGACCCATGCATGGAGGAAATCGACTTGGTGCTCTTCTCGTTGGTCCGGCTCGAGGTTGCGGAGGCGTGGCATGTTGTACGCGGTCCATGTCGAGATGAAGTCGTCCTGTTCAAGAGGTGTCCGACCGCGGTAGCTTCTACGACCACACCGGCGCGATCCGGGACGTCCTGCAAAACCACATGCTGCAGCGATTACCGCTGCTCCCGGCATCGTCAATGACCCCTCGCGCCGTTGTGCATACCTGATTGACCCGACACACCTTCTGCCCCGCGGCATCGGGCTACAGTCTCGGCAGTTGGACGAGCGAGATAGCTACGAAGGTCAGTACGCCGATGGCGATCACTCCGATAGCGACCCGTGCCCGGTGCGCCTTGAATCGTTGGGCGATCGCCACCAGGAACAGAACCGAGGCGAACAGGACGGTGTCGCGCACATACTTGTCGGCGGTCTCGTTCGCGGCGGTGCCCTCGTCGAAGGTTGTCGCAGCGAGGGCGTTGAGCCGGTTGGCCTTGTCCTGATTGGGGTTGTGATATGAGGGCATGAAGGCGGGGCCGGGCGGGGCCGCCGGGTTGACGAACGGGTCGGTCTTCAACCACGCCTGGTAGGCATCGCGGTAGTCGGGGGTGAACCGGCGGACGTAGCTGGCTTGCAGTTGGGTGTCGCCGGCCGCGCGCGCCTGTAGCAATCCGGTGAACATGGACGCGTCCGCGGATAGCTGCAGGCCGGCCAAGGTGCTGGCCGCATCGGCCTGGAACCGGTCGCTGCTGGCCTGGCCGTACAGCAATGACTGGCGGCCGTCCCATTTGGCAGCCTGCAGGCCGCTCCAAGCGGTGGCGACGGCGACGATCGCCAGGATCGCGACCTCCACCACCTCAACCAGCTCATGCCAGCGCCCGCGGTGCGCGCCGGGCGTTTCCTGTTCGCTGAGCTTGTGCGCCACCTCGACGTTCATGCCTTCAGGCATGGTCGGCCTCCTGTCGGCATTTGCGAGGCGGCGTGCCCTGCGGCACGACGATCGCACCGGCTAGCGCGTCTGCCGGCATTGGCTGGCGCCGGAGCTAGTCCAGCGTATGCGCTAGTCGGATACGACGACGCGGTCAGCGCCGCTACCCGTTGGCGGCCGCTGACGCGTCTACGTCGACCACATCGAACCCGAATTCGCGCAGATACGTAGGCTCTCGCACCGGCTGCAGTGTCGTCACCGACCACCTCGGCGCGGACTACCACACCCGCCGCACCGACACCGAACGCCGCCCACGCAGCTGCGTCTGCCGACTCGAGGACCTCGGCTACAAGGTCCGCGCTTGCTCGTGGCGTAGCGGCCCAGGATGTCGAGCTGCTGCCGGTGCTACGTGACGAGGTCGCGGTGCCGCGCGGGCAGGTTGGTCGTTCGTAGTTCGCGCCACGGACTTGTTCTTCAGTCTCGCGACATTGACGACCACGGGCCACGGCAACCTAGTCCCAGCAGCCAAGCTCGGTCAGTCCTTCGCCGTGCTCGAGGCGATTGTCGGTCAACTCTTTCTCGTCCCTGCCGTCGCGAAGGTGGTGACTGCCTGGCGCCGGCCATTTGGCTTCGACAACAAGTCCGGCTCCGGGCACGGTGGCTGATCGGCCTGGGCCGCCACGGCCAGCGACTGCTCCGGTCGGGATGATGCGTCGTTCATCCAGTGCGGATGATGCCTTGCGTCCGATTCTGCGGTCTGATCACCATCCCAAAATGCTGGCACCAACCGGTTCGAACAGTCCATGCCCGTCACCGTGCGGCGATATGGTCCGCGGGGTGAACGGGACGTCGTGTGTTCGCTGGCGTGGTCGGATCGTCATGGGCGGTGGAGGCGTGCGATCGGAGCCAAGGGGCGTCAGATGAGTAGTGAATCTGTCCAGGGTGGAACTGCCGGCGAGTCCGCTGAATTCGAGGAACTCGCGCACCGCGAGGAGCAGCGTGTCGCGTCGATATTCGAGGACTTTCAGGATCCGTCGCAGGAGTGGCGGCGGCTTGTTCTCGGAGTTGCTGGGCACGTTCTTCCTGGTCCTGGTTGCCGCTGGTGGCGGCCTCATGGGGCAGGCGTTTCCGAATACGATCAGCCGGACCGCGGCGGTGGTGGCGCCTGGGTTGATGGTGATGGCGATCATCTTGTTCATGGGCAAGGTCTCGGGCGCGCATCTGAACCCGGCGGTGAGTATCGCGTTCGCGTTGCGGGGGGATTTTCCGTGGCGGCGGGTGCCCGGCTATATCGTGGTCCAGTTGATCGGGGCCTGCCTTGGCCGCGTGGTTCGTGCAGGCGGTCATCCACGAGTCGGCGTCGTACGGTTCGAATTACCCTGCGCATGGCCACACGTCGTTGGACGCGTTTTGGATGGAGACCATCCTGACCCTTGGCCTGGTCAGCGTGATCCTGGGCACCGCGTCCGGCGCGCAGAACCTCGGCGTGTTCGGAGCGCTGGGCGTGGGGGGCTATATCGCCTTGGCCGGCCTGTGGGGAAGCCCGATCTCCGGTGCGTCGATGAACCCGGCGCGCACCTTCGGTCCCGACCTGGTCAGCGCTGATTTCACCGCGTACTGGGTCTATGTGGCCGGCCCGCTGCTCGGTGCGGTGCTCGCGGTCGGCTTCGCCTTCATCCTGCGAGGCGGCGGCGGCGGACGCGCCGGCTCCGCTGCCGCGCAGGGAGGCCTGTTCACCCAGGCTCGGCGCCCCGACCAGGCATAGGGACACGCGACACTAGCTACTCCTGTCGATCGTTTGGCCTCGACCCGTTGCCGCGAGCCTGACATGAACGTCCCTGGCTGTGACCCTTTGGTGAGGATGCGGTCACCGCGCAAACGCGTCAGACTGCAGCAAGTCCGATGAATATCTTCGTCGCTGTTCTCGTCGTCGTCGCGGTGACTGCGGTCGCCGTCGCGGCGATGTTGGTCGTGCGGCGAAACGCCCCCGATGGCAGTTATTTTCACGACGGAGACCGTGCCGCCGGTGTGTTCGGCGTGTTGGCGACCGGATTCGCGGTGCTGTTGGGTTTCGTGGTTTTCCTGGCTTTCACCAGTTACGACGCCGCCAGATCCGGAGCAGAGCAGGAAGCCGTCATCGTGGCGCAGCAGGTCGAGACGGCTCAGTTGTTTCCTCCGTCGGTACGAGACCGGCTGACCGGTGAGCTGGTCTGCTACGCACGTTCGGTGGCTGGCGTGCAGTGGGAGATGATGGAGGCAGGCAAGCTCGGCGAGCAGCTCAACCCGTGGGGGTCGCAGCTATTTCAGACGCTGCGGACGGTCGATCCGAAGACCACGGCCGAGCAGTCGGCATTCGACGCGTGGCTCAGCCAGACGTCGGATCGTGAGACGGCTCGCAACGATCGCATCCACGGAGCGGTCGGCGTGATCCCGACGCCGCTGTGGATCGTGTTGTTCTTCATATCCGGGCTGATCTTCGTTTACATGTTGTTCTTCGCCGACAAGGGGGAACGAGCCGTCGTTCAGGCGCTCCTGATGGGCACAGTGGTAGCGGTCATCACGGCCATGCTGCTGTTGTTGTACGCGCTGGACAATCCATTCCACAAAGGAATCGGCGGTCTCCGTCCGGTTGCGATGGAGCGGACCTTACAGATCATCGACGAGGAGGTCGCGATCGCGGGCAATCACCACGCCGCTCCGTGCGACGCTCGCGGAGACTCGTCATAGGTCGGCTAACCTCAATGAACTCTGGCTGGCCGCGGGCTCTATGAACACGGAGTATCCACAAGATCGACGGAGTTACCACAAGATCCGTAGCGTCCCAGATACGAGCGTTCATTGAACGGTGCCCAGACTCGTTGAGAGAAGCGCCAGCGACGCGATGATGCCCAATCAGCAGCAACGACGGCACATTCTCGATCGTAAGGACAGATTGGCAAGCAAAAGCAGCGCTGGATGATCTCGATTCGACCGGGGCAAACCATCTCTCGCGCGTGCGAGCCACAACGCTGGCAGTACGTCAAGGAATTTTGCGAGCGAGAATGGGCGGAAAATAGGGGGAAAGTCGCCCGAAAAGATCAGGCGGCGAAATAAGGTGAAAAGGGTCCTAGAATCTGATCAGAGCATCGTAAAGCGAGTAAAAGATCAGGCGGCGCGCGGCGACGAACACCGGCGGGACCGTCGACCGCGCTCGCGGTAGGGCCGGGCGGGTCATCCGACCAACACCATGATGATCATCGGTCGACCCACAGCCGCGTCGAGGTTCGTGCGTTGAGCGATTACGACACGTTGCTCGCCATCGACGGTTTGGGAAGTGCCTCACTTGTTCGCGGACGCCGCGCCAAGCCCGTACTCCAATTTGTGTGTCGGCCGCGCGGGCGAAGTTTCAGTCGAATCGACTGATGCGCGCTCTCGCCCGCGGTTCTTTCATGGATGCGATCGCTTCGGTGGCTACGCGAGGGATGCGGCGATGGTCGACGTCGAGGATCTGCAGGATGTGGGGCTTCATCTGCGGGGCCGTCTGGATCCGTTGCTCGGACTGAATCCGGACGCCGTCGATGCGGGTCTTGACGCTAAGTCGCAGGCCTTGGTGTGTCTGGCGGGGTTGCACGCGCTGGGCGCCAGTGATGCGACTTATCAGTGGTACGTGTCCCAGGCGCTCGCGGCGGGATGCACCCAGGTGGAGGTGGTCGGCACCCTGATCGCCGTCGGGGCGTTGGTGGGTGAGGCCAGGGCGGTGTCCGCTGCCCGACCGCTCGCCCTGGCTCTCGGCCACGACATCGAGAGCATCGTTGAGGGCGCGAACGGCCGCGACATCGAAGGTGCGATCGGAGCCGAGGGGGCTGGCGGCTCGCCGCCTGGTTCTGGTGGCTGGCGTCGATGACGGCAAATGGTCCGGGCCGTGGGTCTCGTCGGATGGTGGCTGGCCTGGGCGCTGCCTGGATTCTTGGATGGGTTGCAGATTAGGCCGCTGACGTCGGCGGATGCCTAAGGCGGACGGTCCCCGGAGGGAGAGGATCTCGATGGAGCAACCATCACGAACACGGCGGACTGAGAGCGTGGGCAATCTCGCCGACCATGGCGTTAGCCTGTCGGCGATTTTCGGCTGGACTGCCGTCGCGGGCGGCCGCATGGCCGTGCTGTCGTTCGCGGTCGCTCGACGCGAGCCTTCGCCACAGCGGCTACATCCGCGGGCCACGGGTCATATGCAGTCGGCGATCTGAGCCGGAAGGAGACGTGGCGAAGGTGACCGCGAGCAGCCGGCGAGGCGGCAATCACGGGTGGGAGCTTCAGGTGGTGAACGGAGGGGTCGCAGCTGTTTCGGATACGACCGCCCGGGAGGGCGATGACGTCCTCGAGCGGCAGCGGTTGTTCCTGATCAGCAGTTTTGAGCCGGCCAGGCTCCCGGACGTTCTGGTCTCGCGCTTGGGCTTGCTCGACGCCCTGACCCGTGGTGTGCGGGAGCGCTCGATGACCCTGATCAGTGCACCCGCCGGATCGGGCAAAACCGTCTTGGCGGCGGACTGGCGCGTTCGGCATCCTCTGCCGTGGCCGGTGGCGTGGCTGACCGTGGACGAGGACAGCGGCCGGCCGGGCGCGTTTTGGGGTCAGGTCGTGCAGGGGATCAAGCACGCGGGTGCGCCGCTGGACCGCGCGGGTCGGGCACTGTCGTCTTCCGGGGTCGATGCGTCATTCATGACCGAACTCGCCGCGGATCTGCTTGATCTACCGGAGCCGTTCGTCCTCGTCGTGGATGGCTTCGACCGGATCGGGAGTCCGGCCGCGCTGGACGGCATCGATTTCTTGGTCCGTCACGCCTGGCCGAAGTTCCGGTTGGTGCTGTGCGGCCGAGGCGAGCCTGCGCTGCCGCTGCACCGGTACCGCCTCGCGGACATGATGGCCGAGATCGAGGCAAACGTGCTCGCCTTCTCCGAGAACGAAGTTAGCCAGATGCTGGCCGCCCATGGGCTGACGATCTCCCCGGCGATGGCAGAAAACGTGACCGTACACACGGGCGGTTGGGCAGCAGGGGTGCGGCTGGTCGCATTGTCATTGCAACGGTCGAGGAAACCTCGGATATCCGGCGCGACAGCTCCTACTGAGGTGAGTCCTGCCGATCTGGCGGCCGCCCTGGGCCAAAGCGACGCACACTCCGCCGACTACCTGCGCACCGAGCTACTAGCGACCCTTCCCCGCGACTTACGTGATGTCCTGGTTCGGGTCAGCCTTTCCGATCAACTGTGGCCGGATCTCGTTGAGCAACTCGTCGACGTCCGGGACGGGCGCGCGATTCTCGCTGATCTCGCCCGGATGGGGGTGCTGCTCGAAACGACGCAGCGTGGCGATGGCAGCTACCGCCTACCTGAGGTACTCGCGCGAACACTTCGCGCGCAGTTGCGCGATCAAGATCCCGCCGAAGCGGCGAGGCTGCATGGGATCTGCGCGCGGTGGTTCGCGCTCCGCGGCGAGCGCCTGGCAGCGGTGCGGCACGCGACTGCGGCTGATTGGACCCAAGCCGCTGGGATGATCGTCGAGGAACTGCTCGTCACCTCGCTGATCGACCCGCTCGCTATCGGCCGCGACGGCTATGCCGCGGTGCTGAATCCGATGCCCGCCGAGATCGAAGGTCCGAACGTGGCGGTGGTCCAGGCGGCACTGGCTGTGGCGCGGCACGACCACACCGCGGCGGCCAATCGCCTTCACGTCGGAGGAAGGCTCATCGAACCGGAAACCTCCCCGGTCGAGCTGGTGCTATCGGACGCGATCGTCCGCCTGGCATTCTGCGCCGACACTGGCGCGTACGCGGACGCGTTGGAGGCCGGAACGAAGGCTCAAACCCTGCTGGGCCAGCTATCGGGTAGTCGAGCATCAGCCAATCCGGAGCTGGATCCGCTGATGAACTTCTATCACGGTATTGCCCTGCTCGGGTCGGGCGCCGAGGACGCGGCGATCGCTGCCCTCGAATCCGCGCTGAACGCGCTCGGATCGCCGAGCCCAGCAGCGGCCGGATCGATCCATCTGCAGTTGCGCAGTCTCAACCTGCTCGCTGTTCTGCACGCCACCCGCGGCAGCCTGCGGCGCGCGAAGCGACTTGGCCTGGCGGGGCATCGGCTAGCCGAGAGCCTCGGACCGGCCGGCCGTCCGTATCTGTTCGGCGCGCGGCTGGCGCTGGCTTGGATCTACTTCGACCGGTGTGAACACACCCCCGCGCGGCAGTGGGCGGCAAAGGCCAAGGCCAGCCTCGGCCGAAACGCCGAACCGCTGCTGGCGCCGATGCTGTTGATTGTCAGAGCCAGAATCCTGCGGTCGCAGGGATATCCGACCGAGGCACGCCGACTCTTGGACAGACTGGCGGCCGACAACCAGGCCACGCCTCCATGGGTTCGTCAGTGCGTCGAGCTCGAGAAGGTTGATATGCGGCTCGCGCTCGGTGGCCCCGCCGCCGTGCAGATCCTGGAAACCGTGGCCGACCAGGCGAGTTCCTACGTCGATGCCGTGTGCACCCCCGCTGCGCTGCTCGACGGCAGGCCGGCCGCTGGGCACGCCGGAGCGCGATTCGACCTCGACGTCGCGCCCCGGATTCGGATTGTCGCCTGGCTCGCCAAGGCATCCGCGCACGTCAATACCGGTGACGACCGCAGCGCGTCGTCGGCGATTCAACAGGCCCTGCAGATCGCCGGGCCGGAGCGGCTGAGGCGACCGTTCATCGAATCGACACCCCGAGTGCGCACGCTGATCAGGCGCCGACTATCCGAAGCAGCGATCACGGGCTGGCTCGACCCGACACATCCCACCAGTGAACAGGCCGTTCCCGGGGACACGGCGCAACCCGCTCCAGCCGTTGCCCAGACCCCATTCGAGGCGCTGTCCACCCGCGAAACGGAGGTTCTCCGCTACCTCGCGGAAATGCTGTCCACCGAGGAGATCGCCGCGGCGATGTTCATCTCTGTCAATACCGTTCGCACCCACGTCCGAAACATCCTGCGCAAGCTCGCCGCCCCCCGACGCAGCGACGCGGTCCGACGGGCCCGCGAACTACAGCTGGTGTGACCCGCAACTGGCGATGCGGCTATTGGTTGTCCAGCCCGAGTTCGTGGCTTCGGGCGACGGCCTGACTGCGGGAGGAAACTCCGAGCTTCTGATAAATCGAGTACGCCTGCGACTTGACCGTATGGAACGAGAGGGACAGGCGGTCGCCGATCTCTCGGAAGGAAAGGTGAGTAGACAGCAGTGGCAGAACCCGCAACTCTGCTGCCGTGAGCGACGACGGGCCGTGCGAGACCTGGTTGATCCGGGCGAGTTTCGCCTGCAGGTCACCGGCTGCGTCGGTGAGTGTGCCGAGGTCGGGCCGTTGCTTGATGATCTCGCGAGCTTGTCTGAGGACGGCGGCGGCGCCCCCGGGATCCCCAAGCGCGATGTAGCACCGGGCCAATTCGAGGAGCGTTTGCACGGACACTGCCGGCAAGGCGTAGGTGAGCAGCGGTCTCAGCCGAACGGCACGCCCGAGATACAGTCGCGCCTGCGAGATTTCGCGGCGGTGCAGCGCCGCCCGGGCGGCCCACGCGTAGACGAGGGCGCTCGTCCAGTAGTCCTCAAATCCCGCAGACTCCACGATCTCCGTGGCGCGCTGGGCGTAGGCGGTGACCTCGGCCCAGTCATCGTGTGCGGCCGAGACGAAGCATCGCTCGGCGAGGATCATCGCCGCTGCAGGCCAAGCGTTCGCGAGCTTCGCTTCGTCGAGAGCGTGAGCGAAGATCGGATCTGCGCTCTCCACGTCACCCTGCAGCAGGTAGGAGATGCCCACGGTATGCAGCATCGACGCCCGGTACGGACTGTCCGGACTCAGTCCGTCCCAGGCCAGCTGCGCGTCGCGACGCATCTGTTCGACGCCGCCTCGAAACAGGAGGGCGCGCAGATAGGCCAACGTGCTCTCCACCGTGCTTCCGTCAGGAAGCACCCCGGTCGTGGGCGCCCGTTCTGCCGCGGTCGCCCACCGCTCGGCCTCGGCCGCGTGCCCGAGGAGCGCGAAGATCAACGCGCCATGCACGGCGATCGCGACATAGTGCTGCGCTGAGGTCTTGTCTATCAGGCTTTGCATCCAATGCAGCACTGTGTCCACGCGCCCGCTGGCCCAGACCGGCTGCGCCACGTCGAGGACCAGCCGCACCGCCCGATCGAAATCTCCGGCCTGCTGGGCGTGGCCGATCGCGGCCTCGGCTGCGGCATTCGCCTCGTACCACGAGGCGGCACGGAGGTGGAGATCTGCGACGAGGTCGGGCTCCCGCCGCAGCAGTTCGGTCTCGAGCAGCTCGCGGAGCAGGTAGTGATAGCGGTACCACTCACGACGCCGATCCAGCGCAACCACGAGCAGATTCCGGCGCTCCATCCATTCGAGAAACTGTCCGGATCCGCTCCGCTGCAGGACGGCGTCGCACAGCGGTCCACACATTCGATCGAGGATCGAGGTGCGGCACATAAACGACACTTCCCCGTCGGACAGGTGGTCAAGCAATTCCGAGCGCAAGTAGTCGCCGATGAAACGGTCATCGCCGGCGAACCGGGAGCGCACCTGGCTTTCCGGAGCGCCCGCCCTCGTGGCGAGTGCGGCCAGGTACAGCCCGGCAGCCCATCCCTCAGTCAGCTGGAGTAGTTCCTCGAGCCTCGCCGCACCAGCCTGGACTCCAGCGCCCTTGAGCAGCGCGTATGCCTCCCGCGAGTCCATCGCTAAATCGGTGGCTACGATCTCGACGAGACGGCCCTCAGCGCGCAGACGCGCCGTCGGCAACGGCGGGTCGATGCGCGACGAGAGCACCAATTGCCATCCCAGCGGGAGGCGAACGGCGAACTCGGCGATCACGTCACGGCACTCGTTGCTTGTCACCGCTTCAACGTGGTCAAGCACTACAACGACCCGCCCGTCGATCCCGGCGATCGCGGACACGAATCGCGGGACAAACGTGATACCCGCGCCCGAGGAAACCAGCGCCGCGAAAACCGCCTGGTCGACAGGCTGGATCCCGTTCACCGCGACCGCGAGAGCGCTCAGCAGCACAACCGGGTCGTTGTCCGCGTCATCGCAGGACACCCATGCCACCCGGCTCGAGACACGCGTGGCCCACTGTCCCAGCAGTGTTGTCTTCCCGTAGCCCGGCGGCGCAACCACCGAGATGATCGGTTCGGACGCCGTCGCCAACCGGTCCACCAAGGCGGATCGGGCAACGAGGCCCGGACGAGCCACCGGGGGACGGAACTTCGACGCCAGCAGGTCGAAGCTGAGCCTCGGTATGGCGTGCTCCTCGGGAGCAGACACCGCCAGGCGAGAACCGACTGCCCCCGAGCTCACGGGACGAACGCTACCTGTGAATCGAGTCTGCCGTCGATCATGGGCCGCCGAGACATCCGTCCGTTAACGACGCCGACAACCAGCGTTCACCTGGATGTCGATTGCCTAAGCGCCATGTCGCCGGCGGCTCAGCATTCGACGTCACGGTCGCGGCGGTCGCGGTTGTCGTGGACCGTCAACCCAGACGATCACCGCCACGACCGGATGCGCGTCTCAAATCCTGATGACGTCTTGCAGATCCTTCAGGTACTCGCGGGAGGCGGCCACGTCTCCTGCTCAGCCGAGCCGTTGGAGCAGGTGGTCGCCGACTCGGACGGCGTTGGCCATCGCGGTAAGGGCCGGGTTCACCGCACTGATGCTGGGGAAGAAGCTGGTGTCGACGACGTAGAGGTTGTCGAGTTCGTGGGCCCGGCAGTCGGTGTTGAGTACCGATGTGGCCGGGTCCGAGCCGAACCGGACGGTTCCGGCCTGGTGCGCGCAGCCGGCGATCGGGATGTCGGTTTTCATGTACGCGAACCGGTGAGCCAGGTGGCCGGGGTGCATGCCGAGCGAGCCCAGCATCGAATGGAGCTGGTGGTACAGCCGCTTGGCGGCCGTGGGGTTGCTCGGCGTGTACGCCAGGTGGACGCCGCCGTCCGGACCGAGGGTGACCCGGTTGTCCGGCTGCGGCAGGTCCTCGGTGGACAGCCAGAAGTCCACCGCGTGCTCCGCGACGTCGCGCAGCGCCCAGTTCGGCGCGAACTTGGTCTCGATGGGCTTCTCGCCGCGGAACATCGCTGCCTGCGACTTGCCGATCATCTGGATGTTGCCCATCGGGTAGTCGAAGTCCGGCCCGCGGAAATAGAAGTCATTCACGCCGAGGGTCTTCTGGAAGACAGTCGGGTTCGGTTCTTTTGACAGGGCGAGCACGGCCTGGCTGTCGTGGAACATGAAATTGCGGCCGACCTGATCGGAGCCGTTGGCCAGCCCGTTCGGGTGCTTGTCGTTGGCGGAGGCCAGCAGCAGCTTGGCGGAGTTGGCCGCGCCGCAGGAGACGACCACGATGTCGCCCTCGTACCGCTCGGTTTCACCGTCGCGCTCGACCACCACCTGGGTGACCGCAGTGCCGGCCGGGTTGGTTTCCAGCTTCACCGCCCGCGCGTTCCGCAGCAGCGTGACGTTGGCATGCTCGAGGGCAGGACGGACGCCGAGCACCTCGGCGTCGGACTTGGCGTGCAGCGGGCACGGGAAGCCGTCGCAGTCCGCGCAGCGCACGCAGACGCTGTACGGCATGTTCGCCTCGTTGAGCCGGATGCCGCACGGCGCGTGGAACGGGTGATAGCCGCCCGCGGCCAGATCATCGGACAGCTGCTGGATCCTGGGCTCGTGGGAGACTGCAGGATAGGGGTAGGGCGCGCTGGCCGGCGGATCCGTCGGATCCTCACCCCGCGCACCGTGCACCTGGTACATCGTCTCGGCCGCGGTGTAGTGCGGCTCCATGTCCTGGTAGGAGATGGGCCAGGCCGGCGACAGGCCGTCATGATGGTGCACTTCGCCGAAGTCCTCGGCACGCATCCGGTACAGCGCGGCTCCGTACAGCTTGGTGGCGCCGCCGACGAAGTAATGCACCTGCGGCTGGAAGAACGACTTGCCCTTCACGTCGTACCAGCTGTCAGACGAGATGTAGCGGCCGTCGACGAACACGTCCACGGTTGACCAGTTCGCCGGCTCGCGCGGCAGCCAGTCGCCGCGCTCAAGCAGCAGGATGCTCTTGCCCGAGGGGGCGAGGTGACGGGCGAGCGTGCCGCCGCCCGCCCCGGTTCCGATCACGATAACGTCGTAATGTCCGTCCATGCTGTGCTCCTTCCGAGGCTCGGGACGCTGTGCAGGCCCCTGGCGGCGAACAGTCCGGCGAATCCGCCACCGATGATCACCACCCGGCGCTAGCCACCTTGGTCGTTCATGGCGCGTCCCCGATCCGGTCGTCTTTGATTGCCGTGTCCGGTCAGCCGGCCGGGTCGTGCCAGGCGTCCCGGTCGGGCAGCAGCCGATCGGCTTCGGTTGGGCCCCAGGTGCCCCGGGCGTAGGGGTGCACGGGCGTGACGTCGCCAAGCACCGGGTCGACGACCCGCCAGGCCGCCTCGACCGTGTCCTGGCGGGCGAACAGCCACCGGTCCCCGTCCAGGGCCGCGCCGATGAGCCGGTCGTAGGGACGCATGTCCGAGCCGGACTGCCCAGCGAACGTCAACTCCTCCGGCTGCGGCTCCATTCCGGCGCCCGGCTTCTTGCCCGCCAGCGTGAGGCTGACCGCGGTTTCTGGCCAGATCCGGAATCGCAGCGAGTCGCGGACGGCGAACGGGCCGATGCCGAACACGTCATGCGGAGGTCGCTTGAATCGGATGTCCACCTCGGTGGCGGTGACAGGCATGCACTTGCCGGCCCGGATCAAGATCGGCACGCCCTCCCAGCGCCAGTTGTCGGCGGCGAGCCGGACCGCGACGAAGGTCTCCGTGGTCGATTTCGGGTCGACCCCCTCGACCTCGTGATAGCCGTCGTACTGACCGCGCACTGTGTCCTCGGGAACCAGCGGCCGCAGCGCGGCTACCACCCGTGCCTTGGCATCCCGCCAGTCGGCCAGGCCCGGTCTGGCCGGCGGGTCGGCCAGCACGGTGGCCAGCACCTGCAGCATGTGGTTCTGGACGACGTCGTTGATGGCGCCGGTCCGGTCGTAGAACCGGCCGCGATCGGCAACGTCGAAGGCCTCGGCCATCGTGATCTGGATGCTCTCCACGTAGGTCCGGTTGAGCAGCGGCTCGATCACCGAGTTGGCGAGCCGGACGAACAGCACGTTCTCCACGGGATCAAAGGCCAGCCAGTCGTCGACCCGGAAGATGGCATCTTCGGCGAAGTACTGGTGCATGGTGTCGTTGAGCTTCTGCGAACTGGCCAGGTCGGCACCGAACGGCTTCTCCACCATCACCCGCGCGTCCTTGGCTCGGCCGGCCGTGGCGATTCCTTGGGCGATGCGCCCGAACAGCGGGGGCGGCACCTCTAGGTAGAACAGGACCTGGCTCCCGGCGCCGATGGCTTCCGACATCGCCTTATAGGTGGCATCGTCGCCGAGGTCTCCGTCCACGTACCGCAGCAGCCCGAGCATCTTCTGCGCCGCCGCGCTGTTCGGGTCCATGTGGTTGAGCCGCAGCGAGGCGGTGGCGTAGTCGCGGAACTGCTCCAGCCCCCACCCGCTCTTGGCCACCCCGACCACCGGCACGTCGAGCACGCCGCGCTCGACGAGCCCCACCAGCGCCGGGAAGGTTTCGATCTTAGCCAGGTCTCCGGTGGCCCCGAAGATCACCAGCGCGTCAACTTTGTCAGACATGTCATTCCTCCTGGCCGATTCCTACCATCAGATCGCTCCCGGGCCGAGTCAGCATCCCCCGATTTGGGTGATCCGGTTCAACTCTCCGGACCGGCCGAGGGGAGCGGCGGGCCAGGGTGTCGGTTGATCGCGCGATCCAAGCTCGCAGCGGAACGCGGCCGGCCGGCGCCGCTGGACCGCTGGATCAGCAGCGAGACGCGCGCTAGGAACAGGTCATGCAACGCGGGTGGAATGCCGATCGGGGCGCGTTCGTGCAGCACTACGACGATAAGGTGCTGGGCTTCTCGCCATTGCGCATGGCTCGCGTCGGATTCATTGCGCGCAAGACCTTTTCGGGTGGTGATTACTCGATCGTCGCGCACGCAGCCAGCTCGTCGTGTCGAAACCTGTACGGCTGACAGTGTCCAGCCATCGTCTGTTAGGAGGGAAGCCCACGCGTGAGGTCGGTGGCGGATTGCTGCCGGGTTGAGGGGTGGAGGCATCAGGTCATCGTGTGTTTACGGGTCGGTTCGATCCTCGACGTTGTGGTGGGCCGACGCTAGGTTTCGCACGTGGGTTGGATCGACGCCGAGCTCGTGCTGGTCGCGCTTGCCGCGATGTTGTCACCGACGACGTTGGGGTTTTCGGTGCTCGCGCTCGTGATGGGGGACCGGCCCCGGCGTACCGGCCTGTGGTTCTACCTGGGTGCGCTGACCGCGACGTTGGCCGTTGGAGTCATCGCCGCATTCGTGATCGGCGATATCGCGGCATCCAAGACTCCGTCGCAGCCCAAGACCTGGGTCGCGATCGTGGACATCGTCGCGGCGATCGTTCTCGCCGTCTGGACGGTGCGTGTTCTGCGGCGGCCGCCAGATCAGAAACGCATCGAGGGCATGGTCGCGCAAATGAGCAAGGTCGCCAATTCGCCGGTCATTGCGATCATTGGCGCCGGCGCGGCGCTCGCGAATCCGGGGGCGTTTATCCCGCTGGCACTCAAGGACATCTCCGAGACCCATCCGAGCACGACGCAATACATCGTCGCGTGGGTCTTCTTCTCGTTGGTGTCATTGTTGCCGTTGGCGATCGCGATCGTGATGCTGTTTGTGGCACCGGAACGGGCTGAGCGTACTTTGCAGGCGTCGCGGGACTGGCTGCTGCGCAACCGGCGCAAAGTCGCGGTAGTCGTCGTTTTCCTGTTGGTCGCATCGCTGCTGCGAAACGGCATCGCCGGCCTCACCAACTAGGGTCCCTGCGCCAGAAATTAGTTATGTACCGTAAATCATAGAATCAGCAAATGTGATCTTGAGGGGTGCGTTGCTGTGGAGCTCGGTTGCTGTTGGTGACGGGGCGTGGCAGCGTGTCAGGGCGCGTCCCGTCGTTGAGCCAGTACCGCGAAGACTGCCCTGCACGCTGGTTCTCGAACACAACACAAGGGCCAGCCCTTCCGATCCTGTCCTCCCAATGGTGCAAGACCGCTGGCCGCAGCCGGCCGACCGTTCGAGAGTATAAGCAGTCACGCCGGGCCACGGGCGGCCGCAAGGTCGACGCTGGCTTGAATGCGGCGAACTTTGCCCTGACCCGGCACCAGTTCATCCGGGCTGATGTCCAAGCCCGTGATGCGGATCTGGGAGCTCACCCGTGCGATTGCACGATCGGGGGAGCGGGCCGACCGGGGCTAGGACGGCCGCACTGTCGGCGTCCTTGATTCCTGGCACCGAGAGCGATGGTTTGTCGATAAACCAGTCAAAGACGGAAAGAAGCACTCCGGCGATAACTACATAAGCGAGCAGGACCGTGAGTGGCTGGCCGATGCCGTGTCCGTCGAAGTAGAGCGTGTTTCGCAGGAGCAGATAGGCGTTGCGGGGCGGCAGGAACCTCCTGGGCGCTTGCTTGCGATCTGCAAGCTGTCTAGACAGGTGCGCTGTCTAGACAGGTGACCGGACAGGTGGCCGGTCACCTGTCAACAGTCCAGGTGGTCAGGCCGCTACGACGGGTGGTGGGCTGGGCAGGTCGGCCTCAGCCGGCACGGCATCAGCTTGGTCAGCTTGAGCATCGGCGTCGCTCATGGCGATGCTCAGCGCTTGCTCGACCAACTCGGACGAGGTCATGTCCGGTGCTCGTTGCTCGCGCACAGACTGACGATGTCGTCGGGCAACTCGATGACAAGCCGCACGCCGTCATGCCGCAGGGTCTGGTCGGGTGGGCTGGTCGCTTGCTGGCTGGTTGGTTGTTGCGTGGGTGTCCGATGGTGAAGCAGCGCGCCTCCACATCAGGACGAATAGTAGAACGATCACGATGCCGATGGTGTTGAGGATCGTGATCGACACCGTGACCAGCGGGTCGGCTGCAAAGGGAAAAATCATCATCAGGAGCATCGGAGCGATGTTGCGTACCGCCGTGGTCACCTCGGTCGCATGCCTGATTCCCACGTCTTTGACTCGAAGACTGGAAACGAGAAGGTAGCCACACCCGAGGCCGATGAATGGGCCGGCAAAGGCCGCGATGTAGCTCTCGGTGCCCCAGGTCTGCACGAACTGATTCCAATACGCAACCAGCGTGAAGTTGAGATTGAAGAGCAGACACAGAATTGCAACTCGGACAACCCACCGTGCCAATGGCGGCGTCAGGTCGGGCCACCAGACCCTGAAGCCGCACCCGAGAACCAGCGGCAGGAGCAAAAAGAGCAGCAGCGGCCAAGCAACATCCCAGACAGAGGTCTTGAGTTGCGCGTCAACCGCATCGATGGCGAGGGGCAACCCTATCGGGAGGGCGATAATGGTCGCGACAGTCAAGACCACTAACAGCGTGGTGGATATGCTGACATCCGCCTTGGCTAACCGGGCGAGGAGGGGAGCGAAAGGCATACCTGCACGACAGGGCTGCGACACAGAACCCGACCTTGATCTCTCCAGGAATGGACGAGGCTATCGTCAGCAAATAGCCGATGAACAGGAGCGGGATGATGACGAAATTGATCACCAACGCCCACACGGCAATCTTCCAATGGGCAAAGGCCTCTGCCAGCAGCTTGCCGATCGGAAGCCTGAGGCCCAACCCGAACGAGTTCAATATCACGAAGAGCAGCCCAAACCCGTTGATCAGGACGCTCTGACTGGACTGAGTTGTCATATCGCTCCCGTCTCACGAGCAGACGATCCACCAGGTAACGATCCATTTGCCCCTCAGCCGTGACCGCAACGCGGCTGGAGACATCATGGACCTCCTACCCTGCGGGGCAGAGTTGACGCCGGTGGCCATGGCCTTGCGGCCGTGGTGGCCGCCGAGCGTGCCGAGGTAGAGTACCGACGCGGCTAACCCCAGCGAGTAGCCGACCGCTACCAGGTCCTGCGCGGTCTGCGATGCGTCGAAGTACGTGGCGACCTCGGGTAGTGCGACGTTGGCTGCCGACAGGTTCAGGTCGGCGACGGCGGCCACGAGAACGAGCGAGACGAGGACCATGCTCGCCCAGCCTGGTTGCCCCGTCGGGGCGGCAGGACTCTTAGCAGTTCTCGTGCCCACACCCACAGGTTGCGGCTGCGGCGTCGTGGCCGCACTCGCTTCTGCCCTCGCGGGCCCTGTGGCACTGAGGGCCTGTTCAGCCGCAGCCCTGGACGCATAAGCAGCGACCGTGAGCGCGCGCCGTTGTGATCGCTCATGAGCGGCTCCCGATCGAGGACGAGGTGGGAGAGATCACGATCATCCTCCTAACACGCTTGTTGCTTGTCATCCCAGGTGGGTGATGTTTCAGCGCGCGGCGGTCCCCAGTTCGCCACCGAGGGTGGGACGATATCGGTCGACGAAGCGCGGCCTCGGCCCGGACGTCGCCAGCGGCACGTTACGGTGAGGGCTTATTTACTGGTGGTTGGTATTGAACCTGATTCTTGTCCGGCTTGGTCCTCCGCCGGCTGTCTATTCGAATGGCACCTGCGCGCGCTGAACCGATGCGATAAGAGTGTTCCGGAGCGCCACACGGTCGCACAGGACAAGAAGGCCCGACAGTGCCTGTCTGCCGCCTGGGTGGCGATCGTCGAGCACTGCCGTGATCGGCTCGACGCCGTACAGGCGTTTGAGATTCGACTCGTTCTCACAAAACAACACCGCCGGTGCCCCGCCGTCCGGCCCAGCGTCGGCGAGAAGCTCCAGCCGGCCGAGCCACGGGTGCTCGATTCCGACACTGTTGTCGTCCATCGCCGCCATGCGAGGGCGCGGCGTCGTCGCTGTCCCAGCGACCACGTGTTGCGGAACCAGGCCGTCGGTAGCACGTGCAGACTGTCGGTGTCC
This sequence comes from uncultured Actinomycetota bacterium, assembly GCA_963809815.1. Classification (GTDB taxonomy): domain Bacteria; phylum Actinomycetota; class Actinomycetes; order Mycobacteriales; family Jatrophihabitantaceae; genus CAVVJA01. Next base: position 422,625 of record CAWELM010000010.1, read on the forward strand.
GGGCCCGCAGTTGGTCACCGAGATCTTCATCAGCAGATCATCCGGGTCGGCCTTGGCGTAGTGCACCTCGACGATCCAGTACCGCCCGCCGTCGAACACCCCGGTGTCGACGAGTTCGTATTCGGGCTGAAACCTATTGCGCCGCCCGTTCTGGTCGATCAGGTCCTGATACGGATATGCCGCCTGCGGATAGTGATAGCGCCAGCGGTTCCAGGCATGACTCGGGACCGCGTCCAGATACCACCAATATTCCTTCACGTCCTCGCCGTGATTCCCCTGTGCCCCGGTCAGCCCGAACGCTCGCTCCTTCAAGATCGGATCGCGTCCGTTCCACAGCGCCAGGCCAAGGCACAGCCGCTGCTCAACGTCGCAGAACCCGGCCAGACCGTCCTCGCCCCAGCGGTAGGCATGAGACCGGGCATGGTCATGCGGCAGGTAGTTCCACGCCTCACCGTCGGCGCTGTAATCCTCCCGCACCGTCCCCCACTGCCGCTCGCTGGGGCTTATGGTCAGCAGGTGGTCGTCAGTTCCTCGACAGATGCAGTGAGGGTACTGACGATGCCGACCAGTTCGGATAGGGGCCATCCGGCGAGGAGTCTGGTCCCCGGCAACCGCTCGATTATGCGGTGCTTGCCGAGGAGGAGGCTGCTCTCGAGCCGTGAGCATTTTCCGACCACGTTCAGCCCTTGAGCACAGCGCGGCCGCCCATCTCGACGAACGGCGCCGCGTCTGGAATTGAGCCGTGCTGAGCGGCTTTCCTTTGCAGGTGATATCCACGCAGATCAAGTCACGGGTCATGGCTTAAGAAGAAGGAGCGGTGCGGTGAACGAGCAGTTCAAGGGCAGTATCAACATCGACATTAGGGACTCGGCTCCGGACTGGGCGCCGTTCGAGCCGCCGAAGGCACCGGACGGCACCTCCAATGTGGTTTACATCGTGCTCGACGACGTGGGCTTTTCGGCGATGAGCTGTTACGGCGGGCCGATCGAGACACCGAATATCGACCGCATCGCCGCCGATGGGGTGCGGTACACCCAGTGGCATACCACGGCGTTGTGTTCGCCGACCCGTTCGTGCCTGCTTACCGGGCGCAACCACACCCGCAACTCGATGGCGTGCATCACCGAGGCCGCGGTCGGGTTTCCGAATGCGAGCGGCACCATCCCGCCGGAGAACGGCATGTTGCCGGAGATTCTCGGCGAGCTGGGCTGGAACACCTACATGGTCGGCAAGTGGCACCTTTGTCCAACCATAGAGATGAACGTTGCCTCGACGCGGCGGAACTGGCCTTCTGGGCGCGGGTTCGAGCGGTGGTACGGGTTCCTGGGCGCTGAGACCAATCAGTGGTACCCGGACCTGGTTTATGACAATCATCCGGTCGACCAGCCGAAGTCCCCTGAGGAGGGCTACCACCTCACCGAAGACCTCACTGACAAGGCGCTGGAGTTCATCAAGGACGCGAAGGTGCTCGCGCCGGACAAGCCGTTCTTCCTGTACTACGCGCCGGGTGCGGCGCATGCGCCGCACCACGTCTCCAAGGAATGGGCCGACAAGTTCAAGGGTCGCTTCGACATGGGGTATGAGGCGATGCGGGAGCAGACCCTGGCCCGGCAGAAGCAGCTGGGCATCGTCCCGGCCGGCACCGAGCTGCCTCCGATCAATCCGATCGGCACACCCGCAGACCCGCAGGGCCCGAACGGTGAGCCGTTCCCGCCGCTGGATGTCACCCGGCCGTGGGAGTCGCTGTCAGCGGACGAGAAGCGGCTGTTCTGCCGGATGGCCGAGGTGTACGCGGGGTTCTTGGCGCACGCCGACCATCACATCGGCCGGCTGCTGGACTACCTGGAGGAGTCCGGGCAGCGGGAGAACACGATGGTGATCCTGGTGTCCGATAACGGGGCCAGCGGCGAAGGCGGCCCCGATGGCTCGATCAACGAGATGTTGTTCGCGAACGGCATCCCGGACAACATCCAGGCGAACCTGGCAATGCTCGACGAGCTCGGCGGGACCAAGACCTACAACCACTACCCCAACGGTTGGGCGATGGCGTTCAACACGCCGTTCAAGATGTGGAAGCGGTACGAGTTCAACGGCGGCACCGCCGACCCGTGCATCATCTCCTGGCCTTCGTCTGCGGGCACGGCCGAGGCGACCGGTAAGGGCGAGCTGCGGCACCAATATCACCACGCGATCGACATCGTGCCGACCATCCTGGACACACTGGGCGTCGACGCCCCGGCCACGATCAAGGGCCACGTGCAGACCCGCTTCGACGGCGTGAGCATGCGCTACAGCGTTGAAATGGCTTCGGCGCCGTCAGCCCGCAAGACGCAGTTCTACTCGATGCTGGGCTCGCGCGGCATCTGGCACGACGGCTGGAAGGCCGTCACGACCCACCCGACGATCAGCGGCTGGAGCCATTTCAACGACGACACTTGGGAGCTGTACCACACCGACACCGACCGGGCCGAGCTGCACGACCTGGCGGCTGAGCACCCGGACAAGGTGCGGGAGCTGGTCAACCTGTGGTTCGCCGAGGCCGGCGCGAACGACGCGTTCCCGCTCGATGACCGGTCCGCGGTGGAGATCATCACCACGCCGCGGCCGCAGCTGGCCTCGCCCCGCGACCGCTACGTCTACTTCCCCGGCACCGCGGAGGTCCCTGAGGCGCAGGCGGTGAATGTCCGTAACCGCTCCTACACCATCGGCGCGCTGGTCGACATACCAGCTCCGGGCGCAGAGGGCGTGCTGTTCGCGCACGGGTCACGCTTCGGCGGGCACGCCCTGTACGTGAAGGACGACCGGCTGCACTACGTCTACAACTTCGTCGGCATGATGGAGCAGAAGATCGACGGCACGCAGGACCTGCCCACGGGCGAGAACCTGATCCTGTCCGCCTCGTTCGACAAAGACGGGGAGGACCCGCCACACGTGGCCACGGGCATCCTGTGCCTCTACCACGGCGGGCAGAAGGTCGGCGAAGGCCGGATCAAAACCCAGCCCGGGATGTTCTCGCTCGCGGGCGAAGGTCTATGCGTCGGCCGGGACAGCGGCGAACCGGTCACCGGTGACTACCCCGGTCCTCACCCGCACACGTTCACCGGCGGCACGATCAAGCAAGTCGCGGTCGACGTCAGTGGCGATCCCTACATCGACCTGGAACGCGAGGCCGTGGCTATGCTCGCCCGGGAGTAGCTGATCTGCCTTCGGCCTCGGCCCGGTGATTTGTGGTCGGCAGCGGACTGGGGGTCCACAGGGATCCCCGGGTACGAGCATCCTGCTCACCCGGGCTGGGGGATGGCTGGGGTGGGGTGGCGTGTTTGTCTGGTTCAGCACCAGGGCGTGGTCGTGGTGCGTGAGGTGGCGGTGTTGAGGCCGCTGCGGTTCGGAGGGTGGCATGACGGTGATGGCTGAGGGTCGTGCGGCACGGCGGTCTGGTGCGCGGGCCGGCGATGGGGAGCAGTTGAGTCGGGCGGATCGGGTGGCTCGGGGGAAGGATGCCCGGGCGGTGGCGTCGTTGGGGTCGCAGGCGGAGTTCGTGTCGGGCAGGTCGCGGGATCCGGTTGGGTTGTTGTTGGGGCAGGCCAAGAGCCGGGTGCCGGAGTTGGTGCCGATCCGGCATGGGCGGATGTTGGTGTCGCCGTTCACGTTTTATCGGGGGGCGGCGCTGCCGATGGCGGCGGATCTGGCCGGTACGCCGGTGTCGGGGCTGCGGGTGCAGTTGTGCGGGGATGCGCATCTGTCGAATTTCGGGGCGTTCGGTTCGCCGGAGCGGCAGCCTGGTCTTCGATGTCAACGATTTCGATGAGACGTTGCCGGGTCCGTTCGAGTGGGATGTGAAGCGGTTGGCGGCGAGTTTGTCGGTGGCGGGGCGGGACAACGGGTTCCCGGTCAAGGACCGCCGCAAGATGGTGCTCGCGGCGGCCGAGGGTTACCGCACGGCGATGCGCGAGTTCGCGCAGCAGTCGCTGATGGCGGTGTGGTACGCGTACCTGGATATTGAGCAGGCGTTCGGCCAGTTCCGGTCGCAGGTCACGGCGAAACGGTTCAAGGCCGGTCAGGCGATGCTGGCCAAGGCGCACACCCGCGACAGCCTGCAGGCCCTGGACAAGCTCACCACGGTGGTCGACGGGCGGCGGCAGATCATCGCCGATCCGCCGATGATCGTCCCGATCGAAGAGGTGTTCGCCGATGTGCAGGCCGACGCGCTGTACAAGCAGCTGCGGGCCGTGCTGGGCAAATACCAGCGCAGCCTGCAATCGGACCGGCGGCATCTACTGGGGCAGTTCGCGATGATGCAGGTGGCCCGCAAGGTCGTCGGGGTCGGCAGCGTCGGCACCCGCGCCTGGATCATCCTGATGGAGGCCGGCGACGGGATAGAACCACTGTTCCTGCAGGCCAAGGAGGCCCAGCCCTCGGTGCTGGCCGAATACTGCGGGCGCAGCCAATACAAGAACGAAGGCGAGCGGGTCGTCGCCGGGCAGCACCTGATGCAGGCCCAAAGCGACATCTTCCTCGGCTGGACCCACGCCACCGGCGCGGACGGGGTGGAACGCGACTTCTACGTCCGCCAGCTGCGGGACTGGAAATTCTCCATGCCCATCGAACAAATGGTGCCGGCCGGGCTGACCGCCTACGCCCGGATATGCGGGTGGACCCTGGCCCGGGCGCACGCCCGCTCCGGTGACCGGGTCGCGCTGGCCGCCTACCTCGGCGGCTCCACCAAATTCGACCAGGCCATCGCCGAGTTCGCCGAAACCTACGCCGACCAGAACGAACGCGACTACGCCGCGTTCCAAACCGCCGTCAAAGACGGCAAAGCCCAAGCCACCACCGAGATCTAACGTCGTACCGAGGACGCGGTGAGTCACGCATCGAAGTGGATCGTTAGTTTTGGAAGACGGTGGTCCAATCGTTCTTGATGCTGACAATTGTCCAGCCGGCGGTTTCGGCTTGCTTGAGCGCCTGCTCGGCGCCGGCCGTGTAGTCGAATTCGCGATCTGGGTCGTCGTGCCGGACGAGAAGGCGCAGCGTGGGCTTGTCGGTGTGATGGGTGAACTGGAGCATCGGGATATCGCCGTTGGAGTTGCCGGCGGCCAGCAGTGGGCGCCGGCCGGTGCGGTTCCAGATGCGCACCGGCTTTTCCGGCCCGTCGTCGAGGTAGTCGGCTTCGGGCTTGTGGGTGATGGTGCCGCCGTGCTCGTCGCTGGTATAGGCGAAGGTGGTGCTGCTGCCGATGACCCGCTCACGCGGGACGCCGTACATGTCCATGCTGACGGGCCGCATGAAGTCCCGACCACCGCCGGAGACGATGTAGTTGGAGAATCCGTTCGCCTGCAGGTAACCGAGCAGCTCGACCATCGGCGTGTAGGCGCACTGCAGATAGCGGCGACCGAGGGTCGGATGCTGCGCGCTGCGTAGAAAGGCGTCGGATTGCTGCTCGAAATCGTCGACGCTGATGCCCGCGTAGGCAGCCAGGATGCCCCCCGCCAGCGTCTTGACGTTGGTGTCGTTGCCCGCGTAGTGCTCGGTCATGAGGGCGCCCAACCAGCGGTAGTCGCGTTCGTAGGCGGCCTTCCACGGTTGACGCTCCCGCAACTCGGGTTGCTCCTCGGCCATCTGCACGAGGCGGCGAAGGATGAAATCAAGCTGGATCGGCATCGGCTTCTCACACCACAAGGTGCCGTCGTTGTCGAAGACCGCTACGCGCTCCTCGACCGGCACGGTGGCCGATCCATCCGCTCCACAAGTACGTTCGACGAACTCGACGATCGCTCGCCTGGTCGGGCCGTCCCGCCAACCCGACAGCAACTCAGCGTTCACAGTCACCTTCTGGTCTTGCTACGCGCTCGAGGGAGATTTCTTCCAGCGAGCGTCCGGCGTGTGATGGCCAAGCCGATCATCCTGTCACACGGATAATGGCAGCCGTACCGCCGCCCCCTATCGTCTCGACGGCGCAGATCGATGCACCGGACGCCTCGATGGCGGAGAAGTGCCGGTGGGTCACCGCGAATCAAGTTAGTGGCTCGGTGCGGACGCGGCGGGGGGCGGCACCATTTCGGCGCGTGCCTGCACCAGTGGGGAGACGGGTACTCGGATGAGGCCACGTGTCGGACGGTCGAGGTCGAAGGTGACGAGCAGGATGACAATGACCAGTCCTGCGGCAATCATCACGGTGAACACGCCTCGCGGACCGACGGTGGAGAGGTGCAAAGCGAGGGCGGCCAGGGCGATGGCGGCTCCGGCTACCTCCAGTACGAGGACTGGCGTCGGCACCCGGTTGCCGAGGCTGTAGATCCGACTGGACTGGGAGTCGAACATCTCATTCAGGCTCTCGACGTACAGCCGCGGCGCGCTGTCGGTCGGCGCCAGGTTGAGCGATTGTCCGGCCAACGCCCACAGTTGGCGTTGGATCTGCCCGCTCGTGGCGACGGCTCGGGCCTCCGTCGTACTGCCGGGCACCGTCTCGGAGATGTCGATGCTCGTGTCGGTGAACCGCCGGAGCAGGGTGAGTGAATCGCTCCGCTGCGGCTCGGCGATGGTTTGCGCCCGAAGGTAGGCGGTGCCGATCGCGTTGCCCTCGTCGACGACCGCGGCGCGGCGCGTCTCGTATCGCCCAACAGCCAGGCTCAGACCGAAAGCCAGCACGAGGCCCATAAACCCGAGCAGAGCTGCCTGCATTACGGAGAACGGTTCGCGCAGGTCTTCGGACCTGTGCCGCACGGCTCTGCCGGCGAGTAGGCCGATGACCGTGGCTCCGACGATGACGACGATGAGCAGAACCAACAAGAGCCAGGTGCTCAGCTCGAAGAAGAACACGCAGATCCTCCTGTCAGCGCGGCCGCTGAGGCGGGGTTCGTCGGGCTTTCGGGCTCAAGGATCTGGCCCCGTCGCCTCCGCGTGTCCTAGGCCCGGTGCAAGCGGACGTTGGAGCGTCAGTTTGGCGTGGGGGAGCCTCGAACGGTGGATCGACTCCTCGGGCTGCGTCGGAGAGTCTACGGCGACGGCCCGACGATGACACGCACCCGAGAACACGCGCTACTCGGCGGCCGAGTGACACCTAAGAGCGGTAAACCGGACCACAGAACACCGCATCTGCGCTGGTCCCAATTGCGTCAAGATCACGGCACATAGCAACGGATCCAATACGCGTGCGATCTACTTTTGCAAGTCCGCATGCCACGGTGGGTACGGCAATCGCCCGGTCAGGACGTCGAAGTTCATGCCGAAATACCCGGTGATGAAAGTCAGCGGCAGGAAGATCGCGGATATGACGGCGAGGAAGTTGATCACCTGTCCCTGCCGGCCGGAGATGTTCTGTGAGTACTGCCCGAGGGTTTCCCTGGCCTCCTGCCGGTACTCCCTCGCGGCGTCTGTTAACCGGACGACGCGCTGGCGGTGCCGGTCCAGGTGGGCCGGCGCTGGGACCCAGGCCGGGCGGCTGGGCAACGCCTGCGGCGATCAGATCGTCCAGGTCCCCGGTGTACCAGCCCAGCGATTGGACGGCCTCGGCCAGCCTGCGCCGAATGGCCAGAACCTCGGCCTGGAAGCCGCGCGAGGAGTTGGTCAGCAGTTGCACCTGAATCTCGTCCAATCGCGCATCCGGCGTCAGGAACGGCGAACGCCCACTGCCCGGTTAGCAGAGCGACGATGGTGCGATCCGTGAACGCCGGTCGGGCCGGAGCGCGAACGCGACTGGCTCAATGCTGGTCGCAGCAGGGCGCGGCGGATAGGCCGGCGCCGAGTCGCTCAGCGCAGCTATTCGTAAACGGAAGTGGTGATCCTCTCGGCAGATCGTTGTGAGATGTGCTTAGCGGCGGCTTACTCGACGCGCTGTACGACGTCCCGTTCGCCGTGCTACTCGGCGGCTACCGAACATGGTGTGCTCCTTTCGGCAATGTCTCTGTCGACAGTGGCTGGTCCTTCGGCTGCAGTCAACCTGCCGCGGCGCTCGAGGCTTCGAGGTTGTGCAAATGCTGGGCTTCTTCCGCGGTGTGCATGCCGAGGTCGACCAAGTCGAGCGGGCTGATGAAACCGTCGCTGATCCGGAACCCGCCGGCCCTCACGACAGCATCACGCACCGGTATGGCCCAACGGTGCTCGAGCAGGATCAGGGCGGCTGCGGTGTCGTTGGGGATGTCCTCGAGCACGTCCCACCCGCCGGCGTCGGCCAGAATCGAATCGCCCTCCTTGGCGCCCTCGGCGCCGGCGACTGCGCCCGCTTCGGCACCTTCTTCGCCGGCGAAGCCGAGGCCGATGAGGGCGCCGATCGTCGAGCCCATCTCGATGGCCTCATCTTCAGTGAGGTTGCTGAGGTGTTCGGCCTCGAGGTCGCCGTTGGCGTCCTTGTAGACGGCGAGAGCATCTACGACGCGGACGGCGTCGCTCTCCCGAAGTTTCTCTAGCTCCTCGATGATCTCGCCGTGGAAATCAGGGTGGTTGAAGCCGAGGACGACGAGTTGTACCGGTCCGATGGCCATCGCTACTTCCCTTCAGGAGTTACGCCCGGGGCCAGCTATGCGGCGCTTCATTTCGCCGCGATCGGTTCGCGAGCTGAACGACCTACAGCCCAGCACGGACGGGGTGCCGTCGCATCATCCGCCGCGGGTGAGAGTCGGTTACTGAACGAACCAGAGATATGTCTCGGGTCGACTCTAGCGCGAATGCCTCAGACGGCGACAGCGTCAGACCCAGTTCTTCGCCTGCGGCGGCGCACGTTGTCACGCCGCTTGTTCACGTCGAGCTTGCGATACCTAGACCCTCCACGTCAGGCCGGCTGCGTCGAGCCGGTCTAACAGCGTCTCCACGTCGTTGGTACCCGGGAATGACCCCAGCGACGGAAGTTGGTGGCGAAGTGGCCTGGCGAGTCCGGGCAGGACACCGTCCATCGTCGGCGGCTGGCCGTCGCGCCGCTCCTTGAAGGACTTCTCCGCCCACAACTTGAAGCGGTTCTCCGCATCGAGAATCCTGAACAACTGCGCGTTGACGTGCGGCAGCTCCTCACCCGAATCGGGACTCGGCGAGTTCATATTGGCCGCCACGCCGTTAGGAGACGATCCCGTCCTCCGGCCGGTGCTCTGCCCAATCCGAGACCCGGTTTGGCAGCTGCTCGCCGATCACGCGCTCGAACAGGCGACCTCCCCCCGGCTCGTACAGGCGACCCGAAAGGTTGTCGAACGACCGGTCCTCGAACATCACCACAACGACGTGATCTAGCGCGCTCTCCCGGCTCGGCGTGCTCATCGAAACCCCCGATCGCTCGGACCGCGGCGCAGCCCCGCAGTACGCAGAAAGGATTCAGGGGCTGCACCGCGGCGTCATCACCCCTAACAAACGATCATGTTCCCGCCGGGCCGACGGCCTTCCGCTTCGGAGACGTCTAGCAGCGTGCGAGAGCCGGACTACTGTTCGCCCGCGCTCTCGCTTGGAGGCAGAAGCGAGCACACACGGCGGTGGCCGCTGAGCCGGAGATAACTTGCCTTACCGACTCCAGCCCGGCCCTGGCTGCGTTGCCGTTCCGCCAGGTGGAAGCGGCCGTAGACCCTGCACATACGGATTCATCGGTGCGTTACTCACGAGCATGAGACCGGTACATTTCGACGGACCCTGCGCGCGGGGGTGACGTGTGCGGCGTTGACGCCGATCGGTCCAGACGTGGGGTGACGCGGAGGGGGATTCCGTCCGCCCTCGGCGAGTCATATTGTGCCGCGCCCAAGGTGTCTGACGCTCGGCGGGTCGAGGTTGGGCGACTTTCGTCCGACGTGCGTCCCGGCTGGGGCTGCGTGTGGCGCTGAAGCGCGTAACCGCGGGGGCGGACGCGGCTGGATCCTGCGACTCTCACGCCCGGCGAATCTGCGATTTCCGGCGCGATGTGAACGGATTGCCTGTTCGGTTGAGGCCGTCAGGCGGTCAAGAATTCGACTCTTTGCAGATGGTTCGAGCGCGCAATTTTGGAGCGTGGGCGTTGCACTTCGCGACCGGCGTCCAGCACTCGCGACGGTCAGCCGGTGGCCGAGACGCCATCGCGCAGCCGGTCGCTTCGGTCGGTCACCGGCTTCGCACTGCCGTCTCGTATCCACCAGCCACTGTTTCGCCGTTGCTGCGACTCCACCCAACAACCGCCCGTCGCTGATTCTTCTATTGCCGCTTCCAATACCGCCGAATATCTATTACCAACGGCGACTGTGGCTAACCAACAATTCCCGAGCCTTTACTGAATGCGGCACGCATGCTACCAATATGGGTAGGGAATTCGCCGAGTTCCGCGTCAAATAAGCAATAGCGTTGGAAATTGTTGGGAATTACTGATTATGCACGGCGGGGTAAAGGTCTACCGCGGGTACGCGAGAGGCGCCCGCGAATACCTGGACCAGGACTGCCCGCGGGTCGAGGACTACTACCTCGCCGAGCCTGAGGCCTTCGCCCAGCGGTACACCGTCGACTCCGACGGGCACGTTATCGAGCTGGCCAGGATGGATGGCGACGCGTACGAGGCGTGGGTCGCCGGCGTCGACCCCGACACTGCTGAGCCGCGGGGCCGCTTGCGGCACGACGCACGCGCGGTGCGGTTCGTGGAGGTGACGGTGAACGGCCCGAAGTCCTGGTCCCTGGCCGCGGAACTGCACCCCGATGTGGCCGCCGCATACGACGCGGCGCAAGACCGTGCCGCGGAGCAGATCATCGGCTGGCTCGGGCAGCACGCCACCGCTCGCGTCGGGCCCCGCGGTCAGCAGGTGGCGACCGCGGTCGAGATGTTGGAGGCGGTGACGGTGCGGCACCACACCTCCCGCGCCGGGGACCCGCATCGCCATCTGCATTTGCAGATCAACGCCCGCGTCTTCGCCAAGGGTCAGTGGCGGGGGCTGGACACCGTCGCGATCAGGGACTCGATCGCGGCGATCAACGGGATCGGGCACGCCGCCGTCGTCACCGACCCCGCGTTCCGGGACGCGTTGGCCGCGCACGGCTACACCCTCACCGGGTCGGGGGAGATCACCCAGCTCGCCCCCTACGTCGGAGCGTTCAGCAAGCGGGCGGCGCAGATCGAGCGCAACCTCGCCCGCTACGAGAAGGCATGGCGGGTCGAACATCCCGGGGAGGAACCCGGGCCGGCGTTGCGTCGGGTGTGGGACGCGCGGGCGTGGGCGGAGGGCCGGCCGGACAGGATCGCCCCCATCTCGTGGAGCGATGTCCGCGACCGGTGGCTCGATGAGCTCACCCGCCTCGGCTACACGGATCCGGATCACCCGATGCTGCTGCTCACCGCACCGGTCGGGGCGATCGACCGTGACCAGGCTGTCGGGATCGTGCTGTCCCGGTTGGGTGCGGGCCGGTCGGCGTGGAACGCCGCCGACATCCGCGGCGAAGTCGAACACCATCTCGCCCGCACCGGCATCGTCACCGACGCAGCGGTGCGCCGCGAGCTGGCCGAAGACATCACCGCCCGCGCAATCGACCGCTGCGTGCCCCTGCTCGACCGCGATGGCGTGCCTGAGCACATCCGCGCGCTCACCTCACCCTCCGTCCTGCAGATCGAGAACGATCTGGTGGGGCGGCTCGCCGTCCGCGGCGCCGAACCCGGCCACGACCTCGCGGTCCCCGCCGTCGCTGCAGCCGCCGAGCGGTCACGCGTACGTCTGGATGCCGGGCAGGCGGCCGCCGTCGCCGCGCTGGCCGGCGATCGCGTCGTTGCTCGTGGTCGAAGGCGCCGCCGGCGCCGGCAAAACCACCCTCCTCCGGGTCACCCGCAGCCTCGTCACCGAGCAGGGCCACCGACTGATCGTGGTGACCCCGACGTTGAGAGCAGCCCAAGCCGCCACCGTCGAACTCCGGGCCCGGGCAAGCTCGGCCGCGAAACTCGCCCACGCCCACGGGTTCCGCTGGGATGGCGACGGCACCTGGACCCGCCTCGCCGTTGGTGATACCGACCCGAAGACCGGCCGCGTCCACGCCGGTCCCGGCGACAGGATGCGGCTCCAGCATGGCGATCTGCTCCTGGTTGACGAGGCGGGGATGCTCGACCAGGACACCGCTCTGCGCGCTACTCACCATCGCCGACGAGGCCGGGGCGCGGGTCGCGCTGGTCGGGGATCGGCACCAGCTCGCCGCCGTCGGCCGCGGCGGGGTGCTCGACCACGCCGCCCGCTGGGCCGACGTCGTGCCCATCGACGTCATCCACCGCTTCATCCATGACGTGACGGATGAGCACGGCCGGCGGCGCACCGTCCCGGACGTCGAATACGCCGACCTGACCAGGGCGATGCGGACCGGTGAGCAACCCGAGACCGTGTTCGACGCGCTGACCCAGCGCGGCCAGATCCGCATCCACGGAGACGTGACAGAAGTCCATCGGGAGATCGCGGACCAGGTCGTCGCCGACCGGAAAACCGGCCGCACGGTCGCGGTCGTCGCCAGCACCCGCGAGCAAGTCAGTGAGCTCAACGCGGTGATCCGGGAGGCGATGATCACCGGTGGGATGGTCGACGACACCAGCACGGTGACGACGCGGGCGGGGGAGCGGATCGGGATTGGGGACGTCATCGCGACCCGACGCAACGACCGCGATCTCGACGTCGCCAACCGCGACACCTGGACCGTCACCCGCGTCTCCCGAGACGGCAGCCTCACGGTGACGCGGGGACACGCAGCGACGGACCGCGGGGAAACATAGCCCGAACGCTCCCCGCCGAGTATGTCGCCCGCCACGTTGAACTCGCCTACGCGACGACGGTGCATGTCGCGCAAGGATCCACCACCACAAGCGCTCACGTGGTGCTCGAGGATCACAGCACCGCCGCGTCCGCCTATGTCGGGATGACCCGCGGCCGGCACGCCAACACTGCCCACCTCGTTGCCGCCGACATCGCCGCTGCGCGGGAGCAGTGGCTCACCACGTTCGGGCGGGATCGGGCCGACCTCGGCCCCGCCGCCGCCCGGCAGGCCGCGGAGCGTGACGCGGCCCGCTACGCGACACCCGTACCGACACCTGAACCGGTAGCCGAAGAGCCAGGCCCGCGAGCGACGGTGCCTGTGCCGCTGCTGCTGCGTGATCTGCGGCGCGCGTGGGATGTGGAGGCCCGCTGTCTCGACTTCCTTGACACGGCCGAACCCCAGCGTCACGACCTGCGGGCCGTGACCCGGATCAACCTCGAGCACGGCACCCGGATCGCGCCGCTGCGCGCCGCCGAGCAGGCCGCGCGCGCCGCGTCCGAGCAGGCCGAGGCGGCCCTACGCGCCAGCACGACGCGGATCGACGCCGAGACCGCCTCGGCCCGCGACGCGATGCTGGCCGCGTGGGACGAGCAGCACCGCACCGCCCAGGTGTACGCCCGCACCGTGCTGCACGGCCCCGGACGCCTCGGTCTGAAACTGCTGGCCGTCAACCGCGCGCAGGAGGAGCTGGCCCGGTGGTCGGTGGCATGGCAGCCGATCATCCCGGACATGCCCGACGCGCACGAGGAGATCGCCCGCTACGCCGACCGGTCGCAGGACCGGCCCCGTATCCGCACCGCCGTCGAGGACTACGCCCGTACCCTGGCCGAAACCCGCCACCCCGAACACCCGGTCCTGCTCGCCGCGGCCCAGCGCGCCCGCGAGCAGGCCGACCACGCGTCCCACGCGGTCTGGGACGCCAAAGGTGATTACCACGATCGGCTGGCCGGCCACTTCACCGTTGCCGTCCCGGACCCCGACGCGCGGCTGACCGAACTCGACCAGCAGATCACTGCCGCCCGAGACCAGCTGACCCGCACCCGTGCCCGCATCGACCAGCTCGAACAGGCAATCCACGCCGCGACCCGCGAGCCCGATCCGCGCAAGTCCGATCCGCTCCACGCGACCCCGAGCGGCGATCACCGGCCAGCCGAACGCGGGCCCAACATCAGCGCCAACCCGGCCGACCCGATCACAGCTGCGCGCGAGCACTGGTCCCAAGATCGGACCGCCCGCGAAGACGCCGCGATCCAGCGCGCGACCCAACGCCTGGCAGACGACTACGCCGCGCACCGGACGCGCTCGCATGACCGGCACCCACCCACACCCGACCACAGCAGGGAAGGACCCAGCGTCAGGATGTGACCGCACGGCCCACGACGGGACGGCAGAGCGACGACACGGCACAGCGACCGTCCCCGTCGCCACTCGCCGAGCTGCAAGGTACTGCGGCGCGACCGGTGCGCCGGTTTGGCATCACGCCACGCCACACGGCCATCGGCGGTGTCCAACCAGGGCCGTCCGTCGGCCTATTGGTGGTGTGACCATCTCCGGTCACCCGTCTTCATTCCGGACCGGTGCAGGTCGCGACGCGGCAACGACACGCCTGCCGCCACCGCCAGAGCTAGCTCGGAACGCGAGGGCCAACGCTCGCCATACCGGTCGGGAAAGGAAGCGTCGCGACCAGCGTCGACCAGATAGCGGCACTGGGCCGTCCTACGACGTCGGTGTGGAGCAGCACACCTCGACCGGCACGAACCGCTGACCGCAAGCCCGGACCCGTCAGTGGCATCCGCGTCATCACGGCTCAGCGTCAGGCGACGCACAAGGGTGGCAGAGGTCGGGTGTACACCGATCAGCATGCCGCGGCGATCGACTTTCCCCCGACGCCACGCCCTTTCAATGAGAGCCCTACACCACCGAGAAGGAGCGCCCGATGACCGACCAGCACCCCGACCTGCTCACCATCACCGAAGCCGCCGCCATCGTCCGCCGCCCTGTCGCGACATTGCGCTACTGGCGTCACCTCGGCACCGGACCCCGCAGCTTCCGCCTCGGTCGGCGAGTCGTCTATAAGGCGGCCGCCCTGCAGGAGTGGATCGACAGCCAATCGGGCGACGCGGAGTGACGCGGACGCCAAGCCGGCGTACCGTTACATGTAACGGAGCGAGTGAGGAGGTCACGGTGGCCGACACGAGGGACCGCGTCCGCGCGCACCGCGAGCGGTTACGCGCCCAGGGGCTTCGGCCGCTACAGATCTGGGTGCCCGACGTCGCGTCACCGGCGTTCGCTGCGGAGGCGCACCGCCAGTCCCGCGCGGTCTCCGCGAGTCGCGCGGCTGCCGAGGACCAGGACTTTGTCGACGCAATCTCCGACTGGCCCGAGGAGTGAGACGTGGCGAAGTGTGGACCGTGTCAGGCGGCCCCGACCATGGCGGCACACCGCGACCCGCAGTGATCATCCAGGATGACCACTTCGATACCGACTCGGTCATCGTGTGCCCGTTCACCAGCGACCCGATCGACGCGCCGCTGTTCCGTCTGCATGTCGAACCGAACCCCACCAACGGCCTGACAACCGGTAGCCGCCTGATGGTCGACAAGATCACGACTGTGAGGCGAACGAAACTCGGCGAGCGGGTCGGCATCCTCGACGACTTCGACGTTGTCCGACTCAACCGCGCGATGGTCGTCTTCCTCGGTATCGCAGCAGGCTAGGACTACACCAGGAGAAACGCATGGCCAGCATCGCGAAAAGACCCGATGGCCGGTGGCGGGCGCGCTACCGAGATCCTGTCGGGCAGGAGATCTCCCGCCATTTCGCACGCAAGGTCGACGCTCAGCGCTGGCTCGACTCGGTCACAACCGCGGTTTCGACAGGGTTGTACGTCGACCCGTCGTTGTCACGCGTTCAGGTTGGGGACTGGGCGCACAAGTGGCTGGAGACCAAGACGAACCTGAAACCCACGACCCGACGCGACTACGAGAGCCTGCTTCAGGCCCACGTCGTGCCGCGCTGGGGCTCGATGACGCTCGCTGAGGTCAAGCATGAGGACATCACGAGCTGGCTCGCCGACCTGTCGGCACGCGGGCTTTCAGCCTCGCGGGTCCGAGCGGCGCATGTGGCGCTGTCGCAGATGCTCAAGCTGGCTGTTCGCTCCGGGCGACTGGCCCGCAACCCGGCCGAGTATGTCCCGCTGCCGCGCGTGCACCGCGCCGACAAGCGGTATCTGACGCACGATGAGGTCGACGCTCTGGCGGACGCGGCCGGTGAGTTTCGGCCGGTCATTCTCTTCCTTGCCTACACGGGCGTCCGTTTCGGCGAGATGGCTGCCCTGCGCCTGGGCCGACTCGATCTGCTGCGTCGGCGCGCCACGATCAGCGAGGCAGTGGCCGAGGTCGCCGGCCGCATGGTGTTCAGCACGCCTAAGCCCGGATGCACCGTGATGTTCGACGGATGAGCGCGCCGTAACGCCGAGATGCCCTTATGCGGCAAGAGAATCGCAGCTGTCTAGGAAGCGATTTCCACGTCACGAAGGGCATCTGGCGGGTGCAACTATCTCATGCTGCGCCGACCCGGTCGGCAGTGTTCGATGATCCGAGTCTGGTGTCGTTCGCCGGGCTGGTCCCAGCGGTGGCGCTGGCCCATCGGGCCGGCCTCGAACGGCTGGCTGATCGGCATCTGACGGTGTCCGGGGGCGCCGGCGCCGCGGCCGGGGCGAAAGTGGGCTCGCTGGTCGCGGGCATGGTGGCCGGGGCGGACTCGATCGCCGATATGGGTCTGCTGCGCCACGGTGGTATGCCGCGGCTGTTCACCGGGGTGCGCGCGCCCTCGACACTGGGCACGTTCCTACGCGCGTTCCGCTTCGGGCATGTGCGTCAGCTCGACGCCGTCGCCGCTAGAGTGCTGGCCGGCCTGGCCCGACACGCCCCAGTCATCAGCACTGGTGAGCCGGTCACCTACCTCGATATCGACGACACGGTCCGGACGACGTTCGGCTACGCCAAGCAGGGCGCGGGCTACGGCTACTCCGGCGTCAAAGGGCTCAACGCGCTGCTCGCGACAGTGTCGAGCGCGTCGTCTGCGCCGGTGATTGTGGCGACCCGGTTGCGGAAGGGGTCGGCGAACTCCGCCCGCGGCGCCCCCCGGCTGGTCGCCGACTCGATCAAGACCACCCGGTCTTGCGGCGTGAGCGGGCTGGTCGTGCTGCGGGCCGACTCGGCCTACTACGGCGCCGACGTGATCGCCGCCGCCCGCCGACACCGGGCATGCTTCTCCATCACCGCCCGCAAAGACCGGGCCGTGAGCGCCGCTATCGCCGCGATCGGCGAGGACGCGTGGACCACGATCCACTACCCGCGCGCGGTCTTCGACGACCAACTCGGACAGTGGATCAGCGACGCCGAGGTCGCCGAGATCCCGTTCACCGCGTTCACCTCGAAATCCAAAGCTCGCCAGGTCTCGGCACGGCTGATCGTGCGCCGAGTGCAGGACGCCAACCCCGACCACGTTCACGTGAACCCGCAAGGCGAGCTGTTCCGGGTCTGGCGCCACCACGCGATCTTCACCGACTCACCGCTGCCGATGCTCACCGCCGAGACCGACCATCGCCGCCACGCGGTCATCGAACAGGTCATCGCCGACCTGAAAGACTCGGCACTGGCGCACATGCCGTCGGGCAGTTTCGCCGCGAACTCCGCCTGGCTGGTGCTGGCTGCGATCGCGTTCAACCTCACCCGCGCTGCCGGTGCCCTCGCCTCGAGCTTTCATGCGAAAGCCACCACCGCGACCGTCCGCGGACAGTTGATCGCCGTCGCCGCCCGCGTTACCCGCTCGGCCCGAAGATCAGTACTGCGACTACCCGCGGCCTGGCCCTGGGCCGATCAACGGCAGCGGCTGTTCAGTGCTGCGATCGGACCACCAGGCGCAGGCTGAAACCGTCCACCGCCGCACGGCCAGACCGGAGACCCAGATGGAACCGCCGAGCAGATCGGCGGCCGACCAGTGTCCTCACAACACCAGCCCACAATGACGATCAACCACCGGCACCCACCAGACTGCGCGGTGCATCCGGGCTAAGACCGGCCAGCGAGGTCCTGGCACTACTTCGCTTGAGTCCGCTGCCGATGTTCAAGACGGCGCCGGCGACGAACGACGCATTCGCGCGCTGCTCGCCGCCGCGCCGACACCGGCACGTGCGGCGCGGCTGACCCGCGCGCAGCTGGTCAGCATCCTGCGCAAGGCCAGCCGTGAGCCGCTTGATCTCGGCGTGCTCCGCGCTGGTCAACCCAGCCCGCTGCCCAGCGTCAATCTCCGAACAGCGCACCCACTTACGCAGCGTCTCCGTGCTACCGATCCCCAGCTTCTCGGCGACCGCACCGATCGCCGCCCACTACGACGGTTCACCCTGCACCTCGGCGACCATCCGCACCGCGCGTTCCCGCAGCTCACGCGGGTAGTTGCCCCCATGACCAGACATCGCTCCAGACTCTCCTTCTCAAGAGCCGAGTCTCCAGACTCGCCGGGGCGATTCAGGGCGGCTGGTCAGAGGCGCTCCGCCACTTCCCCGCTTGGGCACGAGCCGGTCTGCGCTCCCAACTACAGTGGGTTGCAGTAGGAAATAAGGAACTGACAGGATTACCGTCGGCGTTGCGGCTGCCCCATTTGCAGTGAATAAAGGAGCTGGAGCGTCATGATCCACCGTTCATCCCTTCGCTGGGTTGCCGTGCTGTTTGTCGCGATGTGCGCGCTCGCCGCGACAGCAGCGGTCGCGCATGCCGCACCAGCTAACGTCCTGACACGTTCCGCCTCGGCGTCCGTGACGGCCGCATCGCCCACGGACGGCTGTCAAAACTGGAAGCCCGCAACAGGGGAGCACTTCACCAGCAATCATCTGTTGAGCGTTTACGTGCAAAGCCAGTACTGCCACCAGTGGACGCACTTCAAGGTCGTCGTACGGAACTACTCGCCAAACGGTGTCGGCAATCGCGCCTACGGCTGGGGCACTTCCGACTATAACTGCCTTCTGAAGCAGGACTTCCCGACGGTCTCCTACATTCCGCCCTACGGCACTTGGGTATCGGCTACCATCACCTTGACAGTCGATGATGTGATTAACGGCAACGGATACTTCACGGGCATCATCTACCGGCCCAGGGACACCGAGTTCTACATGTTTGAAGTTAAGACTGGCTGCGTAGAGTTCTGACCGAGGGCAGCGCCGATTGTGGTGAAAAAAAGGCCGCGGTCGGTCGCGGTCTTGGGTGTATGCGTTAGCCGTCCGGTTTCGCCGCAGCGGATCGTCCAAGATCTCAGTCAGGTTAGAAAGGCCCGATCCTGCCACGCCGCGCGGCGCCAAGAGCGTGCGGTGTAACCGACGACCGCCGGGCCGTTGATGTCGCACACCACCCGGTCATAACACCCGTGCTGGCCGGCACCGCGCCAGGTAGATCGGGGCGCGGGTCATCGCCGTGCCCCCCCGTCCTGCGGACCGGTGCCCCAGCCTTTCTCCTCGGCGCACGGACCGGTATCCGTCGAGTACGGCTGTGTTCCCGCCATGGGACCCGGTGCTGGATGCGTCGGCGCGACGGAGGCGGACATGCCTGGGCGGTTCGCCGACGAGGCAGGCTGCGCTGATGTGCGAGCGCCGTGGGTGCTGCACGCGGCGGCGTGTCCTGTGTGCTTCACGCTCGTTCAGTCGGCCGCTCGGCAGAACCCACCCAAGGTGCGGTATGCGCCCACCTTTACGCCTGCGCCAACTAACTGTGTGAGGAAGGCCGCCCCTCACAGCGTCCGCAGGTGCGTCTTCACCGAATCGAGGCTCAGGCACAGCTCGCCGGCGATCTGCTGGTTGCCGGCGTCGCATACCCACGGTCGTCCTCATACGGGCGGCAAGCGCGATGAGCACCGCGTGCTGGGCCGGCGTCAGCCGTGCTGCGGTCGGCAACGGTTCACCGAAGAGGGTAT